>JARKRC010000031.1 GCA_029974595.1 Ereboglobus sp. | reverse complement strand
CAGTTTTAGAGGATAAGGCAGCGTTGAAGCGCGTCCCAATCGGGGCGCGCCGAGACGTTCTTATCCGGGCTCCTGGCGGTGCCTGCTGTGGGACGTGTGTAGGCGCGTCCCACTTGTTTTCAGGCATCGTTATCCGTCCGGCGAAGAACAGCCTTGTGGCTGAATGCGCGCGCGAGCATTCAGCCATGCCTCAAAACCCCCGCCATGCGCCGCCGCTTCCGGCGCGTTTCCTCGATGTCCTCGCCGCGCTCCCCGCCGCCGCGTGGGTGGAGGATGCCGAGGGAAAAATCCTCGCCTGCAACCGCGACCCCGCGCCGGACGACGACCCCGCCGCCACCGCCGCCTATCCCCTCCCGTCCGTCGATGGAAGCGCGCGGCCCTTGCGCCTTGTCGCGCAGGTTTCCGGCGCGGACGAAAACGGCTGCCACGCCCGCATGATTTCCGCGCTGCTCTCCCTTTTGCTTGGCCCGAAACGGCCTGGCAGCCTCCGCCTCACGCCCCGGCAGCGCGACATCTACCGCCAGCTTTCGCAAGGCCACTGCTACAAAACCATCGCCGCGCGCCTCGGCCTCACCCACGACGCCGTCCGCCAGCAGATCGTCACCCTGCGCCGCAAACTCGGCTCCTCGCACATCCCCCTCCTGCGTCGGAGGATTCACCACGGAGTCACGGAGGACACGGAGGACGGAAAAGGAAGGAAGTTTAAGGTTAAAAAGGATGGGAGGATGTAGAGGAGTCAGGATGTAAAGGAGGGGGAGCCGGAGTGCTTTCCTCCTGACTCCTCTATCTCCTGACTCCTTCCATCCTTCTTCCTCTTCTTCTTCCGCCCTCCGTGTCCTTCGTGCCTTAGTGGTGAACCCTTCTGTATTCTAACTTCTAGATTCTATATTCTCCCCCGCCTCCCCGCCGGGAAGCGCATGGCATAAGTTCCCCACCCATCACTTAAAATCACTTAAAGCGGCTTTCCCACGGGGATTCTCCTGATTTTTTTACACCCTTGAATCTTCCATAATCTTTTGCCGCTTCGAAACCTCAAATCACATGACTCTGCCTCAATGCTGCCGCTCCCTTTCCAGCAGTTCAGCGCAAGGCTGCCGCTGAAAAACTCAAATAAAACCGTCCTTTTTTTTGTGCCCAAACCTGAACCTCAAAAGACACCCGGCTCCGGTAGGCGGGATTGAATCAAAAGCCCATGGAAACGCCCGCGCTTTTACTGGCAGACGCCACGCCGCAATGGGTTATCACGGCCATACAGCAATGCTTTCCCGCGTTGATATGGGCCGCCGTTGCCCTGCTCGCGCTTCTACTCTTCAAGTCTCCGATACGAGATCTGATTGAAAGAATCAGGGCTGTTTCGTTCGACACAACCGGATTTAAGCTGGAAGCGGCGGCGAGCCTCGCCCTGTCGACTGCAAAGGCCGTGGCGGACGGACGTCTCAATGCTCCGCCTAGCGCGGCAAAGATTGCCGAGACCGTCGAGCGCGCCATTCCCCGGTCTGCCATGGAAAAGCTCTTCAGCGCATCCATTCTCTGGGTGGATGACCGGCCAAATAATAATATAATCGAGAGAAACATGTTTGAAGAGCTGGGATTGCGAATCGAACTTGCCGCATCGACCGAGGAAGCGCTGGAGATTATAAAATATCAGGAATTCGCCGTGATCATTTCCGATATGGGCCGGCCACCCGACCGGCAAGCCGGCTATACGCTGCTTGGTAAATTATTAAATGAAAATAACAGCACGCCTTTTGTTATTTATTCCGGCTCCAACGACCCCGATCATATAAGGCTGGCCCGAAAGAATGGAGCGCAGGGAAGCACAAACAATCCGCTGGAATTATTTACCATCGTGACCGGGCTTATATTAAAATCCGGTTGGAAAAGCCGGATGATGTCATCCGGCCTGCGCCGATCAATCGCACAAAAAAATATATCATTCTAACCATCATGAAACCATCCGCGACCCATTGGCTCTTTAGTATAATATGTGCATTCGCAGCCATCCTTGCCATGCTCGGTGCATCTCCATCGGCGCGGGCTGATGCGGGGATGTCTCCAAAAATAGCCACCGGTGACTATCACAGCCTGTTTGTGACCGACGATGGCAAACTCTGGGCCATGGGCGACAACTCCTACGGCCAGCTCGGCGACGGCTCCACCACCAACCGCAGCACACCCATGCACGTGGCTTCCAATGTCGTCGCCGTGGCCGCTGGTGGCTCGCACAGCCTGTATGTGACCAACGACGGCAAACTCTGGGCCATGGGACGCAATGAATACGGCGAGCTCGGCGACGGCTCCACCACCAGCCGCAGCACACCCGTGAACGTGGCCTCCAATGTCATCGCCGTGTCCGCTGGTAGCTCTCACAGCCTGTATGTGACCAACGACGGCAAACTCTGGGCCATGGGCGGCAACTACTCTGGCCAGCTCGGCGACGGCTCCACCACCAGCCGCAGCACACCCGTGCAGGCAGGCGTCGGTAATCTCGCCAGCATCACCATCACCTTCGACGCGCAGGGCGGCTCGGTTTCTCCAATCACCAAGACCGCCACGCCCGGCTCCCCTTACGGCACACTGCCCACACCCGCACGCAGCGGTTACACCTTCGACGGCTGGTGGACGGGCACAAACGGCGCCGGCACACAAATCACTGCCGCTACCACCGTCCCTACCGGCGCTACTAACCACACCCTCTACGCCAGATGGAACGGGACGGACCAACCATTTGCCCGTAGCATCGTGGCCGCCGGTCTCTCTCACGGCCTGTATGTGACCGCCGACGGCAAGCTCTGGGCCATGGGAGACAACAGCGGCGGCCAGCTCGGCGACGGCTCCACCACCAACCGCAGCACGCCCGTAAACGTAGCCTCCAATGTCATCGCCGTCGCCGCGGGTTACGAGCACAGCCTGTATGTGACCGCCGACGGGAAACTCTGGGCCATGGGGCGGAACAACTACGGCCAGCTCGGCGACGGAACTACCACGATCAATCGTAGCACACCCGTGCACGTGGCCTCCAATGTCATCGCTGTCGCCGCCGGTGGCGCTCACAGCCTGTTTGTGACTAACGACGGGAAACTCTGGGCCATGGGTGCCAATTACGATGGCCGACTCGGCGACGGAACTACCACGATCAATCGCAGCACACCCGTAAACGTGGCCTCCAATGTCATCGCTGTCGCCGCCGGTGGCGCTCACAGCCTGTATGTGACCAGCGACGGCAAACTCTGGGCCATGGGTGTCAATTACGATGGCCAGCTTGGCAACGGCTCCACTACCAATCGCAGCACACCCGTGCACGTGGCCTCCAATGTCATCGCTGTCGCCGGTGGCGCTCACAGCCTGTTTGTGACCAATGACGGCAAACTCTGGGCCATGGGATCGAACGGCAACGGCCAGCTCGGCGACGGCACCACGATCAATCGCAGCACACCCGTAAACGTGGCCTCCAATGTAATCGCCGTCGCCGCGGGTTACGATCACAGCCTGTATGTGACCGCCGACGGGAAACTCTGGGCCATGGGCAGCAACTACGATGGTCGACTCGGCGACGGCACCAGAATTGATCGCAGCACACCCGTGCATGTGGCGGACAATGTCATTGCCGCCGCCGCAGGTAGAAGTCACAGTCTGTATGTGACTGCCGACGGCAAGCTCTGGGCCATGGGCTACAATAGCTACGACCGACTCGGCGACGGCACCACGATCAATCGCAGCACACCCGTGAACGTGGCCTCCAATGTCATTGCCGTGTCCGCGCGTGACGATCACAGCCTGTATGTGACCGCCGACGAGAAACTCTGGGCCATGGGATCGAACGACAGCGGCCAGCTCGGCGACGGCACCACGATCAACCGCAGCACGCCTGTAAACGTGGCCTCCAATGTCATCGCTGTCGCCGCCGGTGGCGTTCACAGCCTGTATGTGACCAGCGATGGCAAACTCTGGGCCATGGGAAGAAATGCCGAGGGGCAGTTGGGTGACGGCTCCTTCACCAACCGCAGCACGCCTGTAAACGTGGCCTCCAATGTCATCGCCGTCGCCGCCGGTGGCGATCACAGCCTGTATGTGACCGCCGACGGGAAACTCTGGGTCATGGGGCGGAACGACTACGGCCAGCTCGGCGACGGCACCACGATCAATCGCAGCACACCCGTGAACGTGGCCTCCAATGTAATCGCTGTCGCCGCCGGTGGCGTTCACAGCCTGTATGTGACTGCCGACGGCAAGCTCTGGGCCATGGGGATGAACTACGACTGCCAGCTCGGCGACGGCACCACGATCAATCGCAGCACACCCGTAAACGTGGCCTCCAATGTAATCGCCGTGTCCGCGGGTCAGGACCACAGCCTGTATGTGACCGGCGACGGCAAGCTCTGGGCCATGGGGTGGAACGACGACGGCCAGCTCGGCGACGGCACCACGATCAATCGCAGCACACCTGTGAACGTGGCATCCAATGTAATCGCCGTCGCCGGGGGTCGCATTCACAGCCTGTTTGTGACCAATGACGGCAAGCTCTGGGCCATGGGATCGAACGACAACGGCCAGCTTGGCAACGGCTCCACTACCAATCGCAGCACACCCGTGAACGTGGTCTCCAATGTAATCGCCGTGGCCGGGGGTCGCATTCACAGCCTGTTTGTGACCAATGACGGCAAACTCTGGGCCATGGGTGACAACAGCGTCGGCCAGCTCGGCGACGGCTCCACATATCGTAGCACACCCGTGCTTGTTGGCAATATTACCGATGATCCTCTGTTTGCCCCCCTTATTGACACGCAACCCGCAAACGCAACTACAGGCATAGGCCAAAGCGTGACCTTTTCCATTTCCGGCACGGGCAACCCGCCGCCAGCCTACCAATGGCAGGTTTCCGGCGATGGCATCACATGGGCCACCCTGCCCAGAGAGACTGGCAGCAGCCTCACGGTATCCAATGTCATCATGGCTCAGTCCGGCAATCAATACCGCTGCATTGCCACCAACGCATTCGGCTCCACGACCAGCAATGCAGCGGCACTCACCGTCACGACTGCTCCGGCAGCCTCGGTTGGAACGGGGTTGCCCGCCGTGGTCGCAGGCTGGTTTCATAGTTTCTATCTGACCAGTGATGGCAAGCTGTGGGCAATGGGCCGGAATACCGGCAGCCAGTTGGGTGCCGGACATGCATCCCCTATCAATAAGCCGATGTTGATTGCAATAAATGTGATCGCCGCCGCCGTCGGCAGCGATCACAGCCTGTATGTGACCAACGATGGCAGACTCTGGGCCATGGGGCTGAACACCTATGGCCAGTTGGGCGACGGCACCACAATTGATCGGAGCACGCCCGTGCACGTGGCGGACAATGTCATCACCGTGGCCGCCGGCATGGGATATGGCTTCTACATCACAAGCGACAAAAAGCTCTATGCCATGGGCTACAACCCCGACGGCCAGCTCGGCGACGGCACCACAACCAATCGCACCACACCGGTGCATGTGGCGTCCAATGTCATCGCCGTGGCCGCTGGCACCTCCCATGCCCTTTATGTGACAAGCGACGGCAGGCTCTGGGCCATGGGCTACAATAGCTCCGGCCAGCTCGGCGACGGCACCACAACCAATCGGAGCACGCCGGTGTCAGTGGCATCCAATGTAATCGCCGTGGCCGCTGGCAACTCCCACAGCCTGTATGTAACCGGAGATGGAAAACTCTGGGCCATGGGTGCCAATTACTCCGGCCAGCTTGGCAACGGCTCCACTACCAATCGCAGCACACCCGTAAACGTGGCGTCCAATGTAATCGCCGTGGCCGCTGGTGGCGGGCAGAGCCTTGGCGGGCACAGCCTGTATGTAACCGGAGATGGAAAACTCTGGGCCATGGGAAGAAATGCCGAGGGGCAGTTGGGTGACGGCACCACGATAAATCGCGGCTCACCGGTGCAAATATCCACTAGTGTCGTCGCCGTGGCTGCTGGTGATAAACACAGCCTGTATGTGACTGGAGATGGCAAGGTTTGGGCGACGGGGCTGAACACCTCCGGCCAGCTCGGCAATGACACAACCACCAATCAAAGCACACCCGTGGAAATTGCCAGCGATGCGATCGTCGCTCCACCCGCGCTTGCCGCGCCCGCCATCACCACACACCCGGCAAGCCAGACCATCAGTGCCGGGCAGACCGCCGCCTTCACGGTCGTGGCAACAGGCAATCCCGCGCCCGCCTATCAGTGGAAAAAGAACGGGACGCCCATCACCGGCGCGACCGGCGACACCCACACCATAACCAATGCCCAACCCTCCGATGCGGGTGGATACAGCGTCACGATCACCAATTCGCAAGGGACCGTCACCAGCAGCACGGCCACGCTCACTGTCAATATCACCATCACTTTCGACGCACAGGGCGGCACGGTTTCGCCAAGCACCAAAACGATCACACCAAACGCATCCTACGGCACGCTCCCCACGCCCGCGCGCAACGGCTACACCTTCGGCGGCTGGTGGACGACAGCCAATGGCGGCGGCACCCAAGTGACCGCAGGCACAAACGTGCCCGCCAACGCCACCAACCACACCCTCTACGCCAAGTGGACGGCAATCCCCGCCGGCACCTCCCAACTCGATGTGAACAAAATCATGCTCTCCCTCGCGCAACCCACCGGCGCAACGGCGACCTTCACGATCACCTCCAATATCGCATGGAGCACCAGTATCGACCCCGCCAACGCCACCTGGCTCTCGCGCAATCCCACGAGCGGCACCGGCAACGCAACCGTCACCGCCATGACCGCCTCCGCCAACACGACGGGCGCGCCACGCACCGCGAGCATCGTCGTGACCGGCAGCGGCATCACCCGCACCGTCATCGCGACGCAGGCCGCGACCGCCGCCACCGGCCTCGCCCCCGCCTCGCTCCCCATCGGGGCCGTGCTCACGCTCACCACCAACGCCACGCCGCCGACCACCCGCGCCTACACCGTGATCGCAGGCAACAAGCTGACGACGACCGACACCAGCGGCACGCTCACGCTCCCCTACGAATACAGCGCCACCGGCGCGGCGGGCACCCTCATCATTCCCGATCTCGACGCCGTCTATTCGCTCCAATTCACCAACGGCGCCGCCGGCACGATCACGCTCTACACCTTCGATGACGACGGCCCCTACAACCACACCGGCACCTTCACCTACGCCCCGCCGGCAGCCGCGACCTACACGCTGACCGTCGTCAACGGCACCGGCTCCGGCACCTATGCCGCAGGTGCGAGCGTGACGCTCAACGCCAGCGCCGCGCCCTCCGGCAAAGTCTTCGACAAATGGACAAGCAGCGCAGGCGGCACATTCGCCAATGCGAATGCCGCGAGCACAACCTTCACCATGCCTGGGAATGCCACGACGGTCACCGCCACTTACAAAGACCAGTCCACCGGCGGCAATGACGGTGGAAACAACAACTCCGGCGGCAGCAGCAGCGGAGGAGGCGGCGGAGCGACATCAGTCCCCGTCTTCGTATTGATCGCCGGTTTGCTCGCCCTGCGGCTCAGGCGGCAGCGGAGAATATAGAAGGGTTCACCACTAAGGCACGAAGGACACGGAGGAAGTTTGGAGATTAAGATTAAAGATTAAGATTAAGGAAATACATCAGAGCGGAGAGCGGGACGGAGGAAGAGGAAGAAGAAGGATGGAAGGAGTCAGGAGATAGAGGAGCCAGTAGCAAACCACTCCGGCTCCTCTCCTCCTCTACATCCTGACTCCTCTACATCCTCCCATCCTCTTCCCCCTTAAACTTCATCTTTAATCTTAAACTACATTCTGGCAACGGCCTTGCTGTTTCCGGTCTGATTTTTGGACAGGATGAACAGGATGTTTCTTTCATTTTGTTAATTCTGTTCATTCTGTCTAAAAACAAAGCATTCTTTTGGGACAGAATTAACAGAATGGGCAGAATGTTTCTTTTTTTATCCTGTTCATCTTGTTAATCCTGTCCAAAACACACGGGCTGGAAGCCCGTGCCACCCGATCCACATCAGGGCGAAGAGCGGGACGCGTACGCTCCCTCCCTTAAACTTCATCTTTAATCTTTAACTCTCCCGCTGAAAGCGACTGCCGTTTCCGGTCTGATTTTTGGACAGGATGAACAGGATTAACAGGATGCTTCTTTTCATTCTGTTCATTCTGTCTAAACAACAAAGTATCCGAGTGAATATATAATGACAGCGCAGGCCGAAAGCTCCAACAACGGCAAAGCTGTTTTATACAGCGCAAGTGTCTGATTTTTGGACAGAATGAACAGAATTAACAGAATGTTTCTTTTTTCATCCTGTTAATCCTGTTCATCCTGTCTAAAAACAGTCTGGCAGCCCGTGCCACCCCACCCGCCCTGCCCCCTTAAACTTCATCTTTAATCTTAAACTCTCCTCCTTTTCCGCCCTTTGCGCGCTTCGCGCCTTCGCTGTGAATCCCCGGCCTTCCATATTCCATCTCCTATATTCTTCCTCCTCTACCTCCTGACTCCTCTATCTCCTTCCTCCTTCTTCCACCACGAAGCGCCACGGCTTGGCCGACCAGACGGGGCCGGCGTAGTCGATGCCGATGCGCGGGGTTGTGCGTATGTGTTTTTTGGATACGCAGGCCCGGTGGCGCTCGGCGGGCGGGGTTTCCTCAAGCCAGAGGCCGGATGCTTCGTCGCAGGCGCTGGCGCCGTTGAGGGCGCGGTTGATCGAGAGGGCCTTGGTCACGCGGCCCGGGCCGCTGATGTCCTTCACGCCGCGGATCAGGATGGCGGCGGGACTGCCGGCGGGGCCGGCCACGAGATTGAGCATTTCGTGGATGCCATAACAGAGATACACATACCAGACGCCGCCGGCGCGATAGAGGACTTCGGTGCGCGCGGTGCGGCCTTTGGAGGCGTGACAGGCGAGGTCGGACTCGCCGTGATAGGCCTCGGTTTCGGTTATGATGTGGCGGCGGACACTGCCGTCGGGAAGGCGGCGGGCGAGGGTTTTCCCGATGAGCCAGCGCGCGAGGGCAATCGTGTTTTTGCGTTGCAAGGCACCGGGAGTCAAAATGTTAGCGGATTGGATGAGTTTCGTTTTGATTGATTCACGCATGGGCTTTGTAGTGCCGGTCTCTTTTTATCAGCCGCAAATGAACACGGATAAAGGCAGATTGGAAAATCATAAATCCACCCGGGAGCGCGGGCTTGCCATCCGGTGTGTCCGCGCGTGTTCATCCGCGGTTTGAAGATCCAATGTCCGCGCGCGTAAAAACTCTTCTGGGCAATTTGAGGCTTTGCACGGCTGACGGTATCGCGGCGGTGCCGATTTGTTATCTGGTGCTGCCGGGCAACTTTGTTATGGCGGCGCTGCTGGTGAGCACGTTTCAGCTTTCGCCGGAGGTGTACGGGATCATCGGGTCGATGCCGTATTGGGGGAATTTTTCCCAGGCGTTTGTGATGCCGTTTTTCAACCGGCGGCTGCTGCCGAAGACGGTCGCGTTGCTGGCGGCGGCGATACAGACGCTGTGCTGGGCGGTGATGACGGTGGCGATCGGGTTCATGCCAACGGACAGGCCGGAAATCACCGCGCCGTGGTTCGTGCTGTTTTTCGGCGTGTCGGCGCTGTCGAGCGCGATGGCGGGCGTGAGCTGGACATCGTGGATCCAGGAGTGGGTGCCGAGGCGCATACGGCCAAGATATTTCGGCTATCGAAATCGGATGCTTCAGGTCACGCAGATTGTGTTTCTTTTGCTCGTGGCGTGGCTGCTCTGGCAGAGCGGGGGAGGGAGCGTGGGGGCGTTCCAGATCATCTGTGGCGGCGCGGTGGTGGTGCGCGTGTATTCGATCTGGGCGCAGCATCGCACGGTGGCGGGGACCAGCCCGGCGCGCGCGGAGGCGAACGCGCCGTGGCGCGAACAACTGGCGGCGATTCACGCGACGGCGCCCTTCAAGTGGTTCGTGGCGTACGGCGCGGTGTGGGGTTTCGCGGCGAATTTTTTCGGGCCGTTTTATCCGGTGTTCATGATGGAGCAGCTCGATTGCTCGGCGAGCAAGGTGAGTTTTTTCATCGCGTTGACGAGCCTGGGCGGAGCGCTTTCTTACGAGGCGTGGGGCGCGTTGACCGACCGCTTTGGCAACAAGCCGGTGATGTTGTTCTCGATGATCATGTGGCAGGCGCAGAATTTCCTCTGGTGTTTTCTCACGCCGCAAAACGCCTGGCTGCTTTACGCGATGTATGTCTACGGCGGCATCATGAACGCGGGGTTCATGCTGAGCCTGTTTAATATCCAGCTCAAAATCATCCCGCCTGCGGCGAAGACGCTTGCGATCAGCCTCAATCTCGCCGTCACGGCGATGGCGACGGCGGTCGCGCCGATCCTCGGCGGGTGGGTGTTGCAAAAGATGCTGTATTCGGGAGCGATGCCGCCGCTGAAGGTCTATCATGCGCTGGTGCTCGTGCAGCCGGTGCTGGCCCTGCTGGGGTGCCTGCTGCTTGTGCGTGTGCACGAGGTCAACGCGCGTCCGCTTTCGAGCGTCGTCGGGGCGATGCGAAATGTCCGCACGCTCAGCGCGATGCTTGGGCTTGGCTTCTTCGTGGATCACATTTTTTATCGTCCGCAGAAAAAATCCGCGCCCGCCTCCGCCTCCCGCAACACTCCCTCATGATTGCGCCATGATCATCACGCTTACCGGAAACCTGCTCGCCGAACGCACGCTGGAGTTTGCCTCGTGGCAGCCGGGCAAAACGCAGCGCGCCGCGGCGGAGTCGTTTCAAGTCGGAGGGAAGGGCATCAATGTTTCCAAGATGCTCGCGCGTCTCGGCGCGCCCACGGTCGCGGCTTGTTTTGCGGGCGGCGAGACCGGCGACGAATGCCTGCGCTGGCTGCAAGCGCGGCGTTTGCCCCATCACGTGTTTCGCACGACGGTGCCCACGCGCACCGGCACGGTTGTCCGTGTGACGCACAACACGCAGCCCGAGACGACCTTTCTCGGCATGGACGCGGCGCCGGATCCCGGCTCCCTTGCCGAATGCGCCGCGTGGCTGGACGCGCAACCCGCCGCGTGCGTGCTCGCGATTTGCGGCAGTTTTCCCGGATTCCTCTCGCCCGCGGCCGGGCCTCTTCGCGATGCGATTTCCCGCCGCATCGCGCTTGGCAACGTCTGCGTCGATACCTACGGCCCGCCTCTCGCGTGGCTTGTCGCGCACCCTGTCGAACTCGTCAAAATAAACCGCGGCGAGTTCGATCTGCTCTGCGCGTCATTTGCCGCCGATCCCGTGCCGGGCGAGTCTTTCCTGCGCGGACTGGCGCCTGCCAATCCGATGCCCGAGCGTCTTGCCGCCGCCTGCCGCCAGTGGCCCGTGCGCCGCTGGATCGTCACCGACGGGCCCGGTCCGGTGTGGTTTGCCGCGCGCGACGGCGCTCCGCCCGCCTCCTGCCAGCCCCCGTCGATACGCGAGGTTTCCGCGACCGGATCGGGCGACGTGCTGTTCGCCGTCGTGATGCACAATCTTATAAACCGACATTTTTCTCTGGCAGAATCCGTTACAGATGCCATAACTTGCGCATCTTCCAATGCCTCAACCTCCGGCATTGCAGAGGCCAACACAAATTGAACAGAACCAAACGCGAGCGCGGCGGTCAGACAGCAAAGACTGCCGAAATCTCAGGAACCTTGCGAATCTCACTAACAACCCGAAACTTAAATCCGTAAAAAATCGCCATGAATAAAATCATATCAGCCGTCGTCATCGTCCTGGCCCTCCTCGTCGGAGGCTATTTTGGTTACCAGGCCTACGAGACCAAAAAAGAAAAACAACTCCTCGAACAACGTGCCGCGCAGGAAAAAGCCGCCGCCGAACGCGGCGCGGCGGAAGCCAGGCAACGTTTGGATGCCGCGAACGAAGCCGCCCGCCTCGCCGATCTGAAGGCGAAGCAGGAAGCCGAGGCCGCGCAGAAAGAAATCGCCCGCCTCCGCGCCGAGCAGGCCGCCGCCGAGACCGCCCGTCGCAACGCCGAGGAGCAGGTCCGCCTGGCCACCGCCGAGCGCGAACGCCTGGCCCGCGAAAAAGAGCAAGCCATCGGCGAAGCCAAACGCATTGCCGAACAGCGTGAAAAAGAAGCGATTGCCGCCGAGAACGCCCGCAAGGACGCCCTCGAAAAACTCGCCGCCGCCGAAGCCGCCCAGCGTGAGGCCGCCGACCGCGAAGCCGCCCGCCTCGCAGCGCTCCAAGCCCAGCAGGAAACCGAGCGCCAGCAGGCCCATACCGTTGTCGCCAAAGCCAGGGCCGAGTATGAAGGCCGCGCCGTTTACAACACCGACTACAAACGCGCCCCGCATTACAACCTCACCGTCGACATGAAAAACGTGGACGCCGGATCGCCCGCCGAAAAGAAATAACACCCTCGGGCGCACGGTGCAAAAACCCCGTGCTTCCTGGAGAAATTGCGGAAAAGCCGCCATGCGCCCGACCTAAAAAAGGCGCGGGCGGCTTTTCTGATGATTTTGGCAAATAAACCTTGCTACCCGACACGCCGGGCTTCTTATTCCGACCTTTTATTTTCACATGAAAGCCATCATCAAAACGCAAGGACAGCAATTCGCCGTGAGCGAAGGCGACATCCTCGTCGTAAATCGCTATCCCAAGACAGAAGCCGGTAACACGGTTGAGATCAAAGACGTGCTCTCCGTCGGCGAAGGCGATTCCTTCCGTGTTGGCACGCCCCTCGTCACGGGCGCAACTGTCACAGCCAAAATCCTTGAAAACAAGCGCGGCGAAAAAATCGTCGTCTTCAAGAAAAAGAAACGCAAAGGCATGGAGCGCAAACAAGGCCACCGCCAGGAACTCTCCGTCATCAAAATCGAAGCAATCAAAGCATAAGGAACAGCCATGGCGCACAAGAAAGGTCAGGGAACATCCACGAACGGACGCGAGAGTCACTCGAAGCGTCTCGGCGTTAAGAAATTTGGCGGCCAGTCCGTCATCGCCGGCAACATCATCGTCCGCCAGCGCGGCTCCAAGATCCACGCCGGCCGCAACGTCGGCACCGGCCGCGACTGGACGCTCTTCGCCCTCAAGGACGGCAAGGTCGTTTACGACAAGGCGCACCGCAGCGTCGCGATCGAATAAGCCGCGGGCGCAACGACGCTCCGAGCCCATTTCCAAACGCAGCCCGCAAGGCTGCGTTTTTTTTGTTCCCAAAACGGAAGACGCAGGCCGCTCCGCCTCTTCCGCGCTTGCCCCCGCGGCCGTCCCCGTCCGAAACTCGCTCCAGCAAAAACATCAACCCTTGAACCTCATCCCCATGAGAGACACCCTCTACAAATCCGACGTATTTGCGATGGCGTGCGGCCAGTTTGAGCAAGCCGCCGACATCCTCGAACTCCCGCAGGACGTGCGCGAGCGCACGCTCTACCCGAAACGCTGCCTCGCCGTCACGCTCCCCATCCGCCGCGACAACGGAGCCGTTGAAGTCTTCGAAGGCTTCCGCGTGCAACACCACCTCACCATGGGCCCGACGAAAGGCGGCGTCCGCTTTCACCAGGACGTCAACATCGGCGAAGTCGCCGCGCTCGCCATGTGGATGACATGGAAATGCGCCCTCGCCGGACTTCCCTACGGCGGCGCCAAGGGCGGTGTCACCGTCGATCCCTCAAAACTCAGCCCCGCCGAACTCGAACGCCTCTCGCGCCGCTACATGACGGAAATGATTCCCTTCGTCGGCACGCACGTTGACGTCATGGCTCCCGACATGGGCACCAATCCGCAAACCATGGCATGGATGATGGACACCTATTCCATCCAGCTCGGCCACTCCGAACCGGCCATCGTCACCGGCAAGCCTCCCGAAGTCGGCGGCTCGCTCGGGCGCAAGGAGGCCACCGGCTACGGCGTCGCCCATTGCACGCGCCGCGCGCTCGAAGACGCCTCCATTCCGCTCAACCAAGCCACCGCTGTCGTCCAGGGTTTCGGCAACGTAGGCTCCCACGCCGCGCTCTACCTCCACCAAATGGGCGTGAAAGTGATCGCGATCAGCGACGTCACCGGCGGCTGGCACAACCCCGCGGGAATCGACGTGCGCGCCGCCGTCGATTACGCCGCCCGAAATCGCTCCCTTAAAAATTGGAACGGCGGCGATCCGATGAGCAACGACGAGCTCCTCGCGCTCGAATGCACCGTGCTCATTCCCGCCGCGCTCGAACGTGTCATCAACGCGGGCAACGCCGGCAAACTCCGCTGCAAAATCCTCGCCGAGGCCGCCAACGGACCCACGAACAACGATGCCGACGCGCTCATCAACGCGCGCGGTGACATCACCGTCATCCCCGACGTGCTCTGCAACAGCGGCGGTGTGATCGTCTCGTATTTCGAGTGGCTGCAAAACCTGCAAAACGCCTATTGGACGGAGCGCGAAGTTTTCGCAAAACTGGAGGGCATGCTCGACAAAAGCCGCATGGCGGTGCTTGCGCAGCAAAAACGTCTCCGCACCAACCCGCGCACCGCCGCGCTTGCCCTCGGTGTCGAGCGCGTCGCCGCCGCCAAAAAACTCCGCGGCCTTTTCCCCTGAAAAAACGCGCCCTCCCGCGCAAACCTTCCGCCGCTTCATCGATCCGAAAAACTGCTCGACTTTGCGCGGGGACGCGCCGAGCATTCCTGAAATCCCCGATATCCCATGACCCTTGTTGCACTGCTTCGGGCCGGCCTGCCCAGACTCTTGTTATTATTGTTCGTTGCAGGACATCTGCTGTCCGCTTTCGCGGCGACCGATGACGCTGCCCGCGTCGAACAGCTCCGCGCCGAGATCAGGCGCCACGATGAGCTTTACTACAAAAAAGCCGCGCCGGAAATTTCCGACGCCGCCTACGATGCGCTCAAGCGCGAGCTTCGCGAACTCGAAACCGCGCATCCGGAATTGGCGACCTCGGACTCCCCGACGCGCCGTGTCGACGACGATGCGCGCGACGCGTTTTTCAGGCATCACGCGCATCGCGCGCCCATGCTCAGCCTCGACAACACCTACACCGAGGCCGATATCCGCGCCTTCGACCAGCGGGTGCGCAAACGGCTCGCCGCGCGCGCAACCCCCGCCGGGCTTCCCGCGCTGCGCTACACCGTCGAGCCGAAGATCGACGGCGCGGGCATAAGCCTCATTTACGAGCGCGGCAAACTCGTCCGCGTCCTGACACGCGGCGACGGCGCGGGCGGCGACGACATCATCGCCAACACAAAAAGCATCGCCGGGCTCCCCCGGGAGCTTCGCGACGATGGCGGCGGGCTGCCCGAGTTCATCGAAATCCGCGGCGAGATTTACATGACCTTTGCCGATTTCGAGCGCATCAACGCGCGCCGCGCCGCCGCCGGCCAGCCGCTCTTTGCCAATCCGCGAAACCTTGCCGCCGGCACCATGAAGCTCCACGACCCGGCGGAAGTCGCGAATCGCGCGCTCCATATTTTTGTCTATGGGGCCGGGGCGTGCGAGCCGGCCGCGACGATTTCCACGCAGAGCGGCCTCCTCGAACGTTTTCGCGCGTGGGGTCTGCCTGTCATCGAAAAATACTGGCTCGCCGACACGCCTGATGCGCTCGTTGCGGCAATCACGGAGCTTTCCGCGCTTCGCGAAAAACTTCCCTATCCAATCGACGGCGCCGTTGTGAAAATCGATGACATCGCCTCGCAGCAAACCCTCGGTTCGCACTCCACCGCGCCGCGCTGGGCCATCGCTTACAAATACACTCCGAAGAGTGTCGAAACGCGCGTGCGCGCAATCACGCTCCAGGTCGGGCGCACCGGCGCGCTTACTCCCGTGGCTGTGCTCGATCCTGTTGTTTTTGGAGGCTCGAAAATCGGCCGCGTCACGCTCCACAGCACGCAGGAATTGCTGCGCAAGGACGTGCGCGTCGGCGACATTGTCGTCGTCGAAAAAGCGGGCGACATCATTCCCGAGATCGCGCGCGTGAAAACCGGGGCGCGAGGCGGCGGCCCGGCGGCTCCCGCGCCTTTTGCGCTCCCGAAAAACTGTCCCGTGTGCGCGACGCCGCTCGCCGCCGAAAACGAGAGCGCGGATAACGTCCTGCTCCGTTGCCCGAACCGCGATTGCGCCGCGCAAGTCAAGGCGCGCATCGCCTACTTCGCATCGAAGTCATGCGTGAACATCGCGGGCCTCGGCGATTCCACGGTTGAGAAACTCGTTTCGCGCGGCCTCGTGCGCAATGTCGCCGATCTCTACGACCTGACGCCGCGGCAAATCGCCACGCTCGACGGCCTCGGCGAAAAATCCGCCGCGCGCCTTCACGCTGCGATTGCGGCCAGCCGCCGCGCCGAACTCTGGCGCGTGCTTGTCGGCCTGGGCATGCCCGATGTCGCGACAGCGCGCGCAAAAACGCTCGCGAAAAAATTCAATTCGCTTTCCGGGCTTGTTTCCGCGGATGAGGCGACCCTCGCCCGATTGCCGGGAGTTGGCAAAAAAGCCGCCGCCAGCATCGCCGCCTGGCTCGGCGATCCCGCAAACCGCGCGCTCATCGAACGCCTTGCCAAAAACGGCGTCGGGGCAGGAGGAAAATAAAGCGCGCTTAACGACGATTTTTCGTTTCATGAACCAGCCATTGACGCATCCGGACAACACCCGCAGCCTTTAACATTCATTCCATGCCGATCATCCCACAACTCGTCGCCAAACTGCAAAGACATCCCAAGCGGGTCGTCTTCGCCGAAGGCAACGATCCGCGCATCCTCCAGGCCGCGCGCCAGTGGGTCACCCGCCGCATGGGCGTGCCGATCCTCCTCGGCGACCGCGGGCTCATCAAAAACTCCGCCATGCGCCTCGACATCAACCTGGAGGGCATGCGCATCATCGATCCCGCGCAAAGCGAGGAACTGGAGCCGTTCGCCACGCAATTCTCCGGATTGCGCAAAAACCGCGACAAGGAAATCACGCCCGGCGAGGCCCGCGCGATCATGCGCGACACCAGTTATTTTGCCTCGATGATGCTCGCAAACGCGCAGGCCGACTGCCTTGTCGGCGGCGCCACCCGCGTCGCTTCGAGCGCGCTGCGCCCGCTTTTTCAAATCATCCCCAAGCACGAGCACGCGCAAAACGTCGCCTCGCTCATCATCATCGGATTCGACGAGCAGAAATTCGGCTCCGGCGGCACGCTTTTCTTTGCCGATTGCGGCGTCATTCCCGAGCCGACCGCCGCGCAACTCGCCGACATCGCCGTGTCCACCGCGCACATCGCGCATCATCTCACCAACGAAACGCCGCGCATCGCGATGCTCAGCTGGGCGACGCATAGCGACTCCGCGCACCCCTCGCTCGTGAAAGTGCGCGAGGCCACCCGGCTCGCCCGCGCCAAGGCCGCCGTCGCGGGCATCACGGTCGCAATCGAAGGCGAAATCCAGGCCGACGCCGCGCTCGATGCGCTCACCGCGCATGCGAAAAGAATCTCGGGCCCGGTCGCCGGCCGCGCCAATGTCCTCATTTTTCCCGATCTCGCGAGCGGCAACATCGCCTTCAAGCTCGTGAACATCCTCGGCGGTTCCTACGCCTACGGACAAATCCTCACCGGCCTCAGCCGGCCTGCCGCCGAGGTCAGCCGCGGCTCCAGCGCGCACGATGTTTTTGGCGCCGCCGCGATTGTCGGCTGCCAGGCGATTGACCGCAAATTGCTGTATGGCACATGAAGCGCGCCGCCTCCACGTCTTAACCACACCGCATGGCCTCCGAACCGATCAGCAATCCTTTCGACCACCCCGCGCTGCCTCTCCTGACCAAGCCGACCAACACGGAGACACGGCGCATTTTCGTCGCCGCCACTCGCATGAACGACGGCAAGACGACGACCTGCCTCGGCCTCTACGCCGCGATCCAGGCGATGTATCCAAGGGTTGGATTCATCAAGCCCGTCGGCCAGCGCTTTGTTAACATTGACGGCCTCATGGTCGATGAGGATTCCTACCTGCTCGACGTCATCTACAAGGTGTGCGTGCCCATCCAGAGCATGAGCCCCGTCACGATCGACAGCACGCTTACGCGCCGCTACCTCAAGCATCCCGAAAAAATGCTCGCCGAGCTTGAGGACAAAATCTGCCGCGCCTTCGACCGCGTCTCGTGGGAAAAGGATTTCACGCTCATCGAAGGCACGGGGCATGCGGGAGTCGGCTCGGTGTTCGATCTCTCCAACGCCCGCGTCGCGCAGCTTCTCAATGCAAAGGTGATCCTCGTTTCCCCCGGCGGCATCGGGCGGCCCATCGACGAGATCGCGCTCAACAAAGCCCTCTTCGACAAGGCGGGCGTCGAGGTGATCGGCGCGATTCTGAACAAGGTCGAACCCGACAAAATGGACATGATCACCGATTACGCGGGCGAGGGCCTGCGCCGCCTCGGCGTGCCGCTTCTCGGCGTGTTGCCTGTGCATCGCATGCTGTCCACGCCCAGCATGTCGCAAATCGCCGAGGAGATCGGCGGCCGCTGGCTCAACGGACGCGCAACCGGCGCCATGCACCGCGCCGAGCGCGTGATCGTCGGCGCGATGACCGCCAAAGGCATCGTCGATTACCTGCAGCCTGGCGTCGTGATCATCACGCCCGGCGACCGCGACGACATCATCCTCGCCGCCGTTTCGAGCGAGCGCCTTTCCGGTGAGAAAACGATTTCCGGGCTGATTCTCTCAAACGACATCATGCCGCATCCGAAGCTGCTGGATTTGCTCGAACAAACCGAGATTCCGGTGATCGCCGCGCATCAGGAATGCTTCAACGTCTCCTCGCGCATCCACAGCATGACCGTGAAAACGCAGCCGCAGGACACGGACAAATTTCCCGTGATCAAAAAACTGATTCTCGACCACGTGGACATGAAGCAACTGCTCGCGGCGTTTTGAGAAAAAAGTCGCGCAGGCACGAAAAACCTGCTGTCTTTTTTCCCATGAATAATCCCAAACTGGCCCGGCAAATCGTGGCCGAGCTACCCAAGCTCGTTTCGGGAAACGTCATCGACGATACTGCGGCCGCCGCTTTGCGGCGCCATTACGAAGTGCAAATAAAACCCGGGCGTTCCTTCGCAACCGGTCTTGTCATCACCGCGATTCTGGGCGGGCTGCTTGTCGGCTCCGGCATCATTTTGCTGCTCGCGCATAATTGGGACGAACTTTCCAGGCCCGCGCGCGCAATCTTCGCGGTGCTTCCGCTGCTCGCCAGCATCGCGCTGTCCGGCCGCACGATTTTGCGGGGCATGGATTCCACGGCATGGCGCGAAGGATGCGGAGTGTTTTGGTTTCTATCCATCGGCGCCTCCATCGCGCTCGTGAGCCAGACGTATCATCTCTACAATGACATGGCCGGCTTTTTGTTCTACTGGATCGTCCTCGCGCTGCCGGTGATTTATTTGCTCAGTTCAAGCGCGGCGTTCGCGGGGTGCATGGCGTGCCTGGCGGCATATGCGCTTGTGCTCGATAACCAGCCCTTTTCCCCAAAGCCGTTGATGCTGCTTGCGCTGGCGCTGCCTTATTATGCATGGCATGTGTGGAAACGTCGTGATGCGCTGAGTGTGATCTGGATGTCTTGGGCGCTGGCGGTCGCGCTGCCGCTCATGATGACGATGATTGCGAGGAAGGCGGATGCGGAGAGCAATGGCGTGGTTTACGGGCTGTTGAGCGTCGTGTATTATCTGGCGGGATGCCGTTGGTTCGGGGAGTCTCGCTTGTTCAAAAATCCATTTCGCACGCTCGGGTCGCTGGGAATCGCAATTGTGGCGGTCAGCCTGACGTTCATACACAAGGGCGCCCATGCGCATGCTTCGTGGCTCAATGTTCCGCCGCCTGCCGCGATAGGATGGTTTGCGATCATCGGCGCGCTTGCCTGGGTTACGCTCGGTAGTGATTTATTGCGGCATAAGACCCGATTTAATATCGTCGCATCCTTGCTTCCGCTCCTGCTTGCGTTCGGAGTTGTGTTTACGGAAGACGGCGTGCTGCCCCTGCTGGCAAGCGGGTATGTGCTCGCGCTTGGCGTGTTCACATTGGTGAAGGGCATAAGGCGTGACAGCCTGTTTTTGATGAACGAGGGCATGATACTCATCACCGTGCTGATCGTCTGCCGGTTTTTCGACAGCCACTACGGCTTCGTCGCGCGCGGCGTGGCGTTCATTTTGGTCGGATGCGGGTTTTTGGCGGTCAATCTGCTGGCGATTAAACGGGGACAAAAGCAGAAAGGAGGCGCCGTATGAAAAAGCTGAATGTGAGATTCGCGCTGTTTGTGCTGGTTGCGGTGGCGAGCGTGGCCGCGCCGCTGGGCATTATTTGGAAATACGAAAACACGTTGCGCCACGGCGCGCTCTATAAATTTCGCACGAGGCCCGTCGATCCGTATGATGCATTTCGAGGGCGCTATGTGACGCTTTCTTATGCGGATAATGTGCTGGAAAAGCCAAAGAGTGACGGCGCTCTGAGGGATGATATTTTGTATGTGCGCCTGAAGCGCGATGAGGAAGGTTTCGCGGTGCCCGTGGCTGCGAGTCGCAAGCCGGTTTCGGGTGATGATGTCGTGACCGTTACGAACGTGTGGCACCGGGGAGCCGACCAGTGGCGTTTTAATTATCCTTTCAACCGTTATTATCTGCCGGAGGACATCGCTCCCGAGGCTGAGAAATTATATGCGGCTGCGAACTCGCGTGGACGCAATGCGGGTGCGCAGAAAATGCCGGCCTACGTCACCGTGCGGGTCAGGAATGGCGTGGGCGTGATCGAGGAGCTTTACATCGACGGGAAGCCGGTGCGCGAAGCGGTGCGGGCGGAATTGGAGAAGCGGAAAAAAGAGCAGGACGGTAAGTGATCTTTCACCACAAAGGCGCAAAGGACACAAAGATCGGAAAAGGACGGAGATTGAAGAGGGAAGGCGAGCGAATCGGGTGGCACGGGCGACTCGCCCGTGTTCCGAAGACACGGGCTGGAAGCCCGTGGCACTCGATCCACATGGGCGCGTCGCCATAGCTTTATACACAAGTTCGGGAGATAAAAGCTGGAAGGCAGAGGGGTGAAAGTGCACAGAGATGGGGGATGAGCGAATGGGTTGACGAAGAGTTTGAATCGGCGGATTTCGGGGACGCGCGGCTGTCGGAAGGGCTGAAGAGGCTGGTGGAGAGGAAATGGAGCCGTCCGGAGGAGAGCCTGAGCGGGGCGGGGATGGCGGAAG
>JARKRC010000075.1 GCA_029974595.1 Ereboglobus sp. | reverse complement strand
GGCTCTGGGCACAAATCAGGCTAACGGGACGGGAGGAGAGGGCGGGCCTGCAGGCCCGCCCTCTCCTGACAACTGGCCATGCCCCGTTTCGTTATATGACTCCTCGGGGCTTGGCCAGTTGTCCTACAAGGGCACAAAGTTTCCGACAGAAGAATTCTTTGAGCGCTTTGTGCCTTTGTGGTGAATTACTCCACCCATGCGCGGGCGTTGCGGAAGAGGTGCATCCAAGGGGAATCGTCGTGGGCGAGCCACGGTTTCGGGTGCCAGCTCATTTGCACGGTGCGGTGCACGCGCTCGGGGTGCGGCATGAGGATGGTCACGCGGCCGTCCTTTGTCGTGATCGCCGTGATGCCGTGCGGGCTGCCGTTCGGGTTGAGCGGGTATTGCTCGGTCGCGCGGTGGTGGTTGTCCACATAACGCCCGGCGACGAGGCCGGCGGCGTTGAAGGTGTCGGCTGCGGCGCGCGCCGGAAACTCGGCGTGGCCCTCGCCGTGCGAAACGACGATGGGGAGGACGCTGCCTTCCATGCCCGCGAGGAGCACGCTCGGCGATTTTTCGATGAGCAACGAGACGAGGCGCGCCTCGTAGCGCTCGGATTTGTTTTGCACGAAACGAGGCCAGTTTTCCGCGCCGGGGATGATGCTGTGCAGGTTGCTCATCATCTGGCAGCCGTTGCACACGCCGAGGGAGAACGTGTCCTGCCGCGCGAAGAATGCGCTGAACTCGTCGCGCGTGCGGGCGTTGAAGAGCACGCTCTTGGCCCAGCCTTCGCCGGCGCCGAGCACGTCGCCGTAGCTGAAGCCGCCGCACGCGGCGAGGCCTCGAAAATCGCGCAGGCTGATGCGTCCGCTGATGATGTCGGTCATGTGGACATCCACCGCCGAGAAGCCGGCGCGGGTGAAGGCGGCGGCCATCTCGATCTGGCCGTTCACGCCCTGCTCGCGGAGGATGGCGATGCGTGGTTTATTTTTCACCACGGAGGCACGGAGATCACGGAGACCGGAAGGAGATGGGTTTGAAGTTTGGGCGGGTTGGGTGGCACGGGCGACTCGCCCGTGTTCTGAGAGCATGGCCGGGTCGGCCATGCGGTCCGATCCCACGGGCGAGTCGCCCATGCCACCCGATCCGGTGTAACCGAAGGTGATTTTTGGTGTGATGCCGGGGTTCGTCGGATCGAGCTTGAGCCGGTATTCGGACTCGGCGCAGGCGGGGTTGTCGCGCAGGGAGGCGATGCGGCGCGTGGTGTCGCTCCAGATAGCGCGGAGCTTGGGAAGCTCCTCGTTGAAGAGCACGCGGTCGGCGCGACCAAACTGGCGCACGCGGATGGCGTTGAGCGTATTCAACTTTCCAATACGCTGCGCGCAGGTTTTGAAACCGTGCTCGCGGAGGGCGAGCATCACGTCGTCGAGATCGGCGGCGCGGATCTGGATGACCGCGCCGAGTTCCTCGGAGAAAAGCTGGGCAAAGGGGAACGGGGCGTTGGCGCTGGCGGCGTCGCTGGGAATGGCGAGGTCTATGTCCACGCCGGTGTTTCCGGCGAAGGCCATCTCGGTGATGGTGGTGAAGAGACCGCCGTCGCTGCGGTCGTGGTAGGCGAGGAGCTTGTCCTGCGCGTTGAGTTTCTGGATGACGTTCCAGAAATTTTTCAGGTCCTCGGGGTTGTCCACGTCGGGCGTGGACGCGCCCATTTGCGAGAGGGTTTGCGCGAGGATGCTGCCGCCGAGGCGGTTTTTGCCGCGCCCCAAGTCGATGAGGATGAGTTCGGTTTCGCCGCCCGCATCGGCGTCGGTGATGAGTTGCGGCGTGAGCGTCTTGCGGATGTCGGAGACGGGGGCGAAGGCGGAGACGATGAGCGAGATGGGCGCGGTCATCCGTTTGGAATGCGGAATGCGGATTGCGGAATGCGGAATGGTCGAGCTTTCGGATTTTGCGGTTTTGGCGGAGTCCGATGACTCCGCACTCCGCAATCCGCATGTCGGGCCACTCGCAGACTCGTAGACCGCATTCTTCTCCTCCCAGACGGTGCTCATGCTCATGGAGTCCTTGCCGACGGGAATCGTGATTCCAAGGGCGGGGCAGAGCTCCATGCCGACGGCGCGGACGGCGGCGTAGAGATCGGCGGCGTCGCCGGGCACGGCGGGGGCGGCCATCCAGTTTGCGGAGAGGTTGACGCGGCCAAGGTCGGGGATGGCGGCGGCGGCGAGATTGGTGAGTGCTTCGCCGACGGCGAGGCGCGCGGAGGCGGGGGCGTTGTTGATGGCGACGGGCGTGCGCTCGCCCATCGCCATGGCCTCGCCGGTGTAAACGTCGAAGGAGGTCGCGGTGACGCCGCAATCGGCGACGGGAACCTGCCAGGGGCCGACCATCTGGTCACGGGCGATGAGGCCGGTAACGGTGCGATCGCCGATGGAGATGAGGAAGGTTTTGTCGGCGACGGCGGGGTGCGCGAGGACGCGGTACGCGGCTTCGGCGAGCGTGATGTCGCCGAGCGCGAGCGGATGCTGCGGGCGGGAAAGCGTTTTTTCGGAGCGGTGCATGCGCGGGGGTTTGCCGAGCAGCACGTCGAGGGGCATGTCGATGGGGGTGTTTTTGAAATGCGGGTCTTCGAGGACGAGGCGTTTTTCCTCGGTGGCGGTGCCGACGACCGCGTAGGGGCAGCGTTCGCGGGCGCAGAGCTGGCGGAAGGTTTCGATGCGGTCGGCGGGGATGGCGAGCACGTAGCGCTCCTGCGATTCGTTGCACCAGATTTCGAGGGGCGACATGCCGGGCTCGTCGTTGGGAACCTTGCGGAGGTCGAAGCGTCCGCCGCGTCCGCCGTCGTTGACGAGTTCGGGGAGGGCGTTGCTGATGCCGCCCGCGCCGACGTCGTGGATGAAGGCGATCGGGTTTTCGTCGCCGAGCGCCCAGCAGCGGTCGATGACCTCTTGGCAGCGGCGCTGCATCTCGGCGTTGTCGCGCTGCACGCTGGCGAAGTCGAGGTCTTCGCTGCCGTGGCCGCTGGCCATCGAGCTGGCCGCGCCGCCGCCGAGGCCGATCAACATCGCGGGGCCGCCGAGGACGACGAGCTGGTCGCCCGGATTGATCGCGCCCTTCTTGATGTGCTCGGGGCGGATATTGCCGAGGCCGCCGGCGAGCATGATGGGTTTATGGTAACCGCGCAGTTCGGTTTTTTCGCCGGCGGCGGGGACGGCCTGCTCGAAGGTGCGGAAGTAGCCGTTGATGTTGGGGCGGCCAAATTCGTTGTTGAAGGCTGCGCCGCCGAGCGGGCCTTCGATCATGATGTCGAGCGCGCTGACGATGCGGCCGGGTTTGCCGTGGTCTTTTTCCCAAGGGTGGACCGCGCCCGGTAGTTGAAGATTGGATACGGTGAAGCCGGTGAGGCCAGCCTTGGGTTTGGAGCCGCGCCCGGTGGCGCCTTCGTCACGGATTTCGCCGCCGCTGCCGGTGGCCGCGCCGGGAAAGGGCGAGATGGCGGTGGGGTGGTTATGCGTTTCGACTTTGCAGAGGATGTGGACGTCCTGCTCGTGCGCGGCGTATTCGCCGGTGGCGGTGTCGGGGTAGAAACGTCCGGCGCGGTGGCCGGCGAAGACGGCGGCGTTGTCTTTGTAGGCGGAGAGGATGCCGTCGCTGTGGAGCTGGTAGGTGTTTTTGATCATCTGGAACAGCGAGCGGTCCTGCGGCTGGCCGTCGATGTCCCAGGTCGCGTTGAAAATCTTGTGGCGGCAGTGCTCGGAATTGGCCTGCGCAAACATCATCAGTTCGATGTCGTTGGGGTCGCGCTTGAGTGTGTTGAAGGCGTTGACGAGGTAGTCGATTTCGTCGTCGGCGAGCGCGAGGCCGAGGGTTTTGTTGGCCTCGACGAGCGCGGCGCGGCCTTGGGCGAGGACGGGCACGGTCGTGAGCGGGCGGGGTGTTTCGTGCGAGAAAAGGGAGGCGAGCGCGTCGATGTTGTCAAAGACGGCCTGCGTCATGCGATCCGAGAAAATGCGGAATGCGGAATGCGGAATGCGGAATGCGGCGGGCGCGTCGTCGGCCAATTCGAAGGTGAAGGCGGTGACGCGCTCGATGCGTTTGATGACGGCGAGTCCGCAGATGTGCGCGATGTCGGTGGCCTTGGACGACCACGGGGAAATGGTGCCGGGGCGCGGGGAAACGAAGAGGGTTTGGGTGCGCGCGCCCTCGATTTCGGATGCCTCGCGGGTCGGGCCGTAGGTGAGGAGTTTCTCAAAGACGGCCTGCGCACCGGCGGGGAGCGCAGTCGCGGCGGCGTCGGCGAGTTCCGCGATATGGACAAATTGTGCCGAGACGCGGGCGACGGGCACGCCGGCATCGGCGAGATCCTGACGGAGTTTGGCGAGACGGAATTCGGAGAGTGCGGAAGAGCCGTGATGGATGAGCATGGCGCGGAAGAGAGAGGGCCATGTAAAACATGCCAAAAGGGCGCTTGGCGATAGGGAAAAACAAATGCGGGCGTTTTGCCCTGAAATGCAAAAACCCGCGCCGGTGTATGGCGCGGGTTTTGGGTTGTTCAATTCAGCGGAAATCAGGCTTTTTTGCGCGAGGTTGCGAGTGTGACGAGGCCGGCGAGGACGAGCGCGCCGCCGCCGACGTAATACCACGCGTGGTTGGTGACGCGGGTTTTGCCGTCCACGCTTGTGGCGACTTTATTGCTCACGGAGCTCAATGAGCCGCTGAGCGATTCCTGAAGCTGATAGCCGGAATAGATCAGCCAGCCGCCGATTGCGATCAGCACGATTGCGATGATGGTTTTCATAAGGATCGGGTCGGAATGCTTTCGAACGCGGGCGCAGATTCAAGAAAATTGCAACTCGGCGCGCGACGCGGACAAACCGGCAACATGGTTGCTTGAGAAACGCGGGCGGGCGCTTCATGATGTGCGGCTTTGTGAAGTATTCCGGCAGAGATTTCATCATCGTGCTCGTCGCGTTCGTCATCGCGGTTTGGGCGGGGCTGCGCATCGCGGATCAAGCGGTTTTCGCGCCGGTCGTCATCGTCGGGATTTTTCTTTGCGTGATCGTCGCGCATGTGTCGCCGGTCGGGTTCAATCCGCTCGGGCTGTGCGTGCTCGTAGCGGGTTACGTGCTGGGAAACCGCGGGTTCGCGCAGCTTTCGGTATCGCAGGGCGTGCCGTTGTTTCCGGCGGAGATCGGCATGGCGGCGACGCTGGCGGTGCTGCTGTGGCATTGCGCGCAGGAGAGGAAGCTGCCTTGGCGGAATGATCTGCTGAACTGGGCGCTGCTGCTGTGGATGGCGGCGAGCACGGTGCGGCTGCCGTTTGATGTGCGCACATACGGGCCGATGGCGCTGCGGGATTTCGCGATGGTGTATTACGCGCTGTTTTTCTTCGTGGCGCAGGAGGCTTTCACGACGGATGCGGCTTTGCGCTGGGCGCGGCGGTGCCTGCTCGGGTGCACGGCGGCGCTGCCGGCGATTTACGGGGCGTTTTTGTCGTGGCCGGATTTTTTCCTGGAAACGCTGACCGTGCGGGGTCTGCCGCTGGTATGGTTCAAGGGGGATCTGGCGGGCACATTCATGAGCATCGGCGCGCTGGCGTGGTTTTGCGCGTTTGAGCGCGGACGTGCGGGCTGGCGTTGGCTGGCGGCGGCGGTGGCTCTCGTGCTGGCCGGAGTGATGATGACGACCGAAAATCGGGCGGCGATGCTGGCGCTCGGAGCAGGCGTGGTGGTCATGCTTGCCGGAGGGCGCTGGAAATTCGCGGTGACGCTCGGGTTTGCGGGCGCGCTGGCGGCGGCGGGTATTTTGTTTTGGGCGCAGTTCACGGGGAAACCTTTTGAGAAGACGCCGCTTTACGGCATTTCGCAGCGGGTGGTGTCGGTCGTGGATTTTCAGGGGGAGCGCGATTATTCGGGTGCGAAAGGAGCGGAGGCGAAGGGCGACAACAATCGTTTCCGCGCGATTTGGTGGAAGACGGTTGTGGATGAGACGGTCGCGACCAATCCGTGGACGGGGCTGGGTTTCGGGCACGATTTGGCGGAAGGTTTTTTGAAGGTGTATTATGCGGATTCGGACGATGCGTTCACGACGCGCAGCCCGCATAATGTGCTGCTGAGCATTTTTGCGCGGACGGGCGGCGCGGGCTTGGGGGCGTTTTTGATTTTGTGCCTAGTGATGGCGGGGCGCACATGGCGGGCGGCGAGGAGCAGGACAGGGGCGTTCTGGCGGGGCGAGCCGTGGTGCCATGTGTGGGCGCTTTTCACGAGCGCGTGTTTCGGTGTGGTGCTCGAAGGGCCGATGGGCGCGGTGGTGTTTTGGATCCTGCTCGGTGCAGCCGCCGCGCGAACCCCGCAAGCGCGGCAAATAGCGCAGACTGCCAAGTCTGCCGGGCCAGCCGAACAACCCGCGCCGGAAGGCGCGGCGTGAAGTGTGCTGTTTGACATGAGCCTTTCCGAGAAAAACAACAAAAACTCACCTCGAATACTCAGCTTATTTTGTCGGGAGCTATGAGGATTTTTTGAAAACGCATGTTTGATGAAATCAAAAACTCACAGTTCAGCGGCTGAATGTTAAGTCATTTTTGCCGGTGGGTATGTTCTTAATGATGACTCCATGTATTTATGAGGCAAAAATGGTATGCAAAACAAACCAATACTTTAGGGTCGATGCCTTGGGGAAATGAACTACTGATAAATCCACTTAATTCACGCGCTTAGTGCCTCAATTCAATTATTTAACAATCCCTGAAATAATCTGCGAAATCATCACTGATTGCCATTTATATTTTGGCGTGGCGAAAAGACAGTCAGCTCAAAAACGCGCATGTCTATAAACTATCATGAAACGAAATATATTAATATCAATGGCAACTTTTTGTATTGCCAATATTGTGTCATTTGCCGCGTCCGAGATTGTGCGGCCAGGTGAGGTGGAGTGGCCGGGCAAACTGCCGAGGATCGAAAAATTTCATATATTTATGGCAGGCCAGGATGGATATGCCAATTTTCGGATTCCCGGGTTGGTTGTTACGCCCAAGGGCACGGTTCTTGCATTTTGTGATGCGAGGAAGGCGGCCAAGCATATCGACTGGGCGACGATAGAAATATACATGCGGAGAAGCACCACAGGAGGCAAAACTTGGGAGCCCAGAAAACGCATTGTTTACGTTGGAATGCATGAGGAGCATGGATATAAATTTGAGCGAAATCGCGTCGCGGTTGAGCAGGGCTTGGGGGAGGAAGGCCAGCGTCCCATTACCAATCAGATGCCGGTTGTGGACAAAGTTACGGGCGATATTCATCTGTTTCATTGTGTCGAGCAGGCGAGATGTTTCCTCATGACCAGCAAGGACGACGGTCTCACATGGTCGCCACCGAAGGAAGTGACTGATGTTTTTGAAGCGTTTAAAAAAGAATATCCCTGGCGGGTTCTCGCCACGGGGCCCGGGCATGGCATCCAGCTCGAAAATGGGCGGCTTGTCATTCCCGTTTGGCTGTCAAGGGGTGGTGGCTACATGGGGCATCGTCCGTCTGTGACGTCCGTAATCTATTCCGACGATCATGGCAAAACCTGGCATGCGGGCGAAATTGCGGCTCGCGAGGAGGATCCGCTTCTAAATCCAAATGAAACAATCGCGCTGCAACTGGCAGATTGCCGCGTGATGCTCAATATTCGCAATGAATCGGCCGAGCATCGCAGGGGCATTACATTCAGCGCGGACGGCGCGACCGGCTGGACGAAGCCTGTTTACGACAAGACACTCAAGGAGCCTGTTTGCATGGCGAGCATCCTTCGGGTCAGCACTGAAAAAACACATGGCAAAAGCAGGATTATCTTTGCAAATCCGGATAATGACCGGGATGGCGTGAAGCGGGCAAATGGCCACGGACTGTTTAGAAAAAATCTTTCCATCAAACTGAGCTACGATGAGGGCAAGACCTGGCCGATAAACAAAGTGCTGGAACCCGGCCCGAGCGGATACAGTGACCTTGCGATTTTGGATGATGGCACCATCCTGTGCCTCTATGAGGACGGACTGGGCAAAAGCGGCAGTTTTTTCCCCTCAAAATATCTGACACTGGCGCGTTTTAATCTGGAATGGCTGACCGACAGGGCGGACACACTTGATCCCTGATATTTTGAGGGCGCATCAAATGAGTTTACGAGACATTGATTATGAGAAATAAACATTTATTGTCTATCGCTGCATTGCTGAGCGGGAGTGCGTGTGCCGGCCTGCTCGCACAAAAACCAAACATCCTGTTCATCGTGGCAGAAGATGCATCTTTGGATTTCGGTTGCTATGGCAACTCGCTCGTCAGCACTCCCAATATTGACAAGCTCGCATCCCAAGGCGCGCGTTTTAACAACGCCTATACAACTTATTCTGTGTGCAGCCCATCCAGGGGATCGATTTTAACAGGCTTATATCCTCATCAAAACGGTCAGATAGGCCTTGCAACACACAAATACCGCATGTTTCCTGGTGTGAAAACATTGCCCGTTTACATGCGCGAGCTCGGATATAGGACGGGATGTCTCGGGAAGATTCATGTGAATCCAGAGGGTGAAATATCTTTTGATTATTGGAAAATTCGCTCCTTCAATTTTCAGAAGAGAAATCTGCCGAATTATGCTGTGAGAGCTGGAGAATTTATAAATGAATCAGACCAACCATTTTTGCTCATGGTTAATCTTCCAGATTCGCATTCGCCTTTTCAGCGGCAGGTGGAAGGGATGCCTTCAACTCTTGTTGAGGTGGAGCAAGTCAAGGAAAGCTTGGCTTCTGTTGGAATAAATTCTGATAGAATAAGAGAGCACACTACAAATTACTATAATTGTATTAACCGTTTGGATGAGTGTGTTGGAATGTTGCTGGATGTGCTCAAAAAAAGCAGAAAATATGATAATACAATAATCATATTCATTTCAGACCACGGCGCCCAATTTTCGCGAATGAAACAAACGAATTATGAAGGTGGTTTGCGAATCCCCGCCATTATAAAATGGGCCTCGCTTATTCCTGCCGGTGATGTGAGAAACGAACTTGTTTCTGTGATCGACTTGCTGCCAACATTTATTGATATTGCCGGAGGGGGCAAAGCCTCTGAACTCCCAGGTGAAAGTCTTCTCAACTTATGGGGAAAGGGAGCATCTGTGAAATGGAGGCGGTATCTGTTTGCGGGCGGGATGGGTTGTTATCCGGAGGTGCATTATCCATGCAGGAGCGTCAGGGATCAGCGTTACAAACTAATCCTTAACGTTAATCACGGAAAAGAAAACCCCTGCATGATGCTCTACGACAATGGCGCGAGGCATTATTATACGGGTACGAAACTCGACGAGTTGAAAAATGCGCCTAAAATTGTAAAAGATTCATACAATACATGACGTAATCCGCCAGAATACGAATTGTATGATCTTCAAAATGATCCAAATGAATGGGCCAATCTTGCAAGCAATTCCGCATATGCTGATGTAATTGAAAGGCTGAAGAGCGCGTTACACAACTGGCGAATGCAGACAAAGGACATGATTCTCGACCCCGCTAAGCTCGAAATGATAAATACCGAGATGGACTCAACCTTCAGGAACAAGAAGGAGCGCAATTACCAGAAGGACAAAAGCTTCAAGTATGAGTATGTTCAATATTTGAATCCTCGCCATGAACTCAAAATTAAATGATCTGCTGAAGACCTTGGACGAGAAAGTTGATGCATCAACTCAGAAAAGAATTATAGATTGCCACAAGCGGGCGTTGAATTGGGAAGAGACGGACCGGTTTCCGCTGGTTGTGACCTATCCTTGTCCATAGGATGCATCATTTCGCCCGGTTCCTCACAGGGAAATCTTTTCCGATCCGGAAAAGATGCTTTACAACGAATTGTTGCACGCATTTGGCACGAGCATATTGTATCATCCGGCGGTCAGGGATGACCTGCCTTATACAATACGCGCCAATTTCGGCACCGTTCTTGTGGCCTCGATTTTGGGAGGTGAGGTTGAGCAATGCGATGGCACTCCGCCATGGGTGCTCTCTTTTGAGGGGAGTGAGAATTCATGTCCATTTTTGAATGTGAAAAGAATTATTTCTCGGGGTTGGCAAAGAGAGTTATTGAAACTTATAAATATTATCATCCCGTCCTGGCCGGTTTTCCGAATCTATACAAATGTTTGAACATCGTGCTGCCCGATTTGCAGGGTTCGCTTGACACATTGGAACTGCTCAGAGGCAGCGATATTTCCATGGATTTTATAATGGAGCCCGATTTGATCGAGAAGGGGCTGGCTCTCTGGTTGCCGACATCCAGGTGGAATTTGCCGGGGTGCTAAAACCGCATGTCACGAAAAACCATCCCGGGTATTCCTTCCAGCATAATATGCTGGTCAAGGGAAATATACTTATACGGGATGACACGGCGATAATGGTTTCACCGGACATGTATAAAAGCCAGATCGCGCGGTTTGACGAATATGTCTTGAACGCAATGGGTGGGGGCGGAATCCATTCGTATGGTAAAATTGATCTTTCCGTGGCGAAAATATTCACGCTGACGTCGTTGCGCTGTTTCGATCTCGGCCAGTCCTACCTTAATGACATGGACAGGATATATGGATTATCCCGCGAAAAGCAGTTGCCTTTGATACGTGTCAGACCTTCCCGCGAACTGCTGCTTTCCGGGAGAATCAAGGATCATTATCGGACTGGTGTGCCCTTGGTTTATGACGCGCCTTCATTCGAGGAGGCCTGCCATGTTTCCAAGGAATATAGTAATTTGTATGGAAGCAACTGGGCGTCCTAATGTTCAGGGGGCTTGTTTGTCACCATGCGCACCCTGAGGGGGGCGACAATAGTCGCTTGCAGTGATAATGATGTAACCCCCCCTAGGGTTTGCTTCCATTGTATGCAATACCCAAGGTGGCCATCGCGTTGTTCGGGCAACCTTGGGCTATCTCTATGGAACTCCGTTGAGGTTCATTTTGCATACGATATTTGAAACATGATTGGCGCATGCCAGTGATTGCATTTTGAAGAGCGTGCCGTTTTCAGGCGGGCTGGCACCGCTTCCGGCGGCAGGTTTCGAGCGAAGCGACAGTCCGCCAAACCGCCGTCCTGGCAATGCCGCCCGCTTTTCCTGTGCCTCGCCGCATCATGTAAAAACCGGCTGCTCGCTTTTTGCGCTTCCTCACCGGGGCGCGGGTGGTTTTTATTACACCTTTGTTTCGCATTTTCGTTTTTCACATTTTCTCATTTCGTCCTCGCATGCCGGCCAAAACACGCACCACGGCTCTCGACTGGCTCGGCGTCTTCAAAATCAAGACGCAGGAGCGCTTCGACGTGTTCACGCCGGGGACGATGCTGGTGCTCGGGGTGATCGGCGTGATGTTCATTTACAGCGCGCAACTCGAACGGCACGGCGAGGCGTGGCAGGCGCAATGCGTTTTCTGGGTTGTCGGGCTCGCGCTTTACGCGGCGGTGTCGCTCATCGATTACCGGGTGTGGCTCAGCTATGTGCACTGGATCTACATCGCGGCGCTCGTGCCGCTGGTGCTCGTGCTCATCCCGCACATCGGCGACGAGCAGTTCGGGGCGCGGCGGTGGATTGATTTCGGCCTGTTCAAATTCCAGCCGTCCGAGACGGCCAAGATCGCCGTGCTGCTCATGTCGGCGGGCATTCTCGCGCGCTCGAAAATCGGCACCGTCGCCGAATCGCTCGGCGTGCTCGGGAAATTGGCACTTGCGGCGGGGATACCCATCTTTTTGATCTTTTTACAGCCGGACATCAAATCGGCCATTGTTCTTCCTCCCGTGATCTTCGCCATGCTCTACGTATCCCGCCTTTCGCTCCGCTTCTTCGCAGCGGTGCTGGCCGCGTTTGTGCTCCTCGTGGGCATCGTGGCGTGGGATGCTGCGAGCTATGTCGGTTTCATGGAAAAGCACGGCTACTCATACCAGAGCGCCGAGCAACGCGATCTCTACAACAAGCATTCCTGGCTGCCGTTTCGCGGATACCAGCGCAACCGCATCCTCGCCTTCGCCGCGCCCAACATCATCGACAAGGCCGGCACGGGCGACTCCTACAACCTCAACCAATCTCTCATCTCGGTCGGCTCGGGCGGGCTCACCGGCAAAGGCTGGCGCGAAGGCACGCAAGCCAAGCTCGGCTACCTGCCCACCGCCGTCTCGCACAACGATTTTATTGTCTCGGTGATTGCCGAGGAAACAGGACTTTTGGGAAGTCTTACGGTTATCAGTCTGTTCGGAATAATCCTGTTCAACAGCATACGCATCGCAGGTCTCGCAAGGGACCGGTTTGGCACGCTGATCGCAATCGGCGTGACCATGTTTTTCACGGTGCATGTGTTTGTGAACATCGCCATGTCCATCGGACTGGTGCCCATCACGGGCATACCGCTTCCCTTCATTAGCTACGGAGGCTCCTTTGTGCTTTGTTGCTGCCTGCTGCAAGGACTGGTCCAGAGCGTCTATCGATTCAGGAGGGATTTTTCATGATCCGGAAAATCCCCAGCCCGATAACGACCGCCCTGCCGGGATTTCCTGCGCCGCAACCACCGCGCATCGGGGCCGCCGCCCAACACAACACCAACCATGAGTGATCAAACTCAACCCACACCCGATAACGCCGCCCAACCAGCGCAACAACAACCGCCCCCCAAGGACACACTTCAGAAATACGACGAGGAACTCGTCAACCCGCCTCCGCAGACGCAGGTTGACCCCGTCAATCCCGCCGAGCTCAAGGCCGGCGCCAAGGAACGCGCCAAGGACCGCCCGATCCTCCAGAAAATCCTCTCCGTCTTCCGCAAGGAAAAGACGACATTCCGCGAGCTCATCATCAATTCCGAGCCGCTCGAAAAGCGCGTCGCCCTCCTCGTTGACGGCACGCTCGAAAAGTTCGAGATCGAGCGCGATTCCGACAACCGCATGGTCGGCGGCATCTACAAGGGCCGCATCAAAAACCTCGACCCCGGCCTCAAGGCCGCGTTCGTGGACATCGGCTATTCCAAAAACGCCTTCCTCCACTACTGGGACATGCTCCCCGCCGCCGCCGACTCCTCCGTCGAAGTCGTCCGCGTCAACAAAAAGAAAAACACGCCGCCGCGTCCCGCCGAGCCCACCGTCAAGGACATCCCGAGTCTCTATCCCCCCGGCAGCGAAATCGTCATCCAGGTCACCAAGGGCCCCATCGGCACCAAGGGCCCGCGCACGACCACGAACCTCGCCATCCCCGGGCGCTACCTCGTGCTCATGCCCTATTCCGACCAGTGCGGCATCTCGCGCAAAATCGAGGACTCCAAGGAACGCCAGCGCCTCAAGCGCATGATCAACGAACTCACGATCCCCGAGGGCATGAGCGTGATCGTCCGCACCGCGGGCGAGGGCAAAAAGACCCGCTACTTCATCCGCGATCTCCACATCCTCCTGAAAACCTGGGCCAGCATCCAGGCCCGGATGCAGTCGGAAAAGTCGCCCTCCTGCCTCTACCAGGAACCCGACCTCGTCGAACGCACCGTGCGCGATTTCCTCACCGAGGAAGTTGATCGCGTCCTCGTTGACAACCTCGACGACCATGCCCGCATCCAGACCCTCGTCTCGCAAATCAGCAAACGCTCCCGCTCGAAAATCGCGATCTACAAGGACAACATCCCGATCTTCGAACGCTTCAACATCGAGCGCCAGATCGAGCAGACCTTCCAGCGCCGCGTCCCGCTTCCCAGCGGCGGCGAAATCGTGATCGACGAAACCGAGGCGCTCATCGCCATCGACGTCAACACCGGCTCGCACAAAAACCGCGGCGGCGACGAGAAGAACACCATCTACGCCGTGAACCTCGAAGCCGCGCAGGAAATCGCGCGCCAGATCCGCCTCCGCAATCTCGGCGGCCTCATCATCATGGACTTCATCGACATGAAGGAGCGCCGCCACCGCAACGCCGTTTACGAGAAAATGGTGCAGGCCATGTCGGAGGACAAAGCCAAGAACCACATCCTCCCGATCTCGCAGCTCGGCATCATGCAAATGACGCGCCAGCGCCAGCAGGAATCGCTGTCGAGCAATCTCTACACCGACTGCCCCTACTGCCGCGGACGCGGCATCGTGAAGAGCGCGACGACGATGTCGGTCGAGCTCCAGCGCAAACTCAGCTCCGTCGTCCGCCGACTCCAGGGCCGCAACGACGGCAAGGAGTATTCGCTGCGCGTGCTCGTGCATCCGAGCATCCTTGAGCGCCTCCGCAGCGAGGACGCCGAGCTGCTCGTCCGCATGGAGCGCCTCTTTGGGGTAAAGCTGGCGTTCCGCGCCGACCTCAATTACCACGTCGAAAACTTCAAGATCATCAACGCGGTGACGAACGAGGAGTATCGCTAAGCCGAAAAGCACGCGTGTAATAAAAACCACGTGTGCGACAAGGAGGGGCGGCGTCCCGCCGCCCGACGCGCACACCGTGCGCGCCCTTCCGCCCTTTCCGAGTAGAAGCGCCGTTCCCCGTCGCGTGCCTTTCATCGAAGCTCGCCCTGCCGCCTTATCTTTTTGCGAGGCTTCGCCTCGTCCGGCGGCGAGGACGCCGCCGCTCCCTGTCGCACGCGTGCTTCGCAAACCCGCGCCCGCGTCCCTGCATTTCCGCATGAGCTTAAAAGCCGCAAGAAATACCCGCGATTCCGACCAAAACGCCATGCGCGGATCGAAAGTGGCACGGGCTGGCAGCCCAAAAGCTGAGGTGGTCCGCGCAAGTCTTTTTTTGAAGGATTTTCAGGCTGGGGCGATCCGGGGGCGGGCCCGTTTGGCCAGGGCGCTCAGGTAACGGGTTTGGTCATAGGCGACGCCATC
>JARKRC010000056.1 GCA_029974595.1 Ereboglobus sp. | reverse complement strand
CGCTCTTTGCGAAATACGTCAGGATCATGTCCGCGCCGGCGCGCTTGATCGCAAGCAGGGATTCCATGCTCGTCTTTTCCAGATCGAGCCAGCCGAGTTTCGCGGCGGCGTGAATCTGCGCGTATTCGCCGGAAACCTGATACGCCGCGAGCGGCTTGCGCGTCGCCTCGCGCACGTCGCGAATGATGTCCAGATACGGCCCGGCGGGTTTCACCATCAAAATATCCGCGCCCTCGCCTTCGTCGATGATCGCCTCGGCGACCGCCTCGCGGCGGTTCGCCGGATTGAGTTGATACGTGCGTTTGTCGAGCGCCGATGTGCCGGCCGCCTTCGCGCTGCCGACCGCGTCGCGAAACGGCCCGTAATACGCCGATGCGAATTTCGACGAATACGCCATGATGGCCGTCTGCTCGCAATTTGCCGCGTCGAGCGCGGCGCGAATCGCGGCGATGCGCCCGTCCATCATGTCGGACGGCGCGACAAAATCCACGCCCGCCCGCGCATGGAGCACGGCCATTTTCATGAGCACGCCGACGGTCGCATCATTCAAAACCTCGCTCCCGTCGTCCGACAGCAAACCGTCGTGCCCGTGGCTCGTGTAAGGGTCGAGCGCGATGTCGGTCATGACGACCATCCCGGGCAGGGCTTTTTTCACGGCGCGCACGGCGCGCAAAACCAGCGCATCCTCGTCCAGCGCAATCGAGCCGTCCGGGTCCTTCAGCTTCGCGTCGATTTTGGGAAACAGCGCCGCCGCGGGCACGCCGAGCTTCCAGAGCGCGCGGCATTCCTTCACGAGATCGGGGACGCTGAAACGCGCCACGCCCGGCATCGAGCCGACGGGCTCCGGCGCGTTTTTCCCCTCCAGCACAAACAGCGGCGCGATGAAATCCAAGGGTCGCAGCGCCGTTTCCTCCACAAGAGAGCGCACGGCGGGGGTGCGGCGCAGGCGGCGCGGACGCTCGGCGAGATCGAGTTTGAAACTGGACGGAGAGGCTGGAGTCGTCATGTTTTCCATCCAACCCGGCGGCGCCGCCGGAGCCAATATGATTTTGTAACGGCAAACCTGTTTTCCAAACGCATCGCCAGCCCGGGCCCGTCGCGGCGGCATGGCAAAACGCGCGTCTTCCCGCCGCGCCCGAATCGGCGCGCCGGCTCTCAGAATCCAAAATTCGCAAACCAAGTTTTTCGCAATCATGTCAGTTTCCCAGCTCACACTCACCGAGGTCGAATTCGCCCATCCCGGCATGGCCGCGCCGCTTTTTGAAGATCTCACCGTGCACTTTCCCGCCGGCGTCTGGACGGGCGTCGTCGGCGCGAATGGCTCCGGCAAAACCACGCTCCTGCAAATCGCCACCGGCGCGCTCGCGCCCTCGCGCGGCAGCGTCCGCGCGCAAGGTCCCGCGCTCCACGTCGCCCAGCGCACCGACGATCCGCCTCCGCTCTTTGAAGATTTTCTCTGGGCTCCCGACGGCTCCGCGCTCAAGTCGCGCCTGCGCATCGGCGACGACTGGCCCGGGCGCTGGGACACTCTCAGCCACGGCGAGCGCAAACGCGCGCAGATCGCCACCGCGCTCTGGCAGGAGCCCGCCATCCTCGCGCTCGACGAGCCCACCAACCACATCGACGCCGACGCGCGCGCCCTCCTCGTCAGCGTGCTGAAAAACTTCCAGGGCGCGGGCATTCTCGTGAGCCACGACCGCGCGCTTCTCGACGAGCTTTGCACGCGCTGCCTCATGCTCGACCCGCCGCGCGCCACGCTCCGTCCGGGCAACATCACCGAGGCGCTCGCCCAGCATGAAATCGACGAGCAGACCGCGCAGGGCGAAAGCGACGCGCTCAAACGCGCCGCCGCCCGCCTCCGCGCCGAGGCGCAACGCCGCTACGTCACCGCGCAACAACAGGCCGCCGCCGCCCGCGGTTCGCACCAGAAAAAGACATCCAAAAACGATCCCGACGGGCGCGCCATGCGCGGCCTCGCAAAGCTCACCGGCAAGGACGCGACCGCCAACAAACTCGCCGCGCAAATGAAAGGCCGCGCCGTCCGCGTCGAAAAGGAACGCGCCGCGATCCAGGTCTCCAAACGCTACGAGACCGGCATCTGGATCGATGGCGCGTCCTTTTCACCGCGCGATTTTCTGCTGCGGCTTCCGGCGGGGACATTGCCGCTCGAAGGTAGGGCGAACCCTCCGGGTGAGCTGTTGCGTGATGAGGCGGCTCACCCGGAGGGTTCGCCCTACTCCGGCGGCCAAGCGCGCCGGCGCCGCCTCCATTTTCCCGATCTCGCGATCGGCGGCGCGGATCGCATCGCGCTGACCGGCCCGAATGGCACGGGCAAGAGCACGCTCATCCGGCACATCCTCGCGCATCTGCAACTGCCCGCCGAAAAACTCGTGAGCGTGCCGCAGGAAATTTCCGCTGCGGATTCGCGCGCGCTTCTGGAGCAGATCAAAAAACTCCCGAACGACGAGCGGGGCCGCATCATGACGACGATCAGCCGCCTCGGCTCGCGCCCCGCGCGGCTTTTGGAAAGCGCGCAGCCGAGCCCCGGCGAAGTGCGCAAGCTCCTGCTCGCGCTCGGCATCGTGCGCGGCCCGCATTTGATCGTGATGGACGAGCCGACGAATCACATGGATTTGCCGAGCATCCTTTGTCTCGAGGAAGCGCTCGCCGGCTGCCCGTGCGCGATGCTGCTCGTGAGCCATGATCGTGCGTTCTTGGAAAAAATCACACGCACGCGCTGGCATTTGAGCGCGGGCGCGGACGGCGATGTGCAGTTGGAAATCGTGAAGACGGCATAGAGCGGCGCCTGCAATAAAAACACGCGTGCGACAAGGAGCGGCGGCGTCCCCGCCGCCGGACACGACGAAGTCGTGCACGGTTTGGAAAATCTATGAATCAATTTTTGGCGAGGCTTCGCCTCGTCCGGCGGCGGGACGCCGCCGCTCCTTGTCGCACGCGCGCTCCTTGCGTCATGCGTTATTTCTGTCGCACGCGTCCCCTTTACTTCAGCATGCGCACGCGGCGGTCTTTTCTTGGGAACTGCAGGGTCACGACCGTGCCCGCGCCCTCCTTGCTTTCGATGCCGATCTGGCCGCCGTGCTCGCGCATGATGCGTTGCACGATCATCAGGCCCAGACCGTGGCCGTTTTGCTTCGTCGTGTGATACGGCTCGAAGAGTTTCGCGAGGTCCTCCTGCTTGATGCCGGAACCCGTGTCCCCAAAAAACAAATACACGTTGTCGTCGTCCGCGCGCGCCTTGATGCGCAGGAGGCCGCCGGACTGCATCGCCTCCATCGCGTTTTTGTTGATGTTGAAAAACACCTGCTTGAGCTGGTCGCGGTCGGCCATGATCACGGGCAGGTCGGCGGCGGCCTCGATGTCCACGTTGATGCCTCGGTCTTCAAATTCGCGCTGCTGGAAATGCAGCACCTCCGAGAGCACCTTGGCGGGGTCCGTCTCGCGGAGATCCGGCGGGCGCGGGCGGATCGCATCGAGAAAATTCTCTATGATGCCGTCGAGCCGTTTCACCTCCTCGCGGCAGACGGCGATGGATTCGGAAAGCGCGCCCGCGTCCTTTTTCGACGCGCCCTGAAGTTTTTTCAAACGGCGCTCGATGAGCTGCAGATGGATGGTGAGGGAATTGAGCGGATTGCCCAGCTCGTGCGCGACTCCGGCGGCGAGCAGACGGATCGACGAGGTGCGCTCGTTTTCAATGCGCTGCTCCGTGTTTTCGCGGTCGCTCGTGATGTCCGTCAGAATCACGGCGTATTGGTGACGCCCGCCTTTTTCCTCCGAGCGGAAGGGCTCCATGTAAAGCCGCAGCACGCGCCGTTCGGGATAAGTCAGCTCGATTTCGCGGGTCATCGCGTGGGACGCGTGCCCGGCATCGGCGGATTTGTCGGCATCGGCGTCTGCTGCGATGGTCGGAAGACGCAGGCCCGGCACGAGCCGCCAGAGGATGACGTTGTCCAGCTCGTCGTCGCGCACGCCGAGCAGTTTTTCGGCGGTCTGGTTTGCGTATTCGATGCGCCCGTCGGCATCGGCGAGAAGCACGCCCTCCTTGAGGACGTTGAAAATGTTTTCGAGCAGGCGGCGTTCGCGCGCAAGCCGCTGCACGAGATTGGCGCGGCTGGCCGGGTCGAGGCTGTCGAACCTGCCGAGCACGCGATCCAGTGATGTGTGTTTTTTAGCCGCCATTTTCAAAAAACGACAACTGCGCCGGATCTTCGCGGCGGTCGAGGAGTTTGCGCAAAAACAGCGTTCGGTGCTGCGGGCATCGTCCCTTTTCGAGCACCGCGCCGCGGTGTTCCTCGGTGCCGTAGCCCTTGTGGTTGGTGAAACCGTAGCCGGGGTGCTCCGTGTCGAGAGCGATCATCATGCGGTCGCGGGTGACCTTCGCGATGATCGATGCCATCGCGATGCAGAGCGAACGTGCATCGCCCTCGACGACGCCGGCGTGCGGATAGGGGAAATTTTTCAGCGGCAGTCCGTCCACCAGAATGCGGCACGACACCTGCGGCTCGAACGCGAGCGCGCCGCCGCCCGCCGGCGCGAACAGCTCGGGCTCGCCCGGGCGGTTCCGGCGAAATGCAAGCGGCGGATAAATGCCCTCGAGCGCGCGGCGCATGGCAAGCTTGGTTGCGCCGAGGATGTTGAGATGCTCGATCTCCTCGACCGAGGCGGCGCCGTGGTTCGCGTGGATGAGTCCGTCGCGGGAAAGTTTTTCGAGGTCCGTCCAGACCGAGTCGCGTTCGGCGGCGGAGAGCTGCTTGGAGTCGTTGATGCGGCCCGCGCGGCGCATGGCCCAGTGGCTCGTCAGGAACTCGCGCGTCACAAGCACGGCGGCGGCCACCACGGGGCCGGCGAGCGCGCCGCGACCCGCTTCATCGACTCCGATGAGGCTGTCGTAACCGTTGATTTGCTTGAGATCGTAGCCGCGCAACTGGCGGCGTTTCATGCGGGCGGTTTTAAGAGACATGGCCGCAGGCGCAAGCACAGTGATTGGCATGGACAGAGGCAGAAAAATCCCGAAACGCTGAAGCACTGGAGGCCGCGGCGTTGATTTTGCGCCCCGCGCCGTCATGTGAAATTCACAAGATTTCCCTTGCTAGCCGCTCAACAGCCCCTTTACTTCGCCCCCTTTAATCACATCGAACCATGGCAAGAATTTGTGCAATTACAGGCAAACGTCCCGTCAAGGGCAGCCGCATCAACCGCAAGGGTCAGTCGAAAAAGAGCGGAGGCATCGGCACGCACGTGACGAGCATCACGCCCCGCAAATTCCGCCCGAATCTGCAGCGCATTCGAATTAAGACCGCCAACGGCGGCACCAAGCGCGTCCTCGTCTCCGTAAAGGCGATCAAGGCCGGTCTCGTCGAAAAAGTCTAAGCCGCGAGCCAGTCGCCTTACGCATCCATTTGCCAAAGCCCGCGGAACCTCCCGCGGGCTTTTTGTTTCTCCATTCCCTTTGATAGAAAATTCAATCATGAGCGCCACACCCACCCAAGTCAGAATATACGACACCACCCTCCGCGACGGCACCCAGGGCGAAGGCATCAGCTTCTCCGTGACCGACAAACTCCTCATCGCGCAGCGGCTCGACGAATTCGGAGTGGATTACATCGAGGGCGGATTCCCCGGCTCCAACCCCCGCGACATCACTTTTTTCCAGGAGGCGCAAAAACTGAAGCTCACGCACGCGCGCCTCGCCGCCTTCGGTTCCACCCGCCGCGCCGGCGTCAAGGCCCCCGAGGACACGCAACTGCGCACGCTTCTCGACAGCGACATGCCCGTCATGGCCGTCGTCGGCAAAACATGGACGCTCCACGTCACCGAAATCCTGAACACCACGCTCGAAGAAAACGTTGCGATGATCGCCGACTCCGTCGCCTGGCTCACCGCGCAAGGCCGAGAGGTCGTCTATGACGCCGAGCACTTTTTCGACGGCTACAAGGCCAACCCCGACTACGCCCTCCGCACCCTCGCCGCCGCGCTCAAGAACGGCGCCGCCAACATTACTCTCTGCGACACCAACGGCGGCACCATGCTGCCCGACTTCGAAAAAACCGTCGCCCGTGTCGTCGCCGAATTCGGAGCGGACAAAGTCGGCGTGCATTGCCACAACGACTCCGGCCTCGCCGCCGCGCTCTCCCTCGCCGGCATCTCCGCCGGCGCAACCCTCGTGCAGGGCACCGTCAACGGCTACGGCGAACGCACCGGCAACGCCAACCTCGTCACCATCCTCCCTTCCCTCTTCCTGAAAATGGGATGCTCCGCGCATTGCGCGCCCCGCCTCAAGGAACTCCGCACCCTCTCGCACTACATCGACGAACTCGCCAACGTCATCCCCGACGGCAAGGCGCCCTACGTCGGCGCGTCCGCCTTCGCGCACAAGGGCGGCCTTCACGCCAACGCCGCGCAAAAAGTCAAATCCAGCTATGAGCACATCGACCCCGCGCTCGTCGGCAACCGCACGCGCGTCCTCGTTTCCGACATGGCCGGGCGCAGTTCCATCGCCATGAAAGCGCGCGAGCTCGGCTACGAATTCGACGAAAAATCCCCCGCGATCAGGCAACTCATGGAGGAACTCAAGGAGCTTGAATTTCGCGGCTACGAATTCGAGGCCGCCAGCGCCTCCTTAAAACTTCTCCTCGCCAAGCACCTCGGCAAACGCAAGGCCTTCTTCGAACTCGAAAGCTACCGCGTCATCGTCGAGCGCCGCGGCCCCAACCCCATCGCCGAGGCCACCGTGAAACTCAAGGCCGGAGGCAGAATCCACCACACCGTCGCCGAGGGAACCGGGCCGATCGGCGCGCTCGACCGCGCCCTCCGCAACGCGCTCGAACCCGTTTATCCCGCGCTCAAAGCCGTGGCCCTCGCCGATTACAAGGTGCGCATTCTCGACAGCAGGCTGCACGCCAACGCCCGCACCCGCGTCCTCATCGAAACCACCGACGGGCAATCCATCTGGGGCACCGTCGGCGTGAGCGACAATCTCATCGACGCGAGCTGGGAAGCCCTCCGCGATTCCGTCGAATACAAGCTGATGCAAGGCTGAGCGTGTCGCTTGCGCCGTGGCATCGCGGCGCGAGGCAATCCGCATTCCGCAATGAATGCATCCCGCATCATCCTGGCGCGTCTTCTCGATTTCGTGCTCTACACGAGCCTCTTTGCCGCGTGCTGCGCCGTCGGGCTCTGCGTCGTCACCGAACACCTTTTTATCAGCGCGCGTCCGCCCGTGCTGACCGCCTTGAACGCCTTCGTGTTCGGCGCGACGCTCCTCGTTTACAACGCCCATTACCTCGTCAAAAAATCCGCGCCCGCGACATCCGACCGCTTCCGCTGGAGCGCCACGCACAAACCCATCCATTACGTTTTCCTTCTCATCGGCGTGCTTCTCTGCGCGCTGAGTTTTCCCCGCCTCCCCGCGCCGGTTCTCTACGCGTTCGCTCCGCTCGGCATCCTTTCCTTTGCCTATTCGCTCCCGCTGCTGCCCTTTGCCCGGAAAAAACGCCTCAAGGATTTCGGCTGGCTGAAAATCATCATCCTCACGACGGTCTGGACAATCGTGACGGGCATCCTCCCGTTTCTCGCGTGGCGTCTGAACCCCGCCGATTATCCCTACGAGATTCTGCTGCGCTTCAGCTTCATGCTCACGCTCTGCATCGCGTTCGACATCCGCGACGCGCAAACCGATCTCGACCACGGCATCCACACCCTGCCCAATCTCATCGGGGTCGAAAACAGCTACCGCCTGATGAACGCCACCCTGCTCCTATTTGGCGCGTTGAGCGTCGGACAATATCTCCGCCACCCGTCGCCGGAGCGCCTGACAACATCGCTCCTCGCCGCGCTCGCCGCCAAGCTCGCCATCACCTGCACGCGACGCCACCCGAGCGACCGCGCCTACCTCGGCCTCGTTGACGGCACCATGCTCTTTTACGCCGCGCTCACGCTGATGTATTGAGACCAAACGGATTCACGAGCCCGCCTCTTTGCCAGGGCCAAAAACTACGTTCGTTTCGAACCAAGGTTCTTGCAGGCCATCGTTCTTGGAAGCGGGTTCCCATATCGTCTGCAACACATGCGCGATGGCGTATCGCTCAAAAACTTCCTGAGTCGATTCTTTGACCGCAATTCTGACGGGGCATCCGGCTTCATTTACTTTCACATAAAGCGTCACTTTGCCACTGATTGCGGAGCGTTTTAATTCGAGTGGATAAAGCACCTCGTGCTCGGCGACTTTTTTGGGTTCAGGCACCTTTGCGTTTTCCGAGTAAAGAACACTGTCAGCTTCCGCATCGACAAGCGGAATCGGATATTTTCTATCAAGCAGTCCTTTTTTATCAGGATCACTTTTTGTGCTGTAAGATATCGGAGAGGGATCGGACATTGATTCAGCCAAAAATACGCCCATTTGCCAGGGAGTTTTTCCTATTCTCTTCATAGTTTCCCGGAAATTGTCTTTGAGGCTATTAGGGATCGGCCCCGAATCGTAAAATCTCATGCCATATTCATTCTGATAAAACAGTTTCGCGGAGAGAACTTGAACGGTGTCATAACTCCCTTTTTTATGCTCATCGTATTTTAGCTCGATTCCGTAATAAGGCTTGTCGACTTCGAGGTTTGTTATCGCAAGATAGTGATATAATCCGTCTAAACTTCCTCCCACGTAAAGGGATATAGGAGTCAGCTCTCCGCACAGATCGGAATTAACCTTTAAGCGAGACATTGGCATTTCTGCGAGGTCGATCGCATAAGAAAGCGCACGAATCTCATTTGGGGTTGCCCATTTGCGCCGTGTCTCGGGTTTGTCGGAAGCGCCAAGCGCCAGTGATGCCAGCGCCACGGGAAGGATGCTGCACGTTACCAATCGGAATAAGGCGGAAAGACGTGTCATAAAAAGGAGTTTTGAAGCGGCTTCATCATACCTCCTAAACGCGTCTGGCCGAGTTTTATTAATGAGAAAGTGACAATTCCATGCGTTCCGGCTCGCGATTCTTTCCCTTGCCCGTCCCGCTTCGCGCCGTCACCGTGGCATTTTACATTTTCTCATGGCATCCACGACCGAATCTTTTCCCACGCCGCCCGCCATTCTTGAACAGCGCGATCTCAGCGCCGCTGACTTCGCCAGCAACGCCCTCACCCCCGAAGCCCGCTTGCGCATTTACGCGTGGATGCAACTTTCCCGCATCGCCGACAACCGAATCCTCGATCTTTTCCGGCAGGGCCTCATCAAGGGCACCGTCACCGGCGGCCAGGGCCACGAAGCCCTCATCGCGCCCCTCGCCCTTCTCGCGGACAAAACCACCGACGTCGTTTCATTCACCCATCGCTGCCTCGCCGGACATCTCATCTGGAGCAAACATCTCTGCGAGCACCTCAACCAATATTTTGCCAACGCCGGCAGCCCCACGCTGGCCCGCGAGGGCAACATCCATCGCGGCGATCCCGCGAACCGTTCGCTCCCCATGATAAGCCACCTCGGCGCGATGCTTTCCAATGTCGCCGGTTGTGCCGACGCACAACGCCGCGCCGGAAAAAAAGCCATCGGCATCTCCATTTTCGGCGAAGGGGCTTCCTCCACGGGCGACATTCACGAGACTCTCAATCTCGCCTCGCTCCTCAATCTCCCCGTCCTCTTCATCATTGAGAACAACCGCTACGCCTACTCGACGCCTTACGACGAGCAATGCGCCCCCGGCGCCGCCCTTTGGCAGCGCGCCGCCGGCTACGGCATCGAAGGCCTCGCGCTCGACGGCACCGACGCGGAGCAAGCCGCAGACACTCTCGCCGCAGCCATTGAAAAAGTGCGCTCCACCTCGCGCCCCATGCTCATCGAGGCCAGCGTCGTGCGCCTCCGCGGACATGCCGCCTACGACACTTGCGACTACTATCAACCCGGTGAAGCCGGGCGCATCGCCGCTGCCGACCCGCTCCCCAAACTCCGCGCCCGCCTCGCCGCCGCCGGCCTCGTCAAACAACTCGACGCCCTCGACGCCGAACTCTCCGCTTACGTCGAGGCTTGCATAAAAGTCTCGCTTGCCGTTCCCCGTCCCGCGCCTGACGCCGCCGCTCTTCAGCGCGACGTGTATGCGCCCGACGCGCCCGCCATGCCGTGGAAAGCCGAGCCCGCTTCGCCGCAGCATTTGACCATGGCGCAAGCCATCAACGCCGCCCTCCGCAAAATCCTGGCCGAGCGTCCGGAATCGCTCATCCTCGGGCAGGACATCGGCACCTACGGCGGCGCGTTCAAAGTCACCGAGCACCTCTTGCGCGATTTCGGACGCCCCCGCGTCATGAACGTCCCCCTCGCGGAAAGCGCCTGCACCGGCTATGCCATCGGTCTGGCGCTCGGCGGCATGCGTCCCATCGAGGAATTCCAGTTCGCCGATTTTTCCACCGAGGCCGTCACACAAATCACGCAAAATGCTGCCACTTATCGCTACCGCTCCGGCGCGCAAGTTCCCCTCGTCCTCCGCCTTCCCTGCGGCGGCGGCATCACGATGGGTTCCTTTCATTCGCAGGAACTCGAATCGTTGTTCCTCGCCTTCCCCGGCCTCAAGGCCATCTATCCGTCCAACCCGCAGGATGCCTTCAACGCCACCCTCGCCGCCTATGAGGACAACAATCCCGTCCTCATTTTCGAGCACAAGGCGCTCTACCGCCGCGGCAAACACGCTGTCGTGTGGGACCCGAATTACCGCGATGTCTGGCAGCCCGCGCATCTCCGCGCCGGCGACTATGCGACGCTCATTACTTACGGCGAAATGGTACATCCCGCCGCCGAGGCCGCCGATTATTTCGCGAATGAATACGAGCGCTTCTTCGATCTCTTCGACCTGCGCTGCCTCGCCCCGCTCAATCTCGATGCCATCCGCGCCTCGCTCGAACGCACGCACCGCCTGATCGTCCTGCACGAAGGCCACCGCACGCACGGCTTCGGCGCCGAGCTCGTCTCGCGTCTCACCGAGGAAAATTTCTTCTCGCTCGAAGCCGCCCCCCTCCGCATCGCCTCGCTCGACGCGCCCGTGCCCTTCGCCCCCGAACTCGAGCACGTTTACCGCCCGACCAAGGGCAGCATCATCGAAAAAATCGCCGATTGGATGGGCTAAACATTTCCCTGCATCATCTGTCGTATTGCTCATCCCCGTTCCGTTTCCATGCCCATAAAAAAATCCAAACCCACGCGCGCCGCCTGGCGCAAAATCAAGCTCTTCGCGATGGATGTCGATGGCATCCTCACCGATGGCTCGCTTCAGGTCGCCAGCGATGGCACGGAGACAAAAACCTTCAGTATCATTGACGGCGCCGGGCTCTATTATCTCCGCATGGCGGGCATCGACACCGCATGGATTTCCGGACGCAAATCCGGCTCGACCTCCATCCGCGCGGACGAGCTGAAAATCCCCTACCTCATCCAAGGCAGCAACGACAAGCTCGGCGAACTCCAGGCGATCGCCGCCGTGCTCGACCTCACTCCCGACCAAATCGTTTACATGGGCGACGACGACATCGACGCCCCCGCGATGAAATGGGCCGCCATCGGCGCGACCGTTCCCACGGCGATGCCCCCCGCCCTCGCCGCCGCCGACCTCGTCACAAAATCTCCCGCCGGACGCGGCGCCGTTCGCGAGATATGCGATTTCATTCTCGCAGCCCATGCGAAATAAACGCACAGAAGAGCGCTTTTCACAAAACACGCGCGTGCGGGAAGGAGCAAAACAAGGAGCGGCGGCGTCCCGCCGCCGGACGAGGCGAAGCCTCGCCAAAATTGATTCATACATTTCCCAAACCGTGCACGACTTCGTCGTGTCCGGCGGCGGGACGCCGCCGCTCCTTGTCGCACGCGTTATTCCTGCCGCACGCGTTTTCCTCGCGCTTCTGTTCCTGCTCGCGCTTCCACTCGCGGCGGCTCCGGGGAAAAACATTCTGGCGAACAACCCGATCAAGAATCCCAGCTACCCCGGCTTCAATGATGCCGGACGCCGCACCTATCTTATCGCGGGCGACCAGGCGATAATCGTCAGCCTCAGCCCGCTGCAAACCGACATCCGCGGCCTGCGTTTTACGCAATACCCCGGGGACGGCACCGCCATCGTGCAAGCCAGCATCGACGCGCCCTCCGCCAGCGTCTTTTTCGACGAAATCCGGCAATCTCCGCGCATAACAGGCAGGGACAGCGTCCGCCTTATCCGCGAAAACGAAATCGACGCGACCGGCGAGGATTGGAGCTACGACCACGCGCGCCAGAAACTCAACATCAACAAAAACGCCCGCATCATCTACAAGGCGCCGCTCAAAAACATCCTCGGACGCTCCGACGCTCCCGCGCCCGTCCCGGCGCGCGACGCCGCGCCACAGCCCGAAGCCCGGCCCCCCGACGAAACCCTCATCACCGCCGACGCGCTCGAACTCGTCCAAAACGAAGCCGCCAACACCACGATCGCCGTGCTCACCGGCAATGTCAGCGTCGCCACAACCGACAACCTTCGCCTGACCTGCGACCGCCTCGTCGTCACCGCCGAGCGCTTGCGGGACAAAGACCCCGCGCTCACCACGCTCGACCGCTTCCAGCTTCTCGTCGCCACCGGCAATGTCCGCCTTACGCAAGGCGCGCGCACCGTCGTCTGCGGACGCGCCGACATGTTTCCGCGCGAAGATCGCGTGACACTCACGCAAAGCCCCGTCCTCACCGATGCCGAACTCAAGATCACCGCCGCCGGCGACCCGATAACGCTGTATCGTGCAAACCGTCGCGTCGAAGGCCGGAACGGCCGCTTCACGCTCCCGCCCTGGCAGGCCGCCGATGCGAAATCGAAGGACAAAAAAGCCGGGCCAAAAACCGAACCCAAGGACACCGTCATCACCGCCGCCGACTACGTGATGTGGGAAACGCCGCACGGACTCACGCACGCGAAACTCGACGGCAATGTGACCGTGACCGCCACGGACACACGCCTCACCAGCGATCACCTCGAACTCACCGTCACGCCTGAAAAACCCGCCGCGCCCGCTCCGGCGATTCCCAATCCCAAACTCGCCCCGCTCCACCGTCTGCTCGCCACCGGCAACGTCCACTTGGCGCAGGCCGGACGCGAAATCCGCGGCGGACAGGCCGAGGTTCTCCCGCACGAGGACAGGATCATTCTCACCCAAAATCCCGTTCTCACCGACCACGGCACCGGCTCGACCGCCACCGCCGATATTTTTACGCTCCATCAGCAGGAGCGCCGGCTGACCGCCGGGAACAATGTTACGCTCACATTCCCGCCGTTAAAAGACCTCAGCGCCACGGCGGCGCGGCCATCTGCTCCCGCGTCCCCGACACCCGATGTCAAAACCGTCATCACCGGCAAAACGCTCACCCTGTGGACGACGCCCGACGAGATTGCGCACGCCATCCTCGACCATGACGTGCGCCTCGCCGCCACGAATCTCGACCTCACATGCGATCACCTCGCCATCGATGCCGATCCAAACAAACCGGACACTCCCGCGCCGCAGTCGTCGGAAACGTCCGCCTCTGCGCTGCCGCTTGATCCCAAGCTGCAAAGCGCCGCATCGAAAATCCTGTCGATGGTTGCGACCGGCGTTGTGCGTTTCAAGCAGCTCGCGCGCGAGGCCAGTTGCGAACGCGCCGAAATCGTCCCGCCGGAGGACCGCATCACGCTCACTGGAAAACCGCTCATCATTAACCGCTCCAATCCCGCCGAGCCGGTCATGATAACCGGCGAAAAAATGACCCTCATTCGCGGGCAGGAGGACATCTCGATAGAAAAACCCAAAATCATCCGCGCGCCATCAACGGAATGAAAGAACAAGCGGCGGAGGGAAACCGCGTGCGGCAAGGAGGGGCGGCGTCTCGCCGCCCGACGAGGCGCAAGCCTCGCCCAAAATTGATTCATAGATTTCCCAAACCGTGCACGACTTCGTCGTGTCGGGCGGCGGGACGCCGCCCCTCCTTGTCGCACGCGTTATTTGTTTACCACGCCCGTTTCGCGGGCTGGGCTTCCAGCGCCTCCTGCACTTGGCTCGAAAGCAGCGGGAAAAAATCGAGACCCGTGCGCCGTTCGATTTCGCGGATGCTCACGAGATATTTCGAGGGGTCTTCCTTTGCGGAAATGTCGCGATGCGGCACGAGGAACGCTTGCGCGCGCATGAGGCCTTGGGACGGCGCGCCGGCGGCGGGGTCCGAGGACGTGTTTTTATAGGTCGAGATGATCAGGAAAAAGGCGTCCGGCACCGTCACGCCGGAGCCGATTTTCGCATGGCTTTTTCCCGCATCGTAAACTGGCCCGCAAAGGATCCAGACCTGCCCGAAGCGGCGTGTGTGGCGCTCGATCACGCGGGCTTCCATCGATTCCCAAAAGGCCGCGTTCAGGCCGTGGCGTTGCGGCACCACGTTCGACATGAGAAAGGTTTCGAGCTGCGCCTCCGGGCCGTAGCACACCGCTATCGCCCGATTCGGGGCCATGTGGCCGCGATCATAACCGGAATTGGTGTAGGCGGACGACGTCACCTTGGCGCGCGTGCGCGGATCGGGTTCGAATTTCTCGGGGCGTTTTCCCCCCGGGTATTTCGGCTCGAACACGCGATACGCGACCCATGCGGGATTGCGGCGGTTCTCATCGTAGCCGGCGAGGTAGCCTTTGTTTTTCAGGAAATCCAGGTTTTGCGACGATGCGGGCGTGCCGCCCAGAACCATCGTGTTGCTTTCAATCGTCACGCCGGACGCGATCGTTTTTCCGCGGGCCAAGGGGATTTTGTCCGACAGCAAATCGAGCCAGAAAACAACCTCCTTCGGTGTCGCGCGGTTTTCGCGCAGCAGGTCGATCACATCGAGCGTGACGGCTTCGATGCGCTCCTGCGTGGCGGGCGGCGCGAAACGGTGCCAGAGCGAGACACCGCCCAGCAAGGCGATGACAAACACGCCGCAGAGCAGCAGGCGGCGCGGCGCCATGCGCGAACGGCGGCCCGCGGCGGAAGGACGGGTTTTCGATCTGGCCATGTCGTTTGTGCCGGAGGCATGGCGACGCGGGCGGACAGCCGGGCGCCGCCGCGTGACTCAATACGGCGGGCGCGTGGATTCGTCCACGAGCAGGCTCACGCCGGACATTTCGTCGGGCTTGGGAAGTCCCATCAGCGCGAGGAGCGTCGGGGCGATGTCGCCAAGACGTCCGCCGGTGCGCATCTTGGTTTTGCCCGCGGCGTATTTTTCGCCGACGACAAAGACCTCGACGAGGTTGAGCGTGTGCGCGGTGTGCGGGCCCTTGACCTCGGGGTCATACATTTGCTCGCAGTTGCCGTGATCAGCGCAGACGACGGCGCTGCCGTGCATCTGGCGGACGGCTTCGAGAAGCTCGCCGACGCCCTTGTCGGTCGCCTCAACGGCCTTGATCGCAGCGGGGAGCGAGCCGGTGTGGCCGACCATGTCGGGGTTGGCGTAGTTCACGACAACGAGCGAAAACTTGCCGGAGAGAATCGCCTCCTTGGAAAGGCGCGTGACCTCGGCGGCGGACATTTCGGGCTGCATGTCGTAGGTGGGCACCTTCGGGCTGGCGGGACATGCGCGCTCTTCGCCGGGGAACGGGTCCTTGCGATAGTTGTTGAAGAAAAAGGTGACGTGCGGATTTTTCTCCGTCTCGGCGCAGCGGAATTGCGCGAGGTTCGCGTTGCTGACGACTTCGCCGAGGATGTTTTTCAACTTGGGCGGCTTCGGGAGAATGACGTGCACGGGGAGGCCGGTTTCGTATTCTGCCATCGTCGCGAAATAGAGGTCGAGTTTCGGGCCGCGATCGAAGTCCTTGAAGCCGTCGATGACGAAGGCCTTGGTGATTTCGCGGGGGCGGTCGCCGCGGTAGTTGTAGAAAACGACGGCGTCTCCATCGGCAATCGTGGCGACCGGCTTGCCGTCGGCACCGACAATGGCGGTGGGCGAGACAAACTCGTCGCCCTTTTGCGTGTCGCTGAGGGGCTTGTCGTAATATTGCTGGACGGCGGCGACGGCGTTGGGCGCGGTGGAGACGGCGGCGCGTCCGGTAAGGAGGTCGTAGGCTTTGCTGACGCGCTCCCAGCGGTTGTCGCGATCCATGGCCCAGAAGCGTCCGCAAACGCTGGCGATGCGACCTGCGCCGATTTCGCGGCATTTGTCCTCGACCTGTTGCACGAAGCCGATGCCGCTGTTGGGCGGCGTGTCGCGTCCGTCGGTGAACGCGTGAATGAAGATTCGATCGGGCGCAACGCCGTCGGCCTTGGCTTGGGCGATCAGGCCGTAGAGGTGTTCGAGCATGCCGTGCACGCCGGCGTCCGAAACGATGCCCATGAAGTGGAGCTTGGAGCCCTTGGTTTTGACGCAGGCGACGGCTTCCTTCCAGACGGCGTTGTCCGCGAGGCGTTTTTCCGAGAAGAGCTTGTTGATGCGGACGAGTTCCTGATCGACGATGCGACCGGCGCCGATGTTTTCGTGGCCGACTTCACTGTTGCCCATCACGCCGTCGGGGAGGCCGACGTCGAGGCCGCTGGCCTTGACGAGCGTGAACGGATACTTTGCGTGGAGCATGGCGTCGGTCGGGCAGTTGCCGAGCTCGACGGCGTTATAGGCGTGCTGCTCGGCGCGGGGGTTTTTGCCCCAGCCGTCGCGGATGATGAGAACAACGGGCTTCTGTGTTTTACTCATAAAAAATTAAGAAACGAGCAGTAAGACAATGCTTTGGCTGTAACAAAAGGCAAAATTCCGATTCTTTTCGTCCCCTTCCATTGACAATTTTTGTAATTCAGCGGCCAATCCTGTCCATCAAACCATCATGTCCAAGCGCGCAGTTCTCCTGGTAAACCTCGGCTCCCCTGATTCGGCAAGTGTGCCGGATGTCCGGCAGTATTTGTCGGAGTTTCTGGGAGACCCGCGGGTCATCGACCTCCCGCGGGCGGCGTGGCTGAGGTCGCTGCTGGTCAATCATGTGATCATCCGGAAGCGGGTTGAAAACTCGGCGCACGCGTATGCGTCGATCTGGACGGAGCAAGGCTCGCCGTTGATCGTGACGTCGGAGTCGGTGCGGGAGAAATTGGCGGCGACCCTTGGCGGCCGTTCCGATGCGGGCGTGTATCTTGCGATGCGCTACCGCAAGCCTTCCATCGCATCTGTGATCGCGCAAATGGCGGCGGATGGCGTGGAGCGGGTCTTGCTGTTTCCGCAGTATCCGCATTACGCGATGTCGTCATGGGAGACGGTGGTTGTGGAGGTTTACGAGCAGGCGGCGAAACTCGCGCCAAAAATGCGCGTGGAGTGCGTGCAGCCGTTTTACAAGGACGACGATTATTTGTCGGCGCTTGTTGAGTCGGCGCGGCCCTACCTCGCGCAACCGCACGATCATGTGCTGATCAGTTTTCACGGGATTCCGGAGCGGCATTTGCGCGAGGCGGACAGCTCCCATGCGCATTGCCTGTGTGTCGGCAACTGCTGCGAAACCGAGTCGCCCGTCCATGCGATGTGCTATCGGGCGCAGGTTCTCAAAACGGCGCGCGAGTTTGCGGCGCGCGCGGGGATCGCGGCGGACGCCTATTCCGTGACGTTTCAATCGCGCCTTGTCGGCGAGCCGTGGCTTTCGCCTTACACGGATGAAACGCTGGCGCAGCTGCCCGGGCGCGGGGTGAAGCGGTTGCTCGTGCTTTCACCGGCGTTCGTGACGGATTGCCTGGAAACGCTCGAAGAGCTTTCGGTCGCGGGCAGGAAAACGTTTCTCGACGCGGGCGGTGAGTTTTTTCAACAAATCCCGTGCCTGAACGACCAGCAGGTGTATATCGATTTTCTCGCCGGGCGCGCGCGGCGCTGGCTGGCGGCGGCATGATCGGCGCCAATCGCCGGCCGCGGGAATAAAAAAGCGGCAATGGATTTCATCGCCGCTCGCAAAATAACGCTTTGTTCCCGGGTCAGAGCACGGTGTTGCTGGGCACCACGCAGCCTTTCGGCACGAGCAGCACGCCGTCGCGAATCATCACGCCATGCGCGTAGGTGCCGTCCGGTTTGCCTGCGGGGGAGAGTTTCACGTTGTCGCCGATGCGGGCGTTTTTGTCGATGATCGAGCCTTGGATGTTGCAGCCATGTCCGAGGCCGAGCAGCGGGATGCCCTGACGCGAATTCATCGCCGATTGATCGGGTGTTTCATAATAATCCGCGCCCATCATCACGACGTCCTGCAGCCGGCAGCCCTTGCGCACAAACGAGCGTATGCCGAGCACGCTGTGCTTCACGTAGGAATCCTCGACGATCGATCCGTCGCCGATGACGATGTAATCGATGTCGCATTTGTTGATCTTCGACGCGGGCAGGTAATTTTCCTGCGTGTAAATGGGCGATTGTTCATCGAAGAAGTTGAACGGCGGAAGCGGCTGGGCGAGCGCGAGGTTTGCGTCGAAAAACGCCTTCACCGTTCCGATGTCCTCCCAGTAGCCCTCGAAAATGTGCGAGAACAGGCGGCGGCGTCCGAGCAGGCTTGGGATCACTTCCTTGCCGAAGTCAGTCATCGTGTTGTTGAGCGCCTCGGCGAGCACGGAGCGGTTGAACACGTAGATGCCCATCGACGCCAGGCAGTGCTTTTCGCCCTTGCTCGTTTGTTCGAGCCTCGATTGGAGCGCATCGCTGATGGCCAGATTGTTGATGATCGCGGGGTCCTTCGGCTTTTCGGCAAACTCGCTGATAGCCAGATCGTCATCCACTCGCATCAGACCGAGCCCCTCGACTTTCGAAAGGGGAACAGGAATCGCAGCGATCGTCACATCGGCCTTGGTCGCAAGATGCTGCTTGATGATCTTGTTGAAATCCATCCGGTAGAGCTGGTCACCCGAAAGGATGAGCACCAGTTCGTGCTGGAATTTGCGGAAGTGCTGGAGATTGCGGCGAACGGCGTCCGCCGTGCCTTGATACCAGTCGGCGCTCTTTTCGGTCTGCTCGGCGGAAAGGAGGTCAACAAAGCCGCCGCCAAACGGATCGAAGCGATAAGTCGTCTGGATGTGCCTGTGGAGCGAGGCCGTATGAAATTGCGTGAGCAGGAATATTCGGTTCAGGCCGGAGTTGAGGCAGTTGCTTATGGGAATATCGACCAGCCGATATTTGCCGGCAAGAGGAACGGCCGGTTTGCAACGCTCCATTGTCAGGGGATAAAGGCGTGTTCCGCGTCCGCCACCCATGATTACCGATATAACATTTTGTGTCGCCATGATTTGTGGGTTTGTAAGATATATTTTCAACACGAGGGGTCAAAAACGTTGAAGATTGTTTGCACCCACCGTTAATTTCGCGAGACAAAAGAGCATAAAAATCATCAAATTTGTTTTCCAATAGAATATGTGCGGCATAGTCGGCTACGTGGGCAGGCAAAAAGCGGCGGCGATTCTCATCGAGGGGCTCAAGCGCCTCGAATATCGCGGCTACGATTCGGCTGGCATCGCCGTGCTCCAGGGCGGGCGCATCGATGTCGCCAAAAAAACCGGGCGGGTTGAGAACCTCGTCAAGGAGGCTGCACGCCACCGCTTCACCGGGTCCACCGGCATCGGCCACACCCGCTGGGCCACGCACGGCGGCGTTACCGATGCCAACGCCCACCCGCATCTGAGCTCCGATGGCAGGTTCGCCCTGATACACAACGGCGTCATCGAAAACTACGCCGGAATGAGACAATTTCTCATCGGGAAAGGCTACCAGTTTTCCTCCGAAACCGACACCGAGGCGCTCTGCAATCTCATCGCCTATCACCACGCCAAGGAGCCCGAACCCGTGCCCGACTCTGGCAAAAGCCGCTTCCTCGAAAGCGTGCGCCGCGCCCTCATGCACGTCGAAGGCACCTACGGCATCGCCGTGCTCTGCGCCGATTGCCCGGACGAGATCGTCGCCGCACGCAAGGCCTCCCCGCTCGTCGTCGGCGTGGGCGACCACGAATACCTCCTCGCCAGCGATGTCTCCGCAATCGTCAGCCGCACGCAAAAGGTCGTTTACCTGAAGGACGGCGAGCTCCTCCATGTCACGCCCTCCGGATTCTCCATCATCACGCAAAACGAGGAGGACGTTGACCCCGTTGTCGACACCGTGAGCTGGAACGTCGAGGCCGCCTCGCTCGGCGATTGCAAACACTACATGGAAAAGGAAATTTTCGAGCAACCCGCGGCGCTCGAAAACTCCATGCGCGGACGCTTTTCCGAGGACGGCTCCACCGCCAACTTCGGCGGACTCAATCTCACCGCCGCCGAGTTGCGGCAGGTTGACCGCATCGTCTTCCTCGGCTGCGGCAGCGCGTGGCACGCCTGTCTCGTCGCCGAGCAGCTCATCGAACGCTTTGCGCGCGTCCCGGTCGAGGTCGAATACGCATCCGAGTTCCGCTACCGCAACACCCCGCTCGATCCCGACACGCTCTTCTTCGTGCTCAGCCAGTCCGGCGAAACCATCGACACGCTCGGTGCGCTCCGCGAGGCCAGGCGCAAGGGATACAAGGTTCTCGCGATCAACAATGCCGTCGGCTCAAGCATCGCCCGCGAATCCGACGGCGGCATCTACCAGCACGTCGGTCCCGAAATCGGCGTCGCCTCCACAAAAGCCTTCACCTCGCAAGTCCTCATCTGCGCCATGCTCGCGCTCTACATCGCGCGAATGCGCGACATGAGCTACAACGACGGCCTGGCCTACGTGCAGGCGATCAAGTCCGCCCCCGCGCTCGTCCGCCGCGTCCTCGACACACAAGCCGCGCACATCCGCGACATCGCCAGACGTTACGCGCACCATCAGGACATGCTCTTCCTGGGGCGCCTCTCGCTCTTCCCCATCGCGCTCGAAGGCGCGCTCAAGCTCAAGGAAATCTCCTACATCCACGCCGAGGGTTATCCCGCCGCCGAGATGAAGCACGGCCCCATCGCGCTCGTGAGTGAAAAATGCCCCGCCGTCTTTTTCGCACCCAAGGGGGAAATCTTCAACAAGCTCGTCTCCTCGATCCAGGAAATCAAGGCGCGCAAAGGGAAAACCATCGTCATCACGACCGAAGGCTGCGAGTTCCCGCCCGGCGTCGCCGACGACATCATCTATCTTCCCGACTGCCACGAAGCCATTCTCCCGATCATTGCGACCATCCCCGTGCAGCTCCTCAGCTACCACATCGCCCTCGAACGCGGCTGCGACGTGGACAAACCCCGCAACCTCGCGAAATCCGTCACCGTGGAGTGAGGATTCGCCGGGGGACGCCGCGCCCGTTGCGTCGCTGCGGCGTTGCGTGAGCCAAAACAAACTCACGCAACGCCGCCACGGCGCGACGTTTCGAACCGGCGCCGTTTGTTGTTAAACGCTTGCGTCCGCCGTGAGGTCTGCGGTTTTCTCATTGAAAGAACAACACCATGAAACCCAGCCTCCCCGCCATCAACCTCACCCTCAAGGCTGCCGCAAGCGCCATCGTCATTGCCGCCGCCTTTTTCACCACCTCCTGCTCGAAAAAAACGTCCATTGACACGGCTTCGCCCTCCGATCCCTCCGCAAAGGCTGCCGCCGTTTCCCAACCCGCCAAAAGTCCGGAGCCCGAGCCTTTCACCGCGCAGCTCGATGAGGTGCAAGGCGCGATGATCTTCTACAGCTTGCAGCACCCCAAGCTCATCAGCCAGGGGCTCAACAAACTCATCGCCGAAATCCCCGAGGCATCCTACGCCCGCGTCCTTCTCGAAACCTACGGCGCCCAATACGGATACCCCGAGTTTAGCGAACTCGCAGCCGACGCCAGCATCGGCATCTACCAGCCTGCGCAATCATTGGAACAACTCAAACGCGGGGGACAATCCCCGGTCATCTTCATGAAAGTCAAGGAAGGCGGGAAAATCTGGAACGCCCTTGTCAATCAATTCGGCATGCGCGCGCAAAAACGCGGCGAATGGACGCTCTTCGCGCGCAGTCCGAGCGACGACATATTTGAGGCCGTGGCGAATCCCGATGCCGTCATAGCCAGGCTCAGCGCGCCTCAGGCCGAAAACGTCCGCATGTGGGCGGGTCTGAACGGCGCAATGCGTGACACCTATCAATCACTTATCAGCGAAATTATTACGAAAGCCATCGACAAAAGCGCGATCCCCGACACCGAGAAAACCGCTTTCAACGCCTACGCCGGCATCATTCTCCCGGAGCTTTTCGCGAGCACGCACTCCGCCCGCGCCTCGCTCCATTTCGCCGACACCGGACTGCGCATCAACTATGGCGCGCAATTCAAGCCCGACTCCCCCCTCGGCACTTTTGCCCGTTATCGTTCCGACGCCACGCCCGTCGTCGGCCAATACATCGCCAACGATTCGCTTCTCTCCGCCTCCGTCCGATACGTTCCCAAGGCCGCGCAGGATGTCTTCGATTACCTGACCGGCCTTTTCCTTAAAGTGGATTATCCGCCCTTCTCCACCCCGCTTGCCCAATTCAAAAAAGACTACGCCGACTATTGGAAGCAGATGGACGGCTGCGGCGCGATGACCATCGATATGGAAATGGATTTGGAAAATCTGGAAGCCCCCAAGAGCAAAGCCGACACCTTTGTCGCCTATTCGGGCAAGTTCGACCGCCGCAGCATGTCATACATGAAAGCCAGCATCGATCTTGCGGAAAAATTCATAAACCAAATCTCGGCGATCGCCGCTCAAAGTTCCGACAAAAAAATCCCAAGGATTACGCTATCGAGCGAATCCAACGCCGCAACCATCGACGGCAATACCTTCGATGCGATGACGCTCGGTGTCACCGGTGGCGAAATAGAGATCCCCCCGCAAAAAACGTATTACGGTGCCGCTGGCGGCAATCTCATCACGGCCAGCAGCGAAGCGACGATTCAAAAACGCCTTCCCGCGCTCCTTGCCCAAAAAACGCTCCCGGGGAATGTGACCGAGGCCAATCCGCTCGCCCCCTACGACATCATGAGCATGACGCTCAATGGCGGCGCGCTGGTCGATTTCGTCTGCAAAACCTCCAGGATCGACCTCTCCGATCCCGACCGTCAGGCCGCCTTCGCGAGCATCAAGGACACCTACAAACAAACCACGCCCGCCTGCGTCACGATTGAAACCCGACAGGCCGCCATCACTTACAAGGCGGACATTCCCTACAAATTCATCTCCGCCAGCGTAAAACTCGGCCAATACACCTACGCCGCCAAGCGCCAGGATGCGAAGTGAGCGAACCGCCGCGTCATGCGCACGCGCCGCTTCAGTTTTCCCGCCGGATCATGCGGCATTCTTCTCAAGCAATCGCTCGAATGCCTGCAACGTGGCTGGGCTCACATGGTGTTCGATCCCCTCGGCATCACTGCAGGCATCGGCCTCCGGCACACCCAGCATCCGCAAAAACCGCACCACAGTCTCATGCCGGCGTTTTGACTCGGCTGCGATGCGCCTGCCCTTTTCCGTCAAAAAAATCGACCGGTACGGCTGCGAGGTCACAAACCCGCCCTGCTGCAAACGGGCCACCGTCTTGTTCACGGTCACATGCGTGACGCCGAGCCTGCGAGCCAGGTCCGTCACGCGCGCCTCCCCCGCCTCCCCGATCAGGTCCGAGATTGCCTCGACGTAATCCTCCGCCAGCTCCCGCGAGTGTGCCTCGCGTGTCGCGCGAAAAGCCTTTGCGCGGGCCTTGGTCGCTCCGCTGCGGGCCTGTCGTCCCGCCGGTGTGGTGTTTTTCAATCGAGCCATGTGGATGCCTGGGTTATTTGTCGGGCCTCCGGAGACACTGCAAAAAACGGCCTTGCATTCCAAGAACAAACTATTGTAGCCAATGATACATGTTGTCTTATTTTATACGCAATGTTGCCTTGGCTTCAACACTATCGCACCGCGTCCGCCGGGCCCTCCGCATTTCGATTTTGCCCCTCGTGTGCCTCCCCGCGTTTGCCGCCGAATCCGATGTCGTCATGCTCGACCGCCTCGTCGTGAGCACCGCCACACGCACGCAGCGCCTCCTGGCCGAGACGCCGGTGAGAACCGAGGTTCTGCTCTCCGACAACATCAACATGAGGGGGGCGGCAAACCTGTCGCAGGCCATCGAGCTGGTGAACGGCATCCGGATCGAAAGCAACTGCCAGAACTGCAACACCACCGAGGTGCAGCTCCTCGGGCTCGGCGGCGCCTACAATCAGCTGCTCTTCGACGGCACTCCGCTGCTTTCCGCCCTCGGCGGCGTCTACGGGCTCGAACAAATCCCCGCGGCGTTCATAGACCGGCTCGAAATCGTGAAGGGCGGCGGCTCCGCCCTGTACGGACCCGATGCGGTCGCGGGCGTCATCAATTTGATACCGGCCATCCCCATCGCGCCGGGCGGATTCATCCAAAGCGGCGTCGAAATCCAAAAAAACACCCCCCTCTACATCACGGATGCCCGGGCCGACGTCATCGCCGCCAGCGGCAAACTGGCCATTTCCTTCGTGGGGCAGTATGCGCGTAACAACGGCATCGATTTCAACAACGACGGCTATAGCGAAATCACCGAAAAGCGCCTCGCGATCGGCGGCTTTATGGCGATATTCCGCCCCTCTCCGCTCACCACTCTCCACACCTACTATCAATACATCCACGAAACCCGGCGAGGCGGCAACCGGCTCGAGCAGCCCGAATACCTCGCCAACATCGCGGAATCACTTCGCACCGGCTACCACCGGGGCATGTTTACCTGGGCGCAGGAAATTTCCTCCGGCTTCAATTTCCGCGCGAATTATTCTTTCGTGCACATCGACCGCAAAAGTTTTTATGGAGGCCTCGGCGACATTGTCACCGATCCAAATGCCCCCGGCTTCGATCCCGCGCAACTCGATCCCTCCGTGCCCGGCAGCGCCGCATCGGCTTCATACAACCAATACGGCGCGACCAAAAATCCGCTCCACTATATCGACCTCCAGACCAACCTCCTTTACGGCGCGCACGCCATCGCCTTCGGCGCGCAATATAAGCACGAAGCCGTCCGCGACGAAAACCGTGACTACACGGGGAATATCCTCCATGTCGCGAGCGACGACGTGTTTTCAAATACCGGCATTTTTGTGCAGGATGAATGGACGGTCTCCAGCCGCATCAACCTCGTCCTCGGCGCGCGTGCCGACAAAAGCTCCTCTCTCGACAGCATCGCCTTTTCGCCGCGCATCGCCGTCGCCGCCGATCTCACCCCCGCGCTCAAACTCCGCGCCGCCATCTCCACCGGATTCCGCGCGCCGGAGGTTTTCAGCGAAGACCTCCACGTTGAAACACTCGGCTCCGACCAGATTCGCATCCGCAACGCTACGGGACTCCGGAAAGAGCGCGCCGCCACCTATATGACCGGCTTGGAATGGCGCCCCGTGAGCAGCCGCCAATGGGCGGTCGATCTCACGGCATCCTACACCGACATTCGCGACACCTTCGCCCTTGGCGAAATCCAAACCGATCCCGGCGGCACGCTCTATCAGGAACGATTCAACGCATCCGGCTCCCGCATCGCAGGCTTGGAGCTGAATGTCAGCGGCCGCCCCGTTTCGCAACTCGTGCTCATCGCAGGCGCGGCGTATTATCATTCCGAATACAACGATGAGAGAACCGTCTTTGACGACACCAGCGACGGCGGCACGATCGTCATCGCCACGCGGCGCTACCTGAAAACGCCCGACTGGACTGCCGTCGCGCAGGCGGTCTGGACGCCCGTCAAAACCCTCGATGTCATCGCCGGGCTCAAATACACCGGCCCGATGCGCGCGCTCAACAACAGCGACGCCGAACTCCGCCGAACTCGCGATTTCTGGGTCCTCGATCTTGGCCTCACACGCCACTTCAGTGTCGGAGGCTCGCGGCATTTCGACGTTTCCATCGGCGTGAAAAACCTGCTCGACCAGCGTCAGAAGGATCTCGAAACCGGCGCGAACCGCGACAGCACCTATGTCTATGGCCCGCGTTACGCCCGGTCGTTTTATGTGACCATGCGCTACGAGTTTTAAGAAACTCCGCTCACCGCCGCTTCGCCGCGCACGGTCTCTTCCACGCCGGCCCGTGCGTGCGCGCGTCGAAGAAATACGCGCGCTGCTTCAGCTTCTCCTGCGGATCGCGCGCCACGTAGGCCGCTTTTCCCGTGTAAGGGTCGATCCCGCTGTAATAAATCGTCGAGTCGAGCGTCATCGGCGTCGGCGTGAAATCCTGCACCTGTTCGAGATATTTGTAGCCGAGCCGCTTCAAGTCCTTTTGCAGCGCGCCCATGTCCTTTTCCTCGCAATAGGGCAGGCTCGAAATGAAATACGGAATCACCTGCTGCTTCAGCCCCTCGCGCTCGTTGATCTCGTCGAACGCCTCCTTGAAAACCTCGAACTGTTTGAACGACGGCTTGCGGATATGCTTCAGCACCTCCTCCGAGCTGTGCTCCGGCGCGACCTTCAGGCGGCCCGACACATGATGCCGCACGAGCTGCCCGAAATACGCCTCGCCGTCCTTCGAGCGAAAGCCGTTTTCATTGAGAAAAATGTCATAGCGGATTCCGCTTCCGACAAATGCCCGCTTCACCTTCGGATGATCGAGCACCTTTTTGTAGAGCGCGGTCAGCCGGGACAAATCCGTGTCGAGATTGCGGCACACCACCGGATGCAGGCACGATGGCCTGCGGCAGCGCCCGCAAATCGTCTCATCCTTGCCCTTCAATCCATACATGTTGGCCGACGGCCCGCCGATGTCGCTCAGATTGCCCGCGAAATCCGGCATCTGCGTGACCTTTTCCACCTCGCGCAAAATCGACTCCTCCGAGCGCGACGCCACGAATTTTCCCTGATGCGCCGAGATTGTGCAAAAGCTGCACCCGCCAAAACACCCGCGATGCATCGTGATCGAATGCCGTATCATGTCGTAGGCCGGAATGCGTTTTCCGCGGTAACGCGAATGCGGCATCCGCGTGTAAGGCAGATCGAACGACACGTCGGTCTCCGCCTGCGTCATCGCGGGCCACGGCGGCGTCACGATCACCGCGCGCTCCACGCCGCCGACACGCACAGGCTCCACGAGCGTCGCCGCCGCCATGCGGTTCGACTCCTGCTCGATGATGCGGAAGTTCTGCGCAAATTTTCTTTTGTCCGCTAGGCACTCCTCGAACGAATGCAGCTTAAAAACATTTTCCTGCGCGGCCAGCGCGCCCGCCTCCGCCGCCGTGCCGAGTCTCGCGGTCTGCCGCAGTCCGCGCAAATCCTGCGCGCCGCCGCCGTTCGCAAGCCGCTCCGCGATTTCCAAGATCGGTTTTTCTCCGAGCCCATACACGAGGACATCGGCCCCGCACTCCGCCAGAATGCCCGGCTTGAGCGAATCGGACCAGTAATCGTAATGCGCAAACCGCCGCAGCGACGCTTCGATCCCGCCCAACACCACCGGCACATCCGGCCAGAGCTCCTTCACGATTTTTGTGTAAACCGACACCGCGTAATCGGGCCGCTGCCCCGCGAGCGCGTCCGCCGTGTAGGCGTCCTCGCTGCGCAGCCGCCGGTTCGCCGTGTAGCGATTCACCATGCTGTCCATGCAGCCGCCCGTGATCCCGAAAAACAGGCGCGGCCTCCCGAGTTTTTTGAAGTCGCGCAAATCGTCGCGCCAGTTTGGCTGCGGCACGATCGCCACCCGATATCCGCGCGATTCGAGCAGCCGCCCGATCACCGCCGCGCCAAACGACGGATGATCCACATACGCGTCGCCCGTGAACAAAATCACATCCGCGCAATCCCACCCCCGCGCCTCCATTTCCTTGCGCGAAGTCGGCAACCATGCATCCGGCTTCAAATGCGATTGCAGGTATTGAGGCCGTTTCTGGTTGTGGTGCGAGTGCTGTGCGGGCGCGGACATTGATGATCGAAAACCGCGCGAACATGCCCGCCCGATTTTCTTTCCGCAAGCGTTGCGTCGCCGCGTCCGGCGCGACGAAAAAACGAAATTTGTAAAAATCCCCGCTTGACACCGCCTCAAGCGAGCGCATTTGTTTCGCCCGTTCATCAATGACTCTCTCCGCCAACAACGCTCTCGCCAGCCTCGTCGCCCTCGTGGTCGTCGTCGTAGTCGTGCATTGCGCACGCCAAGAGGGCTGTTGATAAACAACATCAATTTCGCCCCCTCTGGCGTGTTCGCCGGAGGGGGCTTTTTTTGGCCCTGCGACGGCGGATCGTCCGAAGGGGTTTCTTCTTCACCGGAAACCACAACACACAACATACACATGGCCAAAAAAACATACACCGGAGCCACGCTCCTCACCACGCTGCTCGAACGCCAGGGCATCCGCGATCTCCCGGGCATTCCCGGCGGCGCAATCCTGCCGTTCTACGACGCGCTGCACACAAGCCCGATCCGCCACATCCTCGCCCGCCACGAACAGGGCGCCGGCTTCATCGCGCATGGCATGGCCCGCGTCACGGGCCGCGCCGCCGCCTGCGTTGCCACCTCCGGCCCCGGCGCGACGAATCTCCTCACCGCCATCGCCGACGCGCGCCTCGATTCCATTCCGCTCGTCGCCATCACCGGACAGGTTCCGCAATCCCTCATCGGCACCGACGCCTTCCAGGAAGTCGATACCTACGGCCTCAGCGTTCCGATAACAAAACACAACTATCTCGTTCGCGATGTGCGCGATCTTCTCACGGTCATCCCCGAGGCGTTCACCATCGCCGAGTCCGGACGCCCCGGCCCCGTCCTCATCGACATCCCGAAAGACGTGCAAAACGCCGCCATCGAAATCGACGACGACGAGCTGCCCGCGCCCGGCGGATGCCGCCCCGTTCCTCCCGCGCCCGATGCCGACATCGACGCGCTCGCCCGCATGATCGCCTCCGCGCAGCGTCCCCTGATCTACCTCGGTGGAGGGATCATCACTTCCGGCGCTTCCGAGCTCGCGCACGAACTCGCGCGCCGCATCGCCGCGCCCGCCGTCAGCACGCTCAACGCCCTCGGCGCCATTCCCGCCGGCTCACCGCATCTCATGGGCATGCTCGGCATGCATGGCACGCGCGCCACGCACACGCTTCTGGACGAGTGCGACCTGCTCCTCGCCATCGGCGCGCGCTTCGACGACCGCGCCACCGGCAAGGCTGACGAGTTCTGCCCGCACGCCGCTATCGCGCACATCGACATCGACCGCGCCGAATTTGGGAAAATCAAACGTCCGAGCCTCTCCATCGAAGCCGACGCCGCCGATGTGCTCGGCCGTCTGCTCCCGCGCCTGCAACAAAACACCAGCCGCGCCTGGCTCGACCGCGCCACCGCGCTCCGCGATGCGCACCCGCTCCGTCACCCGCCGCGCGAAGCCGCTCCGCTTCATCCCGTCAACCTCTGCCGCTTCCTCGCCGAGACGCTCCCATCCGACACCATCATGACGACCGACGTCGGCCAGCACCAAATGTGGGTTGCGCAAGCGTATCCCTTCCGCGCGCCGCGCACGCTGCTGACCTCCGGCGGACTCGGCACGATGGGCTTCGGCCTGCCCGCGGCCATCGGCGCCGCGTTCGCCGCGCCGGATCGCCGCATCGCGTGTGTCACCGGCGACGGTTCGCTTTTGATGAACATCCAGGAACTCGCCGTGCTGGCCGATTTCAACCTGCCCGTCGCCATCATCATTTTCAACAATGCCAACCTCGGCCTCGTGCGGCAGCAGCAGGAGCTTTTCTACGGGCGCCGTTATGAAGCCTCGATCTTCGAAACCACGCCCGATTTCGCCGCGCTCGCGCGCGCCTTCGGCATCCGCGGACACAGCATCGCCGCGGACTCCGCCGATCCTCTCGCCGAGATTGCCGGCGCGCTCGCCCTGCCCGGCCCGTGCGTAATCAATATTCCGATCACCTCCGACGAAAAGGTGTTTCCGATGGTTCCGCCCGGCGCGGCGAACCGCCAGAGCATCGAACAAGCAACACCCGCAGCCGCCTGAATAATTCCATCCACAATGACCACAACCGCCATTTCACAAGCTCACATTCTCGATCTTCGCGTGCGCAATCACCCGGGAGTCATGTCCCATGTCACGGGCCTCTTCGCCCGGCGCGCCTTCAATCTCGAGGCCATCCTCTGCGTGCCCATCGCGGGCGGCGACGAGAGCCGCATGCTCCTGCTCGTGCACGGCACTCCAAAGCTCGAACAAATCGAACGCCAGCTCGCGAAGCTCCACGACGTGCTTTCCGTCCGCCAGCGCCCCGACTTGCCGCCGGATTATTTCGAGCGTCTCGGCGGAACCGAGAAATAAGAAAGGCACACCCTTCGGCGTACCCTTCGGAAGCACCGGGGCTGGGCGTTGCGCAAGCCCCGGGTATTTGAAGTTTGGATACAAGCGTCCGGAAGCGCGGAATCGAAGCTCCGCGCTTTCCCGTCTCACTCCTTTTTCTTCCCGCGTCTTGCCAGGAAAAGCATCAGCAGGCCGAACGCCGAGAACATGACACCGCAAATCAGGTTGATATTGAGGCCGAGGTTATGGTGCGCCGCATAGATCGCCGGGTCCGACACGGCTCCGTAAATGAGCAGCAGAACGCCAAGGATCAAAAAGAGCAGGCCCATCGGCAAACGAACATCGAGATTCATGATATTTGGAAAAGTTGGAGATTATTGTTGATTACCAGAAGAGGATGTTGAGAACGACCGCGCAGGCCAGCACCACGGTGCCGAACACCGCGGGACGTTTCCACCACACGGTGCCTTCGTCCTTGATCTTCGGGGTGAGCGAGTAAACGAGGCCGCGCAGATCATCGTCGGTCTTGATCCGCTTGGTCGCGAGCGAAACGACGATCGTGACGACAAAGCAGGCCGACCACGCCCAGATCGCAGTCCAGAAGTTCTGCGCCATTTCGCTCGGATAAACGTGCGCGACGCTGAGCCAGCCGCCCTTGACGCCGGTGGCCATGACCGATGGGTCGCCGGGCAGCGAGAGCCCGTGGTGAATCGCCGCGGCGAGCGTGCCGACCACAAGGCCGGTGAACGCCGCGTGCCCGGTCGTGCGGCGCCAGAACATGCCGAGGAGGAACGTCGCAAACAGCGGCGCATTCACGAACGCGAACACGAGCTGGAGCACGTCCATGATGTTGTTGAACGCCGCCGCGAAATACGCGGCTCCCATGCTCAGCGCGATGCCGATGACGGTTGTCCAGCGGCTGACGCCGAGGTAGTGCCGGTCGCTGCCGTCCTTCTTGATGTAGCTCTGATAAATATCGTAGGTGAAGACCGTGTTGAACGCGGTCACGTTGCCCGCCATGCCGCTCATGAACGACGCCATGAGCGCGGTCAGGCCGATGCCGAGCATGCCGGTCGGGAAATAATACTGGAGCATGGTGGGCACGACCAGGTCGTAGTCGAGGCTGTTGCCCTTCGCAGGCAGATGGAACGATGCGTCTCCCATCGAGTGCAGCGCGATTGCGATCATGCCCGGCAGAATCACGAGCGCGGGAAAAAGCATCTTGGGAATCGCGGCGAGAATCGGCGTCCGGCGCGCGGCGCCCATATCCTTCGCGGCCATCGCGCGCTGGATCACGAGAAAGTCCGTGCACCAGTAGCCGAACGAGAGCACGAAGCCCAGGCCCATCGCAAGGCCGAACCACTCGACGCCCATCGGATTGGCCGACGCCGATCCGGTGAACTGCCACGAATGCGTCCATGCCGACGAATCAAAACCCGCCCCGCTTGCCACCGGCATCAGCTTGGCCTTGAGGCCCTCCCAGCCGCCGACGTTTTTCAGGCCGAGCAACACAAGCGGCAGAAAACCGAACACGATCAGGAAGAACTGCAGCACTTCGTTGTAGATCGCCGATGTCAGCCCTCCCATCAAAATATAAGCGAGCACGATCACGCCCGAGATGATGATGCACGCGTGGAAATTCCAGTCGAGAACCAGATTGAGCAGCTTCGCGAGCGCATACATCGAAATGCCCGACGACATCACCGTCATCCCCGCGAAAGTGATCGCGTTGAACCCGCGCGTTTTCTCGTCGAAGCGCAGTTTCAAGTATTCCGGCACCGAGCGCGCCTTCGAACCGTAGTAGAACGGCATCATGAAAATCGCCACGAAGATCATCGCCGGAATCGCGCCAACCCAGTAAAAATGGCTCGTCATGATGCCGTATTTGGCGCCCGACGCCGCCATGCCCATGACTTCCTGCGCGCCAAGGTTCGCCCCGATGAAACCCAGCGCGCAAATCCACGCCGGCAGCGAGCGGCCCGATTCAAGATAGTCCTTGGTTCCTGAGACCTGCCTCCGTAATACCCAGCCGATGCCGAGCACAAAGGCGAAGTAAACGGCCAGGATCACTTTATCGACCCAAGCGAGTTCCAGATGAACAGGTCCGGTAGCGGCTAGTAGCGTCAGATTCGGGATATTCACGATATTAAAACGAAGAGGTTATACACGTGCTGAAGGAAAAGTCGGAAATGGATACCTTCGCGGCTTCCTTGGCAAGCCATGATATGATTGATCCGGTGATATGCAAAAAATGCGCGATGCTCCGACCAGCCTCGCGACTTCCGGACAACTCCAAAACTCCACCCTTGCCCAGCGCCTCTCCTGCTGATTTGCTGCCGCGCTTTCCCACATTCACCGAACGCCAACACACGCCAACACGTCCCATGACACAAACCATCGCCGTCCTCGATTTCGGCTCCCAATACACGCAAGTCATCGCCCGCCGCATCCGCGAGTGCCAGGTTTACTCCAAGATTTACCACTTCGCGACGCCCGCCGAGACCCTCCGCGCCGACGGCGTCACCGGCATCATCCTCTCCGGCGGCCCTAGTTCCGTCTTCGCCCCCAACGCCCCGCTTCCCGACAAGGCCATCTTCGATCTCGGTGTCCCCGTCCTCGGCATCTGCTACGGCGTGCAACTCATGGGAAAACTCCTCGGCGGCAAAGTCGCCAAGAGCAAGCACCGCGAATACGGCCACGGCACGCTCTCCATCCGCAAGAAATCCCCGCTCCTCGACGCCCTGCCCCGCAAACTCCGCGTCTGGAACTCCCACGGCGACAAACTCACCGCGCTTCCCAAAGGCTTCGTCGCCGTCGCCCGCACCGAAAACTCTGAGCTCGCCGTCATCCAAAACGCCGAACGCCGCTTCTACGGCATCCAGTTCCACCCCGAGGTCTCGCACACCGAGCACGGCATGGACATCATCCGCAACTACCTCTTTGGCATCTGCGCCGTGAAGAAAAACTGGACCACCGCCGACTTCATCAAACAATCCGTCACCGACATCCGCGCCCAGGTCGGCAAAGGCCGCGTCCTCCTCGCCCTCTCCGGCGGGGTCGATTCCTCCGTGTGCGCCGCCCTCCTCCACAAGGCCATCGGCAAACAGCTCACCTGCGTTTACGTCGACACCGGACTCATGCGCAAAAACGAGACGCAAAACGTCGAAAAACTCTACGCGAAACATTTCCACATCGACCTGCGCATCGTCGACGCCTCCGCCATCTTCCTCAAGCGCCTCAAAGGCGTCACCGACCCCGAGCGCAAACGCAAAATTATCGGCGCCACCTTCATCGAAGTCTTCGAGAAAAAAGTCCGCGAACTGAAAACAAAGGAAGGTATCGAATACCTCGGCCAGGGCACGATCTACCCCGATGTCATCGAAAGCATGGCCATCGGCAACAACCCCGCCGCCATGATCAAGTCGCACCACAACGTCGGCGGCCTCCCCGAGCGCATGAAGTTCAAGCTCGTCGAACCCCTCCGCCAGCTCTTCAAGGACGAAGTCCGCCAAGTCGGCACCAAACTCGGCCTCCCCCGTGAGGTCGTCTGGCGCCAGCCCTTCCCCGGCCCGGGCCTCGGCGTGCGCGTCGTCGGCGACATCACGAAGGAACGCCTCGACGTGCTCCGCGAAGCCGACGCCATTCTCCACGAGGAAATGATGGCCGCCGGGCTCTATTACAAAATCTGGCAGAGCTTCTGCGTTTATCTGCCTGTGAAATCCGTCGGCGTGATCGGCGACGAACGCAACTACGCCGACGTGATCGCGCTCCGCCTCGTGGAATCCATCGACGCCATGACCGCCGACTGGGCCAAGCTCCCGAATCCGCTCCTCCAGAAAATCTCGAACCGCATCACCAACGAAGTCCGTGGCGTGAGCCGTGTCGTCCTCGACATCAGCAGCAAACCCCCCGCGACCATCGAGTGGGAGTGAGCTGCCCGACTTAAATCGACTTAAATCGAATCACATCGATTTAAGTCGCCCTTCCACCATGCAACTCGATCCATCAGGCGGCCACCGCATCCTCGATTCGTGGACGCTCGCGTGCATCGCCCAGCTTGCAACCCGGCGCTTCTGCAAAAAGTTTCTCACGCGCGACATCGACCCCACTGGACGCCAATACGACCAGATGACCCAATCCGCCCGCTCTGGCAAAGCGAACATTGTCGAAGGCTCCGCGCGTTCCAACACATCCAAGGAGACCGAGATCAAACTCACCGACGTCGCCCGCGCCAGCCTTGCCGAACTCCAAAGCGACTACGAAGACTGGCTCATGAACCACCGCCAGCCCCCTTGGCATCGAGATTCCGCCGAAGCCAGGGAAGTCTATGCCGTGCGGCTCGACCGGCCAAGCTACGGCAATGACTTTGTCCACGACTCCTGCGCGCACGTCCTTGTCCAGCAAAAGAAGTTCGCGAAGTGGCTCGATTCCACCGACTCCACAATCGTCGCCAACGCGCTCCTTATCATCCTGACCCGCGCCATTCGCACCACGATGCGCCAGATGGAAAAACAAGGCGACACTTTCGCCCTCCGCGGCGGTTTTCGCGAAAAACTGACCGCCATCCGCGTCGAGGCTCGCGCCCAGCAAGAAAATGCCCCCGCCTGTCCCGAATGTGGCAAACCCATGAAACGCCGCAAAGCCAAAACCGGCCCCAACGCCGGCAAAGAATTCTGGGGTTGCACCGACTACCCCGACTGCAAAGCCATCCAGCACATTTCCGCCCAGCCTGATCCGGCTTAAATCGATTTAAATCGAAACAAAAAAACAACCATGCGCACGCTCTCCGCCACCAGCAAAACCTTCTCCGACGATCTCGCCGCTTTTTGCCGCGCCGCCGAACCCTCCGCCGAAATCGCCTCCAGCGTCACCGCCATCCTCGCCGACATCCGCGCGCGCGGTGACGAAGCCATCGCCTATTACGCCGCAAAATTCGACGGCGCAAAACTCCGCGCCCGCGAATTCCGCATCAATCCCGAACACCTCGCCGACGCCGCAAAAAAACTTCCGACGGCCAGTCGCAAAGCCATCGAGACCGCGCACGAAAACGTCCTCACCTACAATCGCAAGGGCGTCCCCAAAGACTGGATGGCGAAAAACAAACACGGCGCCGATGTCGGCGAAAAATTCGATCCCATCCACCGCGTCGGCCTCTACATCCCCGGCGGACAAGTTCCCCTCGTTTCCACCGTCCTCATGACGGCCACGCTCGCCAAAATCGCGGGCTGCCCGCAAATCGCCGCCTTCACGCCTTCCGATCCGTCCGGCAAAGTCGCCCCCGAGCTTCTCGCCGCCCTGCATGTCGTCGGTGTGAGCGAGGTCTATCGCATCGGCGGCGTGCAAGCCGTCGGGGCCATGGCTTACGGCACCGCAACCATCCCCGCGGTCGATAAAATCTTCGGCCCCGGCAATGCCTATGTCTGCGAGGCCAAGCGCCAGGTTTTCGGCACCGTCGGGGTCGATTCGCTCCCGGGTCCCAGCGAAGTCATGGTCATCGCCGACGATACCGCACGCCCCGACTTCGTCGCCGCCGACATCCTCGCCCAGGCGGAACACGGTTCAGGCCGCGAAAAAGTCTATCTCGTCGCCACCTCGCAAGAAATCATCGACCGCGTATCCGCCGAAATTCAAAACCAGCTCACGCTCCTGGCCCGCCTCGGGAAAATACAGGCCGTCCTCGCCGGCGGTTTCCTTGCCATCGAAGCGCCCTCGCTCGCGCAAATCGCCGGCATCGCCAACTACGTCGCGCCCGAACACCTCGAAATCATCGTGAAAAACACATCGGAGAAAAAACTCCTCCGCGAAATCACGACTGCCGGCGCGATTTTCCTCGGCAACCACACCCCGACGGCCCTCGGCGATTTCACAGCCGGCCCGAGCCACGTTTTGCCCACCGCGCGCACCTCCCGCTTTTTGAGCGGCCTGCGCACCGCCGATTTCATGCGCCGCACGAGCATCGTCCGTTATTCTCCGTCGGGCGTGAAAAAGGGCAACGATGTCACCGGCGTTTTTGCCGCGATGGAAAAACTCGACGCCCACGGACGCTCCGTGAAAATCCGCGCCTGATTCCGCGCCCGCGCTACTGCATTTCAGCCGGCGCGACATGCGCCTGCGCTGGCCGGTGCTGGTGCTCGGAGATTTTTTTCCGGGCTTGGTTCACAACCATCCACACGCCGAAAATGATCACGATGATCGCGGCGACCATGTTGATGGTTTTCAGGAATCCATGCCCCAGCGCCCGCGCCATGCCGTGCGCGCATGTGCAGAGAAAAATCCACCACATCATCGACGCGGAAAAAATTCCCGCCACAAGCAGCGCCGCGTGCGTGTAATTCGTGTCGGGGCCGCCCATGCCCGTCGCCGCGATGATCGTCGTCATGCTCAGGAGCGTGATGGGATTCGACATCGTAAGCGCGGCCGTCGAAAAAAACGCGACAAGCAAATTGCGCTCGTGCACGGGGCGGTTGACTTCCTTGATGCGCGGCGGCGTGCAGAGCAGAAAGATGCCCATTGAAATCACGACGCCGCCGCCGACAAACTGGACGGCCGTGTTGTGGGCATCGAGAATGGGAAGAATCCACGAAAGGAAGAGCGCGCCGAGCGCGCCGATAAGCGAGTCCGCCGCGGCGGCGCCGAGGCCGGAAACGAGGCCCGCCAGACGTCCATCGGCAATCGTGCGGCGCAGTATCAATATGGCTATGGGGCCGATGGCCACACAGACCGCAAAACCGGCGCCCAAGCCTTTTAAGAAAGGTGTCAGGTCAAGCATGGGCGGGGGAGATTGCAAATTTGGGAGCGCGGTGTCTGCCCGCCGCACTCCGCAGGGGACGCTTGCTCGCGTTATTTGGCATCCATGTGGCGCGAGATGGCTGTGACGGTGTAGGTCTCCTCGGCGGCGCCGATTTTGACCGTGACGGTGTCGCCTACTTTTTTCGAGAGAAGGGCGAGGCCAAGCGGGGTTTTGTAGGCGATGATGTTTTGCTCGGGGACGCTGTCCCATGCGCCAAGGATCGTGTAGCGGGCGGATTTGCCGCCGGAGGTTCTGACATCGACAACGCTGCCGACGCCGACCTGGTCGTTGGTGGCCTCGGTGAAGTCGGTGATGCGGGCGCGTCCGATTTCCCGTTCGAGCTGCGCTTTCTGGGCCATGAGGACCTGCTGGTCCTGCTTGGCCATTTTGTATTCGGAGTTTTCCTTGAGATCGCCATGCTCGCGGGCGGCGGCGATGGCACGGGAATTTTCCGGAATTTTCTTCGACTTGATCGTTTCGTATTCCTCGCGCTTGCGCTCGTAGCTCTCGCGGGAAACGAGGAGCTGCTCTTCCTTTCCTTCGGCGTCGCTGGCGACAAGCGTCTGGATGGCGGGGAAGATTTTGATGAAGCGGGCGAGGAGCGATTTTTTGGTGAGCTCTTCGAAGCCTTGGTTGAGGAGGAGCGCGCTGGCGAGGTCACGAGCCGTTTCAGGATCGGCTTCGCGAAGGAGGTCGCCGATGAGCTCGGTGTCGTCGCTGAGCATCTCGGCGAGCGGGATCCGGCGGGCCGAGGCGGCTTGGAGCGCCTCATAGTCAATCGCGTAGAAAATGGAGCTCAGGAGGCGCGGGGCGATGAGATCGTGGAGGAGTTTCGCGAACTTCTTGGAATTGCGATTTTTGATGATCCAGAGGAGCACCGGGGCGCGGAGATTTTGCTCGGTCTGCCAGCGCTTGAGGGAGGCGGCCAGGCGTTCGGATTGCTCGTTTTCAACGAGGAAGTTAATACACTCGGTGGTGAACTTGCCCTGGCTGTTCTTGAGGAGGCCGAATGTGATGTCCACGTAGTCGGCAGGATGCGTTTCCTTGATGAGTTCGAGGAACTTGCCCTGGAACTGGACGGGGATTTTTTCGGCGATGGAGCCGAGTTCGCGCTGGTTGGAGACGAGGGAGCCTTGCGAGGGTTCGAGCGTGGCGACGTCGATCCCGGTGTGGCGTGCGAGCGCGTCGCGGATGTAGGCGCCGTAGAGTTTTTGCGCGGTATCGAGCTGGTTGCTGTTCTGCACGACGTCGGTGATCGCACTGAGCACTTTGCTGACGTCTTTTTTGGTGTTCTTGGCGGCGGAAAGGGTGCTCAGGAGCTCCTCGGCGAGCGCGATGCGGCGGCGGGCGGAGCGGGTGGCATTGAAATCGTCCTCGATTTCGTCCTCGGCGGCAATGGGGATGTCGCGGAGGATGTAGCATTCGGTTTTCTTGGCGGGGATGACGATGCGGGGGTCGCGCGCGATGGCTTTTTTCGCGGCGGTCCACCATTTTTTGAAATTGGATCCTCCGACGACTTGGGCGAGCGTGAGTTCGAGGTCTATCGCGGTGGTCGCGTGGTTGGGATAGGACTGCAGGGCTTCGACGATGAGTTCGGCGGGCTGCTCGGCGATGAGCTTGTTGATCTTGGCGGCTTCGGTCTGCTTGCGGACGAGAAGGTGTTTCGCGGAGAGGACTTCCATGGTGTTAACGCAGAAGGCGGGATCCATGGAGTGGCCTTTTTTGTCGAGGAAATCGATGATGAGGCGTTGCGTGCCTTCGTTGTAGGACTTGATCTGGCCAAAGCCCCAGCTGTTGTGGATGACGTAGCTGCCGGGCTTCATGGCCTCCAGCTTGGCTTTGGACGCTTTGAGCGTCGGATTCTTTGCGATGAGCGCGTTGACAGCTTCCGAATTCATGATGGTGCAGTTCAGTTTTTAGAATCCGAGAGTAAAGCGCAACAGAAGCATGTGTGTCAACCCAGCGGCGGGGCTTCGCAAAATTTGGCCGTGGAATTATGTTTTTTGTTTTCCAAAGCCGCCGTTCTTTGACATTAGGGCGCAGCGCAAAACGAAACGTTGATCGCGCCAAACCGGCCTGTGGTGACGCGAAGCACCCCGCCGTTGGGAAAAGCGCGGCGGTTTGCGTGGCGTTATTTCTTGAACTCGATGGCTGTCATTTCCTCAGCCGGCATGTCACTCGTTCCGGCGGCAGGGATGCGGAAGAGCGATGCCCCGATCTGCGGCTTCTCAAAGCGACGGAGACCCGAAATGGCGTCCTCGATGGTGACTTTGCGCAGGGGGCGGATTTGGAAGTCCTTTGTCCAGACGAGCAGCGATTCATCCACAAGTGTCGCAGAAACAGCGGTCTGTTCCGGTGCAAAACCGGTTATCGTGGGAAGGCGGAAATATTTTTGCGGAGACGTTGTCTGGAGGGCGCTGGCGTCCGGCCCGGGTGTTTGCTGCGTCGCGACCGCGAGGGAAACGGGTGCGGGCGGTTCCATTTGGACGGCGGCGACCACGGCGGGCTCGGATGCGGGTTGCCGGGGTGTTTTCAAAAAAACAAAAACAACGGCGGCGCATGCCGCGGCGGCGACGAACCCGCCGAATACGAAGGAGCCGCGCCACCAGCGGCGCGCGGGCGCGCGGAAAGGCGCGGCGGTGATTTTGCGGTTGGCGTCGGCAAGGGCGCGTGCGAGCCGGGGGCTGGCGGGCGCGTTGGCGCGCTCGGCCTCGAAGAGCATCGCGCAGGCTTTCTGCATGCGACAGTATTGCAGATAGGTGCGATGCCGCGAAGGGTTGGCGCGAATCTCTGCATCGAGTTCGCGGGCTTCGGCGGGCGTGAGTTGATGGTCAACGTGGAGGTTGAGCAGTTCGATAAAGCGTGTGTCTTTCATTTGAATTCGGCTCCCATTTTGGCTTTGAGGTTTTCACGCGCGCGGGCGATGCGGCTTTTCACGGTGCCCACGGAGATGCCGAGCACCTCGGCGATTTCTTCGTAGGAGAGGTTTTTGATGTTTCGGAGTATGAGTATTTCGCGGTGTTTTGTGTTGAGGCGCTCCATCGCGACGGCGATCTGGTCAACAAACTCCTGGTTGACGGCAATGTCGTCCGGAGTGTCCACTTCCGCGACAAAAATGTCGGCCAGAGGCGTGTCGTTGTCGTCGCCGACCGGCTGGTCGAAGGAGACCGTCTTGTCGCGTTTGCGACGCCACCAATACCAGTAGCGGTTGCGGGCGAGGTTGGTGGCGATTTGATAGAGCCATGTCGAGAAGGCGGATTCGCCCCGAAAGTTTTCCAGGCCCCGGTGGGCGCGAATAAAGGCGTCCTGGGTGACTTCCTCGGCATCCTGCGGATTGCGAAGAAGCTGGTGCACCATCGCATAAATGCGATCCCAATACCGGCTCACCATTTCATCAAATGCGGAGTGGTCTCCATTTTTGAAACGGCTGACCAGCATCTGGTCGAGGGCAACATCCTGGGCTTTCGTCGACATACGTTCAGCGGATGTTTGATGCGTGTATTTTTCGATTGTTCCCACTTTCTTAAGGTCTTGGCGGACGCCGTGACACGGTTTTCAGGATATGGTTTCGTTATGTTGCGCGCAGGCCGCGGTTTGGCATGTGCGATTGGGCGGATGATTCCGCGTTTTTCGGCGCACGCCAGAAAAATGCCACGCTTTTTTGTCCTGCCTGAAAACCTCCGGCAGAAATCCACTGAAAACCTTCCCCTCCCCTTCCTCGTTCGGGAGAAATGGCGCAACAGTCGAACAGTCCTTCCCAAGTCAAGGAAATGCAGGATTTAACGCAAAAGCGGCGATTGCGTCGAACGGCGTCGGCGAAATTCGTCGACGCCGCTCAATCCAACAATCGCCGCTTTCAGGCTGATTGCCACCGGGTTGCCGCGTCTGCATGCCCGCGGCTTGGAGCTCAAATCCAAGTGGCGCCCTTGGCGGTGGAGGTGACGTTGCGGGTGAAAAGGCGCAGGAAACGGCTGTATTTGGTTTCATCGAATTTCCAAGTCACGGCGGCCTGCCTGCGTTTTATTTCCTCGTCGCTCACGTCGATGTTTATGGCGCGTTTGTCTATGTCTATGATGACCCGGTCGCCATCCTGCACTGCGTTCAGCGGCCCGCCGATCGCGGCCTCGGGCGCGACGTATCCGATGCTCAGGCCGGATGTGCCGCCGGAGAAACGTCCGTCGGTTATAATCGCGACCTGCTTGGCAATGGTCATTCCCGCCAGTTCCTTCTGGAAGGCAAACGCCGTCGTGCCGAAGCGGCCTTTGGGGCCGAGATACCGGATGACGACCGCCATGCCGGGAACGATTTTCTTTTTGCGCAACGCGACAACGGCGTCGTCGACGTCGTGAAACACCTTGGCGACGCCTTCGAAGTGATACTGCTCGGGCGCGACCGCCGCGGCTTTGAGAATCGCCCCTTCCGGCGCGATGTTGCCATAGAGCACGGCGATGCCTGCGCCCTTGGTCACCGGATTATCCAGGTCGCGGATCACGTCCTTGTCATACACGGCGGCCCTGGACACGTTTTCCGCAAGCGTCTTGCCGTTCACCGTCGGAATATCCCCGTGCATCAGCGGCAGCAACTTCCGCAGCAAGCCGGGCATGCCGCCGGCCGCGTCGAAGTCCTTGAAATAATAAGGTCCGCTCGGCGAAATGCCCGTGAGGAGCGGGACGCGGTGCGAGGCTTCATCGAAGAACTTCCACCAATCGCGATCCAATCCGGCCTCGGCGGCAATGGCGGGGATGTGCAGCAGGAGATTGGTCGAGCCGCCGATCGCCAAGTCCGTGATGATGGCATTTTCGATGGATTTTTCGGTGATGAGATCCCGCGTTGTGATGCCCTCGTTGACCATGCGCATGATATGATGGCCCGCTTGGTGCGCAATGGACCAGAGGCGGCGCTTGCTGGTGGCGTCGGTGGTGGAGTTTCCAGGCAGCGTCATGCCCATGGCCTCGGCGGCGCAGCACATGCTGTTCGCGGTTGTCATCTCGCCGCACGCGCCCTGCCCCGCGTGGCCGCATCCCACCATTTCGTCGAAACAGGAGCGCAGCATGCGGCCTTCCATGACTTTTCCAATGGCGTCTGACACCTCGGTCACGCCTATGTCGCGCCCGCGGAAAATGCAATTGGGCATGTAGCCGCCCGTCACGAGCACGGCCGGGATGCCGATGCGCGCGGCGGCCATGAGGTGGCCGGGGACAATCGAATCGCATGTGCTCAACAGCACCATGCCGTCGAACAAATTGGCCTCGATGTTCAGCTCGACCTCGTCTGCGATGAGATTGCGGCTGGGCAATTCTATATAACGCGGGTCTTTCAATACAAGGCCGTCGCACAAGCCCGTGGTCACGACCTCGAAAGGCAGCCCGCCTGCCTCGCGAATACCCTGTTTCACGCGCTCGGCGACTTCGCGCAGGTGAACATGCCCCGGATTATATTCATTCCAGGAATTGACGACGGCGATATACGGCCGGTCAATCTCGTCCTTGGTATAACCAAGTCCGTATAAAATGCCGTCACGCTTGACCGTGGCGACCCCGAATTCCCATTTGCTGCGCAGTTTTTTCGTGTTTTTCGTATTCATATGCTTTCGGATCCAATTTATATAATGCTGTGGTTTACAGGGGTTCCCCCCATTTTATTGACGGGGCGATTTTGCCCAGGTGGGCGGCGGCGGTATGATATGCGAGCACGGGAACTCCCGGGGTCCGGGTTATTCCCGCCTGTTGCAACAACCGCCGGACGGCTTCGCGCAAGTCGGGGGTGTCTTCATGCTCCGCCATGTATTCGCGAAGGATTTGATCGTAGCGGGCCACCGTGTCCCGGCAGAGTTCGATATATCCGGCGCATTCCTTTGCCGGCAAGAGGCCGGAAATCGGATCAAACGGATGCGAGGCGGCGATCATGCCGACGCCGCCCTGCGCCAGCGCCGCCTCCGCGCGTTTCAATGCAAGGAGGTAATCGTCGTAATCGAAATAGAGCGCGACGCCGGTGCTCATCGTGCCGCGCCCTTGCAGGGCGTCGCCCGTGAACAGCACGCCCGACGCGCTGTCGTGCAAGCAGATTCCCTCGGCGGCATGGCCCGGCGTGTGCAGCACGCGCAGCTTCGAATCGCCGAGGTCGATCTCCTGGCCGTGCTCCAGATCCACGTCAATTTCCTGTGGTGTCAGGCCCGATTTGATCTCCTGAAATGGAACGAGCGGAGAGAAACGGCTGCGGATTTTATTCAAATGGAAATAGGGATTCGCGAGCCTTTCGCGCGCAAGGCGGTGGGCGGCAAAGCGGGCGCGCGTCTCCCGTTTCAAGCGCGCGTTACCGCCTATGTGGTCGCCATGGATATGCGTGTTTATGACCAGGTCGATATCGGCGGGATCGCGGCCCAGCTTCTTTATATAAGGATACACCAAGTCCGTTATCGAGCAGTCGAACGCCGTGTCTATTATCACGAGTTTTTCCCTCGCGAGCACGAAGACGCCCGTCCACAGCGAATCCAACGGACACTTTATCAAATGTATGCCCCGGGCTATTTCCATATTATAAGCCATTCCCGTTTTTAATTATTATAGTTTCCAGCCGCCGTCGGCGCCGCCGCCATCGACATAGATGATTTGCCCGGTGAGGTAGCTCGACTCTTGTGTTGAAAGGAAAAGCGCGACCTGCCCGATTTCAGCGGGCGATCCGGGGCGGTTCATGGGAATGCGCTTGTTGACGTCGGCCCACCACGCGGCGTCATAACGCCACTTCGTGAGCGCGGTCTTGATGAGGCCCGGCGCGATGCAGTTCACGCGGATGTTGTGCGGGGCAAGCTCGACGGCGAGGTCGCGCGTGAGCTGGTTCATCGCCTGCTTCGCGCACGAGTAGGGAACGAACTTCGTATTAAAAACCTTCGCGGTGTGAATGGAGCCGATGTTGATGATCGAGCCGCCGTGACGCCGCAGCATGTCGCGAACCGCGAGCCGCGAATACATGACGGCGCTGAAAAAGTTCTTGTCGAATTGCTGCCGCCAGTAATCGAGGGGCAGCGCCGCAAAGCCGCCCTCCGGCACGGTGCCCGCGCCGCCGACGTTGTTGACAAGCACGTCAACGCGCCCGAGCTCGGAAACGACGCGCGTCATGAAGATCTCCGTGGCTTCTTCGTTTGTCGCGTCCACGATGTCGAATACAACCTTGCGCCCGATGCGGCGGACGGCCTCCGCGGTGCGGCGCGCTTTTGCGCGGCTCTTCGACGAGGCCCCCATGTAGGTGAAGGCGATGTCCGCCCCGGCGGCGGCGAGCGCGAGCACGATGCCTTCGCCGATGCCTTGCGCGCCGCCGGTGATTACGGCGACTTGCCCGTCAAGGCTGTCGTGTTTGCGAGGAGTTTTTGAAGCGTTTGTTTTGATGGGTTTCATTGGATTTTGAACAGTTGGTTGAGATACGTTTTGAAGGCGCCGCTGAAGCAGGCCAGCGGCACGCGCGCCACGCCGGCGCCCACGCGCAGCCCCGTCTTGGAAATCATTCCGCCGTGAATCGCGGGGAGGATGCCCGTTTCGAGCACTTTCAGAATGTCGATGCCGGTCGGGGAACCGTTGTAATCGAGCGCGGGCACGAGGAAGTTTCGATTTGCCGTCAGGCAGATTTCGGCAAGTTCGCGCGATTGCGCGACGGCATCGCCGAAAGTGCGCCCGAGGAGTCGCGCGACGGCGGGCGAGGCGGCGGCGGCGAAACCGCCCAAGCCGACGGCCTCCAGCACCGAGCTGTCGCCTATCCAAGGCAGCGTGTCGCCGGCCTTCGCGTCCGATGCGAGATACATCCCCGTCAGTTGCGGCGAGGGCGCGGTGAACCATTGGTCTCCCAGCGCGCTGACTTTTATCCCGTATTCCACGCCGTTGCCGCACAGGGTTGTCACGATCGTGGAATCCTCGATGTTCTTCAGCGACTGCGTCACGGACATGGCGGACGCCATGCCGATGGGATGGAAAAAGCGCTCTGTCTTTTCCAAAAAATCGACGCAGGCATCCCGCGCCGCGCTTGGCGACGGCTCGTGTTTCATGAGCAGGAACAAAAGTCGGTTGATGAGAATGAGCCCCTCGGCGTCCTGGCGCGTGTGTGTTTCGTCGCCCATCTCGACGCCGCGCGTGATGATCTGGCGCACGGCGATGCCGCCCTCGGCGCGCAGGATGCGCGAGAGCAACGGGCCGATGGTGTCGTTCAGTTCAAGCAGGAAGCGGCGGATTTCCGGGCTGTAGGTTCCCCAGCCGCAAAGGCCGCCCTGATTCGGGCCTTCAAACGGCGCGCAGAACCCGCGTTTGCCGGTGGCCCGGTCTTCGACGACATTCACGATCATCGACGGCGTGAGAATGCCCGCGCCGGGGCCGACAATCGCATAGTCATTGGCCGACGCGACCTCGACCTTGCCCTGGCGAATCAACTCAACGGCGGCTTCGGGCGTGTCCGCCAGTCCCTCATGCAAAATGCCGTTGATGACGCCGTTTTGCTGCGTGGGACATGATTTCTCCCAAGGCAGCGGCGGGCCGGATTTCAGGATCATGTTCCTTTTCAAGCCGGGCACGACCTCGATGGCCGGCTTCATGTCGATCCACCAGGGATCGGCGGCGTTCAACGCGGCGATGGCGCGCCCGTTGGCGGCGGCGATGCGTTGCGCGGATTTTCCGGCGCGCATTTTTGCGAGTGAGCCTTGGAATTCGGCCAGTGCGGCTGGCGGCGGCTGCCATTGCAACTGGATCGCCTCGACACCTTGCGTCCTCAGCGCGTCGGCAAACAATTCCGCGCCTATGTTCACCGCCTTTACCGGCGTGGTCAGGGGAATGGTTGGATTCGTGGTCATTTCAGAATTGCTTTCGTTTTCATCCGGCTTGGGCGGCTGCGGCGATCATGCCCGCGAGTTGCGCGGCCTGCGCGTTTCCGGGCATCACAATCACGCCCGCATCGAGCAGTTTTCGGAGCTGCGCGGAGGCGCGCTGCGGATCCAGTTCGGTGCCGCAAATCGACGCGACCACGCTCAGCCGGCGGCCGCTCTTTTTCGCATTCGCAATGGCCCCGGCGATCGGCCCGGCCATGATGCCGCAGGGATCATCGTGGCAGCCATACCCGAGCAGAAAATCCAGGAGGATGACGGCCACCGAAGGGTCAGCCGCCTCGGCGGCAAAACGCTCGATGCGCGGCGCGGGATCAATCGCCGCGTGCGGGCGTCCGCGCGTGAAATCCTCGGTGCCGATGTCGATGATGGTGTGCTTTTCGCTGACGCGAACATCCTTGAGCGTGAACTCGGGCAGAAGCCCCGTGTTCGAATGGATTTCAGACAGCAGCGGACGCATGACCATCATCGCCTCTTCCGCCAGCGTGCCGCCGCAAAAAATGCCGCGCAAATAACGCTGTCCGGCGGCGTGGGCGGCGGTCTCGCGCTCCACGATTTCGCGAAGGTCCGCGTCCGTGTCGCGCGGTTTGAACGCCTCACCCCGCGCGAGGCACACGGCGCGCTCCGCCGTCTCGCCGAATGTCGCCGCAAAATGAGCGCCCGCCGCGGTGACGGATTCCGGGGTGCCTCCGATGAAATTGACAACAACCGGCTTCCTGCAAACGCGCACGCGCTCCAGCACGGCGGCGGCGGTTTTTGCGCCGGGCGGCTTGGAAATCAGCACGATCACCTTCGTCTGCGCATCAGCTTCGAGCAAATCCAGCGCCTGCAATGTCGCAAGCCCGCCGACCTCGTCGCGCAAATCGCGTCCGCCGGTCCCGATCGCGTGCGAAACGCCTTCGCCGAGACGGTCGATTTGCACCATTGTTTCCTGCAAGCCGCTGCCGGACGCCGCGATCAATCCAATCGCTCCGGGGTTCACTTTGCTCGCGAGGCCGATGGCGACTTGCTGCACAAACGCGACGCCGCAACCTGGTCCCATCATCAGCAGATTTTTTTCGCGCGCGAGCTGCTTGAGCATGACCTCGTCGGCGTATGAAATATCGTCGCTGAACATGTAAACATTCAGCCCTTGGGAGAGCGCCTTGGCGGCCTCGGCGACGGCGTATTCGCCCGGCAGCGAAATCAAGGCCAGGTTCAATCCCGGCTCCTTTGCGCAGGCCGCCGCGATGGTGCGGTGCGCGGGCGCGCCGCATTGAAAGCCGCCTCCGCCCGATTTCGCGGCGTATTTTTCCTTCAGCAGACGCTCGACCTCGGCTTGCGCGGCGGCGAGCGTGTTTTCATCGGCGACACGCAGCGCGATTATCAGGTCGTTCGGACTCGCGGCATCCGCGGACTCCTCGAACAGCTCCATGTCCTTGAGCAGGCCTTTGTTCATGGCCGTCCCCATGCCAAGCGCTGCGCGCCGCACCCCCGGAATCTGTCCGGCCTGACGGGCGACGCCCATCAGGAAGACAGAGTCATGATACTCGTTTGTTCGGATGATACATTTAATCAGCATAAAATACCCACGCGTTTTGGATTTTCGAAAAGTCTCTCCGCGATTTGCAGGCCGGCGCACAATCCTTGCGCCGTCTCGGCTCCCGATGTGCCGCCCTGCGCGAGCAAAACGGATAGCGCGCGCCTTGCCGCGGCGCCTCCTTCGAGCAGAATCGCCCGCGCCGTCTCGCAAACGATGTCGTTGATTTCCCCGTCCGCGCAGAGGCGGAGCGAGCGGGCGCTCACATCGGTCGTGCGCGCGCCGTCGCGCAACAACTCCCGCAACACGGGCAGGAAATGATTTCCGCCGCCAGCCGCGCCGCCGAGAAACAAACCCGCTGCGATGCCGCACAAAATATCGTCGCCGGACGGCGTCAGCCCGATGCCAAGCCCGAGGAGGCGCGCGCATTGCTCGCGCATGACGGCGGCGTCATTGAACCGGATGGCGTCGCACAGCGCGCTCACGGCGGGTTCGGCGCGTCGCAAAAACTCCGGCGCATCGCACACACGCCCTTCGCGACGGATGATCTCTTGCGCCAGCGCGAGATTGCGCGCGACACGCGCCGCAGCTTCCGCGCCGCGAATGCGCGCCACCGGTTCGCGCCGCGTGTCGAAAACAACCGCTCCCGCGAGCGCGACGGCAAAACCCGCGTCAGGAATCCAAATGGCATCCCGCGCAATCACGACCTGCATGCCCGGCTCCACGCGGGGCGAGGGAAAAGACGCGAACTCCCGCGCGTTCACGATGACGGCGTCCGGCGTTTGAGGAAAGGGCGCGATGGCCACGGTGAGCCAGTCGCCGGCTGGCGTTGTCAGGTTGAAGCAACGCCGGAAAACGCTGTGCACCCGGCCCGCGCCCGACCGCGCGACCGAGGCGGAGGCAAGCCGCGACATGGCGCCTGCATGGACGACGAGATGAAGTCCGCTCGTCGCTGTCACGCCTTCGCTCCTTTCACGCGCATCGAAAGCTGCGCCCCTCCGGGCTTCTGCCTCAGGCGGATTGTTTTTTTCCAGCGCGCGTCATCCTGCTCCGGAAAATCAATGCGATAATGCACGCCGCGGCTTTCCTGGCGGCGCAGCGCGGATTCAGCCACACAAATGCCGGTCAGCGCCATGTTGCGGATTTCGATCCGGCCGCAAAAATCCCCCAACGATCGCGGCTCGAACGCCAAGGCCTCGTCGCTGATTTGTCTCAATTTCGTGACGGCTTCGCGCAGCCCGGATTCCTCGCGGATCACCCCGACCTTGTCCGTCATCAGTTCGCGAATGGTTTTTGCGAGCGCCGCCCAATGCCGGGAGCGGGCGTCCGCCGAGAGCATCGAGGCCTGTTTTTTGGCGGCCCGCGCTGCGCCGGACAGCGCGCGCGCCCGGCGTTTTTTGGCGTGCGCGGCGGCGCTTGCGCCTGCTATCGCGCCGAACACATGGATTTCCGTGCCCGCATTGCCGCCGACACGGTTTGCGCCGTGGATGCCGCCCGTCACTTCCCCCGCGGCAAACAGCCCCGGCACCGTGCTTTCACAACGCGTGTCGATTGCCACGCCGCCGAGGAATGTGTGCGGCGCCGGGCCGACTTCGAAACGTTGTTTCGTCAGGTCAATCCCGTGTTTCAAAAACAGACGGTAATAAGCGGAGTGCTCCTTCTTGATGAATTTTTCCGGGATGTCGGTGAGATCGCACCACACGCCGCCGTGCGGAGTGCCCCGCCCTTCCCTGATTTCCAAGGCCACCAGCCGCGCGAGCGCATCCTTTGGCGCCGCGCTTTCGCCCGCGGGATATTTTTTCAGCACGAAGCGCTCGTCCATCGCGTTTCGCAACTGCCCGCCGTGGGCAAACAAGGTCGTGGTCAGGCCGATGCGTTTCGGAAAAATGCAATGGCACGGCTCGAACTGCACAAACTCCATGTCCGCCAGCTCCGCGCCCGCGCGCAACGCCAGCGCATAACCGTCGCCCGTCAGGCTCGCCGGGTAAGTGCCCCCTGCGTAGATGCCTCCTCCGCCGCCGCTCGCGAGGACGACAGCCCCGGCGCGGATGAGCAACAATGCCCGCGCGCGCAAATCCACCGCCATCGCGCCGCAGACCGGGCCGTTTGGCGTGATGAGCAGCTCGGACACCGCCACTCCGCGCCGCATGACTGCGCCGCCTTTTGCGAGGGCGCGGCCCAGCACGGCCATGCCGACGCGAGCGGTGCGGTTTTCCTGATGCAACAATCTCGGGTGCGTGCAGCCCAACGCCCGTTGCAAATGAAACGCGCCGCCGGGCGCGCGGTCGAACCGGACGCCGAGCGCCTCCATGCCACCCGCCGCCGCCGCCGCGTTTTCCACGAGCAGCCGCACAAGCCCAGGATTCGCGATTTCAAACCCGCCTTTATAAGTGTCGTCAAAAAACGACTGCGCCGAATCGTCCGGCCCCACGGGGGCGTTGAATCCGATGACACCCGGTGATGCAGCGGGACCTTTCGAGACGATCAACACCGACGCGCCGGCGCGCCGTGCAGCCAGCCCGGCTCGCAAGCCGGCGATGCCGGCGCCAATCACCAGCACGTCGGTTTGTATTTCTTGCAGCGGTATCATGGTTGGAAGGACGTTTTCACAGTTTTTGCTTTATGCGCATCTTCCAGAATGCGCAGGGAGCCGCTCCGCTTCACGGCGAATGACTTACCCTACGCAATAAAATATTTATCTCTGGTGCGCATAATTGGCAGGGTCTCAACGCACGACCCTTCCCGACGCGCTGCCGCGCATGAGCGACTCGACCTCGGCGCGGGTGCTAAAATTGAAGTCGCCCTCGATGGAATGCGCGAGGCACGAGGCCGCGACGGCGAAGGCAATCGCGCTCTGCGGCGCGGCGAGCTCCGGCGTGTTGAGCGCAAAGACGAGGCCCGCCGCGAAGCTGTCGCCCCCGCCGACGCGATCCACGATGTTTCGGATTTCGTAGGCGCGATAGGCGTCGTCGTGCAACGGCGCAAAACTGGCGCTGTCGCTGCCGGCGTCGTAGAGCATGGCGCCCCAGTTGTTGTGCGTCGCCGAAATGCTTTCACGCAGGGTGATGGCGACTTTTTTGATATTGGGAAACAGGCGCGTGATCTCGCGCGCGACCTGCGGGTAGCGTTCAATCGCCAGCCTGCCGCCCTCGATGTCATTGCCCTCGGCGTGAATGCCGAGCACATCGGACGCGTCCTCTTCGTTGGCGATTGCCACATCGACATAGGGAAGCAGTTCGCCCATGCAGCGGCGCGCGAGCGCGGCGGCGGTCGTGCCGGGTTCCCATTGCCAGAGTTTCTTGCGAAAGTTGAGGTCGCAGGACACCGGGATTCCCGCGGCCTTCGCTGCGCGGGCGGCGGCGAGCGCGGATTCAAACGCGATGCGCGAGAGCGCGGGCGTGATGCCGGTGAGATGCAGCCAGCCGGCTCCGGAGAAGATCGCGGGCCAGTCGAATTTGCCGGCGGGCGTCTCCGCGATGGCGCTGTGGGAGCGGTCGTAAATAACATTGCTCGGCCGCTGGTTCGCGCCCTTTTCGACAAAGTAGAGGCCGAGGCGTCCGGTCTTTGTGCGCAGTATGCGCGATGTGTCCACGCCGAGGCCGCGCAGGTTTTGCACGCAGGCGTCGCCGATCACATTGTCGGGAATCGCGGTGACGAAGCGGGCGGGCGCGCCGAAGATCGCGAGCGAGGCGGCGACATTTGCCTCGGCTCCCGCAAAGGTGAGTTCAAGCGTGCCGGGCATGCTTTGAATGAAGCGCAGATAGCCGGGCGGGCACAGGCGGCCCATGATTTCTCCGAAAGTTACGATGGTGTTCATGTGAAAGAAATTAAGAATTAAAAATTATGAATTAAGAAGTGACCGCCTGCGGCGGTGACAGGGCGCGCTCCGCGCGCGGTATAAGAAAGAGGGAAGATGGCGAATGAGTGGTTCATTGTATTTTGCGAGCGGAGCGAGCAGTGTCGGGCCGAAGGCCCCGCTTCTTAATTCTTAAATCTTAATTCTCAATTTTCCTTGTGGCGCGGATGATCGTCGCGACTTCAGCGGCGCGTTGTTTGATGGCAGCCCAATCGCGGGCCTGGATAAGATTGCGCGGCGCAATCCACGAACCGCCGAGCGCGGCAATCAACGGATCCGCGAGCCATGCGCCGGCAGTGTCATTGTTGATGCCGCCAAGCGGGATATACCGCAGACCCAGATGCGCGTAGGGCGCGCTCATGTTTTTCAGGTAGGCGAGCCCGCCGGAGGGCTCGGCGGGGAAAAACTTCAGGAGGCGGCATCCGAATTCGAGCGCGACCTCGATGTCGCTGGGCGTGGCGATGCCGGGGGCGAAAGGCACCCCGGCTTCGGCAGCGGCGGCGAGCACGCGGGCATTGCAACCGGGCGCGACGGCGAAATCCGCGCCGGCATCGCGCGCCTGCATGAGCTGCGCGGGCGTGAGCACGGTGCCCGCGCCGATGAGCATTTGCGGCGCGTGCTTTTTGATGGCGGCAAGCGACTCCAGGGCGGAGGGCGTGCGCAGCGTCAGCTCGATGGCATTGATGCCGCCGGCGGAAAGAGCGGCGGCGGCTGGCGCGGCGTCGGCAGGATCATCGATGACGAGCACGGCGATGACCCCGGCGGTTTGGATGGATTGGGCGAGCGGTTGTGGGAACATGGAGTTGGGATTTTGGATTGCGGAATGAGTTTTGGATTGAGCCGCCAACTTGCGCTGATGACGCACTGTTTTTCTGTCGTGCTTCAAATGCGCCGGGAAATCAAAGGCCTCCTCCTGTTTTACGACCGGTAGCGGACTCGGAGGTGGAGTCGATGATCGCGTCCACGGCGATGCTGCCAATGCGTCCGGCAATTTGATAGACGGGGATTAGCGATGCGCGCTCCGCCCCTTTTTTCACATGCATGCGATTGCTTAGAAATATGACGAAAACATCATGAGCAGGGTCAATTTGCATGTAAGTGCCGTCGAAACCGCCGTGGTAGTAGGAAACATCGGACATTTTTTCGGTGTGAGCCGGCCCCATTCCCCAACCAAGGGCGCGCTCCGCGGCGGCGCCGGTGCCGCGCGTGGTCATGAGCGCCGCGGTTTTCGGAGTGAAAATGCGGGTGGCTCGCCCGGTGTGCGCCGGCAACTGGCCGCGGTTCAGCATCGTGGCGGCAAAGACGGCGAGATCGTTTGCCGTGGAGAACAGGCCCGCGCCGCCGCTGACGCCGCCTTTCGCGATAGTATAGGGGTCGCGAACCCTGCCGGTGTTGAGCCCATCCATCCGGGTCGGCGCTGCGCGACGGCGCAATTCCACGCCGGGCAGATAACCCGTGTCCAGCATTCCAAGGGGCTGAAAAATATTTTCGCGCGCAAAAGCGGTCACGTCCCTTCCCGAGACGCGTTCAAGCAAAACGGCGAGCGTGTCCATATTTGCCCCGGAATAGAAATATTTTTCCCCCGGCTTTGCAATGAGCCGGGATGACAGGAGCCGCACCACCTCGTCGCGCGGGGCGGTCGGAAGTTCCGAGGGAGGAGACAGGCGGGCCGCGGCTTGTTCGGCGGAAGAAGCTGCGTCCGCCGTGGCAGTTTGAGCCGTCAGAGGGGAATCGCTAAGGATATGCAGGCCGCCCAGTCCTGCTGTATGCGTCAGCATCTGGCGGATGGTGATGTCCTCTTTTGCCGGGGTCTTGTATTCATCAAGGTATTGGGCGGCCTTGTCGTCCACGTTGAGTTTTCCCTGATCAACCAGCACCATGATGGAGGTAGCCACGGCCACAGGCTTGGTGATGGATGCGAGATCAAACACGGTGTCGGCAGTCATCGGGATTGCGTCGCGATTCCTAGCGGCCACCCACCGGTTGCCATAGGCCTTAAACCATGCGATTTTCCCATGACGACCAACACAAACCACGGAGCCTGGAATGAGGCCCTCGTCGATTGCCTTTTGGCATTCGACGTTGATTTTTTCCAACACGGCGCGGGACAGTCCGACTTCCTCCGGGGCGACTTGCGGCAGGACAACCGGATCGAGCGACACCGGCGGCAAACTTGGCGCGGACAGGCCGGCGGTCGTCGCAAGGATGGCGAATACGCCAATGAGGACGATTCTTGGGCTCATAGGGAATCAGAATGTGTCCGCGCAATAATTTGCCCTTACCAGTGCAAGGCCACGCCGAGGTTGATAGTGTAGTCTTCGAGCTTGCCGCCGAGCTTGGCGGAAGCGTCGGCCCAGAGGGAGAGATGGTTGCCGATGCGCAACACCGCGCCGCCGCCGAGAGCGAGCGATCCGCCGGTGAAGTCGTCGGTGTAATCATAGCGGTCGCGGAGCTTGGTGCGGTCAGCCGCGTAGTAGCGGGCAACGCTTACGCTGTTCGTGCCCTTGAATTCGTAATCGTAGGCGATGCGCAGGCTGGGGCTGAACATCGTCTTTTTGCCAAACATAATATGTTTCGAGAATTCGAAGCCCATGCGTTCACGGAAGGAATTGAGGTTGCCGACTTCGAAGGTGCGATGGGCTTGGTCTGTGAGTTTTTCCGCGCTCATGGTGCTCCAGGCAAACTGGGCGTGCGGTTCGACAATCCAGCCGGACTTGGTCTTGAGCGTGTATCCCATCTTCACCGACGCGCCCACGCCGGTGATTCCCAATTTGAGATCGGGGACTCCGGGGACTTGGATCATGTAGTTGCCTGCGATGACGCGCACGATGGCGTCGAAGTGGAAGGCGTTGTTGTGGCTATAGCCCAGGTATAGGCCACCGCCGTGCGTCGTGGTGGTGGCGTCGGCGTCGCGCATGTCCATGGTCGATTCCATGTAATCAAAGAAGACGCCGCCCACCCATGAGGAAGCGGAGGAGGATTTGCTGCCGCGGAGTTTGACATTGTTGGCGAGGTTCACACCGGCTTGCAGTCCGCGGGTGCTGGCATTCGCGCCGGCGTAGAGGGTTTCATTAATGGTGTCGTGGCGGTAGGAGCCGTTCACCCACCAGTCCTGGCCGGGGCGGTAGCCGCCTTCACTGCGGCGCAGCGCCGCGATTTGGCGCGTAAGCGAGTCGAATGCGGATTCGGAGTTGATGAGAAAGGCGGCGTTGATGCCGGCGACCGCGGGAATCACCGGCACAATGCGTGACTGGCCGAGGATGTAGTTGCCGCCGTCCTTGGTGACGTCCCATCCGTAAATGGCGTCGGCAGGGCTGCCGGTCACGTTGAAGGTGAGATTGGCGGTGTTGTCGACGGACTCAAGGAGCACGACCGACGTAGGGGCCGAGCCGTTGAGAAACGTGTATCCAGTGTCTTCTGTTTCGGTGACGGCGATGTTAACGGCGCCGTTGCCGGTGATGGATTGCGATGCCTTGAAATAATCGGAGCCGAGAATGACGCCGGCGGTGGAGTTGACGGTGGCGGACATGAGGAGGGCGCCGCCGAGGTTGAGCGAGGCGACGCTCTGGCGGGTGCCGCGCATGTCGAGCGTGGCGCCGGGGCCAACGGTGAGGGCGGAGGCCGCGTTGATCCGGTTGTTCGCACCAACCTTGAGCGTGCCGCCGAGAATGCGCGTCGCGCCGGTGTTGCCGAGCGAACCAGTGAGTGTGAGAACGCCTTCGCCGTGTTTCTCGAAGGCACCCGCGCCAGAGATGTTAAGAGTGTAGGTGATGTCCGCACTTTGGTCGAGGATGAGCGTGCCGACGGCTGTGGTGGTGACGCGGGAGGTTTTCAGGGCTGCGGCGTTGGTTTGCAGCGCGCCGTCGGCGATGTGGTAGCCAATGGTGGCGACATTGGCGGTGTTGGTGAGCACGAGGGTTCCGGCGCCGAATTTGGCGAGGGTGCCAGTGCCGGCCATCTTGCCAGCAACCGTGACGGTGTTCGCGCCAGTATCGAACGCGGCCACGGCGCCTGTGCCTGTGCCCGCGAGCGTGACGGTGTCGGCGAGCGTCATGGAGGCGAAGGTGCGCAACGTGCCGCTGCCGGTGAAGCGGATGCCGACGCCCGCGGTGTTGAGTTGCGCGGTGTTGCTGAAGGCGAGCAGGCCGGCATTGAGCTCGACGCCGCCGATGAAGGTGTTGGCTGTGTTGGCAAACACGAGCGCGCCTTCGCCGGTTTTCACGAGCTTGCCAGCGGCGTTTTGCACGATTGAGCCGCTCACCGTCGTGCCGGTGTCGATGGACTTGCCGGTGAACGTGAGCGTGCCGGTGTTGTTCACAAGCATGTCGGACACGGTGACGGCGGCCGCGATGTCGATCGTGGTGTCGGTGGCGGTGGCAAAGCGCACGGTGTCGCCATCCTGGAATTTCAGATGGCCGCTGGTATCGCCGTTGTAGCCGCTCCAGTTGTTTTGCGCGATATCCCAACGCGCGATACCGCTGGCGCCAGTCCATTCCATGTAGCGCGAGGCGTCCAGTTCGTAGATGAAGAGCAGGGAGCCGTCGGCAGCGGCGGCGAGTTCGCCTTTCATGCGGAGATCCGGCTCGGCCCGCACACCGTTGAGTTCGAGGTTGGCGATGTCGGCGAGTTTGGCGGCATTGCCGAGCATGTAGGTGCCGGAGGAAATGACGCCGAAGGACAGGCCGACGACGTTGGCGGCTGTGTCGGTGGTGATGGTGCCGGAGACGTTGAGGGTGTCGGCAAGCCCGCCGTCGTGGATGCCAAAATCAACGCGTGCGGCGCCGATGAGCGTGAGATCACCGCCGATGGTGAGTGAGCCGGGAGCTGGCACGTCAAGCGGCGTGCCGACGAAAAGCGCGCTGTTGTCGATTGTGACGTTGCCGGTGAAGGCGCCGTCGCCGCCCGCCGTGGCACCGGCGGAAACGGTGAGCGCACCGCCGAGTTGCGCGCTGTCGGCGAGAAACAGGCTGCCTGCGGCCACGGTGAGCGGAGCGGCAAATGCGGAGTTGTCGGTAGCGCGCAGCACGAGCGAACCGGCGCCTGTTTTGACGAGCGCGGCGGCGGCGCCTTCCGAGGAAAGGCGTCCGGTGTAGTTGACGATGTGCCATTGGGTGTTGAGGGTGGCGTTTGTGTTGGCGATGGTGATGTCGCTGGCGAGCGCGCCGGAGGTGCCGGTGATGTCGGCGTCGGCACGGAGTTCGGCTGCGCCGGTGAAGCGGATGTCGGTGCCGGTGGTGTCGAGTTGCGCGGCGTTGTTGAATGAGAGGATGCCTTGATTGATTTCGACACCGCCCGTGAAGGTGCCGGAGGCGTTGGCGAGGATGAGTGTGCCCTCCCCTTTTTTGACGAGTTTGCCGGTGGTGACATCGGTCGTGGTGCCGCCGAGTGAAACGAGTCCGGCGACGCCGTCCACCGAGGCGGAGTCGGCGTCGGTGGTGAGCGCGCCTCCGGCAAAGATGAGCGTGCCGGTCGTGGCCACTTCGATATCACCCGCGGTGACACCTGAGGGGATGATGGCGATGGTGCCTGATGCGGTGGCGCCGAAGCGGACGCTGTCGCCGTTGCTGAAACAGTTGTCGCTGGCGGTGCTCCAGTTTGACGTGACGGCGTCCCAAACGCCGCCGTTCGTGGCGGTCCACGTTGCGCGCATGTTTAGAATGGTTACGTAGATGGAGATGTCGTTTGCACCGAAGATGAGATCGAGGCTGTTGCGTCCGGAAAGCGATGCACCGTTGACCGTGTACGTGAAGTTGGAGCTGCCGGCCAGGAGGCTGTCGGCTGCGATGATGGTGTAGGCGCCGTTTTTGATGTTGGTAAAATCGATTGTCGTCACACCGGTGGCGTTTAGCGCGCCAGTGGTGAGTTGCGCGGCGGCGTGGGTGGAGAGATCGAAGTTGAGCGCGGCGCCTTGGGTGAGCGAGAGCGTGCCGGTGATCGTGCCGACGACGGCCGAGAAGGATTGGCCGGCGGTGCGCACGAGGCTGCCGTCATAAACCGACGCACCGGCGATGCCAACCGCAGCGACGGAATCGAGGTTTCCTACAAGGGTGCCGCCAGTGATGAGAACCGAAGACACGCTTGTGAGCGGGTTGGCCAGGGTGAGGTGGCCTGCGCCGGACTTTACGAGTCCGCCGGGGCCGGAAATTGCGCCGCGCACGTCCATGGTTTTTCCTGCGGCGATGTTGGCGGTGATCCTGTCGGCCGCCGTTGTGCCGAGCACAAGGCCTGAGGAGGGCCCGGAGACATCGAGAGTGCCGTCGCCGGTGATGGCTGCGCCGGATGCCATCGCGAGTGCGCCGGTGAGGGTGAGTGTTTGTGCGCCGCCGGTGGCGCCATTGAGGCCGATTTGCAGCGTGCCGCCATCGGCGACGGAGACGTGGCGGTTCACGCCGTCGTTCACGTCAACGGTTCCCCATCCGCCGAAAACGCCGCCGTTTTTCACGGAGATGAGGCCGCCGAGCTTCGCATCGGCGCCGCCGAGCAAAAGGCTGCCGCTATTGACGTCAACTCGGCCACGATATGCAGAGTTGTCGGACTTGAAGATGACGCTGCCGTGGGCGCCAAGGGTGTTGATGCCGATCACGGTGTTGGTATGTGTGCCGCTGCTGATTGTGTCTTCGGTGCTGTTGGTCCCGCCGATGGTTAGTGTGGAGCCGACGGTTGCTTGGATGTCGACCACGCCGCCGTCGGTGATGTGGAGGAACCCGCCTTCGCTTGCGGCGGTGTTGCCGGTGTAGTTTGTGTTGGCGGTGGCGGTCAAATGGACGGTGCCTGCCCGCACGGAGAGCGCACCGCCGGCACCGGTCGCGACGTTGTCGGTGAAGTTTGCGTTGATGAGTGAGACGCTGGCTTGGGCGCCGTTCACCGACATTGCGCCACCGTTGGTGGCGGTGTTGCTGGAGAAAAGGGCGTTGTCGATTATCATTCCACCGCCGCCCCAATAAATCGCGCCACCCTGGCCCGCGGCGCTGTTTTGCTTGAATATCACGTTGCTCAGAGTGCCGGAGGTGGATGTGGCTCCGCTAAAAATCGCGCCGCCGGAGCCGTTGCCCGAGGTGCCGGAGCGGTTGCCATAAAATTCCGCGTTGGTGAGCAGCAGCTGTCCGGAGCCAAGATAAATCGCGCCGCCGTTTGCGCCGGCTGTGTTGCCGCGCGAAGGGTCGTTCAGGACACCGAAGGTGGCACTGGTGATCGGGATGCCGGCAGTCGAATGCAACGCCAGCGCGCCGCCATCCTGTCCGGCGCTATTTTCCGCAAAAACAACATTTGTCAGGGAGCCTGTGACGCTCGCGACAGCATAGATTGCTCCGCCAGTACTGCTGCTTGCGATGTTGCCGTAAAATTCGCCGTTCGTGACGTCCAGCATTCCACCGTTGGCATAAATGGCGCCACCTCGGACGGCTTTATTGGCGCGTGTTGCGTCGCCAAGGACACCAAAACGGGCATTGATGAGTTGAAGCGTGCCCGAGGAGAAAAATATCCCCCCGCCGACCAATAGCGTGTGGGAGTTGCCCTCAAAAACGACGTCGGTTAAGGTGCATCTGGAGCTGGCGAGATATAACGCGCCGCCGTTTTGCGCCGAAGTAGTGCCTTTATTGCCATAAAAACCGCCGTTGGTAAGAGTGAGGACGCCTTGATTGATGATAAATGCACCGCCGCCTATGCCAGCATTGCCGAGATCGAGGTTGGCCTTGTCCCCAAAGATCACGTTGGTGAAATCCATCGTGACGCCAGTAGCAACGGCATTGATGGCGGCACCGCGAATGGTGGCCGTGTTGGAGGTAAACACGGTGGTTCCGCCTCCTTGGATCTTGAACACGGAGTTCGCAGCAAGGGTTACTGCGCTGTTCGCGGCAGCGGCGAGGTTGTCGATCGTGTAAACGGTATCGGCGGATACGTCGAAGATGAGTGTGTTGCTCGCGGCGACAGTGTAGCGAGCCGTGGCGGTGGAGTCGCTGGTGATGGTGACGGTGGTGACCGCGGCTCCGAGGCGACTAGGCGCAAGGGTGTGCAACAGCGCCAGTGATAATGCAAACAGTGCGGGGAGGAGCGTGAATGTTTTCATAATGTATAGGGGATGAGAGTTTGAAAATCAGGAGTTTCGCTTACCATTCTCCCTTGATTGAGAAGCTGTAGATCGCGCCTGTTTGCAGGCTTTGATAGAGCAGCGGTCCGGTGCCGGGAAACTCCGGGAACTGTCGCATGTGGACGTATTTCGCATCAAAGAGATTGCGAGCGGTGAAATTCAGCGAGTAGGTGTGGTTGAACCTGTAACTGCCGCCGACATCAATTTGCGTGCGGTGCCGGCGATAGCTAATGCCCGTGTCGCTGATGGGGTAGTCATCCGTCCAATTGCAATTCGAGTAGACGCTGAATTTGCCATAGGTGAATGAGAAACCGCCGTTGACCGAGTGGGGAATGACCCGGGTGCTGATGTAGTTGGCGTAGGCGCGGGTATAATTGGCGCGAATGACAAGACGTTTGAGCATAGGGGCGATGAAGCCGAGGTTCTGCGTCCAGCCTATTTCAAGGCTGCGCACGCGGGTGGTTCCCGGCCTGTTGTGACTTGTCGTGAACGTATAGTCGGGGTACAGCACCCCCATACCGCCGATATCGCCAGGGGCGAATTCATCTCCGGCTTGGACCACGGTCCCGATCCTGTTTCTCAGATCGTTTTGATACACGCCCACGCTCAGATCGCCGACGCCTTTGAAATAATAGGACAGCGACACACCGTAATTGCGTCCGTTTTCTGGTTTCAGGTAGATGTTGGGCATCGAGATGTTATGGCTCTGGTCGTTGACCATCACGATGCCCGTAAGGTCGGTATAGGTGGGGCGCTTGATGGTTGTGCTCATGCCGAGCTTGAGCGCGAGGTTTGCCGTGAGGTCGTACTTGATCGAGGCGCTGGGGAAAAAATTCCAATAGTCATTCTTACGGTGTTTCCACGGCCGGGAGAAAAACTGGTAGTCGATGCCCTCGGTGGTCGAGGCTATGCCGGAGCTGGCGGTCCACGAGAAGCCCATGTCGGCGAGTTCGGCGGTTGAGCGTGGATCGGGGTCAAGCACATCGGTCGAGGTTTTTTCGTAGCGCAAACCGGCGCGGAGATTGAGGCGTTTGTCGAAGAGCATGCCCGTGGCCATGAGGTAGCCGGCATCGACGCGTTCGCTGAAATCCCGATGATATTCCACACTGCTGTAATAGTAATCGGTGCGGTATTGCGAGGAGTTGGGCGCGAAGGAGGTGAACTCCTCGGGGTGCGCGCGATAGTAGTCGCCGATGGCCTGGACATTGGGCATGAAGAGTGTGCCGCCACCAAGTGGTTCGATGCTCACACCATGCCCGCCCATGTCGAATTCGTAGGGAGATTTGAAGTTGGCCCAGGTTGTATCGCCGGTCCAAGTGACGCGATTCATGTAATAATGCCGGTCATACGTGCGTTTTTCCTGGCGGATTTTCAGGCCGGCTTTCCATTGTATGGGCAGGAGCCAGCGGGTCATCAATGTGGCGTTGAGTTGACCGGTGAGAAAGATCGAGGTGGAGTCGCGGTCGTCCTCAGGAAACAAGCTTGGCTTTGTAAATGAGGCGCCGGTCGAGATGTCGGGGCCGGAAATCTGGGTGATTCTGAAATCAGTGGCATCGGCTTTGTATGATCGTTCAACCTGGTAGCGGACGTTCGCCGCAGTGGGAGTATTAAGCGTGTAAACGCCCCCCGTGCGTTCCATGGATTCGTACCAACTTAGGGACTCGGAGCGCGAGACCAGCCCGTCGAGAATCAAATCACTGAAACGATATTCAAATCGCGGAGTGATCGTGATGCCTTGGGCCATCTTTGATACGGTCACGGGGTTGACACCCACACTTGAGGTGCCGGTGGTTTCGAAGCGGAACAGGGGATCGCTGCCGAGGACCGAGCCCGGGGTGCCGCGAGTATAGCCTGTGTTAAATGTAGCGGTGCGCTGGAGATTCCACAAGCGCGTGTAGTTGTATATCAACCCGAGGCCCACCATAAGACGCGGGGTCACGCGCCAGTCTCCGCGTATCGTGGTGGCAAAGCGGCGATTGACGCGTGGCGACTGCATGAGCGATATGGATGTCGGCACGTAGGGGCGCGCGTCGCTGGCGTTGGGAGTATAGTTAATATTGAGAACCACACGGTCGGCCTCCGAATAGATATTGGATTCGCTCACATTGATAATGATACCGTATCGGTTTTTTACCGCATGGGAGAACTCGAAGATATACCCGGGGCGGATTTTGAGCACGCCGCCATTGTCGTCGGGGCCAAAAGTTTTATTAAGAGTCGTACCGGCCGAGGACATGGACATGGTGGCCTGCGCCTTGATATGGGTGCCCCGGCGGTCAAAGGCGCTTTTGCTGCGCATGTTGATAGTGCCGGCAGGCGCGCTGGCGTCCACGTCGGCGCTTATGGTGCGGGAGATTTCCATCGAATCCATGCTGCTGAGTGAAATCGACGCAAAGCTGGAGGCCCGACTGGTGGCATTCGCGTCCGCCGCGGCAAGGGAAATGCCGTCCACCGTGACATTGACGTATTCGGCGCTGAGGCCGCCAAAGCTCACGCTGGTCACTTCCCCTTGGTCAGTGTCGAGAAACACACCGGGGATGTTGCGAAGAAACTCGCCGATGTTGCCCTCGGGGTCGCTGCCAAACGCATCGGACGATACGACGTGAGTAAGATTTAAGGAGGCGCGCTGGTCCATGATGGCCTTGGCCTGGCCTTCGCGCTCGCTTGAGACGACGAATTTTTCCAACTGCACAATCTCCTCCTGACTCGCGCCGCCGGTTGCGGGCGCAAGCAGCTCGAAATCCACTGTCGTCGTCGCCCCGGAGGTGATTGTGGCCTTGGTGGTGATAACGGGATAACCGATGTATCTGAGCTCAAGGGTCACCTCGCCGGCAGGCAGTCCGCTGAGGTAGTAGAAGCCGCCCGTTTCGGAAATGGCGGCTTCGCCGGTTTGCACAACGCGCACCTGGGCGTTGCGAACATATTCTTCGGTCACGGGGTTGAAGACGCGGCCCGAGACCGAGCCGGTTTTGGCTGATTGCGCCCAAGTGGGCGGCAGCGCCGCGAACAAGGCGAGAAGGCAAAGCAATGGATACAGTTTTGGTTTCATGACGGGAGTAGGAGAAAGGGTTTTCGTGGAAATAATGGCTGGGGTTAATCTATTCGTCCGGTCTTACTGGCCGGCCAGTTGCTTGAACAACTCCCGGTCGTAATCCTCGAGGTCGTTGATGCCTCGCAGGTGGCTGACGGTCACCCACGGGAGCCACTCGCGGTGGCGTCCGAGGCCGCGCGGAAGCGTGAAGCAATAATGCTCCTGCTGCCATCCCGGGCCGCGCGTTCCTCTCAGGTCGCCGGGCATGCCGACCATGGCCTTGGTGTTGTGCAAAAGGATGCGCGCAACGTCCATGTAATGCGGGTCGCCGGTTTTACGCGCGAGCCTCGCGTAGCTCTCCACGTCCCAGCTCATGTAGGCGTCGTTGAGCGAGTGCCCCGTGGCGATGAGCTGGATGCCGGTGGTGGGAACGCCGCGTTTCCAGTGGAGCTTTGCGTTGTCGGCATCCTCGGGCATGGGGACGTTCCAGATATACATCCATGTCTCGGCGATGTCGGCGGCGATGCGGGCGCGATCGAGCCATTTTGCGTCCTTGGTGATGTCGTGCAGGGCGAGGTAGCCTTCCAGCGAGATCGTGGCGGCCTCCTTGTCGATCACATCGGGATTGTCGATCGTGCCGCCGGTGAAGCGGGCGCGGGCGTGGCCGGTGTTCCACGCAAATTCCCCCGAGCGCAGGGCCGCGTCGAGATACGGCTTGTGGCCGGTGATGCGATACAGCTGCGCATAGAACGGCACGACATTGAAGGTGCCGGTGGTGGACGCGGAGAAGAGCTTGCCCGAAAGGGCGCGCCACGAGCGGGGAAAGCCGCCGCCGGGCTGCTCCTGCGTGAGCAGCCAGTCCCCGAATCTCCGCACCCAGGCGAGCCATTCGGAACGGTTGCGCCCGGCCTTTTGCTCGCGCTCGTAGGCACGCATGAGCGATTTCATGTCGTCGCAAAAACTGCGCAGGTAAATCGACTGGTTCTCGGTGACCGTCCGGCCCGATGGCCAGGTCGAGACCTGCGGCTCCCCCGATTTCAGCAAAAAACCTTCGATGAGCGGCGGGTTTACCGGCATCCGTAGAAAGGAGGCGATGGATTTCTCGGCGGCCTCGCGAAGCATCCGCCCGCGTTTCGAGCCGGGATCGCGCGCGGCCTCGACGAGCATCATCTCCGCCGAGCCCAGCGCATATCCGGTGAAGCCGAGGATGACTTTCGGATTCGGATGCGGTTTCCCTCCGGGCACCGCGGAGGCGAGAAATTGCACGCCGGCCCGATCCTCGATCTCGATAAAATTCTCGGCGAGCACATCCGTCATGGCCGAGCGCAGTGTCTCGATGTCCTGCGGATTGGGCCGGGGATCGAGCCGCTGCCACGCCCAGCGCCACGAACGCCTGACGAGATCGCTCGTGCCATCGGCGCGACCAAAGTGAAACGACACTTCATAGCGTTGCGTGAACCCGTCCTTGAGCGGATTATAGCGATGGCGCCACTGCTGTTTGTTCTCGGGCCCCTTTCCGGTTTTCCGTCCGTAGCTCAACGTGCCCTCCGAGCCGGGCATCGCGTATCCGAGTGTGGCGCCGTCGGGACGCTCCTCGGCAAGAATCGCGCCGAAGCGGAAACGCTCGTCCGCCATCGGTTCGAGCGAAAAGCTTTGCCCTTCCGTCTCCGTGGTGCGGCTGTCGGGCGCGGAATTGAGCACTGCAAACGTGCCGCAGTCGGGCAGGCGCGTCGCGAGCAGGGGCGCGGGCATGCGATCCTCGCGAATCCACACCGTGTAATCGCCGGGCTTGTAATAATTGCCCGAACCAAAGGAGTTGTCCCGCATGTGGTCGAAATTGCCGTAAATCATGCCGGGCGCGAACCACTCCATCTGCGGCCACGGTTTCGCATTCTTGAGCTGCAATGCGGCGACACTGGTGAAGCCGCCGGACGCATCGCCGCTCACGCGCACTTCGCGGCGCAAGCGCAGCGTGTTTTTCATGACTGTCCAGCGGTCGGTGAATTCGAGTTCGACGCCGCCCGCCGCCTTCAAAACGCCCGTGCCGACCCATTCGTCACCGGCGCCGCGTAACGACGCATAACCGCCCTGCAACGTGGAAGGGCCCGCATCCGTCCGGCCATTCCAAAGCGCCACACGCAACGGCGCGGTTTGTCCTGCGGACGCCGCGCCGGGCATCGACACCGCAAGGCCGTGGGTGCCGTCGGCATTTTTTATCGCGGAGAATTGCAGCACGGCATCCGCATCGGCGGCATTCATAAAAATGCCGGGGACGAAAAACAATGCACATGCAAGCAAGGCAACTTTGAAAGACACGGGTTTCATAGGGTTTTTAACTTACCCGGACAAGTTACCCGCAACGCGCTGAAATTTCATTTCTTTTGGGTTAATGTCTGCTCTCAAAATATTAATTCTCGTGCGCATCGGCTCCTTACAGAATCTCCATGCGATAAGATGCGCCTTTGCGGTTTCTTTTCCGATTTGACTTTCCGATTTAATAGCGAACTTTGTTTTTATGCGCATTCAAGCAAAGCCTGAATTGCAGAAACCTCCATCGACACCCGTTCCCGCGCATCCCATTCCAGCGCGTTCTTTCGACTGGAATACCATACGCTGCCGCTTGCTTTGGTATTACAAGGGCGAGCCCAACACGCAGTCCGGCACATTTGAAACGGTCAATTTCATCATCTGGCATATGCTGCGCGGCACGATGAAAATGGAATACCCCGGACACTCCCTCCAAGCCGGCGCGGGCGACTGGGTGGTGCTGGTGCCCACGCTGGGGCGCCGGCATCAGGCGTTCACGCACGGTTCGCAACTCGAATCGCTCCACCTGAGCGTGGAAACCAGCCCTGCCGAGTGGGCGGGTCCGTCGGTGCGCGTCATGCGCGGAAGCAAGGAACTTTATGCCGCCATCGCCAGTGTCGGACGTTACGTCACAGCCCGGTATCCGTCCGGCCTGACTCCCGGCGGCCGCGTTTACGCGACCCGCGACTTCGAGGAGCGCATTCATCTGCAAACACTCGTCTGGTCGTTCATGGGCGCGCTCTATCCGCGCCTGCAGGATGCCGGCATCTATATTCGCGAGCCCGAACAATGCGATCCGCGTGTCAGCGCAAGCATGGCGGTCATCGACAGCTGGCCGGCCAACCTGCCGTGGAATCGCGAACAAATCGGGTGCGCCGCGGGTGTCAGCCCGAGCCAGCTCGACCGGATCTGGCGCGAGGCGCGCGGACAAACGCCGTTTCAATATTGGAACAACCGCCGTTTGCGCACAGCGTGCGACAGGCTGGAAAACACCGACGCGAGCATCAAGGAAATCGCCTACGACTTGGGCTTCGCGCATCTGCCGCAATTCTCAACCTGGTTTAGAAGACACCGGGATATTTCACCGCGCGACTACCGCCAGAATTTCATTGATCGCGCCGTCCCCAATGAAGTGAAAACCTAACACAACGCGGACGGGTTGAGTGGCACGGGCGACTCGCCCGTGTGGGTCGTGTGGGGCTTCCAGCCCGTGTATTTCTGAACACGGGCAAGATGCCCGTGCCACCCGATCCGCTCCGACCTCTCCCTGATCTCTGCCTTTTCCGCCCTTCGTGCCTTGGCTATGAACTATTCCGAGCTTCCGTGTTTCCGTGATCCCACATACGGCTTCCGCACATTTGCCGGCTGCCGCCACGAAGGAGCCGGCGTGGGCGTTTCGGCGGAGGCCGCGAACGCGGGATCGGGCGCGGGAAGCGGTTCGGTGAAACCGCCGATCTTTTTTCGCAATGGCATCGGATTGGCTTCCATTCTCAATGGCGAGCCAAGCGGCAGCGGCTGGCCCGCGCCGATGATCATCGTCTTGTCGTTTACAAGATAGGGCTCGGCAAACAACTGGCGCGGCACACCCGTCGTCTTTGAGCCGACATACGCATGATAAACCGTCCAGCGCGAACGGCCCTCGGGCGAGGACACATAACAGGCGTTGCCCGGTCCGCTCACGGTTTCCGATGCCTTGAAAATCGGCTGCACCGCCTTCTGCCAGGAAGCCGGATTCAGGGGGTCGTCTCCGACCAGTTTCAACAAGCCGATCGCGTAATGCTTGGTCCAGTAACCGCTCGCCGCATAGAGAAGATAAAGCGTGCCGTCGTCGCTGTAAACCGGAGTGCCGCCCTCGACGACCTCCGGCAGCATGCGCCCGTCGCGCGCGCGACCCGCCCCGTGTTTTTCCCACTCGAGCGTCGGGCGGCATATCATCACCGGATTTCCCGACACGGTCCACGGATTGACGAGTTCATCCATGTAAAGACATTGCCAGTGGTCGCCTTTCTTTTCCGAGTATCTGTCCCCGATGCGCCCGACCCAGATGAAATAAAGTTTGCCGCCGTATTGCAGCACTTTCGGGCCGACGGTCCATTCGCTGTTGAAGGTTTTTCCTTTCGCGCCGGTCATTTTTACAGGCACGTTCAGCCGTCCGTTCGTCGGCGAGCCGTAGGGGCCGAGCGGATCACCCGTGAGGCTGCGCAACACATACATGCGCTGGTCGGCGGAGGGATTGTCCTTGCCGTCATTCGCCGAGACATAGAGATACCAGCCGGCCAGCTTTTCACCGACGTCGTCCGCGTTGAGATGATATATTTTGGGGGACCAAAGATTCCTCGAATACTCGCGGCCTCTCGGAGGCTGCCAGATCGTCACGGGCGAGGCGTAATGCAGATCGGGAAGATTGGCCGCCTTGTATGCCGAAAGCCTCGTCCCGCCCGTCATGGTGCAATAATAATAACCATCGTGCATGAACACCCACGGATCAGCGCCCTTGACGATTGGATTCGCAAATGTCACCGTGCCCGTGACCGGCTCATCCAGCAACGCCGCCCGGCCCGCCTCGATGGAGGACCTCGCGCCGCCGCGCACTTCGCGCGTGCCGGTGATGTCGGTGAGCGATCCGAACTCCCCTCCGTTGATCACGAGCGAATACGATCCCGCCAGTTCCGACTTCGCATTTCTTGCGGCATCGATTCTATTATAAAAACGCCCGCCGTTGACGATGATCCGAAGATTCCCCCGGAAAACAGCATCGGCGCTGTCGCCGATTCCCGCGACACCGCCCTGAAAAACGCCGCCATTCAACGTCAGCTCCGCATCGCCGTTGTGGCGTCCCGTGCCGGCGGCGCACACTGCGCCGTAATACTGGCCGCCGTTGATCACCAGCTTGAGCGTGCCCGACGAAGGCCGCGCATCATTAAACGTCCCCGCGACGACCGTGTGCCACTGACCGCTGTTGATCGTCACGTTTGCGCCCGGTTTTTCGGGGCCATTCGCATGATTCACGCCCGCTATGGATGGAAAACTGCCATTGCGCGGAGGCTCGCAGACGATGCCCCTGTCGAAGACAACCGCATGGCCGTTGCAATATATATACACACTGCCCTTGCCTTCGGAAACAATCGAAAGATTCGCAAACGTCGTCGGGCCGTTGATGTGATAGGCGCCGCCCAAGATCAATTTTTCGCCGCCCCTCGCCGCGGCGGCGTTCGCGCCGTCGTATCTGCCTCTGATAGTTATGGGCGCGTCATGGTCAGGCGCATCGAATCCTCCCGTTATCCGCACCGGCGCGCGCAGCACGATCTCGCCGCCGGTTGCAGCGAGTTTATTATACGCTTCCAGCAATTCGCCGCCGGTTGCCTCGCCTCCCCTGCCGCCAACGTAAACAACATTTTTCCCCGTGCCTGCCGCCAGTCCTGTGGCCAGAACCAAGCAACAAACAGGGCATATCGCGCTCCAAAAATATCGTGCTGATCCTTGCGCTTTTTTCATGACATTTTGCATGATTCACGCATTCGTTCGCGACCGGCTCATTTGTCTTTTTTTGCACCCGCGGGGCCGCCGTCCAGATAGATTTCGCGCATCAGCTTGTAACCAAGAACCTCGCGCATATCGAGACGCTGGCCGGTTGTCTCGCGTTGTTTTGTCGTATTGCCCTCGATTTTTTGCACAATGGGATCGAGCAACTCGCGGGCTTGGTCGCGATAAGCCATGTTTTTGGTTTGGGTGAGAAGCAAAACATCAAAATCAGTCGGCGACGCGGCCAGGCCGTGGAGGACTTTGTAATCCATAATGATGCCCTGTTTTTTCGCCTCCTCCATGACAGCCCAGAAGGTTTTTGTGATGCTCCGCAGATATTCGTCCGACATGCCGTGCTTGGTGCGCACGAACGTCATTTCCCACACGGGGCCGTCCGTATAGGGCGCGTTGCTCTGCGCGTGGGCGGAGAGGGAAACGAGAACAATGAATGCGGCAATGATGACTTTTTTCATTAGTGTATGATTGGGTTTTGTGTGGTTGAAGGCTCCTCACGATTGCGCTGGAAGTCCTTTGGAAAGAAACAACGGGATGCGACAAGAATCGCAACACTGCCGGCTATATAGACAAAACCGAGCGAGGCGATGCCCCATGAAAGCGTATTGGTCATCTGCTTGACCACGCCGAGCGCGATCGGGGCCATCGAGCCCACCGCAAACGAAAACGCGACCATCAATCCCGTGGCGGAAGCGTGATAACGCGGCGGCACGACATCAAAGAGCGACGCATAGATGTTCGAGTCATAAAGACCGCGGCAAAACCCGAAGCATCCCAGCGCCACATACACCATCCACAGCTGCCCGCCGGCGCCCATCACATAAAGGGCGGGCGCGGCCAGCATGATTGCCAAGCCGGAAATCTCCAGCCGCACGCGAGGACGCGAGCGGGCCAGCCTGTCCGAAAAATAGCCGCCAAGGAGCACGCCGACAAAAGCGAAAACCTGGTGCCAGAACATGCTGTTGAACCCGGCGTTCGCCAGTGAAAGCTTAAAATGCTCGTGCAAATACGTCGGCATCCAAGTCAGGTAGCCCATGTTGACAAACGTGGCGCAGCCCAGCACGCACGCCAGCACGAGCGCCGTGGGCGTGCGCACAAGCGACTTCAAGACGAGTTTGACCGGCTCGCCCTGCGCCGTGGGAACCTCGGCTTCCCTCGCCTTCCCAGCCTCGCGGAGCCGCCGCGCCATCAGGAATACCAGCACGATCCCAAGCCCGCCAAAGAGCCAGAATGATTGCTCCCAACCATAATTATCAGCAACCCACCCGGCGCCCCATCCGCCCAGCACCGTGCCAAAATACAATGCCGATTGGTGAATCGCCAGCGCCTGGCTGCGCGACTTCACGTGATGCTGTCCGATGAGCGCGGTCGCAGCCGGCACATAAAACGCCTCGCCCACCGCCGTCGCCACGCTCCTTATTATGATAAAACTGATAAGTCCCGTGGTAAACCCCGTCAGCAGCGTCGCAACGCTCCAGCCGAAAAGGCTGACCAGCACAATTTTTCTGCGGGAAAATCGATCGCCCAGAAAGCCCGCGACGGGCAGCATGGCCGCCATCACAAGAATGAAAATCGTCGCGATAAGCCCGGCCTGGCTGTCCGTCAGCCCCAGTCCGGCTTTGATTGAAGGCAGCACGGCATTAAAAATCTGCCGGTCGGCCTGATTCATCAGGTAGGCCAGCCAAAGCCAGCCGATAAGTTCCCAGTGATAGGGAATTTTGCGTTTGTTCTTTTGCGCTTTCAGGGATGGGGAGAGCATCATTCGGACGATGCGCAATCCGCCCCCGTCAGTCACTCCCAATGATTTTATGTTGATTTCCAGAATGTTATTTCTCGTGCGCGTTGCCGGTAATTTTAAAGACCCCACGCCCAAGCTGGAAAACCTTCCATTGAAATCGAAGGAATCTCACCCGGTTCGCAATGCCAGTTGTAAAAAAATCGGCCTCCCGCCGTAATGTATATTTTTATAATAAATAGCCGCGGACTGCTTCGTCCGCGGCTATTTATTTGCAAATGGTATTACCCACCATCGGTTTCGCATCCGTGCTTGTCGTGTTGCGCGAGCGTTTCGAGTATTTCATTGAATCGCGCTTCGTTCAGAGCGTAACGACGCATGGGCAGCATGGACAGCATCAAGGCCGCGCCGATGACAACAGTGAACACCAGCGCAAGCGCACCCATCGTTCCCGCGTCCTGGGATTGGTTTGCTTGAAAGCCAATCGCAGCTAAGAGCCAGCCTATCAACGCGCCTCCTCCCGTGCCGGCGGCCAGCTTGGTCTTGATGATGTTCAGCGCATTGATGGCGCCTTCGTCGCGCTCGCCGCAGGATAGCTGCCCGTATTCCACACAATCGGCGAGACAGGACATGCGTGCGATGTTGCTTATGCCTTCGAACAGGCCGATGATCGCGACAAAAACCAGCATCACGATAGCATCGTCGCGCACAAACCACAGCGCGATGGTCAGCGCGCCGGAAACAAATATGGGAAGACGCACGGCGGTCACCTTGCCAATCCTCCGGCATGCGGCGGGCGCGATCATGCAGCCGGCGAGCAGCGGCGTGAAATACACGGCCATGTAAACCGGCACCAACCCCGGATTGCCGTAATAATACTTGAAATAATATACGGCCATCGCGGCGCGCATGGACATGGTTGTTTCCAGCATGAAACACGCGCCGAGCAACCGGCGCAGGGGCGCGTTTTTTATCAGCAGGGCAAAAACGCGCGCGGGAGACTGGCGTTTTTTTCGCGGCACGGTTTCGCGTTCGCGCACATTCGCGAATGTCACCAGAAAACCAATCGCGCACAACAACCCCGCCATCCCGCCGACCGCCTGCCAGCCGGACACGCGCAGCCCCAGCAGATCGCGTCCGTCGAGCCATTGGATCAGCGGGAACGCCCCGACCAAGGCAATCCAGAAGCCGGCTTGGGCGCATGTGCGCGAGGCGGCGACAATGCGCGTGCGCAACGAGGAGACGGACGTCATGGCTGGCGTGAGCGACCAGTAGGGGATGTCGCATAGCGTGTAGGTAATGCTCCAAAACAAGCAGGTGCAGTAGGCATACACCAGTTTGCCGGTTTCTGGTAGCGATGGATTGGCAAAGCACAATACGCAGGCAACAAGGATGAGCGGGCTGCCGCATAGCAGATAGGGGCGAAACTTGCCGTGTTTGCTTTTGGTGTTGTCCACGATGGATCCCACGGCGATGTCGGCAAACGCATCCACCGACCGCACGACGAGCAGCAGCGTGCCTGCCGTCGCCGCCGCCAAGCCGGCGACTTCCGTGTAAAATACAATAAGGTAGGTGGAAACCAGCGCGTAGTTGACATTGGAGCCGATTGCGCCGGCGCAATAGCCGCACAATTCGCGAAGGGTCGGTTGTGCAGGATGTGCCTGCCCGGGGAGATTTTGGGGCGTGAGTGTCGTTGCCATGCGTTGCGCAGGCTCGTGCGGCGTCAAACCGATTTGGATCGGAGCTGGAGTCCGCGCCTGTCGCGAACCGATTTTCTCTCTATGATTGGCGTGTCGAGCAACAGCTCGATCGGCGTGGAAGCGCGTTTTTCCATGAGGGCGAGCAAATGATCCACGCTTTTGCGGGCGAGCAATTCGAGGGGCGCGTTCACTGTGGTCAGCGGCGGTGTGAACAGCGACGACCAGCCGGGATGCTCGCCGCACACCAGCGAGATGTCCTGCGGGATGTTTACCTTGAAGCTGGCCTGCAAAATCTGCGCCACCTCGGGGCCAAGACGCCCCTGTCCGGGCGCATAGATGGCATCGGCTCCACTGGCCATGATACGCGCCAAGGCCAGCGCCAGTTGCTCGCGCGTCTCAAGCAGCTCGACGCGGTTGTCCTCCAGCGGATATCCGGCAGCGGCGCACGCAGCCCGGTAGCTTTCCAGCCGGTTTTGCGTGCTCCGCCAGTGCGCAGGCGGCTCGGCGACAAATGCCAGACGCTTGTGCCCGAGCTTGAGCAGGTATTCCGCCACCGTGCGCCCCTCCGCCGCGTGATCCCAGCCCACGATATGAAAACGCGACGTGAGGCTGAAGCGATTGACCGCAACAATGGGCGTTTTTTTAAGCGTCGAGAGTATTTCGATGGTGGGATCATCCCAGGTGACGACAATGATGCCGTCAAAAAGCATGCGCTGGAGCGTCTCGCAATCGTCCTCCGTGAACAGCGAGAGCGCCATCTTGCGCGCCGAGACCTCGGCGAGAAGCTGGAATGCCAGCATCGCCGTGTAACCGGCGGTGTTTTCGCGGTCCTTTTTCTGGATGACCAGCGCGAAGTGCTTGCGCTTCGCGGAGGCTCGCGGACGCATGTTGAGCTGGCGGCACAAATCGAGCACGCGTTCCCTTGTCGTGGGATTGACGCCGGGTTCATTGTTGAGCACGCGGCTCACAGTGCAAAGCGGCACGCATGCCTGCCGCGCAACATCGTGCATGGTGGCGCGCCCCCGCGTCTTGGATTTTGGTTTGGAAACGGAATTTTTCATGCGCTGAACATCTATTTGAGATTCATTTTTGAAATATCTTCCTTTTAACGCAAGATTTTATATTGGCATGCAAAATTATAATGTAAGAATGATAATTATTCAAAAAGCAGAATCAGCCATTTCGTCACCCTCCACGTTCCGGTCGCCGGGAACAACGTGCTCGCAAGCATGAGCCGCCCGCGGCAACTGCTACGACAACGCCTGCATCAAATCGGGCTGGGACACGCTCAAAAACGAATCCCCGCCACCTTGCTCCATGAAAAGCCCCGGCCATCGATCCTCGCATCCTGATTCTACAGCCCGTTCTTCTTCGTCCTGACACGGGTTAACTTCTCTCTGGTGCGCCCGGAAAACAACCCAGGCAGCATTTGACCCCAAACGCGCTCTTCCAACCTTGATCCGGTTTTCTCAGTAAAAAGGCAAAATTTTATATTGACATGCAAATTTCTCACTCTACAATGATAGTTATTCAAAAGGTAAAGACCCTGCGCCTTATCCACCTCGCCACCTCCCGCCCGCAATTCACGCCCCGATCTTCTGCCGCCAATGACACTTCTTAAACGCTCCTTGCCCGCCCTGATTTCTCTGTTCGCCTTGGCAGCGCACTTGGCCCATGCTGCGCCGCAAGCCGCGCATCGCTTCGAGATTGGCGAAGACGCCTTCCTCCTCGACGGGCGGCCCTTCCAGATACGTTGCGGCGAGTTGCACGCCGCGCGCGTCCCGCGCGAATACTGGGATCACCGCCTGCAAATGATCCGTGCGATGGGCTTAAATACCGTCTGCGCCTACATGTTCTGGAACATGCACGAACCGCGCCCCGACGAGTTCAACTGGAGCGGCCAGGCGGACATCGCGGAGTTCTGCCGCCTTGCGCAAAAACACGGCCTCTGGGTCATCCTGCGCCCCGGCCCCTACGCCTGCGCCGAGTGGGAGATGGGCGGCCTGCCGTGGTGGTTGTTGCACGACCCGGACATGCGGCTGCGCTCGACCTATCCCGGATTCATGGAGCCTGCGCGACGCTACCTGCGCGAGGTGGGTCGCGTGCTCGGCCCGCTGCAAGTCACGCGCGGCGGTCCCATCCTCATGGTGCAGGTCGAGAACGAATACGGCTTCTACGGCAAGGACGCGGCCTACATGGCCGCCATGCACAAGGCCATGCTCGACGCGGGCTTCGACGTGCCGCTCTTCGGCTGCAATCCCCGGCAGCATTTGCGCAACGGCCTCGTCCCCGAATTGTTCCAAGTCGTCAACTTCGGCTCCGATCCAGCGGGCGGTTTCAAGGCGTTGCGCGAAATCCAGTCCGAAGGACCGCTCATGTGCGGTGAATTTTATCCCGGTTGGTTCGACACTTGGGGCGCGCCACACCATCGCGGCGACGCCGCCAAATATCTCGCCGACCTCAAATACATGCTCGAAGCCCGCGCATCGTTCAGCATCTACATGGCGCACGGTGGCTCCACCTTCGGATTCTGGTCCGGCTGCGACCGTCCCTTCAAACCCGACACATCAAGCTACGACTACGACGCCCCGATAAGCGAAAACGGCGCGACAACAGAAAAGTTTTTCCTCACGCGCGAGCTGATGCGCAAACACCTCCTCCCCGGCGAAACCATCCCCGAACCGCCCTCCGCCAACCCCGTCCAAACCTTCGCTCCCGTCGCCGCCCAAGTCGCTCCGCTCTTCAAAAATCTCCCTCCGCCCGCCGCCGCAAACGCCCCCGCCCCGCTCAACCTCGAAACCCTCAACCAACCCCGCGGCTGCATCCTTTATCGTGTCACCCTCCCCGCCGGCCCCCCTGCCACGCTCACGGCAAAAGCCATCGCCGATTTTGGCTTTGTGTTTCTCGACGGAAAACGCATCGGCGTGATGGACCGCCGCTACGCCAGCACCACGATTGACATCCCGGCGCGCGACAAGGAAAGCACGCTCGACATACTCGTGGAGGCCATTGGCCGCATTAATTTCGGGCAGGAGATGCACGACCGCAAAGGACTCGCCGGCCCCGTGCTCCTCAGGCCCAAGGACGCCGGCAACGGAAACGCAAAGGCGAAAGCCCAGGAACTCTCCGGCTGGCAAATCCACTCGCTGCCATTCTACGACGAGCAACTCGCCGTATTGCATTACGAAACTGCCACCGGCGGCGAGAGCGCCCTGCCCGCCTTCTGGCGCGCCACGGTCACATTGCCCTCGCAAGCCGACACCTGGCTCGACATGCGCAACTGGGGCAAAGGCGTCCTCTGGATCAACGGACATTGCCTCGGGCGCTTTTGGAACATCGGTCCCACGCAAACCATGTATGTTCCCGGCCCCTGGCTGCGCGCCGGCGAAAACGAAATTATCATCTTCGATCTGCTTGGCCCGGAAACTCCGCAAATCGCAGGTCTCGCGACGCCCATACTCGACCAACTGCGCCCCGCCCTCGATTTTGCGCGCAATCTCAAGCGCGCGCATGTGCCCGCCCTCGAAGGTGCGAAGCCCGTGTGGACGGGCGCCTTCCCGCAAGGCGCCAAGCCCGTTGAAATCCGTTTCAACAAACCCGTTCGCGGACGTTATTTCTGCATCGAAAGCCTCGATGCGCACGACGGTAAACCCGGCGCCGCCATCGCGGAAATCGAACTGCTCGACGACAACGGCGCGCCGCACCCCATCGACGGCTGGCACGTTGTCTATGCCGACAGCGAGGAACGCCTGGCCGAGGACGGCGCGGCGGACAACGCGCTGGACGGCCAGAGCACCTCGCACTGGCACACGGAATACACCGAAAACAGCCCTGCGCACCCGCACCGTCTCATCATAGACCTTGTCCGTCCCCGCAAAATCTCCGGCTTCCGCTACGTCCCGCGCCAAGGTGACGACAAGGCCACGGGGCGCATAAAAAACGCCCGCGTTTACGTCGGCGACTCCCTCGTGCGCAAGCAATGACCGCGTTTGCCAGCCCCAATTTCCAAAACCTCCCAACTCCTGAGCCACCCCATGCGAGCATCCCAATCCTCCACCCGCCACCCGCACAAATCTACAACCCAATCCACCATGAACTGCACAAAAACAACTCTGATCGCATTGCTCCTGATGGGCGCGGCCACGATTGCCCATGCGCAAAGAGCCATTACCCCCGCTGAGAATCCGCAAACCGCGTCCGCCGTCACCCCGCCTCCCTCGCCGGCAGTAGTTGCGCAACAAACCGACGCCCGAAACACAACCGGCGAAAAAACAGCCGGCGGGGACGACGAAATTGTCGAAATGTCGCCCTTTATTGTCACGGAAAGGGATGGTGACGGCTATCTTGCAACCATGAGTATCTCCAGCGGCCGTCTGGCGACCGATTTGAAGGACATGGCAGCAAACGTGGATGTCCTCACAAAGGCCATGCTCGAGGACTTGGGCGCCACCGATTTGAGCGACATGATGGAGTTCACCACCAGCGCCCAGCTGGACTTGGGAGATTTCGAGCCGGACAATAATATTGCGCCCCTTCTTTTTGAGAGCACCTCCCGCGCCAACTACATGGGGCGCGTCCGCGGCATGCAAATGACGCGCTTGGTTGGCAACGAGATCGTTGATTGGGAAGTTGATAATTTCAATATTAGCCGCACCGACATCTATCTGGGAACCGACGCCATCCTGTTCGGCAATGGCGCCCCCGGCGGCTTTATGAATTCCACGAGGGACGCCGCCGACCTCCGTCGTTCAAGAATCCGCGCCGAGTTGCGCCTGGGGTCGTATGACGACCGGCGTTTTACGCTCGATTACCAAGCCGTCCTCATCCGCAACAAGCTCGGCATCCGCGCGGAGATGGTCACTTATAAAACCGGAAGCTTCCGCGAATATTTTTATAAAAAGCGCAATGTCCAGTATGTCACCATGACCTATAAGCCGTTTCAGAACACGACAATCTACGCTGATTACGAGATGGGCAGAACCGAGCGTCAGCAGGGGCTGGTCAACGCGCCGACCGACAATTTTTCCTTGTTCTACTATACAGACAATCCCGCCAAATTTTCGATTGTCGCGAACACCGTCCTGGGCACCACCACGTTCAATCCCAGCGCCAACAACTACTTTTACGGCGGCAGAAACAAATCTCCCAGCCAGTATCCGCTTGGCGAGGGCATACGCATACAATCCATGCGCGATCCCGAAATCGGCACACTCAACAATAACTATGTGCCGCTTGATATCTACGACATTAATGAATACTCCTATGCCGGTCCCGATTCGCGTTACTTTCAGAAATACCGTGATTTTCGCGTTACGCTGGAGCAAAGACTGGCGACGAACATGCATTTTTGCGCCTATTACCGCTCGTCCGACACCGACACGAATCTCCGCTATATCAACCGCAACCCCACCCCCACCTTCTACATGGATCCACTGCCCTCCACGGGGCCGGACGACGAGTTCTCAGGCCGCATATACACCATATCAAAATGGCGCAAGGAAACCTACAATCCCAAGCAGGAGGCATTTTCGACCGTTTTCCTCTGGTCGCCCAATTTTGGAAAATGGGGGCGTCATAACCTCTCGCTTGCCTACGACGACAGGAACACCCGCATGAAGCGCCTGCGCTACGAGGAGCGCGCCTACAGGATTGACGCCGAGGGGGTTGCGAGAAGCACTGACCTGCGGCGCATCAATTATTTCGATCCCAATGACAAATCGACCTGGCACCTTGGCAACTGGAGCCCCGTCGCCCCGTATGATATCGGCGGCACCACTTATTATGTCGGCTTCCTGCCGATAGGCGACTTGGACAATGGCGACAGCACGGTCAAGCGCACCCTCACGCGCTCCTACACCGCGGCCCTGCAAAGCTACTGGTTCAATCACCGGTTTGTCACAAGCCTTGGCTTTCGTCGCGACATCACGGACATTCGCGAGCTTGATCCGCAGTTTGGGCCGGATGACGTGGCGGCCTCGGTGAACACCACCTATCTCGAATATTATGACACCTTGCTGTTCGATAGACAAAAAACCACGCGGCAGTCCACGACAATCAACGGCGTGCTGCATTTGAACAAGAAACATACCATGTCCATTTTTGCCGGATACGCTGGCAATATCGGCGACCCCTTCCCGGATCGCGTGCTGCCCGACGGCGAGCTGCCCTCACCCCAGAATGCCACCAATCTCAATTACGGCGTGCGCCTCGAATTCCTGCAGGGCAAGGTGTCGATTCGTCTGGGTGGCTACAGCACCACCCAGAAGGACAGCTACAGAAAGTGGGGCGGCTTTTGGAATGCGCTCACTTACAGGGGAGGCAACCTGACCAACTATCAGAGCTTCATCATGGATGTGCTGCTGCCGGACGGGACGTTCGCCACGGAGCAGACTCTTAATACAACACCCAGGGTGCGCATACTCGATGACTGGATTGACCTGACCGCGGCCAACGGCGTTATCACGCCAGAGCAAAAGGCACTCTACGACAAGCAGCTTGGCCGCAATCCAACTTCGGCGGAGGGCAATTTGGGCGTTTATGGCATGAAGTCAGAAAGCCAGGCAAAGGGCTATGAGCTCAACGCAACCTTCATGCCGTTTAAGGGCCTGGAAATCAGGCTGAATTATAGTTACAACAAGGTTGACAATGAAAAAGTCGCCTCCGACTTGGTCGACTGGCTGGAAGAATTTTATGGTTATGTTGCGCAGCTTCCGCAGACCGTGCTTGATGCGCCCTACAACATGGCGAAGCTCGATGCCAACGCCGCGCTGAACAGGCCCGGCGGGGCGGTCTATACAAATGGGCAGGTATTCGAGGCCATCTACTATTCACTTAATAATACACTTGACGACCAGATAAGCAACCTCACCTCCGAATTCGGCAATCGCAGGCACAAACTCGGCATCATGGCGCGTTATCAGTTCCACAACGGTCCGCTCAAGGGGCTGAGCGTTTCAGGCAATTACAGCTACCAAAGCGGCGCCGTGATAGCCCGCCTGCGCACGATTTCCGCGGATGGACAATCCCTCGTCACGGAAAAAGTTTTTGGGCCTTCTATCAACACCTCGGCGATGAGTGTCTCATATCAATTTAGGAAAAGCATATTCGGCGTGCGCACGCGAACCTCCGCCTCGCTCAGGGTGAGCAATCCATTCCGTGATAAATACGAAATGATCGTGCAGCGCCTGCAGGTCGACACCGCAAGGGTGCCGGGACTCGGCAACGAGATAACCCTTCACAAGGACTTGGATGGCAACACCGTGCACGTTCCGTTGCGCTGGAGCTTCGCCGCGCCCAGAAGCTTCACTTTCACCGTCAGAGTTGATTTTTAATTTTTCATAACCCCGCTGGATAAAAAAACATGAATAAAAACATTCAACATGCGTTAGTATTCGCAAGTGTCGCGCTCCCGCTGTCCGCCGCCGCGCAACAACCGCCAAACATGGTGGTCATTGTCGCCGACGATCTCGGCATCATGGACCTCGGTTGTTATAATGCGAAAACCTTTTATGAAACGCCGAATCTCGACCGCCTCGCCCGCCAAGGCGTGCGTTTCACCAACGCCTATGCCGCGTGCCCCGTTTGCAGCCCTACGCGCTTCAGCCTCATGACAGGCCGCTACCCGACGCGCGTCGCCGCCACGGACTGGTTTGGCGCAGGCAGGAGCGCCACCTATCTCCCCGCGGAAATGAATCATTACATGCCGCTTGAAGAATACACGCTCGCCGAGGGCCTGCGCGATGCCGGATACCAGACGTTTTTTGTGGGCAAGTGGCACCTCGGCGAGGATGAAAAATACTGGCCCGAACACCAAGGCTTTGATGTTAACATCGCCGGCTACTCGTGGGGCCGCCCGCAAAGCTGGTTTTCGCCGTATAAAAATCCGCGCCTCAAGAACGGCCCCGACGGCGAATACCTGACGGAACGCCTCGCAAGCGAATCCATTGCCTTGTTGCGCAAGGCGGCGGCGAATAATAATAATAAACGCCCGTTTTTATTATATCATAGTTTTTATCAAGTCCACACACCCTTGCAGGCGCCCGAGGCGTTGGTCGAAAAATACAAACAAAAGGCGAAACGCCTGGGCATCGACAACAACGACGACAAGGATTTTGCCCCCGAGGAACAGGTCTGGCCAGGCAAGCAACCGCGCAAAGTGCGCATCCACCAGAACCACGTCATCTATGCCGCGATGGTCGAGGCAATGGACACCGCCGTCGGGCGCATACTCGACGAACTCGACGCCCTCGGTCTCTCGAAAAATACAATCGTAATCTTCACTTCCGACAACGGCGGCCTGAGCACAGCGGAAGGCTCGCCCACGTCGAACCTTCCCTTCCGCGGCGGCAAAGGCTGGCTCTACGAAGGCGGCATCCGCGAGCCATTTTTAGTCCGCTGGCCCGGCGTCACGAAAGCAGGCGCGACCAGCGATGTGCCTGTGATTAGCAACGACTTGCTGCCCACCGCATTCGCGGCCGCCGGCGTGCCCCTGCCCAAGGACCGCCCGATTGACGGGTGCGACCTCGCGCCGCTGCTCAAGCACGGCAAGGCGCCGGCGCGCGACGCGCTTTTCTGGCATTATCCCCATTATGCGAACCAAGGCGGGTTTCCCGGCGCCGCCGTGCGCATGGGCGACTGGAAACTGATCGAGCGCCACGAAAACGGACGCGCGCATTTATACAATTTGCGCAACGATCCCGGCGAGCAAAACGACCTCGCCGGCAAGGAGCCGGCGCGCACCGCCGCGATGAAAGCGCGCCTGCACGCTTGGTATAAGGAAACCGGCGCGCGTTTCCTGCGGCAAAAAGGCAACGGCCCAAAACCGTGGCATCCCGGCGGCGGAATATCATTATTTACGCAACGCGAGTCACTCATGCATCTGGCCGGCATGACCGGGTCGCCGCCGGCCGGCTGGGGTTGGGACGATTGAGCATGAATATTTAAAACCCCGAACAATCCAACCCCAGCCGGTTTTATCAATCTAAATACCACCAATATAATCATTATTAATATCACCAGCACCATGAAAACGCAAACAATCCCCAATGCGCGCGCCTCGAGGCATTTCTCGAAAACCGGCGTGATCGCCGCGGCAATATCATTGCTCTCGGCGCTGTCCGCCCAAACCACAATAATAACATCGGACACCACGGTCCTAAACCCAGGCCCGCTCCCATTCCAAGTCGTCAATTTGTCAGGCACCAGAAGCTATGAGATCGAGAACGGCGTCACGCTGACTTTCAAGCCGGACGGCTCCATCCTGAACGACCGGGGCGGCATGTGGCAGATTGTAAACACCGTGGCGAGCAACACCACATGGTTCCGCATCGGCCCCTCGACCCCAGGCGGCTCGGGCTGGACGGTGTTCCAGGACTGCACGCCCGCCAGCACGGGCGTCACCATGGGCGGCGCGCTTTCCGTGCAGGGCCTCGCAAACGCGCCCGTGTTCGTCGAACTTGAGAATGTCTCCTTTTTGAACAATTATATCTCGACGGCAGGCGCCAGTTGGGGGGCTGCGATTTACACCCTGAACATATATTCCCACGTTTATATAACCAACGGTCTCTTTGCGAACAACTACTCGGCGGGCGCAAATACCGCCGGCGGTGCCGTGGTGCACAACTTGGGCGTGTTTGTCATGAACGGCGGCACCTTCTTTGGCAATTACGCGACCTCCGGCAATATCGGCGTCATCGGCATGTCGGATAACACCACCGGCATGAGGCTCGAAATCACCAATGTCCTCTTCGAGCAAAATCGCGCGGCCCAGAGAGGCGGCGTCACGAAGAGCAGGACGAACAACAGCGGCAATTACACCATGTATTTCACCGATTGCACATTCATCGACAACTGGTCGGGCAACCAGGGCGGTGTCATCTGGCAGGACAGCCCCAGCAACACAGGGGTGGTGTTCACCTACACAGGGTCGAACGGCGTCACCAACTACAACATCACAGGCAACAGCGCAGGCTACATGTCCGTCAACAATGGCGTCTCCGCGAACGAGGTGCGCAATAACGCCCCGCGTAGCGATACCTATGCCAAGGCCAGCTTTGGCGGCTTCAGCTACTCCAGCCAGGCCAGCCTGACCCGGTTCAACATCGCCGATGGCGTGACGCTCACCATCGGCGACGCCAGCGCCACCAACAAGGCCTACGACTCCATCGCCAGCGGCGTAAACACCGCGCGCATGTTCAAGGAAGGGCCTGGCACCATGATACTCAACGCCGACAACTCCTACTACTCCGGCACCTTCGTCGTGAGTGCCGGGCGCCTGCTGCTGGGCAACGACAGCGCAAAACTCGGCGGTATCGTCACCGTGGCCACCGGCGCGACCTTCGGCGGCTCCGGCACCTTGCAGACATTTGATCAGAGCAACGCCGTGCTCGCCACTACCGTCAACCTTGCAAACGGCGCCTACCTGCAAGTCGGCGTGGATGGCGCGCCCTCCGGCCAGCGTCTCGCCTTCACGCGCACCGGCGACAACACGCTCAACCTCGCGGGCGGCGCGACCCTGAAATTCGACCTCTACGGCTCCACTGGAGCCGACCCCTCCACCCACGACCAGCTCATCGCCGACAAACTCATCGCCACGGGCGTCAACATCCTCGACCTCACCGGCCTTGGCAACGGCACCTACACGCTCATCAGCGCGGCCTCGCTCACTGGCGGTCTCTCCAATTTCAACTTCACCATCAACGGCGGCAACCTCACCGCCCGCAACACCGCCTCCCTCTCCCTCTCCGGCAACAACATCATGCTCCAGTCCACCTTCGCCAACCTTTCCGTCGCATGGACAGGCGCCGACTCTGCGCTCTGGACAAACGTCAACATCCAATCCCCCAACTGGACGGACGGCCTTGCGAACCCGGAACGGTTTTTCCGCACCGGCGATTTCGTTGCCTTCGACAGCATCGCCGACGCCGCCACGCCCGCCAACCGCACCATCAACGTCGCTCCCGAAGGCGTAACCGTTTCCGGCATGGGCGTTTCGGGCGCTGGCAATTACACCTTCGACGGAGGCGCGCTCACCATCAACGCCGCCTCCGCGCAATCCGGCTTCACCGGCGCCACCGGCAAACTCGTCAAGGACGGCACGGGCGCGCTCACCCTCCAAAACGCGACCAGCGCCACCACTGCCGCAAACAGCTTCGGCATCGTCGAGTTCAACGCCGGCGAAATCGCCTTCTCCAGCGCCGCCGCCCTCGGCTCCGGCGCAAATGACATCCGCATGACCGGCGACGTCACGCTCCGCGCCACCAACACCGCTGACATGACCTTCGCCGACAAACTCACGCTCGCCGTGGGCAAGACACTCACATTCGCAACCGACGGCGCCACGGTCACGCTCGCCGGCGACTTTTCCGGCTTCGCCTCCACCGCCTCGCTCATAAAAACCGGCACGGGCGCGCTGCAAATCGCCGCCGACTACTCCGCATTCGCCCCGGCTGCGGATATCCGCGTCGACACCGGCGCGCTCCGCCTCGCCAGCCCCGCCGCGAAACTCGGCGGCGCCATCACCGTGGCCTCCGGCGCGACGATTGGCGGCACTGGCGACTACACCGGCTCCGTCGTCGCGCAAGCCGGCTCGATCCTCGCGCCCGGCGGCGTGCCCGGAGCGACCACCGGGCAGACGCTCAACATCAACTCGCTCACGCTCCAGGGAGTCACCCTGAAGTTCAGCATCTTCGACGACAACGCCAGCGACAAACTCGTCATCGGAAACCTCGCGACGCTTGCCGGCACGAACACGATTGACTTCAACACATTCAAGACAGGCACCTTCACCATCGCCACCATCACTGCCGGCGACCGTGCCGGCCTCGCCGCCGCCAGCATCACCGTCGCCGGCAGAGCTCAAGGCGGCACCCGCCAGTTCATCACGCTCTTCAGCCAAGGAAATGACCTCCTCGTCGACGTCTTTGTCGACATCTCGCGCTCAATGCGCTGGACCGGAACCGCCGCTGCCACCCCGACACTCTGGGACATGGATGCGTCCAACTGGGCCGGCTCCAACAACGTCACCACCTTCGCCACCGGCGACCGCATCACCTTCGACGACTCCTCGCCCGCCGCCACGCACGCCATCAACCTCTCCGCCCCGCTCACGATCATGTCCGACATGATTGTCACCGGCTCCGCAAACCACAGTTTCACCGGTGGCGGCATCGTGGGCGACGCGGACAGCGTCGTCACCGCGAGCGGCTCGGCCAATCTCACCGGCGCCACCGGCAAGCTCATTAAAAACGGCTCGGGCACGCTCACCCTCGCCAATACCGAGGCCAACGACTTCAAGGGTGGCATCGACCTCGACGGCGGCGCCATCATCTTCGCCAGCGCCGGTGCCAGCGGCACCACCGCCATCACTGTCAACGCCGCCGCCGCCCGCATCGGCGCGGGCATCGACGGCCTCGTTCTCGTCAACGACATCGCTTTCGCCGGCGCCGGCGGCACGCTCACTTTCGACACGCTAGGCAACTCCGCCACGCTCTCGGGCGCGCTCACAGGCGCGTGCGCGCTCGCCATCAACGGCCCCGGCGCCCTCACGCTGAGCGGCAGCAACGATTTCGCCGGCAACATCCTTCTCTCCGGCGGCACGCTCGGCATCGGCAACCACTCCGCCCTCGGCGCCCCGGACAAGACACTCTTGCTCAACGCCGCCTCGCTGCAACTCCTCGCCGCCAACATCGACATCACGCAAACCATCGTCGCCACCGACGGCCTGCTCATCGACATGACCGCCGCCACCGGCACGCTCTCCGGCAACATCACGGGCTCCGCCCCCTTCACAAAAACCGGCTCCGGCACGCTCGCGCTCACCGGCTCCAACCCGGCCCTCGCGGGCAGCCTCGCCATCGCGCAAGGCCGCCTCGTCGCCACTTCGCCCGCCGCCATCGGCGGCGGCTTCTCCGCCTCGGGCGCGGGCGCGATCGACATCGCCACCGGAGCCACGCTCGAATACCTGGCGGAGCCGGACGCCGCAAGCGGCGCGCTCTCGTTCGCGCGCTCCCTCACCGGCAGCGGCGCCCTCGCCATCAGCCTCGGCAAAAACACCGACACCCTCAGCTTCGCCACCGCATCCACGGTCAGCGCCTTCACCGGCACGCTGCGCATTGACCGCGGCACGCTCACCCTCGATGCCAACGCCGCCGCCGGGCTCGCCTCGCCCACCTCAAACCTCACCATCGGCTCCGACGCCATCGTAAACAAAACCGCTGCCATCACCGCCATCAACGGCCTCACCCTCGCCGGCGGACGCATCAACCTCATCCCCGCCGCCACCGCGCCGGCCCTCACCGTCAGCACACTCGAAATCGCCACCGGCACCTCGACCATCGGCATCGACCCCACAGGTCTGACCACCAGCGCAGGCGAGCAACTCAATCCCGCCATTCCGCCCGACCTGAGTATCTTCGACCAAAGTAACTACGGCGCCACCGTGCTCGTGCTCGTCGCCGGCTCCGTGACCGGCTCGGGCGACCTGCAGCTCACCACGCTCGACGGAGCCGCGCTTCCCACCGCCACCGGCGCCATCACGCAAAGCGGCTCCACCACCGCGACCACCGGCAGCGTCGCCACCGCGATTTTCTCCTACGGAGCCGCCGCGCGCGCCGACGGCATCTACGTCGGCTACGGCCTCTCCGAAATCAGGATCAATGACGGAAAAATCCTCACCCTCGACAACCGCGACGCGACCAGCTCCACGCTCAACACCGCGCTCACCGGCGACGGCGGCGTGGACATCTCCGGCACCGGCGTCATCACGCTCGGCAAAGAAGGTTCTTACACCGGCGCGACCACCCTCACCAGCGGCACCGTGCGCGCTTCCGCCGCCAATGTCTTCGGGCAAACCAGCTCCCTTGACATCGCCGCCGGCACCGGACTGCTGCTTGCCGGTAACAACCAGACCGTGGGAAATCTCACCTCCGCCGTCGGCACCAACATCAACACCGGCGGCGCCACGCTCACCGTGGTGAACACCATCGACACCACGCTCTCAGGCTCGATCTCCGGCGGCGGCAAACTCGTCAAGGCAGGCCCCGGCAAACTCCTTCTCAAAACCGCCAACGCGCATGCCTCGACCGACATCGCCGGCGGCACGCTCGGTGTCGACATCGCCGGCGCGCTCGGCGCCAACAGCGCCGCCATCACCGTCACCGGCACCGGCGCAGCCCTCGACATCGACGTCGCCAATTATGCCCTCGGCCAGGCAATCAACATGGGCACAAACGGCTTCCTCATCAGCGCCAACGCCGGCGGCACCGTGGCGGTCACGGGCAACATCAGCGGCACCTCGGGCCTCACCCTCGCGGGCAGCGGCACCTACACGCTCACGGGCAACAACGGTTTCACCGGCGGCCTCACCGTCACGGCCCCGCGCATCGTCGCCACCTCCCGCAACAACAACATCGGCGCCGGCCCCGTGACACTCAGCCCGGGCTCGACACTCGAATACCGCGGCTTCTCCTCCGGCACGGTGCTCGCCAACGCAAACACCGTGAACAACGCCATCATCGGCGGCGGCGGCCTTGAGGTGGTCAGTTCCACCATGGCCTTTGGCGGCGATAACAACCTCTCGCGTCTCCACATTCGCGGAGCCTCCGACATCACGCTCACCGCCGGCGGCGTGTTCGGCGGCCCGGCTTCCGTGGTGGAAATCTCCGGCTCCAGCACGCTTCAGCTCAACACCGCGGGCCTGATCGCGCAAAGCCTGACCGTCCGCGAGGGCAACACGCTCGTTTACAACCACCTCACCCCCGTCGTCTCCTCAATCAAGCTCGAAGGCCCCGCCATTTTTGAAAACGACACCGCCATCCTGATTCGCACCTCGTTCACCGGCGAGCGCGTCCTCATCGAGACGCCCGAGTTTGTCGGCCTCGACAATTTCCTCTTCGACCCCGGCCCGAACAACACCGGCTTCCTCGATTACCGCGAGGGCAAGCTCCGCCTCACGCTCATCAACATGGCCGCCAACCCCGGCAAGGACATCGCCACCATCTACGACTCCATGACCGCCTCCCTGAAAGCCGTCTATTCGCGTATCAGCGAAAATTTCCTCACCCCGCTCGTCGAGAAACAGAACGGCGCCTGGCTCAAGCTCGTCGGCAGCTTCGCTGATTACTCGGGCGACAGCACCAAGATCGGCTTCCGCGAGAGGACTCACGGCATGGTTCTCGGCTATGACCGCGAACTCGGCTCCGGCAACATCTGGGGACTCTACCTCGGCTATAACACCATCGACATAAAAACCGACAACGACTCCTCCACCGAGGGCAACCTGCCCTACGGCGGACTCTACCTCGGCAAACGCTGGGAAAGCTCAGTCTATGCCGTCGCCGACTTCATGGCCGGCATCCTCACCGCCGACACGAGCCGCTTCGAGCAAATCGGCTATAACATCGGCACCTACAGGGCCAACGTGTATGGCGGCACCATTGAGATCGGCTACGTGATGAACGCTTGGAACAACGCTGTCATCCGTCCCTCGTTCGCGTTCCACTATCTGGGCGCCGTATACAGCAACCATGAGGAAACCGGCAAAAGTCCGTTTTTCGTGAAAGATTTCAAGGCCCGCCGCTTCGAAGCCTTCACCAGCGTGCAACTCGCTCAAAAACTCACCACGCCTTGGAAACGCCCCGGATATCTCGACGTCTCGCTCGGCTGGCGCGCGAGCCTCACCAACAACCAGCCAAAGCTCACCGCCTCCTTCAGCCGCACCTACGGCGACACCTTCGAACTCGATTGCGACAGCTACGACCGCAGCGGCATCGTCACCGGCCTGGGTTTGCGCATGGCGGTCGGCGATCTCTCCACGCTCGGCCTTTACTACGATTTTGAATTCACCCGCAACGTAAACCGTCACAATATCAACGCCACCCTCCGCTGGGACTGGTAATTATTCTTATGAAACCGTCACGTAATCTCTTCGGCCTTCGGGCTTGCCAACCCTCTCGCTTTGCTCGGAACGGGCTTTTCGCCCTCGCCGCCGCGCTGTTCGCACTCGCCCTGACGCCTGCAAGCGCCGCAACAGCCCTGTCGCATGACGCGAAAGCGGCTACGCTCACCTCGCTCGAATCCGATCTGGAAAAGCATTTCCAGCATCCCGACGAGGACGCCAAAACGTGGGTCTTCTGGTATTGGATGAGCGGCAACGTCACTCGCGAGGGCATCACCCACGACCTCGAAGCCATGGCCCGGGTCGGGATCGGTGGCGCCTACATCTTCGCCATCGACCGCACCGGTTACGAGGAATACGTGAAAGTCGAAAACCCTGCCACCGCCAATTCCGACGTCTTTTGGGACATGGTGAAGTTCGCCGTGCAGGAGGCTGAACGCCTCGGCATGCGCATTGCGCTCAACGCATGTGACGGCTGGGCGCTGGCTGGCGGCCCATGGAACACGCCGGAAAACTCAATGCAAAAACTGGTCTCGTCCACCATCGTGCTCGAAGGCGGGGACGGCTCATCCGCGACAATCCAGCTTGAACGCCCCAACACCAGCGTTGGCGGCGGACAGTGGAAACTCAAGGAACACGAAAACTACTATCGCGACATCGCCGTGCTGGCCTATCCCGTCGCTCCCGGCTGGGGCGATGTCTCCGGGAAAAATTTCAAAAACGCGCAGCTCATCAAAAACCCCGACGTCAAAACTGGCATCAAACTCGCGCGCTTCACCGCGAGTCGCATGGAAAGCTGGATGCCCGACGAAAAAGTGCCTCCGGCCAAACGCGTCCCCCTCGACCAAATCATCGACCTTACCGGCAAAATGGATGCGCAAGGTCGTCTCTCTTGGACGCCGCCCGCGGGCAAGTGGGTTGTCCAGCGTTTCGGCTGCGCCACCACCGGCGAGACCAACCGCCCCACAAGCGCGATTGGCATGGGCCTCGAAGTTGACAAATTCAGCAAGCAAGCCGTCGAACTCCAATTCAAGAACTGGTGGGGCAAGGCTGCCGAAAAGATCGGTCCCGAACTAACCGGCAAGGTTCTCGCGATAAACCATAGCGACAGTTGGGAATGCGGCCCGCAAAACTGGTCCCCGGTCTTTCGCGCCGAGTTCACCAAGCGACGCGGCTACGACCCGCTCAAATACCTGCCCGTTACCACCGGCATCCCCGTCGGTTCCGCCGAGGAATCGGAACGCTTTCTGTGGGATTTCCGCCGCACCATCGTCGACCTGATAACCGACGGCTTCTTCAAAACTTCCACTGCGCTAACCAACAAGGCGGGCGCCCTCTACAGCTCGGAAACCGTCACCGGCATCATCACCGACGCGCTTGAATTTTTCCGCGAACTGGATGTGCCGATGGGAGAATTCTGGGTGGCGTCGCACGGCCAGGGCGCTCCCATGATCCCCCGTGTCGCCTCCGGCGCGCACATTTACGGCAAACGCTTTGTCCAGACCGAGTCCTTCACCGAGCGCGGCATAAAATGGACCGAGGACCCTTGGTTTCTCAAGCCAATCGGCGACTACAGTTATGCTTCCGGCGTAAACCGCTTCGCGCTGCACGTCTGGGCGCACCAAGCCTTCCCGGATCGCGTTCCCGGCGTCACGCTGTTCAAGGTTTATGGCACTGCCTTTGGCGGCCATCAACCCTGGCATGACCTCTCCCGCGCATGGTTTGATTACATGCGCCGCTCCCAAGCGATGCTTCAGCAGGGAATCCCCTTTGCGGATGTCTGCTATTTCATCGGCGAGGAACTTCCCGCCGACGCCATCCAGCGTCAGGACCTCAACCCCGAGCTCCCCTTTGGCTACGACTACGACAGCATCAACCGCGACGCTCTCCTCACCCGCGTCAGCGCCAAAAACGGACGCGTCGTCCTTCTCGACGGAGTATCCTACTCGCTGCTCGTCCTGCCCGACAGCACGCGCATGTCACCCGAAGTCGCCGCCAAAATCGGCGAGCTCGCAATGGCAGGCGTGCCCGTCATCGGCCCCAAGCCAAATCGCTCCTACAGCCTCGCCGGTTATCCGGAGTCCGACAAAAAACTGCGGCAAATCGTCGCCGAAACCTGGGGCAATGTCCGGCAAAACACCAAGCCCGCCGACCTCCTCCACGGCAAAAACCTCCTCCCTGATGTCGAGTTCCTTGACACAAACATGGTATGGATCCACCGCGGCAAAAAAGTCATGCAACGCCACGCCGCATGGAACGGCAAGGACGACAAAACCAAACACAAGCCGGAGCTGGAAATGGAATACACCTCGCCAACCTTCGCCTCCATTCACCGGCGCACCAATGATGCCGACTTTTATTTCCTCTCCAATCAGGAGCTGGAGTCGCGCGCCGTCGAGGTTGCCCTGCGCATCACGGGCAAACAACCCGAACTCTGGCATCCCGAAACAGGCGCCATGCGCCCGCTCACAAACTGGGAAGTCCGCGACGGGCGCACCCACATTCCCCTCGAATTCGGCCCCGCCGAAAGCTATTTCATCGTCTTCCGCAGCCCCGCGACTCCGCCCGCGAAAAAAAGTGCCAACTTCCCCCGGCACGATCAACTTGACACAATCAAAGGCGCTTGGAGCGTCGAATTCCAACCCAAACGCGGCGCCCCCGCGCAAATCAACCTGCCATCGCTCGCCCCTCTCTCGGAAAATAGCAATCCCGGCGTCAAGTTTTTCTCCGGCATCGCAACCTACCGCTGCCAAATCACACTGCCGCCCGCCGCGCACAAACGCGCCGCCGGCGAGCGCATCCTCCTCGACCTCGGCAAAGTCGGCAACGTTGCCGAGGTCACCCTTAACGGCAAAACCCTCCCCTCCGCGTGGAAGCCTCCCTACCGGGTCGACATCACCGACGCGCTCTCCGATGCCAAAAACGACCTCGTCATCCGCGTCGCCAACACATGGAGAAACCGCTTCATAGCCGACGCCGCGCTCCCGCCCGAAAAACGAGTGACATGGACGCTCTACCGCGAAAACGAAACATGGTTCAAGCCTGAGAAAGACAAGCCGATCCCATCGGGTCTGATCGGCCCCGTCACCATCTGGAAAGCATCAAATTAACCATCGTCCGGACTCGACTTAAATCGAGTCCGTTTTCCACTATACAATTCATACTAATCATGAAACTCCATAAATACATTCTATCACTGCTTGTATTATTTACCGGCGTGCAAGCCGTCCCGGCCAATGCCCAGAAGATAACCATCTCATCAGAGACCGGGCAAATACTGCGTTTTGGCATCGATGCCGAAAGGCTCTGGTTCTGGCGTCCGGGCATCGGCGGCAAACTCGCCGAAATCGGCGTCAAGGAACTGAACGCTGCCTTCGTCAGGGTCGCAATCGACTGCGCCTATGAAAAAGAGGAAGGCGTGAAAAATGAAGGCGCTTACAAACCCATTCTCGAAATGATGGGTGAAATGCGAAAAGCGAACCCCAATATAAAGTTTTTCGCCAGTCCGCGCCCCTTGTTTAATGCCTACAACAAAAAGGAAAGCCTGGCCAAATTTGGAAAAGAAAAGGCCCCTTGGACGCCATACCCCGGCTGGATAACGGGGTTGAAGGAATTTGGAACCAAAAAATTCGATGTCAAAAAACTGGCCCGGTATTTCGCCGATTACCTGAACCTCATGCACAAGCATGGTTTCGACTTTGATTACATGGATATCACAAATGAGAAACAACTCGCGACAGCCGCCGACATGGTTTATCTTCACAATACCATCCCCACTTTGCTGGACAAAGGCGTAAAAATGCCCTTGCTGATAGCCCCCTCGTCATGGAGCATCGAACAAGGAACAAACTTCTTGAACTCTCTGGACCCGAAACGCGGACAGGACAAGGGGTTTGACATAGCATCGACCCATAATACCGGCGGCAAGGGAACCCCGGATGAGTTCGTCAAGGCCGCCCGCCGACTCAACAAGGAGGCATGGAGCACGGAAATGCACGGATGGGTTGGCTCGAACCAACTCGACGACATAAAAAATTCCACGATATTCTGGCGGCACCTGCGCGCCGGGTTCACGGGCATCGCCACCTGGCTGTTCTACGGTCCGGACACGCCCAGGGACCACCCAATGGTGGGTTCCAACAAGGACGGCTCCAATATCATCAGGAAGGCAAAATATGAAATATACAAAAAAGTCGCCAACACCGTAAACTTGGGCAATTATGTTTCTTCAACCTCCTCGGTTCCAGCGCTCATGCCCACGACCATGAAAAAAGATGACCGGATGCTAGTGTGCATATTGAACACCTCCGGGAAACAAGTTGATAATACAACGGTCGAGCTGCCGGCGGGTCAAAAATTCGCCTCGGATGTGGAAATAACATTCTGGACCGCCGGCACTCCCCCGACAGGCGAAAACTCAACCCTCAAACCGGCGGGGAATTCGTTCACATTCAATTCACCGCCGGATTCGCTTTATTGTTTTGTGTTCAAAATATCAAGGCAAGCCGGAGTAGGCAACTAACGCCATGCCTATTGATTGACAGCAAATAATGAATGTAATCTTTCACGAGTTTGAGCGTAAAAACCAGAAGCGGGCCGGAGGCTTGCCAGCTTGCAGTCGGGTTCTTCATGCCGGAGGCATGGCAGCCTTGCTCTTCGCAGGAGTGGGCACCCGTGCGCAACCCGCGAGTTCCCCGGAAATCGCGACGCCAGCCATCACCATGCCAGTGCCCGACGACATCACGCCCGCCAAAAAGCCGCAATCGTCCAAATGGACATTTTCGTTTCTGCCGGTCGCATTCCAAAAAAACCCGTTGCTCGATTTCACGGTGCTCACGGAAATGACCGACTATGGACGCAAACTGCCACCGCCTTCCTTCAAGCGCCCGGTTTATTATATGTCATTTTCGAATGGCCAGCAGGACAAGGGCCCGGGCTACGGCGGAAAAAATGCGATGGCGTTTGAACAGCTTGACAAGCGCCTGTTGCAGGCGCTCGCGTCGGCAGGCTACCGGCCTTCCGACAAGGAGCATCCGGCAACGCAGGTGCTCATCTTCACTTGGGGCGAACACAACCGTGTCGACATGCTCACGAATACCGACGAGGACGGGACCACAGCCAAGAATCGCTACGGCGTCGACTCATCGAATTTCGACAACCTCATGTCGCGCGCCCATCTCGTCGGGGGAAAACAATTCGCCGAGGAACTGGCGCAGGCTCTCAAAGACCAGGCACTCATGGGCGGCACGGGTATTCACAGTCCGCTCGAGCGTTTCAAGGAGCGCAACACGCTCACAAGCAGCCTGGTCGACCAGGTTTTTGACGACTGCTATTATGTGGTCGTCTCGGCGTATGATTTGCTCGCGCTCGCCGGGCCGCTCCGCGAAAAAAGACTCCTCTGGCGCACAAGGATGAGTACAGCGGCGCAGGGCGTCTCGCTGGAGCAGACAATGCCCGGAATGCTTGAAAACGGAGCGTATTATTTTGGCCGCGAAATGAAGGCTCCCGAAATCATCATCAAGCGCATCATGCGCGAGGGCAAAGTCGAAATCGGCGAGGCCACCGTGCAGGAATACATCACAGGCACCAATGTCGCGCCGGCCGGCAGCGGCACGGCCACGAAGGATAATCCACGCAATAATACGAAATAAAAACAACACCGTGAAAACCGCGTCCTCGCATTCGCCTGCGCACTCGCAGCAAGAAACCTATCCGGGCTGGCTCTACTCCATCCACCAAGCCGCTAACTAACCATGATAAAATCATACCGAATTCGCGTCCCATTGGCCGCGCTGACCGCAGTCGCCTTTTTCACAACGGCAATGGCGGCGCGGCCTCAAAGGCCGCACACAACCAACGAACCGCTCCCAGTCGGAGTCGTGCTTTCCGATCCGCTTCCCGGCCCCTCGGATGCCAATGTGCTCTGGTATAAACGCCCACCGGCAGACTGGCTTGAGGCACTGCCCGTGGGCAATGGCAGTTTCGGAGGCATGGTCTTTGGCGGCATCGCCAATGAAAAAATTCAATATAATCATGACACGATCTGGACGCACCCCTCATTCGGCGAGCTTGGAGATGTGGAAAAACGCCTGCCCGACGCGCGCCCCCATATAAATAGGATGCGCGAATTGATATTCGCCGGCAAGCCCGCCGAAGCGGATAAAATATACAAAGAAAACATATCCACGCCAGGATACGGCATCGGCGCCTACCAGCCGATGGCAACGCTCCGCATGAAATTTGAACACGACCTGGCGAACAAAGTTTACGCTTATCAACACCGGCTCGACATGGGAACGGGAGTCGCAGCCACGGAATATAAAATTGGAAACACGCATTATCTGCGCGAAGTCTTTGCCGTACCCGGCCAAAATCTCATGATATGCCGGATCACCGCGACCGGCGGCGGAAAAATCAACGCTAGGCTTTCGCTTGAGCGCCAGGGCATCGCGCAAACCTTTTCCGACGGGAACGATAAAATCGCACTAAAAGGCGCGGCGAGCCACGTGTCAGGAAAATCCGAGGGCACCCGGTTCATAACAAAAACAATGGCTCGCACGCCCGACGGCTCCGTCTCCTCGGAAAACGGTGTGTTGACTATAAAAAACGCAACCGAGGCAGTGATATTGATTGCGGGAGCCACCGACTTTGACCGCAAAATGCCATTCCTCCGCCGCGCCGCCGATCTCGGAAACGAATGCGACGCGCTGCTGGAATCCGGCGGCCTCGCAAAAATCGCGCGACTGCAAACCGCAGCCGCCTCGCGCCACGCGGAAACCTACGGACGTCTGAAAATTGATATTAACAACACCATCATCTCCGGTCACGGACGGCAAAACGCCTCCAACAAGGAAATGGACACACTGGAGAGGGTCAAGAAAGCGGGCGTCCGCTTCGATACCTTCCTCGCCATCCAACTCTATCAATACGCCCGCTACCTCCTGATATGCTCCTCGCATGGGAATTCCCTGCCGGCAACCTTGCAGGGCCGCTGGAACGACCTGCTGGCGCCCCCGTGGAATTGTGATTATCATTTTAATATCAATATCCAGATGAATTATCTTTTCGCCCCCCAGTCCAATCTGCTTGATACGATGCCGCCCTACCTCGATTTTCTGGACACCGTGCGCACAAACGGACGCAAAGTCGCGCGCGAAATGTATGGCGCCCGCGGATTCGTCGCCGGCCACGCCACCGCCGGTTACGCGACAGTGCTTCCCACCGGAAGGGCCCCTTTTATGATCTGGAAAACCGGCGGTGCCTGGGCGGTTAATATAATCATGGAATATGTCCGCTTTTCAGGCGACACCGATTACCTCCGCCGCGAAGGACTCAGAATGCTGGAGGAAGCCTCTCTGTTTATACTCGACTGGATGGCGCAACATCCCAAGACAGGCGAGCTGGTCGTCGGCCCCGGCGTTTCGCCCGAGCATTTTTATTATGCCCCGGACGGCTCCCGCGCCGCCGTTGACATGGGATGCGCCATGGACCAGCAACTCGCCCATCAATTGTTTGTGGATTATCTGGAAGCCGCCGCCATGTTGCAATACACTTCCCCGGTAATGGAGGAAGTGCGCGCCGCGTTGCCCAGGCTGGCACCCACGCGCCTGACGAAGGACGGGCGCATTTGCGAGTGGTCGCAGGATTTTCGTGATTTCCAAGGAGGCCATCGTCATCTGTCACATTTATACGCGTTTTATCCGGGCAGCCAGTTTACTCCTGACAATGATCCGGCCATGGTGGAAGCCGCTCGCAAGACTGTCCAATGGAGGAAGACGCATCCTGGCGGCGCGGGCAAACTCGGCTGGAGCCGCATGTGGATTGGCTCGTTGCACGCAAGGTTTCGCCAAGGTGATGAAGCGCTCGAAATGCTGGAAGGCATGATTGCAAGCCAGCTCTTCCCCAACCTGCTGGCGAAATACAATGACACTGTTTTTCAGATCGACGGCAATTTTGGTTATGCGGCGGTTGTCAATGAAATGTTATTACAGTCCCACGCCGGATATGTCGAGTTGCTGCCTGCCCTGCCGTCCGCGTGGAAAAGCGGAAAAGTAACCGGCATGCTTGCTCGGGGCGGCTACGAATTTTCCTTTCAATGGACCGGTGGCGTGCTTGTCCAATGCGCTGCCAAGTCCAAAACCGCCGGCACGCTCAAGCTCAAATATAAAAACCGGCTTGTGACAGTGGAAATGGGTACAGAAGACGAAAAATCTCTCGAAAAATTATTCAACAGCAAGGCCCAATAGCACCTGAAACTTCCGGCGATGGATCGACATAGTAATCCATCCAGGTGCAGGCTCGCCAGTCGTTGAAAAGCATCACGGAATTTTTTGTGTGAGCATTGAGGACAATTTTTTCACGAGTGCGGCATTTTCAGGATGCTCGGCAATATTTTCCACTTCGAAAAGCTCGTCGCCCTTATAGGCGTATAGCTCGCGTGCCGCCACTTTCAGTGTTCCATGTTTTCTCCATTCGACATAGCGATGCGTTGCCGTGCGCACGGCATATCCCATGTAATCCGGAACAGCATCACGATTGCGAACATACGGACGGATAAACTGGCTGCGCGCCCCATCGAGTCCCGGCGCATCCGGATTGCCGATATTGGCGACCAGGCTTCGTCCCTCCAGTCCCTTTCGCGGAGGCAGGCCGCATAGCTCCACCAATGTCGGATATATGTCCAGGAGTTCCACGAGCGCGTCCGTGCGCACGCCCTTCGAACGCTTGTCCGGTGTCACGATGATAAAAGGCACCCGCGTGTCGGATTCATAGCATGTCGTCTTGCCCCAAATCCCATGCTCGCCGAGATGGTAGCCATGATCTCCCCATAAAACAATAATCGTGTTTTCCGCGAGGCCGCTGCGATCCAACGCATCTATAACGATCCCCACCTGAGCATCCGTAAAACTCGTGGCCGCATAATACCCGTGGCGCAATCTGGCTTTCACCTCCGGTGCAAAATCTCCCTTTTTTGGCATGTCGGCATAATCACGCAGTTCCATCGAGTCATGCAGCGCGAGTTTGGGCGCGTTCTTCGGAGGCGCTTCCTGTTCTATCGGCGGTATCTTTTTTGGGTCGTATAAATCCCAATAATGTTTTGGGCAGGCAAATGGCAGGTGCGGCTTTTGCATGCCTACCGCCAGAAAGAAAGGACGGGCGTCAGCCTTGTTTTTGGTTGTTGCCAAGCGCCTTATTTCCTTCGCCGCGGCCAGGGCCACCTGCCCGTCCGGATATTCGGCATCCGGAGCATCTATTGCGCTTGTCGCGTTTCTCCGCTTCCCTTTTTGGTTGGGATCTTTGCGGCTCATAGGCTTTGCCTTGAAGGCTGTCTCAGGGGTGATTTCGCTCCATGACTGCCAGTCATTCATGGTGGTTTGATTATGATATATTTTCCCGATGGCGTTCGTTGTATAGCCATTATGCTTAAAATACTCCGGCAGCGTAATGACATCAGGCACGGTTTCGCGGAAAAACACGTAGTTGTTCCACACCTTGATTGTATCGGGGCGGCAGCCTGTCATGAGCGAAGCCCTGGTCGCATTGCAAACAGCCTGTTGCGTATAAGCCCGGGCAAAGCGCGTGCCGCGCGCGGCGAGGCGGTCGATATTGGGCGTGATCGCGACCGGATCGCCAAAACATCCCAGGTTCAAGCGCAGGTCATCGACCGCGATGAAGAGCACATTGGGACGAGTCGATAAATTGGCAGTCGGCTGGGTTGCTGGCAACGGCCCGACGGCGGCAGCCATCATGGCCAGCGGGAGGAGTGGTTTGGGTTTCATTTGTGTCTGGTGATGTTTTGGAAGCAGAAATGCGTCACATGCATCTGAACGCCGGATGAAACAATGCTGTGTGCATACCTACGAAGACAAAACATCAGGCCCGTCACGTCACTCCAAATGACTTCATGCTGATCGCCAGAGTATTACCCTTCATGCGCATCACGGGCACGAGCCCCCCGGCGCTTCTTCCGCGAACGCAGTGGCACCCGGTTGCAAAATGCGAGCGCGGCTGTCGGCCACGCTACGGTTCCTGCATTATCTCGTCGAGTGCGGGCTGCAGGGCGTCGGCCCAGAGCTGATAGCCATGCGGGCCGGGATGCAATTGGTCGGGCATGACCTCGCTCGGGATTTTTCCATCGGGGCCAAGGAAAACAGGGTTGATGTCGAGAAAGCGGACGCGTTTCCCATCGGCAAGGCACGAGAGGCGTGTGTTCACGTCGTTGATTATAATCATGCGGTTCACGGCATCATCGTAATTCCCATTCACTGTGCGCGGCCCCCGGGGAAACACGGCAAGGAGAAGAACCCTGGCTGCTGGGATCTTTTCGTGAATACGGCTGATAATGGTAGCCACGCCCTGCGCGATTTCGGCGGGCGTATTGCTGGCGGTGTTGTTGGTGCCGATCATGAGAACGACGGCCTTGGGCTTCACATTGTCCAGTTCGCCATTCGCGATGCGCCAGAGGACGTGCTGCGTGGAATCGCCGGATATGCCGAAGTTCGCAGGCTGGTATTTTCCGAAATGTTTTTCCCAAGCGGCGGGCGCTTTGCTCCAGCCGTCGGTGATCGAATCACCAATGAAAAGAACCCCGACAGGCCCCTCCTTGGCTCGCGCAAGGAAAGCGGCGTGCTTTTCCATGAAGTATTTGTTGCCACCCTTATTGTCGGGAATGATCGAGCTGGTGCGCGAAACGTCAGTGGCCTCCCATTCGTCGCTGCGGAACGGCGTGAGCGGAAGACCGGCGGCGTTGTAGAGGTTGGCAACGGGATCGTTGAGCCACGCATAGCGCACCACAGCCGGCGCGGAAACATCAGGCGATGAAACCACAAGCTCGACGCCGTTGTTTTCGATGCTCGCAGTGGCGGGCTTAAAAATACCATCCGCTGCAGCAACTTCAAACGAAGGCGTTGCAGCGCCGCGCACCGCAAGCCCCGCGGCGTGTGCAAGCGTGACGCGCATGGCTTTTCCTTCCGCGCACGCCGACACAAGACGCGGGCTGTCGCACGCCACGGTTTTGCCGTAAACATTTTTCAAAGCGATGAGCGCGAGACGACGTCCGACTTCCTGTTTATTAGTGGGGTGTTCGTCATCGGGATTGCCGATGTCGATGGTGACGGCTTGACCCGTGCCGGGCAGCGAAAGCGTTTGATCCTGCGCTTCGCGAAGGAAGGCGCGCATGCGGGCATCACCGCGTCCGGCTTTGTAATTGGGAAGCTGCACCCAGTAGAACGGGATCTCCCCTTGCTGAAACGCGGCGCGCCACGACGCAATCATCGTCGTGAAGAGCCCGCGATACTCGCCGAAACGCTGTGCGTTGCCCTCGCCTTGATACCAGAGAAAACCGCGCAGCCCCACGGGTGCGAGCGGCGCGATCATGGCGTTAAAAATGCCGGAAGGCTCGTCACGGTGTCCTATGCCGACAGGTTCGCGGGGCGCGTTTTTGGCGAATGCCGCATTTCTTTCGACGGCAGCGTCGCGCTCCTTTTTCCATGCGGCGAGATCGGCATCGTATTTGGCTTTGTTTTTCGGAAAGGCATCCAGCGTTTGCTGCCAGCGCCGCGAAACTTCAGGGAACGCGGGCGCGGCCAGCGTTGCCGGCGGCATGAATGACTCGATCATCGCGCCACTCCACGAGCTTTGGATGATGCCAATCGGCACGCCGGTTTCACGATTGATCTCACGCGCAAAAAAATATGCGACCGCCGAGCAGGAGCCGATCTCGCGCCGTGTGCAAAGACGCCAGACGCCCGTTGCGCGCTCCGACGGGGCCGACGCGATGGCGCGGTCGATCTTGATGTAGCGGATGCCGGGGTGATTGGCGGCGGCGACCTCCTCGCGCGCGTTGTCCGTCCGGGCGACATTCCACTCCATGTTCGACTGACCGGCACAAAGCCACACATCCCCGACGAGGATATTTCTGAAGACGACCCGGTTTTTGCCGGTGATGATGAGATCGCCCGGATTCCGGCTGGCAGGAAGCGCCGGAATCTCGACCCGCCAGCGTCCCGCAGCATCTGCAGTGGCGCGCACAGTGCGCCCGCCGAATTGCACGGTGACGGCTTCGCCGGGTTCAGCCTTGCCCCAAACGGAAATCGGCCTGTCCCGTTGAATGACCGCATTGTTGCCGAAGGGAGCGGAAAGCGTCACATCGGCGCGAAGTGATGCGGCGGCAAAAACGAACAACACAACACATGCAAGCAGGCTTCGATTGGTTTTCATGATAAAAGATGATCGCTGTTCCGCGATGGCTCCATCGCGGTAGATTGAGAGAGGCATTTGTTTCAGAGTGGACACGGATGACATCGTTGCCGAAAGGCTTGCAAACATTGCATGCACGACAAAGCCGTCATCGCTGCAACAGTTGCAAGAGTTGCTGCGTGCGTCTTGTTTCACGCTGGGCAAACTCACTCGCACGTCACTCATACCCACCTCCCCTTTCCATGAAAAAAACGACATCAATCCGCGCCTGTTCACTCGCAATCCTCATCTCCATGACAAGCCTCGTCACCCAGGCCGCAGGCACGCCGACGACGGCAGCCTTCAAGGAGCAGATGCTCAAGGACACGGTCGCCGCCGTGCAAAAGACACACGAAGGCTTCGCGCGTGGAGTCTCGCGCGGCACGATCAAGCCAAATCGCGGCTACGCCAATACACTCGCCGCCATGGTGAACCTCCACTCAATCACAGGAGACGCGAAATTCCTGCAATGGGCACAAGACGACATCGTGGCGCTTGTGCACGCCGCGAAAAAGCCGGATGGCGCGCAAACGGCATTTATCAATGGTTTCCGCAACATGGTGCCCTTTTGCGAAGCCTACATGTATTTGAAGGCGAAAGACGCGCTCACAAGCGAGCAGCGCAAGATGATCGAGGACCAGATCATCGCCAGCGTCGCGACGCACTACGACTATACGGATTTCGGCCCTCACAACCGCGGACTCATCGACGGCGCGGCATTTCTCTTCGCCGCCAAAGCCGTGCCCGATGCACCCGATGTCAAAAAATGGAAATCATACGGCAACGCCCTCGCCGCCGACAGCATGTATCAATGGTCGATCGAGGACGCGTCGATCTACCTGCCTTTCTGGCAAACCTACACGCTCACGCTCGCAGAGCTGCAGGGCGAACTGGACGAATATCTGAAGCCCGTCACCACTCGCTATTATTTCGATTATATACGATCGCTTATCATGCCCAATGGCCTTTTGCCCGATTGGGGCGACGGAGACTGGACGCATAACTGGGACTGGAGCGTCGCCAACCTCGTGCTTGCCGGCAGCCGTTACAAGGACGGCGAATACCTCGACGCCGCGCGCCAGCTCTACGAGGCCTGCATGCAATACTGGCGGAAGCTCGACGCGGGCTCCATGTATACCATTTCCACCGCGCTGCGATGGATGGATTCCGGCGTGCCGCTCAAAGCGTTTGCGCCTGTCAAATCCCGCGAGGCAATCGACGATCTCATTTCAAAAAAAATAACCTTCCGCAGCGCAAACGGCGACTACGCCATGCTGAACTACCGCGATGAAGGCGCCTACGGGCGCTTTGGGCGCGACTATCTCAACGCGCAGCTCAATGCTTTTCAGGAAAAGCCCCATCACGGCCATTCCGACGAAAACGCCATCGACCTGCTCATGGCCGGAAAGACCGTCCTCCTGGCCGACGGCGGCTACCGGCATACTTCCATACAAACATGGGAAGACGGCTGGCGCGCCGATTTTTATCATAATAAGATCGTGGCGCGCACCGGCCAGATGATGCCCTACGAAGGAGATGCCTTTGACTACATAACGAAAGACCGCTCCTACCACGCCGTGCAGACCGAAAAAATACACTTTGGCAATTTCGGCAGCCTCGACTACTCGCGCACGCGGCTCGTTGACAGGGAACGCGGCTACACCGGCGACCGCATCATCCTTTTTTCGCCCGAAACGAGTTTGCATATTGTCGTGGATTCAATCCTCATCGACGAACCCGGCGTGAAGGTTTTCTGCAATACCTGGCATCCCGACAATATCTTGAAACAGGGCGACAATTACGTGGTGAGCTGGCCTGAACGCATTCCCATCCGCAAAGAATACTGGCCGAATACGCATAACAAGGAACTCCTCATCCAATTCCTCGGAAACGGGGACAAGGTCACGAAGGTCAAAGAAATCGAGCGACGCTTCAACCCATCGAAGGTTTTTCTCCAATACCAAAACACCTACTTCTTCAAGGGCCAGCGCCTCCTCTTCGTCACGGTTCTCCGTCCGCATGATCCCGGCACATTCAACGCCGCCATGCTCGACGACGTGAAACTCATCGCCAATGAACGTGAAGACGGGCGCACGCTCGGACTCACATTCAAGCTCGGCGGCGATCTGGTCACCGTTGGCTTGAAACTCGACCAGACCATCGGCCTGACCAACCTCCGCGGACGTCCCCTCTGGGATTTCCGGACGGGGCAGGTTGACTACGGAAAGCTGCGCACCGATTCCGATTTCGCCTTTGTGCGCGAATATAAAGACGGCGCAAAAGAGACCGCTTTCCAATACGGCTGTGAACTACACTACGATGGCAGAACGCTTTTTGAAATGCCGCTCAACAAACACATGTATCAAGGCGCAGATGATTTTAGAAACCAGATGATTAAAGACAAAATGCCGCGCTGGCATCAGATCGTTAAATGATCTCAACATGAAACCTCACACATGAGGGAATCGAGAATAATCTCGATCTGTTGAGACGCAATAAAACGCACATCTAATACTAATACACCGCCTCGCCGCTTGAAGTCGCGCGGAAAACAGTGAAACTGGTGCGTGATCAGCTCCCTCTATGAAAACACCGATCTTTCCGAAACCCTTCGCAATAACCATGTGGGATTTTTCGTGGCTCGAACGTCGCTGGCCAGGCGCAGGCTACGAAGATTGGGACCTCTCGCTCGATGAGCTTGCGGAACGCGGCTACGACAGCGTACGCATCGACGCATATCCCCATCTTATCGCCGCCGATCCCAAACGCGAGTGGTCGCTGCAACCAGCGTGGAACACGCAGGATTGGGGCGCCCCCGCTCGCGTAAAAGTCAGCCCCATGCCCGCACTCATCGAGTTTATAGAAAAATGCGCGGAGCGAAAAATCAAAGTCGGTCTTTCAACGTGGTTCCGTCAGGATGAGGACAACATGCGCATGCGCATCGTCACGCCCGAGCAACACGGCGCGGCTTGGCTCGCGACATTGAACCATATCGAGAAAGCGGGATTGATGGATGCCATTCTCTACGTCGACCTCTGCAACGAGTGGACACATTCATCGTGGGCACCCGTTTTCAATAATCGTCCGCCTTACGGCTCGGGCGATTGGAACTCGCCCGCATCACTCGACTGGATGCGGCGCGCCATTGCTGTCGTGCGCGGGTGTTACCCCGAAATGCCGCTTACATTTTCGACCAACACGCACCCGCATCGCTATGCAGAAGTGTCCGTGGAGTTTCTCGATTTCCTCGAACCGCATCTCTGGATGGCCAGCGCAAACACGGGGGATTTTTATAAGCGCGTCGGATACCGCTATGAACTCTTCGATCCGAAAGGTTACGAAAATCTTACGCAACATGGCGAGCCGACTTACCGCGCCAATGAACAACACTGGCTCGGATTGCTGGAAAAAGTCATTCTCACAACCGCCGCGGCTTCGGAAAAAGCGGACAAGATGCTTGTCACGACGGAAGCGTGGAGCGTGGTCGATTACAAAGACTGGCCGGGGCTCGATTGGGGTTGGGTGAAGGAAGGTTGCGAGTTTGGCGTCAAAACCGCGCTTTCAACCGGGCGCTGGCGCGGCATGTGCACGAGCAATTTTTGCGGCCCGCAATTTTGCGGCATGTGGCGCGAGGTAGCCTGGCATCAAAAGCTCACGAAGATGATACGGCACGGGTAAGCGTCAGGATAACGCTTGCATTGAAGGGTGGAGCGCTGCGCCCTCCAATTCGCAGGTCAGAAGGTTATGTTCATGCCGGCCGACCAGACGGATTCGTATTTGAGGCGACGGTAATTTTTCAGGAGGTCGGGCGTGTTGGGGCCGGCGCGGAGATATTTCTGGTCGCTGCCGTTGATATTGCGCGCGTTCAGGTAGAGGGAGATTTTTTTGGTGAGGTTTATCGTGATGTCGAGGTCCACAAGGAGTATCCGGTAGAGGTAATCGTAGGTGCCGGGTTCGTAGGCGCTGCCTTGCGTGATGTTTGATCCCGGAATCGTTGTATTCGCGTAGGTGCTGAGGTCGGGCGACCAGTATGCTTGGCGCAGGGTGTCGTTCCACTTGGCGCTTATGCCGACGGTGAAGAATTTTCGCGTGTAGGAGAGACGTCCGGCGACGGACCATGGATAGAGATACATTTTCTGCGCGCTCATGGCGGAGGAGGCGTTGGGGTCGTCGGAGGTCATGGTATTGCGCACGACGCTTGCCCTGACTTGGAAACCTTTGGCCCATTGGGGGAGCAGAGCATCGAGGTTGTAGTTTGCGCTTAGTTCGAGGCCAGAGGTGACAACGGTTCCACCGATTGTCTGGTAGGATCTCACAACGGGGTTTCGATATTGGTTGATATCCACACCATAGGAGGCGAGCAGATCGGTCGCGTCGGCTTGATTCATCGCGCCAAGATAGTAGGCGTCCTTGATCCAGCGCCTGAACCCGCGAAGCGTGATGCTGCCGATGCTGCCTGTGTAGAGTTCGAGCGACAGGGAAACGTTTTGCGAATGCCAGGGTTTGAGCCCCGGGTTGCCGCCGGTGAAAGTGTTCGTCTCGGTGTCGGCTGAAAGGTCGGGCATCTGAAGATAAGGCACGATGACATACGTGTCGGGACGCCCCACGGTTTGCGAGTAGGAGGCGCGTGCAATCAGGTTTTCGAGTAGGGTGTAGTTCGCGTTGATGCTCGGAAACCAATTGTCATAGGAGCGGCTGGCCTTGGCGGCGCGTTCGGAATACTGTGCGCGCTTGGTGATGAGCGCGTTGGCCTTGCCGGCGTATTCAGGGAGAACCGTCCACTGGTTGGGATTTTCCTCCGGATCGGGCTGGTAAAGAATGGCTGAAGGATCGTAACGGACGCCGCTACCGTCGTCCTTGGTGCGCTCGAACCGGATGCCATAGGTGAGCTGGAGGCGTTTGTTAAAGAACTCGCTGTCCATGCGCAGATAACCGGCCGTGATGGTTTCCTCGATGTATTTGCTGTTGTTGACGGCGGTGACGAAGTCGTTGGCATCGTTGGCTTGCACAAACAGGTCGCGGTTTTCGTTGAAAAAACGCCCCATTTTTTCGGAATCCCACGAAGCGATTTTCCCATAGTTCATTGGGAGAACGCGGTTGTAGCCAGTATCAAGAAACTGATCGTAGGGCATGTCGGTGCCATTGTAGATGAAGCCGCCGCCGGTGCCGATCGCGGCGTTGTAACGCTGGTCGCGCTTCCATTGCGTATAGTCAAATCCTATCTTGAGAATGTGGTAGGTGTTGCCGATGAGGACATCGCGACCGATGTTGCCGAAAAGCTGGGTTTTCTTGTCGGAGGTATTGAACGGTTTGACGCGGAAGTCGGGAAGCGAGGTGAGAACATTCACATTCGCGCCGTTTTCGTCAACGTAGGTTTTCGCAATGGCGCCAGCGTCGAGATAGGATCCGATGTCCAAAGGAGAGACGGGAATCCCGTGATAGTCGCCGGTGATCCTGCCGACATCCCATGCGCCAATGTCGTTGATTTTAATCGTCGAGCCATTGAGATAGAGGGCGGAGGAGAAAAGATGGTTGCGCTCGAAGTCGCGCATTTGTTTTTCGGCCTCGCCATAGCTGGCTCCAAAATCGGCCTTCCAGAAACGCCCGTTATGGCGATATTTCAGCTGGAACTGGCGGTTGGAATCAGAGGTGTCGTTGTTATAGGTCTCGTTGCGTATCTGGCCGCGGTTGGTGCTGGTGCCGGGAATGTTCTGGACATTGGTGACGGTGGAATTGTGGAGGTCGAGGATCTGGGTATCGAGCTGCCAGACGGCGCGACGCTGGCCGCTTTTCAGGACGTTGTAATTTTGATTGAAGCCGAGCGAAATCGTGTCCACTCGCGAGAGCTTGTAATCAAAAGTGAGGTTGACGCCGTCCTTTGTCTGAAGACTGAGGATGTCCTGCACTTCAAAGCTGTAGAGCATGTAGTGCTCGGGGTTGGAAGGTGTGTCGATGAAGTTGTTTGTGGACTTGTCCCAGTTGGCCGTGGAAATCCGTTCGACTTTGCTTCCGCTGGCCGGGATTTCGTTGTGGCTTAGCGTGAGGCTGAAACCGAAGTGTTTGTTGACGGGAACAATGGCGTTGAACACGGCATTGGGCCGCGAGGGAATGTGCGTGCCGCCAAGAGGCGCAGAGTAGCGGTTGAGCGAGATGCTTTTGGTATTGGCCGAGGCAAAGAGTTTGAGTGTGTAGAGAGGACGGACGCGCTCGAAGGCGTTTTTTGGAACGATGTTCACGGAACCCGCAAGGGCGCTGCCGGGCATGTCGGGCGTGGGCGAGCGGTTGACCTCAATGCGGGACACGCTGTTGAGCGAGAGCTGCGCGAGATTGACCGAGCGTTGATTGCCGGAGTTCGTGGTGTTTTGCACCAAGTCGGACGAGGTGACGGTATCGAAGCCGCCAATGGTGACGGGGACGTTGGCGCTGGGAGCGCCGGAGAGCGTGATGGCGTTTCCGAAACCGTAATCGTCCTGCTCGAGTTCGACGCCCGCGAGGAACTTGATCGCGCCGGCAATGCTGCCATCCCCGGTGAAGCCAAGTTCGTCAACGGATACGACGTTCTTGATATTGGTCGCGTAGCGCTGGCTGTTTTGCGCGATTGCCGCGCCGGCCATTTCACGTGAGCTCGAAACGACATATCTTTCCAAGTGAACAACGTCGTCTTTCACAACAGCAGGCGCGGCCATGCTCATCTGGATCGTGCCGGCAACGACGAAACCCGACGAATCAAGCTCAACCGTTGTCGAGCGCGGAAGCATACCCGTATAACTGGCTTCGAGCGTGATGACACCCGCAGGAACGCCAGTGAATCGATAGAAGCCCTCGGAATCGGTGAGGGTTTCATTTTGGCGTGGGAGTTCGCCTGTAGAAACCGCGGTGATGCGCACACGCGCCTGATAGAGATACTCGGCGGTGGCAGTGTTGAGAACCTGTCCCTGGACGATGCCCGTAGCGGGTTGTTGCGCACAGGCGTCTGTATTCAAGAATCCGATACAAGTAAACCCGGCGATAATAGTGAAGAGTGCGGTGTGACGACGCATAAAGCGAAACGAGACAAGCGCCGTCATCGCCGCAAAGAGCCAGGCCGAGGACGCACCGCCTCCGCTGTTTTCACCCGTGCCGCCGCCGCGGTCGGGCGCGGGTTCGGGCTGCGGAAGCGTCGCCGTTCCCGTGATGGAGAGGGTGACGAGATTGTCGTTTTCGTCGATGACGCGGATGGCCCCGTTGCCCGAATCGGCAATGTAGAGGAGGCCGTCGGCCCCGAGCGCGATGCCCTGCGGCTTGTTGAGCGTGCCGACGCCGGGGATCCCGTCGAGCTGGCCGATGACACGCGCCCTGCCGGCAAGCGTGGCAACGATGCCGGTTTCGATGTCGATCTCGCGAATGAGGGAGTTTTCCGTGTCTGCAACATAGAGGAGTCCGTCCCCTCCGATGGTCATGCCGTGCGGCATGTTGAAACGGGCGAGGGTCCCTGCCCCGTCATCCGTGCCTGTGACCGCGGCGAGGCCTGCAAGCGTGCGGACCTGTCCGTCCGTGGTGATTTCGCGGATGGTGTGATTGAGCGTGTCGGCGACATAAATGCTGCCGTCGCGATAAACCGCGATTCCCCTGGGCGTGTTGAAAGTCGCATCCGCGGCAGCGCCATCGGAAGTCCCGCTGACCTTCGGCGTGCCGGCAATGGTGCTGACAGCGCCGCCGGGCGTGACTTTGCGAATAATGTGATTGAGGGAATCGGCTATATAGAGATTGCCCGTCGTGTCGCTGGCGATGCCGTAAGGTGTGTTGAAACGGGCATTGCCGGCGGCCCCGTCGCTATAATTGGCCTGCCCCGCGGAACCCGCAAAGAGGTTCGCCACGCCGCTGGCGGCAAGCTCGCGAATGGTGTGGTTGCCCCTATCCGCGACGTAAAGTTTTCCGGTCGTCGCGCTGATCGTGATGCCTGCGGGCGAATTAAAGCGGGCGCCGGAACCATGACCGTTGAGATTGCCGCTCACGCCGACGGAGCCGGAGAGGATGGTGACATCGCCGTTGCCATCGATCTGCCTGATGACGTGATCGCCGTAATCGGCCACATAGATGTTGCCCGCCGCATCGAGCACGAGGCCGGCGGGTGTTTTTTGCTGGGCAGGGTTCACGACGAGCGCGGCGGCTTCGCTGGTAACGGTGTTGGTGACGCTGCCAGTGACGTTGGTGACGATGACGCGATAGAGCGTGCCGTTCATGGAGGCGGTTGCCGCGGTGATGCCATATGTGGACGCGGTGGCACCGGCGATATTTGTCCATGTTACGCCCCCGTCGGCAGAGGTCTGCCATTGATACGTGGCCGGGGGGTTGGCATCGACCACCACGCTGAGCATTGTGGCGTGACCATCGGCGACCTGGAAGGTTTCCGGAAACACGGAGATCGTCACGGGACGGGCGATGGAATACTGCGTCGTGCTGACGGCATTGCCGTTGGTGGCGTAAAGATAGATGTAGCCGACGGACGCAATGCCATCGGGGATCGAGGGCACTGTAATCTGCGTGCCAGAATCGATAATAAACGCCGCCGGTTGATCGCCGATGAGCAGGTGCTCAACCGTGTCGAGATTGTAGCCTTTGATGGTGAGCGGGGTGCCGATGGTGACTTCGCGCGGCGTGAAGCTCGCGATGGCGGGCGCGGCGACGGGCGGATTGAGACCGATGCCGAGCTGGCTGGCGGCATCGGCGAAGTTCGCGCCTTGCGCGTCGCCCACTTGCATGAGCACCGGAACCGGCGAAACATTGCCCGCTGCGGTGCCCGTCGTGCCAACAACGCCGGCGCGCAACACGGAAAGAATCGAAACGATCTCGCCCGCTGCGTAGTCGCCGGTGACTGTGGCCGCAAAGTGTTCCTGCTGCGGATTGCCCCCGGCCGCGCTGGTGGCGCGGGCAAGCGCAACCGGCGTGGCCGTGCCTGTGGCCGCAAAATCGAAGCGAAGCGGCGCGACCGCCTCGGCAACGGTGCCGCTGGCGGAAACCGCTTGCGCGTCATCGCGTGTCACAACGCTGAGCACAGGCACGCCGGAAACGGTGGTGCTGCCGGTGCTGACGATGTTTTGCGCATGCCAGACCGGGCCGACCGTGTAGCCGCCGGATTCGACAAACTCATAGGAGTCGAGCACGAGGAGAGCGCCGTCGGATTTGCGATGGCGAATGTCGCGCGTGTGCGAAATCTGGCGTCCCGAGGTATCGAGGATGATGCGGGTGAGCCCGCCCTTGGCCGCGTCGGCATCGCCCGTCGCATAAGCGTCGAGGACATGCGAACCGGCGCTGGCGAGAAGCGTGGCGGTGGCGGGACGCCCATCGGCTGTGCCGGCGGGGAAAAACGCCGCGCCATCAAAACCGAAGCTGGCAACGCAGCCGGGTTGCGCGCTCTTCCATTTGACGAGGACGTATTGGTAAGGCGTCAGGTCGAGCGTGACATTCGCAGTGACGCTCGCAACAGCGCCGGGAGCGAGAGATTGCGATCCGCTCCAGCCGGCATGAAGCGTTGTGGCAGCGCCATCGGACTTCACGCCGACAACGGACTCAACCGTCACGTCAGCCGTGACCTGGGCCGGGCCTTTGTTCTCAAGGCGGAAGAAAAGGCTCGTGACACCTGCCGGATTCAACACAGCCCTTCCGGCGTAATTGCCGGGGTGGGGGAAGTTGACGAGCCAGCGCGTCCACTCGTTCGCGACATGACGCCCCGTGGTGGCGAGGATGTCCCTGCCCGAGGGAACGGCGGCGGCGTTTTGCTGGAGACTGGCCGCGTCGGAGGAAGCGCGCCCGAGTGTGTGAAGCGTGATGGAAGCGCCGTTGGTGCCGGTGAGCAGGATGAGCGAACCCGCATCATTGCCGCCGTTGTATCCGTGATCGTGAAGGTCGAAGGCGGCATACTTGGCATTGGTCGCGGTGCCGGTGCGGAAGTAGAGCTTGTCGTGGAGCGTATCGCCGAAATCAGTCGTGCGCGTGGTGGCGACGACATCGGGGCGCGTGATTGCGCCGGAGGGCGTGGCGTCAACGACACGAAGCGCGTCAACAATGCCTTCGAGATCGGTGACAACGAGCGCCGTGTTGCGGGTGACGAACACGGAAAGGCGCGTGGCATTTTCGGTGAGATCGGGGCGCGCGTAAGCTCGGCCCAGACGCTCGAAGGCGTAGAGCCAGGAGCCGAGTCCATCCGCCCAGTTGCTGCTGCCATAGTCGGGCATCGCCCCGCCGGGCGAGACCGCGTGGACATGGCCTGAAAACACGGTCTTCACATTGGCGTCGGAAAGCTCGGCAACATGCGCCGCGCCCAATGCGTCGGCCTGCTTGAGCGTGGAATAAAGCCATTTGCCGTTGCCGCCGCGGGAATCCTCAAACGTGCCGGCAACGGAATCGTGTTTCCAATCGCTCCAGACGGCATTCGCGTATTTGAGCCAGAGCGTGTCACGATCCGAATGCGTGGAAAGCGAAGGAATCGCGGCGACGGCGGCGACACCTGCGGCAGTCGAGGCGGCGCGGTGCTGGCTGCCATAGTCGGGCACGGTCGGCGTCGCGGTGCGGTTGGTGAGGACGGCAGTGGCGCACAGGGCCAGTTTTTGTTCGAGCGCGCCTTGCGTCCCGGCGTCGAAGACGTGGAGATCGACGAGCATGTGGTAAAGGCTCACGAGCGGCGCGAGGCCGGCGACGAGTTCGTCAGCCTGCTGTTTCGCTTGCGGGCCGGCGATGGCATTGGTGACGGCAAGCAAGGCGCGACGCGCGCCGTCGATGTAATTCGCCCGGATTTGACGCGCGGCTCCCGGAGTGTCGTCACCGGCGATATAGGCGCGATAGGCTTGCGCGTAGGCGTAGGAGATGGCGGTGGCGGAAAGCGCCGCGCCATCCCTGTAGGCGGCTTCGATGGCGACGAGTTGCGCGGAGGATTGCGCGGCGATCTCGCGGTCGAGAATCCCCACGTAGGCTTGGCGCGCGGCGCCGCGTCGCGTGTCCGTGTCCCCTGCCCACGAGCCCGGGGTGTCGAGCGAGTTTTCGTCATCGGCGGGTTCGAGGACGGCCTGTTTGTAGATGGTCTGGATTTGGTCGGCGGTGAAGGCTCCTTCGTAAACGCGAAGATCATCGAGCTGGCCCGCGAAAGAGCCGCTGGCGCTGTCGGCGCGGCCAATGCGGAGGGTTTGCGCGACCGCAGCGTCAGGAAGCGCGGCGGCGGCAGCCGTTGCGCCAACCTCAATGGGAACGGTTTTTTCGGCTCCGGCATACCAAGTCGCCCCCGTGGTTTTGTCCCATGTCACGGAAAAGAACTGCCATTTGCCCGCTCCGGCATTGTAGGCGTTGTCGGAGCTGCTGTAGCTGACCTGACCCGAGCCGTTGCCGATGGTGAGCGTGAGGCGGTTGTTTGTATTGGTGGTGACGCTCCATCCAGTCCCGGCGTCGGGCGCGCCTGCGTTGCGGAAGATGACACCGCCCGGGGCAAGCGCGGCATTGGGCTTGAACCAGCCGGAAATGGTCAGCGCGCTTTGCGTGCTGATGCCGGATTTTGCCTCCGGAGTTTCCACGTAGGCAGCGGCGGCTCCGTTGAAAGCGCCATTCGCAGAGAGATCGAGCGCGCGGCCATAACCGCCGACACCTGTGCCGGCGGGAGTGACTTTGGCGGAGCCTGCGAACGGCATGTCATAATCGCCGAGGAGCGTGCCGAGATTCACAGCCGCGACGGCGCTATCGCTGTCCGCATCGAACGTGTAGCGGACGAGCGCATCCGGCACTCCCGCGCCGGCGATGGCCTCCTGCCGGATCAGTTCGATGTGCTCGTCGGTGAGGACTTCGCCGTAAACGCGCACGTCGGCGAGATAGCCCTTGAAAACGTTGCTGGAGCCGCCCGCGCCGACGATGAACGCCCCGCTATTGGAAGGATCGGGGCCCATTTGTTTTTGCACGGTGCTTGAGCCTGCAAGCTGCACCGGCACGTCGTTTTTCTCCGCCCCTTGGTAAAACTTCACACCGGTTTCGGGATGCCAGGTGACGGCGAAGAACTGCCACTTGGGTTTGCCTGCGGCGAAGAAATATTTGTCCGTCTCGCTTTTGAAATCGGTGGCCGCGTTGGCACTGTCCTGGAGTGTGAACTGAAGTCCGACTTTCGTGGCATCGGCGATTCCGCTGAAAAACCGGAGAATGAAGCCGCCGCCGCTGCCCGTCGCGCCGGTGTTGCGCAGGAGGATGGCGTTGAAATCGGGCTTGGTCGCGTCCTTGCCCGGCTTGAACCAGCCGGTGAAGGTGAGCGCCGGTTGCTGCTTGACGAGGTTGTTGTTTGCCCGCGTCGCGGCGCGCGGCCCCTGAATGCCCATGCCCGCGGCGTTCGAAAGATCGAGCGCGACGCCGTTGCCATTGGGGCCGGTGCCATCGCGGGTCACGGATGCGTTCACGCCGGCGATGCCGGTGGCGAAAGTGAGATTCATATCCGCGCCAAGTGTGCCGATGTTGGGCACCGTGCCGCTGACGACGTTTTGGAAATCAAAGTGAACGACCGGATGGATCGTCGAGGGGTCGGGAGCGAGCGTATAGGTGCCGCTGCTCACCGCCGTGCCCGTCGTGGCGAGAACGCTGATCTGACCGCTTTCGGGAACCGTGGAGGGAATGGGGCCGACCGTGATGAGCGTGCCCGAATTCACAATCCAAGTGTCCGCGCCGGCGGCGACTCCGCCGATCTGAATGCCGGTGACGACGCTGCTGCCGCTTTTGATAAAGTTGCTGCCGTAAATGCGCATCGTGCCGCCGACGGTCAACGCAAGCGGATCGAAAACGCTGATGGACGGCGGCGCGGGCGTGAAAGCGAGCGTAACCGGGCTGCTGGTGATCGCGGAACCAATGCCGTTGTTCGCGGCATACCGGAACTGGCGGCCTTGCATGGCGTCGGTCACGGACTTGAGCGTCAGGGTCGCTCCGTCGGCGGACAGTGTGTAATTGGCCGCGCCGAGATCGGCAATGGCGAGCCAAGACACGCCGCCGTCGGTGGAATATTCCCATGTGTAGGTGGGCGCGGGGTTGCCCGTGGCGCTGGCGGTGAGGACGATATTGTCGCCCTCCGCGGAACCCGCCGGAACGCTTGGCGTGACAGGAACGGCGGGCGCGGCGGCGATTGTATAGACACCGGTGCTGACGGCGGTGCCGCTGGTGGCGAGCACTTTGACATAACCGCTCGCGGGGATGCCCGCGGGCACGGAATTGACCGTGATGCTCGTGCCGGAATTGACAACGAAGCCCGCCGCGCCGGTCGCAACGTCGCCGAAGGTGACGTTGGTGACAAGCGAGGTTCCGGTGACTTCGTTGGTAAAGTTGTAACCGCTGATGCTCACGGCGCCGCCAATGGTGATGGCCTCGGGAGTGAACTCCGTGATGGCGGGAGGCGGCGGCGGAGCGTCGCCGATGCTGAGCTGGCCGGTGGCGTCGGCATAGTTGGCGTATCGCGCCCCGACCGCGACAAGCGAGGGCGCGTCGGGCACGGTGTCGTTTGTGTCGATCGTGCCCGGACGGAGTATGGAGAGAATGGAAACGACGTCGCCAGCCGCATACGCGCCGCTTGCTGTGGCGGCAAAATGATTCGTCTGGGCATTGCGCGAAGCCGCGTAGGTGCTGCTGACGATGGTCACCGCGCCTGCATTGTCGGTCGCGGCAAAATCGAAACGCAGCGGCATCCTGGGCTCGGCGGCCTGGCTGGTGGCGGTGTCGATTTGCGCGTCATCACGAGTGATGACGGTCGTGGCGGTTTGCGAGACGATGTTCTGCGCGTGCCAGATCGGGCCCACGGTGTAGCTGCCGCCTTCGGTGAACTCGAAACTATCGAGGACAAACAGCGCGCCATCGGATTTGCGCATGCGGAGGTCGCGGTTGTGGACGATCTGGCGTCCGGCGGAATCCAGCATGATGCGGGTGAACCCGGCCTTGGGCGCGGTGGTGTCGGATATCGCATAGCTATCGATAACGGAAGCTCCCGCGGTCGTGCGGAGCGTGGCCGTCGCAGGGCGGCCATCGGGCGAGCCCGTCGGATTGAGCGATGCGCCATTGAAGCCGAACTGTTGCGTGTAATCGGGGTGCGTGCTCTTCCATTTTACGAGAACGTATTCGTAAGGCGAGAGGTCGAGCGCGGGGCTGAAAGTGGTGGTGCTGGCAAACGCGGCTTCACCCGGAGCGAGCGTGCGGGTGAGCGTCCAAGGTCCGGCGACTTGCGCCGTGGTTCCGTCCGCTTTCACACCGGTGACGGATTCGACATCAACGGTGAGCGTGATGGTGTCGTCGCCATCATTTTGCACGCGGAAAAACAGGGTGCTGATTTTGGCAATATCAATCACCGGACCACCCGTGTAGGTGCCGGGGAAGCGGTGGTTGACCAGCCAGCGTGTCCATGTGTTCGCGGCATGTCGGTTTTGGGTGTCGAGGATATCCCGGCCCTGCGGAACAGCCCAGGCCGTTTGCGCCTGGTTGGCAAAAGTGTCGAGACGCCCGAGTGAATGTAGAAGCACCGAGGAACCGCTGGTGTAGGTGAGAATGGCCGCGCTGTCTTCATGACCGTGGTAGCCGTGCGAGTGGAGATCGAGGACGGCGTAAGCGGAAGTCGCCGGGTCGTTGCCGGTGCGCAGGTAGAGTTTGTCGGGCGTGGTGTCGCCGTAATCGGTGGTTCGCGTGGTGGCGAGTGCGTCAGGGCGCGTTATCGTGGTGTCGGCGGGCGTCGCAGCAACCGCGCGGCAGGCTTCGATAAAGCCGTCGTAGTCGCCGAGGTCCATGCCGGGGTTGCGCTCGACAAAGTCGGCAAGACGGGTGGCGTTCTCCAGAAAGTCCGCGCGTCCATAGAAACTTCCGAGCCGTTCGCTGGCATAGAGCCAGAAGCCGAGGCCGTGATCCCAATAACAATTTCCGTAATCGGGAATGACGCCGTTGGGCGCGGACATGCTTGCAAAGCGGCCAAGAGCCGCGGCAGGGGCCATGCCTCGCATGGCGTCGAGGTAGGCCGGGCCCATTTCGTCAGCCTGCATAAACGTGGCATAAATCCAGAGACCGTTGTAACCGCGGGCGTCCTCAAAGGTGTCGCCGACATGCATCCAGTCGTTCCAAACGGCATTGGCGTAGGCAAGCCAGGAGGCGCGCCGCGCGTCAGCGGAAAGCGTGGGAAGATTCGCGGTGGCGGCCAAACCGGCAGCGGCGGATGCGCTGCGATTGAAGCTGCCGTATTCGGGATTGTGAATTGCGGGATCGATGATGGCCGAGGCGGCTGTGCCGAGTTTTTGTTCGATGTCACCCTGCTCGGCTGCGTTGAAAACGCCAAGTTCGACCAGGAGGCGATAGAGCTGAACGGTTGCGCCTTGCGCCCCGGCCTGCTCGGCCGCCTGCGACTTTACGATGGCGGGATCGGCGCTCGTGATCGCATTCGTGATGGCGATGATGGCCTTGCGTCCGTTTTCAATATAGCCGTCGCGAATGCTTTTTGCCGGACCGGTGATGTCGGCGGGCGCGAGCGAGGCGCGGTAGGCTTGCGCATAGGCATAATACAGCGAGAAGCGCGAAAGCGCGGTGCCGCTGTCGTAGACATTGCTGATGCGGAGGATGTGGGGTGTCGCCCCATCCGCGATGATGCGTTCGACAAGTTTCAGGTAAGTGGTGCGCGTCGCAAGCCGGCGGGCGTCGGCGTCGCCTTCCCATGCCGCGGGAAATGGAAGCTCGTTGGCGAAAGACTCGCTGCGCGCACTGTCGTAAACCGCCTTGATTTGCGCGGCGGTGAGTTCCTGCCCGTAAACGCGAATGTCGTCCATGAGACCTTTGAATCCATTGTTCGCCCCGGCGTATCCAATGCGGAGGACTTGATTTTTCTGAGCCATCGTGGCGGTCGCTGGATTTGTGCCGGATAGGATGGGAGCGCCAACTTCAGTGCCGGCATACCATTTGCCGCCACCGGTGCCCGACCATGTGATCGCAAAAAACTGCCATTGGTTGGCGCCGGCATTGAAGGTGTTGTTCGGGCTGCTGTAGGTGGTCTGGCTGGCGTTGCCGACACTGAAGCCGATGCGATCGCTGCTTTGCACGGACATATTCCAGCCGTTGATTGCGCCGCCGCTTCCATCGGAATAACGCATAAGCATGGCCCCCGCCGGAGAGCTGAGGGCCACCGTCGGCTTGATCCAGCCGGTGACCGTCATGGCCGGGAGATTGTCGAGCCCGGCTTTCGCAGCCGATGTGGCCGCGTATGCCGTGGCCGCATTCACATTCATGGATGCGTTGCCGGTGAGATCGAGCGCCTTGCCCTTGGCGTTCACGCCGGAGCCATCCAGTCCGATGCGCGCGTCGGCGCCGATGGCAGTGAGGTTGAAGTCAGCGCCAAGCGCGCCGTTGTTCAGGATGGAGGTGACGGTGGTGCCGCTTTCCTCGAACGTGTAGTGGGCGAGCGGCGCAGGAAGACTGCCCTCAAGTGAAAACGTGCCGCTGCTCACCGCAGTGCCGCTGGTGGCGAGAACGGAAATGTTTCCGCCCGCAGTGATGCCGGAAGGCACGGAGGCCACCGTGATTTGCGTATCGGAATCGACGGTGAAATTGGCCGCGCCGGTGGAGATCGTGCCGAAGAGAATGTCGGTGACGACGCTGGTGCCGCTGTTGGTGAAGTTCGATCCCGTAATCGTGACCGTGCCGCCAATGCTGATTTGCGAAGGAGCGAAGCCTGTGATGACAGGCTCGGACGATGCGACGACGGGCTTGGCGGCATCGTAAACGGATGCCACTTGGGCGGACGTAAGCACGGAGGAATAAACGCGCAAATCCGCAAACCTGCCCTTGAATGCGCCGCCGGCGGATTGGTTGCTTTGCGCGCCAATCTGCAGGGGAATGACCGTGCCGGCTGCGCTGCCGTCATAGGAGAATGCCGTCGTGTTGCTCCCCGATGCAACCGGCGCCAGCGCCTCCGTGCCCGCATACCATTGCGCGCCTCCCGTGCTGCTCCATGCAACGGCGAAGAACTGCCACACGCCCGTTCCCGATGTAAACGCGGCGGAACTCTCAAAGTTTCTCGCCGTCGCCGCCACCATGTTCAACCGGAGTTTGCCGCTGGCGTCGGGGAAGATGAGATTCCAGCCATGCTTGGGGCTGTTCACATATGCGCGCATAATGGTCACATTTTGATTGGTTGCAGGAAGGTCCGCGTCCGTGCGGAACCAGCCGGTGATCGTCATGGAATCAAGCGTGCCGTGCGCGGCGGTGTTTGCCGCGAGCGTGGATTGCGGCGCATAGCCGTTGCCCATCGCGGTCGCGTTGCCGAAGTCGAGATACGGTGTCGCACCAAATGGCCCGCCGCTCACGGCGCCGAATGATGGTGGCGGGAGGTTTATGCTGTCACGGGTGTTGATCGACAGTATCTGATTAAACGCGGCGCCGGCGGTTCCGCTGTTCACGGCCACGGTGCCGCTGTCTTGGAATTTGTAATGGATAAACGGCTCCGGAAGAGCCCCCTGGGCTGCCACAGCCAGTGGCGCGAGAATCATCGAAAGCAGATACAGGAAGCGGAGGGTGATTGAGGTTTTCATATTATTCTTTTGGTTATCAAAAATCGAAGCATGTGGAAACCGGCTGCATGCCATGCCCCATTCGCACGGGGAGGCGGCATGGATGGTTTGGATTTTGTTTTCTGAAGGAAGCGTGGCGGATGTTAAACGCAGTCAAATGAGGGTGAAGGGAACCGGGATCTTGAATGCAATGTGACACACTCGGAGGGAAAGGTCAGTTTGCGTGTTTTGAAAACGTTACATTTATATGATTCCGCCGTAAGCCATCAAAGACTGGCATCGTGCGAGCGGAAAATGCATGGCTACCATTCATAATGAATGTGCTCTGTGGCGATGGTCGCGGATCGCGGAAAAACCTTATTTTTCTCCGGCCATGCGGCGGCGCTCGGCGCGGGCGAACTCGATGGTTTTCACGGCTTGCGCGAAATCGTCCTTCGTGCCGTGGCGCGCGCCCCAGAAGCAGAGCATGAGCGCGACTTCGTTGTAGTTCACGTTTTTGGCGCTGCCCATGTAGGTCTCCTTGCCGACGCCGGTCCGGCTGTTGCCCGCAACGGAAACGCTGCCGTCCGCGCCGAATTTTGCCCGCTGCCACTGCATGGCGGCGGGGAGCGCGGCGGCGAGTTTTTCGCTGGGCATGTGCCAGAGGATGATCTGCGTGATGAGCAGCGAGACCGCGTTGTAGCTGGAATCCAAGCCGCCGTTTTCAAGAAACGCGCCGGTGGCGGAATCACGCTGTTCGAGGCCGACGGCAATCAAGTCCTCCGCCTTCGCGCGCAGTTCGGGGTCGTCCAAGATGATGCCACAAAACCCGAATGCCTTTGCCGCGAGGAAAACGCGGTTGACCGCCTTGCGATGGCTGCGGAGCAATTCCTCGCGATCCGCGCTGGCGAAGGCCGCCGCGCGCCGCAGTTTCGGCAGGATCGCGCTGATGCGTTCCTCGAAGCGCGACGCCATCGGCGACTGGCGGACAACAAGGATCGCGTGCGCGAGTTCCTGAATGAAGAAAAACGCCGTCGTGCGCCGGTCGGCAATGGAGGGCTCCCGCCTGGCGGACGGAGTCCTGTTCGAGAGAAAACCGCCGTCGTCGAGCTGGCGCGCGAAGGTGGCATCGACGGCGCGCCACGCATTGTCGGCGGCATCGGGATCATTCCCAACCACGGCGATGATGAGCCGCCACATCGCGCCGCGCTGCATGCCAGCCTCATACCAATGCCCGCGATTACTGCCGACAAGTCCCTCGGCATCGGGCACGCCGCCGATGGAGTCAAAGACGGCCTTGGGAAAAAGTTTCAACGCCTCGTATTCATTTTTTGGATGCGAAGCGGCGGGCAGGAGCGCGGTCAATGCAATGGCCGCAAACAGTAAGGCGAGTTGTTTCATGTTGAAGAGTAAATGCGCGGGATATCATGAACCGCCCGCACGGTCCCAGAGCGTGAGGCCGCAGAGGTCTTTTGAAGCTGCCCGCTTCGCAAGCCAGGGCGCAATGACGAGGCTCGCCACGTAACCAATCACCATGCACGAGCTGATCGCGACGAAGCCGTGAAAAAAGGGATTCGTCGCAGTGAATGTCTGGACGGCCCAGGTCACGCCGATGCTCGCAACCGCGCCGATCATCACGCCAATGGAATTCGCCCGGCGGGTCAGAAGCCCGAGCGCAAACACGCCCGGGAACCCACCGCCGATCAAGGCGACGAGCTTCAGGAACTGGTCCCAGAGCGAATCGACATTCAGGTATGCGAGATAGGCCGCCGACACCGTCGCAAACAAACCGCACACGAGAGTCGTTGCGCGCGCGAGGCGCATGCGCTGACGCTCCGTGGCCCCGGGACGAAAGACACCTTGAAAATCGGATACGACAACCGATGCCGTGGCATTGAGAATGCTGCTGAGCGCGCCCATCGACGCGGCGAACAATCCGGCCACAATCAACCCGACAACCCCTCGCGGAAGCTCGTTGGCGATGAAATAGGGGAAAATCGCATCATTGCCCGGCAGGTGCGGATCAAGCCGTCCCGGATTCGACTGGTAGAAAACCCACAGCGCCGTGCCCACAAAGAAAAAAATGACCGAGCTGGCCATGCCGATGATATTGCCGATGACAACCGTGCGCTTGGCCTCGGACGTGCTCGACGTGGACAGCATGCGCTGCATGAGCGGCTGGTCGGAAATCTGGGTGAACACCGTTGCAAAAAACATGCCGATGAACACGGGCACGGTGGCTTTCGTGAAATCGAAATCCCAGGAAATCATTTCAAATTTATTGGCCGCATTTCCCTGCGAAATGATGCCGGCAAGCCCGCCATCGACACCCCCGGCAAGGAAGAAAAAGGCAATCGCCACGCCGCCAAACGTCACGATCACCTGCAAGACCTCCGTCCAGATGACGGCCTCAAAACCGCCCTCGAGCGCATAGATCGTGGTGACCAGTCCCATGAGCGCGATGCTCAGGAAAACATTCATGCCGGTGACCGCCGAAAGCGCGAGCGCGGGCAGGAGCAGCACGACGCTCATGCGCCCGCCCACCTTGAGCAGCACGCCGAGGCCCGCGCCGAGAAGCCGCACGTTCCTGTCGAAACGTTTTTCAAGGTAGCTGAAAATGGTCGTCATGTTCATGCGGCGCAGCAACGACACGAACACGAGGCCGACGAGCACGCCGGCGAGCCCCTGCGCGGGCGCGGAGCCGAAGGGGAGCCAGTCGGTCATGTAGGCCTTCGCAGGCAGGGCCATGAAGCTGATGCTACTCGTCGATGTGGCGAAAAAGCTGATTGCCGCGGCCCACCACTTGATGCGCCCGCCGCCGAGAAAATAATCACCGGTGGAAGCAGTTCCTTTTTTGCGGTGCGCGCACCACCAGCCGATGCCAAGATTGACGGCAAAATAGACTGCGAGCATCGCATAATCGAGCGGCGAAAGTGTGCGCTTGACGAATCCGGCGGCAACTTCGGCAGTGGCGAGGAGTGGAGTTATCATGAAAGTATTGGGACTGGCGGACGTCTGTTATTGTTCGAAGACAGGCAGCCCGACTTCGCGCCCGTTCACACTGAGCAAAGCAGGACGCGGTTCACCGCCTTCAACGGCGATGCGACGCTGCTTCACGATATCCGCCTCGATGCGCATCGGCCCGCGCATCCCGGCAACCGCGGCGCGGGCGATGGCGCCCTCAATGCGGGCGCCGCCCTTGGCCGCGGCAAAGTTGCGGATGAACTTTACAAAGCCACCGTCGTCGAGATTCTCGGCGGCGCGCATCCAGACAATCGCGCTGGCGCGCCCGCGCGGCTCCTTTTCGTCGTGCACGATCGTCAGGCGGCTCGCGGGATTTTTTTTCGAATCCCCGACAAGCTGCACGGCCGCCGGGCCGCCGCCGGTTGTATCCGCGCAAAGGATGCGGACGGCGACCGCCGCGCCGCCGATGCGAAAGGCAACCGTCGCGCCCGCGGGAACGCCAAGCGGTTTTTCCGGCGAACCGGCGCGGACGATTTTGCCGTCAATCCAGATTTCCGCCTTCGCCGGAATCGTGAGCTGCGTCAGGAAACAGGAAAGATCGCCCGGCTTGTAGCGCGTTTTCGGCCCCAGCGGCTCGCTTGACAGGAGCTGCAGCACCTCGGCCTCGCGCTGCACGGTGGCAATGAAGGGAACGATGTGCAGCGACTTCGCCTGATTGGCGGCATTGGCGACCTTTTTCGTGCCGAAGGGATCGCCCCGCCCGTCCATGAAAAGCGTGAGCTGCGGAATTTCAGGCGAGTCCCCGAGATTGGCAACGAGCGTGCGCTCGTCGCTGCCGCGCCCCGCGCCGGACGAGGCGATGCTCACGCGGCGGCCAATCCAGGCCGTGGCGGTATGTTCGGGCGCTTCGCCCCAGCGTTGCACAACGGTGCGCGGCACCTGCGCTGTGATGGCATCCGTCCATTCGCGTTGCGGCGGAATCGTCACGGCCTGGCGGAAGGTGACGAGATTGGCGTGGCTGCTGCCGATCCATCCCGCATTTTCAATATCGGGAAGCGCGCGCAGCCAGCCCGCCGTCCATGTGTGCGCCTCAAAGTAGCCGCGCCCGTAGAGATAGTCGTAGCTGCGGGCATTGGCACAGCCGAGGCGATCGCCCGCCGCCCACCAATTGGCCGCCGCATCGGTCCACAGATAACGGATGGCCTGCATCGCCTTGGCCCGGGTATCGGGCTGCGCGGCAAACTTTGCTATGATCGCCAGCGCGTCGAGATCGGTGCCGTAATAGGTCACCGCGCCGTATTCCGTGATGCCGTTTTTTGCGGTAAACCGGAGCCACGCGTCGAAACGCTCGTGTCCGTCGCGAGTGACATCGGTGCGTCCGAGGATTTCCCCGAGAATGATCAGGGCGCAGGAATTCTTCAGCCAGATGTTCGTGTAGGAAATCTGAATCCTGTGGTTTCGCAGGCCGGGAATCGCATCGGTCATCATCTGCCGCAGCAGATCGCGCGCAGCCGGAGTAAGGCGGTCATTTTGCAATTTGTGGATGAGAATCATCAACTGCGCGCTGAACTCCACGCCATTGCGATCGAGCACGCGGTCGTGATCGCTGCGCCAGCGGAAATTACCGAATGTTTCGCTCGACGGATCGGTGTCTTGAAGCGTGCGGGCAAAAGCGAGTGCTTTCTCGACGCGATCGGGCTTCCAATCCACGCCCGCCGCTTCAAGAGCGAAACGGAACACGCCGCGCACACCCACAGGTTTGCGATCGGTGATCTGCCGCCATTGCGCCTCAAGCTCGGCAGGCGCTTTTGAAATGTCCGGAGCCGTCCAAAGCGGCGTTTTTTCCCCGCGCGCGGAAAGGCACAAAGCGAAAATGACAAATGCGATGGCGAGGAATGAGGAGCGGGGATTCATGTTGCGGGTATTTTATGTGTCGGATTTGAGCGCCTGGGCGAATGCGAGCAGGCCAAGGCCCTGTGAGAATGTCGTGACGGCAAACGGAATCGCGTTGTAGCTCTCCGCATCGGGTTTGATCGGCGTGCCCGCGGAGCTGTGCGTAAGATCGCCGGCGTCGTTGACCCAGTCCTCGAGCAAGTCGAATGCGCGCACCGCGCGATCGCGATAGCTTGCGTCAACATAACCAAGGTCGGCGGCGCGCAAAAAAGCCCAGGCAAACGCCGCGGTGGCGGTCGCTTCGAGATAGCTGGACGGCTCGTTCATCACCGTGCGCCAGCCGCCCGAAACGTCCTGCGTGGCGGCGACTCCGGCGAGTTGCTCGCGCAAATCCGCAAGAATCCCCGCATGGGCGGGATGGTGCTCGCCGAGCAGCGCAAGGACTTCGGCGGTGGCCGCCGCATACCAGCCATTGCCCCGGCCCCACAGCACCCCGATGTGTTTTCCCTGAAGGCCGTCGTAACCGTGAAAAATAAGCCCCGTTGCCGGATCGCGAAGATAACGGTAATGATTGGCAAACTGCCGCGCGGCCTCGTTGACAAGCGCGTCGTCGCCGGTCATGCGACCCCACTTCGCAAGAAAATAACCGCCCATGAAAAGCGTGTCGGCCCACACTTGCTGGGGATAAACATTGTCGGTGCAGGAATGCTCGTAGGTGCCGTCGGGCAGGCGCGGCGCACTTTTCATGCACCACTCGGCAAACTCGCGGCAGTGCTTTTCATATTCGGGACGCGGTGTTTCCTCGTGCAGAAACGCGACCGTCAGAAGGGGCGCCGTGCTGTTGATGCTTTTTGCGGGCGTCCCTTCCGAAAGGCGCTCGGCAATCCAATCCGTGCAGAAGCGCCGGTAACGCTCGTCGCCCAGCGCCTTGCCGGCCTGATAAAGCCCTTGGAGCGCGACGCCCTGGTGCCACTGCCAGATGGAAAAGTTGATCATGAAATCCGGATGCGTAACGCCCGATGCGGGTGTCATGGTGCGGATTCCCAATTTATCGAGGAGAGAATGCGTGTCGGTTTGCGTGAACATGAAAAAGCGGGCCGGGTGTCTGGATTATGAAAAGGGGACTGGGAACGTGATGCGAAAATGACACGCACACGGCGCGCAAAGGTCAGCAGGCGCGCTTTGCAAACGTTGCAAAACCGGTTTTTTCAGGCTTTCGCGCGCTTGAGCGTGGGACCGTCAACCCAGCGGCCTTCGATGTAGATTGTCTTGGGGTGATCGGGCACGCCTTTGTCAAACTGGTGGATTTGCGCGACGACAGACTCGACGGCGACCTGCCCCTGCTCAGAGGCCTGCAAATCAAGGCCCGCGCACGGAACATCGGATTCGTTCCAGTTCAAATTGAAAAAGCCGGCATCCTCGGGCACGCGCACGCCCTCCTCGCGCAGCCACCGCATCGCCACCGTTTTATGCCCGACGATCACGTCGGGCTTGTGGCGGTTGAACCATTTCAAAAAAACGGCGCGATCGATCGAGGGCAGCTCCAGCTCGGGAATCGGCTTCAATTTCTCCGCGCCGCGCTGAAACGCCGCGAATGCGCCCGACCATCTGTAGGCGAGCCGGATGTCCTTGTAGCGTTCGATGAAAAAACCGATCCGGCGGTAACCCATGTCCATGAGCCGGGTCAGCGCCATGCGCAGCGTGCGGTGATGATCGATTCCCATCGTGTGCAAAACCGGAACCGAAATGGGATAATCGATCTGCGCCGAGGCAAAGGGAGTCCAGTCGAAGCTGGAAAAATCGCCCTGCGCCTGCGCGTTGATGAAAATAAGCCCCGTGATGCCCCGGCTTTTCAAAACACGGTTCAGCGCCGCGTGGCGGTTGTCCTTCGGGACATGGCGGAAAACGCTGAGATTAAAACCCAGCTCGGTCGCCCGGGCCTGCGCGCCCTTGATCGATTCCTCGTGAAACGGTATCCAGCCGGTTTCGTCCGGCTTCGCGATGTAGATGAGGCCAAGGTTTCCGAGATATCTATGCTGCGAGGAGCGGCGGAGGCTCGACATGATCGCCCCGACCAAGGGCGGGCGGGTGTAGCCGATCTCGTCGGCAATCCGCTGCACTTCCAGCCGTGTTTTTTCGCGCACGAGCCCCGAGCCGCTCAGCGCGCGTGAAACGGTGGCAATGGAGAGGCCGGTGCGCCCGGCTATGGTTTTCAAGGATTGCGACGCCATGTTTGCAACGATTGCATTTTGCGGCGCAAAAGCAAGACAAGGCCGCTCACTGGACGTGCGCGCAAACGCCTCCGCCCTTTCGTGTCATTGTTTTTGCAGGTGATTTTGCACGTAATCGCGAATGCCGTCCTCAAGCGATGTGAACGGTTTTGCATAACCGGCGGCGCGCATTTTCGCCATGTTCGCCTGCGTGAAGTATTGGTATTTGCCGCGCAGCACGTCCGGCATGGGGATGAAGCGAATGTCGGGCTGCCGGCCCATGGCGGCAAAGAGCGCGTTTGCGAGGTCCATCCATGTCCGCGCAAGTCCCGTGCCGCAGTTGAACAAACCGCCGCCGGAGCGTTGCGTGGCGAAATGGAGCGTCATGTCGACGACATCCTTCACATAGATGAAATCGCGCTTTTGCTCGCCGTCGCAATACTCCGGCCGGTCGGATGCAAACAGCTCGATGTTTCCGTGCTCGAAAATGCGCGCGTAGGACTTGTTCACGAGCGAGCGCATGTCGCCTTTATGATCTTCGCGCGGACCGTAAACATTGAAATATTTCAACCCCACGATGCGGTCGAAAAGACCGTGCCGCTGCGCCCACTCGTCGAACATGTGTTTTGAATAGCCATACATGTTGAGGGGACGGAGCGCGGGAAGTTTTTCAATATCGTCATCGTAACCCTGCGAACCGTCGCCATACGTCGCGGCGCTCGACGCATAGACAAATCGCGCCCCATGAGAAAGCGCCCACGTGCAAAGGCGGCGGGTGTAGCGGTAATTGTTTTCCAGAAGGAAACCGGCGTCGCTCTCGGTGGTCGCGCTGCATGCGCCGAGATGCACAACAGCCTCGGGCGCGGGAATCCGTCCGGCCTCGCAGCGGGCAAGAAAATCACCGGATGGAAGGACGTCCTCGTAAGCGAGGCCGCGCAGGTTTTTCCATTTTCCTTCCCTGCCGAGATCATCGACAAGAATCAGGTCCGAACGTCCGCGCGCATTGAGCTCGGCAACGACATTCGCGCCGATGAAACCCGCGGCTCCGGTCACAATGATTGGCGCAGTGGAAGCGGTGTTCATTTGACGTCGTCCTTTTGTTTTGCGGTGGCGTCGATGGCCTTCACGTCGATTTTCCCCTTGCCGCCATAAACCTCGAGCACGCGCTCGATCGTTCCGGTGGAAGAGCGGCCCTCGACCATGTCGGCGAGGACGACCTTCCCGCCGCTCGCTTCGACGGCCTCGCGTCCGCTGACGTAATGCGCCCAATCGCGGCTTTTCACGAGCACATGAGGGAGGATTTTGCCTATGATTTCCTTCGGCTCGTCCTCGTCAAAAAACACGACGCAGTCCACCGCCCGCAACGAGCCGAGCACCCAGGCGCGGTCCTCCTCGGAATTGATCGGACGGTTCGGGCCTTTGTTGCGGCGCACGGAGGCATCGCTATTGAGGCCCACGCAGAGAACGTCGCCGAGCGAACGCGCGAAGGCCATGTAGGTGACGTGCCCTCTGTGGACAATGTCGAAGCAGCCGTTGGTGAAAACGAGTTTCCTGCCCTCGGCGTGGAGACGGTCGCGCTCGGCGCGAGCCTGTGCGACGGTAAGGATTTTGGGTGCGAATAGGTTGTTCATTTTATGCGAAGAAGAGTGAGAAGGGCGTCGAGTTGCGAATAATCGGAAACGACCAGATGCGCGCCCGCGCGGATGACACGCGTGCGTTTTTCGGGAGCGAGGCCGAAGCGCTGCACCTCGTTGCTGGCGATGCCGACGGTGAGGCCGCCGCGCTTGCGCGTTTCGCGGATTTCCACCGGGCCGTCGCCGAAAGTGACAATGTGCGCGGCGTTCGCGCCGCCGATTTCGCCGAGGATCCGTTCGAGCACCATGCGTTTGGCATCGTGCGTCATGTCCTGGTTCGCGCCGTAGATGCGGCCCTCGAAGAGATTCGCATAGCCGAGCGCCTCGGCTTCGAGGATGACATCGTGTTCGTCGGTGCCGCTCGCGAGGAAGAGCTTCACGCCGGCTTCGTGGAGCCGCTGAAGGAGCGGGACCGCGTTTTTGAGCGTGAAGTCCTCGACGCCGAGTTCTCCGCGCGCGTGCTGCGCTTTGCGCACCTCGACCAGCTTCATGAGCGCGTCGTTGTAAATGCGTTTGTAGCCGTGGGCGTCCAGGATTTCGCTTTCGGGAACAAAACCGGCGTCGCGGACCATTTGCGCAAGCCCGTCCATTTGCTGGAGCGTTTGGATGCCGGTGGTCTTGTCGATGAACTCGCGCGACTGATGCACGACACGCTCGTAGGTAGCCTTGTCGGTGGTGGTGTATTTCAAGCCGAGAATCGCGCGAACCATCATCGGCTCCATAACCTGCTCCCAGCCTTGGCGAAGCGTCGAGATGGTGCCGTCGTGGTCAAAAATGGCATAGCGGATGTCAAAGCTCTCCGGCAGCGGCTCGCACACCTCGATGGATGTGCCGGCATGATAAACCGCATGCCGCGAATCGTCAGCCAGCTCCGATTGATAAATGTAGTCGGCATTTTCACCGATCGCCCGGATCTCGGCTGGCGAGGCGGTGCCCGTCTGCTGGAGTTTTTGCACGGTCACACCTGCCACAAAATTGCCGAATGTTGCGGCCTCCGCCGGCGTGGCCCCGACGGCAAGGCACGCTGCAATGCCCGCCATCATGCTGTCCCCCGCCCCAACGGGATCGGTTTTTTTGATGATGTGCAGCCCGGGAATCTCGTGCGTCGCGGCATCGTCGATCACAAGACAGCCATTGCGTCCGCGTGTGATAAAAACAGGCCGCTTCCCCGCAGCGTGAAGTTGCGAGCCCGCCTCGAGCGCGACGATGCGGGGGATGGGTTCGCGCGGGCCGTGGTTTTTGCCGCAAAGGCGGGCGGCCTCATGGTCGTTGAGTTTGCGAATCGCCGATGGGTAGGCTTCGCGCAAGCGCCGGCAATCGGCGAGCGCAATCACCTTGTGATGCTTCCTGAGAAGCGCTTCGAGACCGGCTTGAAACTCGGCTGAATGCAGACCTTTTTCGAACTGCTGGTTGATGATGAGCGTGTCGAGATCCGGCAGGGCCGCGTCGAGGGCGGCAAGCAGCGCGCGCGTCGTTTCGTGTGAAACTTCGTTGAAGACGCCGAAATCGCAACGGTTCGTCTCCTCGCCATCGACGATCGGCTTGAGGTAGCAATGCGTCTGCCAGTTTTTCGGCTGGCAAATGACTCCACCGGCATCGACGCCGAGCGCGGCGAGCTGGCGCATGAGTTCCGCGCCAATGAGGTCGGGCCCGATGACGGCAAAGGCGCTGAGCTTGCCCGCGCCCATTGCACGAAGGTTGGCCATGACGTTTCCCGCGCCGCCGAGCGTGTGCCGCTGCTCGCGCACCGGGTGCGTCGCAATGCCCGTCTCGAGCGAGGACTCCGACGCCGACATGTCTATGATGTAATAGCTGTCGATGCAGAAATCGCCAACGACGCCGACGCGGGCGCCGCCAATGGCGGCGATGAGCTCGCCGAGGCGTGATGAGGTCATGAAAACCGAGTCAAATGCGGATGATTGTTTGCGGGACATGTGCGGTGAAGTGATGCCGCAGTTGTGCGACGCAGGTCCGGATCATTCCAATAAAATATCTGGCAATTGGCAAAAAGCTGTCATGACAATTTAGGACACCATGAGCGCACTTCACAAACACGCGGCCATCTTCCAGCATTTGCAGGAGGCCATCAAACGCGGCGAATTCAGGCAGGGCGGCAAACTGCCCAGCGAAGTGGCGCTCGCCCGGAAATTCGGCGTCTCCCGCCCGACCGTCGCGCAAGCCCTGAGGGAATTGCAGCGGCTCGGACTCGTGGAACGTCACGCGGGCTCGGGCTCCTTTGTGAAGGAACCCGCCCTCGCAAAAGGCACGCTGGGGTTGCTCGCCGACGGCTTGGAGCGCACGGAAATCATGCAGCCGCTCTCGGCGGAAATCACGCGCGCGGCAAGGCAGTCCGGATGGGACCTCGTCATGGGGACGGCCATGGCCGATCGCGCGCCCGATGCGATCGCCCGCGAGTGGGCCGATAGAAAAGTGGCGGGCGTGTTTTTTGCGCCGATTGAGCACCATCCGGTACGCGCAGCAATAAATCGCAACCTCGCGGAAAGATTGCGCCATCGCGGGCTGGCGGTCGTGCTGCTCGATCGCGACGTGGGGGACTTTCCTGAACGCAGCGATTACGACCTGGTGGGAATCGATGATTTCTTTGCCGCCTTCGATCTCTTCACGCACGTGCTGGAACGCGGATGCAAACGGCTCGTGCTGCTCGTGCGCCCCGATTACCCGGCGAGCACAAACCTGCGGCTCTCCGGCGCGCGCGCAGCCGTGGAGCGCATGGGGGGCGCGAAAATTGAATTCATCGTGGGGAATCCGGAGGACGACGGATTTGTCCGCAGAATCATGACGAAGGCGAAACCCGACGCCGTGATCTGCTCGAATGACGCAACGGCTGCCGCGTTGCTGCAAACGTGCAGACGGCTGGACCGGCGCATTTTGCCGCCGCGCCTGAAGTTCGCGGGCTTCGACGACGTGCGTTACGCGCGCCTGCTCACGCCTCCGCTGACGACAATGCGCCAGCCCTACGAAGCACTCGGCATGGCGGCAGTCGAAACGATGCTGGGCCGCTTGCGCCAGCCTCACATGCCCGCAAGGCGGGTGCTCTTGCGCGCCGAATTGATAGCACGCGACTCCACGCGCACCTGACGAGGCAGGAAGTCTGGTAACGGCCAGAAACAAATCTGGTGGACGCTGAGGGACTCGAACCCCCGACCCTCTCGGTGTAAACGAGATGCTCTAACCAACTGAGCTAAGCGTCCGCGTCAGGCAGGCGCGTCAATAAGCCGCCTCGCCTTCCGGCTGACAAGACTCTTTTCCACACGCGCAATTCATACGCAACATCCACGCGCAAAAAAGCGGCGCGGATGTTTCCGTCCGCGCCGCGTGATTGGTTGTGTGAGTCTGTTGGCGTCCGCAAAACGGCGGGCAGCGCTCAAGCCTTCGGCTTGAGCAGGCCTTCGCGGATCATCAGCTCGGCGTTCTGCACGGCGTTGAGCGCCGCGCCCTTCCAGAGGTTGTCACCGCTCACCCAGAAGGAGAGGCCGTTTTCAAATGCGGTGTCCTTGCGGATGCGCCCCACGCCGCACTTCGCCTTTTCGGCAAAGTCGAGCGGGGTCGGATATTTCTTGTTCGCCGGATCATCGACGAGCTCCGCGCCGGGAAACGCGGCGACGGCGACACGCGCTTTTTCGACATCCACCGGACGCTCGAACTCCGCACAAACCGAGATCGAATGCGCGCGCACCACGGGAACGCGCACGGTCGTGGCCGAGACTTTCAGGTCGGGCAGGCCCATGATCTTGCGGGTCTCCATCGCCATTTTCGTTTCCTCACCGGTGTAGCCGGTCGCATCGAACGAGTCGATGTGCGGGATGCAGTTGAAGGCGATTTGATACGGATAAACTTTGTTCACGAGCGGCTTGCCGGCGACGTGCGCCTGAACCTGGTCTTCGAGCTCGCGCACCGCCTCCGCGCCCGTGCCGGACACGGACTGGTAGGTGGAAATAATCACGCGCTTCACGCCGAACAACCGGTGCAGCGGCCACAGTCCCATGAGCATGACCGCGGTCGAGCAATTCGGATTGGCGATAATACCTTTGTGCGCGCGCAATTTCTCCGGGTTGATTTCGGGAATCACGAGCGGGACGTCCGCTTCTTGCCGGAGCGCCGAGCTCTTGTCGATCACGAGACAGCCCGACTTCACCGCATCCGGCGCAAGCGCGCGCGTGACGGAGCCGCCCGCCGCGAAAAACGCCAGGTCAACCCCGGCAAACACACCCGCCTTGGCTTCCTCGACCGTGTATTTCGTACCGTTGCGCTCGATGGTTTTGCCCGCGGAGCGAGCCGAGGCGAAAAGCCGCAGCTTGCCATGCGGGAAATTGCGCTCGTGCATGAGGCGCACGAGTTCTTGACCAACCGCGCCGGTTGCACCGACGATGCCGACTGTAAGTGATGTGTTCATTTTTTCGGACGATATGGAAACGTGGGAGCTAATCATTAAGAACTGCGCGCGCATCGGCATCAAGCCAACAGAGCGCGTGCTTTTTGTGTGCATACAAACGCAAACTTTGCAGTTTTTTCGCAACGGCGGGCTTGCGCGCAGCTACACGATTTCCACATCCAAGCGCCCGCCCTCGAACATCAAAGACTCGCTCGGCACGCCGCGCGGCCTCCACGAAATAGCCGAGCGCATCGGCGCGGGAGAGCCGCCCGGCATGGTCTTCAAGTCGCGCCGCCCGACGGGTCTCCATTTCACCGATCCCGTCATGCGCGATTACGACGCCGGATCGACCGCCCTCGTGACCACGCGCATCCTCTGGCTTCGCGGGCTGGAGCTCGGCGTGAACCTCGGCGGCAACGTGGACACCTACGAGCGCTACGTTTACATCCACGGCACAAACCGTGAAGACCTGATCGGCACTCCGCAAAGCTCCGGCTGCGTCGTGATGCGCAATCGCGAAATCATCGAACTCTACGACGAAGTCCGCGAAGGCGACATGGTCTTGATCGTGGATTGAGCAATCATCCCATAAACGGCATTTTGCTGTCTTCCATGAACCCTCAAACAAACCCTGAAAACGGCCTCTTGTAAGAGTCGCATGATTCCTCGGACGGAAATTGAAATGCTCCGCACACGAGTTTGCATTTATCGCGCCATTACCGAAAACGAAGACAAAAACTAGCCGCCTTCCCTCTAGTTATTATATTTTGACCGGCGATTGATATGAACCATAAAATACTGTCGCATCCGCACAACGCGCCACCTCCTCCTTCCTCCATTGCAAACATCGCCGCCGCTGCTCCATATTCTCTTCCATGCCACGCGCGCTCGTCATCTCCAATCTCCACGCCCCCGATTGCATCGGAGGTTACGAGATGGTCGCATCCGAATGCATGGACGCCCTCGAACGTGAGCACGGCTGGCAAATCACCTGCCATTGCACGCGCACCGGACGTCCGCAAACGCCATCATGCCCCTACCCGCCCCGCGTAACACCCGACCTTACAGGCTATTTTCCCCGCGGCTGGACGCACCACCACGCGCTTCGCCCTGCCGCCAAGCATCTGGCCAGCACACCCCAAATCGTCGCGAACTTGGAACGCAAAGCTCGCGAGGCCGACGTCACCCTGCTCTTCAACCCCCGGCGGCTATCCACCCTGCAATGGCTCCCCGCAATGCGAGCCGCCCGTAACTCTGTCGCGTGGGTTTCCGACTATTGGCCCGCCGAGTACCCCGACTGCGATAAACTCTGGCAGGCGTCCCAAACAGAACGCATCTCTTACTCACCGCTTGTCATGGCCGGAGCGGCCCGCGTGCGGAAACATTACGCCAACCATCGTCCCGCGCCCGATAATCTTGCCTGCATCAAACGCGCCGCCTTCGTCAGCGAATACGTCCTGAAAAAAAACACTCCGTTTTTCCCAAACCTCGAAAAAGCTGTGGTGATACACAATGGCATAGACCCTGCGCTATTCCCCTTCGCCCCCATGACCCCCAGGCGCTGGCGCACTTGGGGCTTCTGCGGACGCATCCAGCCTGAAAAAGGTGTCGTCCTTGCGCTCGACCTCTTCGCCCGGGCCGCCCAAACTCGGCCCGATCTGCGCTTCCTTCTGGCCGGGAACACAAACGAAACCGCCCACGGCGCTGAAATCCGCCAAAAAATCTCTGCCAGCCCAATACTCTCACGCCAAGTCACTCTTCTGGGCAAAATTTCCAGGGAACGCCTTGCGTCCGATTTTTATCACAAAACCGGCGTCCTCCTCTTCACCAGCCAATGGCCCGAACCTTTCGCCCTGACCGTGGTCGAAGCCATGTCCTGCGGCACATATGTCGTGGCGACCGCCACCGGCGGCACACCTGAAATTGTTGATTGGCAAACGGGGCTCCTTCTCGCTGATGAAAGCAGCACGCCTCAAGCATTCGCTAAAATAGACACCCTCGCCAGCCAGCCATGCGGCGCGATGGATCAAACGCTCTTGCATGCGCAAAAGAGTGCTTCCCGAAAAACAATTTCTATCATGTCGGCCAAGCTGCATACGCTGGCCTTCCCTTTGTAACCGGCATTTAATTCTCTATGCAGCCAATTCCCCAAGTCGGGTTGGCATCCTTGGTCGCGCAATGTGCCCGCATGCACTCAGCGCGCCCCGAGCACGGGCATTTTGCAGTTATATGCACACATGGAGAACAGCTGAAGTTTTTGTAATGAAATATATCATTTCCTCCATGCAACGCATCCTCGCTGATGCGATGGGCGGGATTTGTCGGCCCCCACCAAGACTCCGTTGGAACACTCCAAAGCCGTGCGAAATGCAACAAGCCCGAATCGATGCAGTATAATTTTTCACAGGAAAACAAAACCGCCAAGCTTCCGCGCAAGGATAACTTCCCCGCTAAATTGACACCCCTTTTCTGGCCCAAAATGGCATCGCCGGCCTGCCGGTCGCCACTTCCTCCCAAGATCGCCACCGGACGTGTCTCGTCAGACAACAATTTGATCCATTCCCCAGTGGTCAGCTGGCGCTCACGCCCCAATGGCGAACACCCCGGCGCAACCGCCACAAACCCGGAGTATTCATCCGGACACGATCCAAAAGCGCCCCGAAAAACATCTTTACAATGCGCATAGTCGATCTGCTCCGCATGCAAAAGCCGGGCCATCCGTTCGTAAGCCAGCACAATATTTGTCGCAGGATTGTAATAAATTGCATGTGTATAAATGCCTTTTCTCCAGAAGGAATCATAAACATAAAACCCCATGCGGTTTCTAAAACCGTAAAAAGCGGTCAATATGCAGCTCAAGTTGCTGTGCAATTCCAGATCGACGCAGGTCTCGGAACGAAATCGAAAAAACAGCCTGGATGCGGTTCGCACGATTTTCCAAGGCGACTTGTCGTCCACAATGCATATCTCGTCAAAAACATGCAGCTCTTCTGCGAACGGAACGACGGACGGGCTGGTGATCAGGCGCAATCGAAATCCGGCTCTCCTGAGGGCCAGAAACGAAGGATAACACATCACGATGCTGCCGCCACCCAAGTATTTTATGAATGTCAGCTTCTGGCCCGAGCGAGGCTTTGGAAGCGCATGGTCGATACGCAATAACCAACCCAGCAATACGACCACAATTTTTATGAGAACCAAGGCAAAGCCGCCCAGATACCGGTCAATTATCACCTTCGCTTTTAAATTCATGCCAGTTATTTCCTTTTTTTTGGTTTTCAAACGCGCCGAATAGCGCACAAACAATGACAATCACTCCTATGCCGGTGGTCGGCAGCAAATACCGCCAATCCGGCCCGGGTAAAATGAGCGCATTTGGAAGCCAGGAGCTAAACGCAACCCACGCCAAAAACCAACAAATATGAATAAATTGGGCTTCACCTCTTTTCACTCTGTTTACACCCATTGACATGACGATCGAACCTAGCATGCTCATGAATATAAAAATATGTCGTAAAAAGAATTGTCTTATGCAATCAGGGTGGGTGGCTTTCGCAAGCCACTTTCGCAACGCAACGTTGATGTTCGGCATTTTACTGCCTGCTGATATATTATGCCCAAATATATTCTTGGCTTGTTGCCCATCGGTTATGGTTTCATAGGCAAACCAGATGTTTCCATCTGCTTTTCTATCCCATAACACTTTATGCAGTTCAAATTTGTGCCGAAGCAATGCTCCGGGATGTCTCATTGCAACAGTGAAAAAATCTTCTATGGCACAATTTGAATCCAAAAGCAAATCTCGCCGAAAAGGTGATTTTTCTCCGAATAGAAGATAATTAATGTTATCGCCAGGCTTATATTCATTTATTGCAGTCATCATATTGTCGATTCCCATCAATTTGCTCGTCTTCAATCCTGCTATTTCATCCATATCGGCCTTTGCTAGACTCAAGGTTCCTACCACGTCAAAAGCAAGATACATATTGCTCAAGTTCCCCAAATTTCTTGTGTGCGTTGTTAGATACAATATTTTGCTTGATACGAAAGCACTAAAAAGAGCCGCAATAAAAATTCCGGAACGCATCAAGCGAATCTGTTTTGGCATTATCAGGAACACGCCAGGAAGACATACGAGCAAAACCAGCCATGCTGTCTGGCGATTGAGCAACATTATCATATTGACAAACAATAATATCAAAAAATATTCAATATCGGTCCATCGCCCCCACCGTCGACTGTACCAGATAATGCAAGCTCCAAAGCACAAAAGCCCCGACGCAAACGGCAGATCCTTGCAGAGTGTAACCGTATATGGCCAGAATGGAAAATAAAATATCAGGAAAGTTAATGCACATAACGCAGTCCTTATATTATTTATCAAGCCTCCAATCAGGATGCTGATCGATAACCAAAAAAACGTGCCGGACAACCATGCGGCTAAAGCGCTTTGGGCATTTTCACCGCCAAAATATAATATTTTTTGGCAGAACCCCATCAATAATGTGAATCCGATCGGATGCCAGTTGTGATAATCACCCTGCTTGGCCTGCCTCCACTGATCAAAAGAATCCGTATTGTGAATGCAGGGATAAAAAACCATTACCAAGATTGTAACAAGCGTCGTTGAGAGCAAAAGCGCATACAGATAATATGGCTTGCGAGTTTTATGTCCCGTCTTGATGCAATAGACCGCCAAAATAAATAACAAAACGACCGGCCATAATAAAATCCAATAGTTTTGGCCTCCTGTATCAATCGAATAAATATCTTTATTTTTCATTTTGGTCAACCTTTTTCCTTGAACGCCAGGATTTAACAATTCCCATGCTGTCCCTTCTTCTCTCAAAAAACCGATTTTCTCAATTTTTTCCCCCGGCAGAGGAATATTTAACTTAAATGATTTCGGCCCACTTTGAAAATCGATTTTTTTGTTCAACAATGTCACCGTCAGAATTGAGTTGCGATTTGGATCATAGAGATCAAATTTCGATTTGATTTTTCCGGATGAAATCTCGCAAAAACCGCTTGAACTATGACGCATCAAAAAAAATTCAGCCCGTTCATCATGTATTGAAAGCTCCAACGCACCTTCGCTGCCGTTGATCGAAAGCAAGGAGGGTTGCCGCCAGATTTCGGTATTAAATTGCCAGCCTGCAAGCTCGCCTTTAACACGAGGGAAAAGCCCCTTTCTGTCTCCATTTCGTGAAAGTAACCATATTTCAGCACCAGAATCTATTTCAGGATTCTTCCCTAGTGGCTTTATACTCAATGACATTTCATTTGTTTGAGAAATATTCAGACAGGCGAGCGGCAGGCGCCTCCCATCGGGTAATAACCCGAATACGATCATGGAATCAGTCAATGATGTCTGGGCATCGGATTCACGGACTAACTCAATGTTTAAAGTTGATGGCCCTTCATTCAAAGAATTTTCAGGGGCCACGGAAAGGCAGAGCTCAAAAATAATCGTGATGAATGTTACGGCTGTCAGGATAGCAAAACTATTGTTTTTGATCCAGAAACCTGTCTTATGTGATCTGAATGCATCATAGACGCGCAGGATTTTCCTGTTTAATGCGATAAGCGGTCTTTTCCCGAAAAACCTCTGCTTGGCCCGATCCAAATATAAAAATCTCATGGCGCCTTGTGCATGCTTTTCAAAAAATTTGGCATGGCGATACTGCAGTCGCGCAAATATCGTTTCTTTTAATGCGGGATTCCTATCCAGGCCGTCTGTCATATTATATTTATGCCGTCTGTAATAATAAACAACTTCATTCAGGTGAAAATACTCCAGTCCGGCATCCAACAATGACAGATAAAAATCCCAGTCCTCGAAGCCCTTTTTGAACTCCTCGCAATAGCCGCCCGCGCGCGTCCAATCCGCCTTTCGAAAAACAGCTGCTGAAATTATGCAATTATCCACCGTCATCCGCCATTCCGAGAAAGTTGGAAACGGGGTTTTTCCTGTTCGCGCGCCAAAAAACAGGCTGTCACCGCCAACAATGCCGATATCAGGATTTGCAGAGAGGATGTGCGTGGCCTTTTCAATGTAACCAGGCGCAATCTTATCGTCCGCATCGAGTGGCAAGATATAGGTTGTTGTTGCGAAGGCGATCCCTTGGTTTCTGGCTGCAGGCAGCCCCCGTGCCTGCTCGTTACGCAACACTCGCACCAAAGCCGTGGTTCCCGCCGCAGCCTGGATCTCCCGGGCCTCTTTCGCCGTTGAACCATCGTCAATTACTATGATTTCCCTTGGCAGCAGGGTTTGCGCAAGCACGCTGTCAAGACAATCACGCAAAAAACGCCCTTGATTGTGGCACGGTATGATAACAGCACAATCAGGCACGCTCCTCGTCTGGTTAACATTATTCATGTGACAATTTTCAAACGTCGCAAGATGTTATCGATAAATTTAATCCTCCTGATGTATTTTCGATAGATATAGGTGTCAAACGTGGGAAGCGTTTTTCCGGACGATCCGCTCGTTTGCGTCAATTCAGGCCTTGCCATCAGTATGGCAAGCGTGGGAGGAGGAATTGGAAGGAAGTCCAGCAGCAGGGCCCGGAAAAAGGCTGATTTTTCCATGGGGGGCGAATCGTGTATGCTATACTCGTGATAAGAGTTGTTGTTAATGCTTTCGTGGCGGTTTGATATGACATAATTCGCCCCCGTCATCGAAAGATGGAGGTGCATGGCATAAAAATTGAAAACGCGCCCTCCAGCTTTTTTGAAATAATCCCTGATTAATGTGGTCTTGTAGAACGCCAGGGAAGAAGCAACCAAGTTGGCGCGCCAGCCATTCAAAGGCATGGCTCCATAAAAACGGTTTATATGTCCGCCTTGATGTACATTGCATGTCCAGCTTGAGAACACATCGATATCGTTGTTCTTGCTCGATTTTATGAACGCGTCCAAAATATTCGGCGAAAGTTCGTCTCCCGCAGGCAGAAAAAGGATGTAATCAGCGTTGCTTTCAGCGGCGCATGTTCGAAGCGCCGCGATGGGAGCCGCTCCTTGGGGGAGAATTCGAAATCTCCCGCCAACCTTATCCCTTAATCCTGGAACGGCCTCCATTGCACGTATCGCCTCGTGCGTAAGGAAGACGTGGATGGCAGTCTCCTCCCCGAAACCGTTCAGCTGTATCGACTGCATCGTGTTTCCAAGGCCTTTCAGATCATGCGCGCAAATCAAAATATCGACCGACGGAGGTGATGCCTGACTTTTAGGCGGCAAGAAAGGGATGACAATTTGCGGCTCGGGCAGATTTCTTCGCACTGATTGCAACGGCGCGCCCAGAGACGCGGCTCGCTCCAGCGCCGCGCAAAGGCCTTCCGCCGTCCCATCAAATTTTATGCAGTTTACCCCATCTTCCCAAGGTGTTCCGTCAGCGAATGCAGGATTGGTTTCGTTCAGAACCACAATGGATCCAGTCATGGATGCCTCATAGGCGGCAAAGCAAAAACTTTCATATTCCGCCGGAAACACGGTGATTCCTCCCGAGATAATCGCATCGCGCTCCTTTCCTGCGATATTCTTATCATAAACAAAAAAATCTTTTTTCTCCTTTGGAATGAGCGAAAGCACGGAACGCGTATAAACGTCTTCGTTCATATGCGCGGCAAAAATAATTTTGCCGTTGTAAGCCTTGTTTCTTTCCAAAAACAGGGATGCTCCGGTCACAAACAAATCGGGCCGCTTGATTTGCTGCGTTTTTGACGAGAAAACGATATTTGTGGAATGACTTGCGGTTATGCTGCTATTTTTCTCATTACCCCTAATATAAACGGGCATCGACGTGATAATGATTTTCCCGGAAATATCCTTCCCGAAGAGAGACTTGATTTCATTCGTGATAAGCGCGGCAATCGGCGCCACGTGGCAGACGACCGAGTCGGCAAGCAAGATGGAGCCAAGCTCGAAATCCGATGTTTCACCGTCGCCCAAGCTAAGGAGCCGGTGTTCGTATTTTCTCAGGGCGTGCTCTGTGGAGTGTATGCGGACTGCAATCACAGTCGACGCAGGGATGTTGGATGCGCCGCTGCGCTTGAGCATTATGGTCTGATGCGCCCAGCCTCCCCAATCCATAAATTCAATATAATCGAAAATCTCTTTTTGAAATATGATATCCAGCGTCCCGGCAATCACCTCGGATATCTGCGCAGCGGTTTTCTCGAAGAGCGGCTTGCTTTCCCTTGGCAGGAAATGAAATCGGATTTCAGGATACTCCCGCTCAAGCGCTTCATGTGGAGCATTACCACAATAAAGAAAGGCGATTGAAAACTTCCCGAAAAATTCACGGATTATATTTCTAGAAAAAGTGCCAATCCCTCCCCTGTCGAGGGGAGCGATTTCGGTAACGATGAAAAGAAGTTTTTTCATGTGGTATTCGGATGTTTATGCCAGAAAATTGCCGTATGATTCCGCATGCCTTTGGAGGAGCTCGGCTCTGTAATCATTCATCATTGCGCTCAGTTCATTTGCCGGAATGGCATCAAGCCTGTCTATGACGGCGACGATCTCTTCCGAACTCAAAGGATTTTGAATCGTTGTTATCCGAGGATAATCACTTTTGAAGTATTGCTCCAAAAACAAAGGCCCTGTGATTGCCGGAGTGCCGGCGGCCAAAGACTCCAGGTCCACCATCGGCTGGCAATCAATGCAGGTCACATTGAGGGAAACAGCACATTCCTTTAGAACTTTCAAATGCCCGGCAATACCATCATGCGCCAGAAAGCTGACCCTCTTGCCGGCACATATATCCAACAGATCATTTCCGTTGTATGTTTTTATTGCCTTGATTTTCGGAGAAACCGCGGCGGCAACAATGTTTGTATAAAAATTCTTTCCAACAGTCGATGTCATCGGGACGAGCGCCGTTCCATTGTCAGACAATCTCACGGGAGATTTTTTGGTTTCAATGTTGAGGGGCGAGTTAAACAAGACATCAGGCCATGTGTTTAACAAAAGATGACAGCCCTTGCGCATGATATGCGCCCTTCTTATCAATCCCCTTTCATAAAGGCGCTTCATTTTCAAAAAAATGTTGCGCTCGGAATCCATGGAAAGTTGAGCATGGCTTCCATGCCACACGACATAAGATTCGGGGCCGCCATGCCGATGGAGCTGTTCGACTATAATATGGGTATTCGCATTTAGGCCGTGAAATATAACCTTTTTGAATTTTCTAATGTTTTTAAGCGCAAACTGCATTTCACCGGACTCCAAGGCACGATCCGCAGTCACGGCGAGCTTGGTTCCACTCATCGCACCCACAGCGGAACGAATGCCCTTCCATTCCATGCTAAAGACGTGAATGACATCGGAAAACAAAGATAAGTTCTGCGCAAATTGCGTATCCTGGCGCGCATTCAGATCAACCCCGCCACGTTGCTGCGGCTGGCAAAAGTCGAAAATAGATAGAAATTCTTTCAGTTGAATGGAGTTTTTACTCATGTTGCGTGTTCAAATTTTATATGTCCCATAAATGACCGCTACATTCGGCAAATGTTACACACTTGCAGGGAAAGTTTTACTGTCCTCCCGCGAGAGCATGATGATACTGTTCGGCGACTTTGCCGGGATCACCTTCAGCCACGATACAGCCGTTCTCCAGCCAGACCGCCCGCTGGCACATGCGCTTGATTACCGCAGCGTCATGAGAAATCATCACCACTGTTCGGTCTGATGTAAATTTTTCTCTTATGGCGGTTTCCGATTTTGCCATGAACGCCTCGTCGCCTACGCCCAGCACCTCGTCGATCAGCAGCACATCCGGGTCTGTTTCCATGGCGACCGAAAATCCCAGACGCAAATTCATGCCTGACGAATACGTATAAACAGGATAATCAAAGAACTCCCCAAGTCCTGAAAATGTTTTGATCCGATCCAGGCGCTCCAGCATGTGCGCCCTCGACTTGCCCATAAGCATGCCATTGAGCACGGCGTTTTCAGCGCCGGTCAGATTGCCCTCAAACCCGACTCCCAGCGAGAGCAACTCGACATGCACATTGGGGCGCGAAAATCGCACCTTTCCTTCGTCAATGCCGTAAATGCCGGCCAATATCCGCATCAATGTGCTTTTCCCGCAACCGTTGCGCCCGATTACTCCCAGTTTCTCACCTTCATAAATTTGTAAATTCAATCCACGCAAAGCCCATATCTCCTTTTTGGTTCGTGAGAAAATGGTTCGCAATGGCCTGTAGCACAGGCCCACATTCTTCAAGGATATCAGAGGAGTCATGAGAAAATCAGACATTGGTCAGCTTGAGTATTTTCTTGTCGTAATACATATGGAGGGCCACCCCGAGAACGAGGAATCCCAGGCTGATCGCGGCGGCTTCCATCAATCGTGGCATATAAGGCGGCTGGTCATGAATGACAACCATGCGATATGATTCTATGAATACGGCCATCGGATTCGCATAGAACCATGATTTCAGGTTTTCAGGCACCACGGAGGCATCGAAAAATATTCCCGACATAAAGAACAAAAGGCGGAATATCGAGCTGACCACCGTGAGCAGATCATTCATGAGCGTCGCTCCCACCGACAATGGCAACGTAACGCCTACGATCAGCAGCAATTGGAACGCCAGCAGCAGCGGCAAATAAACGAAATGCCTGTTCGGAGGATAACCCATGATCGCGGCAGCGATCAAAATAACAACAAACACACACAGGAATTTCCACGTGTTGACCATGATCGAAACCATTGGGAAAATATATTTTGGCAGATTGAACTGCGAAAGAACCCCATATTTCACTTTTATGGCCGTGGAACCAAGCATGCACGAGCTTTCAAACCATTGCCAGGAGATCATGCCAAGGATCAGAAACGCCACATATTGCGGGCCCGCCTTTCCGGTGACTTGCGTGAATGCAATGTAGAGCACCGCGGTGCTAAGCAGCGGTTCCAGCAAAAACCAAAGATATCCGAGATAGTTTTGCCGCGCCTCGGATTTTATCCCTGCAATAGTCCTGTATAATATGATGCCGCAATAGCGTTTCAGAGTCGATATGAACATTGTCTTGTTTGGAATATGGCTGCGCATCCGCCAATTGTTCGTCTTGCTGATACCTTAGCTTGTCAGTGATTTTAATACGGCGATCAATGGCGATGCTTTGCCTTGCCAGCGCAAAAGTTTCTCGAAGCGCTGGGCAAGGTGCGGGTTGCGGGAAGCCGCCACGGTTTCCTTGAGCGCATCCCGCTGGCGGCGCAACTCTTCGAGCGGGGGAAATACCCGGACATTGAGAAACTGTTTCACCAGCACGCCCAGGTCGCTTTGCATTTGGTAATGGTCGCGGCGGTCCGCGATGTTGTGCGCGGGGCGGATGGCGCCGATGTCGAGAAGCGCCTTGAGCCCCTGCCCTGCTCCACTCCGGCTGATTCCCAAATGTTCGACCAAATCGTCCGCGTTGACCGGCTGCTCCGACAAAAAGATATAACCAAATATCTCGCCCACCGACCTCGGGTAGCCCAGCAGCGTCGCCGTTTGCACCCAATACGCAATGATGTCGCGTTCAAGCGCGTCGAGCGGCCCCACACCCTCCACGGATGGGTTTTCGGATTTTGAACTGCCAGGAACCTCTAGCATGAAACAATTCTTACAAATATTTTTGTAAATACTGCAAGAAGTAAAAACGACAGGTCTCCGCTGCGGTTTGCTGGCGGTTTACAGCCTTGCCACAATGGCGGCGCGGGGCATAGAGCCTTGGCATCGTGCCAATGCCATCCCGTTTTCTTCCACCAGATTTCGACGCCGCCAAACCCATCGCGCTCATCGCGGGCCAAGGCCGTTATCCCGTGCTCGTTGTGGACGCAGTCCGTCGCGCCGGCGTGCCCCTCCGCCTTATTGCCTTCAAGGAAGAAACGCCGCCCGCCCTTTACGACTCCTTTCCCGAAAGCGACCGGCGCATGGTGCTCGTCGGCCAGCTCGGGAAGTCGCTCCGTGCGCTTCGCGAGTTTGGCGCCGGCTACGCGCTCATGGCCGGGCAGATCACGCCCAAACGTCTTTTCGGCGGGCTGCATCCTGATCTGGGCGCCATTAAAATCCTATTTTCCCTGAAACGTCGCAATGCCGAGACGATTTTTGGCGCGATTTCCACCGAGATTGAAAAAGCGGGCATCCGGATGCTCGATGCGCGCAGTTTCCTTGACGACCACCTCGCGTCGCCGGGTGTCATGACCGGGGGAAGTTTTCCCATCAGTCGCGAGTATCTCGAACACGGCATCCTCATCGCGCGCGAATCCGCGCGTCTCGATATCGGGCAGGGCTGCGTCGTTCGCAAGGGCACGGTGCTCGCCGTTGAGGCCTTTGAAGGCACCGACGAAATGCTGCGCCGTGCAGGCACGTTCAAGACCGACGGCACGCTTTTCGTGAAAACCGTCAAGGCCAACCAGGACTACCGTTTTGACGTGCCTGTGTTCGGCCAGCGCACGCTCGAAGTCATGCGCGAAGCCGGCCTTCACGCCGCGGCGCTCGAGGCGGGCCGTGTCATCATGCTCGACAAGCCTGCCGTGATTGCGCAGGCGAAATCCTGGGGTATTTCGCTTTGCGGTTTTGAGTGACCGCGCGCTTCGGCGGCGACGGTTTTGGGCCGCGCTGTGCAACCCGATCCAAATCGACGTGAATCGACTGAAATCGACCCAAATCGAAACAGCGTGATCTCTTCTCCCCTTTCTCTTTTTCCGACCTTTGCGCTCTTGGCGCCTTTGCTGTGAACCTTTCCGCCCTGCCCGCGCTTACCGCATCCGTGCGTAAAACCATCCGCCGATGCACAGGAGCGCAGCGCCCGGCAGACATGCCGCGACGACCGGTGAAACCATGCCCTGCATCCCCATGGACTCGGCCACCTTTGCCAGCGCAAAATAAACCGCGAACAACCCGAGCGACTTCGAGACCCCGACCGCCGGGTTCACGCGCACGCCCGTCACGGCAAACGGAATCGCGATCAAAATCACGATCAGGGGCGCAAACGTTTCCGCCAAGATTTCGTAATAGCGCATCGCGTAAATCTTGAGCTTCGGGCTCTCCAGCACCTCGAAATAATCCATGATCTGCCTGAGCCGGAAAAACGACAGATCCTTCGGCTTCACGTCGAAACTCAACATCAGTCCCGGATCCTCCTTGTAGTAAGGGACGACCTTTTCCTTGAAGGGCGCGGAGCTCGTTATCGCGCCTGTTTCGGGATCAAACAAAGTCTCGCGCCCGTCGAAAAACACCCAGCACCCGCGGCTTCTGTCGAGTTGCGCCTCCTTCGCATACATGCGCAATTTTTCCTGCCGCCGCACGGTCAGCTCGGACACCGTCACGCCGTAGCCGCGCTGCGCGTAACGGCTGTAGCGGTTCATGAACCAGATGCGTCCCTCGCGGTCGTTGTCAAACGTCACCCCGCGCGTCACGCCGATCGAGCCTGCGTCAGCCGCGGCCTTGGCTTCGTTGCGAAATCCCAGCTCCTGCAGCATCGTCAGCGATTTCTCGACCGACCACGGCACGATGCTCGCGTTGAGCCACCACATCACGCCGCACATCAGCACGCCGGTCACCCAGATGCTCCGCGTGATTTGCGCATAGCTGAGCCCCGCGGCCCGCATCGCCGCGATCTCGTTTCCACGATGCAAGCGCCCCAGCACATACAACAACGACACGAGCAGGATGATCGGCAGCACAAACGCCAGGAAACTCGGGATCCTGACCGCGAAATACTGCGCCATGTCCATCACATCCGCGCCCTTGTTCCTCAAATCGCTGAAATCCTGGATCATGCACTGCACGAACAGCATCCCCAGCGTGGCCATCACCACGATGAGCAGGAAGCCCAGCCATTCGCGCAAAATATGCCTGTCGATTGTTTTCAAGCCTGCCGATCAAAAATCCCCGCACGGCCAAGGCAAGCCGCGACCACACTTCCGTGCAAAATAGTAACTTGCGGCTCGCAAAATTCGTCACACTCACCGTGAATGCCGTTTTTGCCAACTTATGCCTGACAACGCCGACGCGCTTTTTGACTTTGTCCGCTGCCTGGAGCAGGTCCGCGCACACGATCAGCAGGCTGCGCGCGAGTTGGTCGAGCAACTTTATCCGCTGGTCATTCGCATTGTCCGCTCGCACCTTCCCCGCCGCGTGTCCGAGGAAGATCTGGCGCAGGAGGTATTCATGAAAATGTTCACCCGCCTCGGCCAGTATCAAGGCGCGATGCCGCTCCCCCACTGGGTCTCGCGCATCGCGGTCACCACCTGCATCGATCACCTGCGCGCCCAGAAACGCCGCCCGGAATTCCGCTGGGCTGACCTCTCCGAAACCGAGGCGGAGGTTCTGGACAACGTCATCACCAACGAAAACATCGTCGCCGCGAGCGACTCGCTCGCAGCCCGTGAACTCGTCCACAAGCTCCTCGCCCAGCTGAAGCCCGAGGATCGCATGGTCATCCAGATGCTGGATCTGGAGCAAAAAACGCTCGCCGAAATCAGCGACCTCACCGGCTGGAACACCACGCTCATCAAAGTGCGCGCCTTCCGGGCACGCCGCAAACTGCAGAAATTTTTTCAGGAACTGCAAAAGAAGGAACGCTCATGAATCCGAACTCTCCCAGATCCACCGCCTGGACGCGACTCGCCGAAGCCGCCCGGCGCACACGATTCGAAGATGTCGGCGACATCCCCGCGCCCTACGGTTTTGCCACCCGCATCGCCGCGCGCGCGCTTAGCTTGCCGGCGACTTCCGCCGGCCCCTTTTTCGTCGCCAAAATCACACTCCGCGTGCTCGGCGTCGTCTGTCTGCTAGCCATTGTCAGCGTGAGCGTCAACCTCGGCTCCATCCTCAGTGACATTGACGAGCAGGCCGGCAAGCTCGGCTCCACCCCCATCGAAGCCGCCGAGGTTGAAAACACCATCGATTCGCCCCCGGCGCAGCCGCAGCCCTGAACGCGCGCCTCAACACGCCTCCACTTTCCATGAACAAGACAGTCACAACCATCTTTGCGCTCATCGGCATTTTTCTCTGCGGGGCCATCGTCGGCGGCGTCATTGCGGTGCGGTATGTCAATGTAACCGTGCAAAAGCGGGCCGCCGACCAGCAACTCAGCAGACAGCAATGGGTCCGCATGACCAACCAGCTCAATCCCTCCAAAGAACAGAGCGAGGCGATCCGCGCCCTCGTGACCGCCTACATGGAGGCGCGCCAAGTCTCGCGCGGCCTGGAAATCGACGCCGCCAGCAAACTCGACAACGGCATCCGCGCCATCCTGGCCCCCGAGCAAATCCTTAAATACAACAAACTCCGCAATCGTTATAACGAGAACGAAAAACTCTGGCAACGCTGGTATAGGGAACAGCGGGCCAAGCACGGCGAATCCCCCATGGTCGTCCCCAAGCCCGTCGAGGGCAAGGATCGCAAGGACGCCAGACCCAAGGATGGCAGGCCCAAGGACTCCACGACCAAGGCGCCCAACCCCGGCGCAAACTGACGCCGCGCGTCCGCACCGCCTCAGATCACCACAAAATCCTTCTTTGAGCTCACCTTCACCTTGTGAATGATGATGCAGTTTCCGTCGGGATCATTCACCGTCGCCTGGTGGCTGCCCGCAACCTCCGCGGGAGCGGATACGAACACCGCCTTGTTTGCGCGCAGCGAAGCGATCACATCGTTGAAATTATCCGCCTCCAGCGCCACCGCGATGCGCGGCGCGTTTGACATCGGCAACTGCCCGTCACACTTGATCGTTATGCGCGCCGCCGACTCCAGATCGTAGTCAATCGAACCGCGCCCGTCCTTTTCGAAAATGTGCGCCGGCCGCAACTGGAGCACATCCTCATAAAACGCCCGCGAACGGGCAATGTCGGACACGGGCAGGACAACAAAGGCGATTTTGGTGATCTTCATTGTCCACAAACATGCACTCGAAAACGCGGTGTGCAAACCAACAGTGCGCCACCCGCAAATCACTCCGCATCCAGATAAACCGCCTTGTAAGGATGATGATCGAGCACGGTCGGATGCCAGTTTTTCACCGATGGACGAATCAGGAACACATGCGAATAATGATAAATCGGAATCATCGGCGACTGGCCCAGCAAAATCGACTCCGCCTTTTGCAGAAGCGCGTTCCGGGCCGGCTTGTCCGTCGTGCGCGCCGCCTGGTAAAGCAACTGGTCGTAAGTCGCATCGCTCCAGCCCGTGTAGTTGTTTCCGCTCGACGATTTCCAAATGTCCAAAAACGAAAGCGCGTCCACATAGTCCGCCATCCACACCGACCGCAACACCTGGTAATCCCCCGCCCGCCGGGCATTGAGCATTGTTTTGTATTCCTGATTGACGAGCGCCACATTCAGTCCCAGCTCGCGCCGCCACATCTCCTGCACAGCCTCCGCCACCGCCCTGTGGCTCTCCGATGTGTTGAAAACCAGCTCCACAACCGGCGCGCCCTTTCCCTCGGGATAACCCGCCGCCGCGAGCAATTCACGCGCCGCCTTCGGATCATCCGCGAGCGCGCCCGCGATCGGCCGCGCCCCCATCTGCCCGCCCGCATCCGGCGGCGTAAACGCATACGCCGGCGACTGCACGCCGCGCAGGATTTTTGTCGTGATCAGTTTCCGGTCAATCGCCAGCGACAGCGCCCGCCGCACCCGCGCATCATTCAAAAACGGCCTCGCCGTGTTGATCCGGTAAAACTCGGTGCCCAGATACGGATCCACGCGCAACAACCCCGGCGAATTGCGCCGGTAGGCATCGATCTTCGACGGCGAAAGCGCCTCCGTCAGGTGCAACTGCCCCGCTCGAAACGCCCGCTCCTCCGCATCGCGGCTCTCGAATGAATAAAACTCGATCCCGTTCAAACGCACCTTCGCCGCATCCCAATACGCCGGCGATTTCTCCGCCACGATCTTCTGCCCGCGCTTCCACTCCTTCAAAACAAACGGCCCGTTGCCGACAAACCGCCCCGGCCTCGCCCAGTCGTTCGCGCGTGAATCGACCGCGCCGTATTTTTCAACCGACGCCACATGCACCGGGAAAAACGCCGTCTGGTTGAGCATCGACAGAAAATTCACGCTCGGGTGCTCCAACGTGATCCGCAACGTCCGCGCATCCACCGCCGCCACCCCCACCTGCGCAAAATCCTTGAGCCGCCCCTTGTGGAACGGCTCCGCGTTCTGGATAATGTATAGGAAATGCGCGTAATCGGCCGCCGGCGAAAGCGAGAGTATCCGCTTGAACGACGCCACAAAATCCCCCGCTGTCACCGGATCGCCATTACTCCAGCGCGCATTCTCCCGCAGCGTGAACGTGTAGGTCAACCCGTCCGGCGACACCTTCCATCTCTCCGCCACACCCGGCTCCGGCGACAAATCCACCGGATTCTCCGTCACCAGTCCCTCCAGCAACGCCGACAAAATATTATACTCCGCCGTCCCCGTCGCCAGATGCGGATCGAGCGACGCCACCTCCGGCCCCACCCCGCGATGCAAAATCTGCTCGCGATTCCCCCGCGCCACGGCACTCTCGCGCTGCCAGCATCCCGCAAAACACGCCGCCGCCACCGCGAACAAAACCGCCGCGAAAATCCCGCCAAAACGCCTGAAAATATCGAAACTCATTTGATTTGTGGGATATGAACGCACCGCAGTCCGCCATTCCAGATAAAATCCCTCGCGCCCCGCCAAAAACATCCCACTCTGATTGACCTCACCATGGACAAAAACCGCATTCGCCAGGCCATCCTCGACAAACTCCAAGCCGATCTCGATGTGCTCACTCGTGCCGCGCTCATGGCCCGCGAGGAAGCCACGCACGACGAAAGCAAGGCGACCAGCAAATACGAAACCCATGGCCAGGAGGCGGCCTACCTCGCCGAGAGCCAGGCCAGGCTCGCAACCGACGTCCAGGCCAGCATCACACTCTACAAAACCCTTCCCCTCCCCGATGTCGCCCCCGGCCTCCCGGCTGCCATCGGCGCGCTCATCACCCTCGAAAATCGCGGACGCCCGGCTCACTACCTCCTTGCCCCGCGCAACGGCGGACTCGAAATCACGCTCGACGGCCATCTCATCATGCTCATCAGCCCGCAATCCCCCCTTGGCTCCCAGCTCGTCAACGCCCACATCGGCGACACCATTCAACTCCCCGGCCGCCCCTCAAAAGTCATCGCGATCCAGTAGCGCAAATGGCACAGGCATCACTCCGACGCCTGCGCCATTTATTTGCCTCATTCATCCTCAAGCCTCGCTCAGGGTGAACGTCACCGGCACGCTCATGCGGAACCTGACCTTTTTGCCGTTCTTGCGCCCCGGCTCGAACCGCCACTTGCCCACCGCGCGGACGGTCGGCGCCTCAAACTCGGCATGGCTCGACCTCACGACACGCACATCGTGCACGTCGCCATTTTCATCGACCGTGAAGTTCACCACCACCTCGCCGTTCACACCTTCGTTCTTCGCGACGTATGGATAATCCGGAGCCGGCTGGAAAAGCGTGCGAGGCTTGTTGTCGAGATCGATTGCATTGAACAGCTCACTGGCGTCCCTGCCCAAGCTCCGCCTGCCTGCCTCGGCGTAATCTCCGGGAGGAATCATCGTAAGGGCGCCGCCCGTAATGTTAGGCAGCGCAATGATAGGGTTGAACGGCACCGTGAACGCGCTTTCGACATGCCTCGGGAGCGCTTCAAAAACGACCGGCAGCGCCTTGATGTCGGGCAGCTCAGTGCGCTCATTCCGCTGCTCATCATCTGGCGGGATGAGCGGCAGCGGCGGCAGATCGCCGAGGACGTATTCTTTGGGCGGCTCCGGCGGCAGCGGCGGCGGCGCGTCCGGCGATGTGAAGAACACAACCGCGTGCGCCGCTCCCGCGATGATGCCCGGAATGATGAGTTGGCGGATCATGATGTTAAACCTTTCGTTCTTGGGTGGATTGTTGGCTGATTTGTTGTCTGGCCTCATCATGACAACGCGCCACCGCGCATTTTATTAATCCTGGTCCGTCATTTTTTTTCAAAAAGGCCTGTCTCCCTCAAAAATCAAACGGTTGATTGATTCCCCCATATTCGACTTGTAAGAATTAAACACTTGTTTAATACCGGCGCCATGAAGACACGAACACCGGCCCCGCCCGCCTCCGACACCACGCGCAAAAGACTCCTCTCCGCCGCCCTCGGACAATTCGGCGAACACGGTTACGACGGCGCATCCATCCGCGACATCGCCCGCGCCGCCGGAACCAACGTTGCCCTCGTCTCCTACCACTTCGGCGGAAAGGAACAACTCTATCACGAGCTCCTCCGCGACCTTGTCTCGCGCCGCGTCCAGGCCGGGCTCGCGCACACCGGCCCCTCCTCCGCATCCAAACTCACCCCCGCCCAAGCGCGCGACACGCTCAAAACCGTCTTTCGCGACTTCATCGAAAGCACGCTCGCCTCCCGCGACATCCTCCTTGCAGCCCGCCTCATCATTCGCGAGCAGACGCGCCCGACCGCCGGCTTCGACGTCGTTTACAAAAGCGGCATGGAAGACATGCACAAAACCGTCACGCGCCTCCTCGCTATCGCCACCGGACGCAAACCCGAAACCCGCGAGGCAATCATCCGCGCCCACATGCTTGTCGGCCAGATATTCGCCTTCGTCTTTGCCAACGCCGCCATCTGCCGCCGCCTCGGGAAAAAGACCCTCGACAGGCAGACACTCGGCACAATCTGCGCCATCCTCAACGAAAACATCGACGCGCTCACAAACGCCCCTCGCACATGAACCGCAAACTCCCTCTCCTTCTCCTCATCCTTATCGCGGCGGGAATAGCCGCCTGGTTCTGGCATTCCTCGCTCGACAAAACCGACGCCGCACACCTCACCCTTCACGGCAACGTTGACATCCGCGAAGTGAACCTCGGCTTTCGCGTCTCCGGCCGTGTCGCCGAAGTCCTCAAGGACGAAGGCGATCCCGTCGCGCCCGGCGAAGCCATCGCCCGCCTCGACGCCGCGCCCTACCGCCAGGAGATCGCGCAAGCCGAAGCCGTTCTCTCCGCCGCCCAGGCGGATCTTCAACGTCTCGCGGCCGGCTATCGCCCCGAGGAAATCGCGCAGGCCCGCGCCCAGGCTAACCAAATCTCCGCCACCCTCGAAAACAACCGCGTCAACGCCGAACGCGCCAGACAGCTCCTCGAAAAAAACGCCTCCTCGCAACAGGTTTACGACGACGCGCGCACCGCCGCCATCGCCGCCGAGAAACAACTCGACTCCGCCAAGGCCAGCCTCGACCTCATGCTCGCCGGTTACCGCGTGGAGGACATCGCCAAGGCCCGCGCCCAGGTTGCCCAAGCCACCGCCGCCCTCGAAGCCGCCCGTATCCGTTTATCCGATACAACACTCGCCGCCCCCTCCGCCGGCACGATCATGACCCGCGCCCTCGAACCCGGCGCCATCGTGCAGCCCGGCGCGACCGTGTTCACCCTCTCGCTCGACAATCCCGTCTGGCTCCGCGCCTACGTCAACGAACCCGATCTCGGAAAAATCCACCCCGGCATGACCGTCGAAATCCTCACCGACTCGCGTCCCGGCAAACCCTACGAAGGCAAAATCGGCCACATCTCCCCCCGCGCCGAGTTCACCCCGAAAGCCGTCCAGACCGAAAGTCTCCGCGCCACCCTCGTTTACCGCCTCCGCATCACCGTCGCGAATCCCGACAACATGCTCAGGCAGGGCATGCCCGTCACCATCCGCGCCGCGCTCCCGCCGCCTCAAAAGTGAGCCCCGCCGTCACAATCACCGATCTCACGCGCCTCTTCCCCGCCGCGCCAAAGCCCGCGCTCGACCGCGTGAGCGCGACCATCCGCACAGGTCGCATCACCGGCCTCGCCGGTCCCGACGGCGCGGGCAAAACCACGCTCATGCGCCTCATCGCCGGGCTTCTCAAACCCGACTCCGGCTCGATCCGTGTCTTCGGCAGCGATCCTGTCCGCGATGCCGCCGAACTGCGCGGCGTCATCGGCTACATGCCGCAGAAGTTCGGTCTCTACGAAGACCTCACCGTCATCGAAAACCTCACGCTCCACGCCGATCTTCGAGCCGTCGTTGGCAGGGAACGCGACGAAACCTTCGCCCGGCTTCTCAAGTTCACCGACCTCGCCCACTTCACCGGCCGCCTCGCCGGAAAACTCTCCGGCGGCATGAAACAGAAACTCGGCCTCGCCTGCGCTCTGCTCGGCGCCCCGCGCCTGCTCCTCCTCGACGAACCCGGCGTCGGCGTCGATCCCATCTCGCGCCGCGAACTCTGGCGCATGGTCGGCGACCTCGCTGACGAAGGCATCGCGATCATCTGGAGCACCGCGTATCTCGACGAAGCGGAACGCTGCGACGACATCCTCCTCCTCAACGAAGGCCAGCCCCTCTACGCCGGTCCGCCCCGCGACCTCACCGCGCGCATGAACGGCCGCTGCTTTCTACTCCCTGTTCCCGCCGAAAACCGCCGCATCCGGCTCGCCGAACTCGCTTCCCGGCCCGAAATTCTCGACGCCACCATCCAGGCTCAAAACATCCGTGTCCTCATCCGCGCCAAAACCGGATCCGAAAGCGCACATTTCAAATTTGAAACCGGCTCCGCTCCCGCCGCGCCGCGCTTCGAGGACGCCTTCATGGACATCCTCGGCGGCGCAAAGACCGGAGCCTCCGCCCTCACGCACATCCTTCGCGACATTCCACGCGACGGCGCCACCGTCATCGAAACCCGCGACCTCACGCGCACATTCGGCGACTTCACCGCCGCCGACCGCATCAACCTCAAAATCAAACGCGGCGAAATCTACGGACTCCTCGGCCCCAACGGCGCGGGCAAATCCACCACCTTCCGCATGCTTTGCGGACTCCTCACGCCCACCAGCGGCGAAGCCCGCGCCGCGGGCATCGACCTGCGCCACAGCCCCGCGCGCGCCCGCCAGCGCATCGGCTACATGGCGCAAAAATTCTCGCTCTACGGGCAACTCACCGTCGCGCAAAATCTCGCCTTCTTTTCCGGGGCCTACGGACTCCACGGCGCAGGCCAACGCGACGCCATCGACGCCGTCACCAACTGCTTTCACCTCGCGCAATACCACGGCATCAAAGCCGACGCCCTCCCCCTCGGTTACAAACAACGCCTTGCTCTCGCCTGCGCCGTGATGCACAGTCCCCACATCCTTTTTCTCGACGAACCCACCTCCGGAATAGATCCCGTCACGCGCCGCGAATTCTGGACTCACATCAACGCCGCCGTCCAGCGCGGCGTCACCGTCATGGTGACAACGCACTTCATGGACGAAGCCGAATACTGCGACCGCATCGGCCTCATCCACCGCTCCAAACTCATCGCCGCCGGCGCCCCCGAAGACCTGAAAAGCCAAGCCGTCACCGACGAAAACAGGCATCCGACGATGGAAGACGCCTTCATCACACTCATAGAAAGGAGCGGACTGTGAAGCAGGAGCCAAAACACAAAGTACGCAAGGCGGCGTCCGTTTTTTCCTTCCGCCGCTTCCGGGCGCTTTGCCATAAGGAAACGCTCCAGATCATCCGCGATCCCACAAGCATCCTCATCGCGTTCATCCTCCCTGTCGTGATGCTTTTCATCTACGGCTACGGCATCAACCTCGACACCGGACGCGTCCGCACCGGACTTTTGTGCGAAGACACCTCGCCTGATGCCCGTCAGTTTGCATCCAGCCTCACCGGTTCGCCCAGTCTCCACATCATCGCTTACGATTCGCTCCCCGCCATTTCCGAAGCGCTCACCCGCTCGCAAATCCGCGGCTTTGTCATAATTCCCTCCGACTTCTCCATAAAACTCCGCCGTGCCGAATCCGCCCTCGCCGCCAGCGCGTCTGTCGAACCCGCGCCCATCCAGCTCATCACCGACGGTTCCGAACCCAACACCGCCAATTTCGTGCAAGGCTACGTCCTCGGCGCATGGCAAAACTGGCTGGCCCAGCGCGCGGCTTCCCGCGGCCTGGCCGCGCCGCCAGCAATCTCCCTTGAAAACACCTTCTGGTATAATCCCGCCGCCGAAAGTCGCAATTATCTCATCCCCGGCTCCATCACGATCATCATGACCGTAATCGGCGCGCTGCTCACCGCGCTCGTCATCGCGCGCGAATGGGAACGCGGCACGATGGAAGCCCTCCTCTCATCGCCCGTCACGCGCGCCGAGCTCCTCCTCAGCAAAATCATCCCCTATTACTTCCTCGGCATGATCGTGCTCCTGCTCTGCATCGCCGTGGCGCACTATCTCATGGGCGTGCCTTTCCGCGGCTCGCCATTTCCGATCCTCGCCTGCGGCTCGCTCTTTCTGCTCAGCGTGCTCGGCATCGGACTCCTCATCTCCACCGCCACGCGCAACCAATTCAACTCCTCCCAAATCGCCCTCTTCGTCGCGTTCCTCCCCGCAATGATGCTCTCCGGGTTTCTCTTTGAAATCAGCTCGATGCCCGCGCCCATCCGCGCCGTGAGCACAATCATTCCCGCCCGCTATTTCGTGAGCGCGATTCAAACGCTCGCGCAAGTCGGCGACGCCTGGCCCGTTCTCCGCCGCTCGCTGATCTTTCTCGCCTGCACCTCCGTCCTCTTCCTCGGCCTCACCGCCAAACTGACCCGCAAACGCCTGGAATAACATGCTCCGCCGATTGCTCGCGCTCATCCGCAAGGAACTCCAAATCATCCTCGGCGACAAACAAAGCCGACTGCTTGTCGTCATGCCCGTGATTGTCCAGACGGCGATCTTCCCCCTCGCCGCCACGCTCGAAATCAAAAACTCCACGCTCGGCATTTACGACGAGAATCATGGCCCCGCCGCCATCGAACTCACGCAACGCCTCCGCGCCCAGGCTGTCACCTTCACGCATTTCATCGACATCGACAACGACCACCAGCTCAACGATGCCATCGAGCGGCAACGCGCGCTCGCCGTCATTCGCATCCCTCCCGATTTCTCCGCGCAAATCGCGCGCGCAAACGCCACTCCGCAACTCCAGCTCCTCCTTGACGGACGCCGCACCAACGCCGGCCAGATCGCCGCCGGCTACATCCAGCAAATCGTGCAATCCTACCAACAGGATCTCGCCTCCGCGCGCACAGGCGCCATCACATCGACGCCGTCCTCAGAACTTGTTGCGCGAGCCTGGTTCAATCCAAATCTCGATTACCTCGACTACATTCTCCCCTGCCTCATCGCGCTGATCACCACCACCGGCGTGCTCATCGTGACGGCGCTCTCCCTCGCGCGCGAGCGCGAGCAAGGCACCTTCGACCAGCTCCTCGTCTCGCCCTACACGCCCGAGATGATCATGATCGGCAAAATCGTCCCCGCGCTCCTCATCGCGACATTTCACGCCACGCTCATCCTGATCGCCGCCGTGTTCATTTACCAGGTGCCCTTTCAAGGCAGCCTCCTCGTTCTCTACGCCGGCATCATTCTTTATGCCCTCGCGCTTGCGGGCGTGGGTCTCTTCATCTCCGCGCTCTGTTCGACACAGCAGCAAGCCTTCATCAGCATGTTCGCCTTCATGATGCCCGCGATGATGCTCTCCGGTTTTGCCGCGCCCGTCGAAAACATGCCCGTGTGGCTGCAACACGTCACTTGGATAAACCCCATCCGCCACTTCATGGAAGTGGTGAAAGCCGTTTACCTGAAAAACGCCGCCGCCGATCACATCGCCTCGCTCGCCTGGCCCTTGCTGGTCATAGGCGCCATCACCCTCAGCGCCGCCGCAGTCCTCTTCCGAAGAAAAACCGCGTGAAGGTCAGCCAGCCACGACGGAGGCAATCCCGTATATCCATGGATACGTGCGACCCATTTTTTGAATGCGAACTTTGACTTTGCCCGGGGAGCCTGCTTGCGCATGCGGGCTCAATGCCTGCGTTTCAAAAACGCCGTTATGGTCGTAATGGCACTCTCCTGCCTCCCCGGCATTCAATGCCAGTAGAAAACCAGCCGATTCGGAAGGCTCTCCTTTTACCAAAATCTTGAACCGCCCTGACCTCGGCACCTCCAGCTCGCATTCGATAAATCCGTTTGGAAAAACCCGGTTTCCCGCGATGCGCGCCGGACGATCCCCCCGCATTGGCGCGTGGCTGGCATGCATGTAACGGCGCACGCGCCAATCGTCGCCGACGCCGCCGCATACGACAAAATCGACAATACCCGGTGTCGCGCGCCACTCAGCGCGCTCGGCGAACTCACCACGATACTCCGCCGGCAGCGATTGGATGATTTTCCAAAGCGGCTTTGCATACGCCGCCTGCACCGAACTCACCAGCGGTTCATTATCGCCGTATTCGTGGGATTTTTTTGACGGCACGGTTGTCATCGCACCCGGCTCCAAAGAAAGCGCGCAAGCGAGCACATTCTCGAAAACGGGCTTTGCGAGCGCCATCGCCTTTTCAAGCGCCAGGTATTGGTCGCGCGCTGCCTCCATGTCATCGAAATACGCGCAAACGCAATTGCAAAAAGCGCGTATCAAACGTGTCGCCTGCATGGCATTCAGCCATGTTTTTTCGACAGCCGCATACTCAATGTCCGGCAGACGCGACTTCAGCGTGCGCAAGCTGCCCAGGCACTCGTCGGCAATGCGCACCGCCTCGTCTTTTTCACGCATGATCTCAGCGCGAGACGGCGCTTTGCCCTCGGCCAGGATTCCCCACATGCCCGTATGCCTGGACAAATCAAAACCGGGTTTGAAAAGTGATAAGATTCCACACGCCTTGATCCACTTCATCGCCGGATCAATGGGAAACGCATGAAAGATAACATTTCCCGCGATGAAGTGCGCGCGCTTCACCATCTCTATGCCGCGGCGCATGAGCGCGACCATTTCCTCGCCGCATTCCGGCCAGTTAATCGCCGACCACTCCTGCCAGATGGCATCGGAAGTCACACCCGGATCGTTTATGGCACGGTCAAAAGCGTACAGATTGACAGCCTGCGCCGACTTTGCCGTGGAGTGGCCGATGCGGTCGACACGGATCACATGGCGGTCCACCTGCATCGCGGTCGCATGCCGGACACACTCGATCATACGCTCCGGATCAGCCGCAGGCAGATAACCCGCGCCGAGGAACTCGCCAATCGAATCATATTCCGCCGAAAGCGAAAAGCGCCCCGTGCGTTTCAGGTACGGATTCATCGGCAGGAACGGGCTGAAGTCGTAGGGTGTTATTTTCGTCTCGATTTCGAAATCATAAAGGCCGCCAACGAGCCGGGCTCCTTCGAGAATATCCTCATAATCCTGCGCAATGGAGCCGAAGCTCCGCAGGATGAACCGCTTTCCCAGCCGGTTAAGCTCCCCTGCAAATATGCTGCTCAGGTGTTTCACGACAGTTGCCGGGGGATAACGCTCGGGGCATGAATTATGAATCACCGAATAATCCGACTCCGTGACCGTGAGCACGATGCCGTCCATATTCGGCACGGCATCGAAAAATTCGCGTATCTTCGAGACGACCAGCGCGCGATATGCGTCGCCGAGCAAGTTAAATTCACCGTCTTCATCGAGAAGTCCCGGAACGGATTCAATCACCTCGGGCGGAACCATCACCTCGCGATGCCAGTAAAACAGGGGCCGTCCCGAATCGTGCGCGAGCTGCGCCACATTGCGAAGCAATGCCGCATGTTCATCCATCGCCCGGGTATCGAGACGCTTCGCGACGACCGGATAATCTCGGAAACGTATGACACCCTCCATGTTTCCCGTCGAACCGTGCGCATCTCCGCACATTTCGAAACTGTCCACGGTATAATTTTCCGCAGCATTTATTATTTCCCGCATGTAATCCAGCGTTGGCTTCGTCGGATGCATGATGGACCAGGTGATTTCCGGACGTTTTTTCAAAAAGGTCATTTTATATATCTGTGTTTGGCTGTGTTCATACGCGCCGGTTGATTGGCATCAGGATTCACGGCATCAGCCATTGCATCAGACACACAAAGGCGGCCAGAATCGCGCCTGTCATCAGGCAGCAAAGCAGGAAGCCGACGGTGTCAACCTTGTCCCATTTCGTAAACTCCCACGATGAGCGTCGGAATATCTTTTTGTGATCAAAGCGATGCGGCTCGGCATTGGTTTTCTCCATCTCCACCACGTCCAATTCCGGAGTGTCGGCGACCGGTGTCTTCATTTTTCCAAAAAACCTGTCTACACGACCCCGCTCGGGTTTGCGCGTTGCAAGGCTGATGAGAATCATCAGTAGAACCGGCAGGAAAGCATCCACGAAAAAGCGGGCCGCAAAACGCGTGCTTGCCGTCCACTTGGCCGGGTTGAGACCCGTGGCGCGCAGCAAAACCAATTCCGTGTGAAATCGCCCGCGTCCTTCCAGCTGGCTTGCAGGGTCCTCGGGATCGAGCCGCACCACCGAGTCGAAGTACACTGCCATCGGCCGGCCGTCGTTTGCAACCGCCCGCTCGACAAACATGCCGTTGTGCGAAATCGCCGGGATGAAATGTGCGAATGGCGGGAACACCACGTTCACAAACGCGCAGCCAATCACGGTGATCCATACGGCCTTCACCGAAACCCTGCGCCAGAGAAACATCAGGAAAATCGCCGCGCCGAACGGAGCATTGATCGTCATGGCAAACTGCAACACCGCATATACGCTCGACAGCTGCGTTGCCACGAACACGCCCAGAATGAGCGTGACAACGAGTGTCCAGCGTCCCGCGCGCACGAGATCGGAATCGGTCGCGCTCCTCTTGAAATTGCCGTAGATATTGCGTGCAAACAACGCCGATACAGCCATGCCTTGCGAGGCCACGGTGGACATGTTGGCCGCCAGCACGCCGGCAAACATGATGCCGAGCAGTCCCGGTCCGAGCAGTTTGCGCGACATCGCGCCCCAGACCAAATCCGGGTCGGCTATGAGATTTTCACCGGAGAACAACGCGATGCCGATCAATCCACACACCGCCCACACGATGGTGAGGATGCGCTTGCCAAACGTGCCCGTCGCCGCGCCGAAACGGGCCGCGTATTCATTGCGCGCGGAGCCGGCGACAGCCATGTTGTTCGGCAGCGCATGCGCCTGCATGAATGTCACAGCCAGTATGGCAATGATCGTCCAGACCGTAAAATCCGTGTCGCCGCTCGACCCGAACGCATTGAGCATGGCCGCGGGCACCTTCTGTCCCAGCTCGCCCCAGCCGCCGATGGCGGCGATGCCGGTCGGTATCAATATTATCGAAAAAAGTATTATCAATATTCCCTGAAACGCATCCGTGAGCGCCGTTGCGCTCATGCCGCCCAGAATAATATAAAACCCGACCGCCAGCGTGTAGATTATATAAAATACCCACGGATTTATCGCCGTCACATAGTCCGTGAGATCGCCGCGGGCCAGTTTTTCCCTCAGCACCGTCATCTTCGCCTGGTCATCGGCACCAAGCGCCTCGCCCTTTTTCACGGACAGTTCATATTTCACAAGCTGGTTGTATTCATCAACCGCCTGCCGCTCCACCTGCGTCCATTCGGCCTCCGGCTTGGTGATAAGCGCGGCGGAGACCTTGTAGGAGACAAGGTTTCCAAACGCCATGGTCACGGTGACGGCCATGATGATCTGGAACGTGGCATAAAAGAATGAAAGTCTGCGGCTGCCGAGACGATCCCAGAACAAATCGGCCACGGTGGTGAGCCGCACGCGGCGCAGCCATGCAAAGAAAAACCAATAATAAGGATTGAGAAAGACCATCTGCAATCCCATCCACACGCCGGCGACGCCCTGCTTGTATACGATGCTCGCAGTGCTCACGGTGTCGTTTGCCGCAACCGCATTGCCGAAATTGAGAAAAAACTGATATAGTTTTCCGAGTTTGCGTCCCGCGAGGAAATAACCCTCGCCGGAATTCGAATGCTTGGCCGTGATCTTTCCGATCACGATCAGCATGATAAAATAGAGCACAAGGATGATGCAGTCGAGGTAGTGTAGGTTTCCCATGATGATTGATGTAACGCGGGCCGCAGGGCCCGCTTGTATTTTTGTCTTCTATACTAGTTGGAAAGTTGCAGGGACGAGGCAGGCTCGGCGGCCTGCGCTACGTAAAAACTTCTCTCCGCCGTCGCGAACGGGTCTTTGCCTTCGCGTCCGAATTGCCACGCGACGACCGTCACCCTCACCGGCAGTTTTGCGCGCGGCGGGAGCGGTAGCAGCACGAGTTTGTCACCATTTTTGGCGTCGATCTTCGCCGGGCCGCTGCGCACATAATAATATACTCTATTGCCGTTTGGAATCGTCGCCTTCAGCGCGATTTCCTTTGTCGAGGTCGTGCAATCCGCAATCGGCGCAAACGTTATCTTTTGGGGTTTGCCTTTGTATTCAGGCGGCACGAAACGTGCGGGCTGCACCGAGGGGCGATACTGCGCGTCGCCGGGATGGCGCACCACGATAAAATTGCGCGCCTCATTGGGCCACTCATGAGCGCGGTTGAGCTGGATGCGCCATTTGCCGCTGCCGTCGGGCGCGGGTTTCAGCATGCCGCAAACCCACTCGAGCGTGCGCCTGCCGTCATTCGCGTCCGCGTGGCCAAACTTCATGCCGACCTGGTTGAAGTTGTCTGGCAATTTTTCGAGGAATGTCGTCTTGATGTGCTTAATCGTGACGCCGTCCGCTTCAAATTCGCACGGCACCGGGCTGGCTATGCCGTTGCCGGCTGCTGTGATCGCGGCGGGCGTGCCGTCAGGATTCGCGAATGCGACGACTTGATTTTTGCGCTGCCAGCTTCCGAGATGGCTCATCAACTCGATCGCGGCCTCGGCGGTTTCCCTGTCGATAAAGAAAGGCGCGTTGCGCTCCTCGCCCGTCGCGTCCGCATAGCGTTTCGCTTTCAACGGCAGCACGGGAAGCGGGAATCGCATGTCCACAATATAACCTTCGTTCGCATCGACGGGCCGCAGCGTGCCGTCGGCTTTGATGCGATATTGGCAGATACGGTCCATATACAGCGCAAGGAATTTTATATATGGCCCGCTGAAATCAAAATGCCCGCAGCCGCATTCCTCGGCGAACGACACCGGGCGAAACTTTTTCGCCTGCACCTCGCGCACGGAGCGGAGCACGTTGAGCGTGGTGCCGCGTGTTTTCCAGTCCTGGGTCGGCTGCTTCCATTCCGGGAATTGTCCGCCGGAATATACAACCGGGCCTTCGTATTTATTAAACTCCGGATAAGAAAAACCGCCCTTGGCCGAAATCACGCCAATCGTGCGTTCGGGAAACGCCTCGGCGAGTTTGTGCGCGAAGATCGTGGTCGAGGAATGTCCAAACGTGATCCACGGCACGCGCGCCAGTTCATCGTAGCCGGAAATCGCGGCGAGCTGGTCGAGCATTTTTTGCTGCAACGCGATGAACTCCGGCGTGACCGTGCGATAGCTGCGGTCGGGCGGCGGATTCGTCCACACGATGGCGATGTCGTTTTTCGCGCACGCCTCGCGAATCGCAGGATGCTCCGTAAGCAATTCCTCGCCGACGTTTTGATGTGTGAGGAGCATGCCGCGCACGCGTTCGCACGACGGCGGAATCCAGACATACGCCCTGAAATCGTACGCCTTCGCGCCGGGCTTCAGTCCGATGCCCTGGTTGTTGAGCACGACGCTGTATTGGAACTCGGCGTTGTCACAGCCGGCAATGTCCGCGCGTGCCAAAGGCATGGTTGATAATACGGCAGTTGATAAAATTAAGAAAAATAGAATGGGAAGTTTCTTCATATAAAATGCGGATTCATCCATTTATCCGGTCATTCGCGTTGTGTAATCCGTGGTTAAAAAACCATGTGAAATGGCGCGGACACACCACGGGCGGGCACACAAAGAATCACGGGGACTATTTGATATAATCGAAATCCGGCCAGCCGCCGGTCCGCGTCACTTTTTCGCGTTCTGGCCGACCAGATCAATCAGCGAGTGGACAAGCTCCTCGCGGCGCGCCTTCGGAAAGCGCATGACCGGCGCCGAGACGCTGATCGCCGCAAGCGGCTCGCCGAGCGGTTCAAGCGAAACAGCTACGCAGGCCACGCCCGAAACGGTCTCCTCCTCCTCGAGCGCCCAACCGCGCGATTTCGTCAGCGAAAGCTCGGCGGCGAGACGCTCGCGGAAAGCCTTGCGTTGGGACGCGGGCTGCATGGCGGCGACCTTCGGGATGAGGCGATCAATTTGGATCGAGGGCAGTTGCGCCACGATGGCGCGACCGAGCGCGGTCGTGTGAAACGCATCGCGCGCGCCGGGCTTCACGATCCACCGGAGCGCCTGCGTGGTTTCGAGCACATGCGCGTAACGGATGTAGATGGAGCCTTCGAGCACGCCGAGATTCACAGTTTCATCGTATTCCTTATGAATCACTTGCATGATCGGAAGCGCCTTTTCACGGAGCGCCTCGTCGCGGCCGTATTCGCGAAGCGAACGCAACCGGTCGGAAAGGCAATACGTGCCGCGCTCCTCGGTCTGCTCAACATAACCGAGATCGCGCAGGCTCCGCAGTATTCTAAACGTGCTCGGCTTGGGCTGGCGGCTCTCCTCGGCAAGCTCCGACAAACTCAACGCGCGCCCGGAACGGGCGAGCACTTCGAGGATGGAAAAAGCTTTGTCGAGAACGGCGATGGTCATGGTGGTCGGAAGGGTGTTTTCTGCGTGGGATTTTAGTCGGCGGACTGTTTGTTTCGTCAAATGAAATTGTCTGATATCTTTGTATGCAAATATCGTGTGTGTCAGTAGTATTTTGCGGGTCGCTCCTTGGTTAAGGGTTATTGTTTCTTGGGCAAAAGCTCATATTCGGCTGCGTACGCGCGCGCGAGCAGGACAACGGGGTGCTCGACTTCGGTGATGGTGTCGTTTTCCGCGCGCAAGCCGTTTTGTATTTGCAAATGGCAGCCGGGATTCGCCGTGGCAATCACGCCGGCCCCCGTGCGGCGGAGATTGCCCATCTTGCGGTTTTGCAAGCGTCCCGCAGTGGCCGGCTGCGTGATATTGTAGATGCCCGCGGAACCGCAACACCACGCGGCCTCGGCGCATTCGTGGAGCTCCACGCCCGGAATCGCGCGCAAAACCGCACGGGGCTGCGCGCTGACTTTCTGCCCGTGACAGAGATGGCACGATTCGTGGTAGGTGACCGTCTGTGGCGACGGGGAGCAGACCGGTTTGCGGAAATCAATTTCGACGAGGTATTCGGAAACATCGCGCAGCTTGCGCGACCACTCGACGGCGCGCGCGGCGTAGTGAGGATCGTCGTGAAGCAGATGGTCGTAATGACGCAAATGCGAGCCGCAGCCGCCGGCGTTGCTGATGATCGCATCGTAGTCCGCGGGATTGATGAGATCGAGCATGCGCCGCGCGAGCGCACGCGCGGATTCCACGTCGCCGTTGTGCGCGTGGAGCGAACCGCAGCACGGCTGCACAGGCGGCGTGTGGACCTCGCAGCCGTTGGCGAGCAGCACATCCACCGTGGCGCGGTTGATTTCGGGAAACGCGAGGTCCTGCACGCAACCGGTGAGGACGGCGACGCGGCGCACGGGTGTTTGCTGCGCGGGCTGCTCCACGGGTTTGATGAGTTGATGCGAAAACTTGGCGCCGATGCGCGGCGCTTGCGGTTCGAGTTCGCGAAGCCGGCGCGGCAGCAAATACGTGAGCCGCAGCGTCCGCGTAAGTGCCTGCAAACCCGTCACGCGCCAGAGCCACAAGCCGCGCCCCGCCAGCCGCAGCAAACGCGGACGCGTGAAGAGCACGCGTACGACCGACCACCGCCAGAAATTGCGCTGCGCCGAGTCGAGCACGTGCGTGCGCTCCACTTCGGCGCGCGCGGTTTCAAAAAGTTCGGCGTAGTTGACGCCCGCCGGACACGCGCTCGTGCACGCGAGGCAGCCGAGGCAGTAATACATTTCCTCGCCAAACGCGCGTGTGGTTTCGAGCTCGCCGTCGGCGATGGCGCGCATGAGCGCGATGCGCCCGCGCGGGCCGTGGCGCTCCTCCTTCGTCTCCGAGTAGGTCGGGCAGACAGGCAGGCACATGCCGCAATGCATGCATTGCTGGAGCACCGAGTAGTCGAGCGATTTGAGGAGATTTTGCGCGGGAGTGGGCATGGTTTTGCTCAGTCAAAGATTTTTCCAGGATTAAGCAGGCCGTCGGGGTCGATGGCGCGCTTGATCGTTTTCAACAACGCGTAGCTCGCATCGCCGAGCTGGCCGGGAAGGAATTTTTTCTTCGCAAACCCCACGCCGTGCTCGCCGGTAATCGTGCCGCCGACGCGAAGCGCCTCGTCGAAAATCTCCTGCATGGCAGCCTCGACGCGGTGCATTTCCTCGCGGTTGCGTTCGTCGGTGAGAATGGTCGGGTGCAAATTGCCGTCGCCGAAATGACCGAATGTCGCGATTTCGAGTTTATGACGTGCGGCCACACCCTCGACAAAACGCACCATGTGCGCGAGCTCGCTGCGCGGCACGGTGGCATCTTCGAGAATCGTCGTCGGCTTCAAGCGCGCGAGCGCGCTGAACGCGCTGCGGCGGGCGGTCGCAAGTTGCACGGCTTCTGCGGAATCGCGCGCGCGTTTCACACGGGTCGCTCCATGTTTGCGCGCGATTTCCTCAATCCTCGCCGCTTCGTCGGCCACGGCGGCGGGGTGCCCGTCGGACTCGATGAGAAGAACCGCCTCCGCATCAAGCGGCAGCCCCGCATGGGCAAAATCCTCGACGCAGCGAATCGTTTTCCGATCAAGAAACTCAAGTGTGCAGGGAATGATTTTTGAGGCGATGATGTCGGACACGGTCGCGGCGGCGGCGTCCATCTGCGCGTAAGTGGCAAGGAGGGTCTGGCGGGCGGCGGGTTTCGGCAGGAGTTTCAGCAACACTTTTGTGATGATGCCGAGCGTGCCTTCGCTTCCGATGAAGAGATCGCGAAGATTATAACCCGCGACATCCTTCACGCATTTGTTGCCGAGCCAGCACACGGAACCGTCGGCAAGGACGACTTCCACGCCCATGACGTAATTGCGGGTGACGCCGTATTTCAGTCCGCGCAATCCGCCGGCATTTTCGGCGACGTTTCCGCCGATGGTTGAGACACGCATCGAGCCGGGATCGGGCGGATAAAACAATCCGGCGCGGTCGGCGGTGTCGTAAATCTCCTGCGTGACCGCGCCCGCCTCGGCGAGAAGCGTGAGATTCGCCGTATCCAATTCGAGGATACGATTCATTTTCGCCAGGCAGACGACGAGCGCATTGTCCACCGGCACGCTGCCGCCTGAAAGACCGGTGCCGCTGCCGCGCGTGACGACGGGGACGGGCGGCGTTTGCTCGCGGGCGAGTTTAAGGATCGCGGCAATTTGCCGGGCGTCACGGGGAAACACAACGGCGCGCGGATAGCGCTTGAGCGCTGCCGTGCCGTCGAAACCATAAGGAATGATGTCCTCCCGCGCGGTGAGAACATTTTCGGCACCGAGAAGTGCGATAAAAGATGATTCGAAGGTCGTGCTCATTGTGTTTTGCCACGCGCATCCACGCGCCAGGTTTCAGGAATATTTGTGTCATCATCGGTCACGACCACTTCGTCGGCAAGATTGACCACCGTGCAAACGTGCGCGGGCGTGAAGAGAATGCGCTCTCCGATTTCGAGCGAATCGACCGCAGCGCCACGCAGATAACCGTGTTCCTCATTCACACGCGCGACGACGATGTCACGCCCGTCGGCTGCGAGGGCAAAGAGATTGTCAGGTGTTTTGTCCGATGAGAACGTTTTCGAACCTGCGTCAATGAGCGCCAGCCCGGGCTCCGGTTTATCGACGACAGTCGCCAGGACGTGCAACGCGACATCTTCAGCGCGCATGACACCGGTTGTGCGCGTATTGGCGAGGTCGCCGAAAACATACGCGCCCGGACGGACGGCCTGGATGCGTCCGCCGCTCATCGCCGCAATGGCCGCGGCAGTGACACTGCATCCCGGCCAGAGAGGAAGCGTTTTGTCGATGGCATCGCGAGTCGCACAAAGCTGCTCGATCAGCGCCGCGATGCGCGAAGCCGCCCCGGCAACCGGGCCGCCGTAAAAATGGCCCTCGTGCGTGTAGAACCCGGCGAGTTCGAGATGTGCGGAGCGGGCTGTTTGCGCGGCGAGTTTTTGGGCGGCATCGCGAGTGCGCACACCTTCGCGGCCGAGTCCGGTGTCGAGCGCCATCATCACGCGAAGTTTTTTCCCGAGGTTCGCCGTCGCGATCACGCGTTCGAGCCCGGCAGCCTGCGCCTCGCTGGTGATTGCGAGGCGGAAATCGTCGAGCAACGCATGAAGGGCCGCGATGCGTTGCGCCTGACGCGCATCGACAATGGAATACGCGACGAAAACCGAGCGCGCCCCGCTTGCGAGCATGGCTTCGGCCTCGCCGAGTTTCGCGCAAGTGAGCCCCGCCGCGCCAGCGGCCAGTTGCATGCGGGCCACGGGAACGAGCTTGTGCGTCTTGATGTGAGGACGCAGTTCGACGCCGTGTGCATCGCACACGGATTGCATCGCGCGGATGTTGCGCTCAAGGCGCGGACGATTCACGAGAATCGCAGGGGTTTGCAAGGTGTCGATTGAGTGCATGACAGTGCCGGAAAATCACATTTCCCCGATCTGCCCCACAGTGAGACCGCCATCGACGATGATGATTTGACCGGTGATGTAGGTGGCCGCGGGTGAAAGAAGAAACGCCGCCGCGCCGGCGCATTCCCTCGGCGTGCCGATCCGTCTGAGGAGAATCTTCTTTTCGTAATGACGGCGCTTGTCGTGCTGCGTGTCGATCCAAGGAGCCGTGAGCGGCGTGCGGATGAGGCCGGGCGCGAGGCCATTGACTCGGATGCCGTGCGGCGCGAGCGCCTGCGCAAGCGTGCGCGTCATCATCACGAGCGCGCCTTTCGAGGTGTCATAGGCCGTGGAGCTTTCCTCGGATTGAAACCCGTTGGTCGAGGAAACGATCACGACGGCGCCGGAACGTTTTTTGCCGATGAGTGTCCGGGCGAAACTCTGCACGAGAAAATAGATCGAACGCACATTGAGATTCATCGTGCGTTCCCATTCGGTGTCCGTCATGTCGAAATAATCCCTGTCGAAAAAACTGCCGGCGTTGCACACGAGAAGGTCGAGGCCGTCTTTTTCGCGAAACGCGGCATCGATGAGCGCCGCCGCCGCGTCGGAGCCGGAGAGATCGCCCTGCACGAAAGCCGAGCCCGGGGGCATGTCTTCGGGACGCGAGGTATTGCCGTGAAAAATCACCTGCGCCCCGGAATCCGCAAGGCCGAGCGCGATGGCATGGCCGATGCCCTTCGAGGATCCGGTGACAAGGGCGGTATTAGCGGCGAGAGAGAATAGCTTGTTCATTTTTGAGCTGGAGAAAATCGAGGAGGTTTTGACAGCCGACGCGCGCCCGGGCGTCGGCTGGAAGCGCGCGCACGCAGTCAATTTCTTCCTCATAGGTGCTGCGCAGTGAGATGAGCCCCTCGGTTTCATCGTCGCAGACAAAGGACTGGAAGGGCGTGTCGGAACCCCAGATAAGCTTTGTCGGATAGGCGGCGGCCAGATCGCGCAGGACGATTTTCGGATCGTTGTAATCGGTCGCGAAACGGCGTTCGGGCTCCGCAACGAACCCCATGCCGTTCACAACGCCCTTGCAATGGATACGGTGCGCGGAGCAATCGAACCACGTGTTCGGCAACTCCGCCACGCGGTCAAGGCACACGCGATCGTAACGGCACGAATGCGCCAGACAAAAACGCACGCGCGGCGCGCTCTCCGCGATGCGGATGATGTCAAGCGCCTGCGACCACTGATCAATGTTGCCCGAGCTCTTCCAAACGCTGGAGTGAATGAGAAACGGCAGGTTGTTCTCCTCGGCAAATTCAAGAAAAGACCGCCCTTCCTTCAACAACGCGGTGACATACGCCTGCGTCATCGTGCCTTGGATTTTCAGCCCGTAAAACGGAAATTCGCGCAGCAATTCACGCAGCCTCGCGACCTGCGCCTCCGGCTCGCGCATCGGATCAAGCATGGCGAATGGAATCGTGCGCCGCCCCAAATCGGGAAATTGCTGGTAGATCTCGCGGAGCATGCGCTCGTTTTCAAACGCATAGGGCACTTTCTCCGGCCCGCCGGGCAGAAGCTTGCCGGCGCGCATCGCGTTAATGTCAAACCACGAATGCGCCACCATCGGAAACACGACCCAGTGCGTGACACCGTGACGCGCACCCTCGGTGGTAAGCGCGACCAGATCCTGCGCATAGGGATAATGACCGTTGAGGTAGAAATACAGGTCGGCGCCTATGTGATTATGGCAATCGATGAGCATGTGTCGTGGAGGCTGGAAGCCTGGATTGTCTTGGTAAGGAGGTTGCGTGCAAGATAATGCGTGCGTTTTTAACAGGGCTGAAAGGGAGGATCGTCATGACGCTGGAGTTTTTTTCCGCGTCGGCAAGTATTTTGTTTGACGAAACTATAATTTCGTATTGTGAAATATATAAACAGAAAAAATCCTCATCCCCTCTTTGGGGTGGTCTCTTCAAACATGTCCTACACATTTACGAAATCCTCGGAATTGTTTCAACGCGCGCAAAAAAGCATCGCGGGCGGCGTCAACAGCGGCATTCGCAAAATGGAGCTTCCCGTTCCCGTTTATTTTGAGCGCGGCAGCGGGCCAAGCCTCTGGGACGTCGATGGAAACCACTACCTTGATTTTCAGCTGGGCCAGGGGGCGCTGCTTTATGGACACGCGCCCGAAGGCATGGCCGAGGCGATAGCGGCGCAGGCAAAACTGGGCTGCCACTGGGCCGCCCAGAGCAAGCTCGAAATCGAAGTCGCCGAGCGTCTGCAAGCCATGGTGCCGTCCGCCGAACTCGTGCGCTTCAATAATTGTGCGACCGAGGTGGTGATGGCCGCATTCCGTCTCGCCCGCGCGCACACGGGCCGTCCGTATATTCTTCGTTTCGAAGGCCACTATCACGGCTGGAGCGATGAGGGCACTGTCAGCGCCAGCACTCCCCAGCGCCTGTGGGGCGCGGATTCCGAAAACCCGCCGTCCTATCACCAGAGTCAGGGCGTGATTCCGGCCGTCCCCGAGCAATTCATCGTCGCGCGCTGGAATGATCCCGAGCACCTGCGTCGCCGTGTCGATCAGTTCCGCGGCAAAATCGCCGCGATCATTTTCGAACCGATCGGCTGCAATACCTCATGCATTGAGCCCATCCCCGGACTGCTCGAAACGATCCGCGAACTCTGCGACCGCGACGGCATGCTCATGATCGCCGACGAAACGATCACCGGATTTCGTTTCGGCGCTTCGTGCGCGCAAGGTTATCTCGGCTTCAAACCCGACATCACTGTCTTCGGCAAGGCCATCGGCGGGGGCACGCCTTTCGCGGCGCTCGTCGGCACCCGCGCCGCGATGACAAAAATCACCTCGGGCGAGGTCATGCACGCAGGCACCCTCAACGGCAACCCGCTCTGCCTCGCGGCAAGCAAATGGTGCCTCGACAAAATCATCTCCCTTGGAAACACCCATCCGGCAAGCATCCAAAAGCTCGGGTGCAAACTGATGAACGGCCTGGCAAACCTCGGTCGCGAAAACGACATCCCTCTCCTGCCCCAGGGTCCCGGCATCGCGTTCCAGACAATGATGCTCAAGCCAGGCGCCGCCGACGGCCCCGCCCGCGATTATCGCGATCATGTCCTGCGGCATGATCAACCGCGCTGGGCTCATCTGCGCCGCTGCCTCCTCGAGGAAGGTGTGCGCGCCATCGAACGCGGCCTTTGGTCAATCAGCCTCACCCACAGCGAAGCGGACATCGACGAGGCTTTGCGCCGCGCCGCCACCGCATTCAAACGCCATGCGGGCATGTGGAACGCAGCCAGGTCCGCCATCAACGCCAAAGCCACCGCATAAAACGCAGGTTTTCGCAATCCGCCGCCAAACACCGAAATAATTTCCAAAAATCACGCCGGTTCATTTGTCACTGAGATTGTCCGCATCGTAAGTATAAGCGCAACCTTCCGCATCCCCATACTTCATCCCATGTCCCAACGCATCCTATACGGCGGCTTGTTTCACGAAACCCATAGTTTCGTGGATGGCGTCACGCATTGGCAGGATTTTTCCATTGCGCGCGGGAATGAAATTCTCGCAATGCGCGGCGACGCATCGGTGACCGATGGCTTCCTGCAGGAGGCCGGCGCGCTGGATATGGAGGTTGTTCCCACGGTGGACATCCGGGCCACGCCCGGAGCCACGGTTGACAATGCCGTCTTCGAGCGATTCTGGGACGAGTTCTCCGCCATCGCGCGACCCGAACTCGCGAGCGGAAGGACTGACGGCATTTTTCTCGTTCTCCACGGAGCCATGGTCACCACGGGGCACGACGACCCCGAAGGCGTATTCATGCGCCGGATACGCGCGCTTCCGGGCGCCGCCGGGCTTCCGCTTTTCGGCGTGCTCGACCTGCACGCAAACGTCTCGGCGGACATGTGCCGCCATGCAAACGGCCTCCTCGCCTACCGTGAAAATCCGCACACCGACGGCATGCAAACCGGACGCCGCGCCACCGCGCTCCTCGCGCGCGCGATCCGCGAACGCGTCATGCCGCACATGACCTGGTGCCGTCCGCCCGTCGTTTGGGCGCCTCCCGGCACTGGAACCGCCGCCGATCCGATGCTTTCGCTCGAACAATTCGCGCGCCGCATGGAAGCGGAACACGCCTCCACGATCTGGGCGTGCAATTTCGCCGCCGGTTTCTCATTTGCCGACACGCAGGACACCGGAGTCTCGCTCAGCGTCATCTCGACCGGCTCGCCAGAGGATGACCGGCGTCTGCTCGAACCCGGCGCGCGCCTCGCATGGGATCTACGTGAAAAAGGAAACACAACCTATCCGGATGTTGATGCCGTCGTCGCATCGTTCGTCGGTGCCAGTCCTGCGACCTCGGGCGGCCCCGTCCTGCTCATTGAGCCCGCAGACAATATCGGTGGTGGCGCGCCAGGCGACGGAACCGGCGTTTTGCGCGCATTGTTGCGTCACAATATCGAACGCTCGCTCGTCGTTATCAACGATCCCGCCGCTGTCTCCACTCTCTCCGCGGCCTCCACGGGAAGCGTCACGCGCATCCGCATCGGCGGCCGCGGGTCGCGCCTCGACGAAGGCCCCGTGGAAATCGACGCGCAACTCGTCTCGCGCAGCAATGGCAGTTTCGAACTCGAGGACAGGCAGAGCCATCTCGCCGCGATGAGTGGCGTCCGCTTTGAAATGGGTCTGTGCGCGGTGATCCGTTGCGGCAGGAACAACGGCGTCACCGTTCTTCTCACCAGCCGAAAAACCCCGCCATTCGACCTCGCGCAACTCCGCAGCCAGGGCATTGAGCCGCGCGACTATGCCGTGATCGGCGTCAAAGCCGCCATCGCGCACAAGCGCGCCTATGAACCCATCGCAACCGCCAGCCATTACGTGGACACGCCCGGCCCCTGCACAAGCAATCTCGCCCGCCTGCCCTGGCGGCGGCTGTCCCGGCCGGTGTGGCCGCTTGATTCCATTTCCAACGAGGAATTTTCCTGCCGCTTTTCATGAACGCCAAACTCACAGTCACATACCCGCGTGACGCCAGCACACCCGTCTCGCACCTGCCATTCAGCCCGGCCGTTTGCGCGGGCGGACTCGTATTTGTCTCCGGGCAGGCCTCGGTCGATGTCAGCGGCAAAATTGTTCCCGACACCTTCGAGGGAGAGATGCGCCGCTCGATAGAAAACCTGCGCAAGGTCCTCGAATCCGCCGGCAGTGATCTCGCGCACGTCATTCAAACGCGCAACTACGTTCGCGACGATGCCGAGCTCGCAAGGTTCAACGCCATCTACCGAGAATATTTCACCGAACCCTACCCCGCACGCACCACCATAACAAACTGTCTGCCCGCCGCGCTTCGCTACGAAATCGAATGCGTCGCCACTCTGAAACAATAACAACCGACAAAATCCGCCGCATTATGAAAAAGCTCCGCCTCTTCGCCGCGTCCGTGTTTGCAGCCCTCGCCGCCGCGCTCACCGTCTCCTCCGCCTGCGCCCAGACATCCTCCAAGCCTGTCAAAGTCGATTTCGATAACTGCGTGATCGTCTCGTCGCAGCAAAACCACATTGTTGTTTATGCTGTCGAGGAGCTAAAAAACCACATCAAACTCGTCAGCGGCATTGATGTCCCCGTCGTCAAAAAATATGACAACAAAAGCCGTAAATATCCCATCCATGTCGGGATAAAACCGCCCGGCGACACGAAGGAGCTGCAAAACGAGGAAGCCCGCTGGATTCTCACGTCCAACAAAGGCATTTATCTCTACGGCAAGGACAGCGCGCCCAAGACCAAGGGAGCCAAATCGTCCAAGGACAACGCCCTCAATTCCAATGCGCAGGCCGGCACCCTTTTTGCGGTGTATGAGTTCCTCGAAGGCTGCCTCGGCATCCGCTGGATCGAGCCCGGCGACAAGGGCATCGCCTACACGCCGATGAAAGGTTTCACGTTCGAGCCCACCATCGGCAACTACATCCCGAAACTCGCCCAGCGCCACATGCGCACCGCCTACAAGGAAGACCTCCGCACCCGCGCCCTGCAAAACGGGAATATCCCCGACGACATGAAATTCACCGATGCCGAATTCGCGCAGCGCTACAACGACGAGCTCGTCTGGCGCCGCCGCATGCGCATGGGCTCGCCCACCATCGATTTCAAATACGGCCACGCCTTCACCAAATGGTGGGCCAAATATGGCGAGACCCATCCCGAATATTTTGCCATGGACAAAAACGGCAAACGCGGCCCCTCCAACAAAAGCCGCGCCGACCGGGTGAAATTGTGCGTCAGCAACCCCGACCTCGCCAAACAAATCGTTGCCGACCACTTCGCGGCCACCCCCACACGCCTCGTCATCAATGCCACTGAAAACGACAGCCGCGATTTCTGCAATTGCGACAAGTGCAAAGCGCTCGATGTCGTCCTTCCCGGCGAGGAAAACCTCCCCATTGACGACCGCCACCTCACGGACCGTTACGTCCATTTCTTCAACGCCGTCCTCCGCGAAGCCCGCAAGATCAACCCCAACACCAAGGTCGTTTGCTACGCCTACAGCCGTTACAACGAACCGCCCCGCCGCGAAAAACTCGATGACGGCATCATCATCATGCTCCTCCCCAACCTCGGCGACACCTTCAGCTTCGAAAAATACTGCGCCGACTGGAAGGCCGCCGGCGCCCACTACGTCTTCATGCGCACCAACGACCTCAACCAGGACACCGGGCTCCCTCATGGTTTCGAGCAACGCATGTTCGCGAAATTCAAAACCTCCACCGAATATCTCGATCTCGTCGGCACTGACTACGATACCTGCTTCGGCTTCTGGGCGGTCTCCGGCGTGGCGAACTACACCATGGCGCGCGCCTTCTATCGTCCCGAACGCAGCTTCGAAGATTGGCAGCGGGAATACTGCGGCGCTTTCGGGGAAGCCGCCGCCGACATGAACGACTATTACACCTACTGGCGGGGCATCTGGAACAATCGCGTGATGCCCAATATCGCCAAAATCGGACGCCTCACCGAAGGCTACAAACTCCTCCGCTCAAAACTCACGCACCTCACCGACCTCCTCTACGAGGAAGCCGATTTCGATAAAACCGACGCCATTCTTCAAACCGCGCTCGCCCGCAAGAATCTCTCTCCTTGGGCGAAAGCAAAAATCGAAAACCAAATCCTCGCCAACAAACACAACCGTCTCAGCTACCGCGCCCACGCCGCCAATCGCATGGCCTCCACCGCGACGGTTGAGGAGCAAAAGGCAACGGCGCAAGCCCTCTACGATTTTCGCCGCAAGCACCGCCTCGACCTCAATATGCACTGGGAACTCCTCATGTGGATCGAAAATGCCCACGAGGACAGTGTCGGCCTCAAACGCCTCCAAGGCACCGAATCCACACGCCTCTACAACTGGCGCATCCAGGAAGAGGCAAAAATCAAAGCCGCCCGCGGCGATTACAACACGCCTCTCCGCTAAAAACCATGATTCGCCACGCAGACGCGGGGAACAACGTTCCGGCTCTCCTTCCCTGCGTGGCGCTCTCCCCTCCACCCCGATAACCTTCATGCCTCAGGCACGGTTTCCGCTCCACCGCAAAACTGCCCACACAATATGAAAACATTCCTCATCGCGCTTGCCCTCACACTCGGCCTCTCGCTTGACGCCTGCGACGCATGCAAAAACACAAACGCCGCCGCCATTCCCGGCTCCTCCGCCATGCGCTTCGAGGGCTTCGGCGCCGACACCAAGGGCGGCTACGGCGGACGCGTCATCAAGGTCACCACCCTCGCTGCGGAAGGCGAAGGCTCCCTCAAGGCCGCGCTCGAAGCCGAAGGCCCCCGCATTGTCGTCTTCGAAGTCGGCGGTGTCATCGACTGGCGCATGGACAGTTTCTCTGTGAAAAACGGACGCCTCACCATCGCCGGCGAAACCGCGCCCTCCCCCGGCATCAGCATCATCCGCGGCTCGCTGAACATCTCGGCCCCCGACGTCATCGTGCGCCACATCCGCGTCCGCTCCGGAGATGGCGCCGATCTCAGGAAATCCAATTTCGAAATCGACTCCATCACCGCCACCGGTCCCAACGCGCACGACATCCTTTTCGACCACTGCTCCACCGCATGGTCGATTGACGAAAATCTCTCCGTCTCCGGCCCTCGCGTGAAAAACGGCACCGCCGCCCGCGTCACGCTCCGCAACTGCATAATCGCCGAGGGCATCGACAACTCGACCCATCCCAAGGGCCCCCACTCCAAAGGCACGCTCATCCACGACTTCGTGCGCGACGTCGCCATCGTCGGATGCTTCTACACGCACAACTTCAACCGCCACCCCTACATCAAGCCCAACGCCAGCGTCTACATGGCGAACAACCTCATCAACAATCCCGGCAACGCCGTCATCCATTTCGCCTGCACCCCGCACGAGTACAAAACCATTCCCGACCCCATGCTCCCCTCCGACCTCACCGCCATCGGCAACGTCTATCGCATGGGCCCCGACACCAAGGCCAAAATTCCCCTCATTTACTGCACGCCCAACGCGCCCGACAACGGCGTCATCGGCAACTACTACGAACGCGATAATATTATCTATGCCAAGGATGGCTCCCTCCTCTGGAGCGATGCCACCGCGGCCATGAGTGACAAAACCTGGCTCGCCGACCCCCGCCCTACGCGCATCACCGCGCCCGTCGTCGCTCCGAAAAACTTCACTCCCCTCCCCGCCGCCCAAACCGAGGCCTACGTGCTGAAAAACGCCGGGGCCCGCCCCAAGGATCGTGATCCCGTGGATGCCCGCATCATCGCCGACTACCAAGCCCGCAAAGGCCGCATCATTGACAGCCAGGAAGAAGTCGGAGGCTATCCCCGCCCTTCCCCCACCGCGCGCAAACTCGATATCCCCGCCGGGGGTCCCGATGCCATCGAAGCCTGGCTCGCGAAGCATCGTGCCGAAGTCGAAAACCCGTAAGGATTAATTTTTATTCATTTTGCTTGACGAAATTAATAATTCGCATTGTGAAATAAATAATCCACCAAATCCCATGCCCTCACATCCCCGCCCCAGCACGTGCGCCCGCCTTCACGGCAGTGATGGCCGCGCCCCTGCGTCGTCTTTTTAAGCATGCAGCCGCCGCCCCGATTCCCTCCTCCGCCACTTTGAAGCCCAAAATCAACCCATTCGCAGCACCCACGACCATGAGCCACAGCCCTAAAACATCCCTCCTCGCCAGCCTGCTCTTCGCGCATCTCTGCGCATTCACGCTGTGCCTTCCGAATGTCTCTGCCCAAGCGGTAAATTCCGTCGCCGACCCCATGCCACCGCCGCGCACGCAGACACCCGCACCCACGGATGCCCAAATCAAAAAAAACGCTCCCGAGGGTTCCACTCAAAATGAGGATGAGGATATCGTCCAGCTGGGTCGCTTTGATGTCACTGCCAGCCGCCGCGGTTATTACCAGGACATCACCATGGCCGGCACCCGTATCGGTTCGAAAATCGAGGACTTGGGCGCCTCCATCACCGTCATCACCACCGAGCAGATGGACGACTTCGGATTGCTCGACATCAACGACATCTTCAACTTCGAAGTGAGCACCGAGGGCGCAGGCACGTTCACGGATATCTCGGTTGACATCAACGGCCAGGTGACCGACGGCAACATGAACGACCCAGGCGGCGCCAACCGGATACGCGCCTTGGGCAGCCCAAACAGAGCCTTCGCCAATTTCGAGACCAGCAGGATGCCATATGATCGGTTGCTCGTCCAATCAACCGAGCTTATCCGCGGCCCCAGCTCGATCATCGCCGGGCTGGGCAATCCCGCCGGCACGCTCGTCGCCAATCCTGTCACTCCACATCTCACCAAAAACTCAACCGGAGTCCGGATGCGGGTCGACAGCGACAATTCCTTCCGCCAGACGCTCGACCTGAGCCGTGTGCTCATACGAGGCAAGCTCGCCGTTCGCGCACAGCAACTGTATCAGCACCAGGGCTACCAGCGCAAACCCTCCGGCATGAACACGGAGATGTATAACTTCATGGTCAAATACCAGCCGTTCAGGAACACAACCGTCGACGCCACCTATGTCAGATACAAGAGTTTCGGCAACCGGGCGAACACCATCACGCCGGGCGACGGCATCACCCCCTGGCTCACGCGTGGTAGTTATACATTTGACCCGATGGGACTCAACGCGAGCAGCTATTACACCACCCAGATCAATCCGGCCACAGGCACCGTCTACCCCCCCAATACCATAAATCCTACTGGCGCCCACGGTCTCGCCTATGACCGGAATGGAAATCCGATCTACCCAGGCACCAACGGCGCCAACTCGTCATATCTGAACACCAACGGCGGCTTGGCCAGATTATACCAGACCTCAGGCCGTGGCAACACGCTCTTCCTGGTGGATCGCGACGGCACAGTCCAGTGGCGCGCGATGCGCGGCACCGACGATGCGCTTGTCCCGGTCCCCGACCCGGCAAGCTCTGACTGGCGTATCCGGGACCCTGCACGAGGCGCCTTTGGCAACTACCAGACCGGCTTTGGATATGTCCTGCCAAACGCAAACCCCGTTCACGACACAGCCCTGCCCATTCCGCTCCGGCCCAACAATAGGCGTGGCATCAGCAACAAGAACCTTTACGATTGGAGCAGCATCAACATCGCCGCGACCGACCAATTCTACAATGACGTCAACACCATGATGGTGAGGCTGACGCAGATTTTAGTGGACACGCGAAGCCAATACCTCGCGCTTGAGCTGGGATGGTTCAGGGAAGACTCCGATCAACTAACCAAAAGTCTCGGAGGCACCGGGGCCGCCGCCAGTTACCTCACCGTTGATGTGAACCGCAAATTGCTCGATGGCTCCGACAATCCCAATTACCTGCGGCCCTACCTGATGGTGAACCAGGATGTCGTCACCGACAGGCCGCTGCTCAACGACACCTACCGTGCCCAGCTTGCATACAGGCTCGATTTCCGGCAAAACAAGGGCTGGACCAAATGGCTCGGGCAGCACGCGTTCACGGGCTTCGGCGAATACAAGCAGTATGAGACTCGCACCCACCGCTACCGGCACGCGCTGACTAGCGAGCATTACTGGGCGCCCGCCGGCACGCCGCGCGCCACCACCGGAACCGGCAACGGGGCAGCCACGGGCCTGCCTTGGGACCAGACATCGAGGGCCGAGACGCGCCTTTACCTCTTGTATTACGTGGGCGACGATGTCGGGTATAACATCGACTACTCGCCCGGCACGCTCCACCCCGGAAGATATAACATAACATGGGGCAATGCCGTGACCGGCGACTGGAAGAACGAGCCGGCGACACTGGGACTGGCCGGCGACCTTCAGACTTCGTTTGGGGTAAACAACAACATGAGAGTCACCAAGGGCATGGGCGGGGTGCTGCAAAGCCATTTCCTGAACAGCGGCTTGGTCACCACGATCGGCTACAGGGGTGACTCGGTGCATCAGAAGGACGGCGTCCCCCCGCGGATGATGCCCGACGGCATCAACTTTGACTGGGCCTATAACAATCGCTGGACGGATGGCTGGACATCCAACAACTCCGGCTCGACGCGCACCAAGGGCGTGGTCGTGAAGCCAGCGGCCTGGATCACACCGAATAGCCCGAAATGGCTGCGCCCGCTGCGCCATGTTTCATTTTTCTACAACGAGGCGAGCAGCCTGGATCTCAATGTTACGCAGGCCTACAATCTCAAAGGCGAACACACGCCCAACCCGACGGGCAAGGGCAAGGACTACGGCTTCATGATAAAGGCCTTCAATGACAGGCTCATTGTGAGGTTCAACCGCTACGAAAACTACACACGCAACCAGCGAGGCAACGGGAATATGGCGACTGTGACCAACCGCACGCTCACCTTCGACATCTACGAGTCGAACTACGACACGGATGAGGACGATCTGAATTGGGACCAGGCGGGGACCACGAACCGAGCCTACTCGCTTAACTTGCAAGCCACCAACTGGGTGAAACACGCCGCGATGATGCAAGGCGAGATACTCACCGATCAAGAGATATTCCTTCGCGTGGCGGAAATCATGAAAATGACGCCCGAGCGCCTGGATACATTACAACGCAACCGCAGTAGAATTTACGAGCCGGACAATGGGGAGGCCAAGGGCTATGAGTTGTCGCTGAATTGGGAGGCGACGGATTACCTGGCGTTCCGCTTGGGCGGATCGCGCGCATCTGCCCGAAACGTGTCTCTGGCGCAGGGCTATCTCGATTACATCGACGAGCGCTGGGAATTCTGGCAGAATTTGAAAGACCCGATCACCGGCCAAAACTGGATGACCACTGCATATCCCACCCCGTCTGGCGGCACCGGCCAGTCGGCATTAAGTTATTATAACAATAATATCCGTGACCAGTGGGAATATGTAAAGGCACAGATGGGGTTGCCGCTGCCCACCGTCTCGAAGTACAGCGGTTTCTTCCAGACTAGGCTGAACTTGAAAGGCCTCACTGATCATCGCGTCCTCAAGGGTGTGGCTGCGACCGTATCCGTGAGATACCAAACCCCGGTGAGTATCGGCAATTTGGGCACGGATCTGGGCAGGTATGATTCAGCCACCGGAACGTTTTTATATGGTTCGGATGATCCGGCAAATTATGACAATATTCATGACATACAAGACCCTTACGCTGTCGTCTATGGCAAGACCGTCGCGACACTCGGCTTTGGCGTTTCCTACAACACGCGGATATTCGGCAAGGTCAGGGCGACATTCCAATTGAACGTCAACAACATCCTTGAGAACGGAGGCATCCGCGCGATACGCACCGACTCGAACGGCATACCCACGGTATATCGCATCGTTGATCCCCGCACTTTCACCTTTGAGGCACGGTTCGACTTCTAAACCGCCATCCGTGCAAAAAATAATATAAAGCCATAATGCCCCGCGCTGTCTTACTCCTCTCCCTTCTTCTGCCCGCGCTCCCCTGCGCTGGAGGGCGGAGCTCTGCGACGCCGCTGCCCGACCTCGCCACGCTCGCACCCGGCGAACTCCAAACAGTCCCCTCGTTTAATAATTGCAGTTATTATTATAATCCAAAAACCAACGCCGATTTTCGCGTCGAATATAAAAATGAAAACGAAACCGCATGGCGCGCCGCGCACCCGCCCATCTGCGACCAACCCGCAAAAATCCACAAAGGCAGCCTCTTCAATTTACAGGAAGACACCACGTACCAAATCCGCATCCTCTCCGCAAAAGACGCTCGCGTTGTCGAACAAACCACCTTCCGCACCTGGACCAGCGCGCCGCCCATCGCAAAAAGCATCCCCCTCGGCACGCTCCCCGAAAACGGCCTCGTCATCACCGAACACGGCGCGCCCGACGGCTGGATAAAATACACCGCCGCCGCCCCGCTCCACACCGACACCACCGCGCAAGACGCCGCCATTACCCTTCGCAACGCCGCTTACATCATCCTCGAAAACATCACGCTCAGCGGCGGCAAACGTCACGCCATCCTCGTCGAAAACTCCGAAAACATCCGCATTCTCAACTGCGACCTCTCCGGCTGGGGCCGCACCGGCGAACAACAATTCGACAATACTGGCGCGCGCGGCAAATACCGCGACCCCGAAGGCAACCTCATCAACCTCGACGGCGCCATCATGATCCGCAAAAGCGCCAACACCGTCGTCGAACGCTGCTACATCCACGACCCCCGCGGCCGCTCCAACGCTTGGACATTCTCCCACCCCGCCGGCCCCGAAGCCATCGTCGCCGAATACACACTCGGCGGAAACGTCATCCGCTGGAACGACCTCGTCGGCTCTGACGAACACCGCTGGAACGACGTCATCGAATGCAACAGCAACTCCAACGAAAAAGGCGGCCTCTACCGTGACAGCGACATTTTGGGCAACTACATGGCCTACGGTAACGACGACGGCATCGAACTCGAAGGCGGCGGCATGAACCTCCGCTTCATCGGCAACAAAGTCGAAGGCACCCTCTGCGGCATCAGCTTCGGCCCCTGCCTCATCGGTCCCCAATACGCCATCGGCAACCTCATCGCGAACCCCGGCGACGAATCCGGCCTCGCCCTCATGTTCCTCAAAAACAGCCACCGCCTCGAACAGCACGGCAAACGCCTTATATACAATAATACATTCCACGGCCACGGCCGCAGCTCCAGCGCCTACGGCCACTACGGCAGCGCCACACCCGCCACCGCCGCGCTCGGCACCATGCGCAACAATATTTTCGTCTGCAACGAATCCCGCTTACCCGCCGATTGGGCGCGCACCGAGAACTTCGACAACGACCTCTTCTGGGTCAACCGTGCGCGCCCGTCGTCGGAACGATTCATCGCCGCCTTCCGCAAATACGGACAGGAGAAAAACGCCCTCGCCGCTGATCCCAAACTCGCCGCGCCCGCCGCCGGCGACTACCGGCTCGCACCCGACAGCCCCGCGCGCGCCAAAGCCGTCGAAGTCCCCGGCATCACCCGCGCAGGCGACGACCTCGGCGCATTCATCAACGGCGCGACCGACATCCCTGCCCGCCCCCTCGCCCTCTCCGCCGCGCCCGCGCAAATCAATTTCCCCGCTACTGGCGGCAGCACGCACGTCGCCGTCAAAAACACCGGCAACACTCCCATCGCCTTCCAAATCCGCCAGAACAACGTCTTCGACTGGTTCACCGTGACACCCGCCCGAGGCACGCTCGCCCCCGGCGAAACAATCCAACTCACCGTCACCGCCGACCCCGCCCGACTCGCGGGCCGCCCCGTCTTCCGAGGCGCGTTTCTCGTGCGCACGCCCGACGGCCTTTCGCGTCCCGTCTCCGTTTACGCCAAAGGAAACTACACTGAGCAGAAACGCCCGCCGACCGCTATCTACTTCCTCCCGACCGCCACAACATTCACAACCGAAAAGACCCGTTCCTACGCGCTCCTCGTCCGTGCCAGCATCAAAACCCCGTGGCACGGCAAGCAAGAATTCGACATCACGCTCGACGGCAAAACCACGACCGCCTCCATCGAACCTGATTATCAATGGAACGTCGGCACCGGAGCCGAACGCGTCATCTGGCTAAACGCGCTCGGCACGCTCACCGCGGGCAAACACCGCGTCGCAATAAAATGCGTCGGCAGCGACATCACCGTCACCGAATACATAATCACCGACAAGCCGGCGGTGTTCTTTGTGCAGGAAAGGAACGCGAGGCGATGAAAACGCTCTCGAAAAACACGCTTGCGCAAGGAGCGGCGACATTCCTGTCGTCGGGCGAGGCGAAGCCTCGCCAAAAAAGCTTTTCCCAACGCGCGAACGGCGCGACTACGTCGCGTCCGGCGGCTGGAAAGCCGCCGCTCCCTGCGCAAGCGTTCCTCGGAACCTTCTTTGGACATCTTTATGAACAGAGGTGGCTAGCCACCTCTGTTCATAGCATGACTGGTCATGCTATCGCGATTTTTTATGGAATGCAGCGACAAGTCGGCTCGTCCAAAGCGGTGACAAGTCACCGCACTCCATATCACGCAATCGTCTTGTTCTTACTCCTCGCGCTTCTCCCCCTCGCCGCCCGCGCCGAAACCCTCGCGCTCCCCAACAACACCCGCCTCACGTACACCACCCCCGCGCCCATTCTCGACAACGAACCCGCGCTCCCCGCCCCGCAATTCGACGCCGACGGCAACGCCACTCTCTCCGGCCTCACACTCCGCCGCACCATCACCGCGCTACCAAACTCCACCGGCTACGCCATTCGCCTCTCCGTCACCAACACCCGCGCCACGCCGATTCATCTCCGCGCACTCGTTCCCCTCCAAATCACCGGACAGCAAAATCTCCTCGTTGCAAACCAAGCTGTCGCAAACTGGACGGTTTTTCGCCTCGCACGCCATAAAAACGATATTCCCGGCCCCTTCCGCCCGGTCAACGACAGCGAAGCCACGCGCGACGCAGCCACTGACAACTCCAAGGGCATCAAGGAAACCGACGATCCCGTTGAAGCCGCCAAACGTGGCATTTCCTTCCATGCCGATCCCGCGCTGGTCATCATCCCCGACAATAATGCCGACGCCGCAGTCTTCATCGGCTTCGACGGACAAACCGAACACCTGAGCGACATCGCGCTGACCCTCGACTCCAAACGCGCCGCGCTTCACTCGCTGGATACAACCGCCGAGTTCGACGGCGTCCTCGTTCCGCCCGGCGCCACGCGCGAAACACACACGCTCTACATACAAACCGGAAAAAATTGCGACGCCCTCCTCGCCGATCACGTTGCCCGCATCAAAACCCGTTATGGCGCGCGCCTCTCGCCTCTCAAAAACATTTTCTGCACCTGGTATTTCTACGGCCCCGAAATCACCGCAGCCGACATCCGCGCCGACCTTGCCGAGCTGAAAAAACGCCCCGTCGCGTTCGACACCTTCCTCATCGACTACAACTGGGACGACCTATTTGGCGATTGGAACACCGACACCGCCCGCTTCCCCGAAGGCATGGCCGCAATGGCCGCCGAAATCCGCGCCGCCGGACTCACTCCCGGCCTCTGGAGCTGCCCCTTCTTCCTCGACCCCGCGTGCGACGCGCTGAAAAAATATCCCGATCTCCCTCTGAAAAACGCGAACGGCGAACCCATCAAAGGCAAAATCATGCCCTTCATGGAACCGTGCTACATCCTCGACCCCACCGCGCCCTCGGCGGAAAAGTTTCTCATCGAACTCTGCGGCAAGTTCCGCGCCTGGGGCTATGATTACCTCAAGTTCGATTTCCTCCGCGTCGTGCTCCTCGACGAAAACGCGCGCTTCCACGACCGCACCGCCACGCGCGCCCAAGCCTTCAAGCGCGGCATCGACATCATCCGTCGTGCCTCCGGCGACGACGCCATCATCGGCGTGTGGGGCGCACTCTACGAAGCCTGCGCCGGCTTTGCGAACATCATGCGCTCCGGCTCCGACGTGCGCGGCCACTGGGATCCGCTCGAACCCAACGCCCCCGCCACGCGCTACCGGCTCCGCATGCGCCAGACCTTTGCCCGCGTCTTCTATGACCAAGGCGGACTCTGGACCAGCGACCAAGACGCGCTGCAACTCCGCCGCCGCGCCTTCGAAAACAAATGGCGATCCACCCGCAATCACATCTCGATGGGCAATTTCACCGACGAGGAAGCCTTCTCGCTCGTTGTGTATAGATTCCTCGGCGGCGGTGTTATCCAGGTCTCCGAGAAACTCGATGAACTTGATCAGGACCGTTACGATTTATACAAAATGGTGATCCCCACCTACGCACCTGTCGCAAAGCCCTTCAAAGAATGGACCGACTACGTGCCCGAATATTTTGTAAGCCATTTTGGTAGGGCGAAGCCTCAGGCTGAACCGGTGTATTCTGCGGCTCACACAGAGGGTTCGTCCTACCCATGGGCTGTCGTCACCCTTGCCAACTGGAATGGAGCCGAATCAAAGACACTCTCCTTTTCACCCTCCGACATCCCCGATCTTCCAACTGCTGAAAGCTACGCCGCCTTCGAATTCAAGGCGCAAACCTTCCTCGGTGTATATAAAGCGGATGAATCGATCTCACAAAATCTTCCCGCGCACGCCGCCGGCGTGATCCGCCTCACGCCGCTGCAAAACACAACAACCCCGCAACTCATCGGCACCGATCTCAACCTGAGCAACGGCCAGGAAATCGAAACCATCAACCGCGCCGCCGTCACCCTCCGCCCGGAAGTGCGCATGCACCCCGCCACCTTCACCTTCCTCACCTATATAAACGGCAAAGTCACGATCACCAAAACAAAAACGAAATAATACAACTGCAGATGAACACAGATAAACGCAGATTATTAAAACCAACATACTGCATTTCATATCTGCGTCCATCTGTGTCCATCTGCGGTTAAAACCAATTTATATACCATGAAAATCGTCCGCTACCAAGACGCCGCCAACACGACCCACTACGGCCGCCAGCTCGCCGACGGCGCCGTCGAGCAACTCTCCGGGGAACTCCTCGCCGGCCTCACTCCCACGGGCGTTATTATAAAACCCGCCAAGCTCCTCGCGCCCATCGTCCCGACGACCGTCCTCGGGATCGGCCTGAACTACCGCCACCACGCCAACGAAACCGGTGCAAAAATTCCCGAGTATCCTATCCTCTTCATAAAAGGCCCTAATACCATCCAGAATCCCGGCGATCCGATCTGCATTCCCGTCACGCAAAAGAGCGACGAAGTGGACTATGAATGCGAACTCGGTGTCGTCATCGGCAAAACCTGCAAAAACGTCTCCAAAGCCGACGCTCTCAAATATGTGCTCGGTTACACCTGCGCGAACGACGTCAGTGCGCGCGACTGGCAGATCAAGCGCGGCGGCAGCCAGTGGACCCGCGGTAAAAACTACGACACCTTCTGCCCCCTCGGCCCCTGCATCACCACGACCGACGAAATCCCAAACCCCAACGCCCTGCGCATCCGCAGCCTCCTCAACGGCGAGCCCGTGCAGGACTGGAACACCAACGACATGATCTTCGACGTGCCCGCGCTGATCGAATTCCTCAGCGCCAGCACGACGCTCCTCGCCGGCACGGTCATCATCACCGGCACCCCCCACGGCGTCGGCATGGCCGCCAAGCCCCCCCGCTGGCTCAAACCCGGCGACATCGTCACCGTTGATATAGAAAACATCGGCCAGCTCACCAACCCCGTCGCCCTTGAGGAATAGTATTCCAAAACCGCAACCGCCGCTTTTTTCACCAATCGACAATACGCCACGAACCCAATCCCGCGTAATCGCAATCACAAAACCACCTGTCCTTTATTATGAAAAAACGAATTAACCAATTGATCACCCCGTGGCAGGCTCCCCGAAACATCATACTGGCGGCGATCGCCATCATGCTGTGCCCGCCCATTGCCCATTCGGCGAACCTCATTTGGACAGGCGCTGGCGACGGCATAAGTTGGAATGACCCGTCCAATTGGATTGTCGACAACGGGTCCCCCGGCAGCGTGCCCACCAACGTCGATCCCACTTTCATCGGAAGAGCCACCAACGGAGGGCTTCAGGAGGCAAACGTTGTCATAGGCGCGGGCGTTTCAGCCACAACCGCAGCCCTCACCATTGGCCACGAGGCAGTGACGTCCTCCGGCACCCTTACGATAGAAGGCAACGGCTCACTTACCACAAACAACACCATGTTGGTAGGAAACTACGGTCAGGGGGTCTTGATATTAAAAGACACCGCCACATTGATACATAATACCTCCAACTTAGGGGCAGGAATCAGGCCGAATACAACAGGCATCATAAACATCACAGGCTCGGCAAGACTGACAATGAATGCCGGTTTATATGTCGCGGGAGAAAGGCCTGATACGACATCGCAGGTGATTATTGATGATCACGGCATCTTCGAGATGACCCATAGCAACGTATTCTATATCACTTACGCCGGAACCCATAGTGGCGCGCGCACCAGCACCGTGGAGGTCAAGGATCATGGATTGCTATCGGTGGCCAGCGGAACAATAAGATTCGGCAATACCGCCACTGCCACAGGCACGCTTACCTTGAGGGGCAATGACACGAATGGTCGCGGCACTGCGCTCACACGCGCTGTTTTCGGCAGTACTTCCAAAGGTTATCTGTTGTTCGACGGCGGCATCCTGCGGGCCTCAGGCAGCGCAAATGCTGATTTCATCACTGGAATCTTGAATATCAACACAATCGGCGAGGGTGCCTTCATCGACAGCAATGGCAGGGATATCGCCATCACCGGCACTGTCTCCATCAGCGGCGCAGGCGGCATCACCAAGCTCGGCGCAGGTGCGCTCACACTCAACAACGCCACCGCCGGCAGCACCACCTACACCGGTTCCACGGTCATCAATGCCGGCGCGCTCATCCTCACCGCCCAGAACCAACTCGCCGCCAGCTCCGCCATCACCGTCGCCGCCTCCTCCACGCTCACCGCGATCAATCTCAACCAGACACTCAACCAGTTCTCCGGTGCGGGCGTGGTCAATCTCGGCACGGGCGCGGCCACAATCAACACCACCACCGCCGCCGTCTTCTCCGGCCAGCTCACGGCCTCGGACCTCATCATAACCACCCCCGGCAGTTTCACCCTTTCCGGCAACAACACCGTCAGCGGCAACACCACCTTCAGTGGCGCCCTCCTCACCCTCGGCCATGCCAACGCAATCGGCACGGGCGAGGGCAAAAACCTCACCATCACCTCCGGCTCCCTGGCCAGCACAGCCGCCTCCCTCGCGCTCGCCCACACCATCACCCTGCAAAGCGGCCTGCAACTCGCCTTTGACACCGGCGCGGGCAATGTCGCGCTTTCCGGCGCGATCACCGGCAATTCCGGCATCAACAAGACTGGCGCGGGCAATCTCACCCTCTCGGGCGATCTCTCCGGCCTCAGCGGAGGCATCAATGTCGGCGGCGGTGGCCTTTTCATCGGCGACTACAACTGCGCCGGCAATGTCACTGTTTCCGCCTTCGGCGCCTTCGGCGCCTCGGGCCTCATCACCGGCAATCTCACCTTCGCCGGCAGCGGCGCGCTTCAGGTCGGCCTCACGCACAATGACGCCACCGTCACCAATTCCTCCACGCTCACCATCACCGGCGCGCTCAGCTTCGGCGGCGCGGCCACGCTCAGACATGACATGTATGCCTCGGGCCACGACACCATTGTAGCCGGCAGCGCCACCTTCGGCAGCGCCACCAACACCATCGACCTCGTCAACATCCTCAGCGGCACCTTTACCCTCATCAAGCTCACCAGCGGCACTTTCTCGGACAGCCTTGTTGCCCCCGGCGCCATCATCACCACGCAGGACGGCGGCGCCACGCTCAGCGGACGCTCCACTGTCGCCTATGGCCTCAACAGCGCCAAAAACGAACTCCTGCTCATCTCCGAAAAAATCAACCACGTCGTCAGCTGGACCGGCACGACCGACAGCAAGTGGGACTCCTCCACCATCAACTGGGGCGGCGGCGACACCAAATTTGTCAGCGGCGACAAAGTCATCTTCGGCGCCTCGGGCAGCCAGGCTATCGACATCATGCCCGTGGGTGTCATCGCCTCCGAAATGTCCATCACCGGCAATGGCAGCTACACCTTCACTGGCGGACGCCTCGTGGTGGACAAGGACAGCCTCGGCACCACCGGCTCCAGCTTTGGCGCCTCCCCGCCGACAGGCATCTTCACCATCAACACCACCGGCACCGTCACCCTCGCCAACAACGAGACCAACACCTTCGTCGGCGGCATCGCCGTCCAGCAGGGCACGCTCATTGGCAATGTGATGACCCTTGGCGACGCCAGCATCACAAACAACGGCAGGACCATCATTGACCAGGCCACCGATGACACCTTTGCCGGCGCGATGACTGGCAGCGGTATTTTTGGCAAAACAGGCGCCGGCACGCTGGCCGTGGACGGCGACTTCACCGGCTTCACCGGCAAAACCGAAATCGAGGAGGGCGCATTGGTCATCGCAGACGGCGTCACCTACGGCTCCAGCCACATCGCGGGCACAGGCGCCGGCATCGCCCTCTACATTGGCGATGGAGCCATCGCCACCGGATCAATCACGATAAACAACGGCACCCTTTTCATGGTTCACGACACCTCGGAAGTCGCGGGTAACGTCAGCATCGGCGCCAGCGCGAACATTGTCGGCGTCGGGCGCATCAGGGGTGACGTCACGATGGCCCCGGGCAGCGCCATCACCGTTGACGCATCCGGCGCCACCGACAACGCCGCAATCCTCCAAATGGGCAACCTCGCGCTTGGCACGGACGCCTCAATCAACGGCTCCGGCACGCTGGCATCCACAGGCATCAGCCTCGGTGGAAACATCACCTTGCAGGAACACTACTACAGCGCGCCCGCCCCGGACTTCACAATTGACGGCCCGATTGCGGGCGCTGGCGGCATCACAAAGGTCGGCCAAGGCACGGTTGTCCTCAGCACATCCACCTCTTCCAGCTATTCCGGGCCGACAAATGTCCTCCAAGGCACCCTCGCGGCGGGTTCCGACAACGCCTTCTCCCCCAACTCCGCCCACACCATCGGGGCTGGCGCGAATCTCGCCCTCAACGGCTACAGCCTAGCAGTCGGCACGCTCACCAACCACGGCGCCTTGTGGCTCGGCGAAAACGGCGTTACCGGCGGCAGGCTCCGCATCAACGGCGCCTACACCGCCGCGCCCGGCTCCGATGTCCACCTCAGCATCGTCACCGCCGACAATACCAAGACCCTTTCCGGCCAGCTTTCCTTTGCCAATGCCGCCAATATCTCCGGCACCACCACAATCCGCGCCATCCTCACCGACCATCGCTCCAACAAGACCCTCATCATTCATGACATGGAGCCGCTGGTCATCGCCGACACCGGCGAGTTTGCACCCGGCTCCTTTGTCCTCGATGACGGCCAGGGCTTCAACCGCGCCATCCTGCACGGCATCGACTACGTCCTCGAATATGACGGCGGCACCATTGAACTCATCGCCACCACCGCCGCCGAGCTGCCCGCCGCCCTCGCCGCCAATGTCATGGGCAACATCGTCGGGCGCGCTGCCTTTGGATCCCTTTCCCAGCGCCTCGACTACCTGCACGCCGCCAACGCCCTCCCGGGCAGCGAAACCACCGGCTTCCAAGTCTGGGGGCAAACCTACTACCGCGCCGACAAACTCGACGGCGACCTCTTCCCCAATTCCGACGGCACCGCCTGGGGCTTCCAGGCCGGCATAGACAAACGCGGCGACAAGGTCGGCAACGCCTTCACCACCTACGGCGGCTTCATTGACCGCACCGATGCCAGTGCCAACCTCCCGAACAAAACAAGCGCCGACCTCATCGCCACCGGCATTGGCGGTTACATCTCCGCCCACACCGTCAAAAACTGGCAGATCGACGCCGCCCTCCGGTATTCATGGGACAGCCACAAAGTCACCGTCGGGCGCAGGCACATGTCTGCCGACGGCTACACATGGGGCGCCATGCTCCGCGTCGCCAAGATCAACGATCTTGGCAGAAACTGGGCGCTCACCCCGCAAGCGCAATTGATCTATCAAAATCGCAAGATCAACAACATGAACGATGCCAGCGGCCGCGATTATGCCTTCGGCCCGGAGAACATGAGCATCAACAGGCCCTCCTCCCTCGAGGGCCGCGTTGGCGCCGGCCTGCGCAAGGTCATCATCGTCAATGACAGAATCTCCCTCGCCCCTTATGTCAGCGCGCACTTCCTCTACGAGTTCAGGGGCAGCATCGCGGCGGTCACCGTGAACAACACAAGTGTCAGCGAGGATTTCGGCGGCGACAGCTACCTCTTCACCCTCGGCGTGCCCGTGCGCCTCAGCAAGCGCATCGACGTTTACGCCGACGGCTCCATGCAAACCGGCGGCCCTATCACCGGCTACGGCCTCAACCTCGGCATCAACTACCGCTGGTAACCCCAAAAGAGCACTTAATTTTATGAAAACAAACAACACGACATCAACAACCACTCGCATGATAACGGGCGCGCTCAAGGCTGCCGCGCTTGCGCTTGCCGGCGGGTTTATCTTCTCAACCGCCCACGCACAAACTTGGACTGGCGCCGCCGATACGGACGACTGGGCCACTGCCGGAAATTGGAACAACAATGCCGTCCCGGGCTCCTCAGATGCCGTTACACTCAACCCCACTACCGCCGCCATTTACGCAAAGCCCCACCCTGTGATCAGCTCCGGCAATTGGTCAATCGCCGGCTTGGTCATGAACGGAGCAGTCGCCTCCGGATGGTCCAGCACACTCACGCTTAATAGTACTGGCACCCTTGCCATCGGCGTGGGAACTATCCGCATCGGCGGTGCCGCAGGCAGCGCAGGTTATGTAAACGTCACGGGCAACGCCTATATTTCATTTGCCGCCGCGAACGTGGACTTCGGATACAACGGCACGGGGTACGTGGCCGTGAGCGGGAGCGCAGTCATGGAGCATCTGCACACCAACGGCCAGGCTATTTTGGCCGAGGCAGGCGCGAGCGCGGGATACGTAACCATCAAGGAAAATGCCCGCTGGAATATCAGCAGCACGCTAGCGACGGCCCTTATTACAGGTTTCAACGGCAGTGGCGGCGGATATGTGACGATTCAAGACTCCGCGCGTGTTACTGTTGCAAATGGTGGTGTTGAGCTTGCACGTGCCACCGCCACCGCCAAAAGCGAACTCACATTGAGCAGCACCAACGCCGCCAATCGCGCAACCCTCGCGGCCAAGCTGGGCATCCAAGGCAGCACAGCCGTGGCTGGCAACGCCAAGCTCACATTTGACGGCGGTGTCTTGCAGGCGCTCGCGGGCAGCGGCACTTTTATCCGTGGCAATATAGCCATTACAACCAAGGGTGACGGTGCCTTTATCGACAGCAACGGCTTTGACATCGGCATCGCGAGCACAGTCACCTTTACCGGCACCAGCGGACTCACCAAGCTCGGCGCGGGCAGCCTCACGCTCAACAACACCCTCGGCTACACCGGCTCCACTACCGTCAATGCTGGCTCGCTGGTCCTCACAGCAGCCGGCCAACTCGCTAACAGCTCTGGCGTGAACATTGCCGACATCGGAGCTATTTCTGCCAACGGCTTCGCGCAGACCCTCAACAACCTCTCCGGCGCCGGTGCCGTCACTCTCGGCACGGGAGCGGCCACGCTCAACAACACCGCCGCCTCCACCTTCTCCGGCAACCTCACCGCCGCCTCCATCAGCAAAACCGGCGTCGGCACCCTGACCCTCTCCGGCAGCAACTCCGTCAGCGGCAACACCACGCTCAACGGCGGCATGCTCGTCATCGGCAGCGCCTCTGCAATCGGCACGGGCGCCGGTCAGACCATCGCCATCACCTCCGGCACCCTCGGCGGCACAGCCGTCTCCTTGAAACTCGCCCATGCCATCACCGTCCAGTCTGGCGCCCAAGTGGCCATTGATACCAACGCAGGCGGCAGGATGGAATTCACCGGCGCCATCACCGGCGACTCCGGCGTCAGCAAGACCGGCGCTGGCGACCTCGTCCTCTCCGGCAACCTCTCCGGCCTTTCCGGAGCCATCAACGTCAACCAAGGCAGCCTCTTCACCACCAGCTACACTGGTAATGTCAGCATCGCCGCCGGCGGAGCCTTTGGCGGCTCGGGCACCATCACCGGCAATGTCACCTTCGCCGGCGCCGGCAACCTGCAGGCCGGCCTCACGCACAACGATGCCACGGTCACCACCCCTTCCACACTCACCATCAACGGCGCGCTGAGCTTCGGCGGCGCGGCCACGCTCAGCCACGATATGTATGCCTCGGGCGCCGACACCATCATTGCCACCAGCGCCAGTTTCGGCAGCGCCACCAATACCATCGACCTCGTCAACATCCAGACTGGTACTTTCACCCTCCTCAAGCTCACCAGTGACATCTTCTCCGACAGCATCCTCACCGGCCTCAGCATCACGCAAAACGGCGGCTCCCCGCTCAACAGCATCCGCTCCAGCGCCACCTACGCCCTCAGCACCGACAAAACCGAACTTCAGGTCATCTCCAACAAAACCAACCAGGTTCTCACATGGACTGGCGCGACCGACGGCAACTGGGATTCCACCACCGGCAACTGGTCGGGCCTCGACACCAAATTCGTTTCCGGCGACAAGGTCATCTTTGACGCCACCGGCAGCAACGCCATCAACATCATGTCCACCGGCGCGGTTGTCTCCGAGATGTCCATCAGCGGCAACGGCAGCTACACCTTCACAGGCGGCGCCCTCACGGTGGATGCGAACAGCACCGGTGTCCTGGGGACGAGTTTCGGCGGCGTCGCGCCCGCAGGCATTTTCACCATCAACACCACCGGCACCGTCACTCTCGCCAACAGCACCCCCAACAGCTTCACCAATGGCATCGACGTCCGGCAGGGCACGCTCATCGGCAGCGTCGCCCACTTTGGCGACGCCAAGATCGCCAACAACGGCGCGACCATCTTCAACCAGACCGGCAACGCCACCTACACCGGCATTCTCACCGGCACGGGCGTCCTCGGCAAAACCGGCGCGGGGACGCTCACTGTCGGTAACAACCTCGCCGGCTTCACCGGCAGGACGGAACTCGCGGGCGGCACGCTCACCTTCAGCGCCAGCGTTACCTACAACTCGTCCGCCATCACCGGAAGCAACTCAAACGTCACCGCCGGCACCGACTTCACCTTCGCCGGCCCGACCACGCTCACGAATGGCTCCTTCACGATAAGCAACAACTCCCATGTCGGCTCCATCGCCATCAGCGGCACGGGCAACATCACCGCCGGCAATAACAACACCATCACCGGATCTGCCGCCACCGGCACAGGTAACATCGTCATCGGTACAAACAGCGTCATCAACGGCTCCGCCACCGCTCAATCCGGCACCATCAACATCGGCGCCAATGGCTCCATCCAAGGGCCGGCCGTAATCCAGGGCGCTGGCGCCATTATTGTTGGCGCCACGAGCGCCATCAGCGGCTCTGCATCCGTCGGTTCCGGCGTCATCTCCATCGGCACGCACGGCATCCTCGGCGGGCCGGCTGCAATTAATGGCGTGGGTGGTGTCTGGCTTGGGGCAAGCGGCACCATCAAGGGCGCCGCTGAAATACAAACCGGGACAATGTTCCTCAGTGCGAACAGTTACGTGGACGGCCCTGTGACCAGCACAGGAGCCTACTTCATGGTTGATCTCTTGGAGGGCAGTAAGATCAACGGCTCCGTCAGCACGGCTGGAGCCACTGGCATCTATCTTTCCACAGGCTCCCTCGTCATCACCAATACCACCTTCCCCACCGGTAGCGGCGCACCTGTCGTCACCAGCACTTCTGTACCGAATCCCTCCCGCATAGCGGGCGATCTCACCATAAATAGTGGACCCGCCACCGCCGTCGTATTTGGCGCGGGAATAATCGATGGCACCCTGCATGTAGCCAACAATTCAACGAATGTACACATTGGAGTCACCCGTAATGCCTATACCTCTGGAACATATAACATGGCATACTACGATAGAGTCGGCGTTCTTAAAATTGGCAAAATCGTGCTCGACGGAGGCGGCAGACTGGTCGGCAGCGGCACCATCATGACGGATTCAGTTAGCTTTAATAACACTCTCACTCTGGACAATGGCTCTGGCGTTAATGCCTTTACCAGCGGCCTTGTCGTCACCGGCTCTCTCGTTGGTTCCGGTGACGTCATAAAAACTGGCAGCGGAAACGTCATCCTCGAGGCCCCCTCTTCCTACACCGGTCGCACCACCGTCGCGGAGGGCTCCCTGATCGCCCGTGCGGAAAACGCGCTCTCCCCGAACTCGCCCTCCTTCCACATTAACCAAGGCGCGAGCCTCAGCCTCGGCGGATTCAGCCACACGCTGCCCGAGGTCATCAATCACGGGCGCATCTACATCGGCGGCAACAACCTTCCCAACGCCGGCATCAAGCTCACGATCACCGGCTCCTACGATTCCGGCAACACCGGCGGCATTTCCTTCAACATCATCGCCGCCGACAAGACCAAGACTCTCTCCGACCAGCTTGTCTTCACCAACGCCGCCAACATCTCGGGCACAACCAAGGTGTTTGTCCAATTCACCGATAACCGCACCGACTGGACCCGCGTCGTCTATGACCTCGACCCCATCATCATCGCCGAGGCTGGCGAGCTTGTGCCCGGCACCTTCGTCCTCGACGACGGGCGCGGCTACGATCGCGTCGTCATGAGCCAGCGCGACTACGTCATCAAATACACCGACGCGGGCATCGAACTCAAAGCCACCACCGCCGCCGAAATGCCCGCGGCCCTCGCCGCCAACGCCGTCAGCATCATGGCCAACCGCGCCGCCTACGGCTCCATCAACCAGCGTCTCGACTACCTGCACGCCGCCCACGCCCTTCCCGGCGACAACGACACCGGCGTCCAGGCCTGGGCGCAGACCTACTACCGCGCCGACAAACTCGACGGCGCCCAATTCCCCGACTCCGACGGCACCACCTGGGGCGTCCAGGCCGGCGTGGACAAACGCAAGAAAAGAGCCGGCAAAACCTACACCATCTACGGCGCCTTCATGGATCACACCGAGGCCTCCGCCACCCTCACCAATAAGACCGAGACCGACCTCTCCTCGACCGGCATCGGCGCCTACCTCTCCGCTTACTCCGACCTCGACTGGCACGTTGACGTTGCCGCCCGCTATTCGTGGGACGAGTACAAAATCAGCATTGGCGACGTCTACAGTTATCAGAATGGCGAGCAGTCCATGGAAACCGACGGCTACACCTGGGGTGCCATGGTTCGCGCCATCAAAATCTGCGACCTCGGCAAAGACTGGACGCTCATCCCGCAGATCCAGCTCGCCTATCAACAGCGCAAAATCAACAGCGCGACCGACACCTTTGGCCGCACCTACACCTTCGGCCCCGAGCAGATGCGCGTCAACGTCCCCGCCTCCTTTGAGGGCCGCCTCGGTCTCGGCATCCGCAAACTCATCACCGTGAGCGACACGGTTTCCCTTGCGCCCTATCTCAACGCGAATTTCGTCTATGAGTTCAAGGGCGACCTCATGGTGACCACCGTGAACAACGCCTTTGTCCGCGAGGACTTCGGCGGCGGCAGTTGCCTCATCACCGCCGGCCTCCCCGCGCGCCTCGGACGCCGCGTCGACGCCTACATGGACGTTTCCCTGCAAACAGGCGGTCCCATCACCGGCTACGGCCTCAACGCCGGCATCAACTACCGCTGGTAACGTCCCAAAAACCAAACTTAAACCCAAACTCCCAAACCTAAACCTTTCCGCCATGAAAACTCAAGGCATGCTCAAGCACAACATCATCCAGGCCGCCGCGATTCTCCTGCTCGGCGGCGCCCTTGCAATCTCCGCCCAAGCGCAAACTTGGACGGGGAACGCCGGCACGAGTGAATGGAGCACCCCGGGCAACTGGAGCTCCGGCACCACCATCCCGACTGGCACGGATGCCGTTACGATCAATCCCACTGCTGAGAATGTTGGCAATCCCTTCCCGGTGATTAGCGACGGCTACTGGGCGGCCCAGTCTTTGGTTGTGAACGGCGGCACCCTCATCGGCTCCGGCACCCTCACACTTAATAACACCGGCACCCTTGTCGTTGGCAGCGTGGGAAACACCCGCATTGGCGCTGGCGCGGGCCATAAAGGGTATTTGGTTGTCACGGATAACGCCTATATATCATTTGCCGCCGCCAACATGGATTTCGGTTACCAAGGCACGGGCTACGCGGACATCAGTGGCAACGCGGTGATGGAAAATCTGGGTGGCGGTTACGTTCTGATCGCCGAATCCGGGGCCAGCGCGGGCTTCGTGACGATCAGGGAAAATGCCACATGGAATGTCGCCAGCGCCTCCCTCCAGGCAATCTATGTCGGGTATGGCGCCTCTGGCGGCGGAAATCTGACCATCAAAGACTCCGCGCGTGTGAACGTCGCAAACGGCGGCGTCAACCTTGGGCGCACCGCCGCGGCCTTGGGCACATTGACATTGAGCAGCACCAATGCCGCCAATCGCGCAACCCTCTCGACCTTCACTGGCATCGAAACGGCCGCCGCGGCTTTGGCTGCCAATAGCAAGCTCATATTTGACGGCGGTGTGCTGCAGGCGCGCACAGGCTATGCCAACTTCATCCGGGGCAACATCACCATGACGACCATGGGCGATGGCGCGTTTATCGACAGCAACGGCTTCAATATCGGCATCGCCAACACCGTCATCATTCGCGGCACCGGCGGCCTCACCAAGCTCGGCGGGGGTACGCTCACCCTCAACACCACCGCGACCAACACCACCTATACCGGCTCGACCGCGATAACCGCCGGTTCTCTCATTCTCACCTCCACCAACCAGCTTGCCACCAGCGGCGCTGTATTTGTCGGGGCCGATGCCTCCCTGTCCGCGCTGAACCTCAACCAGACCCTCAACAATATCTCGGGCTCCGGCAATATCGACCTGGGCACCGGGAAACTCATCGCCATCAATAATGGCGACACGGTTTTCGACGGTGCCATCAACGCGCAGGGCGGGTTCGAAAAAAGAGGCGCGGGAACGCTTGTTCTCGCCTCCGATAACAGCGTGAGCTTCGGCGTTGACCCTATAACCCTTGCCGGCGGCGTGCTGGGCGTCGCGCATGAATACGCGATCGGCGTGAATGACGTCCTTATCACGGGCGGCACATTGCGCGCGGATGTCACAACAGAGCTGACCAACAGCGTGCGCTCCCAGGGTGTCGCGCTGAATGTTGGCGCTTCCACAGGTGCGTCGTTGAAACTTACCGGGGTGGTCACCGGCTCCTTGGGACTGGTCAAAACCGGCGCTGGCAATGTCACGCTTTCAAACACCAACAGTGTTATTTCAGGCGTCGTCAACGTTATCAACGGCGGATTGTTCGTCGAGGGGCTCTCTCCAACCAGCGTTGCCATCGCGAACGGCGCCAGTTTCGGCAGCACCGGAAACCTAAACTGCAACATCATCTATGCCAACTCGGGCGCCCTTCAGGTCGGAATCACCCACTTCGACGCGTTGGTCACCACCCCTGTCACGCTCACGATCGACGACCTTTCCACCGGCGGCAATCTCCTGATGAAATTCGATATTTACGACGGAGCGTCGGACAAACTTGTCGCCGACAACATCACGATTGGCGGCGCCCTCAACATGGACTTTTCCAGCCTTCGCATGGGCCAGTTTACTTTGATCGATGTTGTCAGCGGCACCCTCGACTCCGCTCTTATCGACGCGATCGTGACCAGCCGCAACGGCGTGACCGCCAGCGCTCGTGAGTTGCTTGCCTACAGCCTCACGCCCGACGCAAAGACACTCCAAGTCGCGATTTCCAAGACCAACACCTCGCTTACATGGACGGGGGTTGGCGGCAACATGTGGGACTACAATTCAACCGCCAGTTGGGCCGGGACAGACAATTACTTTGTCGACGGCGATAAAGTCACCTTTGCGGCCACGGGTTCGCATTCCATCGAAATACACCACACCAGCGTCGCCGCGTCTGAAATGCTCATCACCGGCAATGGCGACTATACCTTCACCGGCGAGGGGCGCATCAGCACGGATGCACTTAGCTCCGGCGATCAGGACGCCGGCTTCGGCGGCGCGGCCTCCGGCAAATTTATCAAGCAGGGAACCGGCACAGTCATTTTTGAAAATACCTCCAATGTCTTTGCCGGCGGCATCGATGTCCAGCAAGGCACGGTCATCGGCAATGCCGACACCCTTGGCAAAAACGCCACCATCACCAATTCCGGCACCGTTCTCTTCCACCAGGAGAACAATACCTCGTTCGTCGGCTCGCTCCATGGCAACGGCTACTTCGCCAAGACCGGCGTCGGCACTCTCACCTTCACCGCCGCCGACTCCACCGCCACCGGCACCTTCGATGTGCGCGAGGGATCCCTGCTGCTCGCCACCGGCGCAAAACTCAGCGACGTTGACATCGACGATGGCGCCACCTTTGGCGGCGGGGGTATCGCGGAAATCGTGCGGGCGCACGGCGGCGCCACCGTGCGCGTCGGAGCTGCCGTGGGCGGCGCCGAGGTTGGCACCGAGACCCTCGCGCTCAGGGCGCTCTCCCTCGGCAACAACACCCGCATCATCGGCGCGGGCACCCTCGCCACCAATGCCACCATAGAAAACGGCGCCACCGCCATTGCGGAAATCGCCGAGAACCGCGAGGTCGCCCTCGTCGGCACACTCAGCGGCAATGGCGGCTTCACCAAGCAGGGCCCCGGCGGCTTCGTCCTCACCCAGGCGGCCACTTACGCCGGCAACACAACCATTGAGGCCGGTTACCTGAGGGCTGGCGGCCCCGGCCTTCTCTCCTCCAACTCATTCTACACCATCAAGGCCGCCGGCTCACTTCAGCTCAACGGTCACGACCACACCCTCCGCTCCATCGTGAACGCGGGCAACATCACCATTGGCGGCTCCAACACCGTCGGCACCCGCCTCACCATCCAAAACGGCTACACCGGTGCGGCGGGCAGCACCATCGGCATGAATCTCCGCGCCACGGACACAGCAGACACCATGGTTGATCAAATCATCATCCAGGGCGGCGAAATTACCGGGCGCACCCTCATCCGCGTGAATGTCACCGACCTGCGCGCCAATCCCGGCGCCTACGAATCCTATCTCACCGACATCCCCGCTCTCATCATCAACGAAGCTGGCGACATGCCCCAAAAAGTCTTCACCATCACCGACGGCACCAGCTCCAACCGCGTCGTCATTGGCTCGCACGACTACCGCATCTATACCTACCAAAACGAAGTCCGCCTCATCGCCTCCGACTCTGCCGAAGTGCCCGCCGTGCTCGCCATCAACCCGATCAGCATCGCCGTCAACCGCGCCACCCTCAACTCTATCGGACAGCGCCTTGACCGGCTCCACGACTTGCAAACCGCCGCTGACAACAAAGACCGTGACAAAGGCATCTGGCTCCAAGGCTACTACCGCCGCGACCGTTTCTACGACCAAAATTGGGCCACCACCAACGGCGTCCAAGTCGGCTTCGACATCCCCGCCGACACCTCCCGCAGTGGCACTGTCATTTACGGCCTTTTTGCTGACTACACCAACTCCAAGATCGAGATTGCCAGCCTCTTCAACAACCCCTTCGTGAAGCTCGATTCCAAGAGCCTCGGCGCCTACCTCGCCCTCCAGCACGACGCATGGGGCGTTGACTTCGTCGCCAAGTATACTTGGGACGACTACACCATCAACGTCATCGATACGCCCGAGTTCGACACCACCGGCGCCAGTTGGGGCGGCTTCGCGCGCCTCTCCTACACTGCCGCGCTGAAGAACGGCTGGACCCTCGTTCCACAAGCCCAACTCATCTTCCAAGCCCGCGGCGTGGACGACGTAAGGGATGCCTATGGTCGTACCTACACCTTTGGCCAAAAGTATGCCCGCATCGACGAAGCCAATTCGCTCGAAAGCCGACTCTCCATTTCCGCTCGCAAACTCATCACGCTCAAAAACGGCAAAGTCCTCCACCCGTGGATTACCTTCGGTTACAATCACGACTTCAAAGGCGACATGACCGTCACCACTCTCAACTCAAATGGATTCCCCGTCTCCATGGAGCCTTACCGCGATGATTTGGGCGGAAGCAGCTTCCAGTTGAGTGCCGGCCTCAGCGCGCAACTCAGCAACCGCTTCTCCGCCATCCTCGAAGGCACCCTCCAAAACGGCGGCAAGGTCGACAGCTACTCCATCAACGCGGGCCTTAACTGCCGCTGGTAGCCGCCAACCCGCCGGGCTATCCCGCAAACTCCGCCGCCCGCACTCCGTGCACACCCGGCCGCATCGAAAAAATCGCCCCCGACAGCGGATGCCCCGACAGCACATCCGCCGGGGTATCGACACGCGCCGTCGTGATGAAAAGCGTCCCCAAATCACTCCCGCCAAACGCGCACGATGTGACGTGCAGCGCCGGGACATCGTATCGCGCGAGCAATGCGCCCGTCGCCGGGTTCCATCGCGTGACCGCCGAGCCTTCCCACAGGCAAATCCACAGCATCCCCTCGGCATCGATTGTCATCCCGTCGGGCCAGCCCATCTCCGCCGGGATTTCCACCGCCACGCGCCGCCCGCCGATTTCACCCGAATCCAAATCATAATCGAACACCGCGACTTCGCGCGTCGGCGTGTCTATGTAATACATTTTCCGCCCGTCGATGCTCCATGCGATGCCATTTGAAATGGACACACCGTCCAAAAGTTTCCGCACCGAGCCCCCCTCCAGCGAATACAAGGCGCATTTGCCGCGTTCGCCGGACAGCGATGTCGTTCCGGCCACAAACCGTCCCCTCGGATCGCACTTGCCATCATTGAAACGCGTCCTCCCCGCGTCATGCCCGCGCGGCACAATCAATCCCGATAAAACGCCGCGCGACGGATCGAGCCGCGCAATCCCTCCGCGTGCGGCCACAATCAAATCCCCCCCCGCCGACGGCACAACCGCGCCCGGCGTTGTATCCAGTTTCAAAACACGATTCTCTCCGCTCGCGGGATCAAATCGCGAAACGCTTTTTCCCGTGATGTCCACCCACAGCAACGCCTGCGCGCGCGCATCCCACAGCGCCCCTTCGCCGAGTCCGGCACGGACATCCAAGGCTGCGCGCATTGTGTTTTTCCCATGATTTTCGAAAGTTTCCATTTCCCGTATGATTTTTGCAGTTTCAATACAACCGGATGCCGCCCATAAAAACAGCCTGTCATCGGTTTCATCAATTGAAATACCTGTTTATCATCGCAAAATAATTTCCATGAAAAACCTGCTCCCCAGCGCATTATGCGCCGCCCTTTTTTTTGCCCCGCCATCGCAGCCGGAAGCCGCCGCCCAGACAACTCCGCCCTCCGAGGCGAAGGCAGCCAAAAAACCCACGTCCTCATCGAAGTGGAGATTTTCCATCCTGCCCACATCGTTTCAACGGAATCCTCTCCTCGATTTCACTTTCGTCACCGAATTGACCGATGCAGGACGCAAGCTCCCGCCGCCCTCATTCGAACATCCCGTTTACTATCTTTCCACTTCTGCCGGACATCATGTCGAAGGACAGAATTACGGGGATGAAAAGCCGATGCAAATCGAGCAACTGCAAGAAAAGCTAACCGTCGCCCTCGCCTCCAATGGCTACCGTCCCTCCGATGCGGAGCATCCGCCCACCCAAATCCTCCGCTTGATCTGGGGTTCGCACAATACCATCAGCACCTTGGACGACATCCAAGCCGGCGCGAATGATGAAGACACCGTGGCATCAACCACGCTCAACCTTGGGAGCGGCTATAGGATCAACAGTGAAAATTTCAAAAACATCCTCTCGCGCGCAAAGATCGTCGGCGGAAACAAATTTGCCAGGGAAATGGAAGTGGCGATTGCCGACCAATCAAAGTTCGCAGGCATGGGCTCCGACACGGGGCCGTTCAACCGGTTCATGAATCGCGATGACCTCACCGCCATGCTCGTATCGCAGGTATTCGATGATTGCTACTATCTCATCGTGCAGTCGTTTGACGCCGCCGCCTATGCCAGGCGCGGCGAACGAGTCCTCCTCTGGCAAACGAACATGACCACGCCCGCGCAAGGTGTGTCCCTTGAGCAGACCATGCCCGGGCTCATCGACAACGGCGCTTATTTTCTTGGGCGCGAAACCAAAGTGCCCGAAATCGTCACGAAACGCCCCATCAAGGAAGGCAAGGTCGAAATCGGCGAAGCCGTCGTCAAGGAATACATCAGCACGCCTTCCGGAACGGCACCCCCGCCCTCAATCTCGGGCACGCAAAACGGCAGCCAGGACCCTTGATTTTTCCCAACATCGGAGAATCTTTCGCAGGCTTAATCATTTTGTTTGACGAAATTATTTTTTCGTATTGTGAAATTAATGATTAAGCTAAATTCTTGCATTGCTTGATCGACAACGCCCAGCCGAACGCGGAATCCCCCGCACCGAAAGACACCCAAAAGAACCCAATCCATGTCATCAAAAATATTCCGCCCCCTCATCGCCATCCTGCTTCCGCTTGTCGCCGTGGCCCTCGGCTTCGTTGCCTGCAATAAAACCGCTCAGCCTGCCGCCCAAAGCGAAACAAAATCCGCTTACGATTTCGGCCCGTGGGAAAAAGGCGCGTCGCCCGCCGAGGTCGGCCCCCGCCTCATCGAGACTTTTCTCTCGAATCCCATCCGCATTCACAAGGCCAGCAACATGATTCACTACGTGGAAACATGCACCTGGCAGGGCGCGCTCCGTTACGCGAAGCAAACCGGCGACGACGCCCTTCTCAAGCGGCTCGTCGATCGCTTCGATCCCGTCTTCACCGGGCAGCCGCCCTACAACAACAAACCCCTCAATGTTGACACCACTGTCTTCGGCTCCGTCCCGCTCGAACTTTACATGCGCACCGGCGACAAGCGCTTCCTCAAAATCGGCCTCGATCTTGCCGACGCGCAATGGACAACCCCCGCCACGCCTCCCGAAAGCGCCATGTCACTTTCTCCCCAGGAGGAAGCCAAGCTCGCGTCCACCTCCCGCGAAGCCGTCAAGCAGGGCCTGAGCTGGCACACCCGCTACTGGATCGACGACATGTATATGATCACCATGCTGCAAACGCAGGCCTACCGCGCCACCGGGGACAAAAAATATCTCGATCGCGCCGCCCTCGAAGCCGTCGCCTACCTCAAAAAACTCCAGCAACCCAACGGCCTCTTCCACCACGCGCCCGACGTTCCCTTTTTCTGGAGCCGGGGCAACGGCTGGTTCGCCGCCGGCATGTCCGAGCTCCTCCGCGCCCTGCCCGCCGGTCATCCCAACCGCGCGCCCATCATGGCCGGCTACAAAAAAATGATGGCCACCCTGCTCAAGCATCAGGACTCCGACGGCAAATGGCGGCAGCTCATCGACGATCCCAATTCCTGGCAGGAATCCTCCGGCACGGGCATGTTCACCTACGCCTTCGCCACGGGCGTGCGTCACGGCTGGCTCGATGCCGAAACCTACGGCCCCGCGACCCGCAAAGGCTGGCTCGCCCTCGTGGGCTGGCTCAATCCCGACGGACGCATCCGCGATGTCTGCGAAGGCACCAACGCGCTCAACGACCGGCAGCATTATCTCAAACGCGGACGCATCACGGGCGACCTCCACGGACAAGCTCCGATCCTCTGGTGCGTCAACGCCCTCATGGAATAACGGCTGCTGTTCTTCACCGCCATCATGCGCAAGCTCACGCTCATCCTCATTTTCTCGGCGCTCAGTCTCCAGATTTCAGCCGCCCTTGCGCCCAGGGAAACGGCGGGCGAAATCCGTATCTCCAACGACAACGCCACGCTCGTCATCGGAAAGAATCCATGGCGGCTCAGTCTTCTCGCGCCCGATGGCGGCAAACAATTTTCCGACGCAACATCGCCCGCCTTCAAAATCAACGACCGCTGGGCATCCATCACATCCGTCCGCGCCGGCAAAGGTGCCACGCTCAAGCTCACGCTCACCGACGGCGGCACCGCCACCGCCACGATCACATCCGTCGGCCCCGCCGGATTCCGCATTGTCATCATCCCATCAAAAACAGCCGAAGCCATACGCGGCGCGACCGCGCTCGACATGGTCGAGGAGATTTACGGCTTCGGCGAAATGTGGAATGGCCGCGTCGCGCAGCGCGGAGCCGCGTTTGATCTTTGGAACACTTCCGGCACGCCCGATGAATGCGCCTACATCCCCTACTACGTATCCACAAAAAACTACGCCTTCTTTCTCAACTACGGCGGACGTGTCTCGTTCGACATAGGCCGTCGCCGCGCGGATCAGCTCACCTACGAGGCCCCTGTCGGCGTCCTCGACATCACCCTCGTGCGCGGTGACAGCATCGCGGGTGCCGTGCGCTCATTTTTCACCGCGCAAGACATGCTCCCCAAGCAGCCGCCGCGATGGACGTTTCTTCCGTGGTTCTGGCTCATGTCCGATCCCGACATTCCCAATGGCAAGATCGACACGCTCCGCGGCCATCATTTCATCGAAATGGTTCAAAAACTCCAGCAGCTCGATTTTCCGGTCGGCACCACCTGGCTGGAACCGCCGTGGCAAACGGGCCGCACCACATTTATCGCCAACCCCGATTTCGATCCCGACCTCAAGGGCACAATCGCAAGACTCCGCGACATGGGTGTGCGCACGCTCGCATGGACCGTCCCCTACACCATGCCCGGCGCATCCAACTACGCCGAAGCCGTCGCCAAAAACTATCTCGTCCAAAAGCCCGCGAACGCCGCAGACCTCCCCGCCGCCGACAACAACATCACCAGCTCCGGCGAACTCCTCGTCGCCAAGCGTTACAACTTCATGGATCTCTACAATCCCGCCGCATTCGATTGGTGGAAAAAACAGATCGCCCAATCCGTCCGCGAACTCGGCATCTCCGGCTTCAAGCTCGACGCGGGACAGGATCTCGAAACCGACGCCCGGCTGCACGGCAACCGTTCCGGGGCCGACGTCCACAATTCCTACGCGCTCGAATACAACCGCGTTTTTGCCGAGGCCCTCCAATCCGAACTCGGCGATGATTACCTCATGATTCCCCGGGCCGGCTGGCTCGGCTCCTCGAAATATCACAATTTCAAATGGCCCGGCGACCTCTCAGGCTCGTATGCTCGCAACGGCCTTCCCTCCGCCATTTACTCCACGCTCTCGCTCGCCTTCTGCGCAAATCCTTTCAACTCGACCGACATCGGCGGCTTCGAGGATCGTCCCGCTCCCGAGGAAATCTGGCTTCGCTGGGCGCAGGTCGGCGCTTTCCTCCCGGGCATGCAAACCCTCCACATGCCGTGGTGGTATTCCGAAGACGCGCAAAAACACTTCCGCTTCCTAGCATGGCTGCACACCGACATGCTGCCCTACTGGCAAAGCCTCGCCCGCGAAGCCTCGCGCACAGCCGCCCCCATCGTCCGCCCGCTCGTCTGGACATGGCAAAACGACATCGACTGCTGGCGAATCGACGACCAGTTCACCGTCGGCGATACGCTCCTCCTCGCGCCCATCGTCACCAGCGAGCCCAATCGCACCGTCTATATTCCCGAGGGCGTCTGGCACGATTTCTGGGACGACACCCGCACCGTCACCGGCCCGGCAAAGGTCACGTGGTTCGAAGGCTGGTTTCGCAAGGACCGCTTCCCTCTCTATATTCGCGCCGGCTCGATCATCCCGATGGAGATCACAAACGCCCACAGCACCATCGCGTGGCCCGAGGCCGCGGGCTTCGTGACGCTCGCCATCTGGCCGAAGGAAAACGCAGCCGGCGCCTTCACCCTCCACGATACCGAGGCCCCCGTGCACATCACCGCCGACGCGACGGCGCGGGACGTGCTCAAAATCTCGTGGAGCGCCACCGCGCGCAACCATCTCCTCCGCATCCATCTCCCCGTCGCGCCCGCTGGCGTCACCGGTATCCAGAAATCAACTACACTTTCCGCATTCCGCGCATCCGCCGCCGACGCGTGGTTCTACGACGAAACCGCGCGCAAGCTCTGGATTCGCAAATCAAACAACAACACCGCCGCCGCCATTGAGGTTCGCCTGAAGTAAAAGGCGCGTCTTCCCGTCCGCGACACACGACCATCCATGAAAAAAAACGCCTCCATCACCCGCTCCGTTTTTGCCGCTTCCGCCGCCACCGTAATCACCCTCGCGCTTTTCCTCGCGCCGGGGCTCATGGCGATGGACCTGGTTCGCGACGGAAAACCCGCCGCCGCAATCATCATTCCCGCCAACGCGCCCCAATCCGTTCATTACGCCGCGCAGGAACTCAATCACCACATCAAGAAATCCACGGGCGCGGCGCTTGAGGTCGTCACCGAGGATGCGGCAGACAAGCTCCGCGCCCAATCCCGCATCCATCTCGGCAACACCCGCGCGGCCCGCTCCGCCGGCATTGATGTCGCGACACTCGCCGCGGAGTCATTCACCCTTCGCACGACGGATGACGCGCTCATCATTGCGGGGCGCGATGGTCCGGGCGATCCGCTCAACTCCAACACTTCCGCCGGGACGCTCTTCGGGGTTTACGAATTTCTCCAGCGCCAGCTCGGCGTCGTATGGGCATGGCCCGGCGAACTCGGCGCGCACGTTCCCCGGAAAAGCAACATCACCGTTGCCGCCTCGCTCGACATCGCCGCCACGCCGCCCTTCTTCCAGCGGCACGCCCGCCACGGCCTCGGCTACACAAGCGCCCATCCTGCCCTCGGCTTCACGCCCGCCGCCGCAGCCGACTACGCCCGCGAGCAAACCGTTTTTCTTCGCCGCAATCGCATGGGCCGCGCCGAAAAATTCGCCTACGGGCACGCTTTCACCAACTGGTGGCCCAAATACGGCGCCGAGCACCCCGAGTGGTTTCAATTTTTCAAGGGCAAACGCGGCCCGGCCACCCCGAAGTCGCGCTATTCGATGTGCGTTTCCAACCCCGGACTCCATGAAAAAATCGTCTCCCTCTGGCTCGAAAACACCGGCGGAAAATCCAATTACATCAACATCGTCGAAAATGACATCGTCGGCCTGTGCGAATGCGAGCGCTGCGTCGCATGGGACGGCCCCACGCCGCCGAACCACATGCGTTTCTACGCTCCCAATTCCAAGGTCGCCGGCACGCGTTTTGTTTCCGATCGCTACGCCAGATTCGCCCTCGCCGTCCAGCAGCTCGCAGCGAAGCACAACCCCGATGTCAATGTCGTCGGTTACGTTTATTTCAATTACTTCCAGGCCCCGACATCCGGCGTGAAACTCAACGAGCACATCCTCCTCGGTTTCTGTCCGTCCGGCGGCTGGTATCCCCGCTCGCCCGAGGAACACGCCTGGCATCAGGCTACGTGGAAGGGCTGGCGCGACGCCGGGGCGCGTCTTTTCATGCGCACCAATTATTTCCTCGATGGCTACTGCATGCCGCACATTTTTGCGCGCCAGTTTGCCGACGACTTCCAGCACGCCGCCCGCAACGGAATGGTCGGCACCGACTTTGACTCGCTCACCGGACAATGGGCCGCGCAGGGACCAAGCCTCTATCTTCTCATGGCGCTCCACACCCGCCCCGGCGCAAACGTGGACGCGCTTCTCGCCGAATACTATTCCGTCTTCGGCGCCGCCGCTCCGCACATCAAGGCCTATTTCGACTACTGGGAAAACCGCACCATGACGGATCGCGAACGCATCAACGCCATCTTTGCCAACCGCGTCGCCAGCCGCTGGCGCAGTTGGGCCAAGGCCGCCCATCGTGTTTTCCCCGAGGAAACACTCGCCGCCTCCGAGTCCCATATCACCCACGCCGCGCAAGCCGTCGCAAACGACCCCGAGGCGCTCGCCCGCGTCAACTTCCTTCGCACCGGCCTGCAGCATGCGATCCTCAGCGCCCGCGTCTGCGCCCTGCTCACCACCGCCGACGCGGCCAGCACCCCCGAGCGCGGCCAGGCCGCCCTGCTCGAACTCGTGCGTTTCCGCCGCGCCCACGAGCGCAAATGGTTCAGCAATCTCAACCAGCTCGCCTGGGTCGAGGAGGCCAGTTGGAAGCTCACGCACGAAACCAAACAGGAGCCGGACAACTGGCCTTGAGGCAGACGCGGCGCGGCGACGATCCGGCGGCAATCTTGCAACACTCAATCCGACTTCCCCATGTATCACATCCGCATTGCATGCCTGTTTGTTTTTCTGCTGTCCGGTCTTCAACCCGCGGCCTCGGCATTCGACATCGTCCGCGACGGCAGGCCTGCCGCCATCATCGTCATTCCGGACGCCGCCCCTGAAATCATCCCCTACGCCGCCGGCGAGCTTGTATGGCACATTGAAAAATCCACCGGCGCGAAACTCCAGGTCGTATCCGAATCCCAACTGCACACCCTCCCGTCCGCCGCAGCCGCGCTCGGCCGCGTTTATCTTGGCGGCACACACGAAACGCGCGCCACCGGGATCGAGCCTTCGCGGATTCCCGCCGAAACCTTCGTGCTGAAAACGACGGCGGGCGGGCTTGTCATCGCCGGCGGCGATGGAGCAGGCATTCCATTCAGCACCAACACCCCTGCCGGAACGCTCTTCGGCGTTTACGAGCTCCTCGAACGCCATCTCGGCGTCATCTGGGCGTGGCCCGGCGAACTCGGCACCCATGTTCCGAAAAAGACGACCGTCACCATTCCCGACGGCCTCGACCTCACGGTCACGCCTCCCTTCATCCAGCGCAATGTTCGCGGCGGACTCACATTCAAGGGGAAATATGCCGCGCTCGGCTTCACGCCCGAGGCCTCCGAGGATTATGCGCGCGCGCAATCCGCCTATCTCCGCCGCCATCGCATGGGCCGCAACGAGCGCATGGCTTACGGACACGTTTTTCCGAAATGGTGGGCGCAATACGGCGCGGAGCATCCCGAGTGGTTCCAGCTCCTTCGCGGCAAACGCGGCCCCGCCAAGCCGGGCGCGAGCTATTCGATGTGCGTATCCAATCCGTCACTACACGAAAAGCTCGTCGGCGACTGGATCGCGCAGCGCGAAAAAAATCCCGTTCCACCCGGCGCCACCAGCTATTTGAACGCCTGCGAAAACGGCGTCCTCGGCCTTTGTGAATGCGACACCTGCCGCTCGTGGGACGGCCCGCGCCCCGCGGATTACGACGACCCTTACGGTTCAAAATCAAAGATGAGGGGTTCCCGTTTCGTCACGGATCGCTACGTGAAATATTGGCAGGCCGTGCAAAACCTCGCCCGCAAAACCGATCCCAACGTCGTCGTTGTCGCCTACAATTACTACAACTATTTCCACGCCCCCACTCCCGGAACCAAACTCAACCCCAACTTCCTCATCGGCTCGTATCCTTCGGGCGGAGGCTTTCCGCGCTCACAGGAAAAAGCCGGCTGGTTCCGCCGCCAATGGCTCGGCTGGCACGACACCGGCGCGCGCCTCTTCGCCCGCGGCAACCATGTCCTCGACGGTTACAACGCGCCGCACATCATCGCCCGCGAATTCGCCGATGAGTTCCGCTTTCAGGCAGCCCACGGCATGGTCGCCAGCGATTACGACGCGCTCACCGGCCAATGGGCCACGCAGGGGCCCAACATCTACGTTCTCATGCGCCTCCACGTTAAGCCTGGCGCGGACACGGATGCGCTTCTCGACGAGTATTACAGCGTCTTCGGCCCCGCGGCGGGCATCGTGAGGGAATACTTCACCTATTGGGAAAACTATACGCGGGAAAATCGCGACCGCCTCGAAAGCATCTTCGATGAACTCGGCGTCTCGCGTTCGCGCAACTGGCCCGTGGCCGCCCACCGCGTGCATCCGCCCGGGTGTTTCCCTCCCGCCGACGCGATCCTCGCGCGCGCCGCCCAAGCCGCCGCGCGCGATGCCGATGCCCTCGCCCGCGTCACGTTCCTGCAGCTCGGACTCCGGCATGTGAAGCTCTGCGCGCAGGTCTCCGCGCTCCTGACCACCGCCGATCCCGACTCGACGCTTGCACGGGGCCGTGCCGCGCTCGACGCCCTCATCGCTTTCCGCCGCGCCCATGAGCGCGAATGGATCGGCAATTTCAACCACAGTGCATGGGAGGAATCCATGAGCTGGGTCCTTCCGAAAAATGCGCATTAATCCGTGCCGCCGTTTATGAAACCTTCCCTCAGCATCGTCCTTGCCGCCAGCGCCGCCATCGCAAGCACCGGGCACCTGCTCGCCGCTGACAAACCCGCCTCGGCCACACGCCCCAACATCGTTCTCATCGTCTCCGACGACCACGGCCTTGATGCGCTCGGCTGCTACGGAAACCCGGTCATTCGCACGCCGCACCTGGACGCCCTTGCCCGCGACGGCACGCGCTTCACCAGCGCATTTTGCACCAGTGCCAGTTGCAGCCCTTCGCGCTCCGTCATACTCACCGGCCAGCAAGGCCACCGCAACGGCATGTATGGCCTCCAGCACGACGAAAGTCATTTTCAGTGCTTCGATAACGTCCGCAGCCTCCCCGTCATGCTCGCCGAAGCCGGTTATCGCACCGCGCGCGTCGGCAAGTTCCACGTCGCGCCCGAAAGTGTTTTTCGTTTCGACACCATCCTCTCCAAGGGCGCCGCCAACGATCCCCAAACCGTCGGACGCAGCCCTGTCGAAATGGCCGAACTCTCCCGCTCCGTCATCGAATCCGCCGATGCCCGCCCCTTCTTTCTCTACTACGCGACCGACGATCCGCACCGCTCCAACGCCTTCACCGCCGAGGGCAAACCCACCTTCGAAACCTACCCCAAACCCAATCCCTTCGGCAACCGCCCCGCCGGCTATCCTGGCATCACTCCGGTCATCTACAACCCCGCCGATGTCATCGTCCCCCCCTTTCTTCCCGACACACCCGTCACACGCGCGGAACTCGCCGAGTATTATCAATCCGTTTCGCGACTCGACGAAGGCATTGGCCGTCTGATCGGCATCCTGAAGAAATCCGGCAAATACGACAACACCCTTATCATCTATATCTCCGACAACGGCATCGCCTTCCCCGGCGCAAAAACCACCGGCTACGATCCCGGTCTCCACCTTCCCTGCATCATCCGCATCCCCAATCACACCCGCCCCGGCTCCACGCAGGACGCGATGATTTCCTGGGCCGATCTCACGCCCACCATTCTCGATTACATCAACGCCCTGCCCGCCGACGCGGCGGCGCGTTTCGACGGCCGCTCTTTCCGCGCTGCGCTCGACGGCGCTCCCGTCACCGGATTCGACGAGGTCTACGCCTCGCACATTTTCCACCAGATCCAGATGTATTATCCCATGCGCGTCATCCGCACGCGACAATACAAGCTCATCCACAACATCGCGTGGCCGCTCACATTTCCCTCGGCGCGCGACCTCATCCAATCACCCACATGGATAGACGCCATCAAAGTCAGCAATGGCTCTCACTTCGGCAAACGCACCGTCGAAGCCTACCTGCACCGCCCTCAATTCGAGCTCTACGACATCCAGCGCGATCCCGACGAGCTCCACAACCTGGCCGACGACCCGGCCCATGCGGCCATAAAAACCGAACTCATCGAAAAACAAAAACGCTTCCAGCAACGCACCAAGGATCCTCTCTACCAAAAATGGTTTTGGGAGTGACCCGTCTTCACCCGCCCAAACCGATTGCTCCTTTTGCAATCTCAAATCCGAAAGCCTCCGCCCATGCACCTGCGCATCATACTGCTCTGCCTCATTTCACTCTTCCCCCTTCTCGCTTCGCTTCGCTCCGGCACCATCGCCGCGCCCGATGCCGGGATCTATCTCACCAACGGCATCAAGATCGGCGACGTCACCGGCACCACCGCGATTCTTTGGACGCGCACCTGTGCCACACCCAACGGCAATCACGTCCCGCACGACCACAAAAACCTCGCGCAAAATCACCCCGAGCAGTGCCTCCCTCCAAAAAACATAAAAAATATCGCGCCCGCCGACCGCCCCGCTGAAGTCCGGGGCCGCGCAGGTTTTGTCCGCTTCACCCTCACCCCGCCAAATGGCGGCGCGTCCTCGAATCCCGTCGTCACCGGCTGGCTCCCCACAGGCCCCGACGACGACTATTGCGTGCAAACCACCGTCGCCGGTTTGTCTCCAAATATTGAATACAAAGTCACCGCTGAAGCCATCACCGACCTCGCGCATGCCGGTCGCGCGCGCGCCCTCTCGTCCACCACCGGGAAATTTCGCACCGCGCCGCCAAAAACGCTCCCCGCCGCCGTCACCGCCGTCGTCACCAGTTGCCAGTATTTTTGGGATCACGACGACGAGGTTCGCGGTTTCAAGATTTACGACTCCATGGCGCGCCTGAAGCCCGACTTCATCGTGCAACAAGGCGATTATGTTTACTACGACCGCAAAGGCATTTTCACCACATCGATCGAAATGGCCCGCGCCCACTGGCACGCGCAAAACACATGGCCCTCGATACTCGATTTCTACAAAACCCACGCGGCCTACTTCACCAAGGACGACCACGACACCCTCTTCGACGACGCCAACCCGCACACGGATTTTTCAAAAACCTGCGGCTCCTTCCGATTCGCCGATGGCGTGAAAATCTACAACGAGCAACTCCCCCAGCCCCGCGTCCCCTATCGCACCATCCGCTGGGGAAAAGACCTCCAATTCTGGCTCCTCGAAAGCCGCGAATACCGCACCACCGAAAACAACGCGCCCGACGGCCCGGACAAATCGCTCCTCGGTCCCGAGCAAAAAGCCTGGCTCGCCCGCACCCTTGCCGAATCCGACGCCGCCTTCAAAATCATCATGTCTCCCACGGCGATTGTCGGCCCTGATTTCACCGAGGGCAAAAACGACAACCACTCGAACCTTTCCTGGACAAACGAAGGCGACCAAATCCGTCGGCTCCTCGCCCGCCACGGCGCCATCGTGATCAATGGCGACCGCCATTGGCAGTATCACAGCATCGACCCGAAAACCGGCCTGCGCGAATTCAGCAAAGGCCCCGCGAGCACCCAGCACACCATCGGACGCGTCTGGAACCCCGACGATTTCCGCGACCTTCACCACTACCTCCGCGTCGCCGGCGGGTTCCTCTCCTTCACCGTTGAGCGCAAAGACAACATCCCGCAAATCACGCTCAATTTTCACGACGTGGACGGCCTCAAAAACTACAGCCGCACCTACGACGTCACGGGAAAAATCCTTGGCACCTACTTCAACACCGCCAATCCCGACGCCGGGCGCGCGCGCTGAATCCCAACCCCCTCCCTCCGCACAGCACACCATGACCTCGCTCCTTCGCAATGCTTCGCTTCTCGCTCCGCTGGCCTGTGGTCTGCTTCCCGTCGCCGCGATGGCGCAATCGCCCAATATCATTTACATCCTCGCCGACGATCTCGGCTGGGCCGATGTCGGTTACAACCAAGGCCCCATCCCCACGCCAAACATCGACAGGCTCGCCCGCGAAAGCGTCATCCTCGATCAACACTACGTCGCGCCCGTTTGCACGCCCACCCGGGCCGCGTTGATGACCGGGCGCTACTGGAGCCGTTTCGGCATTTACAGGGTGCAAGCCACGCAAGCCCTCCCCTTCGACACCTACACGTTCCCGCGCGCGCTCAAAACCGCCGGCTACAACACCGCCCTCATCGGCAAATGGCATCTCGGATCGAAACCCGAATGGAGCCCGAACCATTTCGGTTTCGATTACAGCTACGGCTCGCTCGGCGGCGGCACCGGCCCGTGGGATCACCGCTACAAGGAAGGCATCTACTCGCACACCTGGCATCGCAACGGCGAACGCATCGCCGAGGAAGGCCACGTCACCGACCTCATCGGCAACGAGGCCATCAATTACATTCGCAACAACGACGGTGCGCCCTTCTTCCTCTACGTGCCTTTCACCGCCGTGCACATACCGCTCAAGGAACCCAGGCAATGGCTCGATGCCGTGCCTGCCGCCGTGGTGGAAAAAATGACCGCCCGCTACGAGGAACTCAGGCGCGCGCAACCCGGCCTGTTCCGCCCCGGCGAAAACGGCCCCGCCACATCCGCGCTCGCCCGCGAATACGCCGCGTGTGTCATGCACCTCGATCACGAAATCGGGCGCATTGTTGAAACCCTCGAGAAAACAGGGAAGCGCGGCAACACCATCATCGTCTTCGCCAGCGACAACGGGGCCGCCATCGGCGTCGAAAACAACGACGCCGATTATCCCTCGGGCCAAGGTTATTCCTCCGGCGCCGTTCCTGGCAGCACCCATCCGTTGCGCGGCTGGAAAGCCATGCTTTACGACGGCGGCACGCGCACCCCTGCCTTCGTCAACTGGCCCGGAGTTCTCGCGCCGTGCACGCTGACACAGCCCGCGTCCATCGTGGACTGGATGCCGACATTTTCCGCGCTCCTCAAAATACCGCCTCCGCAAAAAGACCCGAAATGGGACGGCATCAATCTCTGGCCGCACATCACCGGCGCAAAAACTGCAACCGAGGAGCGCATCATCTACACGGCGACGAATTTCTTTGGGACGAAGACATCTTCCCTGCGCGCCGGAGACTGGAAACTCATCGCATCCGAAGGCGAAAAATCCCTGGCAAACGTGATGCTTTTCAACATGGCCGCCGACCCGTATGAAACCAAAGACCTCGCCGGCGCCAATCCCCGCAAAGTCTCCGAACTGCTCGGCAAACTCCGCGCCGCCGCCAAAAACGACGACGATTCCGTGGTTCCTCCGCCCCGCCAACCTTCTCCGAAGCCATCCGCCCGATCCGCGCATCTAAAACATTCAACACCAAACTGAAATCATGCCCGCACTCCCCCCCGCCTCCTCTTTGCGTCTTCCGCGCCTCTTTGCGGCGACTGCCGCCCTTCTTTCACTTTTCACCCTTCACTCTTCACTCTTCTCCTCCTCCCCTTCCTCTGATTATCAGACGCCCGGTGTCGTCAAAAACATCCCTGTATTCAAAGATCAAATACTCGAGCGCGCCACCTTTCCCTATTCATGGCTCTCCGGCAATTACACCAACTTCGCCGAGTGGCGCGCCACCGCACGCGAGCGCGTCCGCGCCCGCTGGCTCACGCCGCCGCCACCCGCCGCATCATGGGATGTCCGCGTGATCGAGGAAGAGGACCGCGGCAGCTACACCGTCCGCAAAATCTCGCTCAACCTCACCGCCGACAGCCGCGTGCTCGCCTACATGGCCATTCCGAAAGGTCCCGGCCCCTTCCCCGCCGCCCTCATCCTGCATTCGCACGGCGCGGAGTTTCGCATCGGCAAGGAAAAGGAAATCCGCCCCATCAACGCTTCGTCTGAACTGCAACCGGTCATCGACGATCACATGCGCCGTTATTACGGCGGCAAACCCATCGCCGACACCCTTGCCGCGCGCGGTTACGTGTGCTTCGTCACCGACGCCATCAATTTTTCCGACCGGGGCGGCGACGGCTTCAAGGGCCAGGCCCAACTCGCCTCCAATCTCATGCACCTCGGCATGTCTTTCGCCGGACTCATCGCGTGGGAGGATACCCGCGCCGCGGAGTTTCTCGCCACGCAGCCCGAAGTCGATTCGCGCCGCGTCGCCGCCATCGGATTCTCGCTTGGTTCATTCCGCGCCTGGCAGCTCGCCGCCACCTCCGACCGCATCAAGGCCGGCGTCGCCATCTGCTGGATGGGCGACCTGCGCACGTTCATGACCCCGGAGAACAACCACTCGCAATCGCCCTCCGCCTTCACGATGCTGCACCCCGGACTTTTCACCGACCTCGATTATCCCGACATCGCCTCCCTCGCCTGCCCCAAACCCATGCTCTTCTTCAACGGCGCCGAGGACAAACTCTTCCCTGTTTCCAGCGTCGAAACCGCCTACGCCAAAATGCGCGCCATCTGGCATTCGCAAGCCGCCGACGCCAGCCTCGTCACCCGTCTCTGGCCCGGAAAAGCGCACATCTTCGACCTCGAAATGCAACGCGCCGCCTTCGACTGGCTCGACGCCACCATGCACACTTTCATCGCTCCGGCCGCACCGCCTGCCGCGCATTCCGTCCCTCAAAAAATCATTTTCGATACCGACATGACAGGCGACTGCGACGACGCCGGCGCGCTCGCCGTCCTGCATGCCCTCGCCGACCGGGGCGAAGCCGAAATCCTCGCCATCGCCACCAATCGCAAATGCAGCACCAACGCCTCGGCCGCCGCGTGCGCCGCGATCAACACCTACTACGGACGCCCCAGCATCCCCATCGGCACCGACAAGGACGGCGGAAAAATGCGCAACGACATCCGCAGCCCTTACACCGAGGCGCTGCGCGATGAATTTCCCCACAACGCCCTTCCCGACGACCGCATGCCCGACGCCCTCGCCATCTACCGCCGCGCCCTCGCCTCCGCGCCCGACGGATCCGTTGTCATCTGCGCCGTCGGAGCCCTCAGCAACCTCGAAGACCTCCTGCGCTCCGGCCCCGATGTCCACAGCCCGCTCACCGGACGCGAACTCATACGCCGCAAAGTAAAACACCTCGCCATCATGGGAGGCGATTTTCCCCGCACCCGCGTTCCCGAGCGCAATGTCGAACTCGACACCGCCGCCGCCGCGACCGTCGCCAACGAATGGCCCACGCCCCAATACTGGCAAGGCGACACCGTCGGCAACGCCATCATCACCGGCACGGAACTCCAAGCCACCCCGCCGGCAAACCCCGTGCGCCGCGCCTACGAACTCCGCCTCACTTACGGCTACACTTCGCTCGCCATCGGCAAACCCAGTTACGACCAAGCCACTGTGCTCCTCGCCGTCCGCGGCCCCGACAGCGGCTATTGGGATACCACCAGCGGCGGCCACGTCGTCATCGATTCCGAAGGCCACACGCGCTGGGCCCAAGGCGACACAGCCACCGGCGGCGCGACCGGCCACCACTACGTCACCATCAAAAACCGCTACCCCGAGCCGCTCCGCGCGCTCATTGCCGACCTCCAGTCCGCCCCCCCAAAAAAACCATCCGATTCCACTCCATGAAAAATATGAGCCCCGCCCCTTCCGCCACGCGCGCCCTGTCGCCATTCGTCTGGCTTGTCCTGTGCCTCGTCTCGACAATCGGTTTTCAACTCAAAGGCACCGCCGCCACCATCGATCTTGCCAACGCCATCATCGTCAAACCCGCCGGCACACCGCCCAAGGTCGTCGAATACGCTGCCGCCGAACTTCAAACACACCTTCAGCTTCTCAACGGCGGCACGCCCATTGCCATCACCACGGGCACGCAAGCCGGAAAGTTTCCCATTTACGTCGGCATCCGTCCTGCATCCGACACCAACCTCACTTACGCCGCCGAAGAAGCCCGCTGGGCCATCACCAACGACGGCCTCTGGCTCTACGGAAACGACAAGGACGTCTCCGGCCCCGACACGATCGCAGTCGCCCTCGACAGCGACGCGCGCACCGGAACACTTTTCGCCGTTTACGAGTTTCTCGAAAACCACGCCGGCATCTCATGGGCCGAACCGGGCGATGATGGCATCGTCTTCACACCAAAAACCACGCTCTCCCCCGCCAACGGAACAGGCAGTTGGTCGCCCCAGCTCGTGCAGCGCAAAATCCGCCTCGGCTACTCCGACTCATTTCGCACAGACACGCTTCTCGCCGACGGAGCCATCCCGCCCGCAATGCGATTCTCCGATGTCGAGTTTTCCGCCCGCCAGCTCGACGAACGCGTCTGGATGCGCCGCATGCGCATGGGCAGCAGCGCGCACCTTTCCTACGGCCACGCCTTCACCGGCTGGTGGGATAAATACGGAACCACACACCCCGAATATTTTGCCCTCAACAAAAATGGCGTGCGCGCTCCCGTTTCCGGCGAAAAAACCCGCATCAAACTCTGCGTCTCAAATCCCGCCGTCGCCGCCCAGGTTGCCCACGATCATTTTTATCGCGACGACGGCACGCTCAAATCCATCAACAGCATCGGCTACAATGTAAACGCCATCGAAAACGACTCGCGCAACTTCTGCACCTGCGATGACTGCAAAGCCCTCGATGTCGTTCTCCCCGGTGAGGAAAACCTCGCCGTTGACGATCGGGTCGTGACCGATCGTTACGTTTACTTCGTCAACAAGGTTCTCGAGGAGGCGCGCAAAATCTACGTCGATCATTACGCCGCCGACTACGGTTCCGATCCCAACCCCGGCGCACGCATAAAAGTCCTCTTCTACGCCTACTCGCGCTATAATTTTCCTCCGCGCCGCGAACGCCTCGCCGATGGCATCTTCCTGTTTCTGGTTCCCAACCTCGGCACGCCTCTCACCGAGCTCGATCAATACTTTGCCGACTGGAAAACCCAAGGTGCCGGCGAATTTTTCCACCGCCCGAACGATCTCAACCAGGACACCGGCCTGCCAATCGGCTTTGAATATCACATGTTCGAAAAATACCGTCTCGGCAATTCCCGCCTCAGTCTCAAAGGCACCGATTACGACATGTGCTGGAACCTCTGGCCCGTTTCCGGAATCACCTACTACATCATGGCCCGAGCCATGTATCGTCCCGAAAAAACCTTCTCGTATTGGGAAAATGAATACTTCAGCACCTACGGCGCCGCCTCCGCCGACATCCGTGAATATCACACCTACTGGCGTCAGCTCTGGAACCGGCGAATCATGGACAACCGCGAGAAAATCGACGTCATGTCCGCCGGCAAACTCGATCTCCTCCGTGCAAAAGTCACCCACCTCACCGACCTGTTGTATTCGGAAAACGACTACGATCTCACCGACGCGATGCTCGCCAGGGCGCTCACCCGGGCCGGCCTCGGCGCGCAGCAGCGCGCCCGCATTCAAAACCTCCAGCTCGCCAATCAGCACAACCGCCTCAAATACCGCGCCGTCCGCGACAACTGCCTCGCATCCCCGACCACCGATGCCGCGCAAAAGCGCGCCTCAAGCCAGTCTCTTCTCGATTTCCGCATCGCCAACAAATCCAATCTCAACATCCACTGGGAAGCCCTCATCTACCTCGAAAACGTTTACGAAGACAATGCCGGCACCAAACGCCTCCTCGGCACTGAGGAGCCTGCGCGCAAAACCTGGCGCGAACAATGCGATGCCCAGGCCGTCATCAGCCGCCAGATCACCAGCTTCGCCGCCCGCCCTTCCATCACCGCGATCTCGCCCGCCGACGTTGTCGCGGGTGACACCATCACCATCACCGGCGCCGACCTCTACGACATCGACGACGTGAAAATCGGCGGCATTTCCGCCGCGTCGTGGACGCGCATCGACGCCGCCACCATCACCGCCGTTGTTCCCGCAAGCGTGCCCGCCTCCGGCTCCGTGACTGTCATTACCCGCGGCGACAGCGCAACCAGCCCGGCAAAATATTACATCATAAGCCCTGTCACTGCGGTCCGCCAGCTCTCCGGCCAAACGGTTGTCACCGGGCACAACCTCACCCTCACCGCTGACTCCGACGCGCATCCCGCGCCCGTTTGCACATGGGAAATCAGCACCGATTCCGGAGCGTCCTGGAGCGTTGTTGCCAGCGCTGGCAAATACACCATCAGCGCCGATACCACCGTTCTCAAAATCACCGGCATCGACGAAACCATGGCCGACACCAGATTCCGCTACACCGCCGCGAATCCGCAAACCGCCATCCCCGTCACCAGCAATGCAGCCACGATCAGCGTGCAACCCGATTCGCGTTATCCGCACCCCGTTGCCCTCGCCATTGACGCATCAAGCAACATTTACATCGCCGACAACGCCCTCCGCACCGTGCAGAGCCTCTCCCCCGACGGAGCGCTCGCAGCCTTCGCCGGCTCAACCGGCGTCTCGGGCACGGCCAACGGTGTTGGCTCCGCCGCCCATTTCGTCAGTCCCGTCTCGCTTGCCATCGCACCCGGCAATCAAGTCCTCATCGGTGACAACGAAGCAAACAGTCTCCGCCTCGCCACCGCCGCCGCGATGGTCTCCACGCTCGCCACGAACCTGACGCCAGCCGCCATCGCCACCGACACCAGCGGCAATACCTACATCGCCGACTCCTCGGCGAACTGCATCCGCATGGTTACCCTCTCGGGCGTCGTGACAACCATCGCAGGCTCTCCGTCCGGCCAATCCGGGAACATCGACGCCACTGGAACTGCGGCGCGTTTTAACAAACCTGCCGGCATCGCCATCTCCCCAAGTGGAACGCTCTATGTCGCCGACACCGGCAACAACATCATCCGCGCCATCTCCCCCGGCGACCGCGCCATCACCACCATCACAAACAGCGACGCGCTCAACTCGCCGCGCGGACTCGCCATCAAAAACACCGTTCTTTACATCGCCGACACCGGCAACTCGCTCATTCGGAAACTCGACCTTGCCTCTGCCACGATGACAACCATCGCCGGACGCCCCGGTCCGCAACCCACGCACGGCTACCAAGCCGGCACGGGCACCCACGCCATATTCGACCGTCCGCAAGGCCTCGCGCTCGACGCCGCCGGCATCCTTTATGTCGCCGACACCGGCAACGCCGCCCTTCGCAAAATCGCAGCCGACGGCACGGTCACCACGCTCTTCCCCGCAATCACAAACAGCGGCAGCACGGGCGGCGGCAATGGAAACAACAACAGCAGCAGCGGCAAAGGCGGAGGCGCACTCTCTCCTCTTTCACTTCTATCGCTGCTCATCCTCATGCTGCTTCGTCGCGGCAATGCAAAAGAACGCAGAAAATAAAATGCGCGCGGCAGGAACGCCGCGCGCAGGAGAGAAAAGACTTTGGTTGTCAGATCAGGCCGAGCTTCATTTTGCCTTCTTCGCTGATCATGGACTGGTTCCAGGGCGGCTCCCAGGTGATGCGGACTTCGGCGTCGCTCACGCCGGGGACGAGAAGGATTTTGTTTTTCGCGTCCTCCGCAATCGCCGGGCCCATGCCGCAGCCGGGCGCGGTGAGCGTGATCGCCACGCTGACTTTGTAGGCGGGCGGCGCATCGGCGGGCGCGTCGGGAGCCAGAGCGAGTTTCTCGATGTCCATCGTGTAAACAAGGCCGAGATCGACGATGTTCACCGGGATTTCGGGATCATACACTTTTTTGAGCTGGTCCCAGACCGCCTCGGGATTCGGCGAACCGTCCTCGAGCGTCTCGGTGTGCGTGCGGTGGTCGGCCACGGCTTCGCCAATCGCGTCGCCGTCGGCGCCATCGATGCGGAAGAGGCCGAAATCGGTTTGCACTGTGAAACTGCCGCCAAGCGTCTGGTGCAAAAAAATCTTGGTGCCGGCTGCGATAGGCTGCTTGTCGCCGCTGGGAATTTGCGTGGCGGTAATATCGCGGGAGAGAATGCGTTCTTTGCTCATAGGGAAAGGAGTCAGGATGGAAGGATGTAGAGGAGTTGGAGGATAGCAGCCAGACCGGTGATGGCGAGTCAGATGCCAAAGGTTTGTCCCCTTTAACTCCTGACTTCTTTCATCCTGACTCCTTTGTTATTTTTTAAACTTTGTTTGAAGTAACGAAGCAAGGACTGCGTGCAATTCTTCGTTTTCGAGTTTGTTGAGGACTTCCTCGAAAAAGCCGGCAACGAGGAGCTCGTGGGCTTGCGCGGGATCGATGCCGCGCGACTGGAGATAAAACTCCTGTTCCGCCGGAATGCGCGCGCTGGTCGCGCCGTGCGTGCAACGGACATCGTTGGCCTGAATCTCCAAACCGGGCAGGCTGTTCGACTCGGCGGCGTCGCTCAGCATAAGGTTGCGGTTCGACTGGTAGGCGTCGGTTTTCTGCGCGTCGGGCTCGACGATGATCAAGCCGGAGAAGATCGTCTTGGCGGTGTCGAGGAGCGCGTTTTTGTAGAGGAGGTTCGACGAGGTGTGCGGCGCTTGGTGCGTCTGGAGCGTGCGCTGGTCGAATTGTTGCGCGCCGGTGGCGATGGTGAGCGCAAGCATTTCGGAGTGCGCACCGGGACCTTGGAGGCGGGAATGCGATTCGTGGCGCGCCTGGCGTCCGCCGAGGTGGACGTTGAGGGACGTGACGCGGGCGTCGCGCTGGGCGACGATGGAGTTGGTCTGGAATGCGAGGGTGTTTGACGACCAGCTTTGCGCGCCAATGTAAGTGAGCTGCGCGCCGGCACCGGCGTGGAGGTCATTGACTCCGCTGGCGAAATGGCGCGCGCCGGGCTCGGCGCTGGCGAAATATTCGATGAGCGTGGCGCGGGCGTTGTCCTCGAGGATGACGAGGGTGTGCGGATACACGCAGGCGTCGTCGTCGGTGGCGATGTGCTCAAGGATGAGCGGGAGTTCGACGACGACGTTTTTCGGCACGTAGAGAAGCGCGCCACTGGTGGTGAGCGCGGTGTTGAGCGCGGTGAACTTTTCGCTGCCGAGCGCGACGTCGTGCTTTTGCAGGTAAGTCTGGATGTGCTGCGGATACTTTTCGATGGCTTCCTCGATCGGGCAGAAGATGACACCCTTGGCCGTGAGCTCGCCGGGAAGGGACGCGCTGTGCGAGAGGCGGTTGTTGATGAAGGAGAGCGAGGCGGCGTGCTTGAGCGTGGCGCGGAACGGCGAGAGAGCGCCCTGGGCCTTGGTTTTCAACGCGAGGATTTCGGAATCGGAAAGCGCGGCGGGTTCGATGGCGAGGCCGTCGAGCGTGATGCCGGCAACGTCGGAAAAGCGCCAGCGTTCGTCGGCGCGGGAGGGCGCGGGCGCGGCGTTGTAGCGGTCCCATGCGGCGGCGCGGGTGTCGAGCCACCATTGCGGGAGGGTTGAAGCGGATGCGGTCATTGTCGGAAAAGAGTGAAGTGTGAAAAATGAAGAGTGAAAAAGCAGAAGCGGCGCGCGGAGAGTGGAAGCGTGAGGTGTGCGGGTTTGTTTTTCACCCTTCACCTTTCACACTTCACTCTTCCGCTGGCGTCAGCCAACGGATCCTTCCATTTCGAGTTCGATGAGGCGTTTGAGTTCGACGGAGTATTCCATCGGGAACTGGCTCGCGAGGTCGTTGATGAAGCCGTTGACGGCGAGGCTCATGGCCTGCGCCTCGGTGAGGCCGCGCTGCTGCATGTAGAAAATCATTTCCTCGCTGACTTTCGAGACGCTGGCCTCGTGCTGCGTGGCGTGCTTGTCACCGCGGACGGTGATCGCGGGATAGGTGTCGGTGCGGCTGTTAGTGTTGATGAGGAGCGCGTCGCACTCGGTATTGTTTTTGCAACCGCGAAGGTGTTTCGGAATGTGGACCTGTCCGCGATAAGTGGCGCGACCCTCGCCGACTGAGATGGATTTCGAGACGATGGTCGAGGTGGTCTCGTCGGCGGCGTGGATCATTTTCGCACCGGTGTCCTGATGCTGTCCGTCGTTGGCGAGCGCGATGGAGATGACTTCGCCTCGGGCGCGCCGGCCTTTGAGGACGACGCCGGGATATTTCATGGTGAGGCGGCTGCCGATGTTGCAGTCGATCCACTTGATTTCGGCGTCTTCGAGGGCGAGGCCGCGCTTGGTGACGAGGTTGTAGACGTTGGGCGCCCAGTTCTGGACGGTGATGTATTGGATTTTCGCGCCCTTGAGGGCGACGAGTTCGACGACGGCGGAGTGCAGCGTACTGGTGCTGAACTTGGGCGCGGTGCAGCCTTCCATGTAGGTAACTTCGGAGCCTTCGTCGCAGATGATGAGGGTGCGCTCGAACTGCCCGAAGTTTTCGGCGTTGATGCGGAAATAAGCCTGGAGGGGCTGCGCGACTTTCACGCCGGGCGGAACGTAGATGAAGGAGCCGCCGGAAAACACGGCGCTGTTGAGCGCGGAAAATTTGTTATCCGAGGTCGGAATGACTTTGCCGAACCATTTGCGGAAGAGCTCCGGATGCTCGCGAAGCGCTTGCGTGGAGTTCATGAAAATCACGCCCTGCTTGGCGACGATGTCCTTGATGTTCGAATACGCGGCCTCGCTGTCGAACTGCGCCTCGACGCCGGCGAGGAACTTGCGTTCCTGCTCGGGAACACCGAGCCGCTCGAAGGTTTTTTTGATGTCCTCGGGCACTTCGTCCCAGGTGCGCTTCGGCTTCTGGCCTTGGGCGAGATAGTAGCGGATTTTGTCGAAATTGATGTTTTCGAGATCCTTGGTGGCCCAGTGCGTGGGGAGCGGTTTGGCGAGGAAGGTTTTGAGCGCGTTGAGGCGGAAATCGAGGATCCACGGCGCTTCTTTTTTCACGGCGCTGATGTAGCGGACGGTGTTTTCCGTGAGGCCGGAACCAGCGTCATAGTCGTATTTGACGTCGTAGGTGAAATCGCCGAGGGACTGGTCGATGCCGATGGCGGCGGCCTGCGCGGCTTCTTGTTCGGCGAAGATTTCTGGTTGTGTGGAAGTTTGCATGAGAGTGGATGGTTGGTGGTTGGCGGTGAAACGCCGCGTCGGAAGAAATTAAGAAGTAAGATTTAAGAATTAAGAAGTGAGGGCCTGCGACCCCGACAGCGCGCGCGTTGCGCGCAGATTATGAAATGTGGTGTTGATGTGCGATGCGTTGGTTTGGCGGTTTGCCACTTCTTAAATCTTAATTCTTAACTCTTAATTTCAGGACATCGCCGGGACGGCGATGTCCTTGACCCAGTCGTAGCCCTTGGCTTCGAGTTCGATGGCGAGGTTTTTGTCGCCGCTTTTCACGATGCGTCCGTCATACATGACGTGCACATAATCGGGAACGATGTGGTTGAGGAGGCGCTGGTAGTGCGTGATGAGAAGGACGCCGAGTTTCGGGCCGCGAAGCTGGTTGACACCCTCGGCGACGATTTTGAGCGCGTCGATGTCGAGGCCGGAATCGGTTTCATCCATGAGCGCGAAGGAGGGTTCGAGCATGGCCATCTGGAGGATTTCGCAGCGTTTTTTCTCGCCGCCCGAAAAGCCTTCGTTGACGGCGCGCGAGGTGAACTTGCGGTCGATTTTGAGCATGTCCATTTTCGCGTAGAGGTTTTTGTAATAAGCAACGGCGTCGAGGTCCTCGCCTTCGCCGAGGCGGGCCTGGACGGCGGCGCGGAGGAAATTGGCGATGGAAACGCCGGGGATTTCGCTCGGATACTGGAACGCGAGGAAAATGCCGGCGCGGGCGCGCTCGTCGGGCTCCATTTCGAGGACGGACTTGCCGTCGAGAAAGACATCGCCGCTGGTGATCGTGTAATCGGGATGACCGGCGATGGCTTTGGAGAGCGTGGATTTCCCCGTGCCGTTGGGCCCCATGACGGCGTGAACTTCGCCGGATTTGATCGTGAGGCTGACGCCTTTGACGATGGGCTTGTCGGGAGTTTCAGTGAGGGCGACGACGAGGTCGCGGATTTCGAGCGTATGCATGATCTAAGGAAAATAGTTTTTCAGTTTTGAGTCTTCAGGTTTTCAGGCTTTTCTTCTCCCGCGCATCGTCCGTGGTAAGTGATGTCGATGGCATCGGCGGTATAGCCGGCGGGGAGGAGTTTTTTGAGGGCGGACAAAAGCTCGTCCGGAAGATCGATGTCGTGAGTCGCGCCGGTTTTGCTGTCGTGGAAGTGCGCGTGGGGAACGAGGTTGGGACAATAACGGGTCGGCGCGCGCTCGAAATGCACGGCGCGCACGAGACGGCAGTCGATGAGGGTTTCGAGACAGTTGTAAACGGTGGCGAGCGAGATGGTGGGCATCTCGGCTTTTGCGCGGGCGAAGACCTCCTCGGCTGTCGGATGGTCGCGACGGGCGAGGATGCCCTTGTAAACGAGCTCGCGCTGCGGCGTATTGCGCAACCCGCTGTCAGCGAGGCGTTGCGCGAGATCGTCAGGATGTTGTGCCGTGGTGTGTTCCATTAGGAAAGGCACAACAAATTAGAATGCGTCTAAAATGCAACCTAAACTTAGAATGATTCCAGAGAAGCATTCAGATTAGCGATTATTTACCATTGGCAACCTGCTTGCAGTTTCTCCACGAGTGCGGGCATTGAGTCTTTTATGGGAGAATCGGCGAGGAATTGTCCGGCACGCGCCTTTTGCCCCCGGGCGAGCAGGCTGGCGTAAACGTGCAGCTCGAATTGCTCGCGGAGGGCGGCGTATTCGCGCTCGCGGCCAAGCGCGTTGAGTAGACCCATGAGGGCTTCGACAGTGGAAAAATGTCCCAGATGATGCTGGGCGCGCAACCAGTAACGACTCTCGCCCGGCAACACGGATGCCGGAAGGCTGACTTTCTGCCCCCAGCCGTCGGCATGGCGAAGCATGTCGGTTGCCTGCGCCCAAGTGCCGTCGATCAGCAGGACCTGCAAGTTTTCCAAAACGGGGTCCCGACTCCGATCGCGCAAAACATCCGCCAGCGCATCGCCGCGCGGGTGCAAAATCCACGTCGTCCGATCCGGCGCGCCCGAGCAAACTTCGTCGCGATGCGGCGGGATTTGGTTGTGGTAAATGTGCCGGCGCGCGCCGCTCACGATGCGGCGGATGAGATTGCCCGTGCTCGACGGCTTCCACGCCTCGCCATTGTGCATGAGCACATTGACGGCAAAAGGCAGCGTAACCGCACGCGCTCCCTCGCAGATGCACCAGCGCGGCGCCATCTGGCAATGCGGACAGCGGATTGTCCCGCGAAACACGACACTGCGAGCCATGGAAAAACAGGTTGATGAAATAAAAAAAGGCAGGATGCGCAGGATTTTCAGGATAGAAATCCAAAAAACAAAATGGCGCCGGAGTTTCCTTTGCGACGCCGGAATCGGTTTGCCGCGCCGGGCGCGTCGCGTAATTTGCCGCACATTGAAATCACGTTGAGCAACCGCCCTCCGATGCCTCGTCCGCCAAACATCCTCTGGATCATCACCACGCAATGGCGTGCGCAAGCCCTGGGCTGCGCGGGCGACCCGAATCTGCGCGGACGCACCCCACATCTCGACGCGCTCGCCGCCGACCCGCGCACCGTTAATCACACGCAAGCCGTCACGCCCCACCCTTTCGGCCCCTTCGCCCGCGCCGCGATGCTCACCGGCGTGCCCTCGCCTGAAAATGGCGTGCGCGATTATTACGATCCGCTCCCGCTCAACACGCGCACCATCGCGCACGCCTTGCGCGAACGCGGTTATGCGACGGCGTTTTTCGGCAAATGGCACCTCGCAAAACGCCATCCCGCCGCGCCCCTCGTCGGCGATGCGCACGCGCGCATGATCGTGCCTCCCGGGGCGCGCGGTGGTTTTGAATTTTGGGAAGGTTTCGAAAGCGGCTTTCTTCTCAACGACCCGTGGCTGCACGGCACGCGCCTGCCCGAGCCCCGACAGTTTCACGGCCGTCAAAGCGATATTTTATGCGAACGCGCGCTCGCATATCTCCGCGAACAAAACGCGCCGCAATTTTGCATCGTGAGCCTGGAAGCCCCGCATCCGCCCTACGCCGCGCCAGCGGGCACGATGCGGAAGCCGTCGAGCCTCGCCCTTCGCGCCAATGTCCCGCGCGGCGGCGAAATCGAGGCGCAAGCCCGGCGCGAGCTCGCCGGTTACTATGCGCACATCGAGGCTGCCGACGCCGCGATTGGCCGCCTTGTTGCCGGCGTGCGCGCGCAAAATCCCGACGCGCTGATCGTCTTCACTTCGGTGCATGGCGACATGCACGGCGCGCACGGATTGTTTCGCAAAGGCTGGCCGCACGAGGAAAGTGTGCGCGTGCCTTTGCTGGTGCATTACGGCTCCGGCCCCGCGCTCGCCGCCAGCGACGACGCCATTTCACTCATCGATTTGCCGGAACTGGCGCTCGCCTTCGCAGCCCGTACCGCTCAACCCTCCCGATACACGCACGCCCGCATTTCCATGCCGAGCGTCGTGCGGCTGCCGCATCAATGCGACCGCGTGTGGCGCGGCGTGCGCACGCCGGCGCGCAAACTCATCCTCAATGCCGACGGGTCGCCGTGGCTGTTTTTCGACCTGGAAAACGATCCGCTCGAAATGCGCAATCTCGCAAGCGACCCTTCGCGCGCCGGGGAAATCGCGGAATTGCGCGCGCAGGTTCCGGCCGCGCTTACGCCAGCTTCTGCTTCTCCGGCTTGAGCACGCCGATGCAAGGCAGGCCGCGGTAACGCTCGGCATAGTCGAGTCCGTAGCCGACCACGAATTTGTCGGGGATTTCAAAGCCTACAAAATCCGCCTCGAAGTCCACTTCGCGACGGCCTTTTTTGTCGAGCAGCACACAGGTGCGGAGCGTGGCGGGCTTTTGTTTTTTGAGCATCTTCACGACGGCGGAAAGCGTTTTGCCGGTGTCGAGGATGTCGTCGATGATGAGCACATGCCTGTCCTTGATGTCGAGCGTGAGGCTGTGCAGGAGCTTCGGTTTGCCGTGCGACTTGGTGCTGTTACGGTAGCTGAAAATGCGCACGCAATCGAGGCGAATCGGATTGCGCACCTGGCGGAGCAGGTCGGCGGTAAAGAAGATCGAGCCGTTGATGATCGGCACGATTGTAATCTCCTCCCTGCCATAGGTTTTGCTGATCTGCGCGCCGAGCGTCTTGATGCGCCGCTTGATGGCGGCGGATGTGACGAGAACACTTTCGAGATCGGTCTGGAGCGGGACTTTGGCGGAAACTTTTTTGCGCGGCATGGGAGTGGAAAAAAATAATGCCTTACACGGATAACCCTGTCCCGGGCCGCATGGCAACAGGTTCCTTACACGTTTTTCGGCGGCAGCAACGCAAGTCCGATCACGATCAACTGGCTCGCGACAAACGCCGCGAGCGCGATGGCGCCGCTGCTGGTGAAACCGTAGCTGTGCAGGCCGACTTCGAGGAGATTTGTGCCGAACCAGCTCCACGCGGTGACGACGTTTCCGAAAACCGCCATCGCCATGATGCCGCGTTCGCGCACAAGCCCGCCCCAGCGCGCGTGCAGCAGCACGGCGCACCAGATCACGATGATGAGCGCGCCGTTTTCCTTCGGATCCCAACCCCAGAAGCGACCCCAGGACTGGTCGGCCCAGATGCCTCCAAGCACGGTGCCGGCAAAGCTGAACAGCATCGCGAAACACACGATCCCATAGACCATGCGTGTGATCGTGGCGGAGGTTTCGCGCGTGAGCGCGCCGGTGAAAGCGTGCAGGACAATGTAGATCACCCCGAGGATGCCGGCGAGAAACATGGCCCCGTAACCAAACGTGATCGTGACCACGTGCGTCGCCAGCCAGAAATTGTTGTCGAGCACGGCCTGCATCATTTCGAGCGTGTCGCCCGAGAGCGAAAGATAGTGCGCGATGAGGAGCGCGCAAAAACCGATGATCCCGCCCGCCATGCTGCCGATAGCATTGCGGAACAGGATTTCGAGCACGAGGCAGAGCGTCACGGCAAACCACGCCACGCCGAGCGCGGACGAATAAAGGTTCGTGACCGGCGGGTAGCCGCCGAGGCACATGCGGGTGAGAATGCCCGCGGTGGTGACGAGCCACGCGAGGGTCATCAGATGGAGCGCCGTCCACCGGAGCGCATCGGGCCAGCGCAGCCACGAGACGGCGGCGCACAGGAATACAATCACGAAGAGGATCGAACTGTGATAAAACAAATCCGCGCGGTTGAACGCAGTCTCGATGGACGCCTTGCGCATCTCGGCGGGAAAGCGTTTGGCGAGATCGGCGTGGAACAGGCGGATGATTTCGTTGAACGACGCGGCGTCCTGCGCGCGCCAGGTGTAGGCGAGGCCCGCGTAGGCGAGCGCGGCGGGATTGCCGGTTTTGTTTTGCGCGGCGGCGTCGGCGAGAAAAGCCTCGCCGGGTTTGCGCCATTCGCCGCCGGGCGCGTCGGACGGGATGGCCAGGAGCGTGCCGAACTGCGCCATCATGTGAAACGTGTCGTGCGCCGGCGCGCCCGCGGGCGGGGCGAGGCTGTATTCGAGATTCCGATACGCGGCGAGGTTGCCGTAGAGGGCGAGCACGGCGCGGTCGAAACCGTCGCGCCCGGCGGAAGGACGCGCGTCGGCCTGGCGCGCTTTCTCGTGGATGGCATCGATGGAGTTTTGAAGCTGGGCAAAGGAGAATCGCTTGCCGCCATCACCGTCGGCGGCGCGCAGGTGCGCGAGCGCGAGGAGTTCGGGGTGGGTGATCTCAAAAACGCGATAGCGGGCGGCGGCCTCCGGGCGAAACGTCGCGTCGAGAAGCCATTCGGCGGGTTCGAGTTTGCGTCCGTCGGCGTTGCGAACGGCCTGCCGGCCCTGGAAGCGGAGGAGCGTGGCGCGGGCCACGGTGTCGAGCGGCTTGCTGCGTCCGTCGGCCTTCACATGGAGGCGCGCGAAACCGGCGACGTCGAAGGTCGTCGCGTTTTTCTCCGGGCGGAGCGACGCCGCGAGCCAGAGGATGGCAGCGATGAGCGCGGCGAGAGGGACGATGACCTTGGAAAGTTTCATGGTTTTGTGCGTCGCGCGAAATTGCACAGGCTGATCGTGAATTGCAAAAGCAGCCCGAGGGTCATCAGCGTACAGGCGATGTAGGGGATGAGCCAGCCCGGGTTGCTCACGACTTGGAGCACGGACTCGCCGGCTTCGGCGCGCATCTGGTATTGATAGAAGGCGAGCCCGCCGTGACGCAACGGGGCGTTCATGTGGATGCGCACTTCGCGTCCGTCGGGGTCGCCGGGAGCGCGAAGGAGCACGAGACTGGCGTAGTTCTTGGGGATGTTGGAGCCGGCATAGAGATCGTGCGTGACCTTGAGGAGCGTGAGCGAGAAATCCGTGTAGCGGCGCGCGGGACGCAGCTCCATGCGCCATCGGCGTCCGTCGTAATCGAAGGTCTGCGGCTCCCCAAGCTGGGACGAGAGGAGCCAGGTCTCGGGAGGACGCGCCGAATTTTTCGGGTCGGAAATCTCAACGTAGACGGCGGGCCAGTTGGATTCGTTTTGCCGCCACGTGGGAGCGACGGGAACAGCGAGCGCGCGCTGGCCGATGCCGGCGGTGGCGGTCGGAAGCGATGCGAAGCGAGGATCGGAACCGGGACGGACGAGAACGGCGTTCTGGTAATACGCGCGGACCGTCACGCGAAACGGCAGCCCGGCGACATCGCCCAGATCGAGCGGCGCGGATGCCCTGGCGCGGGAGAGAATGGAGTCGGGAATCGCGGTGACGTTGTCGTGGCCGGCCGGCGTGGTGTCGAGGATGGCGAGCTCGTAAAGATGAAAACTCTCGGAGTAATTCTTTGTTTCACCCTCGCGAATGCGCATCTGGTAATCCTCCTGCATGAGACCGCTCAAAAAACCGCCGATGAGAAGCAGGATCAGCCCGGCGTGCGTGAGCCAGATGCCGGATTTTTTCCAAGTGAGCTTGAAGCGGCATATGAAAGCCGCCGTGAGGTTGACAAAAAGAAGCGCGCCAATCGTGTAGCCGCCGAGAAACACCGGCATGGGAAACCCCTTGATGAAGTGGACCACGATGAAAGTATAGAACCACTTTTGCTGGATGCCAAACACACCGAGCTCGCGCTGGTCGATCGTCGCGAGAAACACGAGCACCATCGAGAGCACAAGCAGCCAGACGGTGAGCTTGAGCGAGGTGAAAAAATCGAGGAACGACTGCCAGATGGCGCGCATGGCTTTACGTTGAACGCAGGATGAACGCGAGGTGGCGCGAATAAATCAAAACAATCCCGCTCATGAATCCGAAAATGCGACCGTTTTCAGAAATGCGACAAAAGTCTCGCGCTCGGCGGCGACGAGATCCACGTCACCCGTGAGTTTGAAAAACCAGGTGCGGTTTTGCGCGGGCTGCCTGAACCAGGCACCGAGCGTGCGCTTGTCGTCGCCCGTCATGTCGGCGAGTAGAAACTCGCCCGCGGGCGCATTGATCGTCACATAGGCCGAAGGCAGCTCGGCGGCTGTGATGGGCGCGAGTTTGATCTGGCCGCGCCAGCGGTTGATGTTGGCAAGATCGCCTCCGACGTCGCCCGGAAATGTCGTGACCGCCATGTCCGCGGCGCGTCCGCTGCCGTCGGTCGCGATGATCGTGAAGCTGCCCACGCGCACATTGGCCGCGGTGGCATCCGCAGGGGCGGCGGCCTGCCAGTGAGCGGGTGCGCGCCAGTGAATTTGCGGCGCGGGCGCGCTGGAGGCGGCGGCGGACTCGGAAGGCGATTGCTGCGGCGGTTCCTTTGGCGCCTCGTAACTGGCGATGCGCGAATCACGGCAGGCGGAAAGCGTGGCGAGCAATGTCGCGACGCACAGGACGGACGAAATCGACTGGAAGAGATAAGACTGAGGTTTTCGAAACATGTCAGGAGGCGAACCGCTTATTATGCGCCGCCAAAAGCGCCAACTTCAATCAATCCGCCGCCGGACATTTACCGCGGATTTATAATAATCCGCAAGAAATGCGAAACGCGCATTATTTCGACACGACGTAGGCCGCCTGGAAATCGACCGCCGTCTGGCCGCCCTCGACCACGCGGGCGCGCACCTTGAGCTTGGCCTTGCCGTAGCGATGCAGCGCGTCCTTGAACTCGGCGATGGCTGCCTGGGCGGGACGCTCGCAAATCGCGATGAGATCGCCGATCACGGGGCGGCGGTAGGCGGCCTTGCTTTCCTTCACGACGATGTGCCACTGCGGCCTGTCGCCCGCGCCGTTTGCGACGGCGGGCTTTTCGCTGCGCATCAATTCCCACACGACGCCGTAGCCCGCGAGCGTGGCAAGCGAGACGAGGCTGCCGCCGAACGCCGTGTTGAGGGAATTTTTGTTTTGCTCCTTTGGCGCGCGAAGGACGAGCGCGTTTTCGTCGCTCAAATCCACGCCCACGCCCATGGCCTTCGCGAGCGGAATCATCTCGTGCAGGAAGTGCTCAAAGGCGGGAAGTTTCACCGGTTTCATGGAAACGAAAAAATCGACGTGTTAAAAATGGAGTGGAAAGAGTGAACAAGTTTTCCGCGTTCGTCAAAGCCTGCTATTTTTCCTTCCCGGGCAGGAGCTTGCCGATCACGAACGACAGCACCGCCACGGCAAACGCCGACGTCACCCGGAACAGCGCGCGCGTCACAGCGCTGCCCCGCCCCGGCTGTCAGCGCGCGAATTTCCCCTCGCGCAAAAAATGAACCGTCTGCTTCACAACGGAGCCGCTCAACAAAATCCCCGAGTGCGAATGCGGCATCACGATGTGGTCGCGCATTCCGGCGAGGCGCGTGCTCGCGACGCTCACGGTGCCGTCGTTTTCGCCCTCGATCCACGATGAGAAAAGCGGATTGACCGACCGGTTGCCCGCAATGATTCCAACCTCCGCGCCCGCCGGAAACACGCCGGGCGAAAGCTGCCGCGCCAACGAGTCGCCGCCGGTGCCGAGCCGCGCGGCATTGACGCCGATGAACCGGTGAAAAAGCGCAAAGCCGCGCAACCGGTCGGGAACCTCGCTGCCCTGATTGGGCGGCGTGATCATGACAATTCTCCCGAGATTCGGCGGCGGATTTCCACACTCGCGCAACCAAAGCCGCACCACGATCCCGCCCATGGAATGCGTGACAAAATGCACGCGCGGCGCATCCGCCGCGCCGTGCTCGCGCAGGAGTTGCGGAAGCCACTCCCCGCCGAGTTGCTCGATGGGCAGCTTGCGCGACGGATAGGTGCGATTGACCACGCGATACCCCGCCGTTTCAAGCCCGTCCGCGATGCGCGTCATCCACCGGTGCGTGACGGCGATTCCGTGAAGCACGACAACGAGCTCGCGATTGTCGCGTTGCGAAGTTTGTGAGGCGCGCGAAGGCATTTGAGGTTTGTTGCAACCACGCATTATTCACGCCGGCGGGGATCGCAACCAAAAGAAAGCCGGCATCAGCCGCCCTTCTCGTTCGCCTCATTCACGCAATCACCGGCGCTTCCTTGCGAATCGCCACCCACGCGCGAAACACCGACGCCGCCAGCACGATCAGTCCGCCGGCAATCGCCCACGGCGCGGGCACTTCGCCGATGGCTAGCATCACCCAAACGGGATTCAGGATCGGCTCGATCACGGGAATCAGCACCGCTTCGAGCGCCGTCACGTGGCGGATCGCGTGCGCATAGATGAAATACGACAGCGCCAGCTGCACCGCGCCGAGCGCAATAAACGCGCCCCACCCCGCCGCCGTCGTCTCCGCAAACGGCGCGCCGATCAATGCCGGCGCCCCGATGAGTCCGCTGATCAGATTGCCAAGGATGAGCGCCTCCGCCGGCGACGAATCCTTTTGCCTGCGCATAAAAATCGCCGTCAGCGCAAAGAACACGCCGCTGATGATCGCCACGATGTTTCCCAGGAATAAATCCGCGCGGAACTTATCCGCGAAAAACAGCATGATGCCCGCAAGCGTCGCAATAATGGCAATCCAGTCCGCACGCGCGGCCCGCTCGCGCAGCAGCCACGCCCCGAGGAGCGCCACCCATATCGGACAGGTATGCTGGAGCAAAATCGCATTCGCCGCCGTGGTCAGTTTCGTGGCAGCGACAAATGTCACCGTGCAACCCGCATAGCTGAGCGCCGTCGCGAGCGATGCCCATGAAAGCGAAAGCCGCCTCGGACGAATCACCAAAGCCAGCACCGCCGCCGCGACAAAGCCGCGTCCACCCGCAACCGCAAGCGGCGGCCACGGAACCAGCTTTATGAGCAATCCTCCCAAACTCCACAGCAGCGCCGTCACAAACAGCAGCGCGATTGCGCGCGGATGCTGCGCGTCATGGGAAACCGTGTCCGGGATTATGCGCCCTGTGCTCAAGGTGGATTCGGGTTGGTGCGGGGTGGTTTGCCGGATTTGCCGATCGCGCGCGCGCGGTTTTGCGGTCATCGACGCCGATCGCTGCAAACGGAATTCGTCGTTAAACGGATTTGTCGTCTTCCTGCTTGCGGAGCTGCTCGGCAAGCGTGGTGTCGGCGCCGAATCTGGCGGGGCGGCGCTTCACGATGCGCTGGAAAAAGAGATTGTTCGGGATTTGCACGAGACGCCCCTCGTCATCGCGGAGGGTCGTGTAGGCAAAGTTGAGATTCACGACTTTTCCCCGCAGGCCAGAAGGATCGGTGAACTCAAGCTCGTCGCCGATTTCGAACGGCCGGAAAAAAAGGATGAGCACCGTGCAGGAGAGATTGCTGAGTACGCTCCACACCGCGACGAAGCCCACCGCGATGAGCGCCGCCACCGCGCCGAGCATAGTCCAGAGGTTGCTGAGATCGGCCTCGTAGGCGCTGAAAACGAGGAGGACTCCGGCAAAAATAAAAAAATACTTGGTGGCCTTGAGTGCCGGATCGGTGAACGTCGCGCTGGTGCGCGTGGCGACAAGCCTGATGAGCCGTTTGGCGACAAAATACACCACCATGACGATGAGGATATAGACGACGGCCTTGGGCAGATGGCTGACGACATGCGTTGCGATCCGCCTGACTTCGTCGACGGTGGACTGTTCAAAAAGTGAATTCATTATGATAAAAACGCCGCCGAAAAGCGAAAGCCGCAAGCCTTTTGAAGATCACCGGGCCAGTTTTGCCCGGGCAGCCCCGTCAGCGCAACGTGCAGCACGATGAAACCGCCACGGACGGCTTTGACTTCGTATTGCCGTCAGTTTCAGGGCCGGCCTTGGCGCTGGCCACTGGTTCAGCGCTTTCTCTCCTATAACCACCATGCACAAATTGCTGTGACAGTAACCACTGCAGCATAGCTACTCGAAAGACTCATTTGGGGGATGGAGAATAATTCAACCAGCAAGTAATTCCAAGCTGTCTTAGCAAGCCAGACAATGCTAAGAAACCCACATATCATAGCGGCAAATCCTAAAATCATCTCGATCTTCGGATGAGCATCCAGAAAACTGAAAGTAGATATGTTCGGAGGGCCTTTTGTCTTGTCGATTTCCGTAAATAAAAAAGCGCAAATAGAAACAGCGCCCATCGCGACTGTTAGTAACAGATTAATCCGAAATGGGACTTTCACAATTTTTATCTCGTTCATAATAATTATCCATTAATCTAACACTAAAGGGGACTATGCCGCGTTAGCGGCGGTTGGCTCTAGCAACTTCCTTAGTTTTTCTTAATTATCGCAGCAATACGCCTCAGAGAGACTTTAGAAGCCTCTTTGAACACCGATGGCTGGTAAATGACCACCGGCTCGGAGTCACCCGCCAACTCCACGGTGAAACGAAACACTGTTAACGTGTCACCAGATGTGAAAAGCCAAGGAACCCCGTCGGGCGTAATCTCTTTGGGAGCGCTATTTCCTTTCCAATGGGAATCTTCGATGACGGGGGCGGAATCCTCTAATAACAAGACCGCTTCAGCTCCTGTCACATCTTCAACGCGAACTTTGACCGGCTTCTTTTTCGATGTGATGTCGAATCCGAAAGTCGGAACAATCTTCCCGTTAGAAATGATAATGCCTGTAACGTTGGTCTCAATGCCTTTTGTTCGCATCGCCTTCGGCATACCCCCGCTCCACTGTGTCTTGACCTTCTTATCTCCGAGAACGGTGAGAGTCTTCGTTGAGGCAGCAAGCGATGAAGCCAGCACGAGCAACACGGGAATAATGAGAAAGAGCTTCATTTGGCTGACGGTTAAGAGTGTTGTTAGGCCAAACCGAGTTTGGCTTTTGGGTTTATTTTTTGGGGACTTAAATAAGCAAACTTGATTTGTCATTTGATGGGTGTGTTTTCAGGGATTTGATGAAGCCGTCGATAAACGCCAAATATCAGGATGAATCTCGCGCTATCTCGTGTTTGGATACAGATTTGCAAATCAAAGAATCTGACTGATGTCCAGAATCTTTGTTCGGAAACACCATTTTGTTATTTGTGCGCTTCTTTGCCAGACGCAGACGATGGGAACTTCGATTTGATGGTGTGCGCCGTTACACGGCTTTTCCCCCATCTCCCCCTAGGGGAAATGGGGCGACCAACGGGACTCGAACCCGCGACCCCAAGATCCACAATCTTGTGCTCTAACCAACTGAGCTATGATCGCCGTAAGAAAAAGGGCGGCGAATCTCACGACCTCCCACAACGCTGTCAATCCCTAGTTCTGAAAAATCAACACAACCTTCTCGCTTCCCGCATCCCAAAACTTCCCGCAGCCGGAAACCCGCCAAATTAAAAACCCGCTCCAAAATGGAGCGGGTTGAATTGGGTTGGGCGTCGAATTGCGATTTCTGTCGCGTTTGATGGAGCAAAGGCCGCGGATGGCGCGCCCTTACTTCTGCCACGTGCGCTTTTTATGGCGGTTTGATTTCAGGCGCTTGCGGCGCTTGTGCTTCGACATTTTCAGACGACGTTTCTTCTTCAGATTGCCCATGGTGTTGTGTGTTGGAAAAGTTGGAAAAGGGCGAACGGTGCATGCCTTTCAGATCACTGTAAAGCGTTTTTCATCATCTCCGCGCTTTTTCCGTTTTTCAAATCTCCCACGTTGACAGACCGGGCCAGCATCCTAGCTTTCAAACTTTTTCTACCTACATCCCATATGATTACCTGGATTCAGAAAACCTTCCAACAACACTTCCGCATCATCTTCTTCGTGCTGCTGGCAGGCGTCGTCATCTCATTCGTTTTGGTCACAAACACGTCCGGCGGTTTTGGCCGCAGCGAATACAAGGCGCCCAAGCGCCCGTTCTTCGGTCTCGATCTGAGTAACGAGCAGGAGCACGCCCGCCTCGTGCGTGACGGCACCGTCAGCGCCATGCTCCTCTACGGCGGCCGCATCGGCGACACCCAACAATTCGCCCTCGGACGCCACGCCATGCTCCACACCGCCGACGAGCTCAATGTCCCGCAGCCCACCCAGGCCGAGCTCAAAGCCTACATACAAAACATCCCCGTTTTCATGGGCGCCCAGGGCGAAAACGGCACGACGGTCCAATTCAACGCCGATCTCTACAATCGCATCCGCCAGACTCCCTCGATCCTCGGCGTCGCCTGCTCGCCCGGCGACTTTGCCCGCATCCTCTCCGAGGACGCCCGCATCGCCGCGACCAGCAAGCTCATCGCCGGCCCCGGCTACGTCCTCCCCTCCGAAGTGCAGCAGCTCATCAAGCAAGCCGACAGCACTTGGACGCTCCAAACCGCGACCATCAACCGCGACAGCTTCAAGACCACCGTCAATCCCAGCGAAGCCGAGCTAAGCGCCTACTTCGACGCCCACCGCGCCAGCTACACCATCCTTCCGCGCGTCCGTGTCAGCTACGCCGAAATCCCCGCCGCGCTCTTCGCCGCCGGCATCACCCTTACCGATGCCGAAATCCGCGCCTACTACGATGCCAATCCCGCCCGCTTCCCCAAGCCCCCCGCCGCGCCCGCCAGCATCGCCGCCCCCGCGACGCCCGACAGCGATTACAACCTCGTGAAACCGCAGGTCGAACTCGCCCTCCGCCATCAACGCGCAGTTCAGGCCGCCAACAAAGCCGCCAGCGACCTCGCCTACAAACTCTACTCCGAGAAGATCGCCCCCGGCTCGCCCGAGTTTGCGCGCATCCTCATCCAAAACAACGCCACCATCAACTCCGCGCCCGACTTCTCCGAAAACGACGTGCCCCCGCAATTCGGCGCCAACCGCCAGGGCGTCGCCCGCGAAGCCTTCAGTCTCGACGCCGGCAACCGCATTTCCAACGCCGTCAACACCGGCAACGGCGCCGTCATTCTTTTCTGGGAAGGCAGCACGCCCTCCCGCGAGCCCGCCTTCGCCGAAGTCCTTGACAAGGTGAAGACCGACTTCATCGCCCAGGAAACCCAAAGGCAATTCGTCGCCCTCGGCCAGAAACTCAAGACCGAAATCCAGTCCGCGATGAAAGCCGGCTCCACCTTTGAGCAAGCCGTCACGAAGGCCGCGACCGCATCCGGCGTCACCGCCGCCACCAAGTCGATCCCGCCCTTCACCCTTCGCACCGCCACCTCGGAAAACATCGACGGCAACATCGCCGCCGCCCTCGAAAACCTCAGCCAGGGCGACATCACCGACATGGCCGTCGTCTCCGGCAACGGACGCTTCATCTACGCGCAAACCTGCCAGCTCCCCGACCTCACCGAAAAAAATCCCGACTACGCGCGATTTGCCGCGCAGATCGCCGCCCGCAACGCCATGCACGCCATCGGCCAGTATCAGCAGGGCATCGTTGACGCCGAACTCGCAAAAAGCGCCCCGGCCGCCCGCTGAAAGCAATGCCAGTCCGACGGCAAAAGCAGAAAAGCCCCCGCGGTTTTTCTGCTTTTTTATGGGCAAAAAATGCCGCGCCACGGGGCAAAACCTCCCTGCAACCTTTTTCCCATCGCCGCGTCATGCGCGCGTTCCTGTTGAAAACTTAAAAAAACTTTCGACACTGCGGACAACCTCGCCAACAAATCTGTAACTTTTTTCTGCCATTGCGTGTTCACTTTCCGGCACGCCCGCACACTCTCCAACAGCAACCTCCATGTTCAAACGATTCGCCCATCCGCTCCTCGCCATCACCTGCGCCGCCGCCCTTCAAGCACAGCAATCCCAAAACATGGCGCAATCCGCCCGCCCGCCCACCAATCTCTCCGCGCCCACCGGGGAAATCAGCTCTCAGCCCCCCCTCACCCTTGAGCAATGTGTCGTGATGGCCCTCGATAAGAATTTCGACCTCCGCATCCAGCGCACCACCACCGAAAACGCCCTCAACACCCTCGAAATCGCCAAGGCCGAATACGACCCCACCCTCACCGGCAGCGCCGAGCAAAGCTACCGCCGCAGCGACCTCTACGGCACCGGCGCCGCCACCGGCAGCCACGGTCTCGCCGCCACCGCCGCCGTCTCGCAGAAAATCATCACCGGCGCCACCCTCAAGCTCGGCTACACCGCCAGCCGCGCCAGCGCCAGCGGAATCGCCGCCTCCGGCACCGCCTCGGCGACCTACAATCCCAACTGGGGCAGCGGCCTCACTCTCTCCGTCTCCCAGCCCGTCCTCAAAAACTTCGGCTCCGCGGCAAACCGCGCCAGCCAGGAAATCGCCCGCCTCGGCATCGACCGCGCAAATTACGACCTCAAGAACGTCGTCCTCTCCACCATCCGCGCCGTCGAAACCAGCTACTACAATCTCGCCTACGTCCGCGCCGTCCTCGAAGTGCGCAAGTTCTCCCTCGAAGTCGCCCAAAAACTCCTTGAGGAAAACAAACTCCGCCGCACCACCGGCGTCGCCACCAACCTCGACGTCCTCCAAGCCGAGGTCGGCGTGGCCACCGCCCAGCGCGACATTCTCGTTGCGCAGAAAAACGTCAACGACGCCGAGGACACCCTCCTCGCGCTCATCAACCCCTTCCAATTCGACGCCGCCATCGGCCCCCTCGCCATCACCGACATCGGCGACATCAACGTCTCCTTCGACCGCTCCTACAAACTCGCGCTCGACAACGCCCCCGACCTCGCCTCGCAACGCCTCCTCATCAAGCAAAACGAAATCAACGTCGACGTCGCCAAGAACAACCGCCTCCCCGAACTCGACGTCTATGCCAACGCCGGCTACAACGCCGCGCGCGACAACTACGGCACCGCCTTCGGCAACACCCTCAGCCAGGATCACCACAACTGGGCCATCGGCGCCACCATCACCTACCCTTGGGGCTCGCGCCGCGAACGCGCCCAGCTGGCCCAGGCCAGGGCCAGCCTCGACAACAGCAGGATCAGCTACGAAAAATACGACCAAGGCGTCCTCGTCATGGTTCGCACCGCCGTGCGCGACGTCCTTACGAGCGACGAAGGCGTGCGCATCACCTCCCTCGCCACCAAACTCAGCGAACAGCAATACGAACTCGAAAAAGCCCGCTACGACCAGGGCCTGAGCACATTCCGCCGCGTGCAGGACATGAAAGTCGACCTCGACAACGCCCGCATCGCCGAGCTCAACGCGAACGTAAACCTCCGCAACGCCCTCGCCGAACTCGCCCGCCTCGAAGCCTCCTCGCTCAACCGCTACAGCGTGAAGCTCGACAACTGATTCCTGCCGCAACTCCTTCCGGCCAAGCAGCACAGACATCCCGTCTGTGCTTTTTTGTGCCCGCACATTAACATAAATTTTCCTAATATGCCCTATTTGAGGATTTATTTCAGGCATGGCATGAGGAAGCATCGTCCAAGAACTGACCCGGTCAGTTTCGACTTAACTCAACCTGCGAAACCACCTTGGACATTAAACAGATCAAACAGCTCATCGACCTGATGAAACGCTCCGACCTGTCGGAATTCTCACTCGAAGAGGAAGGTCTCAAAATCACCATCAAACGCGGTGAAAACGGCGCGCCGATTGTCACGAACACACGCAACAGCGCCGCGCCCTTTGCTCCCTTGGCTGACACGCCCGCCCCAGCGCCGGCGCCCGCCGCGGTCGCGACGCCGCCCCAGGCAGCCGTCGCAGTCCGGCCCGCCGCCGCCCCCGCTGCGGAAGAGGCGGGAGTCACCTACATCAAGTCGCCGATGGTCGGCACCTTTTATCGCTCCTCGTCGCCGGAAAGCGGCCCGCTTGTCGAAATCGGTTCGACAGTCGCCGAAAACACCGTCGTCTGCATCATCGAGGCGATGAAGATCATGAACGAAATCCAGGCCGAGGCAAAAGGCGCCATCGTCGAAGCCCTCGTCGAAAACGGCCAGGCTGTCGAATACGGCCAGCGGCTCTTCAAACTCAAAGCTGCGTAATTCAATCAAAAAAGCAGCGAGCAGCGGAGGCGGAGCGAGACACGTTTCGTCCCCGCGCTTTTCAACACACCGCCTGCGCGCTGCCCGCCACCCGCTACTTTTCAGCCTTTCATGATCAAAAAAATCCTGATCGCCAACCGCGGCGAAATCGCGCTCCGCATCGTCCGCGCCTGCCGCGAGCTCGGAATAAAAACGCTCGCCGTTTACTCGGAGGCCGATGTCCAGTCGCTCCACGTGCAGCTCGCCGACGAAGCCATCTGCATCGGCGGCCCCAAGAGCACCGAAAGCTATCTCAAGGCCGACCGCATCATCGCAGCCGCCGAAATCGCCGACGTCGATGCGATCCACCCCGGCTACGGTTTCCTCTCGGAAAACGCCAAATTCGCCGAGCAGTGCGAATCGTGCAACATCAAGTTCATCGGCCCGAAATCACGCTCCATCGCCATGATGGGCGACAAGGCCATCGCCAAGGACACCGTGCGCAAGGCCGGCGTCCCCACCGTGCCCGGCAGCGACGGGCCGATCGGCAGCGAAACCGAGGCCGTCAAAATCGGGCGCAAAATCGGCTATCCCGTCATCATCAAGGCCGTCGCGGGCGGCGGCGGGCGCGGCATGCGCATCGCCCACAACGACGTCTCCCTCGCCAAGGAATACCACGTCGCGCGCTCCGAGGCCGAAAAGGCCTTCGGCAACGGCGCCGTTTACATTGAAAAATACATCGAGCGCCCGCGCCACATCGAGTTTCAGATCCTCGCCGACGCACACGGCAAGACCGTGCACCTCGGCGAGCGCGACTGCTCCATCCAGCGCCGCCACCAAAAACTCATCGAGGAATCCCCCTCGCCCTTTCTCACCGCCGATCTTCGCAAAAAAATGGGCTAGGCCGCCGTCTAGGCCGCCGCGGCAGCGGCCTATGAATACGCCGTCACGATCGAGTTCCTCGTCGATGCCAAGGGCAATTTCTATTTCATCGAGATGAACACCCGCGTGCAAGTGGAGCACCCCGTCACCGAGGAAGTCACCGGCATCGACATCATCAAGCAGCAAATCCGCATCGCGGACGGCATGAAACTCGACTTCGACCAGGGCGACGTGAAATTTTCAAAACACGCCATCGAATGCCGCATCAACGCCGAGGATCCCGCGCGCAATTTCGCGCCCTCGCCCGGTACGATCGGCCTCTACTACACCCCCGGCGGCCACGGCGTGCGCGTGGACAGCCACGCCTACAGCGGCTACACGATTCCACCCTATTACGATTCGATGATCGGCAAGCTCATCTGCTATGGAGCAACGCGCAAGATCGCCCTGGAGCGCACCTATCGCGCGCTCAGCGAATATCTCGTCCACGGGATCAAAACCACGATTCCGCTGCATCGCGCGATCATGTCCGACCCGATCTTCATCGAGGGCAAGGCCACCACGGCCTACATGGAGGATTTCCTGAGCCGCACGCCCGCCGAGCTGTTTGTGTAAGCCTCGCCTTACGCCGCCAGCCCCGCCGCGAGCGCGAGGGCGCTGCGGGCGCGGTTCATGATATACACATGATAACCCGGCGCGCTGTTTGCGAGCAGCCCGCGAATCTGCGTGAGCGCCCACTCGATGCCTATCGTCTCGGCAATGTCGGCATTGTCGCCGCCCGCCTCGAGGCGCTTGATGAGCACGGGCGGCAGATACGCCGCGCTCAACTGCGTGATCCGCTGGATTTGTTTCAACGAAAGCACGGGCATGATTCCGGGAATGACCGGCACGGTGATGCCGCGGGCGTGGCATTTTTCCACGAAGCGGTAATACACGGTGTTGTCGAAGAAAAGCTGCGTCGTGATGAACGAGGCGCCGGCATCGACCTTGCGTTTCAAATTGTCCAAGTCGGCGTCCTCGCTGGGAGCCTCGGGATGTTTTTCCGGATAACCGCCGACGCCAAGGCAGAGATCGGCGTGGCGCGCCTTGAGCAACGCGACAAGCTCGCTCGCGTAACGCAGCCCGTTCGCCGCGGGCTTGAACTCGGCCATGCCCTTTGGCGGATCGCCGCGAAGCGCCATGATATTCCTGAAACCGCCCGCGTGAATCGTGTCCGCAAGCGCGTCCAATTCGTCGCGCGAGTGCCCGACGCACGTCAGATGCGGCATGACGGTGAGCCCGAAATCCGCCTTCAGCATCGCGCAGACCTGCGCGGTGCGCTCGCGCGTGCTGCCGCCCGCGCCGTAGGTGACGGACACGAAGTCGGGATCGATGCGGCGAAGCGCCGCCGCCGTGGCACGAAGGCTCTCAACGCCGGCGTCATCCTTGGGCGGGAAAAATTCGAGCGAGCGAAGCGGTCGCTTCGGCGCGAAGAGTTCGGATATGGGACGGTCGGGTGTCATCGGAAAAATTAAGGATCAATAAGCCGGCGTTGGAAAATCAGAAATCACCCTGCAATCGCGGGCGGCTCTCATTTCACCAGATCGAACACCGGGATCGTCATCGGGTCCTCCCGCGCGCCCCTGACAAAGGTGTAGGTGATTTCGCCGGAGGCGCGCACGAGCGCATCGTAGCGCTGTAGTTGCCATTCGGATACAGGCTCGCCGTTGATGCGCGCGACGATGTCGCCGGCCTGCACGCCGGACGCCTCCGCCGGCGAGCCGGGGACGACGGAGACCACGCGCCAGTAAGCGGGCGTTTTTGTGAACGAAAGGCCGGCGCTGCGCTGCGGCCCCATGACGAGCGGGGACGCATCGTCGCGCTGGAACGTCACCGTGCCCAGCTTCGAGTCGAACACGAGGCGGTAGTTTTTCAGGATCTCCCCGCCGATCGACGAAAGCCGGTCGGTGATGTCAGCGACCGGGCTGTCGATCCGCGTGCCTTCGCCGATGACGAGCGGCGTCGAAAGACGCCCGATCTCCTGCACGCGCTCGCCCATGAGGGTGCCGATCACGGCGCCCGTGCGCGGCTGCTGCTCAAACTCCGGCTTGAGGCCGAGCGGATTGAGCACGAGCGCGCCGTCGCTCCCGGAGTCGATGAGCACGCTGAACGTATCGCCGCCGACGCGCACGGGGATGATCGGCGCGCGGATTTCGTTGTTAAACTTCACGGTCGTTCCCGGCACGGAAACGACGGATGAGCGCCGGCTGATGATCAGGCGCGACTGCGGGTAGTCCAGGGTGAAGATGGTGTCGCGGAAAAGCGGGAAGCCGATGATGCCGTCGATCTTCATGCCGAAGTGCGCGGACAGCTCCGAGCAATCGTAAACAAGCACCGGCACGTTGTAGAACAGAGCGTCGCCGAGCTTGATGATGCGCACGTTTGCGGGCGGGAGTTTTTGCACGCCGCCGCTGGACGAGCGCACGCTGATGGAGCGGGCGCTGTCGCCATCCTTTTTTTCGGCGGGATAGCGCTTCACGTATTCCGGCGAAAGCAGCGTGACCGACGACCCCGTGTCCACGATGAAGCGCCACGGGCCGTGCTTGTCCCACTTCACCTCGACGATGAAATAATTGGCCTCGATGCGAGCGGGCACGATCGTGAGCGGCTCGGAAATGCGCGTGTGGCCCGGACGCGACTCACGCTTGTAGAAACGCATCAACTGGCTCTGCACGCTCGAACATCCCGCGGAAAAAAACAGCATGAGCGCAAACCCCGCCATCGTGAGGGCGCGGGCCGCCGCGTTTGCGGCCGTTTTTTTTGCAATGTCACGAAAGGTCATGCGGGCGGGTTTTTGCCGGGTTGTGGAAGACGCTGACTTAACCCCCACGCGACCAGTGCAAGCAAGGCTGCAATTACATACAATGCGCGGGATCCGGCTGTAAAAAACACAATGCCGGCCGCGACCGGCGTGATCGCCCGTGCGAGCGCGCCGAGCGAGCGAAAGATGCCGAGCACCCTGCCCTGCTCCGCAATCGACGAATAAAGCGAGATGAGCCCGGTCGTGGACGGATTGATGAGTCCGCTGCCAAGCGCGAGCATCGCGACGCCGATGTAAAGCATCAGGGGCGTTGCCGCAAATCCCGTTGCGACGAATCCGAGGATCGAGCACACCAGCCCGATCGCGAGCACGCTGGTCTCGCGAAGACGCCGGTAGAGCCGGCGCACGATCATGCCCTGTGTCAGGATCGAGCACAGCCCGAGAAACCCCATCAGCATGCCGTTTTCGCCCGCCGTGTAGCCAAAGCGTTCGGCGCTCAGGAACACAAGCGATGTCTCCATCGCCACAAACGCGAGCGAATGGGTGAACGAAACCAGGTTCACGCTGCGCACCGGCGGATTGTCGAGCGAGAGGATCGCCTTCAGCGGATTGCGCTCGCGCCTGACCACGACCGGATTTGCGCGGACCTCGGGCGGAAGCGTTTCGCGAAAGCGGGCGTTGATCCACGCGAGATTCACGAGCGCAAGCGCGAACGAAATCAACGCCGGCATCGAAAACGGATTCACGCCCAGCCCCGCAAGCGACGGCCAGATGGCGGCCAGGTTGACGTGCGCCGAAACCGCGCCGACGAGCGGGCCGGTCACGAGGCCAAGCCCGAACGCCGCGCCGACAAGCCCCATCGCGTTGGAACGCTCCTCGCGCGTCGTGACATCGGCGACGGCGGCGGTCGCCACGGAAAGATTGCCGCCGAACGCGCCCGCAAGGACGCGCGAGGCAAGGAAAAGCCAGAACGAGCCGCTAAAAGCCCAAAGCAAATAACTCGCCGCCGTGCCCGCCGTGGTAAAACGAAGCACGCTGCGCCGCCCGATACGGTCGGAAAGCCCGCCCCAGAGCGGCGCGAAGACAAATTGCAGCGCGGCAAAAACGGAGCTGATCACGCCGCCGAAAAGCACCTCGGGAAGATGGCTCGTGTTGCCGAGCGCGGAGGAAATCGAATGGAGCTGCGCGAGAAACCAGCCGAGCGCGCCCCCGGAGCCGTCGATCGCGAGGTAGTGTTTTAGAAGGTCCGGCGCCAGCGGAAAGATGATCGAGAAGCCGATGAGGTCGATATAGAGGGTCAGGAAAATGACGCCGAGCGAGAGCGGACGTTTTGGCTTGTTGGCGGAGGCGGCGGAAGCGAAAGAGGACACGGTGGCGTTGAAGAATGTGTGCTGCCGATGTTCACGCAAGCAGCGAAGTTCATGAACAGTGTTCGTTGAAAAAATATGTGAAAGAAAAAAGACTCAGCGCGTCAGCTTCCGGTATTTTATCCGGTGCGGATGGTCGGCGTCCTTGCCCTTGCGGCGACGGTAGTCTTCGAGATAGCCCGTGTAATTGCCCGCCCACCACGCCACGGAGCTGTCGCCCTCGAAGGCGAGGATGTGCGTGGCCACGCGGTCGAGAAACCAGCGGTCGTGCGAAACGACGACGGCGCAACCGGCAAAATTTTCCAGCCCTTCCTCAAGCGCGCGGATCGAGTTCACATCAAGGTCGTTGGTCGGCTCGTCGAGAAGGATCAGGTTGGCGCCGCTTTTCAGGAGGCGCGCAAGGTGCACGCGATTGCGTTCGCCCCCGGAAAGGATGCCCACTTTTTTCTGCTGATCGGCACCCGTGAAACCGAACTGCGCGCAGTAGGCGCGGGCGTTCACCTCGCGGTTGGACAGTTTCAGGATTTCCTGCCCGTCGCTGATAGCCTCGTAGATCGTGGCTTCGTCGGGGAGCGAATCGCGCGACTGGTCAACGTGTGCAATCTTCACCGTGTCGCCGATGCGGAGCGTGCCGGCATCAGGTTTCTCCGCGCCGGTGATGAGGCGGAAAAGCGTGGTCTTGCCCGCGCCGTTGGGGCCGATCACGCCGACGATGCCGCCGGGCGGGAGATTGAATGTCAGGTTTTCAAAGAGGAGTTTGTCTCCGTAACCCTTCGCGAGTTTGTCGGCCTCGACGACGAGCGTGCCGAGGCGCGGGCCGGGCGGAATGATGATCTCGAATTCGCGCTCCTTTTCGGCGGTGTTTTCCTTGAGCATCGACTCATAGGCGCTGATGCGTGCCTGCGATTTCGCGACGCGGGCCTTGGCGGATTTGCGTATCCATTCGAGTTCGCGCGCCATCGCCTTCTGCCGGCGATCCTCGGTGCGTTGCTCGACGGCGAAACGACGCTGCTTTTGTTCGAGCCAGGAGGAGTAATTTCCCTGCCAGGGGATGCCGTGTCCGCGGTCGAGTTCGAGTATCCAGCCGGCGACATTGTCGAGGAAGTAACGGTCGTGCGTGACGGCAATCACCGTGCCTTCGTAGCGCGAAAGGTGCTGTTCGAGCCAGTGGACGCTTTCGGCGTCGAGGTGATTGGTCGGCTCGTCGAGGAGAAGGATATCGGGCTTTTGGAGGAGGAGGCGCGCGAGGGCGACGCGGCGGCGCTCGCCGCCGGAAAGCGTGTCCACGATTGTCTCGGGCGGCGGGCAGCGAAGCGCGTCCATCGCCATGTCAACGTGCGAGGCGATATCCCACGCGTTGAGCGAGTCGATCTTTTCCTGAAGCTCGCCCTGTTTTTCCGTGATGGCGTCGCGCGCCGCATCATCCGGTGCGGCGTCGATTTCGTCCCATGTGGCGTTGTAGGCCTCGACGAGATCGGCGAGATGCTTCACGCCCTCCTCGACGCAGGCGCGGACGGTTTTGCCCGCGGCGAGTTGCGGCTCCTGCTCGAGAAGCCCGACGCTGTATCCGGGTTTGAAAACGACTTCCCCGTCGAACTCCCTGTCGCGTCCGGCGAGGATGCGCATGAGCGAGGATTTGCCGGAGCCGTTGAGCCCGAGCACGCCGATTTTCGCCCCGTAGAAAAACGACAGCGAAACATCGCGGAGGATTTCCTTGCGCTCGATTTTTTTCGAGACGCGCATCATGGAAAAGATGATTTTCGGTTGTTCGTCGGCCATGGCTGATTTTTTGGAAAATGAATTAATCGCAGATGAACACAGATGGGCGCAGATTCAAACCTTCGCGCGCCTGTATGTATCTGCGTCCATCTGCGTTCATCTGCGGTTGAAGATTTGCCTTAGAAAATTTCCTCCGTGATAACGCGCAGCGGATTTTCGGGATTGCAGTCCACATTGAGGGTTACGAAGCGGTCGCGGTGGTTGTCGTAGATCGGCCAGAGAGCGGCGCGGTCGGTTTCGGGAATATGGATGGCATCCATCGCGGCGCGGCTGAAAAAGCCGAATGCGCCTTCCTCGATGTCGGGTGGGAGCGCGGGAATGGGTTTCTTGCAGCGAAAGAGAAAGAGCAGCCAGTGGCCGCTGCCCTCGTAGGATTTTTCCGCGATCATGCAGAAGAGGTGCAGGTCGGCGGTGGTGATTTCGAAACCCGTTTCCTCGCGCGTCTCGCGGACGGCGCACTCGTAGGGCGATTCGCCGACCGCCGTTTCGAGCTTGCCGCCGATGGGGCTCCACGCGCCGAGGTTCGGCGCTTTTGCGCGACGGATGAGCAGTTGCTCGCCCTGCGCGTTTTCAATGAAGACAAGGACGGCGAGTTTGTAGGGGATGGACATGTCGGAATCACGGAAACACGGAAGCACGGAAAATACAAAACGGTTTTATTCCGTGCTTCCGTGTTTCCGTGATTTTCAATTTTTAATTTTCCAAGCCGAAAACCGCCTTCACGTAATTATCGACCGAGAAGGGCTGCAAGTCTTCGGGCTGCTCGCCTAAACCGAGGAAATAGATCGGGAGCTTGAGCTGGCGATAAATGCCCACGATCGCGCCGCCTCGGCTGGTGCCGTCGAGTTTCGTGACGACGAGGCCGGTGAGATTGAAACTTTCGTGGAAAACCTTCGCCTGCTGGATGGAGTTCGAGCCGAGGCTGCCGTCAACGACGAGCCAGCGGTGCTGCGGCGCGCCCGGGTCGTTTTTCTGGAGAACGCGGCGGATTTTCGCGAGCTCCTCCATGAGGTTCGCCTTCGTGTGAAGACGTCCGGCGGTGTCCACGATGAGGACGTCGCGCCCGCGCGATTTCGCGGCCTGCCACGCATCGAACGCGACGGCGGCGGAATCCGCGCCGGTGTGGCTCGCGACGATGTCGAGTTCGAGGCGCGCGGCCCAAGTCTTGAGCTGCTCGACGGCGGCGGCGCGGAACGTGTCGCACGCGGCGAGGACGACGCTCTTCTTGTCCTCGCGCAACCGCCACGCGAGCTTGGCCGACGTAGTGGTTTTGCCGGAGCCGTTGACGCCGATCATGGCGATGACGGTCGGGTTGCCATTGGCGGGTGGCGGCGTGTTTTCGAGGCGACCCTCGGAGCCGGCGAGCACGCGGCGCAGCACGGCGGCGCCGATGGCGGCGGCCTGCTGGCCGCGCAGGGACTTGTCCTTTTTGTAGGCGTCCTGGATTTCCCGCAAAATTTCCTCGGTCGTCTCGACGCCGAAGTCCGCCGTGTAGAGCGCTTCCTCGAGTGTTTCGAGCGACGAGGCGTCGATAGGCTTGCCGCCGAAGAGCGCGGCGGTTTTCGAGGCGATGGCCGTGACGGTTTTTGCGAGGCCGTCCTTGAATTTCTTGAATAGACCGAACATGTCGTCAGCCGGCTTTGCGCGCATCGCGGCCGAGCTGGTCTTTCAGCCGGTCGAGGATGCCGTTGATGAAGCGTTTCGAGTCGAGGCTGGAGAATTGCTTCGAGAGGTCGATGGCTTCGTTGATCGACACGACGGGCGGGATGTCCTTGCGGCGCGTCATCTCGAAAATCGCCATGCGCAGGATCGCGAGGTCGATGCGCGCGATGCGGTCGAACTCCCAGTTTTGCGCGAGGGATTTTATGCTGGCGTCGATGGCGTCGATGTTTTCGACGACGCCATTGATGATCTCCTCGCCAAACGCGTAATGCTCGCGCGGCTTTTCCTGCGACTCGAAAAACAGGTGCATATCCTGCGCGAGGTTCTGGGGTTTGTTCAGACTCCACGCGTAGAGAAACTGCATGGCGGCGACGCGTCCGTCGCGGCGCTGTGCGAAAAGGGTCTTGTTGCCGTTGCTCATTTTTTTGCGGAAAGTTTTTTCTTCAATGCGGCCATTTCGAGCGCCGAGTGGGCGAACTCGCCTCCGCGGCTGATCGCGCCGAGGCAGCGCGTCTCGGCCTGCTGCTGGTTTTCGGCAACGACAATGCCGTTGATCACCGGCGTGCGGGTGTCGAGCGCGACACGCTGGAGCGCGTGTGTCGAGCCGTCGGCAATCAGCCCGTAGTGAATCGTGTCGCCGCGAATGAGGACGCCGAGCGCGATCACCACGTCGGGCTTTTGCGAGGCGGCGAGCAGTTGCGCGGCGGACGGCACCTCGTTTGAGCCGGGCACACGCTCGACGCGGATGTTTTTCTCCTTCACGCCCGCCTTGCGCAGCGTCGCGATCACCTGCTGCAAAAGCGCGTCAACAAGCGCGTTGTTGAAACGGGCGGCAACGATGGCGACCTTGAAGGCGGCGCCGTTGATGGTTTGTGGCTTTGGCGTGTCGAGGCTCATGGCGAATGGTTCAAATGCGAAAATTGAACCCGTCTGTGTGCTGCCCGCGGGCGCGCGGCGCAACCCTGAATTATTTCAACGCCAGCACAATCGCGCCTGTCACAATCAATCCGCCCCCCAGCACCGACTTCCAATCCAGCGTTTCCCCCAGAAATAATGCCGCGAAAACGAACACAAAAACCACGCTCAGCTTGTCAACCGGCGCGACCCGCGACGCCGGCCCGAGTTGCAACGCCCGGAAATAGCACAGCCACGACAATCCTGTCGCGATGCCCGACAATGCCAGGAATACCCACGCCCGCCGCGAAATCGTCCACACCGCGCCCATGGGATTGAACGCCAGCGAGATCGCCCACGCAAACACACAGACGACCGTCGTCCGCACCGCCGTCGCCAGATTCGAATCGACACCCGACACACCGGCCTTGGCCAAAACCGCCGTCACCCCCGCGAAAAGAGCCGACGCGAGCGACCAGAAAATCCATGAGTTCGTCATATGCCGCGGATGTATGATCCGGAAACAGCCCCGGATAAACACAAAATCGCCTGTTGACACACCCGTCGCACGCCCTATTTGTTTTGCCCTTTTTCAAATGAGCACGACTGAACAGCCCGCACAACAACAGCAGAGCCTGACGCCGGAGAAGTTCCCCTTCACCGCGCCCCAGATGATGAACCGCTACGTCACCGACACGGGCAAGATACTTCCCCGCAAGTGGACGCACCTCACCGCCAAGCAGCAGCGCCGCGTCACGAGCACCATCAAGCGCTCGCGCAACATGCTCCTCGCCCAGTAAGACCCGGCGGCGGCATTTCCCTTGTTTCCAAGGCCGGACACCTCCGGCCTTTTTTGTGTCCATGAAACGCGCGTCAAAAAAAGCACACTCCACCCGCATTTATCGGGGAACCCCGCGCAACATCGCGCTCCTCGCCCGCGCGCTCCAGCGCGGCGAACCCGTCGCCGTGCCCACCGAAACCGTTTATGGCCTCGCGGGCAACGCCCTCTCCCCCGCCGCGTGCGCGGCCATCTTCCGCGCCAAGGGCCGCCCGGCCAACGATCCGCTCATTGTGCACATCCACGACCTCGCGCAACTCGACCAGCTTGCACACCGCAATCCCGCCGTGGAAAAACTCGCTCGCGCCTTCTGGCCCGGCCCGCTCACGCTCGTCCTCCCCAAAAAAGACATCGTCCCCGACCTCGCCACCTCCGGACTTCCAAGCGTCGCCATCCGCATGCCGGCGCACCCCGTTTTCCGCGCGCTCCTCAAAAAATGCGCCCTGCCCCTCGTCGCGCCGAGCGCGAACCCCTTCGGCTACATCAGCCCCACCTGCGCCGGCCATGTGCGCGACAGCCTTTCGGGAAAAATCCGCCACATCCTCAACGGCGGCGACTGCGCCATCGGCGTGGAATCGACCATCGTCGACCTGCGCGATCCGCGCTGTCCCGTGATTCTGCGCCCCGGAAAAATCGGCGCGGATGAAATTGCCCGCGTTCTTCGCGTCCGCGTGGCGGCGCAAAAAAAACGCCGCGCTCCCGCCACGCGCGCGGAACTCGCTCCCGGCATGTTGAGCAGGCATTACAGCCCGCGCACGCCCGTCGTGCTCCACGCGCGCCTGACGCCCGCCATCATCGCAAGCCTTCCCGCCGATGAAGCCGCGCTGCCCCTTTTCAGCTCCGAAAAACTGACGCCGGAAAATGTTTTTCCCCTCTCCGAAAAACGAAATCTGCAGGAAGCCGCGCGCAATCTCTTCGCCGCCCTGCGCGCCCTCGATTCCTCAAAAAAACGCTGGAAAAAAATCCACGCCGAACTCGCGCCCGCCGGTGTCGCCGCAAAAGACCGCGCGCTCGCCGCCGCGATCAACGACCGGCTCACACGCGCCGCCGCGAAGGCCTGACGCCCGCCGTCAGAGCAACGCCGGCGCGGGACAATTCAACGCCGCCGCGACCGCCCGCAGCAAATCCTGCTCGACCACTTCGATCCTGCCGTCGTCCGAAGCCGTGCGCACGAGCGCGGCGATCACGGTCTGCTTCACGGCCGGCGTTCCCAAATCCAGGCGATCGAGCGCGCGCACCAGCTCCTTCGCGCCCTGGCCGGACTGTTCCGGCATCGCCAGGGCGACCTCCGGCTCGGCCTCGCGGACTGCGGACGCGCCCGCGGCAAACGCATGCTGCCTCGCCGTCTCGGAAGAGTTTCCGGTATTCGCGACCGCGCCCAGCACGACGGCGATATCGCCCGCCAGCGGCGCGCAGGATTTGACCAGAATGCCCTGTCGTCCCGGCGGACGCAGATTGCGATGAATCACCTTGCGCAACGCATACTCCAGCAGGCTCACCTCGCCGTCCGCCTCGATGAACGCGTCAACGGCATCGATCGTGGCGCTGATCAAGCGCGCGTCCAGATGCCGGATCGACGCCAGCGCCATGTCGCCGAGCGCGATGCGCGCCCATGAGGGCACGGTCTCGATTTGCGCCGCCATTTCGATGAACGCAACCCGCTCCGTCGTGCTGAAGACACGCGCGACCTCCGCATCCTGTTTCGCGCTGACCGCCGCATCGTCCTTCGCATAAAGCAAGGCCAGCAGCACCGGGCGCGCCCGTTCGGGATCATGCGCCGCTTCGCGAAACTCCTCGGGAATCGCCGCGAGTATGTCCGCGCCTTTTTGCAGATCGGGCGCCCCGGCCGCCGACAGCGCCGCGAGAAACACCGGCGCGGTCACCGCGGCGGGCAGCGGGGGCGGCATGCCCGGGATGCGCGGCGGACGCGTTTCAGGCGCGCCGCCTTTTCGCTGCGGAAACACAGGCGGAACGGGTGCGGCCCTCACGGCCTTGAAATTGCCGTCGAACGTCGGATCGATCGCCTTGATCCGCTCGGCAAGCGGCGGGTGCGTCGCCAGCAACCCGCTGGCCGAGGAGCGCAGCGCGCTTGCAAAATACAGGTGGCTCGTCTCGGTCGCATGCGGATTTTCGATATACGAGCTGTTCGCAGTCGCGCCGATTTTTTTCAGCGCGCCCGCGATGCCGTCCGGATTGCGCGTGAATTGTACGGCCGACGCATCCGCCAGGAATTCCCGCTGCCGCGACACCGCCGCTTGAATGAGCCGCCCGAAAAACACACCGATGTAGCCGATGACGATCAGGGCCAGCCCGAGCAGCGCAATCGCGATGCCCCCGTTCCCCTTGTCCTTCGACGAACGCCCCCTGCCCGACGAAACGCCGATACGCATCACCACCCGTCCCACGAGCGCGAGCAGCAGGATGCCGAAGAGCAATCCGATCAGCCGGATGTTGAGCCGCATGTCGCCGTTGAGGATGTGGCTGAACTCATGCGCCACCACGCCCTGCAATTCGTCGCGCGAAAGCGTGTCGAGCGCCCCCTGCGTGACAGCCACCGCCGCGTCGTCCGGCGAATAACCCGCGGCAAACGCATTGATTCCCGCCTCGGGCAGCACGTAGACCTCCGGCATCCGCACGCCGGCGGCGATGGACATTTCCTCGACGATGTTGACGAGTCTGCGCCGCTGCGGATCGCTCGTGTTCGGCGAGACGAGCACCCCGCCCACCGAACGCGCCACCACGCCCCCGCCCGAGCGCAGTGACATCGTCTTGAAAAGCGACCCAAGCCCGATGATCGCGCTTGTCACGACCGCCGTGCCGATGAACACATCCGGCTGCCAAAGCGGCAGATCATACATGTGCGAGCCGTCGCTGTTTCCAGCCGCGAACCTGAACCCGAACACGATCACGCAATAAACCGTGACGATGATCGCGACAACAGCCGCAAGATAGAAAAACACGAGCCGCGCCGAACGTTTGCGCGCGCTGTCCTGAGCTTGGAAGAAGTCCATGGGCGGATTGACAGACAGGATTGCCGGGAAACGCGGCGGTTTGCGGCCGCGCTCCCAAGGAAAATATCAATTGAACGATACTTTCGGCGCCTGGCGGGCGGTTGCGTTTTCAACCTGGAACAACTCCGCCGGCCCGAAGCCGAACATGCCCGCAAAGATCACCGACGGGAAAACCTCGCGCTGCGTGTTGTAGGTCATCACCGCGTCGTTGTAGGCCTGTCGCGCAAACGACACCTTGTTTTCCGTCGAGGTCAGCTCTTCGCTGAGTTGCATCATGTTCTGGTTGGCCTTCAAGTCCGGGTATTGCTCGGCGACAACCATCAGGCGCGAAAGCGCCCCGCCCAGGCCCGACTCGGCCTGGAGTAGCGATTTCACGGCGCCGCCGTCCGCGGGATTCGCAGCCGCCGCCTTCGACGCGGCGTAGGCGGTGTTGCGCGCGGCGATCACGGCTTCGAGCGTCTCGCGCTCGTGTTTCATGTAACCCTTCGCCGTCTCGACCAGATTCGGGATCAGGTCGTAGCGGCGCTGCAGTTGCACGTCGATTTGCGCGAACGCGTTTTTGAACCGGTTGCGCAGCCCGACGAGTTTGTTGTAAATGCCCACAACGAAAAGAACGATGAGGGCGGCGACGATCAATGTTACGATAAGTGCGATGCTCATGGTGGTGATTTGAGAAAAGATTTCGGTGAACAGCGCGGAGATTACGATACGAAACCCGGCAAGTGAAATGGAATAATGCGCATCGTTTCCATTATTTTCGCAATATGCGTTCGGCGGGGCCGCCCGGATTTTTAATTGCCGCCGCGCCCGCGGCGCATTCATTTTCCCGACACCCCGCCATTTCATCCTAAAATCCAACCAATAACCTCCATCAACACCATGCCACGCCTCGTCACCTTGTTCACCGGCCAATGGGCCGATCTCCCCCTCGAAAAACTCGCGCCGCTCGCGCATAAAATGGGCTACGACGGCCTCGAACTCGCCTGCTGGGGCGACCACTTCGACGTCGAACAGGCCGTCTCCAGCAAAACCTATCTCCGCGACCGCTGGGCGATGCTCCTCGACCATGGCCTCACCTGCGTCGCCCTCTCGAACCACCTCACCGGGCAGGCCGTTTGCGATCCCATCGACAACCGCCACCGCGAAGTCGTCCCCTCCGACGTCTGGGGCGACGGCGATCCCGAGGGCGTGCGCCGCCGCGCCGCGAAAAAGATGATGACCACCGCCAAGGCGGCCCGCGCCTTCTTTGACGCCCGCCCCTCCAGCGACAGCGCCGGGCGCACCCACGCCGCCAGGTTCCCCGCCGTCGTCAACGGCTTCACCGGCTCCTCGATCTGGCACTCCATTTACGCGTTCCCGCCCACCTCGCAGGCGTATTGGGAAAAAGGATACTCCGACTTCGCGAGGCGCTGGCTGCCCATCCTCGACGCCTTCGAAAAAGCCGATGTCAACTTCGCCCTCGAAGTCCATCCCACCGAAATCGCCTACGACATCGTCAGCGCCGGCCGCGCCCTTGACGCCGTGAAAGGCCACCGCCGCTTCGGCTTCAACTACGACCCCTCGCACCTCGGTTATCAGGGTGTGGACTACGTGAAGTTCATCCGCCACTTTGCCAACCGCATCTATCACGCGCACATCAAGGACGCATGGTGGGGGCACGGCGACGGCACCGTCGGCGTCTTCGGCGGCCACACCGATTTCGGCGACGCCCGCCGTTATTGGGATTTCCGCTCTCCGGGCCACGGCGACATCAATTTCGAAGAGGTCATCGTCGCCCTCAACGACATCGGCTACCGCGGCCCGCTTTCCGTCGAGTGGGAGGATTCCCGCATGGATCGCGTCCACGGCGCGACCGAGTCGTCGGCCTTCGTGCGCAAAATCGACTTCCCGTCGAGCACCCTCGCCTTCGACGCCGCCTTCGCGAAAAAGTGATTAGGTGTTTGAAGTGCTCTAATTCTACTTTGTTAAGTTGAATTCGGTAATGACTCGGGATAGCGGAAAGGAGCCGCGAAGCGGTTCAATATAAATAACCATGGGTGAAGTCGCGAAGCGACGAAACCCATGGGCCAGCAAACAAAAAGATACGTCCGCGAAGCGGGCGAACTTTTCTGAGTGAAAGCCAGGGTTCGCCCGCTTCGCGGACGTATCCTTTTGGCGTCTTTCCGTGGGTTCCGCCTGACGGCTTCACCCACGGTTATTTATATTGAACCGCTTCGCGGCTCTCGGACTTTCCCTTCTTTAACCGTCACCGCTCTGTCACCCTGACATTGCGAAACATAAACGGGTTGCTGCTTTTCACAAGCGGCTTCCCGCTTTTTATTTTTAGATTCCTTATCTCGACCTCCCCGGTTGTCACATAGGGATAATCCTCCTTGTATTCATCGCTTGTATAAGCCTTGTTGAACGCGCCGAAGATTTTCGGGCCTGCGTATTTGGCAGGCGGGTTGGTGTCGTTTATCACAAGACCGTCGATTGTTATTTTTTTCGGCATATGGCAGACATATCCGAAATTATGCTTTCCGTTGTTGTTGCCGTTTATCAGGACGGCATCCGAGCGCCTGCCGCCGTCCGGCGTGTATTCGCAGTTGCGTATTATTATCGCGCCCTCCCATGTGCTTCCGTAGTCACTGCGCAAATTGATGAAATTTCTGCCGTGAACCTCGGTGTTCTCGACGAGAAACACGCCGCTTCCGATGAGATTGATTCCCTGATGCCCGAGGACGGAGTTTTTTATGGTCGCATTGGTCACGCCCATGTGCGCGTCGAAACGCGAAAACTCCACGTTATCAAAGATGATGTTCTTTGAGAAATTGGAGCCGAATATCCCCCAGTATTTCCCGTCATGAATATCATTCAACTGCCTGCAATTCTTGAATGTGACATCCGAGGCCCTGGTGACCGATATGTCATAGGAGCCCATCGAAACCCGCGCGTTGGCGCGCCCTATCGTGGAGTGGATTTTGCGCCCCGAGAGCATGCAATTCTGCACGGTCACACGGGCGCAATTTGTTATTATGATAAATCCGGTGTAAGGCGCGCCGTGGTCAACCTCCCCTGTGACCGCGTGGGTGATCCCGTCGATGACCACATTGGAGCGCGTGATATTCAATCCCCGCGCATAATAAGCGTAGCGCGACTCCTCCCGGTTGGCGATGGTCGTGAAATGCCCCCCGCGAACGGTCAGTGTTTCGGAGTCAATGGGATGGGCGGTTATGGAAGTGATATTGTCAAAGTCCCACAACACCGGCGTTTTTTTGTCTATGCTTCCGTTCTTATCGACAACAAGCACATCCGTCTGCGCGGAGCCGTTGTTTTGATTCAGACCCATGCGTATATAACGCTTGGTTGTGCTGTCGGTCACAACCACAACCGACTCGCGCGAAAGCGGCACGTCGAGCTTGTCCTGATTTTTCCGGAGTGTTTTCACGGATTTTAGCTGAACCGGCGGCAGCGTGGACGAGACGCGAAACACATTGATCTGGCGATTTTCGACCTTCGTGTCGTCAATGATAAACCGCGCGCCGCTCCAGTCGGTGTCGGTTTGTATGATGGCGCTCTTTTTCGCCCCGCCAATATAATACGTGGCGCCCGCGTCGGCGCGCACCTTTGCGCCCGTTTTATTCGCCTCGGCATGAGTCTTGACGATCGCGTCAAAATCATCGGTCACGCCATCGCCCACGGCGCCATATTCGCTGTAACGCACAATTTTGTCCGAGGATGCGCAGACGGCGGGCAGGACGGCTTGAAACAATAACCCGGCAATGCAAAACGCGGACAACCATCGACGATGCCCGTGGGTCGAAATGTGAGGGGCGGCTGAAATCATTTTCATTTTATAGTGTGGAGTGTGATTCGAAGTTAAGGAAAACGATGCCGCAAAAACAGGGGAAGGCAAGCGGCGGAGGTTTCAGGTAGGAGCGGCAAAATGAACACCAGGGTTGATCGCGCCCGCATTTCGGCGATTTCGACGTTTTCAAAGGGCCCGGTTTCTGGTGTGTTGCCGCCCGCATGACGACGCCTGCGACGCCAGCATCCCGACTTCCGATCAATCTCCACGGCCTCACGCGCGACGAGTTGCGCGCGCTGGTCACGTCCTGGGATTTTTCGCCCGTCCACGCCGCGCGTCTCTGGAATTACCTCTACTACGAAGCCGTCGGTGCGCTCGACGCCGACTCTATGCCCGACATCCCCGCGCGGTTGATGCAACGCCTCCAGTCCGAATGCACGCTCGGCATCCTGCCCATCGCGCACGAGGCGCACAGCTCCGACGGATTCACGCGCAAATATCTCCTCGCCCTTCCCGACGACCGCCGCATCGAAACCGTGCTCATGCGTTTCACCGGACGCGTCACGGCGTGCATCAGCTCGCAGGTCGGCTGCGCCATGGGCTGCGTGTTTTGCGCCACCGGCCAGATGGGTTTCGCGCGTCATCTCACCGCCGCCGAAATCGTCGCGCAGGCCCTGCACGTGCAGCGCATTCTCAAGGTCCACGGCGAACGCCTTCGCAATGTCGTCCTCATGGGCATGGGCGAGCCCCTGCACAACTACGATGCCGTCATGCGCGCCGCTGAGATCATGCGCGACAGCAACGGCCTCGCTCTCGGCGCGCGCCGGATCACGCTCAGCACCGTCGGCGTCGTTCCCGGCATCATGCGCATGGCCAACGAGGCCAGCCCCATCCATCTCGCCGTCTCGCTCCACGCCGCCACGCAAAAAGAACGCCTCGCCCTCGTTCCCGCCGCCCGGCGCTGGCCTCTCGACCAACTCATCGACGCCTGCCGCTACTACATCGAAAAACTCAACCGCCGGATTTTCTTCGAGTGGACGCTCATCGAGGGCCAAAATGATACGGAGGCTCACGCCCACGCCGTCGGAAAACTCCTCTCGGGCATGCAGGCGCAAGTGAATCTGATCCCGCTCAATCCCACGACCGGCTATGCCGGCGCGCCCGGACGCACCGACGCCGCGAAAAAATTCCAAGCCATCCTCGCCACCTACGATTTGCCGAGCACCATCCGCCAGCGCCGCGGCATCGACATCGCCGCCGGCTGCGGACAACTGGCGGCGTCAGTGTGAAACGGCTCCCACGCCCTCGCGCGCATCACTGGCTGACACGCCTGTTCACGCGTTCGCGCGGTGTTTCGTGGGCGATTTTGCGAAGACTGGCGGCGGCTTCCGCGGAGATGTTTTTGGGAACAAAGGAAACATCCAGACAGTTCGCGTTCCAAAGCATTTCATAGAAGAGGCAGCCTACAAGATAGCGCCCGGCGTCATTCAGATGGATCGTGTCCGCGACAAAGCTGGGTTTATCCTTCTTTTTTTTCCACGCCCAGCCGACTTGCAGGCTGGAGGACTGATCGGGAACCTTGCCCTCCGGCGGATTTTTATAGTCGAAATCCGGGTCAAGGCGATACGTCCAGCGCGACGTCTTGCGGGCATTCTGAATCGCCGTGCCCGAGGGAATCGTGCGGAGCTTGTGGCGGTCGGCAAGCCGGCGGTATGCCGCGACAAGGTCGTCGAACATTTTTTGCTGCGTAAAACCATCCTTGAAGCGCGCGTCGTCCTCGCGCCATGCCCAGGTTTGATGAACGAGGATGATGGCCGTCGGCGCGAACTTGCGCACGGCCGCAATCACTTCGCTGGCGTAAGGCTCGTAGGTCTCCGGCTTGAAACTCAGTGGACTGGCCTGCTGGATTGTGATGATGTCCCAAGGCTGCGCGGTGAGCGCCTCGACAAGCGTGACCTTTTTCCTGCCGGGCAGATTGTAGGCGGGGTTGTTTTTGTAGGCACGCGTCTCGTCCGAGGTGTCGTTGGGATCCTTGAGCGCGGCGGCGAGGTGCCGCGCGTGCCGTTCAAAAGAGCAGCCGCCAATGTTGGCGCGGGCGAGCACGAGCGGCTTGTTTGCGGCGGCGGCGATTTCAGGAAGAAAGGCGGTGAGGTTGTCCGCAAACGAATTGCCGATCGTGAGGACTTTCAGTTCCTGCGCGGAGGTATTCGCGACGAGAAACGCAAGGAGCAGAGGGAGCAGGAGGAGGTGCGGAATTTTTTTCATGGGCGTGCGCGAATCGTGCCCCATTCGCACCGACAATCAAGCACACTCGCCACCGCGCCCTGCGAGAACCTTCCCGCCGCGGCGCCTCGCGCGCCCGTCTCCTACGGTTTCACCACGAGTCGCGTCCGCAGCTCGCGTTTGAAATATTTTCGCGCAAAATCGCGCAGCGTTTCCACGCCCACCGCGTCGATGCGCCTGTCGTAATCCAGCCAGCCATTCACCGGCTGTCCGTAGAGGGCGTTCAGGCCCGCCTGCATCGCGCACGAGGCGTTTGTCTGAAGGCTCATCCGCCGCCCCGCCTTCAGGCGCACGCGGCAGCGTTCCACTTCTTCCTCGCTGAAATGGCCCGCCTGCACGCGCGCGATCTCCGCATCGATTTCGCGAAGCACTTCCCCGTGATGCGCCGGGCTCGTCCCCGCAAAAAACAAGAACATGCCCGCGCGCAGCCCTGTCACGCGACTCGAACGCACAAAATAAGCCAGCCCCTTTTCCTCGCGCACGCGCTCGAACAATCGCGACGACATGCCGCTGAAAAATTCGTCCGCGACTTCGCCGGCATAAAAATCCTCCGCCAGCAAGCCCGGCCCGGGAAACGCCTGATACACGACCGCCTGTTCACGCGGCTGCGATTCGACAAAATCGCCGCCATTCCCCGGAAGCACGGGAGCCGCGACCGCGTTTTTTTCCGACCCGGCAGGCGCAATATCCACGCTGCCGGAAGGCACGCGCTTCAAAAACGCCTTCAGTTTCGGCAGCAGCCTCGCCTTCTCAAAATCACCCGCCACCGCGAGCACGACATTTCCAGCCACGAACAGCCGTTTCCAGAGCGCGGCCAAATCCGAGGGCGCGAGCGAGCGCACGCCCGCCTCGTCGCCCGCGGCATCGCACGCCAGCGGATAAGCGCCGAAGAATTTTTTCCGCACGAGTTTTCTCCCGTAGGTCACGACATCGTCCGCGTCCTGCGCGAGCGCGGCGAGCTGCGCCTCGCGCTCGGTCTCGAACGTCTCGCGTTTGAACAACGGCGTGAACACCGCGTCGCCCAGCAATTCCAGCCCGCGCTCCACATCGGCGGCGCCAGGCAAAACCTCGACGCCCAGCCCGATGCTGTTGTTTCCGGAAAACGGATACAGCACGCCTCCGATTGCCTCGATGGCCTGCGCAACCTGCGCCGCGGTTCTGCGCCGCGTGTCTTTTGCGAGCATCGTGCCGAGCAGCGCCGTCGCGCCGCGCTTGCCCGCCGCCTCGAACAGCGGCCCGCCCTGGCAGAGCAAGCGCACATGCAGGTTCGGCAAATGCGCATCGTGATGCAGCAACAGGCGCGCCCCGTTCGGCATTTTTATTTCCTCAAATTCCGGCGCGAATTGAGACGCGGCGCGGCCTGCGGGCTCGCAATTCTGTTTTGCCTCGTCATTCTCCTTCGGGCTCAGCGACACCGTCGTCAAACGCTCCGGCACGAGATGGGTTTTCAGCACCCGCTTCAAATCTGCGGGCGTGACCTTGCGCAGCCGCTCGAAATACGCCCGCGCATAATCGAGATCGCCAACCACCACCTCGCCCGCGCCGAGACGCGCAGCCTGGCCCGCCATGGTTTTGCGGCTGTTGATCTCTCCGACGATGAGCTGGCGAACGGCTTTTTTGATTTGCGCAGCCGTGAAACCCTTTGAAGCGCAACCTTCGAGCACGCGCCCGACGGCGGAAATCGCGCGGTTCCGTTTCTCCGCATCGCAAGTGAAGGCGACCGAGAAAAGCCCCGCGCCGCCGGGCGTCCAGCTCTGCGCGTCGATCGTGTGCACGAGGCGGGCCTTTTCGCGGACGGCCTGCCAGAGGAGGGAGCTGTCGCCCGCGCCGAGGATCGTGGCGAGCAAATCGAGCAGCGGCGCGTCGGGGTGCGTGATGCCCGGCGATTGCCAGGCGAGCCCGGCGCGCGTGATCTCCACGTCCCCGTGTTGATGCGCGGCGCGCGGGGCGAGCTGGACGGGCTCCCCGGGAATCAGGACCGGCGCAAGATTGCCCCGCGGCGCGGATGAAAAATGCCTTTCGATCTCCGCGAGCGTGGCGACCGGATCAACGTCACCGGCGACAATCACCGCCATGTTGGCAGGCACGTAGCGGGCGCGATGGTAGGCGACCAGCTCGTCGCGTGTGACCGCCGAGAAGACATCCTTGTATCCAATGACAGGATACCGATACGGATGCTGCCTGAACGCCGTCTCGAACAGCAGCTCGCCGAGGCGCGAATCCGGATCGTCGCGGCACATGTCGATTTCGCGCAGGATGACATCCTTCTCACGCGCCGTTTCGTCGGCCGCGAACGCGGGGCGCAGCACCATGTCCGCCAGCACGTCGATGGCGAACGGCGCGTGCTCCGAGGGCAGGTCGATGTGATACACCGTGCGGTCAAAAGTCGTGTAGGCATTGATAAGTCCGCCGCGCGCCTGCACGCTCGCGGAGAGGTCGCGAGCCGAACGCCGCTCCGTACCCTTGAACAGCATGTGTTCGAGATAATGCGAAAGCCCCGCGCCAAGGTGCGCGCCTTCGTGAATCGATCCCGTGCGCACCCACACCTGCACGGAGGCAACGGGGGCGGAGTGGTCGGGCTTGATGAGAACCGTCAGCCCATTGGGAAGAACGGTGCGCGCGATCGTTTCGCGCCAGAAGGAATTGAGAAGATCGAAGTCGGATTTGGACATTGGGAGGATTTTTGATTTTCGATTCTCGATTTTCGATTTTCGATTTTCGATTGCGCGCTACCGCGCGGTTCGGATTTCAAAATGGAGCGGCAGCTCCCCAATCGAAAATCGAGAATCGAAAATCGAAAATTCCATCACGCTTCGTCGCCAACGATGCACACGGGCGCGGCCTTGCGGGGGCGGAATGGTTTTTCGAACGCGTCCTCAAACGTGTAGATCGAGGCAAAATCTTCGCGACGGTCCTCCGGCGTTTTGCTGAAAATCTGGTATTCGATGAGATTGAAAACGATCTCGCCGAAATCCTCGCACCGCGTGATTCCCCATTCGTTGAGGACGGTCTTTGAGAGCGGGCCAAACTGGTCGAGCGTGTATTGGCGCAGGCCGTCGAGCAGCTGCTGGCCGCTGACGTGGCGCAGGCGCGGCGCGCCACCCTTCGCAGCCTTGGCCGCTTTCTCGGCATCCTTTTTCCGGATTTCGGTCACGGTGTAGTCGAGCCCCACCCGCACAAAACCGTAGGCGCGGCGGTCGTAACGCGAGTCTTCCTTGCAAATTTGTTCAACGACTTCGTGGAATTTAATGTCCTGCATTGGAAAAGAGAGAAGCGTGTGATCCTGCATGGAGTCGCAATCATAACAATCCTGAAAATATCGCTTGCATTCAGCAAAAAATCCCTGCTTCCTTTCGCCCCTCAAATGCAGCCGTAGCTCAATTGGATAGAGCATCTGACTACGGATCAGAAGGTTTGGGGTTCGACTCCCTACGGCTGCGCCACTCTCTGAAAACCGCCTTTTCCCTCTCGAAAAGGCGGTTTTTTTGGGCCGCCGGCAAAACGGCCGATTCTGCATGGCCGGGGAAATGCAGACTGGAAGTTTGCGCGGCGGGTGTTTCGCTGTTGGCTTCATTTTTCCGTCATGCCGAATCCTCGCGAGCTTCCGATTTACGAACTTGAAAACGCCATTGTGAACGCCGTGCGCGCGCAGGGACGCGTCATCGTGCAGGCTCCGACCGGCTCCGGCAAATCGACGCAGATTCCGCAGATGCTTCTCCGGCACGGGTTCCTCGACGGCGGCGAGGTTGTCGTCCTGCAGCCGAGGAGGCTGGCGACGCGCATGCTCGCAAAACGCGTGGCAGAGGAGATGGAAACGAACCTGGGTGACATCGTGGGATATCAGATCCGGCTGGAATCGCGGTTGAGCGAGTTCACAAAGATCCGGTTCGTGACAGAGGGGATTTTGCTCCGGCAAATGTCGTTCGACGCGACGTTGCGAGGAGTGAATGCGATCGTGTTCGACGAGTTTCACGAGCGGCATCTCTACGGCGATATTTCGCTGGCGCGGGCGTTGCAGATCCAGCAAACGTCGCGGCCGGATTTGAAGATCATCGTGATGTCGGCGACGCTGGATGCGGGGGCGCTAAAGAATTACATGGCGCCGTGCGAGGCGCTCGTTTCGCAGGGGCGGAGTTTTCCGGTGAAGATCGAGTATTTGCCAAAAACGGTGGATTTTGAGCGCGAGCCGGTTTGGGAGGTCGCGGCGCGGGAATGCGCGCGCGTGGCCGCGCAATCGGCGGCTGGCGATTTCCTGGTCTTCATGCCGGGAGCGTATGAGATTTCGCGGACGGTGCAGGCGTTGCAGGGCGCGCGGGATTTGCGCGATTTCGTCGTTTTTCCGTTGCATGGCGAGCTGCCGCCGGAAGCGCAGGATCGCGCGGTGGCGCGATACGATGCGAGAAAGATCATCGTTTCGACGAATGTCGCGGAGACGTCGCTGACGATCGACGGCGTGACGGTTGTGATCGATTGCGGGCTGGCGCGCGTGGCGCGGTTCGATCCGCACCGGGGAATCAACACGCTGCTCATTGAAAAAATCTCGGTGGCGAGCGCGGATCAGCGCACAGGGCGCGCAGGGCGCACAGCTCCCGGCGTGTGCGTGAGACTGTGGACGGAGCGCGAGCACGCGCAGAGGCCGGCGCAGGAATTGCCCGAAGTGAAGCGGCTGGATTTGTCGGAGGTGGTGCTCACGCTGAAGGCGAGCGGCATCGACGATATCGCGGGATTTCCGTGGCTGGAAAAGCCGGATGGAAAAGGACTGGAACGCGCGGAAATGCTGCTGGAAGACCTGGGAGCGGTGGCGCGATCCGCGCAAACCCGCGGTTTTGCCTCGATTACCGAAACAGGGCGGCGGATGCTGCGGTTTCCGGTGCATCCGAGGTATGCGCGCATGCTTCTCGAAGCCGATCAGCGCGGGTGCGTGCGCCCGGTGGCGCTGATGGCGGCGCTCACACAGGGGCGGAATTTTCTTTTGCGCGGAGTGCCCCGCGATGTGGACGAGGCGCGCGAGGATTTGCTCGGCGAGGAAACGGAGTCGGATTTCTTCTTGCTGATGCGCGCGTGGCGGTTTGCGGACCAGAACAATTACGCTCTGGATGCGTGCCGGCGGCTGGGGATTCATTCGATGGGAGCGCGCCAGGTGGGGCCGCTGTTTGCGGAGTTTTTGAAAATCGCCGGACGCGAGGGACTCGATGTGGACGAGAAGCGCGTCGAAGGCGAGGCGGTGAGGAAGTGCGTGCTCGCGGGTTTTTCGGATCAACTGGCAAAGCGGCTGGATGCGGGGACGCTGCGATGCGACCTCGTGCACAAGCGCCGCGGCATGCTGGCACGCGAAAGCGCGATGCAGCGAGCGCCGTTGTTTGTGGCGGCGGAAGTGAGCGAGGTGGAGGGCCGCGGCGGCGAAGTGAATGTGCTGCTGAGCCTCGCGACGGCATTGCAGGAACCCTGGTTGAAGGAACTTTTTCCGGATGATTATTCCGAGACGGTGAATGTCGTTTACGACGAACCGGCCAAGCGCGTGATCGCAAGACGGGAGCGGCGGTTTCGCGACTTGGTGCTGGAGTCGAAGGCGAGCGCGGAGGATGTGCCGTTCGACGCGGCGGCGGCCCTGCTGACGCAACAGGTGATGGCGGGAAAAATCAAACTGGAGGCCTGGGATGAAAATGTGGAGCAGTGGATCGTGCGCGTGAATCGCCTCGCGGAATGGTTTCCAGAGCTGGAGGTCAACCCGATCACGGACGCGGATCGCGCGACGCTGATCGAGCAGATCTGCTACGGGGAGCTGGGCGCGAAGGATGTACGCGACAAGCCCGTGATGCCGGTGCTGCGCGACTGGCTGACGGCGGAGCAACTGGCCGTGCTCGACGACTACCTGCCCGAACGGCTGGTGATGGCCAACGGGCGCAAATCGCGCGTGCGCTACGCTAAGGAGGGGCCGCCTGTATTGAGCGCGCGGATACAGGAGCTTTACGGCGTCGGGGGCCGTTTCACGCTCGGGCACGGGCGCGTGCCGGTGAAGATCGAGGTGCTCGCGCCCAACCAGCGTCCGATTCAAGTGACGGACGACCTGACGGCATTCTGGCGCGATATGTATCCGCAGGTGAAGGCGGAGCTGTCGCGGCGGTATCCGCGGCATGAATGGCGCTAGGCGCGCGACACGTTCAAAAATTTTCATGGAACTTTTTCATAAGCGGCCTTGCGCGATGGGTTTCATGCCTGTGAAATCCATTCTGTTTTACTGATGTTAATCCCGATTCTTACTTCGATTGTCGTGGGATATTTCCTGGGCGCGCTGCCGTTCGGGTTTCTGGTTTCGCGGGCCAAGGGCGTGGATATTTTCCAGGAAGGGAGCAAGAATCCCGGCGCGACCAATGTGCTGCGCGTGCTGAGTGCGAAATTTGGAAGGGCCGGAAAACGACTCGGCATCACGGTGTTTGTCCTCGACATGGTGAAAGGCGCGGCGGCGACGGCGTGGCCGGTGATCGCCTTCAAGATGGGTGTGTGGGATGCGCCGTGGGAACACTGGGACGTGGTGTCGCTGATCAGCCTCGGATCGGCGCTTTTGGGGCACAGTTTTTCGTGTTTTACGCGCTTCAAGGGCGGCAAGGGCGTGGCCACGGGAGCGGGCGGTTTTCTCGTGCTGATGCCCGTTTCAATTTTGATCGCGCTGCTGCTCTGGTGGCTGATTTTCGAGACGACGCGCTATGTTTCGCTCGCCTCAATCCTCGCGACGGTTTCGCTGCCCGTGACGAGCGGCATCATGTGGTGCATCTGGGGATGGCCGCCGTTTTCGGTGGTGCTGATCTCAGGTGGGGCGACGGTGTTTGTGGCGGTGCGGCATCGCTCGAATATCGGGCGGCTGATGCACGGCACGGAGAACAAGTTTGTCAAAAAGAGCGAAGCAGAAAAAACGCCGGATGGCCCGCATTGAGGAAATCGTCCGGGCGCAGAAGAGTGCTTGAAAAATGCGCGGAGTCGCCCAGCGTTTGTCTTCTCGCACTCGGAGGAGTGGCTGAGTGGTTAAAGGCACCTGACTTGAAATCAGACGCAGGCGCAAGCCTGCCGGGGGTTCGAATCCCTCCTCCTCCGCCAATGCAGTTTCGTGGAGTTTTCACGCTTCGTTGTGCGATGAGAATGCGCTGAAAAACCTCACACTTTCGCGGGAGGGAGGCGCCAGATTTGCTCCGCGTATTCGCGGATGGTGCGGTCGCTCGAAAACTTTCCGACGCGGGCGGTGTTGAGAATCGCCGCCCTCGCCCACCCGGCTTTGTCGCGGTAGAGGGCGTCCACTTTTTGGTGGGCATCACTGTAGGCGCGGAAATCGGCGAGCACCATGAAGGGATCGCCTCCGTTGAGCAGGCTGTCATGCAGCGGCGCAAAGGCTCCATGCTCGCCGGGCGTGAAATAGTCGGAGCCGATCCAGTCGATGATGGCGCGGAGTTCCTCGTCGTTGTTGTAGTAATTCCAAGGATTGTAACCGCGGGAGCGGAGGGCTTCGACTTCGTTCACGTTCATGCCGAAGATGAAGATGTTGTCATCGCCGACTTCTTCCTTGATTTCGACATTGGCGCCGTCGAGCGTGCCGACGGTGAGCGCGCCGTTGAGGGCGAGTTTCATGTTGCCCGTGCCGGAGGCTTCCTTGCCGGCGGTCGAGATCTGCTCGGAAATGTCGGCGGCGGGAATGATTTTTTCGGCGAGGGTGACGCGATAGTTCGGCAGGAAGGCGACTTTGATCCTGCCGCCGATGCGGGCGTCGGCGTTGATGCGCGCGCCAATGATGTTAATGGCGCGGATGATGTTTTTGGCGAGGTCGTAGCCCGGGGCGGCCTTGGCGCCGAACACGAAGACGCGGGGGACGATGTCGAGGCCCGGGTTCTGGAGGAGGCGGCGGTAGAGCGCGAGGATGTGAAGGAGGTTCAGGTGCTGGCGCTTGTATTCGTGGAGGCGCTTGATCTGCACGTCGAAGAGGGCGGCGGGATCGACGTCCACGCCACACTCGGTTTTGATGATGGCGGCGAGATCGGCCTTGTTGGCGCGCTTGGCGTCCATGAAGGCGCGCTGGAAATCGGGCTTGTCGGCGAATTTTTCAAGTGCCCGGAGTTCGTCGAGGTCGCGAACCCAGCGGCTGGAGCCAAGGGTGTCGGTGATAAGATTCGAGAGACGGGGATTGCAGTCGAGGAGCCAGCGGCGGGGGGTGATGCCGTTGGTTTTGTTTTGGAAGCGGCCCGGGAAGAGCGCGTCGTATTGCGGGAAGAGGAGTTTTTTCAGGAGCTCGGTGTGGAGCGCGGCGACGCCGTTGACGGTGTGCGAGGCGACGACAGAGAGGCTGGCCATGCGCACGGCTTTCTGGCCGTTTTCCTCGATGAGCGAGCAGTCGCGTTTTTTGTCGTTGTCGCCGGGCCACTTGGCTTCGACGGCACGGAGGAGATAGTCGTTGATTGAATAAATGATCTGGAGGTGGCGCGGGAGGATGCGTTCGAAGAGGGCCACGCTCCATTTTTCGAGCGCCTCGGGGAGAAGCGTGTGGTTGGTGTAGGCGAAGACGCGGGTGACGATGCCCCAGGCTTTGTCCCAGGGCATTTCCTGCTCGTCGATGAGGATGCGCATGAGCTCGGGAATGGCGACGGCGGGATGGGTGTCGTTGAGCTGGATGGCGACTTTGTCGGGGAAGTTGTCCCAGGTGTTTGCGGAGTTGCGGAAGTGCCGGCGCATGATGTCGCGCAGGGAGCAGGCGACGAAGAAGTATTGCTGCACGAGGCGGAGTTCCTTGCCGTTCTCGGTTTTGTCGTTGGGGTAAAGAACCTTTGAGATGGTTTCGGTGACGGCTTTTTCGCGGACGGCCTCGACGTAGCCGCCGGCGTTGAAGGCATTGAGGTCGAACTCGGAGGCGGAGCGCGAGGACCAGAGGCGGAGGATGTTGACGGTGTTGGTGTCGTAACCGGCGATGGGAATGTCGTGGGGGATGCCGATTATGGTGTCGGTGCCGACCCAGCGAGGGCGGTAGTTGCCGCGGTCGTCGAAGATGTTTTCAACGCGGCCGCGCATGGGAATGCTGACTTTGTTTTCGGGGCGGGCGATGCCCCAAGGCGTGCCGCCGATCATCCACGAGTCGGGATGTTCGACTTGGGCGCCATTGACGAATTCCTGGCGGAAGAGGCCGAATTCATAATAAATGCCGTAGCCGATGGCGGGCAGGTCGAGGGTGGCGAGGGAATCGAGGAAACAGGAGGCGAGGCGTCCGAGGCCGCCGTTGCCGAGTCCCATGTCAGCCTCTTCGTTGACCATGGTTTCGAAGTCGACGGTGATGTCGGGATCCTTGATGGCACCGCGGGCGCTCTGGTAGAGGCCGGTGTTGTGGAGGTTGTTCTCGGTGAGACGCCCCATGAGATACTCCAGCGAGAAGTAGTAGAGCCGGCGGACGTTGTTGCGGTTATGGACGCCCTGGGTCCTGATAAAGCGGGCGAGGATGTGTTCGCGCACGGCCATGGAAGTGGCGATCCACCAGTCGTGGGGCTGCGCGGTGTGGAGGTCGCGCGCGAGGGTGTAGGTGAGGTGGCGGAAGATGGCTTGCTTGAACTTGGCGGTATCAGTGGCGTCAAAAGGCGAGGTTGTTTCCGGACTGGGGCACGGGATTTGCCCTTTTACGATCGAGGGATTTATCGTGCTGGTTGTTTTATCGGTGCTGTTCTTTTTGGATTTGCTGTTCGATGCCATGATAAAGTCGTGATGTGTGTCGTGCGTGTTCTTGCAAGTAAGTAGATAAAATTGGCGCGTTGGCGCAGGGGGTCACGTCAAAAAATCGAATGGCGGCAAATTGGGAAACGGTCCCGAATCGTGTCAATGACGCCGAATCCCGGAACACCGAACCCCGGTTCGCGCGCGCCGCCATCCGCAGTGTCCGGCCTTTGCCTAATCGCGCGATCCAAGGCTATTTCCCCTGCGCGTTGAATGCAAACTGCTGCCGCGCCTTCACGACAGTCGGGCGTCCCTTTTTCATCGGCGGCTCAAACTTCCACTGCATCAGCGCCTGCGCCGCCGCCTCGCCGAACCACGGATGCGCGTCGCCCTCCATCACCGGCAGCCGCACCCGCCCCGCCCCATCGACAAAAAACTCCATCGTCACCGCGCCGGCCAGTCCGCTTTCGGCGAGTTGCGCCGGATACAACGGCGTCACCGCGCTCAATACCGCCAGCGGACGATCCAGCTCCGACTGCCTGCTCAAAACGCGCACACGACTTGCCTCCTCGAGCATGCTGCGCGTCAACATCGCGACGCCATCCAATGCCGTGCGCGTGACCACCACGCCCCGCGCCTCAAACAAAAACGCCAGTTCCGCCCTCGACCAGACCGGCGCGCCATCCACGCGCATCGGTTCAAAACGCCATTGGCGCAACACCGCCTCGACCTCTTTCACGAGCTCGGGCCTCGAATACGACGTGATCAGGTAATCATCCAGCCGGCCTTCCGCATCGACGCCAAAAACCATCTCCACGATTCCGCTCGTGACGCCCTCCCGCGTCAGCGACGGCGGATAAACCGGCTCGATCATCTGCACGATTTTCAACAACTCGACCGCGGGCCCGTCATCCCGGGCCACCTGCTTTTTGGCCGCCTCCGTGCCGGTCGTCGCAAACAAAACAATCCACGCCGCGCACAACATCGGAAGCCACCCGCGCTCCCGGAGTCTGTTCCTGTTTTTCATGGCGACACGCTCCTTTCGTTTTCGCTTTTTAGAAATCCTTTTAACGCTGTAAAACTAAGCGCATTTCGCCTCCCGCGCAAGTCCGCAAACGCGATCCTCATTTTCCTCCGCCCGGCGTCACGACGCTGCCTTTGTAATTGTTCGCCGTATCCTGGTCCGCCACGCCGTCGGGATTGACCAGCGTCGTGCGCAAAACCGTCTGTCCGTCCGCCGGCACGGGCACTTTCACATAGGTGGATCCGCCCGCATCGACCCAGGGGATTGCCACGTTCGCCACCGCGCCGTTGACATTCACCACAAGCGTCATCCCCGACATCGCCGTGGCGCCCCGGTTTTGGATCACCACATCCACCGTGCCGTCCTTTGCGTTGTAGTAATGGCTCGATATGGCCGTGTCGGTGCGCGTCGGATTGTTCGCGTCCAGCGCCCATCCCAGATCGAGCACGCCCGCGCCGTAATCGTTGTCGCGTCCCGGCGAGCCCGCGTCGACGACATGCGTCTGCAAGACCGACCACGCCTCCTGCGCGTTCATTCCCGGATAAACCGACATCATCGCAGCAATCGCCCCCGCCACCACCGGCGCGCTCGCCGATGTGCCGGTGAAATCGATCCGCTCCCCGTCCGCCCACGCCGCTTCCACGGCATACCCCGGAGCCGTGATCTGCAACTGCGAACCCGCGTTGGAAAAAATCACCTGCAACCCGTTCCCATCGGTCGCGCCCACGGAAATCACTTTCGCATACGCCGCGGGCCACACCAGTTGCGACGCCTGGTCATTGCCCGCCGCCGCCACGACGACCGCGCCAGCCTGTATCGCATAGTCAATGGCGCGCGCCAGCACCGCGCTCCCGCCATAACCGCCAAGGCTCACATTGATGATCTGCGCGCCATTGTCGGCCGCCGCCACGATCGCCTGCGCGATCGTGAACATATCGCTCACCCCGGTTGCATCCGTGACGCGGATGCTGAGAATATCCGCGCCCGGAGCGATGCCCTGCGCATCCGCCGCGGCTCCCGCCGCGAGCGACGCAACCGCCGTGCCATGACCCACACCCGAATCCGCGCTCAACCCCAAACCGATGTCGAACGCGCGCACGCGCCCCTGGAAAGTCGCGTCGGCCATCACGCCGCTATCGAGCACCGCAATCGTCACACCGCGCCCCCATTCGCTGTTGTCCATGCCGCCCGCGCCGACTGCGCCAAGCAGGTTGTTGCGCACCGGAGACTGCCTGCGCGCCCCGCGCTCCTCGACCGGCACCTCGGGAATCGAGACGATGTAATTGCCGCCAACTTCCTCGTAGTCGCCGGAATTACCGGTGATTTCGCCGGCCAGCGCGTCAAGCGATGCATAACTCACGCGCGCCGAAAGCAGCGTCTCCGAACTCGCAACGACCGTCAGTCCCGCCGCCCCGGCCCGCGCGAGAAACCGGCGCAACGCATCCGCGTCCTTGAACGCGAGCGACACTTCATTTTTGCGCATGCGCCCGCCATCGAGATGCGCCGCGAGTTGCTCCTTGAAAGCCTTTGCCGTGGCGCGCCGGGCCGCCGCCGCGAACGCGTTGTCCCGCGCCTTTTGCGCCGCATCCGCGATCGTTTCGCGGACAGCCACTGCTTCGCTCCGCGCCTTCTCCGCCGCGCGCCGCTGGTGGTTCACGAGCGTCCACGCCAGAAACCCGATCAACGCCACGGCGACGAGGGCGGGGACAACGGGACTGCGCGGCTTCCGGCTCATGGCGCGGCGATGTCAGCGCCCCCTGCGCCATCGTGGTGTTGCGCCATCCGTGAAAAGCCGCGCTTTCCACCCGAGAAAAATTCCAGGAAACGCCGCGTCTCCGGCGCCGCGTAACGCCCGCCCGCAAGCGCGGCGGCGGCAACCTCGCGGATATTCGCGCGCGCATAATACACCTCGCGAAACGCATCCTTGATTTCACGAATCGCCTCGCGCGCGAACCCGCGCCGCTTCAGCCCCACGAGATTCAGCCCGATCACAAAATCGCGCTCCGCGGCGAGCACGAACGGCGCGAGATCCCGCGAAATCGACGCATTGCCGCTGATCATCACGCTCTCGCCGATGCGCGCGAATTGGTGCACCACCGCCCCGCCGCCAACAAACGCGTGCGACCCCACGCTCACATGCCCCGCCAGCAGCACCGCGTTGGCCATGACGACATTGTCCGCCAGCACGCAATCGTGCGCGATATGCGCCGCCGCCATGATGAAACATTTCGCGCCGACCACCGTGTCGCGCCCCGCCTGCGTCGCGCGGTTGATCGTCACATGCTCGCGGATCACCGTGTCCGCGCCCACGCGCACGCCGGTTTTCAGCGACCGGTCAAATCCGATCGCCTGCGGCAATCCGCCGATCACCGCGTATTCGCCCACGACGACCCGGTCGCCGAGTGCGACGCCGTCCTTGATGACAGCGCCCGCGAGAATCTCGCAATCGGCGCCGATTTGCGCGCCCGGTTCCACAACAGCCGTGGGATGAATGAAAGTAGCCATGACAAATATTCGGCCAAACCAGACAGCATCCGCCGCCCCGCGTAAACGCAAAATCGCAGGTCACGCGCCACAAGCGGGTGGCTGGATCGAATCACTCTCTCTTTTCCCCGCGTATCAGGCACATGGAGATAAAACCTTGCCCCGCCCCGCCCCGCCCTGTTTTCATATCCTCTTTATTTTTTCCCATGAAGATCCTAGTCGCCGACAAGATATCATCCAAAGGTGTTGAATACCTGCGAAAACAAGCGGGTTTTGAAGTCATCGAGGGTTATGGCTCTTCTCCGGAAAAAGTCCTCGAACTCGTCAAGGACGTGCACGCCATCGCCGTGCGCTCGGAAACCAAGGTCACCAAGGAAGTCATCGCCGCCGCCCCGCTACTCAAAGTCGTGGGCCGCGCAGGCGTGGGCGTTGACAACGTCGATGTCGAGGCCGCCACCGATCGCGGCGTCGTCGTCATGAACACCCCGGCGGGCAACACCATCGCCACCGCCGAGCTCACTTTCACCCACATCCTCTGCGGCGCCCGCCCCGTCCCGCAAGCCGCCGCCTCCATGAAAGCCGGCGCATGGGATCGCAAATCCTTCAGTGGCATCGAACTCTTCCGCAAGACACTCGGCGTCATCGGCCTTGGCCGCATCGGCGGCGAAGTCGCCAAGCGCGCCATCGCCTTCGGAATGCGCGTCCTCGCCTACGATCCCTACCTCGCCCCCAGCCGCGCCAAGGCCATGCAGGTCGAAATCGCCACCCTCGACGAAATCCTCGCCCAGGCCGACTACATCACCGTCCACATGCCCCTCACCGAGGACACCAAATACATGATCGACGAAACGGCCTTCGAAAAATGCAAAAAGGGCCTCCGCATCTTCAACTGCGCACGCGGCGGCATCATCAAGGAAAGCGCCCTCATCGAAGCCCTCAAATCCGGCAAAGTCGCCGCCGCCGGCCTCGACGTTTACGAAGACGAACCCCTCGCCAAGGACAGCCCGCTGCGCTCCATGCCCAACGTCGTCCTCACGCCGCACCTCGGCGCCTCGACCGCCGAGGCCCAGGAATCCGTTGGCATCGAAATCGCCGAGCAAATCACCGACGTCCTCAAGGGCGGCGTCATCCGCAACGCCGTCAACATGCCCTCGCTCGACGCCGTCATGCTCAAGACGCTCACCCCCTACATCAACCTCGGCGCGAAGCTCGGCACGCTCGTCCAGCAAATCTCGCCCAAGCAAATCTCCACCCTGCGCATTACCTACTGGGGCAAGATCGTCGACCTCGACGCCAACACCATCACGCGCGCCATCCAGCGCGGATACCTCCGCCGCGTCAGCGGCAACGAGGTCAATTTCGTCAACGCTCCCTCCCTCATGCACCGCCTCGGCATCCAGGTCGAAACCGTCAAGTCCAACAACGACTGCGGCTACACCGAGCTCATGGCCGTTGACGCCATCACGCCTGACGGAAAAATCTTCTCCGCGCAAGGCACGCTCATCGGCAAAAACGCGCAACCCCGCATCGTCAATATCAACAGCCGCGAAGTCGAAGTGCTCGCCGAGGGCGGCCTGGTCGTCCTGGAGAACTCCGACGTCCCCGGCATGGTTGGCACCATCGGCACTATCCTTGGCAAGGACCGCGTGAACATCGCCGACATGTCGCTCTCGCGCCTCACGCCCGGCGGCACCGCCTACATGGTCGTGCGCGTGGACACCGAGCCAAGCGAAGCCGCGCGCAAGGAAATCAAGGAGCACCCCGCCATCAAAATGGCGAAGTTCGTGCAGCTCTGATACTGGTTGCGAACGGGAAAATCCCGGAATCCCGCCACAAAAAAACACAGGCAAAAATGCCTGTGTTTTTTTGTGAATGCCGTGAAAAGTGGCGCGGCCAGGATGCCTGCGCCGTCTCCTTCTACCTCACCGTTCTCAACTGCACGCTGTCCACGAGCCGGTCGTGCGACAGAATATCGGTCACCACGACCAGCTTGTCGCCAAAGCGCGCCTGCTTCGTGTGCTTCAGGTGCGCGATCGCCCGGTCGATCGTGTCGTCCGGATTTGCCTCGAAAGGCAGCAGAATCCCGTCAACCGAGCGCAACAATCGCATCTGCCGCAGCGTTTCCACGTGCGGCGTAAACGCGATGATCGGCGCGCGATGCGGGCGCAAAGCCGCCAGCCCCCGCGCAATCACACCCTGCCGCGTAAACGTCACGATGCGCGCATCCCGAATCTCGTTCGCCATCATCACCGCCGAGCGCAGCACCTTCAATTTTTCCGGGATCGCCGGAATGTCGACCTCCGTCATGCCCCTGCCGGTGTTGCACGCCTCGGACTCCTCGATGCGGCGCGAAATCTTGTCCAGGTACTCAATGCTCTCGACCGGATATTTCCCGACCGTCGTCTCGCCTGAAAGCATCACGCAGTCCGCGAGTTCAAACACCGCGTTCGCCACGTCCGTGATCTCCGCGCGCGTCGGCATCGGCTGCGTGATCATCGACTCGAGCATGTGCGTCGCGATGATCACCGGCTTTCCATGCCGGATGCACGCCTGCACCGCCTTGCGCTGGATGATGGGCAGCTCCTCGACCGGACACTCGATGCCCAGGTCGCCGCGCGCAACCATGAGCGCATCCGTCGCCACCACGATCTCGTCGAGATTCACGATGGCCGACTGGTCCTCGATCTTCGCGATGATCCGCGCCTTCGAGTCCTGGCGCTTGAGAAAATCACGCAGCACCGCAATGTCGCGCGCCTCGCGCACAAACGACAGCGCCACGAAGTCAATCCCCTCCTCGATGCCGATGAGCGAGTCTCCCTCGTCCTTCGCCGTGAACGACGGCAGGTTCACCTTCACGCCCGGCAGATTGATATGCCGTTTCGATTTCAACTCGCCCGGAATCAGCACGCGGCAGCGAATGCGGGCATCGCGTTTTTCGAGCACTTCGAGGCGGATGAGCCCGTTGTCCACAAGCACCGTGTCGCCGACCTTCACGTCATTGACGAGGTCCTTGTAGTTGACATTCACCGAGCGGATTTCCTCGGCATTTTCGCCGGCGGCGCCCGGCTGCATGGTGAAGTCGAAAATCTCGCCCGGCTTCAATTCGATGGGCGCGGCGACATCGCCGGTGCGGATTTCCGGCCCCTTGATATCCATCATGATCGCCACCTCGCGCCCGGCCCGCTGCGAGACGCCGCGGATGCGCCGGATGATGGTGCGCGTCCAGTCATGCTTGGCGTGGGCCATGTTCAGGCGAAACACATCCGCGCCGGCGCGGATGGCTTTCTCAAGCATTTCCTCGCTCTCGGTGGCAGGCCCGAGAGTCACAACGATCTTGGTGCGGCGAAAATTGGCGTCGAAAGAATTCATAGGCGCATATAACGTCTGAGCGAATGCCCCGCTTTGGCAAGCGCCGTCATCCGCCCTCCCTTGCCAATGACAGGTTGTCAATTGGCGTCGTTTTGCGCGGCGATTCGCCGCAACAACTCCTCTGCATCTTTGCGCACGGCCTCGGCTGCGCTTGCATGGTCCTTGAGACGAAAATAAAAAGCGGCCGCCAATTCGGCGGCCGCTTGATGATGATTGGGATGCTTCAGACCCCCATCTCAGAATTTGTATTTTGCGCTGAACAAGATCGACCAGCGACTGGCGGCCGGCTCGCCGCGCCCGACCGACGGATTGAAGGAGTTATTGGCCAGGTTATTGCTCACCGAGCTATACGAGTAAGTCTTGGCGTTTTGGTTGTAATCGACCTTGGCGATGCTCTCAGTCTTGAGATAGAATTGATTGCTGCCAAGAATGACACCCCATTTGTCGTTAAGCAGGTTGCCAATGTTCAAGACGTCGACCGCGAGCGTCAATGCATGGCGCCACAACGGGAGCTTCACTTCCTGCTCAACGCGGAAGTTGAACTGGTTCACCCAGGGATAACGGAGGCTGTTGGTATCTGAAACCGACCCCTCGCGCAGACCAAAACGGTCCACAATCTTATAGAATTTTTCCTTTTCCGCAGCGGATGAGAATGTATATTGCGCTTCGCGACCATCGCGATACGGAATGTATACGAGATCATTCGTGCTGCGGGCATCGCCATTGACGTCATTGCTCGCAACCATGCTGAACGGCAGGCCGCTGTGACCGTTGTAATTCAACGTGAACGATGTGCGCCCAATGGAAAGCCAGTTGAAGTCCTTGGTGACATTGGCAACGATACGATGGCGAATTTCGAGATCCGATGTATGTTCATGCTCCTCGTTTGGATTGAGCGTGGCGCGGTAATTCCAATTGGATGTCGCAACAGAGGATGTGCCATAGGTGGCCTGGGTGGTTTGCGTATAGGTGTAGGCCGCACTCCATGACCAGCCGTCCTTCTTGGCAGGACGGTTTAGCATGGCTGTGAAGACATTGCTTTTACCTTTGTTTGAGTTCGTAACCCCGATGATGCGATTGGTAAAATCAGCGCTCTTAACCTTGGTGCCGGAACCGAGGCCTGTGCTGGCATTAAACGACCTCCAATACATAACGCGACCATCAGGCCCGATAACGGGTGTGTCAACGCCGCCAACGCTTACCGTGCTTTGGGCAAGGTTGATATTAACGAAACGCACGTCGTCATTGACTTTCGACCATTCATATTCCGCGGAAGCGACTATGCCCCACGGACCAATTTCACGCTCAATGGCAATATTGGCTTTCCAGCGCGACGGCAAACGGAAACCGGGCTGCATGAAAGCGACCGTTTGAACTTTGGAGACCTTGGCGGGATCATAGATCTGGCCGTTGGGATCGGCAACAACCTTGGGAGCCGCGCCTCCGGGACTCGTACCCGCCGTATAGCTTTCATAATTCATACCCGTGTTTGAAAAGCTGTTCGACATCCACACGCGAGGCATGGTGCCGGCAAAGAGACCGGCGCCGCCACGAACGGTGGTGCGCAGCCTGCCATCGTTGATTTTCGGCTGCCAGTTGAATCCAATGCGCGGTTGGAGAATCGCCTTGCCGTCGTAAGTGTAGTCATTGCGCACGCCGAAGGCATTGAAGAAGGACTGATTGAAAGGAACATCATCGCCGATGATGGCCGTGTCGAGGCGAAGGCCCATGTCCACGTTGAAACGCGGGGCAACACGCCACTCATCACGGATAAAAATCCCTGCCGTGGCTTCTCCAAACTCGGCCGCCGGATTAATGCCGGGCACGATGCGGTTGTAATAATAGCTATAATAATTCTTTGTGCCGTCGTTTATCCCGCTGGCAGGATTTGCAATGGCATCGAATTCAGCGAGGTTGTAGAAAGTATAAGAGCCATAAGCGTTTTGGACATAAAGATTATATACATCGACAAACTGATACTGAACGCCTGCATGAAGCGTGTGCTTCGAGGTTAAGGCGTATGTGGCCGCCATTTCCGCCGTATAGCTCTTGGTGTCGAGAACATTGGCCTGATAACTGTAGTCGGTTCCAAATGAAACATATGATGTATTGGACGATCCCACAGTCGGGACCCGCTGGATTGTCACATACGGCTGTTGCACATCATACTTCGGTTCGGAGTGGTAATTGCTGTATGAAAAGGCGATTTCCGTATTGAGCTTGTCCGTCCAGCGGCTGACCAGCTGCGCCGAAACGGACTTGTTGCTGACGTTTTTGGAATACCAGGAATTGCTGAAGGAGAAATTATTCTCGGATGCGCCGCCTGTGGTTCCGAAGCCCGGATACGTAGGACGCTCGGAATCGGTATACTTGTACTGGGTCGTCAGGCGATGGCTTTCATTAATCTGCCAGTCGATCTTGGCAAGAATCGTATTATCCTTGAGTTTGTTTCCGCTTGGCGGCGTGCTGCTGCCAAGATTGAAACCGAGATGCTCGGCGCCTTGGACAATCTTCTCCATGTCTGCATCCGAGATTTTATTGATGACCGTCGGGGGAATGCGGTCTTCATCCACTTTTTCGTAGCTCAGGAAAAAGAACAGTTTCCTCGGAATGATCGGGCCGCCAAGGGTCGCGCCAAAAGTCTGCTCCTTGAAATTGCTGATCGGGTAGGCTTTGCCATCGAGATGCTCGCCAACGAATTCCTGGTTGCGGAAAGTGTAGTAAACCGACCCGTGGAAATCATTGCCGCCGCTTTTTGTGATCGCGTTGATGCTCGCCCCGGTAAAGCCGCCCTTGCGCACGTCATAAGGAGCCGTGCTGATTACGATGGCCTCAAGTGAATCGAGGGGAATGACGTTGCGTTCGGCCGCCGTATTGTTGCTATTCAGTCCGAAGGGGTCGGACACACTCACACCGTCAACTTGCATCGCATTATAACGATTATTGATGCCACTGACCGAAATTGCCTTGTCCATCGGATCGGAATTATAGCTGATGCGGGAATCCCGCGCCGCAAGGCTGTTAATGGAACGGTCGCCAATGACGGTCGTCACAATATCACGATTATTTAGAAAAGTGCCGCGATCAGTGGTCATGGGATCGAAAAGATGGTCATTCGCACTCGCGGTAACCGAGAACTTTTCCATCTGCACCACATCCGACGCCAGGAGGACAACATTCACATTTGCACCAGCCTCAATATCGAGATAAATATCTTTTAATTGAGTGGGGCCATACCCCGCAGCATCAATTTCGACCGTGTATGGACCGCCGGGGCGCAAACCGCGGCTCACAAATGCGCCTGCTTCGTTGGAAACAACGGTTGTTATGCCAGTTGTTGGCTCGTGTGTTATTTTCACTTTCGCCCCACTGATGGCGAGGCCATTTTCAGTTCGAACGATGCCGGATAACGGCGCGGTATTGATTGCTTGGGCATGTGCCAGCGCAGCGAAGCCTAGGGATACGGCAACGATGGCCAGCACGCGAGTTATGCGTGTGATGGTTGGTAGCATGGTAGTGACAGCCTGACGAGTTTGGTGTGGCAACCAACGGGTTTGCCCGCCTTCAAGGAGGCAGGCTGCCCCGAGGTTTGCCCTCAACGGAGGGCTTTTACTAAAAATATGTCAATAGAATACATCTACTACAAATGCATCCTTAAGATTTTATCGCAATCATCATAAGATCATGGTTTAAAGAATCTTACATAAGTAAGATTGCTCCCGTTGCTTCTTGTAACAAAATCTTGCTTCACAATGTGTGCTTGTTCCGTAGGGTGTCCCGTTTAACCAACATACATGCAACGAACGTTTATCATCTTCAAACCAGATTGCATCGACAAGAAACATGTCGGTGCCGTCCTCGGCCGCTTCGAGCAGGCTGGTTTTTCAATCATCGGTCTTAAAATGATGCACCTCACGCCGGCATTACTTCGCGTCCACTACGCCCATGTCGCACATCTGCCTTTCTTTCCAAGACTTGAGCAATTCATGAGCTCGCGTCCCGTCATCGTGGCCGCCCTCCAAGGCGAGAATGTCGTCGCCCGCGTTCGCGAAATGCTCGGCCCCACCGATCCCAAAAAAGCCGCCCCCGGCACCATCCGCGGCGACTTCGGCGAATCCGGCATGATCAATGTCGCCCACGCCTCCGACAGCGTCGAAAACGGAATCCTCGAAATCGACCGCTTCTTCAAACCCGGCGAAATCTTCGAAATCGACCCCGTCGCCCTCTCCGCGTCCTGATCGCGCCGCGGCAACTGCCGCAGGGCTCTCGTCTGGTTCCCTTTGAAAAAAGCCCCCGCGCCGCAAAGCGCGGGGCTTTTTTGTGGTACCCCTCCCGGGTTTTTTCGCTGTGCCACCGCTTCGCAGCCCGCCACGACAACTGCGTCAGACTCGCGCCAACTTGTCACACTTTGCAGCCACATTCCCTTCACCGCCAAGCATAACAAAAGACGCGGTTATTTTTTAAGTTGTTGTCTATTAGCATATAATTATTCCAAAAAAACATGCGGCACACGCATTGCTACAAGCTGGCCCATTATGAGCCGTATTTTAGGAATAGACCTTGGAACGACCAACTCCTGCATGTCCGTCATGGAAGGCGGGGAGCCCGTCGTCATCCCGAACGCCGAAGGGGGCCGCACCACACCCTCCGTCGTCGCGTTCACCAAAACCGGCGAGCGCCTTGTCGGCCAGGCCGCCAAGCGTCAGGCGGTCACTAACCCGCAAAACACCATTTTTTCGGCCAAGCGCCTCATCGGCCGCAAATACACTGAAATCCAGAAGGAAGCCGCCAGCTTCCCCTTCAAAGTCGTCGAAGGCAAAAACGGCGACGCCTACATCGAAGTCAAAGTCGGTGACAAACTCGAAACCTTCGCCCCGCAGCAAATCTCCTCGTTCGTCCTCGCCAAGATGAAGGCCGACGCCGAGGCCTATCTCGGCGAGAAAATCACGCAAGCTGTCATCACCGTCCCCGCCTATTTCAACGACGCCCAGCGCCAGGCCACCAAGGACGCCGGCAAAATCGCCGGCCTCGACGTCCAGCGCATCATCAACGAACCCACCGCCGCCTCCCTCGCCTATGGCCTCGACAAAAAGAAGGACGAAAAAATCGCCGTCTTCGACCTCGGCGGCGGCACCTACGACATCTCCGTCCTCGAAATCGGCGACGGCGTTTTCGAAGTCAAAGCCACCAACGGCGACACCCACCTCGGCGGCGACAACTGGGACGAAGCCCTCATCACCTGGCTCGTTGACGATTTCAAAAAGGACAACGGCATCGACCTCCGCAAGGACCCGATGGCCCTCCAGCGCCTCAAGGAAGAGGCCGAAAAAGCCAAGATCGCCCTCTCCTCCACGCAGTCCGTTGACATCAACCTGCCCTTCATCACGGCCGACGCCACAGGCCCGAAGCACCTCAACGTCACCCTCACCCGCGCCAAGATGGAGCAAATCTGCGACGACCTCTTCGCCCGCTGCACGCCCCCCTTCAAGAACTGCATCAAGGACTCCGGCATCAGCACCGACAAAATCGACGAGCTCGTCCTCGTCGGCGGCATGACGCGCATGCCCAAGGTCGTTGAAATCGCCAAGCAACTCGCCGGCAAACAGCCGCACCAAGGCGTCAACCCCGACGAGGTCGTCGCCATCGGCGCGGCCATCCAGGGCGGCGTCCTCAAGGGCGACGTCCGCGACGTCCTCCTCCTCGACGTCACGCCCCTCACGCTCGGCATCGAAACCGCCGGCGGCGTCTCCACGCCCATGATCGCTCGCAACACCACGATCCCGTCCAAAAAGACGCAGGTCTTCTCGACCTACTCGGACAACCAGCCCGGCGTCGAAATCGTGGTCCTCCAAGGCGAGCGCCCCATGTCGCGCGACAACAAACAAATCGGCACCTTCAAGCTCGACGGCATCCCGCCCGCGCCGCGCGGCACGCCGCAGATCGAAGTCACCTTCGACATCGACGCCAACGGCATCCTGCACGTCTCCGCCAAGGACCTCGGCACCGGCAAGGAGCAAAAAATCACCATTCAAAACTCCTCCGGCCTCTCCAAGGACGAAGTCGAGAAAATGACCAAGGAAGCCGAGCTCCACGCCGAGGAGGACAAGAAGCGCAAGGAAGCCGTCGAAACCAAGAACCAGCTCGACAGCACCATCTACCAGCTCGAAAAAGCCATGAAAGACGCGGGCGACAAGCTCCCCGCCGAGGTCAAGGCCAAGGTCGAGCCCGCCATCGCCGACGCGAAGAAAGCCCTCGAAAGCGACGACGCCGGCCAGCAGAAATCCGCGCTGGAAAACCTCCAGAAAATCGGCGCCGAGTTCTACGCCCAGGCCCAGCAAGCCGCCGGCGCACCCGGAGCCGCGGGCCCAGCCGACGCGCCCCCGCCGCCCGCCGGCGAGCAGCCCAAGGCCGAGCCGAAAAAAGCCGTCGTCGTCGATGCCGACTTCGAAGTCGTGGACGACGACAAAAAGAAAAATTAACCAATCATTTCACCACGGAGACACGAAGAACACGGAGATCGGAAGACAGAGATCAGAACTTCAGATTCCTGCCCTTTTTTCCACTTCCGCATTCCGCATTCCGAAATCCGCATTTCTCCGTGTCCTCCGTGCCTCCGTGGTGAACAAAAAAATTTCCTCAACCCACAACCAAAACAAAAAACACTATGGCCAAAATCAAAATCAAGCCCGTCGGTGATCGCATCCTCGTGAAGCACATCGAAGAAAAAGAACAAGTCCGCGGTGGCATCATCATCCCGGATTCCGCCAAGGAAAAACCGCAGGAGGCCGAAGTCGTCGCCCTCGGCACCGGCAAGAAAGACGAAAACGGCAAAGTCACGGCCTTCGAAGTCAAGGTCGGTGACAAAGTCCTCATCAGCAAATACGGTGGCACCGAAGTCAAAATCGACGACGAGAAATACACCCTCGTCCGCGAAGACGACATCCTCGGCATCTTCGCCTGAGCCACCGTCTCATCCATCCAACTTAAACTTAAACTTTAAACTTAATCTTTTAATCACATGGCAGCCAAACAGCTCATCTTCGAAGAAGCAGCCCGGCAGAAAATTCTCAAGGGCGTCGAACTTCTCTCCCGCGCAGTCAAAGCCACGCTCGGCCCCAAGGGCCGCAACGTCGTCATCGACAAAAAATTCGGCTCTCCCACCGTCACCAAGGACGGCGTCAGCGTCGCCAAGGAAATCGAATTGCCCGATCCCTATGAAAACATGGGCGCGCAAATGGTGAAGGAAGTCGCCTCCAAGACCTCCGACGCCGCGGGCGACGGCACCACGACCGCCACCGTCCTCGCCGAAGCCATCTACAAGGAAGGCCTCAAGCACGTCACCGCCGGCGCCAACCCGATCTTCCTCAAGCGCGGCATCGACAAGGCCGTCACCGCCGCCGTCGCCGAATTCGCCAAGCAGTCCAAGAAAGTCAGCGACACCGAGGAAGTCCGCCAGGTCGCCACCGTCTCCGCCAACTGGGACACCGAGATCGGCCAGATCATCGCCGACGCCATGAACAAGGTCGGCAAGGACGGCACCATCACCGTCGAGGAAGCCAAGTCCATCGAAACCACCCTCGACGTCGTCGAAGGCATGCAGTTCGACAAAGGCTACATCTCGCCCTACTTCGCGACCAACAACGACACACTCGAAGCCGTCCTCGAAGACGCCTACGTGCTCATCCACGAGAAGAAGATTTCCAACCTCCAGGAATTCCTTCCCCTCCTCCAGACCGTCGCCAAGACCGGCAAGCAATTCCTCATCATCGCCGAGGAAGTCGAAGGCGAAGCCCTCGCCGCGCTCGTCGTGAACAAAATCCGCGGCACCATCAACGTGTGCGCCGTGAAAGCCCCCGGCTTCGGCGACCGCCGCAAGGCCATGCTCGAAGACATCGCCATCCTCACCGGCGGCAAATGCATCACCGAGGATCTCGGCCTCAAGCTCGAAAACCTCACCATCGCCGACCTCGGCAAGGCCAAGCGCATCGTCGTCGACAAGGAAAACACCACCATCGTCCAAGGCGCCGGCAAGTCCTCCGACATCCAGGCGCGCGTGAAGCAAATCCGCCGCCAGATCGAGGAAACCACCAGCGACTACGACCGCGAAAAACTCCAGGAACGCCTCGCCAAGCTCGCCGGCGGTGTCGCCGTCATCAACGTCGGCGCCTCCACCGAAATCGAGATGAAGGAGAAGAAAGCCCGCGTCGAGGACGCCCTGCACGCCACCCGCGCCGCGGTTGAGGAAGGCATCGTCGCCGGCGGCGGCGTCGCCCTCCTGCGCTGCGCCAAGGCCATCGACGCGCTCGCCCTCGAAGGCGACGAAAAGATCGGCTCGCAAATCGTGCGCCGCGCCATCGAGCACCCCCTGAAACAACTCTGCGCCAATGCCGGCATCGACGGCGGCGTCGTTGTGAAGGAAGTCCTCGGCGCGAAGGGCGCCATCGGCTACAACGTCGCGACCGACAAGTTCGAAGACCTCGTCAAAGCCGGCGTCGTTGACCCGACCAAGGTCACCCGCACCGCGCTCCAGAATGCGGCCTCCGTCGCCGGTCTGCTCCTCACCACCGAGTGCATGATCACCGACATTCCTGAAAAGGAAAAAGCCGCTCCCGCAATGCCCCACGGCGGCGGGATGGACTACTAATCACAGTGGCACGGGCTGCCAGCCCGTGTCCGGCGGCATCGGCTCAACCCCGATGCCGCGCAACACCCGCACAAAAAAAGGCGCGCTCTCACCGGCGCGCCTTTTTTTGTGTTCGCACGCCTGCTTTTGGACGCCTCCGGCACGGCAAATGCTTATGATTTTTTCATAATCCTGTTGCATAAAACAAAGCCGGAAACATAGCGTTCGACGTTCTTTCAAACTTCCTTTCGGCAGCGGTAAAGGCCGTGCAAACCGGCCACAGTCGCGCTGCGGTAACGGATGACAGCATCCACCGGATCGTGCTTCGAGAACACACTTTCCGGGCAACGCCAATCGGCCCAAACCCGGTGAAGGCGCGATGCTGGCTGGAGCCTGGGGATTCGCCTTCAAAAGCGAAAATCCGCGTCTCCTGAATTCCGGAGTCCGAACATCCCTGCCGATCATCTCCCGGAATCAAGCCTGGTCCGACCAAGCCTGATCCACACCTTCATCGCACGAATGAAGCAACTGACAATCATCCGCGACCCTCGTCGCGGCCCGCTCATCGCTCACATCAAACCCGTGATCGCACTACAATCTTTCATCACGCGCGCCGTCCCGCCATATCCCGGACGGCGCCGTCTTTTTCACGGCGCCGAGGCGCACGCATCGCCGTGCCTGCCCGGAAACGGCTTCCAGACGGAAGGAGGCCGCCAATGAGCGCATGGCTTCGCTTTTGGGAAACGACCTCGACAGGACATCAAATCATCGCCTTCGCCATCGTCGCCACCGTGGGCCTCGCGCTGAGCCGCATCCAGATACGCAAGGTAAGCGTGGGAATCGCGGGCGTGCTCTTTGCCGGGCTCGTCTTTGCGCGGCTCGGCGTGAAAGTGGACCACCACGTTCTCGAATTCATCCGGGAGTTCGGGCTGATACTTTTTGTCTTTTCAATAGGCCTCCAGCTCGGCCCCGGCTTTTTCTCCTCGTTAAGAAAAACCGGCCTCAAGCTGAACCTACTCGCCGCGTTCAACGTGCTGCTCGGCGTGGGCGTGTGTGTGGCGGTCTTTTATATTGCCGGCATTCCGCTGCCCGTCGCCGCGGGATTGCTATCCGGGGCGACGACCAACACGCCCAGCCTCGCCGCGGCGCAGCAGGCCCTCGTGGAAGTCGGAGCTCCGGACGGCGCCATCCAGACGCAAGGCGTCGCATACGCCCTCGCATATCCATTCGGTGTTTGTGGTGTCATCATCGCGATGCTCGTGACGCGGCACATCGCCGCCCGTCCCTCGAAAAAAAGCGCGGACGCCGCCGCGCAGCCGGAATCCTCCGTGCAGCACGCCAACCTGGAGGTGCGCAACCCGGGCCTCGCGGGACGCTCGATCGCAGAATGCTTCGGTTTCATACGGGGCGCCAACATCTCGCGCCTTCGTCGCAACGGCATATTGTCCGTGCCCATGCCGGAGCACATTTTGGCGGAAGGCGACCAGTTGCTTGTTGTGGGCACGCCGTCCGCGATTGACCAAGTCCGCATGCTCGCGGGCGGGGAATCGCAGGAAGATTTGCGGCGTGTCGACGGGCCGCTCATCAGCAGGCGCGTCATCGTGACGCACGGCGAGGCCATTGGAAAAACATTCAACGCCTTGCAACTACCGCTGCGCTTCGGCGTGGCCGCGACGCGCCTCTCGCGCCAAAGCATGGAGTTTCCCACCGAACCGGGATTGCGCGTGCAGTTCGGCGACATCGTGACACTCGTCGGAAGAGAAGACGCCATCAACGCCGCCGGCAGGATGCTGGGCGATTCCCCGAAGGAGCTCGAGCACACCCGCGTGGGTCCCTTCTTCCTGGGCATATTGCTTGGCGTGCTGTTGGGGATGATCCCGCTGGCGCTGCCCGGATTGCCCGCTCCCGTACGCCTCGGTCTGGCGGGCGGGCCGTTGATTGTGGCGATTCTGCTCGGACGCCTCGGCAACCTGGGGCCGCTTGTCTGGTATGTCCCGCCCAATGCTAGCCTCGCCCTGCGCGAAATCGGCATCGTGCTCTTCCTCGCGTGTGTGGGCCTCAAGTCGGGCGACCTGTTTTTCGAGTATCTCATCAACGGACAAGGCCTCGGCTGGATGGCGCTCGGCACACTGATCACATTGCTGCCGATCATGGCAACCGCGCTGCTCGCCCGCCGCTACGGACGCCTGCCCGTTCCCGAAACGTGCGGCCTGCTTGCGGGCTCGATGACCGATCCGCCCGCGCTCGCCTTTGCCCAGCAATCGCACGAAGGCTCCGGCACCTCCGTCGCCTATGCCACGGTTTACCCGCTGGTCATGCTGCTGCGGGTGCTCTCGGCGCAAATGTTCGTGTTTTTCTCCTTCTGAGCGTCTCCGCTCTTTTCAGCATCGGTCGTTCGCGTCGTGCGACAACGGCGCGAACGAGGAACAACACGCCTCCCTTCAAAACAGCCACCCCTGCCGCCCGTCCGGCATGTCGCCCGAGGCGGGATCGGCGACGCATTCCGGGCCGTTGTTGCGCGCATTGTTGACGAACGTCGAAACGCGCCGCGCCGTCATCAACTCATCCCGCAGCGGCAGCAGCGGCGGCACGCCCGGCCCGGCATCCAGCCAGCGTCCCACATCCTCCGGTGGCACAATCACCGGCATTCGATGATGCACCGGCTTCATCAAGCCGTTCGGCTCCGTCGTGATGATCGCGCAGGTGTCGTTTTCGTCGCCCTCGCCCGCGGGATTCCAGATGCCCGCCAGAAAAAACGGCTCCCCATCGCGCAGTTGAAACAGCCACGGAAAACGGAGGCTCCCGGATTTCTCCCACTCAAAAAATCCGCTCGCGGGCACGAGGCAGCGGCGCATCGCCAGCGCATCGCGAAACCCCGGCTTCGACACCAGCGACTCCGCGCGCACATTCACGACAAACGGCGTCACGCCGCGCAGTTTTAAGCCCCACGTCAGCCCCGCGCACTCGCGCTCCGCGCGGCCCGGACGCGCACGCACCGCGCGAATCAGCGAGGTCGGCGCGATGTTGTAGTTGTCTTCCGGATACGCCGCGCCGCGTTCCCCGCCGGGAACGCCGGCCTTCGCGAGCAAATCGCGCGCATGCCCTCCCATAAGCATGTAACGGCAACACATATCGCGGACAATCAAACCGCGGCGCCATTGCGTGGCAATGTCGCAATCAACCGCACCGCCTCGCCCGCCGCCGCGAGCCCGAACGCCCCCGTCACAAACACGGCCGTGCCAAACCCGCTCTCGCAATCCAGCTTCAAGTTGCTCCCCGGCTCCGGCTCGGTCGCGCACGTCCCGTCCGCCCACGGATAAACCGGCTTCTCCGCCGAATACACGCAACGCACGCCATACCGATGCCCCTCGCCTTTCGCGAACCCGTGGTCGCGCCGCAGTTTCTTCCGCACCAGCCGCAGCAAATCGTCCTTCATCGACTCGCCCAGATCGCCCGTGCGAATCGAGCTCGCATCGCGTTTCCCGCCCGCGCCTCCCACCGTCACGCACGCCAGTCCTCGGCGCACGCATTCGGCGATGAGCAGCGCCTTGTTCGTCACCGAATCAATCGCGTCGATCACACAATCGAAACGCGGCGCGAGCAAACGCTCCGCCGTCGCCGCCGTGAAAAACTCCGCATGCGCCTCGATGCGGATTTCCGGATTTATGAGCCGCGCGCGCCGCGCCAGCACATCGACCTTTGGTCGTCCGATCTCGCCCTCGATTGCGGGGAGCTGCCGGTTCACGTTCGTCACGCACACGTCGTCGAGATCGACCAGCGTGAGCGCGCCCACGCCCGAGCGGGCCAGCCCCTCAACCGCCCACGACCCGACGCCGCCCATGCCGACGACGCACACATGCGCATCGTGCAACCGCGCCAGTCCCTCGCGGCCAAACAGGCGCCCCACCCCGCCGAAGCGGTCCTGATAATTTTGGGAAAGGCTCACAACTCCGTGTATTTCTCCGAGCGGCCGCGCGCTTTTTCGACCGGGTATTTTTTCCCGTTCGCCTCCATCTTCGACTCAATCGCCGCGGCGACATCGATGCCCGTGGCATTGGCGAATTCGAGCGCGTAGATAATCACGTCCGCGAGCTCCTCCTCTATCTTTTTCCGCCGCGCCGGATCCTTCTGCACGATCTCGCGGGACGCGCCGGCCTCGGCCCAAAGAAAATGCTCCATCAATTCGCCCGCCTCCGCGGCGAGCGCCATGCTCAGGTTTTTCGGGGCATGAAACTGCTCCCAATCGCGTTCGCGCACGAACGCGAGAATGCGCGCCTTCAATTCCGCCACCGTCGTCGAGCCATCGTTCAAGGATTTCATAAACAGGTAAAACCTACGCAAAAAAATCCCCGAGCCCAAATAAAAACTTGCTGAAGGATCATGAACGCGTATTCGTCAGCAACGTCAGTCCAGAAAACATGAACCTGTCATACCAGCATCTTCGCAGCCACGCCGGCGCTTCATTTATGAAGGCCTGTGCGTGTGCATTCTGCGTCCAGATGCGACAGATTTCCACGTCCTGGACGAAGAAAACCCACGGCACGGGCACTACGGCGTAAACATTCCGTTTCTCTTTTTCGGAACCCGTTTAGCCACCAAAGCCCGGCCTTCTCAGAAACCGAGAAAGGAGTAACTGCACACATGCACACAATGATCCACACCAACACCAGCAACGACACCTCCAGTAGCCGCCGCATCGCGCAATCCCGATTCCGCAATCCGCACTACGAGTGCCAGTATGATGACGACTCGATGAAACTCACCGTTTACGTCCCCGGCGTCGTCGCCTCCGGCGTGGACATAACGATGCAAGGCCCCGATCTCACGATCATGGCGCGCAAGGAGCAGTTTGTGCGGCCAAACTGGAACGCCCTCCAGCTTGAGCGCGCGCAACGCGACTACCTGCTGCGGCTCCGCGTCGGTTACGCCTACGATCCGTCCGACATGACCGCGGAGCTGAACAACGGCGTCCTCACGCTCAACCTGCGCAGGCGCGACATGATCGCGCGCCACCGCGGGCCGGCTCTCGCCGCCGCCGTGTAGCGGGTGATTTTACCGGCTGCGCAACCGTTCATGCAGTCGCGGCTCTGCCGGCCGCCTGCATGAGCGGGCGCCGCCGACAATCTCGATCCGCTCCGGTTCCGATTCCGTTCCCGATTTCATATTCAATTTTATTTCCGCTCCAATCCCGGCCAGGTCACTTGTAACGTATTAAGTGACAAACTTGATTCCGATGCAGCATGATCGCAGTGAAACCATCCGAAATTTGTTTGTAACGTAATACGTTACAAACATGCCGGAGTCGAGGGCGCATCATCATGCCGTCAAGAGGAGGGCGGCGGCATTCGGAGCGCGCTTCGCCTCAGGCGAAGTCATAAAACACCGTCCCCTCGCCCGGGGGCACGATGGCAAACGGACACTTCAGCCGCCCGCCGATTCCGGCGAACGCGCGCAGGATCGCCTCGGCGCTGTTGCAGTCGCGGCTGAGATGCGTGAGGTAAATCTGCCGCCACGCCGGACTCTCCACGCCTTCGAGCAATTCGCGCACGGCGCGGTTCGACAGATGCCCGTGCCGCCCGCCGATGCGCTGTTTGAGCCCCCATGGACGCTTCGGGTCGGCCTGCAACATCTCCGTGCAATGATTCGCCTCGACCACGAGCACCTCCGCCTTGCGGACGCGTTCGTGGACATGCGCCGGCGCATACCCCAGATCCGTCAGCCACGCCACGCTGTGCGCGCCGCCATTGCTATTCGCGCCCGCCGCCGCGCCGGCGTCATTATGCGTGAACAAAAAACCCACCGGTTCCTGCGCGTCGTGCGGCACCGAAAAACTCTCCACGCGCAAATCCAGGAAATCGAACTGCGTCCCTGTTTCGAAAAACCGCCACTCCGGCGTGTGCCGCAACCGCGCCTGCACGACACGCGCCGTCGCATGGTTGGCGAATATTTTTATTTTTGCGTGCTTCGCCAGCCCGCCGAGCGCCTGCGAGTGATCGCCATGCTCGTGCGTGATAAAAATCGCATCGATGCCCGCCAGCGACTCGCCCACGCCCGCGAGCAATTCATTCGTGCGCCGCGCCGAAAAACCCGCGTCGATGAGCACCCGCGCGCGCGGAGTTTGGAGCAGCGCGCAATTGCCATCGCTGCCGCTGCCCAGAATACAAAAACGCATGTTCGGAACGCTCATTTCATCAATGTCCAAAAACGGACAACAACCCGATCACTTTGCGGGCCAAAAGACAACACACACGCATGAGGGCACCGCGATTTTCAGCGCCGGCCCCGACAACTTCCCCGTCGCCGGATCAATGCGAAACGCCGCGACATCATTCGCATCATGATTCGCGCAGAGCAGCCATCCGCCATCGGGACTCAGCGCAAAATGCCTCGGATGCGCCAGTCCGCCCGTGCGCTGCAAAAACGCCAGCCTCCCCGTCGCCGGGTCAATCGCAAACGCCGCGATGCTCTCGTCGTCCGCGCGATTTGACGCATATAAAAACTTCCCCGACGCGCTCACCGCCACCTCCGCCGCCCACCTGCGTCCGGCAAAACCCTCCGGCACGATCGACACCGTCTCAATCTCCCTCAACCCGCCGCTCCGCGCGTCATACGCGAACGCCGTCACGGTCGCCGCGAGTTCGTTGATCGCATACAGGAAGCGCGCATCGGGCGAAAACGCGAGGTGCCGCGTGCCGCATTCCGGCGCAAGGACCGCCGCGATTTTTCCATCCGCGAGTCCCGATTCCGCCGTGATCCGATACGAAAAAATCCGGTCCGCTGCCAAGTCCGCCACAAACGCGAACCGCCCGTCCGGCGACACGACGATGCAATGCGGATGCGGCGCGGCCTGCTGCGGGTGCTTTCCCGCCAGCGTGTGCTCCACATGCGAAACCATTCCGTCCAACCCGCCATCGGCCCGCACGGGAAACGAGTTCAAATACCCGCCCGTGTAATGCGCCGTCAGCAGCGTTCTTCCATCCGGCGTGATTGAGACATAAGTCCCGTTTGTCGCCCCGTCCGAGACCTGTCCGATCAACACCAGCCCGCCGGTCTCCCGGTCGATTTTGTAAGCCGACACCACGCCGCCCGTCTTCCCTCCCGGCGCGCCGCTCACCGCATACATCACAGGCAGCTTCGGATGCCGCGCCAGAAAGGTCGGGTTCGACGCCTCCGCCGCCAGCGCCGGCTCGCCCACGACACCGCTCTTCGCGTCAAACCGCGCCACATAAATCCCGCGGCTCGGCGCCTTGCGCGTGTAAGTGCCAAAATAAACAAATTGCGTGAAATCGGCAAACGCCGTGGAGGTGACGATTGAGCTCATGAGCAAAAGAAAAACTGACCTGAATAAACACATGAAATTGCAAACGGAAAGCCCGACTAAGAAGCACACACGACGCCCCGTCCGCAATCCGCAAAAACCTCGCGCTTGAGTTTCCGCGTAAAAAGCCCCATCAAAATTCCCCTTACGGTCCCACCGCACAATCTCCTTCACACATACACCATGAGCGTCAGCCCAGCACGTCAGAGCGCAATCTTCGCCGCCAGCAATTATCGCGTCACCACCACCGTGGCCTTCAATGAAAGCCACACCGCCGCGTTGTTCGGCAAAAACGTCTTCACCGACGCCCTCATGCAGGCGCGCCTGCCCAAGGCGATCTACAAATCGCTCCGCAAAACCATCGAAACCGTCTCCACGCTCGAACCCGCCACCGCCGACGCCGTCGCCACCGCCATCAAGGACTGGGCTCTCGAACGCGGCGCGACCCACTACGCCCACGTCTTCCAGCCCCTCACCGGCCTCACCGCCGAAAAACACGACTCCTTCCTCGAACCCGACGGCAAGGGCGGCGCCGTCGCCGAGTTTTCCGGCAAGCAGCTCATCCAAGGCGAATCCGACGCCTCCTCCCTGCCCTCCGGCGGCATCCGTGTCACCTTCGAAGCCCGCGGCTACACCGCGTGGGACGTCACCAGCCCCTGCTACATCGTCGAAAATCCCAATGGCGCCACCCTCTGCATTCCCACCGCCTTCGTCTCGTGGACCGGCGAATCCCTCGACCTCAAGACCCCCATCCTCCGCTCCTCCGAGGCGCTCGACGAGCAGGCCCGCCGCATTCTGAAACTTTTCGGCCACACCAACATCCCCCTCATCACCCCGACCGCCGGCCCCGAGCAGGAATATTTTCTCATCGACCGCAATTTCTTCCTCGCGCGCCCCGACCTCATGACAGCCGGGCGCACCCTCTTCGGCGCAAAACCGCCCAAGGGCCAGGAGTTCGCCGACCAATACTACGGCGTCATCCCCGAACGCGTCCTCGCCTACATGCACGAATGCGAAGCCGAACTCTACAAACTCGGCGTCCCCGTCAAAACGCGCCACAACGAAGTCGCCCCCTCGCAATACGAAGTCGCGCCCGTTTACGAAAACGCCAACGTCGCCGCCGATCATCAGCAGCTCACAATGATCGTCCTCAAGCGCACCGCCCGCAAATACGGCTTCGAATGCCTCCTGCACGAAAAACCCTTTTCCGGCGTCAACGGCTCCGGCAAGCACCTCAACTGGTCGCTTGGCAATTCCGTCCAGGGCAATCTCCTCGAACCCGGCGCCACCCCGCATGAAAACATGCAGTTCCTCGTTTTCTGCGCCGCGGTCATCCGCGCCGTCCACCGCCACAGCGGGCTCCTCCGCGCCCTCGTCGGCTCGGCCAGCAACGACCACCGCCTCGGCGCCGGCGAAGCTCCGCCCGCGATCATCTCCATCTTCCTCGGCGCGCAACTCGCGGATCTCTTCGAACAACTCAAGAACGGACGGGCCAAAACCTCCCAAAAACCCGGCACGCTCCAGCTCGGCGTGGACTCGCTCCCAATCCTCCCGCGCGACACGGGCGATCGCAACCGCACCTCGCCCTTCGCCTTCACCGGAAACAAATTCGAGTTCCGCGCCGTCGGTTCCAACCAATCCATCGGCGCGCCCCTCGCCGCGCTCAACACCATCGTCGCCGGCTCGCTCTCCCGCATCGCCGACAGCCTCGAAAAAAGCATCGCCGACGGCAAAAAACTCGAGGATGCCGTCGCGGAAGTCCTCACCCAAATCGCCAAGGAGAACAGCGCCGTCATTTTCAACGGCAACGGCTACTCGCCCGAATGGCACCGCGAGGCCGAGCGCCTCGGCCTGCTCAATTTCAAGAACACGCCCGACGCCGCCGCGTGCATGGTCGCCCCGGACACCGTGGAATGTTTCGAACGGATGAAAGTGCTCACCAAGCGCGAACTCGAATCGCGCCGTGAAATCGCGCTCGAACAATACTGCAAGGCCGTGAACGTCGAGTCGCGCATCGTCGTCGAGATGGTGAACACGAAATACATTCCCGTCGTGCTCCGTTACCAAACCGATCTCGCTCAAAACGCCATCGCGCTCAAAGCCGCCGGCTGCGCGCCCGACACCCTCCTGCTCGACCGCGTCACCAAGCTCCTCCGCGAACTCCAGGCCGAAGTCGAAAAACTCACCGACCTCCGGGGCCGGCACGCCATCGCCGCCGACAAACTCGCCGAGGCCAGGCACTATTGCCACGACATATTGCCGCTCCTCAACTCCATCCGCCAGATTGTCGACACCCTGGAAACCGTCTGCCCCGACGACACCTGGCCCGTGCCCACCTACGAGGAAATGCTCTTCATAAAATAACGCCGCCCGCCCCCGCATCATGAAAATCCGAAACATCCTTCTCCCACCCTTCCTCCTCGCGCTCGCGGCAAGCCTCGCCTTCGCCGCGGACGCCGACATTCCCCAGCGCAAGCGCAAATCGCCCGAGGCCATTCGGATCGTCTCCGCAAACATCCGCTTCCCCCTCGACGCCGACAACGGCTCCGGCAACGAGTGGGACAAACGCAAGGAGCTCGCCCGCGACGTGCTCCTCGCGCAGGACGCCGACATCATCTGCTTCCAAGAATTCCGCCACGCGCACCACGCCTTCCTCAAGGACTACTTTCGCGACTACGATGCCGCCGGTTTTGTCGATGCCGACGACGGCAGAAAACCCAACACGATTTTCTTCTCGAAAAAACGCTTCGAAAAAATCTCGGAGGACGGCGCGTTTCTCTCGGCCACGCCCCAGGCCTATCGCTCCAAATTTTCCGAGTCGGCCAGCGTCCGCCATTTTTTCCGCGTGCGCCTCAAGGACCGCATGACCGGACGCGAACTCATCATCTGGAACACGCACCTCGACCACAAGCACCAGCCCGGACGCGACAAACAGGCCGCCACGCTCGTCGATTTCATCAAAAAACAACCCGCCGGAATCCCCCAGCTCATCACCGGCGATTTTAACTGCCACACCCTCACCCCGGCCATCAAGACGATCAAGGACGCGGCCTTCACCGACACCTACACCGCGGTTCACTCCGTCCCCGACGACCCCGGCTACACCTATCACAATTTCCTCGGCGCCAAATACCCCAGGCCCGGCAATCGCAAAATAGATTTTATCTTCTGCAACAACGGCCTTCGCCCGACCGCCGCCGAGATCATCCGCGACTCGCGCGACGGACGCTACCCGAGCGACCACTATTTCGTCTCCGCCGAGCTCGAATACGCCGCCGCCCAACCCAAGATGCTCCCCTGAGCAACGCCCGCCGTTCGCCCGGCCCCGTCCGCATATATTTGACAAAAAAACTGCGAAACCGGCGCATGACGCGGCTTGCCCGGAACGCCCCGCGTGGCATTGTCCCCGCATCATGAACCCGGAACAAAAACTCGCCGAACTTGGCATCAATCTTCCCGCCGCGCCCGCCGCCGCAGGCAATTACGTCCCCGCAGTCCGCACAGGCAATCTGCTCTACTGCGCAGGCACGCTCCCCGTCATCGACGGACAGCTCACGCACACCGGCCAGGCTGGGCGCGAGCAAAGCGTCGAGACCGCCTACCAAGCCGCGCGCGTCTGCGCGATGGTGACACTCGCCAACATCAAGGCCGCGCTCGGCTCGCTCGACCGCGTGGTGCGCATCGTCTTCGTGAACGGCTTTGTGAACGGCGTCAGCGGTTTCTCCGACAGTCCGGCGGTGATCAACGGAGCCAGCGATCTCTTTGTCGCCGTCTTCGGCGATGCCGGCAGACACGCCCGGGCCGCCGTCGCCGCCGCCGGACTCCCCAAAAACGCCACCGTCGAAATCCAAGTCGTCGTTGAGATCAAGGCCTGACAACCGGAAACCCGCCAAAGTGCTGAGCGCGGTTTCCGGGGTCAGAGTTTACCAGAGTCTGCGGTAGCCGAGGTTGAGGGCCCACGGGCGCTCGTAGAGGGAGGCTTTGCCGTATTCGTAATCCAAATACACCTGGCTGAGGTCGTTGATGCGGTAGCCCGCGCCCGCTCCGAACTCGACCCGCCAGCCGTCGAAGTCGGGCGTGAACTCGCGGTCGTGGGCGAGGATTTTTCCGCCGGAGCCAGCGGTGCGGACGGCGGCGACCTTGCCATAGGGCGTCCAGCGGCTCTCGCCGAGCTGGCGGCCAAAGCGCACGAGCCCCCGATACTGCGCGGCGGTCGTATCATCAACCTTCACATTGACCGCAACATTGGCCGGAGTCGTGCGGTAGCTCGCGCCGGAGAGCCGCGCGACGGCGGCCTGCATTCCGGGCTCGATCCACCAGCCGTCGGCGCGCTGGAGGCGGCGTCCGATTTCCAATGACGCTCCATAGGCCTTGGTGTTGTAGTGGCCGCGCACGGGGCGTCCGTTCACTGTGGCCACGTCGAGGTTGTGCTTGTAGCGGTCGGCCTTCGCGACGAGGTCGGCGTACCAGCCGTTGTTTTTGAGGAGGGTGCCGTAGAGGCCCGCGGAGACATTGACGCTCGCGCCGGTGCTGTTGCGGCCAAAGTCGCGGTCGATGCGGCCCATGTCGAGGAAGCCGCCGAGGAGGTTTACGCCGGTTTCGGTTCCGAACGCCTTGTCGCCGCCGGCGGTCACGCCGTAGGCGTATTGGCGGACGCCGCGCCCGGTTTCCGGGTTCGTCGCGTTCAGGCGGTATGCGCGCGACCTGACCCACACGTTGCCGGAGAGCGCGCCGCCGGAGGTGTTCGCGCCGCGGAGATTTTCGGAGCGCAGATCGCCCATGCGTAGATAAAGTGCGTCGAGCGAGTAATGCCAGTCCTTCGCCAGCAGCGCGGCCGTGTTGATGATTACGTCGGCGGACTGCGAGAGGCCCGTGCTGTACAAATACCAAGTGCCCGGATCGAGCGGCAGCGTGCTGTCTGAGGCCGCTCCATTGGCAAACTTGAACTCGGTCATACCGAACTCCATTTTTTCAACGTCGAGTTGATAGGCCGCCGAGCCGGTCGTATCGGTGATGAGCGGTATCGCAGTCTCGTCGGTGCCGGGCAACCCAAAGTTCGCGGGCTCGACGTGCACGATAAACGCGCCGGAGCTGCTGCCTGTCACTGCGAGATGGTCGGCGATGTCGCCGGGAGCCCTGAGTCCGGAGGCATCGGTGAAATCGGCATTAAAAATCAAGGTTCCGGAGCCGGAGAGGCTGGCGAGCGTCGCCTGTTTGAAGCCGGAACCCGCGGGATTGAAGGCGAGCTTCGCGCCGTCAAGCGCAGTGCGGCCGAGGCTCGCGCCGTCGATTCCGATCCAGATTTCCGAACGGCTGTCGGCGCGCACGCCCGCAGTATCGGAGCCCAGCGCGCGGGTCGCGCTGAGATGAACCACGGCGTTTTCCACTATGGTGTTTTCAACGGCGTTGTCGTGCACGATCACAAACGGGCCGCTGTTCGTGATCGCGAGCGTACCGGAGCCTTCGATCGTGTTGCCCAATGTGCCGGAAACGCCGCGGTATTCCAAGGTCGCCCCGGAGGAAATGTTCACGGTGGCGGTGTTGAGCGCCATCAGGTTCTCGAGGAGGAGCCGTCCGCCTTCCACGCGGGCCGAGCCGCCAAAGCCGGGGTTCGCCGTGGCAATCGCCACCGTGCCGCCGCTGGTTTTCAGCAAGGCGCCGGTTCCCGAGAGGGAAAGACTGAAGACCTGAAGGTCCGAAGACTGAATGTCGAGCCGCAGGGTGCCGTCAGTTGCGACCGAACCGGTGTCGCCCAGGCCAGAGGCGTGCTTGAGATCCGCGGTCGCGCCGGCGGCGATGGTCGCGGTCACGTCGAGACTGTGATTGGCGTTGGCGATGGTGAGCGTGCTGCTTGCAATGACGAGCGAGCCCGGGCCGCTGAGTTCGCCGGTGCTCAGACTGTTTCCGGTCGTGCCGCTGATCGTCAGCGCTCCGCCGTTGAAGTGGAGCGCGCCTTCGTTGTCGAGCGAGCCGATGGTCTGCGCCTTGCCATTGAGATCGGCCGTCGCGGTGTCGCTGATGGCGAGCAGGCTGGTTTCACCCAGTGCGCCGCTGTTCCCAACGACGAGCGTGCCGCTGGTCACGCGGGTTTCGCCGGTGTAGGTGTTGCCCGCGTTGTTGAGCCGGATCGCGCTGGTCGCGCTGATTTCCAAGTGGCCCGAGCCACTGACCAGTGCGTGCAATTCGGCGCCGCCGTTGATAAAGTCGGTCTCGTTGTCGAGGACGGTCGTCTGCCCGGCGAGCAGGTCGAGCGCGACCAGCTCGTAGCCGAGATGCAAGCCGCTGCCGCTGGCCGTGGCCGCAAAATCATAGGTGCCGCTCGCGGTCGTCGCGCCGCCTTGCACGATGTCTTTTTGCGTCGCGTTGCTCAACATCGCGCCGTCCTGATCGACGAGATTGCTGCCGGTGACAAACGTCGCGCCTTCGTGCGCGGTCGCCGCGACGAGCTGGACTTCGCTGGCTTCGTCCTGCTGCAGGAGCGGGAGCGTGTGATTGAAGCTGCCGGTATTAACCACAACAACTGTCGAGCCGCCGAGGGAGAGCGTGCCGGTGCTGATGATGCCTTCCGCCGCCGTGCCGCTCGAGTCCAGCGCAAACCGGATCGTGCCGCTGTTCAACGCGAGGTTGGCGACGGTGTGCGTGCCCGAGGCGACGTTCGTGAAGTTGTCGTCGGAGATTTCCAAGGTGGCGTTCGCCAGCGGCGCGGCATTCACCGCATCGAGGACAAAGTCGTTCGATTGCAGCGTCACCGTGCCGGTGAACGCATTGCCCGTTGCCGTCCCAAAATTGAGCGTGCCGGTATTCGCAAGCACCAGACCGCCCGCGCCGGTCAACTCCTGATCGAAGGTGTAGTCGCCGCCCATGCCGACGAGCGCCAGATTGCCACCGCTCGCGATGTCGATTTTTGTCGTGCCGCTCGCGCCGAGGTTTTGCAGGGCGGTCATCGTGCCGCTACCAGTAATCTCCCAGGTGCCGATGAACTGCGTGTTGCCGCCGGTGATGCTCACGCCGGAGCCGCTGATGGTCGTAACCGCGGACGTCGTGCCGCTGATGTTATTGGCGAAGGTGCCGGTGGCGGCGAGATCGAGGGCTGCATTGTTTTGGATGTCGCCCGTGCCGCTGCCTTGCAGGTTGGCCAATCGCAACGTGCCGCCGGTGATCACGCTGCCGCCGGTGTAACTGTTGGAATGGCTGATGGTCACGGTGTTCGCGTCTTCCTTTATCAGCATGCCGCTGCCGCTGATTTCATTCGCTGTTTGCAGTTGGTAATCGGATATTCCTCCGAGGACGAGCGTGCCGCTGTCCTCGACTTTGCCCGAGCCGAGGCTGTCGGCGCTGGTCGCCTTGAGCGCGCTATCCTCGGCGATCTGCCATGTGCCGCTGAAGGCGGTGTTCGTTCCGCCAAGGACGACACTGGCCGCATTCATCGCGCTGACGAGGCCCGCACCGCCGATGGCGTTGGCATTCGTGCCGGTGGCGGCGGCGAAGACCAGTTTGCCGTCGTCGATGATTCTGCCGGTGCCGAAGCCTTCCACGTCGTTCAGGACGAGCGTCGCCGCGCTGTTGATCGAAGCGCTTGCGGTCACCGTTGCGTTGGCTCCGTTGACGGTGAGCGTGCTGCTTTGGATGACGAGCGCGCCCGCGCCGTCGAGGGTTCCGTTGCTCGCGCTGTTTCCGTTCGTGCCGCTGATCGTGAGCGTGCCGCCGTTGAAGTGGAGCGCGCCTTCGTTGTCGAGCGCGCCCACGGTTTGCGCCTTGCCGTTGAGATCGGCGCCGGTGTCCGTCGCGAGGCCGAGATGGGCGGTGTTGCCAAAGCCGTTGTTTGAGTGCAGGGCCACGGTGCCGCCAACGACCGAGGTCGTGCCGGTGTAATCGCTGCTCGCGCTGCCGATGTAGTAAACGCCTGTGCCGCTCATGACGAACCCGCCGGCACCGGTGAGTTTCGCCGTCAGCGTGTTGGCCGCATCCTGCGTGCCCGCGTTGTTGATGGTCACGCTCGTGCCGCTGTTGGCGGAAAGTTCGCGCAGCATGTAAGCGAGGTAGAGGCCGCGGTTGCCGCCACTGTCCACCACCTGCGCGCCGTAGTCGTAGGTCGCCGTGCCGCTCACGCCGCCGTTTTCGGCGATCTGTTTGCGATTCGGATCGCTGATGAGCGAACCGCTGAAGTCATAGAGGTCAAGCTGCGCGCCAACGTCATCGACGCTGCCGGTGGCCCGGACGATTTGCTGGAAGGTCGTGCCGCTGTCCTGATGGAAAAAGTCCGTGCCGTCGGGCATCGTGCCGCTGACCCGGTCCCAGTTGTCGAGGGCCACCTTGCTGCCCGCAGCCGCGCTCAGATCGCCCACGATCAGCGCGCCTTCGGGACGCGTGGCGTCTTTCATCTGCACTTTCAACACACCGCCGTCGAAGGTCAGGCCGCCGAGGTAATAGGTGCCGCTGTCCAGCAGCGTGCTGCCGCTTGTGCCGAGAACGAGCGCGGCCTGGCGCATGATGCCCGTGCCCGCCGCGCCGCTTGTCGCGTCGAGTTGGAAAAATCCGCTCTGCATGTTAACTGCGCCGGTAAAGGCAGTCGTGTGGGCCGCGCTTAATGCAAAGGCAAAGGTGCCCGTCGCCGGTGAGATGTTCGCGACGAGCGTGCCGTCGCCGGTGAGCGCGTTGGTAAATTCCCACGCCGTGCTGCTCACGGTGAGCGCGCCGCCGTCGAGGTTCACCTCGCCCGAGCCGAGATTGTCCTGTCCGGTGACCGAGCCCGCGCCGGTCACGAGCCATGTCGCGATCGTGTTGGTGCCGGTGATGACGACGCTACCGCTGACCTGCGCGGTGCCGCCGCCGGTAATCGCGTTGGCAAAGGAACCGGTCAGGGCGAGATCGAGCGCGCCCGTAACATTTGCGGTTCCGGCGGCACCGATGGCGTTTTCCGCCGTCAGGCGCAGCGTGCCCGAATTGACGAAGGTGTCACCCGTGTAGGCATTGCTGTGGCTGATGGTCACGGTGTTGGCATCTTCCTTCACCAGCATGCCCGTGCCGCTGATTTCATTGCCGGCTTGCAACTGGTAGCCGGCTGCGCCGCCGAGGACGAGCGTGCCGCTGTCGGCGACTTTGCCCGAACCGAGGCTGTCGGCGCTGATCGCCTTGAGCGCGCTGCCGGCGGCGATCTGCCATGTGCCGCTGAAGGTGTTGCTGCCGCCCAGCACCACGTTGGCGGCGTTGTTAGCGCTCACCAGTCCTGCGCCGCCGATGGCGTTCGTGTTCGTGCCTGTCGCACCGGCAAAGATGAGCAGGCCGTCGTCCGCGATCGCACCGTCGCCCAGACCCGCCGTATTTTGCAGCGTCACCGTCGCGCTGTCGGCGATGGTGGTGGTAGCGTGGAAGCCGCCGTTGCTGCCGCTGATGACAAGGTGGCCGAAAGTCGTGTTCAGGGTACCGCTGCCAGTCAGCGCGTCGTTGCCGTCCATCGTGCCGCCGCCAAGCGCAATCGCGGTCACACCGGGCTGGCCGGACTGGTTGTCGACAATGTTCACCGCGCCGCCATTGAGGTCGATCCGGCCGCCGCCAGCAACTTGCAGACCGCCGACATTGGCGGTGTGGCCGTTCACGTCCAGCACGGCCCCTGCGCCGGTAGCGCTCACCAGCACCGTGTGCCGTGTGTCCCCGCCCAGCGCCTCGTTGTTGTCCAGCACCAGTGTCGTGCTGCCGCTGATGAAGGTTGTGCCGGTGTAGCTGTTGGCCATGCCCACCCGGATGCCCGTGCCGCTGCCAGTGATGTCGCTGTAACGCACATTACCCGAGCCCGCCGAACCGGAATAGGCCGCGCCGTCCGTCGCGTTGTAAACATAGTCGGTCAGCGTGAGGTCGAGCAGGTTGCTCGTATCGTCCGCGCCGAGCGTCACTTCCAGCGTTGTGTCCTGGAAGATTTCGATCCGCTTGAGCTTGTAACCCACGCGCAGTTCCTGGCTGTTGCTGCCGGTCGCAGCATAGGTCGTCCAGTCGAACGTGCCCTTGCCCACTTCCGTATTGTTTTGCGCGATTCCCTGTCGCATCGGTGTGGTGAGATTGCTCCACGTCGCGCCGTTGTTGGTGGAGTATTTGAGGTTCGTCCAATTCGACGCGCCGTCAATCGCCGCGTCGCTCCTGCCCAGCAACAGCGAATCCGCGCCGTTGACCACCGTGTCGAATAGCGAAGCCACTCCCTGCGTCCCACTGGTATTGGTTTGCAGCATGGCTTGCAGGTTCAGTCGGAACTCCGTCGGCGCGCTGATACTGATCTTGCCGGCATCGAGGCGGGCCAATGGGTTGTTCGCGTTGTCAAAGTTCCACTGGAAGATGCCGCCTGCAAACTCCACGGCGCCGTCGATGCGCCGCGCCGTGCCTCCGGTGCCGGCCAGGGTGCCGTAGCTGCCCTCCGTCGTCCGCAGCGAGGATGTGCCGGCGTTCATGAACGTCTGCATCCGGTCGTTCACCACAAACGCGGTGTTGCGCATTTCCACCGTGCCGTGGAAATCCTGCCCGTAGGCCTGCGCGTTGGCGCTGTTGTTGGCAAAGGTGATCGTGTAGGTCCCGCTCGCATGGCTGGTCTCGGCCAGATCAATCACCAGCGTGCCGCTGCCCGAATAGGTGTTCACCAAACCGTAATTGTCACCGCTTTCGCCGATGTAGAATGTCGCGCCGGACTTGATGTCGATCCGCTCGCCGCTGCTGCCGATTTCACCTCCGTTGGCGATCTTCATCGTCCCGCTTTCCACCGTGCTGCCGCCGGTGTATGATTGCTGGTTTTCGAACAACAGCAGCCCGTTTCCGCGCTGCACCACGGCGCCGCCGCCGGTGATCGTCCCGCTGTAAGCCACGGTGTCGCTGCGGTTGAACACCACCGACGCTCCCGCGCCCACGCTCACCGTCTTGCTCGCATCCGTCATCGCAAGGATGCTGCCGCTCGTTCCGCCGTTACCAATCTGCAACTCCCCGCCGCTCACCGTGGTCGTCCCGCTGTAGGTGTTGCTGCCCGTCAGCGTCAGGTTGCCCGAGCCGGTCTTCCAAATGTTCGCGCCGCTGATCACGCCCGATTGCGTCGCCGTCCCGCCGGTCACATTGAAGGTGCCGGAAGCAAGCACGTTGACGGCGTTCGAGAGCGTCACCGCGTCGGCGTAGCCGAGCGTGGTCGCGTCGCTCATGGTCAGCGTGCCGCTGCCCAGCGCTTGGTTGGCCGCCACCACGAGGGTGCCTTCCCGAAGCGCGCTGTTGCCGGTGTAGGCCGCGCTCGTCCCGGTGAGGGTCAGCGTGCCCGAGCCTTGTTTCACGAGGGTGCCGGTCCCGAAGAGCCGCCCGCCAAAGATGGAGCTGGTCGTGCGGTCAAAGAGCAACTGCGCGGCGGAGGAAATGTTCACATTGCTCACGAGGCTGCCGGTCGCGCCGCCGCCGCCGACATTCACTGTGCCGGTGGTCACCGCCAGCGTGCCTGTGTGCGTGCTTTCGCCCGTCAGCGTCAGCAGCCCCGCGCCGGTCTTGGCGATGTTGCCGCCGCCGCTGATCACGCCGGAGAGCGTCGCGTCGGTCGCCACGCTGTTCCCGTCTGCATTTTGTATCGTGAGGTTTGCGGTCACGTCGATGGCGTTGGCCATATTGTCCAGATTCGCGTCCGCGCGCAGTGTGCCGCTGCCCAATGCCTTGAGCGTGCCGCTGCTCAACGCCTGGTTGTTGGTAACGGCCAGCACTCCGCCGGCCAATTCAGTGCCGCCTTGGTATGCATTGGTGCCGGTCAGCACCAAGGTGCCCGCGTTTACCCGCAGGCCGTAGGCGTGATCGGAGCCGAGCACGCTGTCAATTTTCAGGAGGCCCTCGCCGTCTTTGGTGATTTTGGCGCTCGTGGCGCCGTCAGCCAAGGCAACCGCCAGCGTGTTTTTCGCGCCGATCACCAGCGCCGCGCCGGAGTCCACGGTGATGGTGCTGTCCCGGGTCAGGATGCCCGGCAATCCGTTTACCGTGGCGTCATACGCCAGCGTGAGCGTGTGGCTGCCGACGACGCCGAAATCGCCGCCGATCACGAGGCGGTTGCTCAGGGTGCGATCCTGGCCGAGTGCCTCGATGGAGCCGCCGGTGATGGTGAACACGCCGGTGCCGATCGGCCCCGCAGCAACATACCCGTTGAGCAGCGTCTCGCTGGCGTTGATGCGCAGCAGGCCGTCCACGAGATCCATGCCGTTCTTGAAGATATTGGCGCTGCTGGAGAGGGTGAGCATCCCGCCGCCTGTCTTGGTCACCTTGCGGCCGGTGCCGAAATCATCGAATATGGCGCCGGCAAGCTCCAGATCCGCCCCGCTCACATTGTCTATCTGCAGGTTCACGCGCAGGTCGATCGGCGTGGTGATAAGCGCGTCCGAGTTGTTGCGCATCAGGATGAACGCGGTGACATTGGGGTCGTGTTTGATATCCCCCGGGAAATCGAAAATGATGGCGGGGCTTCCATTGCTGCTGATGTTGAAGCGCTGGCCGCGGGTGCCGTCAAAGATCAGCGTGCCCAGTGTCTTGTTTTCGTTGAGCTGGATGTTCGAACCGCTGGCGGAGATTTGGGCGGCATCGCCGAAAGTCGCGCTGGCGCCCACGCCATTGGGCTGCTGGTAGCTGCTCCAGTTAGGGGCGGCGGTCCAGTCGGAACTGTTCATGCCCGTCCAGTTGAAGGATTGGGCATAGGGCACCAGTTCCTTGGTCCCGCCTGTCTTGTCGAGCAGGATCGCGCCGGGGGCGTAGCCTTGGAACCAGACATTCGGGACATATTCCATGGAGCCGGTGTAGTGGCCGATGACGATTTGCGTGTTGCCACCGCCGACCGACTGGACGCCGTCCCAATTCAGCACCTGCAATATAGAGGAAGTGTTCCAAAGGCCGAGGTCGGCCACGGTGAATGTCTTCGGCAGGCTGTTGGCGCCGATATCCAGCAAGGATGCGCCGGTCAGCGACCAGTTGCCGCCGAGTGTCTGGCTCAATCCGTTCAACATCAGGCCCCCGCCGGCCATTTCCAGGTTGCCCACGTTGTTCAGCAGGTTGGTCGTCGCCAGAGACAGGGTGCCGCTGCGGATGACAATCGGGGCGATGATGTTTGTGTTCAGGGTGGAGAGCGTGCCGATCCCCTCCTTGACCAGCGAACCGCCGTCACTGATCGAAATATTGCCGCCGCCCACGGTGCTCACCGTCTGGTTGGAGTTCAGGTGGAGATTGCCGCCGCCGACAATTTGCAGCCTGCCACCGTTGCTCACGGTGAGGTTGCCGTTCAGGTAAACATCGCCGGTCTCGTCACCGTCGCTCCAGGTGACAATCCGGGCGACGGCGCTCGCGCCGTTGACACTGAGAATGCCGGTGCCGAAGTAGCTGTCCCGCGTGCCGGAGGCCGCGCCTTGGAGCACCATGTCGTGCCCGGCCAGAAGCGAGGTGGACACGGTGCCGGCGGAGACGGTGAGGTTGCCGAAGGTCGAGTTCGGGGCTAGCAGTTGCAGTTCGCCCGCGCCCTGCTTGGTGATCGAAGCCCCGGTGCCGGCCAGATTGTGGGCCGGGCCGAAGGTGACGGTCATGCCGCCGGCCACATCCCAGACCTTGGTGCCGCTCGAAAGCGTGCTGTTGCCCGTGCCGCTAAAAAGGAGGCGCTGCGCGCCACCTGTGGCGGTGAAAAAGGTCGTGTAGCCGCTGCTATTGCTGAAGTTGATCAGATTTCCGATGTTCCGATCTGCCCCATAGGCCTCCAGGGTGCTGTAGTATCCCGTCAGGGTCAGCATGCCGGTGCCGAGAGCGGCGTCATGGCCGAGCGACAGGGTGGGCTGATAGGCGGTGCTGTTGGTATAGTTGCTGTTCACCGTGACGCCGCCGGTAAAACTGTTGCTGCCGGACAACCGGAGAAACGCGGGGGTATTGGTATACATAGCAAGCGTGAGGCTGCCCGTGCCGGCATCCGGGTTGGTAATGGCATTCTTGAACTCCACCCTCGCCCCCATGGGATAAAAGGTGTTGACGCCCGAGCGCAACTTGAGGTCCTCCACGGAATCAAAAGTCAATGAACCGGCCTGCAAGGAGGTGACACCGTAGTATCCCAGGTAAGCAGTGCTGTTTGTTCCCAGGGACAGGGGATTGTGAATCACGTAATGCTGCGAGGCATTGTCCATGGCAGTCATGCCATAGCTGAAGGTATAAGTGCCGGTGCCCAAGGGGCCGGAGATGACCTGACCGTTTACTATCTGGCTGCTGGCACCGATCCTGATTATGCCGTTGTTTAATGTGACGCCGCCAGTGAAGGTGTTTTGCCCGCGCATGGTCAGGAGATAGGCGGTGGAGGGGTAAGAATAACTCCGGACACTTAGCCCGCCGGGGCCGGTCAGCACATAGTCACTGTCAAAGACAAGCTGTCCCATGCCGGACCCTATATAGATATTCTTGGTCCCGCTGGTGAGCAATCCGGTGTTGCCCTTGAAGGTCAGGCTGTAGCTTGTCGAGCTGCCCTCGGCATAGAGTCCGCCGTCCAGCTTCAGCGCGTTGGTCACGATGCGGTTTGCATTTATATAGGTCGAGGCCGTCCCGGTTATTGTATAAGTGCCGGTGCCCAGAGCATTGTTATGGTATATGTATAGTCTGCCGCCTTGCTGCTCCACGCCGCCGCTGAAGCTGTTGCTGCCCGAAAGTGTCAGATAATAATTTTGATTGGTCGTGCTGCCCAAGGTCGTGGGATCGACCGTGAAGCGGATGCCGCCGGTCCCGGAAATGGCGCCCGAAAGCGTCAACTGCCTGGTGCTGGACCGATGATCCACCAGCAAGGAGTCTGCCAGAATGACATTGGCGCTGATGGTGGGCGCGGATGCGCCCGCAAAATCAATGACCGCCTGGCTGCCGCCATTGGCAAACGTGAGCGTGTCCGCGGCGGAGGTGGGGGCGATGGTGAAGCCTGCCCCGCTCGTGGCCTCAAAAAGGATTTTACCAAGGGTGCGGCTGCCGCTGAGCCGGATCGTCTTGCCGCTCAAGGCATCGTCGGCATCGCGGAAAATGGCGATGGCCCCGGCGGCATCGGGCGCCGCGTTTCCATACCAGTTTGCGCCCGTGTTCCAGTTGGTGTCGGTGAGGCCGCCGCCCGACCACTCAAAGCCTTTCTCGCCTGCGGCAACCAGTTCATATTTCCCGCCATTATAAACCATGGCGGCGCCGCGCGTGTAGCCGGTGAAGGCAATGTTCGCCAGGCGCACGTCGTTGGCGGAAAAAGGATTGGTGTTAAACCACACGTGCTCGCCGCCCAGCGTCAGGTTGCCGGTGGTATTCCACTCGCCGCTGTCGTTTTGGATGTTCAACAAGGGGATCACGCCGGTGGTGGCCCAGGAGCCCAGCCCGCTGAAAAACAGTTCTCCGCCGGTACCGAGCTCCATGGTGGAATCCCCGTATATATAGAGATTGCCGAAAGTATTCTCAAAACCGGCGGAATTTATAATGCCAGTGGAATAGAGATACAAATTCGCCGTTCCCGCGACCTGATTGTCCCTGGTGAACTGGAGCCGGCCCGAGTTGATATAAAATTGGGAAGCCCCCAGCTGGCTGATGGATGAATCTATGGTCGTGGTCGTCAGCGACGTGCTTCTGGAAAACCGTCCCAAGCCCGTGAGCAACGTGGTGCCTGAATCGGCCATCACCCTGCTGACTCCCGACATGGTGATATTGGGCATCTGGCTCACAGTGACGTCGCCGACAACCAGGTTTCTGCCCACCGTCATGTTTCCTGCCGTCGTGCTATTGGCCCCGACCAGGTTCATGTCGGACAAAACTACGTCGCTGCCACCGGTGAAAGAACCGTTGTTGAAGAGCCGCAAAGTCGATCCATCCCTAAAATACACCGGCGCCGTATTGACAGTAAACGCGCCGCTGCTCGCAGTCACGACCACCCCGTTGCGGAACTCGACACTGCTGGTTGTGGATTTGGGATAAACAGCGATGTTGCCCCCATTCAGCGTAATGTCGCCGATGCCCAAGTAGTTCTTGCCGGCGGCCAGCTCGCCAAACACGACCGAGCCGTTGGCAGAAGCGGAATTGGCCTGCACCTGCATCGTTCCGCCCCGCTGGGTGTAGCCGCCGCTGAAATTGCTGTCCGCCGCGTAGGTAGCAAGGCCGTCCCATGAGCCCGCCAGCGCCAGCCCGCCGGTGCCTTGCAGATTCCTGCCCTCGCGGAAATAGAGATACGAATAATTGCCCCAGGCAAGATTGCCGGGGCCACCCCATCTGCCCGTGATCGTGATGTCGGAATTCAGCCAGATGATGTCGTTGGCCGCGTTTCCCGTGGCATAGAAATTTGTGGGGTTGCTGCCGGGATTGCTGATGACAAAGTCTCCATTGAAGTTGACCTTATTATAGATGGTGGCACCCCAAAGCACGCCGCCATTTATAGTCAATTCGCCTTTGCCCAAGGAACTGTTGCTTCCACTGGAGACTATGCGCAGCATGCCGCCGTCGTTCAATGTGACGCCCCCGGTGAAAGTATTGTTGTAGTTGCTCAGATACCATGCGCCGCCGTCGATGACGATGGCACCGGGTCCATTGGCGCCGTCGCCGATTGTTCCGCTCAAGGTGCGGTAATAACTGCCCGACGGGGTGCTGGTGTCGGTGCGGCCCAGTGACAGATCGCTGTTCAACTGGATGGGGGAACTGATGGTGCCTGCATCGTAATATGATTTTTTCATCTGCGCCGCCACGCCGGCCGTTCCGCTATCCATAATCAGCGTGCCGCCGGAGATGATGGCGGTATTATAAGAAGAGGAGGTTCTGTTGAACAAAAGGGAACCGACCGTCACGCTTCCAGGAAGCGCCAGACTCGGCGAATAATCATACTTGTTGCCGAATATCATGGTGGAGCCGGCGCCAAAGGACGGGATGCGGTTGATATCCCAGTTGCCCGGCGCGTCCCACATGTTGGCGCTGGTTATGCCGGAACTGTAGAAAGCCGAACCAGTCCATTCGAATGTGTTTGGCGCGGACGGAGTGCCCTCGGTCGGGATCAATTCGTATTTGCCAGCGTTGTCGATGACCTGCACGCCCATGTTCCAGTTATAGCCGTCGAATCTGATGTTATTGCGCCAGGATGCCGACGAGATGTCATCCGCGAAGAGGACGTGGTTTGAGCCCTCCAGCCAGTTTTGCACATAAACCACCCCGGCGCCACCGGTGCTGCCGGCGCCGAAATCCAGCGCATTCATACCGCCCACGCCAAAGTCGATGACCCGCGTGCCGGTGGCGGTCCAGCTCAAGCCGCCGGAGAACGCGGTGGAAAAACCGTTCGCCCGCAACGAGGCCCCATCACCCATGAACAGTGCGGTGCCCGCCTGAATCTGGTCGTCCGCACCCAGGGCCAGGGCGCCTTTTTCCACGCGGATATAGGCTGCGCCGATGTTGCTCGCGCCGGAGGCCAGCGCGATGGTGCCCGTATTGTTCAGAATCATCCGGTTGAGGCCCGTCCCCATGCCCGTGCCGCTGATGGTGATCAGGCCCGTGGTAGTGAAATACAAATCCGGCGCATTGACAAAGCTGGCATCCGCAAAATCCGTGTCGCCGCGGAAGATGAACTTGTTGCCCAGATTATTAGCCCCGTTGGCCAGCACCGCGCCGTCCAGCAGCACGGAACCGTTGGTCACGTCGAGAATCGCGCCGTAATCGAGCGTGATGTTTCCGCGCAGGTTCGCCGTGTGCCCGGCACCGGGGTTCAAGCTGAGGGTAAAGCCGTTGCCATTCACCTCCACGGCCCCCGTGCCGATGTAGTTGTGCCCCGCATCCAATGCGCCCAAGGTTATGTTGGAGGTGCCGCTGCCGATGGTGGCCTGCCTCAGCCATTGCACGTAGCCGCCGCTGAAGGTGTTGTTGCCATTGAGGAAGTTCACCTCGGACAGGCTGCCGCCACTCACCTGAAGTCCGCCGGAACCGGCCAGCACGAGATCCCGGCCGAAAACGACCTTGGTCAGATCGCTTATGTTCAGCTGCCGGATGCCATTGTTCAGTTGAATCTGCCCCGCATAATCGAAGGTGATGGACTTTTGGGTGAGGGTGACGCCGTTGACGATGCTCAGATCGTTGTTCCATACGACTTGATTGGTAAGCACGAGGGACGGAGTGAGCAACTCGATCACCATCAAGTCGGTCGGAGTCGAGCCATTCCCGATTTCGAACACACCGGAGCCGAGCGCGAAGTTGTGGCCGAGACGTAGGGTGCCATCGTAAAATTTCACGCCGCCATCGAAGGTGTTGTTGCCGTAAAGTTCCAGTATGCCCGCGCCCGTCTTTGTAATGCCGCCCGTGGTGCCAACGATGGTGGAGCGAATCCGAGTCACGGCGCTGCCGATCGCGGTATGTACCAACAGGTCATGGCCCGCAATGTCGAAGGTCTTGCCGGCATTGAATGTCATCGCGCCCTGGCTGTTGATCAGACTCGCGGAAGCGTCGAGGGACACATTGGTGTCCACCGTCAAGAAGGCATTCCCGGGCAGGGAAATGCCGGCACTGGCGCCGCCGAGGTGAAATCCGCGTCCGGCCACGCCATTGTCGGTCAGTATCAGTGCCTGATCCAAGCTGGCGGTTAAGCTGAGGCCGTTCAGGTTGAAGAGACCGTCAACCGTGATGATCTTCGTGCCATTCGCCGCGGCAATGGAGTCGTCAAAGACCGCGGTATCATAGGTTGCCGTCGAGCCCGGCACGCCGGACGGGTACCAGCTGGTGGCGTCATTCCACGTCGAGTTAGAACCTGTGAAGGTACCCGAAAATTGGGCGCGCAGCGCGGGCTCAGGCAAGAGGAGCAACGAAGCGCATGCGAGCACGAACTTGATAAGGATGCTTGAGATGGTGGCTGTGGGTCTTTTGTCCATTATGTTCTTATGATTTGAAATTAATATATGATTTACGTGTGAATCCCAAGGCTGCCATATCTGCGCTCGGTGGGGTTGCTGCGAGGCTTGTTCCGCCCGGTCGAGCAGGCCTGTCTGCTCCACTCCCATCTGCGGCATCGCGACACCTTGACCCGCGCAGCCTCGCGACAGGTCTAGCACATGCAAAAGACGCTCACCCGGATGAACTTTCACCTCTATCACGTCATCAGCGATCTGATCGACACCATCGGACTGGCCGCGATGGATGGGATCCTTGATGGGGACTGCGCCCCGCAAACATGAGTTGCGATGAGCCAGTGACGATATGGTTGCTTCCGAAGACATGGTGTTAATGTCAATTAAATGCAAAATAGAGGCAAGACAAATATAAGACAATATTTTGCGATAACATACAAAATGGCTTCATTTTTTAAGCAGAAAGATACCTATAAATAAAATAGGTGTAATATAATTTTTAATTATTTACGTATATCGTTGAAAAACATATATATGTAATATTGCATTTATCATGCGATTGAGTAACGCCATAAGCGGATTTGTGGGCAGCGTGCGATCACAGAAAGCGAAATCATTTGCAATCTACCTTGCGTGGTATGTCCGTATTGCCGATTTTTGGCGAAATCTGGCCTCGCAAGCCGGACAAATCCTCACAACCCGATGCATACGCAATGCCCGCCCCGGATGCGCAAAATTCACAAGCGCTCAAACCGGCAAGCCGCTCATGTCTATTTTCATGCCGGCGAGTGAGAATCGCATTAGGACCTGAAGCAGCTAGGCGGACTCATCCGACATTTTAACGGTTTGAGAAACGCATCGCGGCGGTTGCCGTGCAAATGGGCCATCCCAGCACAGTTATCGGATGCAACAGCCTTTTCCCTAATGCATTGCAAAAAGGCAAAAAATCTTGAACCTTCACGCAAATGGCTGCCCGACATGGATTCGAACCATGACTAGGCGAGTCAAAGTCGCCTGTGCTGCCATTACACCATCGGGCAAAATAAGAGCGCTGACCTTGCCGCGATTATTTCTCACGTCAAGAACGGGATTGCGGAAATTCAGTTCCCGCTCCCCCGACGTTTTTTCGCACCGGGCCTTTCCCCGACCTTGTAGGGCTCGTAGGCCGCGTTTTGCGCCGGCGGAATCCGGCCTTCCATATACACGCCGTCATCAAACTGCTCTTCGTGCTGGACGTGTCCGAGCTTGTGCAGCCTTGCCACCAAATCGTAGCGGGCGTGCGGAATGAACAGCTTCGCGGCCCCGTATTGATCCGCGATCAATCCCGCGCAGCGGGCGAGCAGCGCATCGAGGTTTTCCCCGGTGAGGGCGCTCACAAAACATGCGTCGGGCGCAAGCCCGCGGGCGTGGGCGCGGGCCGTGTCGTCGGCAAGGTCGGTCTTGTTGAAAACGGTGACGATCGTCTTGTCCGCGGCGCCAAGCTCGTCGAGCACGGAAAGCGTCGTGGCGTGATGCTTTTCAAAATCGGGATTCGAGACGTCGATGACGTGTATCAAAAAGTCGGATACAATCACTTCCTCAAGCGTGGCCTTGAACGCCTCGACGAGCCGGTGCGGCAGGCGGCGGATGAACCCGACCGTATCGGTTACGAGAAGTTTTTGATGATTCGGCAGCACGAGCTGGCGCGTTGTCGGGTCGAGCGTGGCGAAAAGTTTATCCTCCGCGAGCACATGCGCGCCCGTGAGTTTGTTGAGAAGCGTCGATTTGCCGGCATTGGTGTAGCCGACGATGGAAGCCGTGGGCACGGGCACGCGCATGCGGCGGTGGCGCTGCACGTCGCGCTGGCTGACCACCTTCGCGAGCTCGGCGCGCAGATGCGTGACACGGTCGCGCACGATGCGGCGATCCTGTTCGAGCTGCGTCTCGCCTTCGCCGCCGAGCTTGCCCTTGCCCCGCTGGCGCGAAAGGTGCGTCCATGCGCGCGCGAGGCGGGGGAGCGAATACTCCATGCGCGCCAGGGCGACTTGCAGGACGGCTTCGCGCGTGCTCGCGCGCTCGGCAAAAATATCGAGGATCACCTCCTCGCGGTCGATGACAGCGATGCCCGATTCCTTTTCCCAGTTGCGTTGCTGGGCGGGCGAAAGCGGCTCGTCGATCACGATCAGGTCGGCCTGCGCGGCGCGCGCGGCGGCGATGATTTCCTGCGTCTTGCCGGAACCGAGAAGCGTGGCGGCGTTGATTGAGCGCAGGTTGACGAGTTCCTCGGCGACGACGCCAATCTGGAGATTTTCGACGAGCTCGCGCAGCTCCGTGAGAAGCTCGCGCGCCTCGCCGGGTTTCATGCCGGGGGCTTGCACACCGACCAGAAATGCGCGTTCGCATTTGTTGGAATCATCCGTCGATGGAGTGGCGGTAAGAAAATCTGCCATGTATATGCGTGTTGAAAAAACACAGGGGAAGACGGAAACGCCCAAAATGGAAGCCGAAAGCGCCGGAACAGGACGCCTGCCCTGCCGACTTTCACATATTTCTTCCGCAACGCGCCCAAGTATGCTCTCATGCGCGGCGTGAGGATTCTTGTTGTAGAAGATGATGCAAAGATCGCCCAGTTTGTGGTCAAGGGACTCAAACAGGAAGGCTACGCAGCGGACCACGCGCCCGACGGCGACACCGGTCTCGCGCTCGCGCTGAACACACCCTACGACGCCGCCATCGTTGACGTGATGCTGCCGCGCCTCGACGGCCTTTCGCTCGTCAAACGCCTGCGCAACCACCACGCCGATCTGCCCGTGCTGTTTTTGAGCGCGCGCGCCACAGTCGAGGATCGCATCAAGGGCTTGCAGGCCGGCGGCGACGACTACCTCACAAAACCATTCGCTTTCGCGGAACTCTCGGCGCGCCTGCAGGCGCTCATCCGCCGCGCCACACGCGCGCCCGAGGCGATGCGACTCTCGGTGAACGATCTCGTCATGGACTTGGTGACGAGGGAAGTCACCGTCGGCGGCGAAAAAGTGGAATTGCAGCCGCGCGAGTTTTCCCTGCTCGAATACCTGATGCGCAATCCGGGCAGGCCTCTCACAAAAACCATGATCCTCGAACATGTGTGGGATTACAGTTTCGACCCGCAAACCAACGTGGTGGACGTGCTCATGCACCGGCTCCGCCAGAAAGTCGATCCCGGCAAAACGCGCATCGAAACGGTAAGGGGCGTCGGTTATGTTTTCAAAGGGAACCATTAACCGGATACGCCGCTCGGTCGCGATCCGCCTGAGCGTGACCTTTGCCGTGCTTTTCACCGTGGGTTTCACGGCGTTGTTCGTGCTGCTCTACTGGCTCCTCGGAAAACAGCTCACGCAGCGCGACGAGGAGGCGATCAACACGCGCCTCGAACAATACGCCTACATCTGCAACACGCAGGGATGGCCCGGCCTGAAACTGGCGCTCACCCTCAACACCGGCCTGAACACGCTGCTCGACCGCCCGCTGTTCATTCGCGTGCTCACTCCAAACGGCGACGCGCCGGTGCTCAATGTCCCGAAGGACTGGATAGACAAGGAAGGCAAACTCGTGCTTGTCCCCGACGGTTGGGGAGGCTGGGCGGAGCAGGAGGTCTATTCCTGGCGCGTGCCCCAGGATCAGCAGGAGGACCTGATCGTGCTTTCAAAGGCGTTGCGCGGCGGGCTTCTGCTTCAGGTCGGCACCATCACGACCAACCGCACAACCCTGCTGAAACCGCTCCGGCGCACATTCACCGGGGTCACGGGCGCGGTGGTCATCGTCGGTTTCGCCGTCGGCTGGCTCGCCGCGCGCCGCGCCGTCAAACCGCTCCAAGGCGTGGTGGACACCGCCCGCCGCATCATCACCACCGGCGCGCTCGACGCCCGCGTGGACGAGCCCAAGCGCGACAACGACATCGCCGAGCTCGTGCGCCTGTTCAACACCGTGCTCGACAAAAACGCCTCCCTGCTCCGCTCGATGCGCGAGGCGCTCGACAACGTCGCGCACGACCTGCGCACGCCGCTCACCAGCATGCGCGGCTCCGCCGAGCTCGCCCTCGCAAGCGGCGCCGCGCCCGCCATGCACGACGCGCTCGCCGACACGGTGGAGCGCTCCGACGAAGTGCTGCGCCTCCTGCGCGCGCTCATGGAAATTTCCGAGGCCGACTCCGGAATGCTCAAGCTCAAGCGCGAGCCCTGCGATGTCGAAACCATCCTGCGCGCCGCGTGCGATCTCTACGCCGACGTGGCCGACGCCCGAGGCCAAACGCTCGAAGTCTCCCTGATGGCCGAGCCGCTCGCCGTATCCGCCGATCCAATACGCCTGCGCCAGGTCGTCGTGAACCTCGTGGACAACGCCCTGAAATACACGCCCGACGGCGGGCGCATCGTCACCGGCGCGCGTTCCGAGATGCGCGGCGGACGCGCGGGCGCGCTGATAACCGTGAGCGACGACGGCCCCGGTGTGCCCGAAGCCGAGCAAAGACGCATTTGGGAGCGTCTCTATCGATGCGACCAAAGCCGCTCGCAAACCGGCCTCGGACTGGGCCTCAGCCTCGTGCGCGCGATTGTCGAGGCGCATGGCGGCGTCGTGTCGGTGCGCAATGTCCCGCCGCCCGGCCACGGCGCGATTTTTGAAGTGTGGCTGCCGGAGTAGAAGCGACGGTCCCCGTCGTTTGTCTGCTTGTCCGATTTAGAGAGCATCTTCGAATTGCGCGTGGACTAGAAAACTGCGCGTGGACTAGAATACTACGCATGCGCCAAGGAGGGGCGGCGTCCCGCCGCCCGACGAGGCGTAGCCTCGCCCTTTTTTTATTCTCGAATTT
>JARKRC010000049.1 GCA_029974595.1 Ereboglobus sp. | reverse complement strand
AAAGTCGATCAAGGCCGAGTCGTTTCCAAGCCGGCCTCAATCCACCTGCGCTTCGCTTCGGGGCGGGCAGGGGCGTTCGCCCCTCCCCTGCGCCCCTCCCCGAAACTTATGGTTTCCTTCAGCGGAATACCGATACGTGTCGTAGGGGCGTCGCTCGCGACGCCCCTATAACCGTCAAAACACGGCTCGGGGCTCGGAACAGCCGTGTTTTTTTATAGCTGAACCGAACTCGGCGCCCCGGGCCCAACAAGACAGCAAGAGGCAAGGCCTGAGGTGTTTTTTATCTTTTCTGCTTTACCGAATCTCTCACGTGAAACAAAAACCACTGCTACACCCAATCAAGCCAAAGCCCAAAAGTAGTTGCGCCACACAAACAGCATAAAGACACACTTAAGCCAAACCATATCACATGGAACTCACTTTCCAGTGATGACGTTCGCAAACCGAAAAATCAACGTTTTTCGATCTAACTCCATCAATATCCTACAATTCTCATGAACCTAACAAATAAAAATATTCCCGACTTATTTAAGAAAGCGAAACTCATTGATAAAGATTTTCTGAATTGCGCGAAACAAAATATCATAAAAGAAATTGAGAAGCGAATTCGAGGAAGAAAAAATAATTTAATTGAGATAGCAGAATATATAAACGAAAATATTGAAAATGCTAACAGCCATCATTTACTTCAAACATGTCAATTTGCGGCGCAAGTTTTTTCATTCGAGAAAAGATATTCTGATGCTTGGAATCTTTTAGTTAAAGTCCCAAATGCAGCATTTGGAGATTATCGCGCCTACCGACAAGTGCTCAAAAATATAACAATTCCGGCAAAAGCACTTCGAGAACTTCCGAAGCGTGTCAGTCGGCATTGGAGTAGCTCTGAATTAATTGAACTACATGAAACGATGGATTTATTACTGGAACGATTTAAAACTAACTTTGGATACAGTATTTTTGAATATTATAACTGGATCGAGGAACAAATATACGCTAATATTGAACGCGAATCAGGAATAAAGTTAATTTCCTTGCTGCAATGGAAATTCATCCCAGCATCATGGAGAGCAATAGAAGAACGAAGACGACTAAAAGATACCATCTCAAAATTTCAAGAGATTTTCATCGATCAAATAAACATTTATTCCAATAAATTCGCGCACATTTATCCTGATCAGGAAAAATTTGAAAAAGAAAAAGCACGTTACGTCAAAAGCCATCTATCAAAATGGCAAATTGGCCTTTTTTGGAAACATTGCAATTTCTTAGAACATTATGTTGCAGGATGCAGGTTCAATTCAAAATGGCAAATTTCGGATTTTTACAAAAGAGGGCACTCTCTTCACTATCCTTGGCCGATAGGACTAATTGACTCAGCACTTCTTGAAAACCTAGATGTCCTTTGGCGCGAAGCTGAGAATATTCTACGTTTCCGTAAAAATATTCCTCAAATCGGTAAAGGTTGGGTTTCCGAATCAAAACTCGTATCACAAGTTAGGGCTTCATTTCCAAACTTACAAGTTGTCCCGCAAGCCTCGCCAGCTTGGCTAGGGCGTATGCGTTTTGATATATATCTTCCCCAACTCAATTTAGCTATAGAATATCAAGGAGAGCAGCACTATGAGCCAATAACGAGGTTTGGCGGAGCGTTAGGCTTAATGACAACACAATCACGCGACAAACTCAAAAAACAATTGGCTACCAGTAATGGCTGTGAAATAATATATGTTAATCCTGATTACAATATAGATAATATCATACAACGAATACAAACATATCAAACTTCAAAAAAACTCGGAACGAGAGTCAATAATCCCCTTAGAAAGGTATCATCAAATGAGGGAACGGAAATACTACGGATCACGTCGCAAATTATTACGGATAAGCTAGAAAAAAAATTATTTGCTTTAGGAAAAGCTACGCTTAGGAAGCAACAAGCCAAAGATAAACAAGCAACTGGCCCGAGATTGGGTGCTTTGGGCGAGCATAATCTTAATGAATGTGCTCGTTATGGGACAGCAGGATTAATTAAGTCATTGCATGAAAAAGGTGTTAAATTTATATATCAAAAAAATTCCCATTCTGATTCCCCTCTCTACATAGCGGCTGCTGCCAAAAACATAGAAGTTCTTGAGGCACTTATTGATATCGGCGTTGATGTAAATGCAGAGAACTGTTCAAGACATGCGACCGCTCTTGCTAGGCTTTGCAATGGCAGGGATTACAAGGGATGTGATGTGCCTCCATTAGATTCAGTAGAATTATTATTAAAGGCCGGAGCAGATGTGACTAAGCACGCTATTGGTTTTGACATATTTGGCAATAATGCATATGCACCACCAATGATTGGTGCGGCAATATCTCACAATCTGCCACTAGCAAAATTATTATTAAAATATGGTGCAAGTGTAAATATTAAAGATGATTATAGCCATACTCCATTTATTGCGGCCTGCGGAAGAAAGATTGCCTCCGAAATTGATCCAAGTCAACGGTTAAAAATGATTAATTGGTTATACAATAATGGTGCCGATGTGTTATCGCGAACTATCAGGAATGAAACTGCATTTGATATTGCCACTGAAATTAACAGAGAGGATAATTATGATTTCAGTCTTTTTAATTTTCTCATGAAATTGAACGTGCCATTAAATATTAAACATGCGTTTTTAATAACGCATGCATACGAGCTTAATCCCACGAAAGAACTTAAACAAATAATTGATTATGGCAATGCCTTTAAAAAACAATACGAGGTTTGGGAAAACCAGATGACACTTGATGAGCGACGAGCACAGCATTTACTTATGCAAAAACGCATGCAGAAACAACAGGAGCAACGTGCGAAGCGATGGATACGATAATACTATGTGAATGGCCGACCTATATGTTAGCTGTGGTCGTTGCTGAGCAACGACCACATTCTGCCAAACCTTCCGATCCTTTAACAACTTATTGGCTTGCCGTGTTGATCAAGAATTAGTGCTTCTTTTTTGTCTTCTTCGTTTACAACGAGAATTATAATTAATAATTTTTTCATATGATTTCACCTCCTTTCTGAGAATATTTACACTGAAATCCTGAAATCCGACGCTTAGAAAATTATTATAATTACAATTGATTGTTAATAAGTGAGTTAAATGGCAAAAAATATTTTTTAAACTCGCTATGATTGAAAGAACGTAACTGTGCCATCAATGACGACACAATTCGAAAATCGAGAAACCTCTCCGCAAATTGCCTCACGCGAGGCGAGTTTGATGTTATCAAAATGAAAAAAGCCGCAAATAATGCCAATGTCGTTGGGAATAACGTGCGAAGGTTGCGTTATGGCCTCGGTTTGACGCAGGACATGTTTGCGGCGCGTTGCGGGGTTATTGGCTGGAACTTGAGTCGTGGGACGCTGGCGAAGATCGAGGCGGGTTTGCGATGCGTGACCGATGCCGAGCTTTGGGTCTTGGCCCGCGCATTGCGCTGCCCAGTGGAAAACTCTACCCCGACAAACTTGCCGATATTCTCGCAGTCGTTACTCGTAACGAATAGTTTTTGATTATCAGTTGTTTGTGCCGCTTTTCTGGGAATTTGGAACGAGGGGTGGTCGCTTCAATTCACTTTGCCGTCAAACAGAGCGACACTCCCGACGCTTGCGTCCTTTTCCGTGTTTCCGCGATTTATAAAACACAAGCGGGATTGCGTGAACCCGGTTGGGTCGGAATGCGCACGATGCGCGGGATGAGAAACAAAACATCCCCCGCACCCCGGGCCTGTCTGCACTGACTTGTGGGTAATCTTCAGATAAAGGTGGGCGCACATCGCGGCGCACCTTGTGGTCTCAGTTGTAAAACACGCCCTCGGGCGAGGCGAAGGGGATGCGATAGGTTGAAAAATCGCTGAAATCGGTTGTCAGCACAAAGGCGCGCGGATGCCGCTGCGCAATCACCACCGCGCACGCATCGGCGAAATCCATTTGCGGCGCGTAACGGAGCATTTCAGCCAGAAGACCGTCGCAGTTCGTGTGCGCGATGGGCAGGATTTCCATGCGGGCAACGAGTCTGCGAAGCGCGGCGATTGCCACCGGATGATTTTCCAGGATGTGCAACGCCTCGGTTATCGCGGCTTCGCTGGTAATAAAGCGTCCGCGAATTTCTCTCAGTGCGCGGCAGGCCCACACATGGGCCGGATCGTCGCGATTGATGGCTGCGGCGAGCGGACCGGCGTCAACGACGACGGTTCTTGGCAAGACGGTCGCGGATTTTTTCACGATGGGGCTGTGTTGAGGTTCCGAGCGAAACGCTGCCAAAGACATCCTCCAAGCCCTCAAATGGGTTGGTGTCAGCAGGGCGTCGCATGAAGATATATTCCGCATCCCCGCCGGTTATCCACACCGGCTGGCCCCTGTCGGCCGACTCGCGGGCCTCCCGGAAACTGCGCTGAAAGGTTGTGATATCTGTTTTCATAATGCCAATCTGATTATCTGATTCCATTCCTTTGTCAAGCTGCCGGCTGCGATTTGCAATGACCTCGACGAGTTACGAGCTTTCCCGAGCTTACGAACGATTCATTTTCCAGAGGCTTTTCGGCGCGCTTTCGCTTGGGAAATAAGGGTGTCTGCGTCGAGGGGCACAAACGCCGCTTCATCGGCGGTCGCGCCGGGTTTCAGCTCGTTGCGGAGGAGCTGCCATTTGCGCTGCTCCTCCCGTTCGTAATCGCGCCGGACGAGGTCGCGAATGTATTCACTCGCGGAACTGTAGAGCCCTTCGCCATCGGAAACACGATCCTGGATGAACCGTTGGAGTTCTCCCGCAAACCTTACATTGATGCCTTCTGCCATGATGCGTGCAATGTGCCCTGTGTCCCACAAGATGTCAATATTGTGGGACACGTTTTGAGACAGGGTTCGGTTTTAATGCTGAAGATTACCCACAAGTTTGCGCAAAACAGCGAATGCCTTTTGTAGCGCAGGCTTCCAGCCTGCTTGCCGGAATGCAGGCTGGAAGCCTGCGCTACGGCGCTGACGCGACAAACCCGACGTTTGCGTCATTTTCCGTGCTTCCGTGTTTCCGTGATTTATAAAACACAAACGGCATTGCGCGGAAAGAGGCTGGCATGCGGTCAAGGGTGGTCGCCATTTGCGACTACCTCGTTTGCCGCCGTTCTTTTTCATCGTGGCTGCCGCGCCGCTTCCTCACGGTCTGAAGAGGAAATTGCGGAATTGCCACGGGTCGGTCTGGTCGGTGGTGGCGGCGGGGTTTTCCTCGAAAAACACGCTCGTGCGGCCAAGCGGGGCCCAGTCGGCGGGGATGGAGATCATTTCGCCGAGGTAGGGGCGGGCGTGGCGATGTGATGTCGCAATCAGTGGCAGTGTTCCTGGGAGGGCGCGGCGTGCATGTGCGAGTGGTCGTGGCTGCCGTGAAACAGGGCATGGATGGCGGGGTTTCCGCGCAATAGCGTGAGGACGCCAAAAATAATCAGGAGCACGCCGCTCACACGCACGAGCCAGCGGCGGGTTTGCAGGCCGAGGGCGACGCGCTGACCAAGGAATCCGACGAGGAGGAGCGCGGGAAGCGTGCCGAAACCAAAGATATAACTGCCCGCGATCACACCCGTCACCGAGCCGAAGCTCGCGATGTAAACCAGCGCCGTGAGCGAGAGTCCGCAGGGAAGAAAACCGTTCATCCAGCCTATGAGCACGTTTTTGAGGAGCGAGGGCGATTGCCAGAGAGCCTGCATCGCGCCGCACGCGGCGCTGCCTTGCCACCAGCGCGCGAGCGCGGGGGGCATGCGGACTTCGAGGGCGTAGGCGAGGCCGGCAAGAATCATCAGCGCGCCTGCGATGTAACCGAGGATGTTTTGCGCGCCGGAGAGTGTTTGCCGCGCGCCGAGGAGCGAGCCGGCAAGGAGCAGGAGCGCGGCGATGAAAAGATACGCGGTGGCCTTGCCGAACTGGTAGGCGAACTGGCGGGCTAGCAGCGCCGGGGTGTTGCGCGCATTGGCTGAAACGGCGACGCTGAACACGCCGCACATGCCGATGCAGTGTCCGCTCCCGGCAAGGGCGATGAGGAGGACGCTGATGTAATCGGCGAAGGTCACGGGAGGAAAAAGTAGAAAGTAGAAATTAGGAATTAAAAAAACGAACCACCAGGCTGCGTCATGCGCTCATGCGTGTTCATACTTTTGCTGCACTTCTACTTTCTAATTTTTAATTCCTACTTCCTCCTTTTTTTCAGAACAGTTCGATTTGCGCATTGTAGCGGGTTTCGGCGTCGGAGCGGGCGGTTTTCATGCCCATTTCCTCAAGAAGCGCGAAGAGCTCGGCGCGCAGCGGTTCCTGTTTTTGTTTGATAACGGCGGGGTCGAGCGTGGGAAGCGCGAGGTTGAGGGTGACGAGTTTCCGGTTGAGTCGCAGGAGATCGGTCGCGGCGCGGAGCGGGTCGCGGAAGCGTTCGGGCTCGATGGCCCCGGCGGCGGAGATGATGGCTTCGAGCGTGCCGTGTTGCTGGAGCCATTTGACGGCGGTCTTGGGGCCGACGCCTTTGAGCCCGGGAATGTTGTCCGAGGTGTCGCCGACGAGCGCGAGATAATCGGCGATTTGCGATGGCGGGACGCCGAATTTTTCCACGACGCCGGCGGCGCCCATCGTGCGCCAGCCGAGCTTGGGATTGGCGGCGGGCGGGGGAAGGAGGATTTTTATGCGGTCGCTGACGATTTGGGCAAAGTCCTTGTCGGAGCTGACGATCAGGACATCGTCGCCGGCGCGGGCGAAGGCGACGGCTTGCGCGGCGAGGAGGTCGTCGGATTCGACGCCGTTTTGCTCGATGACGGCTAGGCCCATCGCGCGCGTGAATGACTTCAGGCAGGGGATTTGTTTCGCGAGGGCGTCGGGCATTTCCGCGCGTTGCGCCTTGTATTCGGGGTGGAGCGCGAGGCGGTCCTGCGCGCCGCCGAGGTCGAAAAACACGAACATGCCGTCGGGGCGCTCCTGGTCGGCGAAGCGCCAGATGGACTTCACCCAGCCGTGGAGGGCGTTGGTCGGGAAGCCGTCGGCGCGCGTGAGTTCGGGAATCGCGAAGAAGCAGCGGTAGGCGAGGTTAAAGCCGTCGATGAGGAGCCATTTGGACATGGGGCGGGATTAAAAATCAAGATTCCGGAATTAAGAAGAACAAAGAAATGTGAGATTTGCGCCGGCGCATTCTTGTGTTTTTCGCTCTTCACACGGGGCCGCGCACGCCTTTTCATGGACATTTCGCGTGACGATCCTTTTTCTCAAAGTTTCCGGCTGGCTGCTCGCGCACACGCCCGTGTTTTTGCTGCATTTCACCGCATGGCTCCTCGGCCCGGTGGTGCTGCTCCTGCCCGAGCGCCGCCGGCTGGTTTACTCCAATCTCCATCACGCATTTCCGGAGCGTTCGCGCGAATGGCGGCGGCGCATCGCGCTCAAAAGTTCGCGGCGGATGATCGAGACGGGCATGCTTTCGCTTGCGTCGCCTTTCATGCCGGACGCGCGCCTGCGGCGCATCGGGCATTTTTCGCCGGCGCTTGTCGATGCGCTCGCGCGCCGCGCCGCGCTGGGCGAAAAGGCGATGCCCGTCCTCGTCGCCACGACGCACATCGCGTATTGGGAATGCCTCTCGTGGCTCGCGCTTTTCACGGATTACCGGACCGAGGTCGGCGTCGTTTTCCGTCCGCTGAGGAACAAAAAACTCAATGACTGGATAAAGGCCACGCGGGAGCGCCACGGCATGAAGCTGCATTCGCGGCGCGAGGGTTTGATGGATGTCTTTCGCACGATGCGGCGCGGACATGCGATCAGCATTCTCTTCGATCAAAACGCGGGCGGCAACGGCGCGCTTGCCACGCTGTTCGGGCGCGTTTGCTCCACGACGGAGTTTCCCGGGATGCTTGTCGAGCGCTACAAGGCGCGCGTCGTCGTCATCTATCCGCGCCGCGTCGGCTTCTGGCGCATCATCTATGAAATACACCTGATCGGCGACGGCCTTTCGACTGTCGAAACCACCGTTGCGCTCAACCGCTGGCTCGAAAACGCCCTCGCAAACGACGAAAACCTTTGCGCCTCCTGGCTCTGGAGCCACGGGCGCTGGCACGCGAAATACTGGCCCGAGCGCCGTTTTGCCTACTGGCTCGAAAAGAATTTTCTCGACGAGGATCTCGCGTTGCGCGGGCTTGACCGCGCGACCATGCCGCGCAAGACGCGTTTCTGGTTTCGCCTGCCGGACGCGGGAGCCTCCGCGCCTTCGCATGCCGCGGACCTGATTCCCCTCCTGCGCCGTCTCCGCGAATCGCGCCCCGACGTCGAGATCACGCTTTTCGCTCCTGCGCGCGAGCACGCCGCGCTTCAACCGCTCATTGATGATCGCACGGCGGACAAATTGGTCGTGCTTCCGGACAGCGCCGCCGAAACACGCCGCCTCTTTCGCGGACTCCGCCACGCCTATCCCGACACGATCGTGAACCTCGACGAAACGCCGCGCAGCGATGCCGAGTTGCGCCTCGCGCGCTGCCCGGAACTCTTCGGTCTTGTCCGTCCGGGCCGGCGTCGTCCGAAACTCACGCACCACTGCGAAATCCCTGCCGATTTTCTGGCGGCGAATCCGACGCAGGCCGCCGTATGGGAAAAGCTGTTCGAGCACTTCGGACTGCCGAAGGAAAAAATACGGGAATGACGGGCCGGATTTTTCCAACGCAGCCCTTTTCCCTTTGCGCGTGCTCCGCTCATTCCCTCGGATGGGCGTGAGCAAAACATGATCAAAAACATCATCTTCGATTTCGGCAACGTGTTCATCGGATGGGACCCGCGCAAGGCGTTCCACGGCATGATACCGCCGGAGGACATGGAGCGTTTCATGCGCGAAACCTGGCGCGACGAATGGAATAACAACCTCGACAGCGGCATCACCCTCGCCGACAACGCCCGCCGCATGTGCGAAAAATATCCCGCGTCCGCCGCGTATGTCACGCGCTACCACGAACGCTGGCGCGACACGCTTGGCCCGGTGCATGCGGACAGCGTGGCCCTGCTCGCCGACGTGAAGCGTGCGGGTCTCCGCGCCTACGGTCTGAGCAACTGGTCAGCGGAAACTTTTCCCATCGTCCGCCCGGATCTCCCGTTCCTCGACATGCTCGACGACATCGTAATTTCCGGCGAGGTGCGCCTCTGCAAACCCGATCCGGCCATCTACACGCTGCTCCTTTCGCGCAACAATCTGCGGCCCGAGGAAAGCGTTTTCATTGACGACCGCGCGGACAATGTCGCCGGCGCCGAAAACGTCGGCATCATTGGTATCCGCTTTCACACCGCCGCCCAAGTGCGCGCGGAGCTCGAAAATCTCGGAGCGTTGAAAAAAGCCTGAAGACGCGAAGACTAAAAGCGTGTGGGCCTGTCGGCTTGCGACGCCTGCTTTCCAGTCTTGGATTTTCAGGCTTTCAGTCATTCGGCCCTTCATCCTTTCTTCCAACGTGCTTCTTTCCGTCAAAGACCTCCGCACCTATTTCCACACGCGCAGCGGTGTGTATCGCGCCGTGGACGGTGTGAGCTTTGATTTGCGGCGCGGCGAAACGCTGGGAATCGTCGGCGAGTCCGGGTCGGGGAAGTCCGTGACCTGCTACTCGCTCATGGGGCTCGTCCCGCAGCCGCCCGGGCGCATCGAGAGCGGCACGGCGATGTTTGACGGCGCCGACCTGCTGCATTGCGCGCCGCGCCGGTTGCAAGCCATCCGGGGCAAGCGCATTTCGATGATTTTCCAGGATCCGATGACCTCGCTGAATCCCTACCTGCGCATCAGCGAGCAGCTCATCGAGCCGCTGCTCATCCACGAAAAAATCTCCCGCAAGGCCGCGCTCGCACGCGCGCTGGAAATGCTGGAAGCCGTCGGCATCAACGACGCCGCGAAACGCATCCACTACCACCCGCACGAATTTTCCGGCGGCATGCGCCAGCGCGTCATGATCGCGATGGCGCTCATCACAAAACCCGAGCTGCTCATCGCCGACGAGCCGACGACCGCGCTCGACGTGACGGTGCAGGCGCAAATCCTCGAACTCATCAAAAAGATGCAGCACGAGTCCGGCATGGCGGTGATTTTCATCACGCACGACCTCGGCGTCGTCTCCGGCCTGTGCGACCGCGTGCAGGTCATGTATGCCGGGCGCATCGTCGAAACCGCCGACACGCGCACGCTTTTTTATCATCCGCGCCATCCCTACACAATCGGCCTGCAACGCTCGATTCCCTCGCTCCAGAAAAAAGGCGGCGAGCTTTTCACGATCAAGGGACTGCCGCCCGACGTCTCGAAGCCGTTTCGCGGCTGCGCGTTTGCGGAGCGCTGCGAGCACGCAAAACCGCTCTGCAACGAAAAAGACCCGCAACTCGCCCCCGTTTCGCCGACCCATGCCCAGACTTGTCTGCGCGTGCAGGCCGGGGAAATCTGAAAATCATTTCGCAACCATGACCGCTCCCATTCTCGAACTCCGCGACGTCAGGACGCACTTTCCGGTGCGCGGCGGATTTCTCGCGCGACGCGACGCGGGCGCGGTGAAGGCGGTGGACGGTGTCAGCCTCAGCCTCGCGCGCGGCGAGGTGCTCGGGCTCGTCGGCGAATCCGGCTGCGGAAAATCCACGCTCGCCCGCACCATCATGCAGCTCGTGCCGACCACCGGCGGCGCGGTCATTCTCGAAGGCAAAAATCTCACGACCGGTACCGATGCCGAGATCGAGGCCGTGCGCCGCGATTTGCAAATGGTCTTCCAGGACCCCTACGCATCGCTCAACCCGCGCATGACCGTGCACGACACCATCGCGGAGCCGCTGCTCGTGCACCGCGTTTGCGCGCGCGCGGATACCACGGCGCGCGTCGCGGAACTCATGACGCTCGTCGGCCTCGCGCCGCGCTTCATGCAGAAATATCCGCACGAGTTTTCCGGCGGGCAGCGCCAGCGCATCGCCATCGCCCGCGCGCTCGCGCTCAACCCAAAGATCATCATCGCCGACGAGCCCGTGTCGGCGCTCGACGTTTCCATCCAGGCGCAAATCCTGAACCTCCTCGCGCAACTCGTGCGGCGGATGGGGTTGAGCCTGATTTTCATCGCGCACGATTTGTCCGTCGTGAAACACATCTCCGACCGCGTCGCCGTGATGTATCTCGGAAAAATCGTCGAACTCGGCCCCGCGAGCGACGTGATCGAGCGCCCGCGCCATCCCTACACGCGCGCGCTCATCAGCGCGATTCCCACGCCGAACCCCGGCCGCGAACGCACGCGCAAGCGCATCGTGCTGCCGGGCGATCCGCCCTCGCCGATCAACCCGCCGCGCGGCTGCGCGTTTCACCCGCGCTGCCCGCACGCGCAGGAACGCTGCCAGGCCGCCGTGCCGCCGCTCGAAAAACTGGAAGGCTCGCACGAGGTCGCGTGCATCCGCGCCGAGGAAATCTGGCAGTAGCATCGGGCGACTTCGGCGTTATTCCCTTTTGACAAGGCGCGCCCACTTTCTGTCCCATGTCGGCATGTCCACAAATCCCTTTCTCGACACGCGCTTCGAAATTCCCTGGTCGCAACTCACGCCCGACCGCGTAGCACCCGACATTACCAAGGCCATTGCCGACGCGAAGGCGCAGATCGACGCCATCGCCGCGATGCCGCTTTCCGCGCTCACTTATGAAAACACCTTCGCGGCGCTGGAGCAGACCACGGAACGATTCAGGGCGATCTGGAACCGCGTCGAGCACCTGAAATCCGTCGCCGATTCGCCCGCGATGCGCGCCGCCTACGGCGAAATGCTGCCCGCCGTCACGGCGTTCACCGCGAGCATTCCGCTGAATGCGGAATTGTGGAAGCGGCTGAAAACGTATTCGGAATCGCCGGACGCGAAGAGCGCGGCGCGCAAGCCCGTCGAGCTGCGCCTCATCTCCGAGACGCTTGCCGATTTCCGCCAGCAGGGCGCGGATTTGCCGCCGGAAAAGCGCGCGCGCATGGCCGAAATCGAAAGCGAACTCGCGCAGCTCACGCAGAAATTTTCCGAAAACGTCCTCGACGCCACCAACGCCTGGCAGCTCGTCGTCACCGACGAGGCGCGTCTCGACGGGCTTCCCGAGCGCGCGAAAAAAGCCGCGCGCGCCAGCGCCGAATCGAAAGGCCTCTCCACCGCCGAAAACCCCGCGTGGCGCTTCACGGTGCATCTGCCGTCGCTCGATCCGGTGCTCACCTACGCGAGCGACGCTTCGCTGCGCCGCGAGCTTTTCGACGCGTCGTCGAATGTCGGCGCGCAGGCTCCGTCGGATAACACGCCGGTGATTCCGCGCATCCTCGCGCTGCGCGATGAAAAGGCCGCCCTGCTCGGCAAGGCGCATTTTCCCGATTTGATTCTGGAGCGGCGCATGGCGAAATGCGGCGCGCGCGCCCTCGCATTTGTGAACGACCTCCAGCGCCGCACCAAACCCGCCTTCGACCGCGAGTGCGCGGAGCTGGAGCGCTTTGCCGGCATCACAAAAAAGGACGGGCATCTCGCGCCGTGGGATGTCGCCTATCAGGCCGAGAAAATGCGCAAGCAGCTCCATGATTTCGACGAGGAGGCGCTGCGTCCGTATTTTCCGGCGGACCGCGTGTTCGCGGGCCTGTTTGAAATCTGCAAACGCATCCACGGCATCACCGTCACCGAGCGCGAAACCGGCGTCGGCGCGGGCAAGGTCGAGGTGTGGCACGAGGACGTGAAGTTCTACGACGTGCACGGCGCGGACGGCACGCACATCGGCTCGTTTTATTCCGACTGGTATCCGCGCGAGTCGAAGCGCGCCGGCGCGTGGATGGACGCGCTCTACACCGGCGGGCCGCGCGCGGATAGCTCGTGGGCGCCGCATCTCGGCTTGATTTGCGGCAACATGACGCCGCCTGTCGGCGGCAAACCCGCGCTGCTCAACCATCGAGAAGTCGAGACGATTTTCCACGAGTTCGGGCACCTGATGCATCACCTGTTCGGCGCGGTGCCGGTCAAGTCGCTCAATGGCACAAACGTCGCGTGGGACTTCGTCGAACTGCCCTCGCAGATCATGGAAAACTGGACGTGGGAGCGCGAAGGGCTCGACCTGTTTGCGCGGCATCACGAGACCGGCGAAAAAATCCCCGTCGCGCTTTTCGAGCGCATGATCGCCGCGCGCAATTTCCGCTCCGCGTGCAAGCAAATGCGCCAGCTTTCGTTTGGCACGGCGGATTTGCTGCTGCACATCAGCGCGGGGGAATTCAAGCGGCAGCCCGACGTCGAACCCGGCATTCGCCGGCTGACCGCCGACTGCCTCATCCCGACAACCCCGCCTGCGCGCACGCACATCAACCGCTTCAATCACCTGTTCTCCAGCCCGGTCGGTTACGCGTCGGGCTACTATTCCTACAAGTGGGCCGAGGTGCTCGATGCGGATGCGTTCACGCGCTTCCAGCGCGAAGGCATTTTTAACGCGGCCATCGGAAAAGCGTTTCGCGACTGCATCCTCAGCAAGGGCAACAGCGAGGACGCCGCCAAGCTCTACCGCGATTTCATGGGCCGCGATCCGAGCATCGACGCGCTCATGAAGCGCAACGGGCTGGCTTGAGCAAAAAGGACGCGCGCAAAAAAGAAAAACGAGCGGTGTCATTCCAAGGCGCTGCTTCAGGGTTTGGGTTGACGGGCTTGGGTTGACATTGAAACCCGGTCTCACCTTAATTGCCCTTCCATTTTTTCAAGGATGACAGTCCAACCGCACAATCGAATCCAAGCGCCCGGAGCGCCGCGCCGCATGAAGCTCACGGAGCTTCCCGCCGGAGCGACGGGGCGCGTGTGCGAACTTTCGGGCAAGGCCGAGGTTTGCCAGCGGTTGCGCGAGATGGGGTTTTGCGAGTCGGCGCTTGTCGACAAGATTTCGGGCCAGCACACGCTGCTCTGCCAGCTTTGCGGCGTGCGCATCGCGCTCAGCTCGGGCGCGGCGCAACACATCGTCGTCGAGTTGATCCGGGGCGGCGCGGGGCGGGTGGTGTGAGGGTTCCGGAAGCCAGTTTTTATCCGTGCTAATCCGCGCGATTTGCGGACAACTTTTTTCATGCCAGCGACACTCAAACTTTCAGAACTTGCCATCGGCGCGACAGCCATCGTGCGGGAACTGCCGAAATCCGGCGGCGCGGGCCTGCTGCGCCTGCGCGAAATGGGCGTGCTGCCCGGCACAAAAATCACGCTCGTGCGCGTCGCGCCGCTGGGCGATCCGATCGAGATAAAAGTCCGCGGCTACAATCTTTCGCTCCGCAAAAGCGAGGCCGCGCATGTGCTGGTGGAGGTGGCGGGATGAGCATGTGTGCCGGCGATAATAACGCGCTTGCGCAAGGAGCGGCGGCGTCCCGCCGCCGGACGAGGCGAAGCCTCGCCAAAATTGATTCATGCACTTTCCAAACCGTGCACGAC
>JARKRC010000048.1 GCA_029974595.1 Ereboglobus sp. | reverse complement strand
GTGCCGCCGTCGGTGCGGTCAACGAGCGCGCTGAAGGGGAAGCCCACGTTGCCGGCCGCCGTGGTGTGGCGTCTGATGCCGCGGAGGGCGTGCGTGAGGAATTCCGTGAGGGTGGTCTTGCCGTTGGTGCCGGTGATGGCGATGATTTTGCCGCGCCAGAAGAGGCTGGCGAAGTCGAGTTCGCCGAGGGTTTCGCAACCGGCTTTGCGTGCGGCGGCGATCCATTTGTGGCCCGCGGCAAAACCGGGGCTGAAAATGACGAGCGGGTGCGCGCGGGCCTGCGTGGCGGTGAAGACGTGTTTGGTGTCCTTGAGTTTTTCGTCGTAGAGCAGGCCCTTGGCCCCGAGTTTGGCGAGGAGCGCGAGGATGGCCGCGCCGCTGCGTCCGCCTCCGAGGACGGCGGCGGGTTTTTCGAGGAGCGGTTTGATGTGGTCGGGAATTTGAAGAGGCATGAAAACGGGCGGAATTACGATTTACGATTGAAGGAGGCGCTGCCGCGCCGGGTGTATGGCTTGTATTTGGTTCTTCATTCGTAAATCGTAATTCGTAAATTGTAAATGGCTTAACGGAGCTTGAGCGTGGCCAGGCCGGCGAGGGCGGCCATCAGCGAGATGATCCAGAAACGGGCGACGACCTTGGTTTCGGGCCAGCCGCGTTTTTGGAAGTGGTGGTGAATGGGCGCCATGAGGAAAACGCGGCGTCCCTCGCCGTATTTGCGGCGGGTGAACTTGAACCAGCCGACCTGAATGAGCACGGAGCAGGCTTCGGCGACAAAGACGCCGCCTACGATGATGAGCGTGAAGGGCTGCTGCACCATGAAGGCGATCACGCCGATCAGGCCGCCGAGGGCGAGCGAGCCGGTGTCGCCCATGAAAACTTCCGCGGGGTGCGAGTTGTACCAGAGGAAGGCGAGGCCCGCGCCGACGAGCGAGGTGCACACGACCGTGAGCTCTGATGTGCCGGGAACGAAGCTGATGAGGAGGTATTCGGAGACGATGGCGTTGCCGGCGGCGTAAGCCATGATGCCGTAAACGAGCGCGACGGTGATCGTGCAGCCCATCGCAAGGCCGTCCAGCCCGTCGGTGAGGTTGATGGCGTTGCTGAAGCCGACGATCCAGAAAAACATCATCGCAAGGAGCGCGAATGCGCCGAATGCGCCGGTGAAGAGAAACACGGGCGTCTTGATGAAGGGAACCCACAGCTGGCTGATTTTGGCCGCGCTCATGGGATGGAGCAAAAGCGCGCCGAGGGCGCCCATCGTGATGAGTGTCTGCCAGAATATTTTTTCCCGCGAGGAAATGCCGTCGCGACTTTTGCGGACAACCTTGAGGTAGTCGTCACGGAATCCGACCGCGGTGAGCGCGGCATAGACAAACATCGCCGTGAGGATCCAGATGTTCGGACGCGCCCAGAGGAGCGTGCTGCCGAAGACGGACGCAAAAATAAGGAGGCCGCCCATCGTGGGCGTGTTTTTTTTGTCGAAGCGCACCGCCAGATCGCCCGTGCGATCATCATCGTAATGCTGCCCGAATTTCAAAATGCGGAGGCGGTGGATGAGCCAGGGCCCGACGATGAAGCCTATGAGCGCGGCCGTGCCCGCACCGAGGAAGGCGCGCACCGTGATAAACCGCAGCAGGCGCAGCGGGCCGATGTGATTTTCAAGGTCTGCAAGATAACTCAACATGGTTGTGCGGTCGCGGAGAGGAGGCTGGCGGGCAGCGCGTTTTCGAGCGCGTGGCGGCGGCTGCCTTTCAGGAAGATTGCCCCTTGAAAAGCGGCGATGCGGGCGGCGATTTCGGATGAAGCGCTCGCAATTATGATTTTCGAGGAAGGCGGAGTGATGCCCGCCGCGATGCAGGGCGCGAGGTCGCCGATGAGGAGCGCTTCGTCCCGGGGGCGGAGAAATTGCGAAAGGTTTTGGCCGAGCTCGCGGTGGTGGCGCGCGGCGTCGGGGCCGAGTTCCTCCATGCAGCCGATGACGTAGAGGCGGGGCATGCCCGCCGGGGCGACGCGGGAAAAGGCGTCGAGCGCGTCGGCCATCGAGGCGGGGTTTGCGTTGTAGAGATCGAGATAAAAGAGGCGTCCGTCGGAGTCGCGGAGAATTTCGCCGCGCCATTTCGCGGGTTTCCAAGAGGCGAGGGCGGATTGTATTTGGGAATCGGATACGCCGAGATGCAGCGCAAGCGTGATGGCGAGCGCGGCATTTTGGGCCATGCCGAGGGAGGCGCATCGGAGCGTATAATCATGAAGAGGAGAATCACTATTAACCGATAAGGTTAGCCCAGTATTTTTTGCCATGAACGTTAACGAAACATTCGCAAAAATACGTTTTGCGCACGTAGGCACTGTCATGAGACGAACTGTATCAAGCGTGGTCCGACGTAATGCGATTCCAGTGGAGAGCGTCGCAAACGCACTGAATTTTAAGCAATCAGATGGAAAGATGCGCATGCCGTTTGCTTTGACGTGTTCGAGTAGCACGGCTTTTTCGCGGGCGACGCCATCGATGTCGCCGAGGTCCTGGGTATGGGCGGGGGCGACCATCGTGATGATTGCGTGGTCGGGCGCGATCATGGCGGTGAGGGTTTCCATTTCGCCGGGGGCGCTGATGCCGACTTCGATCACGGCGTATCTGTGGAGCGCGGGGTCGAGGCGTGTGAGCGTGAGAGGGACGCCGATGTGATTGTTGAGATTTCCTTCGGTGGCGAGGACGCCCGCGGGACGGAGGATGCCGGCGAGGAGATTTTTTGTGGAGGTTTTGCCCGCGCTGCCGGAGATACCGATGACGATGCCGCCGGCGGCTTGAAAGGCGGCGCGATGCGTGGCGGCGATTTTTTGAAAGGCGGCGAGCGGGTCGGCGACGACGAGTTGCGGGAGCGCGAGGCCGGGGTTTGGCGTGGAAACAATGGCGGCGGAGGCGCCAGCGGTTTGCGCGGCGGGGAGAAAATCGTGGCCGTCGCGTTTGCCCGTGCGGAGCGCGACAAAAACATCGCCTGCGCGGAGGGCGCGCGTGTCGTGCGAGAACCCGGTCAGCACGCCGCGGGGCAGGGCGGTCCAATGACCGTCTGTCCAGGTGGCGAGTTGGGATGGGTCGAATGATGGCACGGGTGGTTATTTTCGATTTTCGATTCTCGATTTTCGATTACGCGCTGCCGCGCGATTGGAAATTCGCAGCTGGGAGCGACAGCTCCCAATCGAAAATCGAGAATCGAAAATCGAAAATTTCATTGGGCTTTGAGTGTTTTGAGGGAGATGAGTTCGCGGAGGGTCTGCCGGTCGTCGAAGGGGATCACGGTGTCGGCGAATTCCTGGTAGGATTCGTGGCCCTTGCCCGCGACGATGAGGCAGTCGCCGGGTTTTGCCATGTCGAGCGCGAGGCTGATGGCGCGGCGGCGATCCTCGATCCAGGTGAGTTTTTCAGGCGCGGTGACGCCGGTTTTCATGTCGTTGAAGATTTGCTGGAGGGACTCGCCGCGGGGATTGTCGGCGGTGGCGAAGGCGTGGTCGGCGAATTCCTGCACGGCGCGCATCATGAGGGGGCGCTTGGCGCGGTCGCGGTTGCCGCCGCAGCCGAAGACGACGAGGAGGCGGCCCGGTGTGATGGCGCGGAGCATGCCGAGGGCGTTGCGCAGAGCGTCGTCGGTGTGCGCGTAATCGACGAGCGCGTTGAAAGGCTGGCCGGTCTCGATGCGTTCCATGCGGCCTGCGACGCCGTTGAAGGTTTTCAGGCGCGACATAATGACGAGCGGATCGCGTCCGAGGCCGATGGCGGTGGCGATGGCCGCGAGGAGATTGGAAACGTTGTAGCGTCCGATGAGGGGGCTGTCGATGTCGAGGGCGCCGCCGGGCCAGACGAGGCGGAAGGTGGTGTTCTTGAAATTGAGGGAGATGTTTTCGGCGCGAATGTCGGCGTCTTTCGATTCGCCGTAGGTGAGGATTTTTACTCCGGGGCCGGCGGAGATGCGCTTGACGAGTTCGGGGCCGCGCGGGTCGTCGAGGTTGATGACGGCGAGCTTGGGTTGCGCGCCGGTTTCGCCAGTGAATAGGCGGGTTTTGACGTCGAAGTAGGCGTCGAGGTTTTTGTGGTAGTCGAGGTGGTCGCGCGTGAGGTTGGTGAAAACGGCGGCGGAGAAGCTCATGCCGAGCACGCGGTTCTGGTCGATGCCGTGCGAGGAGACTTCCATGACGGCTTGGCGGCAGCCGGCGTCGCGCATCTGGGCGAGCATTCCGTAGATGTCGATCGATTCGGGCGTCGTTTTGAAGGAGGGGACGGTGCGGGCGCCGAGATCATAATTGATGGTGCCGATGAGGCCGATGCGCTGGTCGCCATTGAGGAGGTGTTTCAGGAGATGCGTGACGGTGGTTTTGCCGTTGGTGCCGGTGACGCCGATGACGGACATGTCGCGGTCGGGAAAACGGTAGTAGCGCTGGGAAACGCGGGCGAGCTGGGCGCGGGGGTCGGCAACCTGGATAAAGGTGGCTTTGCCGGGGGCGTGGAGGGGGAGCTTGTTGGTGACGATGGCGACGGCGCCGTGGTTGATGGCTTCGTCGATGTATTCACCGCCGTCGGTGCGGAGGCCGGGGAGCGCGAAGTAGAGATTGCCGGGAACGACACGGCGGGAGTCCATGACAATGCCGGAGATGGGGCGGTCGAGCGGGCCTTTGCTGGCGATGATTTCGCCATCCTTGAAGTAGTCGGAGAGTTTCGGTGCCATTTTGAAGATGTTGTTTATGTGTTGCGGTTTGATCGCGCGGGGCGAGCGGGCGGGCATGCGGCGGGCGCGGGCGGGTTTTGCGGAGGCGAGGTCGAGCATGGCCGCGGCGGGCGTGTCGCGGAAGGCATTTATGAGAAAGTGATCCTGTGTGAGATAGCTGAGCATGAGTGGGAAATTAAGAATTAAGATTTAAGAATTAAGAAGTGGGGCGCTGCGTGCCCGACAGCGCGCGGCTTTGCCGCGCAGAAATGATGTGATGAGAGGTGTGATGTTGCGGGTGTGATTGTTGCGGTGCGTGGGTTGGGAGGTTTGTCACTTCTTAATTCTTAAATCTTAATTCTTACTTTTTCGGTTAGCGGTTGTTGGCGACGGCGGTGTTCGGGCGCAGGAGGGAGGGCGTGTTGCCGGGGATCGGTTTGATGTTGAGATACGGGATGAGTTTTTCGGCGAGGTGCCGGAAGCTGGGCGCGGCGACGGTGCCTCCATAGGCGGAGCGTCCGTCGGGAAGACTGGCGTCGTCGATGATCACGGTGATGACGACGCGGGGAGCGCTGGAGGGGAAGAAGCCGGAGAAGGAAGCGACGTGGTTTTTCTTGGAATAGCGGCCGTCGATGAGTTTCTGGGCGGTGCCGGTTTTGCCGGCGAACTCGTAGCCGGGGAGGGCGATTTTGCCGGCGGTGCCATCGGAGGAAACGACACGTTCGAGGAGGCTGCGCATGATGCGGGCCGTTTCGGGGCTGATGACACGGCGGCGGACTTCCCTGCCGAACTGGAAGGCGAGTTCGCCGTCGGGCTTGCGAACTTCGGAGACGAGCTGCGGGGTGACGAGTTCGCCGCCGCTGGCGATGGCGGCCATGGCGTAGTGGATTTGGAGCGGGGTCGCGCCGATGGAGTAGCCGGCGGGGATGCGGGTGATGTCGATGCCGCTCCATTTGTTGATCGGATTTATGGCGCCGTAGATTTCGCCGCCGAGAGGGAAGCCGGTGCGCGCGCCGAAGCCAAAGGCGCGGACGTAGTCATAAAAGCGCTGGTCGCCGAGGCGCATGGCCAGAAGGGCGGCGCCGCGATTGCTGGAGTGGGAGATGATTTCGGCGACGGTGAGTGCGTGATCCCAGCGGTGGTCGTCGGCCATGAGGGAGAGTTTCCGGCCTTTGTATTCGACGCTGGTAGAGGAGCAGTCGAAGCGGGTGTCGGGCGTGACGAGTCCGTCGTTGAGGGCGCCGGAGGCGGCGACGATCTTGAAAGTGGAGCCGGGCTCGACGTAGGAGGCGATGGCGAAATTGGCCATGTCGTCGGGGGCGGCCTTGTTGTATTCGTTGGGGTTGAAGGTGGGATGATTCGCGAGGGCGAGGAGGGCGCCGGTTTGCGCATCACTTATGATAATGGTGGCGTGCGGAGGGGCGAACTTGGCGGCGATGGAGGCGAGTTCCTCCTCGGCCCATTTCTGGATGACGGAGTCGATGGTGAGTTTTACGGTGTAGCCGTCGGAGGCGGGGACTTCGCGGGAGCGGAACTGGACGAGTTCGCGACGGCGGGCGTCTTTCTCGGATTCGCGCCAGCCGTCGATGCCCTTGAGGTAGCTGTCGAAATAGGCCTCGATGCCGGTGACGGGTTTTTGTTCCTTGTTGACGAAACCGATGAGGTGCGCGGCGAGCTGGTTGTGCGGATAGGAGCGCTCGTAGATGCGTTTCTGGATGAGGCCTTTTTTGATGCCGAGCTTGTTGATCTTGTCGTTGACATCCTCGGTGACGCCGTCGCGGCAGAGCCAGGCAAAGCGGATTTTTTTCTCGGTGACGCCGTTGTCGCCGATCGTGGTTTCGGTGTCGTCGTCGAGGAGGTCGAGCCTCACGCCGAGGGGAGCGGGGGCGACGGTGTTTGCGGCGGCGGGTTCGGGCGCGGGGGTGATGGTGCGGGTCTTGGTGGAGCAAATGCGGTCGAGCTCGGCCTGGGGGATGCCGATGAGGGCGGCGAGCTGCGCCCACTTCGCGTTTTCGGCGGGATCGTGGACGTTGGGATCGACGGCGATCTGGACGAGAGAACGACTGGTGGCGAGGGTGTCGCCGCGGGCGTCGATGATGTCGCCGCGGCGGGAGAGTTCGATGTCGTATTTGCGGCGGGCGTCGCCGGCTTTCGTGACACGCTGGTCGCGGTCAATGGCGTGCAACCAGACAAAGCGCGCAGGCACCACGCCGAAGAGCGCAAAGATGCACACGGCGAGGAAAAGCATTCGGGCGTTGGATGCGAAGCCTTTGGGCATGGCGACGAGGGGAAATTACGAATTACGATTTACGAATGAAGGAGGGGAGCTGCCGCTCCGTCGGGATGGCGTGTGCGATGATTTTTTAGCGGGAGATGTTGACGAAGCGGATGATGGGGGCGCGCGTGTCGGCGTCGGAAGCGGGGCGCGCGAGGGCGGGGGCGCCGGTCGCGGGGAGATAGCCGATGCGCTCCATGTTGCGCTTCATGTCGAGGAGTATCTTCGGGTCGCGGGTGACGCGTACGATTTGCTGTTCACTCACGGCGGCGAGGTTGAGGCGGAACTCGGCGTTGCGGCGGTTCAGCACTTCGAGCGTCTGTTCGGAGGCGATCTTGTTGTTGAGCTCGGTCTGGTGGCGCTGGAGGCTCGCGATGCGGTTTTCGAGGTTGTTGTTTTCTTTCGCGATGCGGACATTGCTTTGCTGCTGCCAGACGACGGCGAAGGTGGATGCGCCGAGGCAGAAGAAGGTCGCCAGCATGATGGCGGCGAGATTGCTGATGAAGGCTTGGCGGCGGTTGGAGAAGTTCATGGAGAAGGAGTGGATTTTGAGATTTCAGAGTTTGCGGATGGCGCGGAGCTTGGCGGAGCGGCTGCGCGGGTTGGCTTCGAGTTCGGTTTCGGAGGGAACAGCCGGTTTGCGCGTGAGCGGTTCGGCGGTCTTCTGGCGGAATTGCTGCGGACGGGAATCGGCGGCGTTTTCGGGCTGGCCGCAGAGCCGGCGGAAGAGGGTTTTGACGATGCGGTCTTCGAGGGAATGAAAACTGATGACGCAGAGGACTCCGCCGGGAGCGAGGCGCTCAAAGGCGGCGGGAAGGGCGCGTTCGATGGAGGAGAGTTCGTCGTTGATGGCGATGCGGATGCCTTGGAAGGCGCGGGTGGCGGGATGGATTTTGGAGGTGTGGCGTTCGCGTGCGGGGATGGCGTCGGAGATGACGGCGGCGAGCGAGGCGGTGCGGGCGAGGGCGCCGGAACCGCGCGCGGAGAGGATGGCGCGCGTGACGCGGCGCCAGTTGTGCTCTTCGCCGTAGTCGCGGATGGCGCGGGCGATGTCGGCCACGGGCGCGGTTTCGAGCCAGGCGGAGGCGGGCGCGCCGGCGCGGGTGTCCATGCGCATGTCCGCGGGGGCGTCGGCGCGGAAGGAGAAGCCGCGTCCGGTTTCGTCGAGCTGGAAGGAGGAGAGGCCGAGGTCGAAGAGCGCGCCGTCGAGGTTTGCGATGCCGTCGGGGAGATCGGCGAGGCGGGCAAAATCGGTATTCGTCAATTGGATACGGTCGGGAAATTCGCGGGCGAGGTTTTCGGCGCGGGGAGCCGCGGCGGGGTCGCGATCGAATGCGAAGACGAGGGAGCCGGGCGCGGCTTCGAGGATGGCGCGGGCGTGGCCGCCGCCGCCAAAGGTGCCGTCGAGATAACGGCCTCCGGCGCGCGGGGCGAGAAGCGCAATCACTTCATTGAGGAGAACGGGTTGGTGTCCGGGCGACATGGCGATGCTTCCTTGCGGTTCATGCGGAGTTGCGCGCCCCGGCGTCATGCCGGGTGTCGCTGGACGGGAGGGAGCGCGTGCCTGTCGTGCGAGCGGGGAGGGGGCGGAAGCTCGCCCAGCGGAAGGCAAACGCGGCGGGGTTGATGCCGGAGCGGAGGGAGGCGCGCATCAGGCGGAAGTGCCAGAGGCGCGCGCTCACGCTGCCATCGAGGCGGTGCGTGGCGTGCGGCAAGGTGGTTTGCGCGGGGGGTGTGGCATCGTTGGGCGTGACCATGTTCGTGCGCGTTTAGATACCGAAGGAGGTGAGGATCCGGGCGTCCTTCTTCGCCTGTTCGTTTTCCTGGGCGGCCAGGACCTTGGCCCATGTTTCGGGGTTATAGATGACGAAATTGGCCCCGGCTCCGACGAGGACGACGTCCTTGTTGATGGCGGCGTAATTGCGATGCGCCTCGATGAGCGGCATGCGGCCCTGCTTGTCGAAGCTGAAGGTGTTGGCGCGGGCGAAAAAGCGCTGGAGGGCGGCTTGGGTTTCGTCGTCGGTGGAGGGGACTTTTTCAACCTGCTCCATGATGTGGGCGACCTTGGCCGGCGAGAGGATCATGATGCCGCCGTTTTGCGGGATCGCGAGGAACTGCGCTCCTTCGGGGTGCACGCTGCGCCATGTCGACGGAATCGTGACCCGATTCTTGTCGTCGAGGGTGTGGCGCGGTGAGCCGGAATAGATTGCTTTTCCTTGTGTGGTCATGTCGTGAAGCCGGTTTGGCTCCCATTTCGATGCACTTTCTCCCACTTTCTCCCACCAGGGGTCAATTCCTAAAAGAGATTTGCACTAGTTTTTTTATTCACAAGGGCTTGTGAACAACTTGGAGGGGGGCGGGCCGGAGGGAGCTTGGGAATTGCAGCTGTCGCGACAAAGGCTCGGAAAAGCGCGAATTTCGCCCGGAAGAGGCGCAAAAATGGAGTTGGAGCGGCGCGATGTTGGGTTTGCTTTTGCGCGTGATGGCGCAAACGTCGTGCGCGAGAACACGCAACACATCCTTTTTTCCCATGATCATCCAATTCAAAAAACTGTCCCCGAATGCCACGCTTCCGACCCGCGCCAATCCGACCGATGCGGGTCTGGATTTATATTCAGCCGAGGATTTTTCAATCGAGCCGGGACAGCGTTTTCTGGCGAAGACGGGGCTCGCGGTGGCGGTGCCGGAGGGGCATTACGGGCGCGTCGCGGATCGCTCGGGCAATGCGTGGAAGCTGGGCGTGCATTGCCTCGCGGGCGTCGTGGACGAGGCGTATCGCGGGGAGCTGGGGATTGTGTTGTTAAACACGTCGCAAGCGAAAGTCGCGTTCAGGAAGGGCGACCGGATTGCGCAGTTTATAATCGAGAAAATCTCGTATCCGACGCCGGTCGAGGTGAGCGAATTGGACGAAACAAAGCGCGGCGCGGGCGGGTTTGGGAGCACGGGGAAATGATTCTTCAGTTTCCTCGCGCTTTCGCGTGATTTTTGAATCCTGCAGCGACTTGGGACGAAAATGCCCTGAATACGCCGCCGGAGTTCACCGCAAAAACTCGACTGTCACGTCCACGATCTCGGAGCGCGAGCCGATGCGGGCAGGAAATCCCCAGAGGCCGAGGCCGGAGGTCACGTAGAGCTGGAAGTCGCCTTTGCGGGCGTAACCGTGGGGAACTTCGTAGAGGAAGCGCACGATCCAGGTGACGGGCCAGATTTGTCCGGCGTGGGTGTGGCCGGAGAATTGCAGGTCGATTCCGGCGGCTTGGGAGCGCTCGAGATTGCGCGGCTGGTGATCCATGAGGATGACCGGGCGCGAGGGGTCGATGCCCGCGAGGATTTCGTCGAGGGATTTACGCGGCGTGATGCTGTAGTCGGCGCGTCCGGCGAGATAAAAGGCGCCCTTGGCCAGGGGGACGACTTCGTCGTAGAGGACGCGGATGCTGTGTCTTTCCAAAAAATCGAGGCTGCGGCGGGCATCGGCGTATTTTTCGTGGTTGCCGAGGACGGCAAAGACGCCGAGGGGGGCGTGGAGTTTTTCGAGTTCGGCGCCGATGCCTTGCTTTTCGAGCGGTTCCACGCTGCGGTCGATGACGTCGCCGGGCAGGAGGATGATGTTTGGGCGGAGGGCGTTGATGCGGGAGACGTAATCGCGGACGCGTTCCCTCCCGATGATGTCGCCAATGTGGAGATCGCTTGCGACGGCGATGCGGAGCACCTTGCCGGAACCGGCGAATTCGCCTCCGAGGGGTTTGTTTATCTTTATGTGGAGGGGCGTGACGACGGGGCGGGTGAACCGATTGTATCCGATCATGAATACAACGGCCACGGTTGCGAGCGTGGCCGCGAGCGCGAGGAGTTTTGCACGCGCGTAGTCCGTGCGGACACGCGCGGGGAAAATGTGCCAGAGCTTGTTTGCGAGCCGCAGGGCATCCCAAAAGACGCACGCCACGACCCAGTAGGGCAGGGTGATCATCCAGGTGACGCCCAAGGTGCGCAGCCAGTGGCCGACGGGAAATCCGGCGAGCGTGGTTTCGCGGAACGCCCAGCCGCCGAAAAAGCCGGCGGCCAGGATTGCGAGGCACGCGAGGCACACGATGCGGAGCCAGCGGATTTTGGGCAGCGATTGCGTCACACGCACGAACACGTAGGCGCAGAGAAGCACATAACCGGTCAGAAAAAAAACGAAGAAGGCGGATGGCATCGGCGAACGTGAAGAGGGCAAGCGTTTGCCTTGGCAAGAATAAGCGTGCCCGGCGGCCTTTTTTGCGATCCGCCAGCCCGGCCCGGGGCAGATGCCTCTTGACAAGGCATGACCCGAAATCATTAATTTTTAATACAAATGCTGAATAGTTATTCAGACGAGCAATTACACTTGGCCGCCCGCCTTTATTACGTGGACGGGCTGGGGCAGAGCGAAGTCGCTAAATTCGTAAAGGTTTCTCAGGCAAAGGTATCCCGTTTGCTCGCAATGGCCAGGGAGCAGGGGATCGTGCGCATCACGGTTGCGGATTACGACCCGCGGGACAAGGATCTCGAGGCGCGCCTGCGCGTCCAGCTTGGCCTTGAAACCGCGATTGTCATCAAAATGGCGGGCGGTCTTGGCAAGGCGGACTTGCGCAAATCAGTTGCCCTTTTTGCAGCGCCGTTTGTGGCGGAATTGATCCGTCCGGGCTCGGTGATCGCGGTTGCCGGCGGGCGCACGATTCACGCGCTCGCGCACAGCCTGCCGCAGCCGGGCAACAAGATGCTCACCGTCGTGCAGTCGATGGGCAGCGTGGATTCGGCCGTGAACGAGTTCGACTCCCAGGAAATCGGGCGCGTGATCGCGCAGCGTCTTGGCGGGGCTTTCGTCGCGATGAACACGCCGGCGTATGTGTCGGAGAAAAAGATGCGCGACGCGCTGATGAAACTCGACCAGGTGCTCGCCGTGCACAACCAGCTTAACAGCGCGAACGTGGCGCTCGTGGGCGTCGGCACGCTGGAGAATTCGGTTTTCATCGAGCGGGGTGTGTTCGACGCGCAGGCCATCGAGGAATTGCGCGAGGCGGGCGCCGTCGGCGAAATATGCGGGCGCTTTTACGACGCTGATGGAGACGAGTGCGACACCTCATGGCGCGATCTGGTGATGAGCGTGCAGTTCGCGCAGCTGCGCAAGATTTCAAATGTGATCGGAATCGTTTCCGGCTCGGATCGCACGGCTTCCATCCTCGGGGCGGTGCGCGGAGGATTTTTGAAGGGGCTTGTGATCGATGAGCCAGGGGCGCGCGCGCTGCTGGCCGAGGTGCGTCCGGCGGGCAAAAAAACAAAAGCAAGAAAGGCGAAAAAATGAAAAATACGGGAAGACTGGCCGCGACCTTGGGCGCGATGCTCATGCTCGCTGCGACGGCGGCTTGCAACCAATCATCCGCTCCCGTGAGCAAGTGGAACGTCACCGACCATGTGCCGCTCGACCAATTCATCGTCCAATCCCACCGCGGCGCGGGATTTCTCGCCGAGGAAAACACCATCGAGTCATTCGAGATCGGCTGGAAACACGGGACGATTCCCGAGGCCGACGTGCGCACCACCAAGGACGGCGTGATCGTGTCGTTTCACGACAAGAATTTCAAGCGCGTCGTGAAAGACGCCAGCCCCGAGCTCGCGAAGCAGGGCGTCGAGGACGTCACCTACGATTTCCTCTCGAAACTCGATGTCGGCTCCTGGAAAGGCGACGCCTTCGTGGGCCGCCGCACGCCGAAGATGTCGGAATTGTTCGAGATGATTCGCAACCGTCCCGAACGCGGTTTTTATCTCGATATCAAGACCGTCGATCTCAAGCAGCTCGCCGCGCTGGTGAAGGAATACGGCGTCGCGAAGCAGGTCATCTTCACCTCGTCGAAACCGGAACTGCACGCCGAATGGAAAAAACTCGTGCCGGAATCGGAGACCCTCCTGTGGATGCGCGGCGACGAGGCCAGGATCACCAAGCTGATGGACGAGCTCGAAAAGACAAACTTCGAGGGTCTCACGCAGATGCAGCTCCATATTTTCCCCAACAAGGACAAAAAGTCCGGGGACGCGCTCGCGGAGCCGTTCACTCACTCGCGCGAGTTCATCATCAAGCTCGGAGAGCGGATGCGCCGCCACGGCATCAATTTCCAGACGCTGCCCTACACCGACGATCCGACAGTGTATGCGACGCTGCTCGATCTCGGGGTCCAATCGTTCGCCACGGATTATCCCGATGTGACGATGCGCGAGATCAAAGCCTACTACGCCGGAAAAAAGAAGGCCGCCAGGTGATCCATCCCGGCAGCCTCCGCCATTCCTGAAAACAAATCCGTTCACAAAAAAACCCGTATTTTTCTCAACCCATACAATGGACAACCAGTCAAAACCCGAAAACGCCCAAGCCCAATCCTCCGCCGCCAGGCTCTCGCTCGACGAAGCGCTCGCGATGGCCCGTGAAACCAAGACGCTCGTTGTCGCCGGCGGCGCAATCTCGCGGGTGTGCGAAGTTTTTCGGGCGCAATTTCCCGGACGCACCGCCGTCGTGGTGGGCGACCTCAACACGATGCGCGTGGCCGGCGACGCCGTGCGCGCAGGGCTTGCCGCCGACGGCGTTGCGCAGCGCGAGCCGTTTGTGTTTTCCGATCCCGACCTGTATGCGCAGTCCTCGTTCGTGGACCGGCTTGAGGCGTCGCTGCGCCAGCACGACGCGATTGCCGTCGCCGTCGGCTCGGGCACGATAAACGACCTCACCAAGCTCGCCTCGCATCGCGTGGGCCGCCAGTATCTCTGCGTCGCCACGGCGTCGTCGATGGACGGCTACACGGCCTTTGGCGCGTCGATCACGCACGAAGGCGCGAAACAGACTTTCAATTGCCCCGCTCCGCAGGCCGTCGTGGCGGATATCGACATCATCAAACAGGCGCCGTCCGACATGACGGCGTCGGGCTATGCCGATCTGCTTGCGAAAATAACCGCCGGGGCCGACTGGATCCTTGCCGACGCGCTCGGCGAAGAGGCGATCGACCAAGGCGCGTGGAATATCGTCCAGGGAGGCCTGCGCGATGCGCTCGCCGATCCGGCGGGCGCGCGGGCCGGGGATGTTGCCGCGATCAGCGGCCTGACCGAAGGGCTGATGCTCGGCGGTTTTGCGATGCAATGGTCGAAGAGCAGCCGCCCGGCGTCGGGCGCGGAGCACCAGTTCAGCCATCTTTGGGACATGGAGCACCACACGCACAACGGCGCGGCTCCCTCGCACGGCTTCAAGGTCGGCGTCGCGACGCGCACCGTCACCTTGTTCTATGAGCAGATGATGCGCATCGACATGGCGAAGCTGGACGTGGACGCCCTGTGCGCCGCGTGGCCTTCGAAGGAGACCGTGCTGCAACAGGTGCGGACGGAGTTTGCGTCGAGCGATTTCACCGACACCGCCGTGCGCGAAACCGGCGCGAAATACGTGGATGCCGACCAGCTTCGCAAGCAGCTGGACCTGTTGAAGGAAAAATGGCCGGAGATCGTGCGGCGGTTGTCCGCGCAACTGATACCCGGCGACGAAATCAAGCGCCGTCTCTCCGCCGTCGGCGCGCCCGTGGAGCCGGAGCAAATCGGCATTTCGCGCGCGCGTCTTCGCGACAGTTTTCACAAAGCCTATCATATCCGCCGCCGCTTCACCGTCCTCGACGTGGCTACGCGCACCGGTCTCTTCGCTCCCTGTCTCGACGGCCTCTTCGGCTCCGGCGGCGTCTGGGAAATCAAACAATAACAAACAACATAAATCAAAACGCGCATGACCGCAGACAACAGCAACCCGAACACGCAAAACGCCGTGGCAAATCCTGAAATCCAATCGCGGTTTCGCTACTGGCAGACGCGTACCATCTTGCTGACCATGATCGGTTATGCGCTGTATTATTTTGTCCGCAAAAACTTCAGCATGGCCATGCCCGGCATGGAGACGGACCTGGGCATTTCGAAAACCAATCTCGGCATCTATCTCACGCTCAACGGCGTGATCTATGGCGTCTCGCGTTTCGTGAACGGCATTTTCGCCGACCGCTGCAACGCCCGCCTCTACATGGCGACGGGCCTGGCGTTGTGCGCGCTGTCGAACTTTGCGTTCGGTTTCGGCGTGGATATCGCCTCATGGATATCCGGCCAGCCATCAGGGCCGGGTTTCACGAATGTGCTCATCCTGTTCCTGGGCATGACGTGGCTCGTCAACGGAGCCCTGCAAGGCACGGGTTTCCCGCCTTGCGCGCGACTGCTCACGCACTGGATTCCGCCCCGCGAGCTGGCCACAAAGATGTCGGTTTGGAACACGTCGCACTCCATCGGCGCGGGTCTGGTCGTTATTCTTTGCGGCTACATCATGAACCACATGGGAGAGGGCGCGCATCACACCGGCGCGTGGCGCTGGTGCTTCTGGATACCCGCGGGCATTGCCATGGTCGGCTCCATCATGCTGTTCGTGTTTTTGCGCGACACCCCGAGCTCCGTAGGCCTGCCCGAGTTGGAAGGCACCACGGTAAAGCTGAAGAAAAAAGTCGAGAAGTCGGCTGAATACAGGGCGTTTTTGCGTGAAAAAGTGTTCGGCAATCCGCTCATCTGGATTCTCGGTTTCGCCAATTTCTTCGTCTATATCGTGCGCTTCTCGGTGCTCGACTGGGGTCCGACGCTGCTCAAGCAATCCAAGGGCGTGAGCCTGGCGCACGCGGGCTGGATGGTGGCGCTGTTTGAGATTGCGGGCATCGCCGGCATGCTTGTGGCGGGCTGGGCCACGGATCGTTTTTTGAAAGGCCGCGCGCATCGCACCTGCGTGTTTTGCATGCTCGGCGCCACGATTTGCGCCGTCCTGCTCTGGATGATCCCGTCGGGCGCGTCGTCATGGATGCTTTTTGCGGTTCTCTGCGCGACAGGTTTCTTCATCTACGGGCCGCAGGCGCTCATCGGCATCGCGGCGGCCAACCAGGCCACAAAAAAGGCCGCGGCGACTGCCAACGGCCTCACGGGCATATTCGGCTACGCCAGCACAGCGGTGTCCGGCGTCGGCTTCGGTTACGTGGCCCAGCACTACGGCTGGGACAACGCTTACATCGCCATCATCGGCATGGCGGTGGTGGGCACGGGCGTCTTTATGCTGATGTGGAATGCCAAGGCCGACGGCTACGAGGAAAAAACAGCCGCCAACTGATCCAATTCCATGAACCCTGATCTGAAACGCATCAAGCACGTCGTCCTCGACATGGACGGCACCATTTACAAGGGCGGAACGCTCTTCCCTTGGACAAAGCCGTTCCTCGACGGGCTCGCGGGCAGGAATGTGGGCTACACGTTCCTCACAAACAATCCCTCCAAAAGCTCCGCCGCCTATTTGCAGCATCTGCACAAGATCGGCATCGAGGCCGTGCCCGAACAATTATATACAACGGCCCAGGCCGCGGTGGATTATATAAAAAGAAAACACCCGGCGTTCCGCCGCCTGTTCATGCTCGGCACGCCCAGCATGATCGAGGAGTTCGCCAAGGGCGGCTTTGAAAGCGCGTCCGATTCCGCGGACGACCTGCCCGACGCCCTTGTCGTGGGGTTTGACATGACGCTCGTCTATTCGCGCCTGTGCCGCGCCTCCTGGTGGGCGAAGCAGGGCATCCCCTACATCGCCACGAATTCCGACCGCGTCTGCCCGACCGACCTGCCGACCGTGCTCGTCGATTGCGGCTCGATGTGCGCTGCCATCGAACACGCGACGGGACGCGCCCCCGACATCACCCTCGGCAAGCCCGACCCGACCATGCTCGAAGGGATCTTGAACCGCCACGGCCTGCGCCCGGACGAAATAGCGATGGTCGGCGACCGGCTTTACACGGACATTCGCATGGCGGAGCGCGCGGGCGCCGTCGGCGTGCTCGTTCTTAGCGGCGAGGCGACCGAGGACGACGTGGCGAAATCGACTGTGAAACCAGACGTTGTTGTGCCGACCCTCGCCGAGCTCGGAAATCTCCTTATGAATTGCAAATAAATCACGAATATTAACCCTTAACACCAATTCTTCCATGAACACTAATATTGCACAAAAGCGGGAATCCACTTTCCGCCAATTCACAGAAAAACCGCTTGATCTGCTCGTTGTGGGCGGAGGCATCGTTGGCAGCGGCGTCGCGCGAGACGCCGCCATGCGCGGACTGCGCATCGGCCTTGTCGATCGCTATGACTTCTCCTACGGCACGAGCAGCCGTTCCAGCCGTCTTTTGCACGGCGGGCTGCGTTATCTCGAACAAGGCCGCGTCGGCCTCGTGCATGAATCGAGCGTCGAAAAGAAAGTCGTGCACAACATCGCACCGCACCTCGGGCAGCCGCTCGGCTTCATTTTCCCCGTATACAAATACCTGCGCCGCCCCATGTGGCAGATGCGCATTGGCGTGAAAATGTATGACTTGCTCTGCGGCGGGCGCAACTTCGAGCCCTCGCGCGGTTATACAAAAGAGGAGACCATGCAAAAGCTCCCCGGCATCGATCCCGAAAACCTTCGCGGTTCGGTGCGTTATTTCGATGCGCTCACCAGCGACGCGCGCCTCACGCTCGACACGCTCCGCTCGGCGGTGAAGTCCGGCGCGATCATTTCCAACTACACGCGTTTCGTTGACGCCAAGCGCGAGGGCGATCTGTGGAACTGCACGATCGAGGACACGCTCACGGGCCGCACGATGACCGTGCAATCGCGCGCGATCCTCAACGCCGCCGGCCCCTGGGCCGAGGCCATGCCGCACAGCGCCGTGAAACTGCGCCTCACCAAGGGCATTCACATCGTCGTCGATCGCAAGCGCCTCAACGTGCCGGAAGCCGTCACCATGGTCGAGGGCAAGCGCATCCTCTTCATCATCCCCTGGGGCGAGCGCCTCATCATCGGCACGACCGACACCGACTACGATGCGCGTCCCGAGGACGTGCGCGTGGACGTCGAGGACATCGACTACGTGCTCCACACGGTAAACAAGACCTTCCCCCCGGTGAAACTCTCCCACGAGGACATCATCAGCTCGTGGTCGGGCCTCCGCCCTCTCATCGCGAACAAGGACGGCACGCCGTCCGACACCTCGCGCGCCCACCAGATCAAGAACCCGACCGAGGGTTGGTGGGACATCGCCGGCGGCAAGCTCACCACCTACCGCCTCATGGCGCAACAGGGCGTTGACCAGATCGTCAAGTTCCTGAAAGCCGACGCGAAGCCCTGTCGCACTGCGAAGGAGCCCCTGCTCCCCGCCGCCGAGGCCGAGGCTTACAGCGGCATCATTCCCGCCGCCTACGGCAGCGAGGCCGTCAAACATTACGTTGAAAACGAGTGGGCGATCACGCTCACCGACGTCCTCTTCAGGCGCACGAGCTGGCACTATTACCATCCCAACATGGAAGCCCGCGCCGCCGAGGTTGCGGACTGGATGGCGCAGGCCGCCGGCTGGACTCCCGAGGAAAAGGCGAAACAGCTCGCCGAATACCACGCCGAGGCCGCCAAGACGTTCTGCCGCGCCGGACACCCGGCCAAGAGCTGAACGGAAACACACGGAAAGGCGCTCGCATGACGCGAAAGCGGCAGGCACACACTCCGCCGGTGGCGGCTGCGAGCGCCGTCCCCGCAAGGGCCGCCGCCCTTGTCTCGGCAATGGCCCTGTCCGCCTCGATGGCGGCGGCGCAGGCCGAAAAACCGGTTGTGCCGCGCCGGGACGCGCCTAACATACTCTTCATCCTCGCCGACGACGCGCGGGCCGACGCCTTCGGTTTCGCCGGAAACAGGATCATACAAACGCCCGCCCTCGACCGCCTCGCCGCGCGGGGCGCGGTTTTTGAAAACGCCCATGTGACGACCGCGATTTGCGTCGTCAGCCGCGCCAGCATGTTCACCGGCCAGCACGGACGCGCGCACGGCATTTGGAACTTTTCCGACCCGATCGGACGCGAACCCTGGGAGCACAGTTATCCGCATCTGCTCCGCGCCGCCGGATATTACACGGGCATGATCGGCAAGTTCGGCGTCGGCGGAAAACCGCAGGATTTGCCCTCGCACGATTTCGATTTCTGGCGCTCGCGTCCGGGCAATCTCCGCTATTTCGAAAAAGACTCGCCGGAGCATCTCACGAAGCGCATCGGCGACCAGGCCCTGGAGTTTCTCGCGACCGTGCCCGAGGGAAAACCCTGGATGCTGAATATCGGCTTCAAGGCCCCCCATGCGCAGGACCGCGCGCCGCGCGAGTTCCCGCCCGATTCGCGCGATGAGGATTTGTATAAGGACGCAGCCATCCCGCCGCAGCCCACGGCGACGGCGGAAGCCTTTGAAAAACTGCCCGCGCCGGTGAAAACATCCGAGGGGCGCAAACGCTGGCAGGTGCGTTTTGCCAATGACGACATGGCGCTCGCGACGACCCGCGACATTTATCGCCTGATAACCGGAATGGACCGCGAGATTGGCCGCATTCTGGACGAACTCGAACGGCGCGGAATGCTCGAAAACACATTGATAATATTCACCTCCGACAACGGCTTCGCGCTCGGCGACCGGGGCATGTCGGACAAATGGTATATCTACGCGGAGGACGTGCGCGTGCCGCTCGTGATCGCGCCGCCCGTCCGCGAAAAACGCGCAGCCAGCCGCATCCCATGCATGGCACTGAACATAGATTACGCGCAGACGATGCTCGACTACGCGGGTGTGCCCGCGCCCGGCGCGATGCAGGGCAGGTCGCTGCGTCCGTGGATCGAGGGCCGCGCGCCGGCGGATTGGCGCACCGAGTTTTATTACGAGCACCGCACGCTTCCGAAAATCATCCCGCCGAGCGAGGGCGTGGTGGGCGCGAAGTGGAAATATGTGCGCTGGCCGTCCGAGTCGCCCGTCGTCGAGGAGCTTTTCGATCTCGAAAACGATCCGCTCGAACTCGACAACCTCGCCGGCAAAAGCGCCGCCGCGAAACAACTGGAGCTTATGCGCGAGCGTTGCGCCGCCCTGCGCGCCGAGGCGGAGCCGCCGCCTGCCGTTGCGGAAAAACCGCGCGCCGTTTTCCTTCCGATTTCCAATCCGCCGACACCATGAAACCCATCGCACCCCGCATCCCCGTTCTTGCGCTTTCCCTGTTCCTCGTCGCCGCCCCTGCAGCCGCTGCGCCGGCAAAGCCCGCCGACAGCGACTTCTACCGTTACACCACGCACAATCCCGACCTGCCCGCCTTCGCGCCCGAGGCCTCCGCGTTCGCCGCGCCCACCGGCTCCGCGCGACCGCAAACCTGGTGGCACTGGATCAATGGCAATGTCTCCCGCGCCGGCATCGCCGCCGATCTTCAGGCGATGGCCGACAACGGTCTCGGCGGCGCGCGCATCTTTTCCGTCAACAGCAAGACGCAGGGGCCGCTCCTCTTCGGCTCGCCGGAGTGGTTCGACACGTTCCGCTTCACCGTCGAGACCGCCGCGCGGCATGGTCTCGAAATCGGCATCCACAACTGCGACGGCTGGTCCGAGGCCGGCGGCCCGTGGATCGCCCCGGAGCAATCCATGCAGGAGCTCACGTGGCAGCTCGTCCGCGTCACCGGTGCCGCCGCCGGCGCGGAGCAAACCATCGCCCTCCCGCCGCTCGAAGCGCGCCTCGGCTTTTCGCGCGGCATCGCCGTCCTTGCCTGGCCCGCGAAACGCCCCGCGTTCCTCGCCATGCACCGCCCGGGCGTCCTTCGCCGCGCGTATCCGGCCAACGAACACACGCGCGTGCGAAACACCGGCGACGAAGCCTCCCTCTCCGCCGATGGCGGGGCGTTCGCCGCGCTGTTCGACGGCGAGGCGGCGCGGCGCGGTGTGCGCCTCGACTGCGACCTCGCCCGCGCGCCCGCGGACGCGCCTGTCGGTGTCACGCTGGAGTTTGCCGAGCCGTTCGAGGCCGCCGGCATTTTCGCCGAGACGCAGTGGAGCCGCAGCCTGCCCCTGCCGAAAAACGTGTTTCTTGAGGCGTCCGACGATGGCGAGCGTTTTGAAAAAGTGCTCGAACTGAAATTTCTCCAGGGCGACCTCAACGCCTCGTTCGCGCCCCGCCGCGCGCGTTTCTGGCGGATCGTCCGCCACCGCGCCGCCGGGCAGGCCGCGAGCCGCAACGCCGCGCGCGAAAGCGAACTGCACCTCTCCGAGATCGAGCTCCTCGCGCCCGGCGAGCACTCGCGCGCCGCGCACGCCGTCGAAAACCTCGCTCCCAAGGCGGGCATGATGGAGCACCGCGGCGACTTCCGCCCGCCTGCGCCGGTGCTTCCGGAATCGTTTACGCTCCAGCCCGGCGAAATCCTCAACCTCACCGCTGCCACCGCCGGCGCCGGCGGCGCCGCCCCGCTCACGCTTCGCTGGCGCGTTCCCGCCGGCGAGTGGATCGTCATGCGCGCCAGCCACACCACCACCGGCAAAACCGTCTCGCCCGCCACGCCCGCCGGGCGCGGTCTGGAGGTGGACAAGTTCGAGCCGTCCGCCGTCAACCACCACTTCGATTCCTACCCCTCGAAAATGATCGCCGCCGCCGGCCCGCTCGCCGGAAAAACGTTTTCCGTCATCGAGACCGACTCCTGGGAGGCCGGCCATCAGAACTGGACGGAAAACTTCCCCGCCTATTTCCGCGCCGAGAACGGCTACGACATCATCCCCTGGCTGCCCGTCTTCGCCGGCGAGTGCATCCAGGATTTGGATACGACGGAAAACTTCCTCCGCGACCTCCGCCGCGCCTTCTCCTCGCTCGTCATGAGAAACTTTTACGGCGTCATGGGCTCCCGAGCCCGCGCCGCCGGCCTCAAATACGAGACCGAGCCCGCCGGCGGCTCCTTCATGCGCGACCCCATGAACTCCTTCCGCGTCGCCGACTATCCCATGACCGAGGGATGGCAGGTGCCGCGCGAGCCGGGCATCGTCGCCGGCATCCGCGACATCCTCGGCAACGAGCCTTCCAACACCACCCACCGCACCCGCGAGCCGTCCAGTGCCGCCCACTTCTACGGCAAGCGCCTCGTCACCTGCGAGGCGCTCACCAGCGTGAAGGGCAACTGGGCCCAGACGCCATGGACGCTCAAGGGCACGCTCGACGCGCTCCTCTTCGCCGGCCCCAACCTCGCCGTCTTCCACACCTACACCCACCAGCCCGACGAGCGCGCGCCCGGCTGGCAGATGGAACCCTGGGGCATCGCCCAGAATCGCAAAATGCCCTGGTGGCCGTTCGCGCGCCCGTGGTTCGACTACATCTCCCGTGTCCAATACATGCTCCAGCAGGGCAAATACGCCGCGCGCGTGCTGTATCTGTATGCCGACGAAATTCCCTCCGGCAGGGCCACCATCGCGCCCGCCTTCCCGCACCATTACGATGTCATCAACGGCGACGGGCTCCGCGATTTTCTTCGCGTTGAAAACGGCAGACTCGTCAGCCCTGGACGCATGAGCTACGTCCTCCTCGTCGTCTCGCCGGACACCACCCTCCGCCTCGAAACCCTCGAAAAACTGCGTCAGCTCGCCGCCGCCGGCGCGACCATCTCGGCAGAAAAGAAACCCGCCTCCAACCCCTCGCTCACCGGCGGGCCCGCCGCCGCCGCGCGCTGGCGCGCCCTCGCCGACGAACTCTTCGGCGACGGACGCCGCGCCACCCGCCCGATCGGCGGCGGACGCCTCCTCGTCGGGCACACTCCCGCCGAGGCCGCCGCCGCGCTCGCCCTCTCCGAGGCGTTCACCTTCACTCCCGAAGGCTCTGCCGTTTCCGAGAAACCTTCGCCCCTCTCACCCGCCGCTTGGCTCCATCGCGAGCACGCGGGCGGCGCGGAATGGTTCTGGATCGCCAACCGCGAATCCGCGCGCCCCCTTGCCGGCGTGGCCTCCTTCGCCGTCACCGGCAAAACCGCCGCCCTCTGGCACCCCGAGACCGGCATGGCCGAACCGGCCCCCGCCGCCCTCGAAAAAGACGGACGCACCCTGCTGCCGCTTTCGCTCGAAGCCCTCGAAGGCGTCTTCGTCGTCTTCACGCCGAAAAACGCCGCCGCCGCTCCCGCTGCAAGCATCCGCTACGAGGGCGCGCAAATCTTCCCCGTTCCCGCCGCCCCTCCCGCGGGCGCGGCTCCCGAATACACCGCCGTCACCGGCGACTTCGCCTTCGCCGTCACCGTCAGCCCCGCTGTGAACCGCCGCGTCACACGCGCCGCCGCCTCCGGCATTCTCTCCGAAAACGGCGAAAACTTCGCCCTCTACCCCGAGCAAATGCACCTGAAGCTCGACGACACTCGCGCCGCCTGCGCCGGCCTGAGCATCGGCAAAAACTCCATCGCCGTCTTCGAGCACGGCAGGCGCTATCGCAACAGCATCATCGTATGGGACCATCCCGTCCCCGACGGCGCGCGCGTCGCTGTCGTCTATAAAAACAACATTCCCGCGCTCTACGTGAACGGCGAGAAAGTTGCCGCCGCCGCGCGCTCTTCGGGCCGCGCCGTGCGCCCGCCCGCCGGCATCCACCCCGGCTTCAAGGGCCGCGCCGCCGCCTATGTCATGCTCCCGCGCGCCTCCCCCCCCGCCGAGTTGACGGAGGCGCTGGCGGAAGCCCAGAAACCCGCGCTCCGCCGCGCCCCGCGCCTCTTTGTCGCGAGCAACGGACGCCTCGCCGCCGAGTTCGCCGTGCCCGGCGCGCTCGACATCGAGACCGGCGCCGGCGCGCGCTTCACGCTTGCCGCCGCCGACATCCCCGCGCCCCGCGTCATTGCGGGTCCCTTTGCCGTCGCCTTCGATTCCAAGTGGGGCGCGCCCGCCGCCCCGGTGCGTTTCGACCGGCTCGTCTCCTGGACCGAACGCCCCGAACCCGGAGTGAAACACTATTCCGGCGCGGCCACCTACTCGACTACCTTCGAGCTCCCCGCCGCGCCCGCTGCCGAAACCGAACGCGTTTATCTCGAAATCGAGCAGGTTGCCGAGGTCGCGCAAGTGCGCGTCAACGGCCGCTCCGCCGGCATCCTTTGGCGCCCGCCCTACCGCCTCGACGTCACCGGCTATCTCCGCGCCGGAGCCAACACGCTCGACATCACCGTCGCCAACACGTGGGTCAACCGCTGCCTTTACGATGCCACCCTGCCCAAAAACGAACGCCTCACCTGGGCCGTTTCCATGCAAACGCACTACCCCGACAGCGCCTCCGCACCCGCCGCCGGCGACTACTACCCGTGGAAGCACGGCTCGCTCCCCTCCGGCCTCATCGGCGAAATGCGCCTCGTTCACACAAAAATCATCACCGCCCCCCGCTGATGCGGTTTGCCACCCGGCCGACACCCACATTTTCCGCCAAACTCCGCACGCCTGAAAACGCGTCTCCCCCTCACAACACCACAACACAAGGATCAAGACATAATGAAACGCAGGGACTTTATTAAAATCAGCTCGATGGCGGGCGTGTCGCTCGCGGCATGCCGCTCGGGTTTGTTTGCAAACGTGCCCGCCGCCCAAATCCCGGACGCCGGCGATGCGGGGGCGGCGGAGCTTGCGAAGGCGTTTGCGAGCGTGCCGGATTCGGCGCGACCGGGCGGTTACTGGTGGTGGCTCGACGGGCAGGTGGACCGCGCGGGGATCACGCGCGACCTTGAGGAGTTTGCTGCGAAGGGCATCGGCAGCGTGCTGTTCGTGAACTCCACCAACCTCGGCGCACCGGAGAAGCGGCGCAAGGGTGTCAAATTTTTGTCGGACGAGTGGATGGAATTATACAGGCACGCCGTCCGCGAGGCCGACCGGCTTGGAATCGAGTTCGGCGTCAACCTGAGCGGCGGCTGGTGCATGGGCGGGCCGTGGATCGAGCCGCGCGATTCGGGCCGCTGGTTCTTGCAGTCGCGGCATGTCGTCACGGGGCCGCAAAAATTTTCCGGCGCGCTCCCGCTCCCGGGAAACCGCGACGGCTACGACAAGGTTTTTAATCCGCCCGGCTACAAGGCCTACATTGACCTGCCGCTCGAAAAACTGGATTACCGCGACACCTGCGTGGTGGCGTTTCGCGACGACACGGACGACGCGGCGCGCTTCAGCGACAAGGAGCGCCTTGAGCTTTTGCCCGCGAAAACAAATCGCAGGGACGCCAGCAATCACGCGCGCTGCTCCGAGGTCGTGGAGCCGACGCTCGTCCCGTGGATCGGGCAACCCGCGGACAAGCCCATCCCGCCGGGCGGCGTGGTAGATCTGACTTCGCGCATGAGCACGGACGGGCGTCTCGACTGGGACGTACCTCCGGGCCGCTGGGTGATCGTGCGCACGGGGCACCGCATGACCGGCTCGCGCCTCATGATCGCCCCGCCGGAAGGCGACGGCCTCTCGGTTGACTGGCTCGCGAGCAAGCCGGTGGACATCCAATTCGAAAAACTCGGGAAGATTTTCCTCGAAGGCGGGAAGGTCAACGGACGCAATACGCTGAAATATTTTTGCAGCGACAGTTTCGAGGACGGATTTCCCAACTGGACGGAAAACATATTGGAGGAATTCAAGGAACGGCGCGGTTACGATCCGCGTCCCTACACGCCGGTGTTGAACGGCTTCATTGTCGGCAGCGCGGAAATATCCGACCGCTTTTTGTATGATTACCGGAAGACCGTCGCGGATTGCATGGCCGACAGGCACTATGCGTATTTCGGGAAAAAATGCCACGAGCTCGGCATGGAGGCGCAGCACGAATCCGCCGGGCCGAGCCGCTCCGGCACCATGTGCATGGACACCTTGAAGAACCTCGGGCGCGCCGACCGCCCCATGGGCGAGTTCTGGCTCGGGACGAGGCACGACGAGCCGGGCGGCCTCGATCCGAAGCTCCGCTATGGCGAGTCGCGCCTTGAGGACGGGCAGAACAAGGTCACCAAGATGGTCGCGTCCGCGGCGCATATTTACGGGCGCAAACTCGCGCCGGCGGAATCCTTCACCGCCATGCGCCAATGGCAGGACGCGCCCGCGATGCTCAAGCAATCCGCCGACCGCGCGTTTTGCGAGGGCATCAACATGATCGTCGTTCACACGACGTCGGCCACGAAACTCTCCGCCGGAAAACCGGGCTACGAGTATTATGCGGGCACGCACTTCAACCCGAATGTCACCTGGTGGCATCACTCGGGCGCGTTTTTGAAATACCTGGGCCGCTGCCATCACCTGCTGCGGCAGGGGTTGTTCGTCGCCGACGCGCTCCTCTACAACGGCGACTGGGCGCCGAACATCGTTCCGCCGAAACACATCGTGCCCACGCTCGGCTTCGGCTACGATTACGACGCGTGCAACGCCGAGGTGCTGCTCACGCGCGTCTCCGTGCGCGACGGGCGCATGGTCCTGCCCGACGGCATGAGCTACGCCGTCCTCGTGCTGCCCGAAACCGACCGCATGCCGGTCGAGGTCTTGGAAAAGATCAGGGCGCTCGTCGAGGCGGGCGCGACGATTTCGGGGCCGCCGCCAAAACGCGATCCCGGTTTGAAAAACCATCCGGCATCGGACGACACCGTGGCGCGGCTCGCGCGGGAAATATGGGGCGCCTGCGACGGCAGGACGCGCACGATGAACAAATACGGACGGGGCCGCGTCTTCTGGGGCGCGCCGCTGCGGGAGATTCTCGCGAAGGACGGCATCGGGCCGGATTTTGCCTGCTCGGAAAACGCGGAGGCCGCCGCGCTTTCCACGGGTGTCTCCAACAAGAGCGGCACGGGCATGGATTTCATCCACCGCAGCTCTCCTGGCGCGGAAATCTATTTTGTCGCGAACCAGGCGAATTGCGCGCAGACGCAGGAATGCAGTTTCCGCGTAACCGGCCGCGCGCCCGAAATCTGGAATCCGGTCGATGGCTCGACACGCCCCGCGGCGCATCGCGTCGCGCGCGGGCGCACGATTGTTTCGCTCACGTTCGCGCCCTTCCAGTCGTTCTTTGTCGTGTTTCCGGCGAAGCCCACGATTCCCGGCGCGAAACCTGGCGCGCGCAATTTCGCGGAGTACACCTTCGCGCGCGAACTGACCGGCCCGTGGACGGTAAAGTTCGATCCGGCGTGGGGCGGTCCGGCGGAGGTCGAGTTTGAGCAACTGGAGGATTGGACGAACCGCCCCGAGGAGGGCATAAAGTATTACTCCGGCGCGGCGTTTTATCTAAAACGTTTTGATTACAAAAAGCAGCGCGGCGCGAACCCCCGGCTGCACCTCGACCTCGGCGTCGTAAAGAACATCGCCGGCGTGCGGCTCAATGGCCGCGACCTCGGCACGGTGTGGACGTCGCCGTGGCGCGTCGATATCACGGATGCCGTGAAGGACGGCGAAAACCTCCTTGAAATCGAGGTCGTCAACGAGTGGCGCAACCGCCTGATCGGCGACGCCGCGCTGCCGCCGGAAAAACGGCTGACCGACACCAACATCGTCATCAATCCCAAGTCGCCCTTGCTCGCGTCGGGCCTGCTCGGCCCCGTGCGAATTTTTCGGGAAACGAACTGAGCGCGGGCGAAAAACCTCAATCACAACCTCCCAAAAATCATGAAATCCGTCCCCGTCTTGTTTGCCGCGTGCCTGTCGGCAATTTCTCTCTCTCAGTCTTTTTCGCCGGCGAGCCTCGCGCATGAGCCCGCCGCGTTCGAACGCGCTTTCGCCAGCCCGCCCGACGACGCGCGCGCGTGGGTTTTCTGGTTCTGGTCGGATGGCAACATCACGCGCGAAGGCATCACCGCCGACCTGGAGGCGATGAAGCGCGCGGGCATCGCGGGCGTCCTGATCATGGAGGTCGATCAAGGCGTGCCGAAAGGCCCGGTGCGGATGGTCACGCAGGAGTGGCGCGACATGTTTGCCTTTGCGACAAGCGAGGCGAAACGGCTCGGCCTGCAAATGATCATGAACAACGACCCCGGCTGGACCGGTTCGGGCGGCCCGTGGAACACGCCGGAAAATTCCATGCAAAAAGTCGTCTGGACGGAGCGGCGCGTGTCGGGCCCGGCCGCCTTTGACGCCGCGCTGGAACAGCCGCAGACGATCGAGGGATTTTATCGCGACATCGCCGTGCTCGCCTTTCCCACTCCGGTTTCGGAAACAGGCGCGATGCGCGACCACAAACCGGTGATCACAACAAATGCCGGCGCGACGGCGGCGGAGCTTTCCGCGCTCGCCGATGGCGGAAAAAAATCGGGCGCGCTTCTGGGCCGTCCGAACAACGGCGACGAATGGCCGTATGTGCAGTTTGCCTTTCCGGAGCCTTACGAGGCCTGCTCGCTGGAAGTCACGGTCGGGTTTGCGAAGCGCAAACCGGGCGCCACGGCCCGCATCCTGTGCGCATTGCAGGCGTCCGATGACGGGCGCGTTTTTCGCGAGATCGCGCGCACGCACGCCAATTCCCCCGCGAAGGAATTCGCGCCGGCGAAGGCGAAAATCTTTCGCGTCGTCCTGAGCGGCAACGACGCCTCGCTCGATGGCCTGCGGGTCAACGAAATCACGCTGTCGCCGGTGTTCCGCATCGATGACTACGCGAAGAAATCCGGCCTTGGCCTCGCGGCGTCGCCGGCGGACGCCCCCGGGGCGACGGCGGGTATGAGCGTATCCAAAAATAAAATACTCGATCTGACGGCGCGCCTTCGCGACGGGCATTTGCAGTGGAGCGTGCCGGAAGGCGACTGGACGATTTTGCGTTTCGGACACACATCGACCGGCAAAAACAATTATCCCGCGCCGTCCGACGCGCGCGGGTTGGAAGTGGACAAACTCAGCGCCGCCGCGCTCGACAAACATTTCGACGGATTTCTTGGAAAACTCATCGCGACCACCGATGCCGCGGGCACGGGCGCCGGCGCCTTTGCCGGCGTGCACATCGACAGCTGGGAGGTCGGCTACCAGAATTGGACGGCGCGCTTCCGCAGCGAGTTTGAGCGGCTGCGCGGCTACGATCTGCTGCCGTGGCTGCCCGCGCTCACGGGGCGGGTCGTCGGCGACGCCGGCATGAGCGAGCGTTTCCTCTGGGACATGCGCCGCACGATTTCGGATTTGCTGAACGAAAACTACGCCGGCCGCATGGCCGCGCTCGCGCGCAAACATGGAAAGTTCTTTTCGCTGGAGGGCTATCGGAACGGGCCTTTCGACCCGTTGACCTACACGGGCCGCGCGGATCTTCCCATGGGCGAATTCTGGGTGTCGCCCGATCCCGAAAACCTGCATACGAGCGTGAAGATGATGGCGTCGGCGGGACACATTTACGGGAAAACCGTCATCGCCGCGGAGGCGTTCACCGCGACCGATTTGAACAGCAAGCACCGGCTTCATCCCTACGCGGCGAAGGCGGTGGGGGACGCGGCGTTTTGCGCGGGCATCAATCACTTTATCGTCCACCGTTATTCGTTGCAGCCGTGGACCGATGATCGCAAACCCGGCATGACGATGGGGCCGTGGGGATGGGAATACGAACGCACCGCGACCTGGTGGGAGCAGAGCCGCCCGTGGCACGACTATGTCGCGCGCTGCCAGCACATGCTGCGGCAGGGGCTGTTTGTCGCGGACATTTGTTATTTGCAAAGCGAGGAGGGGATAAAAAATCCGCCCTTGCTCAAGGAGGTGATGCCCGCGCCGCCGAAAGGCTACGATTACGATTTCTGCTCCGGCGAGGTCGTGCTCACGCGCATGTCCGTGAAGGACGGCAGGCTGACGCTGCCCGACGGCATGAGCTACCGCGTGCTTGTCATGCCGCAACAGCGCCTGATGACGCCCGCGCTCCTGGGCAGACTGCGCGACCTCGTGCGCGATGGCGCGACCGTGTTTGGCGCGCCGCCGTTGCGCTCGCCGAGCCTCCGCGATTATCCGGCGTGCGACGCGGAGGTGCGCAAACTCGTCGCGGAGGTTTGGGGCGACTGTGACGGCGTGCGCGTCAAGGAGCGGAAATTCGGCAGGGGCCGCGTGGTGTGGGGGCGCTCGCTGGCGGAGACGCTGCTGGACGCGGGCGCGACGCCGGACTTCGTGTATCGGGAAAACAAATACGAGGACGACGCTTCCCCCCCGGCAAAATCCGGGCCGCGCGTGCATTTCATCCACCGCACGACGCCGGAGCGGGAGATTTATTTCGTGGCAAACCTCGAAGCAGAGGCGGTCGATGTGCGCGCGGTTTTCCGCGCTGGCAAGGGCAGGCCGCAATTATGGCACCCGGAGCGCGGTTCCATCGAAGAGATTCCGGTTTATGAGACAGACGGCGGGCATGCGCGGATGCCGCTCAGGCTGGGGCCGCGCGAATCGGTTTTTGTCGTCTTTCAAAAAGACGCGCCGCCGGATGCCTCGCGAATCGTCACGGTTTCCCGCGGGCGGGACGTGCTGATCGACGCGGGAAATGCAGAGGAAAAAACAGCTCCGGATGCGACGGACAATCGCGATGCGCGGGGCGTTGCCGGCAACTTCAGCTACGCCGTCTGGGTGAAGCCCGCGGCGGACATGGATGTGCCTGCCGAGGATTTTGCGGGCACCTCGGCCTTGCGCATCACGCGCAACGACCTGCTTTTCCCGCCGCAGGGCGTGGAGCGTTACCTGGATGATTCCGCGGCGGGCACGGGGCTTGCGATTGGCAGGAACGTCGTCTGCGTGCTTGAGCACAGCGCGCTCCATTTCGTGGCGACGCTGGTTCAACCGGTGTCGCTTGCGGACTGGACGCATGTCGCGGTTGTGTATCAGGACGGACGCCCGGCGCTCTATCTCAACGGCCGCCTTGCGCGAAAGGGGTTCCGCTCGGTTTTCACCGCGCGGGGCGCGGTTGATGAGACGCGGGATGCGCGCGCCTCCGTGTTTGCCGGCGAGCATTCGGACGTGAAATTGTTTGATCGCGCGCTGAGCGAGGCGGAGATTGCCGCGCTGATGCGCACGATGCCGAAGGAGTCCGCTTCAAAGGCGCTCGCGCAAAACACATCCGGGAACGATTCGAAGCCCGCGGATTCCACGCGGGGCGTCGTCGAGGTGACCATCGAAAATGGCAGGCCGGTTGTCTGGGCGGACGCGCCCGGTCGCTACCACGTTCGCCGGGCCGATGGCCGCGTGTTCGATTGCGAAACCGGGCCGGCGCCGGCGCCGTTTCCCATCGCGGGCGCGTGGACGCTGCGTTTTCCCGAAGGGTGGGGCGCTCCCGCCGGGGTGGAATTGCCCGGCGCTGTTTTGTGGAGCGAGCACACGCTGCCCGGCGTGAAATATTTTTCGGGCACGGCGACCTATGGGAAAACCTTTGTCATGCCCGCCGGATTGCGCGGCGGAAACCGCCGCTTGTGGCTGGATTTGGGAGACGTGCAGGTGATCGCGCAGGTGAAGCTCAACGGCCGCAATCTCGGCACGCTTTGGAAGCCGCCTTTCCGGGTGGATATCACGGATGCGGTGCGTGATGGCGTGAATGCGCTGGAGATTGCCGTCACCAACACTTGGGTGAACCGCCTCATCGGGGACGAGCAGCTGCCCGCGGATCGCGAGTGGACGAGGGTGCCGCGCAGGCGCGGTTTCGGATTGAAGGCGTATCCCGACTGGTTCCTCCGCGGCGAACGCAGCCCGGTGGGCCGGGTCACGTTCACGACATGGAAGCACTACGACAAGGACTCACCGATCCTGCCGTCCGGCTTGGCCGGCCCGGTGGTCATCCGGGCGGTCGTGAAGGCTTCGGGCGCGGAGTAAAAGCGTCGAAGCGTTCACGACGGAGGAGTTCACCACGGAGTCACAGAGGACACGGAGGTCGGACGGAGGACAGAGATCAGAGGTTCGAAAGCCGAGCGGGTCGGGTGGCACGGGCTTCCAGCCCGTGTCTTTCGGAACATGGGCGGGTCGCCCATCCCACCCGACCCTCCCAAGCCACACGGGCAGGATGCCCGTGCCACCCAATCCGTCGGCATTGCCCCTTCGGCTTCTATATTCTATATACTATATTCTGTTTTCTATATCCTATTTTCTTCCGTGCTTTCGTGTTTCCGTGATTTACTTGAAATGGACTACAACTCCACTTCGTAGCGGTGCGTGCCGGCTTCGACGGTCTCGGGTTTGCGATCTGAGGGAAACTCGATCGTCGCCGTCGTGTTGGGCGGGACGATGACTTCCATGTGGAGTTTTCCATTTTTCCTAATCCAGCCGCTCACGGCCTTGCCGTAGGGTGTGTCGAGTTCGGCGCGCGCATGGTCGAGCGGGGCGGCGGGCAGCGGACGCACAAAGAAATGTTTGTAGCCGGGATGCGCGGGGTCCGGCGCGAGGCCGGCGATGCGTTCATACATCCATTGGCCGATCGCGCCATAGGCGTAGTGATTGAACGAGTTCATCGAGGCGTCGCCAAACCCCTCGGCATGCGTGTAGCTGTTCCAGCGTTCCCACATGGTGGTCGCGCCCTGGTTGATGGGGTAGAACCACGACGGGTAGGTTTCCTTGAAGAGCAGTTCGACGGCGAGGCCCGCGCGGCCCGTCCGGTCGAGCACTCCGGCGATGAGCGGCGTGCCGAGAAAACCGGTGCGTAAATGTCCCTGCGCTTCGTCCACGATGAGGCGTTCGAGATGCGCGGCGGCTTTTTTCACCATGTCGGCGGGGATGAGGGCAAAGTCGATGGCGAGTAGATACGCGGTCTGCGTTTCGGTAATGCCTTGCAGGCGTCCGTCGGCGTCGAAGTATTTTTTCACGAAGGCTTTTTTCAGCGTGACGAGCTCGGCGGCGTGGCGTTTTTCGTCGTCGGCGCGGCCAAGCAAGCGGGCGGAGTCGGCGAGGATTTGCAGGTCGCGGGCGAAATATGCGGCGGCGAGGTAGTCCTTGGAGGTGTTGCCGTCGCGGATGTTGTTTTTTGAATACGGCTGGAGCCAGTCGCCGTAGCCGGTGGTTTTTGCGGAGAGGCCGTCCACGCATTTCGTGCGATACCACGCGGCGAGTTTTTCCATCATGGGATAGTTTTCGGCGAGCATGGAAAGGTCTCCGGTGCGCACATACACATCCCACGGGATGAAGACGGCGGCGTCGTTCCAGCCGGGGCTGCTGCGGCCCGGGCCGCGCATGTCGGGGATGACGCAGGGGAGGCGTCCGTCGGCGTATTGCTGGTCGCGCATCGAGCCGAGCCAGCTCTTCCAGAATGCGTGGCAATCGTAATTGAACATCGAGGTGGGGCAGAAGACGAGGGCATCGCCGAGCCAGCCGTGGCGTTCGTCGCGCTGCGGACAGTCGGTCGGGATGTCGAGGAAGTTGCCGCGCTGTCCCCAGACGATGTTGCTCTGGAGCTGGTTGAGTTTTGCGTGCGAGGAGCTGAAGCTGCCGATGGGGCGCAGGTCGGAATGGAGCACCATGCCGGTCACCCAGCTTTTGTCCGGTTTGGCGCCCGGGGGCAGGCCTGACAGCTCCAAGTAGCGAAATCCGAAAAACGTGAACGCGGGCTCCCACTCGACGGAGCCGTCCTTTGCGGGGATGTAAACGGCGCTGGATTTGGCGGAGCGGTAGTTTGCAGTGTAAAGTGTGCCATCCTTGTTGAGCATTTCGGCGAAGCGGATGGTGATGGCGCGGTCTTTTTCGACGGAAATGTTGAGGCGCGGCCAGCCGACCATGTTCTGCCCGAGATCGAACACGAAGCGCCCCGGCTCCGGTTCGGTGATCGCCTGCACGGGCAGGGTCTGCGTCACGCGCACGGGCGCGAAGGGCTTGGGCGTGAGGCGCGCGGGGCCGATGTCGGGATTCACGACGACGGGGCTCCAGCCGGAGTTGGCGCGGCGCGCGTCGTAGATTTCACCGTCGTAAATGGCCGACGAAACGAGCGGCCCTTCGTAGGTGCCCTCCCAGCCTCCGTCTGAGGCGACCGTCGCGGTCGTGCCGTCCTTGTAGGTGATTTCCAGTTGCAGCAGGAGTTCGGGGATGGCGGTGGGGTCCTGTTTCTTAAGCCTCCAGCCGACGCGGCCCGCATACCAGCCGGCGCCGAGCATGGCGGAGATGTTGTTTTCGCCGCGGCGCAGTTGCTCCGTCACATCGTAGGTGAGCGTGTCGATGCGGTGTTTGTAGGAAGTCCAGCCGTTGGCGAAATAATCGCGGCCAACGGCCTTGCCATTGAGGAAAACGTGAAACAGGCCGCGCGCCGTCACGTAGAGGCGCGCCTGTGAAATGGCTTTCGGTGAAACGGCAAACTGGCGTCGCAGCCATGCGACGGGCTCGCGCGTGCGGGTGACGGCGTTGTCGCCCAGTTGCGGGCGGATCCAGCGCGCCGTCCAGTCGTCGTTGGAGAGCAAACCCATCTCGAAGCGAGCGTAATCGCTCCAGCCCGAGTCGCGTCCGTTTTCAGCGCGGAAACGCACGCGCCACTCGCCGCGCTGCCGCGACATGAGCGGCTTGCCCGCATGTGGAACGAAAACCGATTGCGACGACTCGACCCAGCCGCCATCCCACCGCGTCGCACCCGACTTGATCTCCATGCGATAGGCGGTCTGCCTTTTGACGCCATCGGGCAATTTCCATGACAGCGCCGGCGACGGGTCGTGGAACCCGAGCGGATTGACGAAGCCCTCGCCCATCGTGAGCGAATGAGCCGGCTTGGCATGGGCCGCCGGGCTGGCCAAGGCGATCACAGCCAGCAGGCCGAGGCTGGCGTGGATTGCGCGGAGGGCGAGGCGGGAGGAGGGTTCTTTTTTCATGGAGTCGTCTGCCGCGGGAAAAGCCGGGCGTGTTTCAGACAATGCGCGCAAAGGGACAGGGCAAGAGCGTTCCGCCTTCCGCATTGTGAATAAATATCACGAGTGCAAATGCCTCGTTTTATCGGCAAAACGCACGCGCGTTTCCCGCCCGCATTTCTCCCTCGAATATCAGCGCCCTTTCATCCCGAGAAACATGAAGCCCGAATTGAATAATTATTACTGGTGACAATGGCTTGCTTCTGCTCCCAACATGCGGGCCTTTATCCATCCCGCCTTTCTCCCGTCACCAGCCTCCCTCCAGCCCGACACATCCCATGCACCGCCTCCTGCATCATTATTTCGCCCAGCCGACACACCTCCACGTCCCTAAAAAAACCGATTGCATGAACACCACCTCAGGAAAACCAAGCCTCAGTCTCAGCCTTGCGGGCCCTGTCGCGGCCCTTCTGTTCCTTGCCGCCATCCTTGCGCCCCGCGCCATCGCCGCCGATGTCTATTGGGGCGGCGGCACCGGGGCGATCACCCTCAACAACTGGTATTCCGACGCCGCCCTGACCACCCTCACCACCCGCGCCAACGCTGACGCCATGAACCTCGCCAGCGGCACCCTCTTCATCACCAGCAGCGTCGCTTCCGGGAGGACCGGCCTCGGCCTCGCTGCCGGCGACAACGCAGCCATCATGGTTTCCAACACATGGCGCCTAACCGACTCGATTGTCATCGGCAACGTGGCTGGCAGCTCGGGCGAGGTCAGAGTCCTCACCGGCGGCGTAATGAACGCCGCTACGATCTCCATCGGCGGCACCGTTAACACGACGGGCACGCTCAGCATCCTCACCGGCGGCACCGTCAACGCCACCACCTTCTATGTTGGCCAATACGGCACGGGTTATCTCCATGTCGCCGAGGGTGCGGCCCTGACCAACACTGCCAACGCCATGTTTGGCCGCTACACGGGCGGCTCGGGCACGGCCGTTATCGACGGCTCTTGGACGGCTGGCACCTATATTTACATGGGCTACATTGCAGACAGCCGCGACAACACCCTCATCATCGGGCAGACCGGCACGGTCGCGGCTGCCACGCATGTTCGCATCGCCAATGCCGTGGGATCGTCCGGCACCATCATTACCAGGGGACTTCTCGACATGGGTGACAATCTGAGCGTGGGCTTCGCGGGCGAGGGCACACTTCTCGTCGAGTCCGGCGGCACCACCACCGTCAGGGGCCTCGCCTACATCGGCTACGAGGCCACCGGTTCCGGCACCGCCACCATTTCCGGGGTTCTCACTGTCAGCAACACGGTGCTCCTTGGGAACCTGGGCAAAGGCTACCTCAATGTCACCGAGACCGGCACGGCAATCATCGCGGGCAATGTCGTCGTCGGCGGCGCAGCGGAGAGTTCGGGCAGCATCTCGGTCGGTGGCTACCTCAGCACCGGCTATCTCTACATGAATGCCGGCACGACGTCCCTCAACGTCAAGTCCACGGGCACGATGGAGCTCAACGGCGCCGTCCGCATGGGCAACATCGCGGGCTCGGTCGCCTCGGGCACCGTCGCGGGGCTTCTCAAGGCCAACGCCAGCGACTTCAATGTCGGCTACACGGGTGCGGGCTCGCTCGTCATCACGGAATCCGGCACCGTGATTCTGCGCAACGGGGTCAATAACGATTACCTCGTCCTCGGGCGCGCGGCGGGCGGTTACGGCCAGGTCACGGTCAGAGGCCTCCTCGACACCGGCACCCGCAACAACGCCACCAACGCCAACATTTACATCGCGCACACCGGCAGCGGAGTGATGAACGTCGAGAGCACCGGCACGGTCATCGGCACCGGCACCGGCGGGGACACCATGGTGCTGATGATCGCCAATAACGCCAACACCGCCGGCACGCTCAATCTCGCCGGCACGTTCCTCGTCAACAAAGGCCGCATGATGGTGGGCTACGGCGGCAACGGCTACCTCAACGTCCTGTCCGGCGGCTCGATGCTCGTCGAGGGCTCGGCTGGCATAGGAAACTCGGCCAACTCAAAGGGCGCGGCCACGATCGCCGGACTCTGGCAGGTCGGCACGAACCTCACGATCGGCAACTCGGGCACGGGTGTCCTCGATGTCCAGTCCGGCGGCTCGGTGATCGTGGGCGGCACGACCATCATCGGGGGCACGACAGCGGGGACCGGCACGCTCGCGCTCAACGGCGGCGTTCTCGAAACGCGCCAGCTCGCGCGGGGTGAGGGCGCGGCGGCCTTCGTCTTCAACGGCGGCACGCTGCGCGCGTCGGCGGCCACGGCCGACTTCCTCAACATGGCGGTGCTCAACCTTGGCGCGGGCGCGCTCAACCTCGACACGCAGGCCTTCGCGGTCACGGCGACCAACGCCTTCGCGGGTAGCTCCGGCGCGGTCCTCAACAAACTCGGCGCGGGCGCGCTGACGCTCACCGCCGACAGCTCCGCCTACGCGGGCACGACGAACATTCGCGCCGGCTCGCTCGTCGGCAATGCGGCCGCCAAGATCGGCGGACAGCTCAACATCCTCAACGGCGCGACGCTCGACCTGCGCAACGGCCCGCTCGCAGCCGCCAACGTGACCTTCGCGGACGGGGCGACATGGTTCTACTCGCTCACCGGAAAGAACGAGCTTGGCGCCACCGGCGCGCTCGCCTTCGGCGGCGGCGGCACGCTGCTCCTCGACCGCGGGATATTGGAATACGGCGACATCCCCGGGGCCTACACGCTGGCCACCTATGCGACGATCACCGGGACGGGAAACCTCGCCTCGTGGTTCGTCACGGGCGTGGACTTTGCTACGCAGTCCACCTTCAACACCACCTCGACGCCCGGCTCGCTCATCCTCGAAATCGGCTACGCGGGCCTTGATTTCCTCTACTGGCAGGGCGGTGCCGGCACGTGGGACGCGGCGACCGCGTCGTGGATTCGCTCCGGCACGGCGGCGCTGTGGAACTCCGGCGCGCTGGGCATTTTCAACGCGGGCGCGGGCGCGGTGGATGTCAGCGGCGTGCAAACTTTCTCGGGCCTGCAATTCGACAGCGACGGCTACGTCCTCGGCGGCACGGGCACGCTCGCGGCGGGAGGCACGGCGAACATCAATGTCACCACCGCGGGCGTCGCCGCGACGATCAACACCGCGCTTGCCGCCGACGCGCTCCGCAAGGCAGGTCCCGGCGCGGTGACGCTTGGCGGCGTCGCGACGATCGGCGGCCTCGTCGCCGTTGACAGCGGCTCCCTGGCAGTCGCCCCGGCGGGCGTGCTCTCGGCATCCGAGATTCAAGTCAGCTCCACCGTCTCCACTCCGGCCACGCTCGCCGTCGCGGGCGTGCTGAACAACACGGGCACGCTCTTTGTGGGCAGCACCGGTTCCGGCGCGTTGATCGTCGAAAGCGGCGGCACGGCCACCTCGACGCGCGAGATTCAGATCGGCTCGCATGGCTCGGGCACGGCTCGCGTCGCGGGTTACCTCGGCACCAGCGGGACCGCCTACATCGGCGTTGACGCAGGCGGCCAGGGCGTGCTCGACATTGCCTCCACGGGCACGGTAAAGGTCGGAAACAGCGGCTATATCGGCAACCTGGCGGGTGCCACCGGCACGGCGTTTGTTGCCGGGTTGCTTGACGTCACCACAAATCTTGGGGTCGGGCAGAGCGGCATCGGCGTGCTCGATGTCGCGTCCACGGGCACGGTAAAGGTAGCGAACACCGCCTATGTCGGCAATCTGGCGGGTTCCAGCGGCACGGCGTTTGTTGCCGGGTTGCTCGACATCACCACAAATCTTGCGGTCGGACAGGGTGGCGCGGGCGTGCTCGACATCGCCTCCACGGGAGCCGTCCGTGTTGGCGGCGGCAGCTACATCGCCAACCAGGCGGGCTCCAGCGGGACGCTCGTCGTCGCCGGCACCCTAGGCACCAGCACGCTTTCCATCGGCGCCGCCTTGGGCACCGAGGCCGCGCTGCGCATCCTCACTGGCGGCACCGTCAGCGCGGACACCTTCTACGTCGGCAATTACGGCACCGGTTATTTGTATATCGCCGAGGGCGCGTCCCTGACCAACACGGCCAACGCCATGCTCGGACGCAACACCGGAGGCTCGGGCACCGCCGTCATCGACGGTTCCTGGACGGCGGGGACGTATATCCAGATGGGCTACATCGCCGACAGTCTCAACAATGTCGTCATCATCGGACAGACCGGCACGGTCAAAAACGCCAGCTATTTCCGCGTCGGCGCGGCAGCCGGCTCCTCCGGCACGCTCACGGTGCGCGGACTTCTCGACGTGGGCACGAACCTGTCGGTGGGACTTACCGGCTCCGGCGCGCTCTATCTCGAATCGAGCGGCTCGATAATCGCCGGTGGCACCACCTACGTCGGCTTCGACGCCGGCAGCTCCGGCACCGCGATGATCGGCGGCTATCTCCTCGCCAACTCCCTCAACGTCGGACAGTCTGGCACCGGCGTCCTCGACCTCGTTTCCGGTGGCACGATCATCGCCAACAGCACCGTCATCGGCTCCGCAGCCACCGCCAACGGCACGCTGGTCCTGGACGGCGGCGTGCTGGAAACCCGCCAGATCGCGGCGGGCGCGGGCGGCGCGACGCTGGTCTTTAACGGTGGCACCATCCGCGCGGCGGCGAGCGGCACCGACTTCTTCTCCAATATCCCCACGCTCGACCTCGGCGGGAGCGCGCTCAGCTTCGACACGCAGGCGTTCTCAGTGACCGCGACCAACGCCTTTGCCGGAAGCTCCGGGGCGGCGCTCGCCAAGCTCGGCACGGGCAGTCTCGTGCTCGCCAACGACAGCGCGGCGTTTGCCGGCACGCTCGCCGTGCAAGGAGGCTCGCTCATCCTCGGCCCCAAGCCCGGCTCGACCGACGGCGTGCGCCTCGGCGGGCTGATCACTGTTGGCGGCGGGGCGATCATCCGCCCGATGGCGACGGGCACCGTCAACAACCTCTCCCTCGCCGCGGGAAGCACGCTTGACCTGCGCTCGGCCGCGCTCGCGGCCTCCGGCAATGTCACGCTCTCCGACGGCGCGGTCTGGCAGTATTCGCTGGGGGGTGCGCACGTGCTCGACGTCTCGGGCACGCTCATCCTCGCGGGTGGCGGTTCCTTCCTGATCGACCGCGGCGGCATCTCGATTCCCGACATCCCGGGCGTTTACACCCTCGCCAATTACACCGACATCACCGGCGCGGCCAACCTCGGCTTGTGGACGGTCGCCGGCATGGACTTCACGCTCTCCAGCACGCTCACCGCCTCGCTCGCGCCCGGCTCCATCACCCTGGCGATCGGTTCGGCCGATGTTGACTTCCTCTACTGGCAGACCGGCGACGGCGTCTGGGATGCCGCAAGCACGACATGGGTGCGCTCCGGCTCGCCCGTCGCGTGGAACTCCGGCGCGGTCGGCGTCTTCAACGCCGGCTCGGGCACGGTGAACGTTTCGGGCCTGCAGAGCATCTCCGGGCTGCAATTCGACACCGCCGGCTACATCCTCAACGGCACGGGCACGCTCACCAGCGGCGGCACGGCGAACATCAACGTCACCACGCCCTCCGCGAGCGCCACGATCAACGTCGCGCTCACGGCCGTGGAGATGCACAAGGCCGGCCCCGGCTCGCTCACCCTCGGCGGCCCCGCCAGCTTCACCGGCGCGGCCGTCATCGACAAGGGCGCGCTGACAATCGCTCCCGCGGGCGTCCTTTCCGCGGCCGGCGTCCAGGTCAGCGCCACCTCCGGCGATGCCGCCGCGCTCACCGTCGCGGGCACCTTGGCCAGCACCGGAACGCTCTTCATCGGCAAGGACGGCTCCGGCGTCCTTGCCGTCGAAAGCGGTGGTCGTGTCAATCAAGGCGCGGAGACCATTGTCGGCAACGCGGGCGCGGGCTCCGGCCTCCTCCAAGTCAAGACCGGCGGCGTTTACAACCAGACCGCGAGCTACCTGCGCATCGGCGGCGGAGCCGCTGGCGAGGTGGCGACATCGGGCACCCTCATCATTGAAAACGGCGGCACAGCGACCGCGAGCAGCCACATCCACGTCGGCTCCTACGGTTCGGGCACCGCGCGCGTCAACGGCTACCTCGGCACCAACGGCAACATCTACATCGGCGTCTATGACGGCAGCCGGGGCGTCGCGACCATCGGCTCGACCGGCACCCTCAATGTCACCGGCGGCATATCGATTGGCTACGACGCGGGAGCCTCCGGCACGCTCGCCGTCGAGGGCCTCGCGAAGGCCGGCGGCAACCTCTACCTCGGCCAGAACGCCAATGCTACCGGCAGCGTGCTCGCCATCGCCCCGACCGGCACGGTCCAAGTCACGGGCATCGGCTACATCGCCAACGCCGCCGGATCCAGCGGCACCGCCAATGTCGCGGGCCTGCTCAACATCACCGGCAATCTCGCGGTCGGCATGAACGGCGCGGGCAGCCTCAACATCGCACAGGGCGGCGTCGTCAACTCCGACACCACGGCGCTCGGGTGGCAGGCGAGCTCGACGGGCATCGCCGACGTGGCGGGCTTCTGGAACATCGCGGCAAACCTCAACCTCGGCAACGCGGCGGGCAGCACCGGCCTTCTCAGCATCGCCAGCACGGGCACGGTGAAGACGGCCACTTTCGTCAACCTCGGCAACGGCGCGAATTCCAGCGGCACGGCTACTGTCGCCGGATTGCTCTCCGCCACCGGCAGCCTCGCGGTCGGCTCCACCGGCGCGGGCACGCTCGACATCGCCGCGACCGGCAGGGTGACAGCCGGGGCCGCCAGCTATATCGGCAACGCCGCCGGTTCCAATGGCAGGGCCAATGTCGCGGGCCTGCTCGCTGTCACCGGCAGCTTCGCGGTGGGCTACAACGGCGCCGGCTCCCTCGACATCGCGCCGACGGGCACGGTCAGCAACGCGGGCACCAGCTACATCGGCAGCGTTGCGGGAGGCAGCGGCACGGCCACTGTTGCCGGATTCTTTGGCATCACCGGCAATCTCGCGGTGGGCCAGTCCGGCGTTGGCTCACTCGCCATCACCCCGACCGGCACGATCACCGTCGCGGGAAACACCTACGTCGCCAACCAAGCCGGCTCCAGCGGCACGCTCACGGTCGCGGGCTTCTTCGACAGGGCGGGCAACCTGACCATCGCCAACGCCAACGCCTCCGCTGGCTACGTCGCCATCGCGGCGACCGGCACGGTCATGAGCGGCAATGTGATTCTTGGCTCCGGCACGGGCGCGCAAGGCTTTGCCAGCGTCTCGGGCGTGTGGCTGGTCTCCGGCAGCGCGAATGAAGTCGGCAGCTACGGCACCGGCACGCTCGTGATCGAGCAAACCGGCACGATGATCATCCGCGGCGGTGGCAACAACGACTTCCTGCTGAGCGCGCGCTATGCCGGCAGCGCGGGCGGCATCATCGTCCGCGGCTTCCTCGACACGGGCACCCGCAACTCGGCCTCCAACGCAAACCTCTATGTCGGCTACCAAGGCACGGACACGATGACGATTGAGGCGACCGGCACGGTGATCACCAGCGGGACCGCGCTCGACATCCGCGCCCTGTCCGTCGGTCACAGCGGGAGTTCCCTCGGCACGCTCAACCTTGCGGGCTACTTTGCCGCGAGAAATGGCAGCGTCATCATCGCAAACTCGGGCACGGGCATCCTCAACATCGCCTCGACCGGCTCAATGACCGTCGATGGCGAATACAAGCAGGGCGTTCGCGGCACGCTGGGCATCGAGCTCGACTCCGCGCGCACGACGCCCTACATCACCGCCGGCAGCGCGGTGCTCTCGGGCAGCCTGAACCTCACCGGCGCGGGCCTCAACTACGCGCCTGTCGCCAAGTCGAGCGAGCTCTCCGACGCGGGCGTGCTCATCCTCACCGCGACCTCGGGCGCAATCCACGGCGGCTTCACCTCCATCACCGGCATGGGCGGAAGCGCGCCGGATTACCTGCTGCCGGGCGGCTTCATCGAAACGGACGCCGATACGGGCTACGCGACCTACCGCGCCGCCTACCGTCTGGCGTGGAACGCGCCCTCATCGGCGCACGGCACCTTTACCCTGGCCGAAGGCCAAACCTTCGAGGTGGACACGCCCTTGGGCGACCGCCTCGGAGAGGCGGCCCCCGGCTGGGACAAAAAATCCCTCACGAAGGAAGGAGCGGGCACGCTTGTCCTGAGCGCGCAAAACACCTTCACCGGAACGCTGGCGATCAACTCGGGCACAATCCGGCTCGGCGGCCCGGCCACGCACACCTTCGGCTCGCTGGCAAACAACGGCGCGCTCGACTTTGGCAGCCCCGCGACCGTTCCTGTGACGCCCCCGGGCATCCTTGCCGCCCCGCCTTCGGGCATGACCTACCGCACGGTGAAAGTCGGCAGCCTCTCCGGAAACGGCGCGTTGCACATGACGGTCAATCCCGGCACCGGCGAAAGCGACCGGCTGATCGTCCTTGGAAACGCGACCGGAGCGCACCACATCAACCTGACGGCCTCCCCCGACGCGACCGCGCCGCACGGCGGCCCCGCGCCGGCCCTTGCGACCATCTCGGGCTCCAACACCGCGACCTTCACCGGCGGCCTCGACTACGCCGGCACCAACTACGCGATTGTCCCGGCTTCCGGCGGCAACATCATCCTCGCGACCAACGGCGAAGCCGGCATCAACGACGCGATCCGCGGCGTCCCCGGCGCGCAAAGCCTCATGTGGTTCGCCTCGCAGGACAACCTCGCCCGCCGCCTCGGCGAACTGCGCGGGGCCGGCAAGGCGCCCTCCGGCGAGTTTGCGCTCTGGGCCCGGGCCCGAGCCGAGCAGGCCCGCCTGAGCTCGGGGACGGATATGCGCGCCTTCAAGATGGAACTCTACGGCTTCGAATTGGGAGCGGACAAAACACTGCCCCTGACCTCCGCGCGTTTGGTGATCGGCGCTTACGCCGGCTACGGACGGGCCACGCAGGACTTCCGCCCCCGGGAAGGCACCGGCACGGCCGACGGCGAAAGCATCCAGACAGGTCTCGGCCTCTACGCCGCCTGGCTGCACGACAACGGCTGGTTCGCGAACCTGACCCTCGCCGCCGTGCGCTACAAAAATGAACTCAACAGCGCGGACCAAAGCGGCAACACCACGACCGGGGACCACCGCGACGACGCGCTCGGCGCGTCCCTCGAACTGGGCAAACGCATCGCTCTTGACCGTGCAATCGGCAAAGGCTGGTTCGCCGAGCCCGTTGCCCAGGCTTCGATCGCGCGCCTCGAACGCGGCGACTACCGCACCACGGGAGCGAACATCCTCGAAGTGACCGGCAAGGACATAGCGATCACACGCCTGCGCGCCAGCGTTAAAGCCGGACGCCTCTGGGCGATCTCCCAAGGCGTGATGGAACTCTCGGGCCGCCTCGGAGCCTCTCATGAAGAGAGTTCCGGAGGCGAAATCCAAGCGGGCAGCCGCTGGCGCCCGAATGTCGATGGCACTCGCGCCGAAGCGGGCCTTGGTCTCATCTGGCGTCCGACAACCGCAGGCCAGCTCTACTTCGACTACGAGTTTGCGACAGGCGACTGCTATCAAAAACCCTGGTCGGTGAGCCTCGGCTACCGCCACGCCTTCTAAACGAATTTGAACCGCAGCAAGCACATGCCAACAACCATGAGACTCCATCACATCGTCCTGCTTTTCACACTGGCACTTGGCGTTTGCGCATCCGCGCCGGTTTTTGCCGCGTCGGAACCGGTGAAGCTGATATTCGACACCGACATGGGCAATGACGTCGATGACGCGCTCGCGCTCGCGATTCTGAACACCTTGCAGGACGAGGGCAAATGCGAGATTCTCGCCATCACGCTCACCATTCCGCACAAACTTGCCGCGCCCTATACGCAGGCGATCAATGAAGCATACGGACATCCGGGCATCCCCATCGGGATCAATCCAAACTCGCCCGCGGAAGGCTTTCGCAAGGAGCGGGATTTCCTTTCGCTGGCGGAAGGCGCCCATGCCCCGCGCGGCGGGTTTGACGCCGCAAAAGCCCCCGGCGCGCTGCGTCTTTTGAGGAAAACCCTCGCGGACGCCAAGCCCGGCAGCGTGGTCATCGTGCAAGTCGGCATGTTTACCAACATGGCCGATCTGCTGAAGAGCGGATCCGACGACATCAGCCCGAAGGACGGCATGACGCTCGTTAAGGAAAAAGTGCGTTTCCTCTCGCTCATGGCCGGCAATTTCAAGGATCAGAAATATGCGGAGTTTAACGTGAAACTCGACGTGCCCGCCGCCCGGCATGTCGTCGCCCATTGGCCTACTCCGCGCGTGTGGAGCGGTTTTGAAATCGGCAAGGCGGTTTTGTTTCCTGCGAAGTGCATCGATGAAACGCTGCCGCCGGGTCATATCATTCGCGATTCCTACCAGCGTTATATTCCGACGCCGCACGAGCGCCCTTGCTGGGATCTGACCAGCGCGTGGTATGCGGTTTTTCCCGATTCGGCCCTGTTTGGAAAATCCGAAAAAGGCTGCGTGAGCATCGTTGGAAAAGGCGCCACGCCATTCACGGCTGATGCGACGGGGCCCGATATCTACCTGACCGTGACCGGGGAGCAAAGCGAAGCCTTGCGAAACATCTTTGCCGAACGCGTATCCCGCAAACCCGGCGCGGGAAAAGCCAAACGCTGACGCAAACATAACAACGCCGTCGCGCCCGTCGCGCGCGCATTTCTCCGCGCAGCTACATTTCCACAATTCCACAATGTTTTCATTAATCCCAAACCGTCGCCGCTGGATCATCGTCGCGATCATCTTCGCGGCCATGGTGCTCAACTATATCGACCGGGTGACGCTTTCATTCCTTGAAAAGGAAATCAAAACGCTCTTCGGCCTGAACAATATAGGCTACGCCTGGATTGCCAATGTGTTCATCGTTTTTTATGCGCTGATGTATCCGGTGTCAGGTTGGCTCATCGATCGCTTCGGGCGGGGCGACGGCGTGCGGCGGATGATGTGCGGCGGCATCGTCGTGTGGTCCGCCGCGTGCATCGCGGCTGCCTTCACGCGGGTGGCATGGACGTTCGGCGTGTGCCGCGCACTGCTCGGCGCCGCGGAGCCCATGGCCTACGCCGCGCAGTTGCGCGTGGTCACGGAGTGGTTTCCAAAAAAACTCCGCGCCACCGCGAACAGCCTGTGCGTGGCGGGCGGCACGATCGGAATGGTCGTCGCCGCGCCCCTGCTCGTGGGGCTGAAGGAGAGCTTCGACTGGCGCGCCGCCTTCATCGTGCCCGGCGTGCTCGGACTGATCGTCGGCGCGTTGTGGCTCGTGTTTTATCGCAACCCGCCGCCGGAGGTGCTGGCGGAAAACACCGGCTCGGTTTCCACCGCGCAGGAGCCGGCCTTCACCTGGCCGCAACTCTGGAAAACCCGCACGCTCTGGGGCGTCATCCTCGTGCGCTTCATCAGCGATCCGGTCTGGTATTTCTGCCTGTTCTGGCTGCCCGGCTACCTGAAAACCGCCGGCCTTACCGAGAGGCAGGTCGGCCTCTTCGGCTGGATTCCGTTTTTGTTCGCCGCGATTGGAGGCATCGCGAGCGGCATGATTTCCGACCGCATGGTGCGCGGCGGCATGGATCCGCTGCGCGCGCGCAAGCTCATGCTCACCGCCATCGCCGTCCTCATGCCCGTTTTTGCGCTCACTCCGCACATCGCGAATCCGTTTATCGTCATCGCCATCTTCAGCCTCGTGTGCGCCATCTGCCTGAGCTGGCTTTTCACCGTGCCGGTGATGATGACGGAGACGTTTCCGACCCGCAACGTCAGCGGCGCGCTCGGCATCGCCGCCGGCTGCGGGGCATTCGGCTCCGTGCTCTTCAATTTTTTTGTCGGCAAGCATCTCGACGACGCAAATCCCGCCGCCATCTTCACCGCCATGGCGGGCCTGCACTTGCTGGCCTCGCTCATCCTGTGGACAATGGCGAGAAAGGAAAAACCCGCGTCGACTGCTTGATATAATATTCAAACTTCAAACCCTATAAACAAATCGAGACATGAAAAACGCAAATAATACAATCACCGAACCGGCCCGCGAAACGCCAATATACAAGGAAACCGATGTCCTCGTCGTCGGCGGAGGCCCGGCGGGCATCATGGCCGCGCTTGCCGCGGCTGAAAGCGGCGTGAAGGTGACGCTCGTCGAGGGGCGCAGCCATGTGGGCGGCAATCTCACGATCGGCCTGCCCATCCTCGGCTTCCTGAGCCAGAAAAAGGAGCTCATCATAAAAGGGCTTCCGCAAAAACTCATGGATCGCATGAAGGCGCTCGACGCCGCCAGCGACCATCAAGCCTGCCCGCTGCACGTGAGCCTCACCATCATCGATCCCGAAATGGTGAAAACCGTCGCGCTCGACATGCTGCTCCAGGCCGGGGTCGATGTGCAGTTCTACAGCATGTTTGCCGACGCGATTGTGGAAGACGACGTCATCAAAGGCTGCATTTTCCAGTGCAAGGGCCGCCGCGAGGCCATCCTCGCCAGACGCGTCATCGACTGCACGGGCGACGCCGACGTGACGTTCCAAGCGGGCGCGCCCTGCGAAAAAGGCGACGCAAACGGCGGCATGCAGCCTCCCACGCTCATGTTCCGCATCGACAATGTGGACACCGACAAACTCCGCCAAAGCATTGCGGGCGAGCCGGGCGATTATCAGATGGATTTTATTCCGCCCGACTATTTCGGGAAAAACAGCCGCTTCATCACGGTCGGCCTCCGCAACCTCATCCAGAAGGCGCGCGCCGACGGCATTCCCGTTCCGACCGACCGTACGATCATCATCACCGGCATCCGCCGCGGCGAGGCATGGATCAACATGACCCGCGTGAAAGACATCGACGGCTCCGATTCGCACAGCCTCACGCAGGGCGAAATCACCGCGCGCAAACAAATCGAGGGCATTGCGAAATACCTGATCAATTACGTGCCCGGCTTTGAAAACGCATGGTTCTCGATGACCGCGCCGTTCCTTGGCATTCGCGAAACCCGCCGCGTCACCGGACGCTACATGCTCAACCGCGACGACCTGCTCTCATGCCGCAAGTTCGACGACGCCGTCGCCGTCGGCAGCTACCCGATCGACATCCACCGGCCCAACGACAACGACTGCACGCTCGAATGGTGCGGCGACTGTTACGACATTCCCTACGGCTCGCTGCTCCCGCAGAAAATCGGCAACCTCCTCGTCGCGGGCCGCTGCATCGGCACGACGCACGAGGCGATGGCCGGCACGCGCGTGATGTCCACCTGCATGGCCATCGGCGAGGCCGCCGGGCGCGCCGCCGCTCTGAGTGTTACCGATGGCGTCGCTCCGGCGTCGCTTGATGTGGCGAAACTGCGCGCCACGCTGCGCGCGAGCGGAGCCTATCTCAGAAGCTGATCCGTCAACGCAAACTGCATCATCCAGTGAACACCACGACCACCTGCTTGAAAAACACGCACAATCGCCGCGCCATGTGGGCGGCGATTGTCTTCGCCACTTTCGCGGCCTGCATCGCAACCGCGGCGGACATCGCGACGACTGTTTCCATGGAAACGCGCACGGTGCGTTTCCAAAACGGCGTCAACGGTTACGCGGGCGCGCTCGAAGCGGGCATTGCCAAGGCAAAGCCCAATGCGACATCAACCGGCAAGGTTCTGATCGTGGAAAGGCCCAAGGATGACGAGGCGCAGCAGGTGCTTGTGCAGTTTCGCGACATCATCGGACAGCGTCCCGGCCAAATCCCGCCCGGCGCCGGGATTACCAAGGCAATCCTGCGCATTTATTCGGGCCGTGAAACGAGCGCCCACCGGATTCTTTTCAACCGCATGCTCGTGCCTTGGAAAGAGAACGCGACTTGGAACGCCGCCGCATGGGGGCGCGACGGCGTGCGCCTGAACGGACGCGATGCCGTTGCCGCACCCGATGCGAGCAATGTGTTTTATAATAAAAACCAATACTACGAAGTCGATGTGACGAAGTCGCTGCGCGCTTGGGCCGAAGGCGCGCCGAATTACGGCTGGGTGCTGCACAATGTCCGCACGCAAAGCGATAATTACGGCTTTTGCTCATCCAAAATGACTTCGCCGGAGCAGAGGCCCGAGTTGATCGTGACCTTCGATGCCGATCCTTCCAACAAAGCCCCGCGCATCGACGGGCTTTCGGCTTCATTGGGAAAATCGAGAACCACGGGCGCCGCCGCCGCGCTGAACCTGCAGGCCACCGACACCGACAACGACTCGCTCAACGTCGTCTTCTACGGGCGCAAACAAGCCGAGGCTGCCCCGGATTATTCGATCGTACTCATGCCCGACACCCAGTATTACACGCGGGAGCGTCATGGCGGAACCATGCCCATGCTGGAGGCGCAGGTTGCCTGGATTATAAAAGTCGCAAAACAACAAAACATCGCGTGCGTGTTTCATCTCGGCGACATTTCGGACCAGGGCGATGTTGACGAAGTGCAATGGCAGCGCGCTTCCAGCGCCCTTTACAAGCTGGAAAACCCCGCGCTCACAGGCCTGCCGCAGGGCGTGCCGTATTGTCTTGCCGTTGGGAATCACGACCAGAAACACCCCGGCGGCGACGGCGGCACGGCGAATTATTATAATAAATATTTCGGAGTCCCGCACTTTGAGGGCAAAAGCTATTACGGCGGTCACTACGGAAAGGATAACAACAACTACTATGTGCTCTTTGATGCCGGACAGGAAAAGGGCATTGTCATAAGCATGGAATACATGCGTCCGCGCAAGGATCCCGACTTGCTCAAATGGGCCGCCGGCGTGATCAGGAAACACATGGACCGGCGGGCGTTTGTAATCACCCATTATACAATGGTTCCCGGCCTCGAATCACCTTATTCGCCGGACGGCAAGGCCATCCACGAAGCGCTCAAGGGCTTCCCCAACCTCACGTTCATCGCCGGCGGACATATTACCGGCGAAGGACGCCGCACCGATGTATATAACGGCAATACCGTTTACGGAATAGTGCAGGATTTCCAGTTCGATGGCGATGGCGGAAAGGGATTCCTCGGCATCGTGACGCTCTCTCCGCGCCAGAATCGCATTTATGTAAAAACCTATTCGCCCTTCCTCAACGAATGGCGCGCCGACCCGGCGAGCGATTATTCGCTGGATTATAATTTCGGCACGAAGGTGGAAAACTTCACCGAGCTGAACCGCATGACGGTCAAATCGGGCAAAAACACCGAGTGCGTATGGGACAATCTCGCCCCCGGCTCATCGTATGAATGGTATGCCGAAGTCTCCGACGGCAAGAAGACGGTGAAGACCGGGCCTCGCACATTCCGCGTCAATGCCGTCGCGGAAAAAGCAGGGAAATGACAATGGGAAAGCCCTTCTGCCGCCTTGCGCCGGGCGGGTTTGCCTGTTTCGCGCTCGCCTTGGTTTTGCCGCTGCTCGCAAACGGCGCGGTCAAGCACGACGAACTCGTCATCCGCGAGCGAAAGTCCGACGCCTCCATCCGGGTCGTCACCGCCAACATCCGTCATCCGAAGAAGGAGGATGACAGGGCGGGCTTCGGCTGGAAGCAGCGCAAGGAGACTTGTGTCCGCGTGCTGCTCGCTCAAAAGGCCGACATCATCTGCTGCCAGGAGGCGCGCCTTCCGCAGATCGAGGATGTGCTGTCGGCGATGCCCGGGTTTGTCTATTTCGGCATCGGCAATCGCGAGCCCGTCATACCGAGCAACCCGATTTTATATTCGACCGCGCGCTTTGAGAAACTGGACGGCGGCGGATTCTGGCTCTCGAAAACGCCTCACGTAAAAGGCTCGAAGGACTGGGGCTCCTCCGGGCCGCGCTATGCAAACTGGGTGAAGCTCAAGGACAGGAAAAACGGAAAGGTGTTTGTCATCTGGAACACCCATTTCGATTACCTGAGCCGCGAGGCCCGGGAAAACGGCGCGAAGGTCGCGGTCCGCCTCGGCGCCGAATTGTTCGGCGATATGCCGCAGATTTTTTGCGGCGATTTCAATTCATCCGCCGACAGCAAGGCGATGGCGATTCTCCGCAACGGCGGCTGGATCGACACGTTTGCCGAGATCAACGGCGGGCGCGATCCCGGCCTCACCGCGCACCAGTTTCGCGGCGCGGCCTTTGCCGCCGAGCCGGAGGGCGCGGTGCGGAAAAAAATTGATTTTGTCCTCCGGCGCGGCGCGCTCAGGACGCTGGCCTCGGAAGTGATTCGCGACAGCATCGGCGGGCGCTATCCGAGCGATCATTATTTCGTCTCCGCCGAAATGGAGTTTATAGAAAGCCAAACACAATGAAAACCACCCTCAGAAATCTGAAATCAATCCTCATCGCGGCCCTCGCTGCGCTGCCATTTGCCGGAAGTCTCGCCGCCGCTCCCGCCCCGGAGCGCGCCCCGCACACGGTGCTCTCGTGCAACATACGCGTCGCGCTGCCCGAGGACGACGCGAACGGAAACGGCTGGGCTGCGCGCAGGGATTTCTGCGCGGAAGTGATTCGTTCGCGCAATCCCGACATCGTGTGCATGCAGGAAGTCCTGCGCGTGCAGGATGAAGACATGCGGAAGTTTTTTCCCGAATACGCATTCTTCGGCTTTGCCGGGCCGGAAATGGACGCGCACACGGAGGGCTACCACGGCATCGCGAAAAACGTGATCATGTTCTCCAAGAAACGCTACGAGTTCGTCTCGGCGGGCGGTTACTGGCTCTCGGAAACGCCGCACCTGCCCGGCAGCTCGTCGTGGGAAACGGCGCGCGCGAGGCACGCCAATTGGGTGCGCCTCAAGGATCGCGCGACCAGCGTCGAATTTCGCGTGATAGACACGCATCTCGACCACAAGTCCCAGGGCGCGCGCGTCGAGCAGGTCAAAATGATCGTGGCGGAAAGCGCGTTTTATCCGGAGGCGTTTCCACAGCTCTTCGCCGGGGATTTTAATGCGCACGGCGACAACCCGGTTTACGAGATCATAAGACAAGCCGGCTGGGCCGACACCTACGATGCCGTTCACCCCGCCGGTTATCGCGGCTTTACCGCGCATGCTTTCCAGGGCCCGGAATACGCAAAAAAGCTGACCCTCGCAAAGCTGCGCAAGGATCTGCGCATCGATCATATCTTCATGCGCGGCCCCGTCGCGGCGGCGGACGCGGAAGTGATCACGGACTCGAAGGACGGAAAATATCCGAGCGACCATTATTTTGTTTCCGCCAAGGTTTTGATCTCCGCGCCGGCAAAGGCCGCGAAATGACGGGCCGCGGCATTTTTAATAAAACCAATCACCCAAAATATAAAAACATATCATGACTAAACAAACACACGTTGGACGCAGGGATTTCGTAAAACTGGTCGGAAGCGCAGGGCTGCTCGCAGCCGCGGGCGGATCAATCGCCAAGGGCGCGGACGCGCCGAAAGCGGAGGCGGCTGCCGGGCCGGCAAAGCCGCTCATCCGCGGCACGCCCGCGGTCTTTGCGCCCACGGCGGATTCGGTTTGCATCGTCTGGACGGTCAACGGCGCCGCGCGCGGCTGGGTCGAGTATGGCGCCGATCCGGAAAACCTGAACCTGCGAAGCGGCGGCGACGCGATGGGCTACACCCCGCACGACGAGCGCGTGCTCAAGGTGCGCTTGAAGGGGCTTGCCGCCGGCACGCGCTATTGGTGGCGCGCCGCGAGCATCGCCCTTGCGCCGGGCTCGGCCAAGGCCGGCTCGCAGAATCCGCCCCCGGAACCGCCGCCCGTTTATACGGCTGTCTATTCATTCACCACGCTCGCGCCCTCCGCGGCGGAAACGAGCTTTGTGATGTGGAATGACACGCACCAAAACCTGCCCACGATCAAGCGCCTCTCCGCATTGACGGCGGGCGAGGGCGCGCGGCAGGTGGATTTCCTCGTTTGGAACGGCGACATCACACAGCGGAACAACAACGAGGCGGATCTGATCCCTGATACCTATGTGCATCCGGCCGGGGTTGTTGACCTGGCGAAAGGGCCGCCGATTTTCCTGACGCGCGGCAATCACGACGTGCGCGGCGTCTGGGCGAACAAGGTCGTCGATTATGTGGATTTCCCTGACACGCACGAAGGCGGCGTGGCGCGTCCGTTTTACGCGTTTCGCAGCGGGCCGCTGGGCGCGATCGTGCTGGACACGGGCGAGGACAAACCCGACAGGCATTCGAGTTTTCGGGGGCTTGTCTCGTTCGAGCCGCTCATCGAGGAACAGGCTCGCTGGCTTGAAAAAGTCATCGAGCGCCCGGAAATCAAAAACGCGCCGGTGAAGGTCGTGTTCTGTCACATTCCGCTGCGCTGGACCGACGAGAAGCCGCAGGATTATTTTGCGAAGCCGGCGGGCTTTGACCGCTTCAGCAAACGCGGCAGGGATGCGTGGCACGCGTCATTGGTGAAATGGGGCGTGCGCGTCATCATCTCGGCCCACGTTCATCGCTGGGTGCACATTCCTGCGAATGCCGAATTTCCCTATGCGCAAATCACGGGCGGCGGTCCGGAAAAGGAGCGCGCGCGGCTGGTTCGCGGCCATGTGACCTCCTCGGGCCTGAAGCTGACCGCCTGCGATCTGGACGGAAAAGAACTGGCCGCCGTGACATTCTGAGCCCGGAGCCCGGCAGGCTGCCGGCGCGGGGTCTGTTGTAACGTATTACGTTACAACAGACCTTGATTTTCCGATGCCTCGTGCGAGCCGCGATACCGGCAGTTTGTAACGTAATACGTTACAAACAACGGCCGGCGTCAGGCTGCGTGCAGCGTGATGACGCATTCGAGGTGGCGTGTCTGAGGGAAGAGGTCGAAGGGTTGCACGGCGGCGAGCTTGTAGCCGCATGCGGTGAAATGCGCGAGGTCGCGCATCTGCGTGGCGGGATCGCAACTCACGTAAACGACGGCGCGGGGGGCGAAGGCAAAAAGCTGGGAGAGGAATTTCTCGTCACAACCCTTGCGGGGCGGATCGATGACGACGACGGTGTCGCGCGGCGGAAAATCGAGCCCGGCGAAAATCGCGGAGGCGTCGCCTGCGCGGAAGGTGACGTTGGCGATGCTGTTCGCGGAGGCGTTTTCGCGGGCGAACCGGATCGAGCTTTCGCTGATCTCGATGCCCGCGACGCGCTCGAAGGCGCGCGCGGCGGTGAGCGCGAAGAGCCCGCTGCCGCAATAGGCGTCCACGAGATGGCGCGCGCCGGAGGCGGCGGCCTGCTCGCGGACGTAGCCGGTGAACGCGGGGAGGATGGACGGGTTGTTCTGGAAAAAATCGCGGGCGAGGAAATGCAGCGTGATGTCGCCGACGCGCTCGTTGATGACGCGGTCGTAGTCGGTGGTGACTTCGCCGCCGGCGTCGCGCAGGAGGAGAGTCGCGCCGCGCGTGAACCCGCCCGCGGCGGCGCGGGCGCGGATGCCGGCACGGACTTCGGCGAGGCGTTCGTTGATGGCATCGGTGGCGATGTCGCAGCGGGGAACATCGAGAATGTCGAAGCGGGTGCCTTGGCGGAGGAAGCCGATGGGGAGTTCCGCGGGCGCATCCGATTTGGGCGTGTTGAAGTGCGGGGTGATTTTCGAGCGATAGCCGTATTGCAGCGGCGAGCCGATGACGGGATTTACCGGGAACTCGATGCCGGCCATGTGGCGGAGAAGCTCGCCGACCTGGCGGCCTTTCCAGGCGAGCTGTTCGTTGTATTCAAAGTTTTGATACTGGCAGCCGCCGCAGCTTCCGAAAATCGGGCAGCGCGGGGCGATGCGATGGGGGGAGGGCGTCAGGATTTCGAGCGGATCGGCCTCGGAGTAATTTTTGTGGTTGCGGAAAACGCGGGCGCGGACGCGCTCGCCGGGCAGCGTGAACGGCACCATGACGACCCACGCGGGCGCGGCATCCGCGCCGCCGCCGGGCAGCGCGACGCGACCGAGCCCGACGCCGAGATTGGTCAGCGTGTGGATTTCGAGCTCGATTTCCTCGTGATAACGTAAGGGATGGTCGTTGAAGCGTTTTTTCTTGGCCACTGCAATGGAGGTTTAGCGTTTTTCGCGCAGATAGAGGCAGACGGTGGGCTGGCGGGGGGCTTTGCCGCCGAGGCGTTTGACGAGAGTCCAGCCGGGCGGGGCGTCGAGCGTGAGTTCGCCGGGCATTTCGAAGACGATCACGGGGTCTTTGCTCGCGCCGAGCCAGTCCGGGAGCCTGGAGAAAAAGAGAGGCGCGAGGCGTTCGATGATTTCGTAAGGCGGGTCAATGAAGACGAGGTCGGGCGGCGGGGCTCCGGGGGGGGGCGTCCACGCGGCGAGGTCGCATTGGGAGACATGGAGGGAGCGTTCGTCGTGGGCGGCGCTTTTGCAGACGGCGGCGATGTTGGCGCGGAGGCAGGCGGCGGCTTTCGCGCTTTTTTCGACGAAGATGCCGGAGGCGGCGCCGCGGCTGACGGCTTCAAGCCCGTAGGCTCCGCTGCCGGCGCACAGGTCGAGGAAATGCGCGCCGGGGACGCGCGAGGCCATGCTGGAAAAGACGGATTGGCGGAGGCCGTCGGTGGCCGGGCGCACGGTGTCGCCTTTCGGAACCGCAAGGGGGATGCCTCGTGCTTTGCCGCCGCTTATGCGCATGGAGATTATTCGCCGGAGTCGGCCTTGGGCTTGCGGGTGCGCGGAGCCCGGGTGGTTTTTCCCCCGGCCTTGCTTTTCCTGGAGGGCTTGGCGTTGAGCCAGACCGAGGTGACGCCGTCTTTTTCGTAGAAGCTGAACCAGAAAATCTCGCCCTCGTGTTCGACGAATGTCGGCTTGGTGTCAGCGCCGGGCGGAACAACGAGGCCGGCGTTGGTGAGCGCGGCGACGAACTCGGTTTCGTTTTGTTCGAGAGCGCGCGCGAGGTAGCCGACTTCGCCGGAGACGCCGCTGCCGCGTTTGTTGGGCTTGAGGAGCGGGCGGACGGCGGCAAGCGGACTGGCGCCGGCGGTGGGCACGGGTTCCGGGGCGGGTTCTGTTGCGGCGGCGGGAGCGGAGGCGTCTGCGGCTTCGACAGGGGGGAGGTCGAGTTGCTCTTGTTGCGCCCCGGGCTTTTCTTCCGGCGCGGCGGAAGGTTCCGAAATGGCGGGCGGCTGTCCGGCGGGTTTTTTCGCGCCGTTTTTGTTTTCGCGGGCGTTGATCCAGATGTTTCCGCGATTGTCCTTGTTGAGCCAGTAGAGCATGGCGCCGATTTCAACGAAGGTGGGTTTTTCGTTGGAGGCGGCGGGAATGTGGAGGCCGAGCGCGGTGAGTTGCGCTGCGAGGTCGGCATCGGTGGTTTTCAGGGCGCGGGCAAGGAAACCGATGCTGCCGGAATAACCGGGGCCGTGGCGGTTGCGGCGCATCATGGGGCGGATGCGGTCGAGGAGAGGCTTGTCGGATGCGGCGTCGGGGGGGGCGGAATCCGGTTCGGATTGGGCTGCGTCGCCGGCGGCGGGTTGTTCGGCGCCGGATTCGGGGGTGGCGCTGTCCTTTGCGGCCTGGGCTTCGGCGCGGCGTTTGGCGGCTTCCTCGGCGCGGGCGGCTGCAGCGGCCTGCTGGGCGGCGCGCTCGGCATTGCGTTTTTCGATGCGGGTTTTTTCCTCCGCGCGCTCGGCGGCGAGTTCGGCGTAGGCGGGGTCGTCGGGGGAGAGCGGCGTGGCGGCGACGGTGCGGAAGACGGGGCGCGGTTTTTCGCGGGTGTTGATAAAATACTGGCCGCGATTGTTGCGGTTCACCCAGAAGAGATCGTCCTCGAACTCGAAGTATTCGGGTTCGGCGTCCTCGGTTTCGGGAATGGTGAGGCCGCATTCCTTGAGCGCGCCGAGGATTTCGACTTCGCGCAGCTCCCAGCGTTTCGAGAGGTAGTCAACGGCGACGGACTGGCCGGGGCCTTTTTGGTTGTTGCGCATGTGGGGCTTGAGCGCGTCGAAGAAAGTCGGGAGGTCGTCGTCGAGATCGAGGTTGTCCCATTCGTCAGCGTCGTCGTCTTCGTCGTCCTCCGCGTCGGGGTCGAGGTCGCGCTCGGTGTCGCGGACGGGGCGGAGAGTGCTGGCGGCGGCGGGCGCGGTGGTTTCGGACTTGAGAATTGAGGTTTCGGAATCGGAAGGCGCGACGGCGGACGTCTCGGCTGCTGCATCCTTGGGCGTTTCGGTTTTGGCCGACCCGGGAGCGGGGGATTGGGGCTTCAGTTCAACAGCAGGCGGCGCGCTGACGAGGGCGGCGGGGGGAGTCCAGTCGCGTTGCGTGGGGCGGCGGACGAGGCCGGTGAAGGCGAGGGGATTTGCGGGGGAGGGGAGATAGTTGACGATCTCCCATTCGTCCTTGCCGAGATTGTTGAGGTAGGATTCGAGGAGCGCGGGTGTGGCGAAGCCGTGAACGCCGCTTGTGATGACTTTGTATTCCCAGATGGGCATGTGGTGAAAAGTGTGGAGGGTGAAGTGTGAAAATGGTGTTTTGCCGATACAATTGGCGAGGCGCAACGCATCCCAAATCGCGCGGGGTTTGCCGAGACTTATTTCAAAGAGAATTTTACCGGTCGATGTGTTGCGCGCTTGTTTTGCGCGGGGGGTGTCGTAAAAGAGGCGCACTATGCTTATCAAAAAAATGCTTACCCGTTTTGTTGCCTTTTGTGTGATTGGCTCGGCAGGAGCCTTTGCGGCGCCGGAGACGGCTGAAATTTCGCCCGTGCCGGCGGTTGCGCAAAAGCGCGTGGCGGCGGTGCAGATCGTGGTGTCGCCTGACCATCGTGATTGGTCTTACAAGGTTGGCGAGAAGGCGAAATTCACCGTGACGGTCATGGCCGACAGCGAGCCGCTCGAAGGCGTGGCGGTTTCGTATCGCGTGGGGCCGGACATGCTGCCGGCGGACGAGGTGACGGCGTCCGTGCCCGCGGGCGGGCTGGTAATCGACGGCGGGACGATGAAGGAGCCGGGTTTTTTGCGCTGCGTGGTGACGGCCAACGTGGGCGGAAAGAACTATCGCGGGCTGGCGACGGCGGGTTTCGAGCCGGAAAAAATCCAGCCGACGCAGGTCGAGCCGGGGGATTTTGACGCGTTCTGGGACGCGGGGAAGGCCGAGCTGGCGAAGATTCCGATGGATGCGAAGCGCACGCTCCTGCCTGAATACTGCACGCCGTCGGTCAATGTTTATCATGTGAGCTTTCGCACGGTGGGCTCGGCGGGCGGGCAATACGTGAGCCGGTTCTACGGGATTTTGTGCGAGCCGGTCGCCCCCGGAAAATATCCGGCGATTTTGCGCGTGCCGGGCGCGGGCGTGCGGCCGTATGTGCCGGTGGACACGCGCATGGCCGAGCGCGGCGCGATCACGCTCAACGTGGGCATCCACGGCATTCCGGTGAACCTGCCGCCGGAACTTTACGACCAGATGCGGAGCAGCACGCTCAATGGCTATCACCTGTATAATTTGGACAACAAGGATGCGTATTACTACCGCCGCGTTTACCTGAGCTGCGTGCGCGCGAATGATTTTCTCACCTCGCTGCCGAACTGGAATGGAAAGGATCTCGCGGTCATGGGCGGCTCGCAAGGCGGGCAGCTGACGATCGTGACGACGGCGCTCGATGCGCGCGTGACGGCCTGCGCGGCGCAGTTTCCGGCGTATTGCGACGTGACGGGCTATCTGCACGGCCGCGCGGGCGGCTGGCCGCACATGTTCCGTCCGGATTGGAAGACGGGCAGGAATTTCCATGCGGAAAATCCTCAGAAACTCGAGACGACGAGTTATTATGACGCGGTGAATTTCGCGAAGCGCATCAAGGTTCCCGGCGTGTATTCGTGGGGCTACAATGACGAGACGTGCCCGCCGACCTCGATGTTCGCAGCTTACAACCAGATCAAGGCGCCGAAGACGCTCGTGTTGTCGCTGATCGCGGGACATCCGGCGGTGCCGGAGGCCTCCGAAGCCGTGAACGCGTGGATCGCGGATTTCTTGAAACTGCCGGTGAAGGCGGAGTGATTTCGCGGGGCGGGGCAGGCGTGAAAGCTTGCAAAGAGAGGAGTATCAGGAATTAGTTTCGTCTATCCTGGCAAAAACTATATTTGAATTTCATAAATGATAATGCCCTATGAAAACTAATGTCACCTGCTATTACTGGTGCATAAATATAAAATATGAGTTTTATTAAGTTCGCTATCTTGGTTTTTGGCTCACTTTTGGGCATCGCGATGTTAACAAGTGGTCGCACGATTTATCGTGGAATACCGTATACAGGAATAAGCATCCGAATTGGAGGACTGCTGCTATTCCTTTTTTGCATCGGCATGGTTATCGCGATTATTAAGGATAACAAAAAGAAATAACAAGCAGCCCACTGAGTTTATAAATCACGGAAACACGGAAGCACGGAAAAAATCCATTGAGGTGAAGCGGCGTTGGGTTGAGTGGCACGGGCATCCTGCCCGTGTTCCGAAGACACGTATCGGTATTCCGCTGAAGGAAACCATAAGTTTCGGGGAGGGGCGCAGGGGAGGGGCGAACGCCCCTGCCCGCCCCGAAGCGAAGCGCAGGTGGATTGAGGCCGGCTTGGAAACGACTCGGCCTTGATCGACTTT
>JARKRC010000041.1 GCA_029974595.1 Ereboglobus sp. | reverse complement strand
TACGCTCTTCGCATGTCTCACATTTTTGCCATTGATACTTCCAATCCACAGTAAACTCCCTCGACGTTACACACCTGAAAAATCGATAATTTTCGGTTCGTCCCCTATTTGCCCCATCTACATGAAAATTGACAAAACACCACCCCGGGTCGTCTGCCCCCCCCGGGTCGTCTGCCCCCCGCGGGTCGTCTGCCCCGGTGCCCTCCGTCAAATCCACATTCTCTTATCGATTCTGTTTATTTTCTCCAAAAATCAACAATACTCTCTACCTCGGATCTTCTCTCGCATCCCATATGAATACAAGGTTACTCCATAGTAAGCATTGCCGGTAGGGCGTCTTGCGCCTCGTGCCGTTCTCAGGTTAGAATTCTCGTTCTGCTATAAGTAGTATTAAAGCCATCATCCACACTAAGATCATGAAATCCAAACTATCATACCTGCTCAAGCTCGCAAGCATTGCCCTCATTGCATGCTTTGCTCTCACTGTCGGATCAAACCCATTGTTGGCAACCACACCCTGGGGCTCCACATCGGACGGGGGATGCCTCAACCTTTCTTCGCTCCCGCAAGACAAGAATGTCCTTATAAAACTCACTGCAGTAGGAAGAGTCCTGGAGGACCAACACCAAAACTCCGGGGAAACCTACTATGATTTCAATATCGAGATCCTTGGGTTCTCATGCACCCATATTCCTGTCCTGATTGAAGGCCCAACGCATATCACAGCCACCTTTGAACTCCTCGGTTTTTGGGACGGCACCAGCTTCCATCTGAAAGAAATTGGAATGGGTCGTTCGGGATATATCGATGGCGAGGAAATATGGGAAGGCTTTACCGGGCTCCCCATTGTGGGGGCAGGGTCTCTCGACTCAGAATACACAAGTGACATAACAGAGCATAACTACCAATATTTAATCACATATAATGACGAGAATCTTCCACAACACGAAGATATAACGTTCCAAGGTACCAACGTCACGGTTTCGGTGCAAGAAGTCGACATGGAGCTTGTGGGAGGAATTGATGCGGAGCCAATCGAATCCGTGAACCAATTGCGCGTTACGGGGGAGTCATTTCTCCCTCCAGTCAAAATCCTAGGAAACTCGGACGACACTAAATACTTTGGTGATATCCACCCGGATAGGGGAGACGGTTATGGTTCCTCCTATCAATACGCTTATCCGTTTGGATTCCAATACAAAATTGACGGGATAACCGACTGGACATCAAGCCCTATCATTATTACAGAGAGTGTCTTGTCAGGAAACTACAGCGTCACCATCAGGAGACTACGCACGTTTAAGACCCTCCCATCAGAAACCTCCATCACCCTCACGGTGGTCAATGATCCGTAACTTTTAATAAACGAAAAGTTCCCGGGATGCGAGAGTCATGCAAGTGTCAGCCATATTATATCTACATAATCACGGATATTTTCAGCCAAATGCTTTCGAAAGAATCGTTCAAATAACATAAGGTCAAAAAGATACTTATTGCGTAAAAATAAAAAACCTCACGGATTTTCGTGAGGTTTTTTTATCAAGGGCGAGAAATCCCGCCCTCGGTATTTCGACTGGTTTCGTTGTGCCCATCTTGGAGTGCGCGGTGCAAGCAGCAACCAATAGCAACGAGTATGCCAAGTTTTTGGCCAGGGGCTATTTCTTGATGAACGTCGTACCGGGCTTCTCGTGGCAGAGGGGACGCCTTGCCCATGCGACTTACCATCCGAACGCTGCAACCGGAAGACCACCCACTCAACCGGCTGTTTCCGCCAACCGGCCCGGAGCAAATGCCACCCAAGGCAATGCCCCTGCTCAACAACGAATAAGCAACGCGACCCGACAGACTATGCAAACGAACGCCGCCCAGCATCCGCCTTGCGAGCGCATGTGTCAATTTGGAGCCCTCCCTTTTGCCATCCGGCAGAGGATTTGTGTGCGTGGAGAGTATTTTTTTATTCTACGCATCGTGTGTATCCCGTCCAAACCGGGCTCACGCAACGACGCAGCGGCGCAACGAAGAAACAAAGGAGCGGCAGCTCCCGTTGCGCCGCTGCGTCGTTGCGTGAGCTTTTTCTGCGCAATGCCGTGCATCTTTTGAAATCAACGGAAGGCACGGAAAAGAATCCATTGAGGTGAAGCGCAAATGGGTTGAGCGGCACGGGCGACCTGCCCGTGCTTTCGCGCGCACGCCAAGGGCGTGCCACTCGTCAGCCCAGGGTGAGCGCGCAGCGCGCAACCCTGGGTCTCATGTCATTCAAGAAAAGGTACCCTGCAGGGGTGCCACAATCTGCCGAATCACGCCTGTGGCGCCCCTGCAGGGCGTATTGTATCCAAACATTCAATACCCAAGGTCTCGCGCAACGCTCGACCTTGGGCTGACGAATGGCACGCCGTTGGCGTGCGTCCAAACCTCCCAAACCACACGGGCTGGAAGCCCGTGCCACCCGATCCCGCCCGCGCTGCCGAAGCATTTGCGATTTATTGGCGTCCATTCGCGGTTAAAAACAAGCCGCACTCCAAAGATGCTTTGAGCGAGGCCTTACGGGTTGGCGTATTCCGCCTTGATCGGCCCCCTGTGCAGCACCTTGCCCGAATCCAAGCGTATCTGGAACCAATACCAGTAATCGGCATTCGCATCGGGAAGGGCATCGGTGTAATGCGATTTCCATTCGCGCGCCTCGCAGACCTGGAACTGGCCTTTGCGGCGGGGGGCATTGACCGCGGTTGTATAGCGGTAAACCAGGATCGAGTGATACTTGTCGTCAGGAAAATCCCAGACCAGATTCGCAATCTCATCGGTCCTTGTCACCTTTACCTTGTATTGGGCGGTCTGGCTGCCATAGCTGCCGGTCATGTTGCGATCGGGGGCCACGCGCACCGGGGCGATGGTGTGCTCCTTCCCATCGCGGGTCTTGCATACGATCCAATACCAGTATGCGCCGCCATTCTCCAGGGTGTCGTCCCATGTGCCTGCGGCTGATGCGGCGCCAAGTATGGCGATCTTGTATCCGGGAGGCCTGCCGGTGTTGTTCCTGTAGATGTCGATGGACCTGATTTTTTTGAGGTCGCACCGCCATTCGAGCATCACCTGCTGTCCGTTGCGGGCGGCCTTGAGATAATTGCCGGTTTCCGGGGCGCCATCTGCGGCTGCGGGAGCCGCCGGCTTGGGTGCTTCATCGGCCTTTGCAGGGTTCTCATTCTTTGAGCAGGAGACGGCAAGCACGGTCATGGCCAGCAGCCCGGCGAGGAGGGTTGTTTTATATGGTTTCATGGTCTTTCAAGCTGATTGTTGTATGTCCTGTTATTGGATGCGATGCGCAGATCAAGGGGCGGGCTTTTCCAAGCGGGGTATGATGTTGGTCCGCGCGGTCAGCAGGCAGCAGTCATACCAGGCCCTGAACGGGCTGGCCCTGCGCGCGGATGCCAATTGCGCCATGTCCTCCGCGCCTATGAGGAGGATGTAGCCGTCCTTCTTTTGCGGGTGCCGGACCATGGCGTAGTAAGCGGGGCACTCTCCAAGCGGCCTGTTTTCATAATAGAGCTGCCCGCCGGAATGGCTCAATGGCAGTTTGGAGCGCAGATATTGCCAAGTGAGATTGCATTTTGGATTGCCGACCAAAATGAGCGAGTAATTGTCGATATCCGCGAGGGTTACTTGATTGTCCTTCTTGATGACGCAGGCGGCCCCGTGAAAATAGCGGGCATAACTTTCCCTCAGGTGGCTGGCGAAGGCCTGCATGTGTCGCCGCTCCTGCGGTGAACCCTGCGTGCCTTCGACAATAATAAACGGCGTGGCGAAAATCTCCGAGATCGGTCCCGTGTAGCCCGTCCTGGCTGCAAAGCCGGACGCCTGATTGCCGGGATGCTCATTCACGCAAGGGGCTATCCAGCGGAAAACAATATCCATCCGGGTGGTTCCAATGGGAAGCTGTCCGAGATGGGCGGGAATATCGCGGCGTCCCTTTGCGGCATCGGCAAGAAACCGGCTGGTCAATGCCATTTCGCCATGACCTTCCGACGCCTTGCCCTCGTGGAGGACAAAGATCCGGAGGTTCGGGTTTTTAATGAGATGGCGCGACGGATTGACGGCATCGACCCACTCGGCGAGTGACGGGATATTGCCGGACTTGTCCAGATCGCGATCATAAATGGCGCGGTCATAAACAAGGGCGGCATAGCGTTTATCATATTCAGCCAGCAGGCGTCCGGCCGAGTAGCCGGCTCCGCAGCTCCCGAAGACGCTGATTCTTCGCGGGTCTATGTCATAGTTTTTTTCGACTGACTGGATGGCCTCCTCGATGAGCCTGCTTTCGTAGGTATGGCCTTCCGGCGCGTTTTTGTATCCGGGCCAGAGAACGGCAAAGCCGTATTTTGCCCCGTATTCCGCCCATAGCTCCGCGGCGTGATGGTCCGCCATGGTGGGGCCTTCAATAAAGGGCGTTTCCTTGTACACGACCGGCGGCGAAACCATCACAAGCAAGGGGAGTTTTTCGCTAGGCTTGCGGCTTGGGGGAACCGCGATCCGGTAAAATTGCGTCGAGCCATCCGTCGAGGAAACAAAGCCCCGTATGTGCATGCCCGTGGCGTTCCGGGGGATGGCGGGCATGCGCTGTTCAAGCATGCGCTTCATGACAGCCATGCTGTGGAGCGTGAAAGCCACCTTTTTCTGCCATGCGCGGTCGGCAAAATCGTAGTTCTTTTCAGCGAGGAGAACATCTGCGCGGCGGAACTGCGCCTCGATGTCGAGCCTCGTCTGGGCGTCTGCGGACAATCGCGAAAGGCCGGCGGTCAAGCTGTCGCATAGCGTCCGAGGGTGGCCGACGATGAAATACTCGGACATGCCTTCCGCTTTTTCGCCATAGATTGCCTTGTAGATGCCGGGCGGGAGCGGATCCCCCGAGGGAAGCGAAAGCCTGTCGCCCCGGCGCATGGCTTCCTTCTTGAACACCGACTTTCCGGTCTCCGCGTCCTCCACTTCGACCGGGACCCGAAGCCGTCCCAGCAGCGGGCTCCAGTCCAGCGCAGGCTGATCGCGAGGGCCTCGCGGCACCGTGATGGTTTTCAGCATAATTCCGCCGTTTCTGCGCCACGCAGCCTGAAAATCGTTCGTGTCGCCGAGATGCATGGTGATCTGCATCCGGGGCATTCCGTGCAGCGAAATCTCTTTTATGTTTATTATATTCTCCCCCTCCTCGAGCAGGACGGGAAGATAGCCGATCCCTTCGTTTTCAAAGCTCTCCACGCACTCATTGCCCGATGCCAGGCGGCCGTTGTTATAAACCTCGACCTTGGAATCGGCGAAAATTTCAAGCACTGCGGTCTGCCGCCGTCCCGACACGGCCTTGAATGCATAATGCGTGGCTCGTACCTTGTCCCAGTTGAGCCGATCAAGAACCGCGCTTTGTTTGTTTTTATCAAACACAACCGGACCGGCGTTGTTGACCAGGGCCCCCGGCTCTTTGAGGGTGATCGCCTTGGCCGGAGCGTCTATTATCGCGAGTGACGATCCAGCCCATTTGTCCTTGGAGGGCAGCTCCCATGCGCCAAGAAACAGGAAGGTGTCGATGGCATGGGTCTTTTTGGTTACGTTTATCTGGGGAAGGCTGGTCGCGCCCCTCATTTTGACAACCTGACTGCCCGCGCCGGCATCATCAGCGGCATGTGCGATGCCCGCCAATGAAAGAAAGAACAACGCCTGAAGAGATTTTGTGAATGGAGTGGCGCGCAAGAATAGCATGTGGGAAAGCAGGAAGAGCTTACACAAACAAGGATGATGAGGAGTATAAAGGAGGTTTAGGGAAATCCTGATCGTCATGTAAATTTATCGACCATTTGTCTTTGTCAACAGCGATTGTGTGCGCATAAATATTCGACGGCGCATTGTTTATTATTCATAGGTTTCAGGGGTGGAAACCAAACCAACCTTGTTTTTCCTGAAGTGACTGAATTACGGAGAGCTTCCACCAGTTGGCGTAGCCAAACAGCATCTCGGCGTCACCCTGTCGCTCCGGCGTAAAAACGGTCGCAGTCGGACGCAAACCGGATGCTACTTGTCGGGACTTGGTTTCGAGGATGCATTTTTCCGCTGCGGCTTCCTCGCGAGCCTTGAAATTTTCACGAATTTACCCGCCGTACAACCAATTGCCCACGCGGTAGGAGGTAACGCCATTGCGATTCTTGAATGGCTTGAGTGTGAATGACGCGCTTTGTGTTTTCATCGTTCAGGCTGCCGCGTCACGTGCCAACCTAACTGTGATGAAAACTTAAGTGCTTATTGATAAGCAATTAAAATGGTGGAGGTGGCGGGAGTTGAACCCGCGTGCCCCTGACCTTCCCATATCGCATCTACCGTTATAGTGTCGTATTTATCTCGCTGATGTCACGCGACTCCACGCGCTTGGGCATCAGCCAATCCCCAGATTTGAAGTATACGTCATGCGAACTGCGAATCGCTCCGCATGATATGCCTGCTGTCGACGTTTGCAGCGGCTAGCAGGTGTCGCCGTGCGAACGAGGCCGCGCTTAGGCGGCCAAGGGCATCTCTTCGTAGTTGCCTGTTATTGGTGTGAAGGATGTTTAACGAGGCCAACCTTCATCCTCGAACGGCAGCAATACAGTCCAACCAAGGGTCGAATCCAGAACACCCCCATTTTGGATTTTCGATTTCGGGCCGCGGATTTGGATCGTCCAAACACCCGCGCCGCCTGTCGGAAATCTTAGAAAAAAATCAAACTGGTGGTTTGCCAGTCAAAGAACAAGGACGGCAGACCATGCGCATCCTCCCCGGCTTTTCAAGCCATTTCGCGAACGCCGTCGAACCGGCCGCCCTCACAGGTCCACGCAGTTGTACACGAATGCCGGCGGAAAATTCAGCGGCGTGTAGCCCAAGCGCACTTTTTCGAAATGTCGCCGCATCAGCCGGTAATCGAGCAGCGAATACTGGAACTGGCTGAAATGCCCGCCCGGTTTCAAAATCGCATGCACCGTGCCGAGCACGCCCAGCTTGGCGCGCTTCCCGAAATTGCCCATCGGCAGCCCCGACACCACGCAATCCACAGTCTCCGGCGCCAGCATTTCCGCGGCCAGCGTCGCGCAGCCCAGCACCGGCGTCAGGCGTGGATCTTCCTGCGCGATCGAGCAGATCTCCTCATGAAAAACCGGGCTCAATTCAAAGCTGAACAATCGCGCATCCGGCCTCATGCGCCGCAAAATCTCGCGCGTCACGCAACCGCTGCCCGCGCCAAACTCCACGATCAACTCCGCCTCTGTGAAATCTATGTCCGCAAGCAACGATTTCACCAAATGGCGCGAACTGTGAACCAGCGTCCCCACCTGCCAAAAATGGCGCACGGATTCTTTGAAAAATTTCCAGCTTTTATTCATGGATTTCAAACCAGGACGATTGCAACGCTTCTATAAACATCCGCAATGCTGGACGATTTTCTTTCATTTAAGCAAGCTGAACATGAATTGAAATCACCCATCGGAATAAGTATATATTATTGGAAATTATCTGTTTACAAAGTTAAACGAATCTGGCGCTCATTGGGGAACCTATGCGACATTCCGCGGGTCGCAAACACATTCGGCGAAAAACCGCCGCTTGCACTCGGCCGGCAAAAGGCCTACACAGGCATAATTCCAACCAGCCACTTTCCCACGACAATCCGCCACGTCACACCATCATGAAAAGACTCATCATCGCATTTCTGGCCACGGCCATGCTCGCCATCTTTGCCGGTTGCACGACAAAAACCTCCAAGGACACATCGATCCCCTGGAGCCGCCCGGCCTCTTGGGAAGGCGGCATTCCCGGCATGGGCAGCCCCGGCGACCAACGCTGATTTCGCCCGCGCGCCCGCTCTTTTGTTTCGCAAAAAATCCGGTCATCTGGCCGGATTTTTTTCATGTCCGCACCAGACGATAACACGATACCGCAAAACGCCTCGCTCACCCCGCTGCCCGGCCATCTCCATGTCGTCGCCACGCCCATCGGCAATCTTGCCGACATTACGGAGCGCGCCCGCGCCATCCTCTCGAAAGTCGACATCATCGCGTGCGAGGACACGCGCACAACCGGCTCGCTCCTCGCCCGCCTCGGCATCCCTCACAACCAGCTCGTCGCCTACCACGACCACAACGAGACCGAGGCCGCTGAACGCCTCGCCGACCAGCTCGCAGCCGGCAAATCCGTCGCTGTCGTCAGCGACGCCGGCACGCCCGCGCTCAGCGACCCCGGCTTCCGCATCGTGCGCGCCTGCCGCCGCCGCGGGCTCCCCGTCGTCCCCGTGCCCGGCGCGTGCGCGCTCGCCGCCGTCATCAGCGCCGCCGGCCTGCCCACGAACGGGTTCCTCTTCGCCGGATTCCTCCCGGCCAAGGTTTCCGCACGCGCCGCCTTCCTGGAGAAGTATCGGGATTTTGAATACACCATCGCGCTCTACGAAAGCTGCCACCGCGTCGGTAAATTCGTGGATGAAATCGCCGCCGCGCTCGGCCCCGCGCGCGTGATCTGCGTCGCCAAGGAGGTCACCAAGCTCCACGAAACCTTCCTCACCGGCCCCGCCTCCGACGTGCAGGCCCGCCTCGCCAGAACCGCGCTCAAGGGCGAATTCACGCTCCTCATCGCGCCGGCGGATTTTGTCCTTTGAGCCCATCCGGCATCCACTCCGAACTCCGCATTTCCCAAATGACCGTCGCTGTTATCGACATCGGCTCCAACTCCATCAAGACGCTCGTCGCCACGCGCAACCCGTGCCACCAGCCCGTTTCGCTTTTCTACAAAACGCTCGAAGCGCGGATCAGCGCCGGCATCGACGGGGCGAATCCCTCGCTCACGGAGGAATCCATGGCGCGCGGACTCGCCGCGATCCGCGAACTGCTGACCGACACCGCCCGCTTTTCCCCAGACCGCACGATCCTCGCCGCCACCAGCGCCGTGCGCGACGCGGCCAACGGCGCCGATTTCCAGCGCCGCGTGCGCGAGGCCACCGGGCACGACATCCGCATCCTCACCGGCGACGAGGAAGCTAATTACATCGGCCGCGGCCTCGCATGCGACCCCGCGCTTTCGGGCCTGCGCGATTTCTACGTGTTCGACCTCGGGGGCGGCAGCCTCGAATGCCTCGCGTTTCGCGAGCGCCGCATCGCGCGCCAAAAAAGCCTCCAGCTCGGATGCGTGCGCCTCAGCGAGCGTTTCGTGGCGGACACCGCGCAACCCATCCCCGAATCCGTGCGCGACGCGATCGGCGAACACGTCAGGGCCGTGCTCGCCGCAAGCGGTTTTGCATTTGATCTTCCGGCCTCCGCCGCGGCGATTGTCACGGGCGGCACCACCACGACCGCGCGCGCCGTCATCGGGGCCGCCACCGGCAGGACGCTGGACGAAACCAGCCCGCGCCTGACGCTCACGGACCTGCGCGCGCTTTACGGGCGGATCGCGTCCATTGATCTCGCGGCGCGCCGGAAAATCCCCGCGATGCCGCCGGGCCGCGCCGATGTTTTTCCAACCGCCCTCGCCACGATCATCGCGCTGGCGGAATTCGCGGGCATCGAGGCGTTCGAGACATCGCTGTATAATCTGCGCTGGGGAATCGCCGACGAGGCGCTCGCGTGAGCGGCGATGCCAGCATGGGTTGAAATGCGAGGAAAACGCTTGCGACAAGGAGGGGCGGCGTCCCGCCGCCCGACGAGGCGAAGCCTCGCCCATCGCCGATATGCTTTCGGACTCCTTATATATTCAAAAATCAAATACACAAATGGGGCGCGCGCATTGCGCGCGTCCGGCGGCGGGACGCCGCCGCTCCTTGTCGCACGCGCCTCTTCACGACTTCACTTTGAAGTGCTCACGCTCCGCCCCTGTCGCGTTTCGGAGAGCTATGGCGACATCGTGGCGGCGCGGGCAATCGCGTCGGCCATGAACGCGTTTTGCGCGGAGACGAGCGGCGCGTTCGCAACGCGGGCGATGGCGGTGTATTTGCCATTAGGGCGCAGCTCGCTCGCGTTTTCATTGTCAGCCAGCTCGGTCGGGAAAAAGTGCCGCGTCACCCAGTCGCGATGCGCGGGCGCCACGATCGGATACAGCACCTCGACGCGGCGGAAAAAATTGCGCGGCATCCAGTCGGCGCTGCCGGCATAGATGAGCGGCTCGGTGTGGATGCCGCTGTGGCTGTCGTTTTCGAAATAAAACACGCGGGCGTGCTCCAGATAGCGGCCCACGATGCTGCGCACGCGGATGTTTTCGCTGAGCCCGCGAATGCCGGGCACGAGGCAGCAGATGCCGCGCACGATGAGGTCGATCTTCACCCCGGCGCGCGAGGCGGCGTAGAGATTATCGATCGTCTGCTGGTCAACGAGCGAGTTCATCTTGGCGATGATGCGCGCGGATCGCCCGGCGGAAGCGTTGGCCACCTCCTGCAAAATGAGCTCCTGGATGCGTTCGTGCATGCCGAAGGGCGCGACGAGCAGGTGATTGAAGGAGGGCGAGCGGCTGAAGCCGGTGAGCGAATTAAAAAGGTTGGCGACGTCGGCGGTGATGCCTTCCTTCGCGGTGAAGAGGCTCAGGTCGGTATAGAGGCGCGCGGTGTTGGGATTGTAATTGCCTGTGCCGAGGTGGACATAGCGGCGCAGCGCAGCGCCCTCGCGGCGGACGACGAGCGAGCACTTGCAATGCGTCTTGTGTCCGACGAGCCCGTAAACGACATGCACCCCGGCGTCCTCGAGCTGGCGCGCCCAGTGGATGTTGTTCGCCTCGTCGAAACGCGCCTTCAGTTCCACGAGCGCGGCGACTTGCTTGCCGTTGCGCGAGGCCTCGATGAGCGCGCGCACGATGGGCGAGTCGCCGCTGGTGCGGTAGAGCGTCTGCTTGATGGCAAAGACCTGCGGGTCGCGGGCGGCCTGCGACACAAAATCGACGACGGGCGCGAAGCTGTCGTAGGGGTGGTGCAGCATCACGTCCTGCTCGCGCAGGATGTCGAAGATGTTTTTGCTTTCGTTTTTCCCCGCTGCATCGGACGCATCGACGGAGGGAGCCATGGGCGGCAGCGGGGTGGCAAGCCCGAGCGGCGAGCAATTCACCGGGACGAAGGGCGGATACTTCAGGTCGGGCCTGTCGATGCCGGCGAGGCTCATCAGGCGCAGGAGGTTGATCGGCCCGCGCAGCCGGAAAACGTGCTCGGGCGCGATTTTCAGGTGTTCGCAGAGGTCGCGGAAAACATGTTCGTTCACATGCTCCTCGATTTCGAGCCGCACGGCGGCGCCGCGGCGCAGGTTGCGGAGCTGCTCCTCGATGTGTTTCAGGAGGTTGTCCGATTCCTCGTCGTCGATGTAGAGATCGCTGTTCCGCGTGACGCGAAAGGCGCATGTGCTGCTGATGCGGTAGCCGGGAAAAAACGAGGACGCGCAGAGTTTTATGATTTCCCCAAGAAAAATGTAATGTTGCGGGCCGTCCGCGCCGGGATTGATGCGCACGATGCGCGGCAGGATGCGCGGCACGGGCAGGATCGCGATGCGCGGCGGCGCGCCGGCATCGTCGGCGGGATTTTCGTCAGAGAGCGTCACAAGGATGTTGAGCGTCTTGTTGCCGAGCTGCGGAAAGGGATGCGCCTGGTCGATGGCAAGCGGCGTGACGATGGGCAGCACCTGCTCGTGAAAATATGCCTGGATCGACGCAAGCTCGGCAGGACGGAGTTCGCGCGCGGTCTTGATGATGATATTGCTCTTCGCAAGCGCGGGGACGAGCTCGCGATGCCAGCAACGATACTGATCCTCGACGAGCGCGGAAACGAGCGCGTGGATGCGGCGCAACTGCTCCTTTGGCGAAAGGCCGTCGGCAGTCGGCTCGGTGATGCCGGACTCGACCTGCTGTATGAGGCCGGAGACGCGGATCTCGAAAAACTCGTCGAGATTCGAACTGACGATGGCCAGGAATTTGACGCGTTCGAGGAGGGGATTTTTTGCGTTGCGCGCCTGGTCGAGCACGCGGCGGTTGAAGGCGAGCCAGGAGAGTTCGCGATTAAAATACGCGCCGCGCCTGGCAGTGGCGGCGCGCCTGACGGTTCCGCGGCGGCGACGCGTGGACGCGGCAACGCGGACGACGTTTTGTGTCGTCACTCTCGGCGCGTTCTGGCGTTGTGCGTGGGTGTGCATCGCGTCTTTGGGCATAAATGGGACGGGCAAACTACCAGCCAGACGCGCGCGGGCCACACAAAAGGAATCGCGTCTGAAGAATTAACGTCACCGTAACGATATATGCGAAAACACCATGCGGCCCTCCGCGTGCCGCCCGTTCAATCGCACCCTGTAATCACCTCGTCAACCAATGGCGCCGCCGTGACCGGCCCCGGTGAAAACGTGATCGCCTTCGCCACGCTTTCGCATGCCCCGGCGAGCGCCGCCTCGGTGTTCGCATGCACGACGGCGAGCGTGCCGCCGGGCTCGACGCGCCCGCCGACTTTCACGAGCTGCGTGATGCCCACGGCGTGGTCGATCCTGTCCTCGGCGCGCGCGCGGCCCGCGCCAAGGCGCAACGCCGCAAGGGCGATATCCATGGCATTGACGCCCGCGATCCACGTGCCGCCGGCCTTGGAATCGGCGATAACCGGAGCTTGAAATCGCGCGCGCGGCAAATGCGCCGCCGGATCGTCGATCACGCGCGGATCGCCGTCCTGCGCGATGATGAGCGCGCGCAGTTTTTCAAGCGCCGCGCCGCTCGCGATGGCGTTTTCCAGTTTCGCACGCGCCTCCGCCGCGCTCCCCGCCGCGCCTGCGAGCAGGAGCATGTTTTCCGCGAGCGCGTAAGTGACTTCCATCACATCCGCCGGCCCCCTGCCGCGCAGGCATTCGATGCACTCGACGATTTCGACGGCATTGCCCACGGCGCGGCCAAGCGGCTGTTCCATCGCGGTGAGGAGCGCGCGCGCCGGCTTTCCAAGGCGGCGGCACGCGGCGACCATCGTCGTGGCGAGCTCCCTCGCGCGCGCCTTTTCCTTCATGAACGCGCCCGCGCCGAACTTCACGTCGAGCACCAGCGAGTCGATTCCTTCGGCAAGTTTTTTTGAAAGGATGCTGCCCGTGATGAGCGGGATGCTTTCGACCGTGCCCGTCACATCACGCAGCGAGTAGAGTTTTTTGTCGGCGGGCGCGAGCTCGGCGGTCTGCCCGATGAGCGCAATGCCGAGTTTTTCCATCTGCGCGCGGTATTCGGACAGCGTCAGCCCGACGCGAAACCCGGGGATCGCCTCCAGCTTGTCGAGCGTGCCGCCCGTGTGCCCGAGGCCGCGCCCGCTCATCATCGGCACCGCCACGCCGCACGCCGCGACCATCGGCGCGAGGTGGATGGAAACCTTGTCGCCCACGCCGCCGGTCGAGTGTTTGTCCGTCTTCGGGAGCGCCACGCCCGAGAGGTCGGCAATCGTGCCCGAGCGCATCATCGCCTCGGTGAGCGCGGCGGTCTCTTCGGTATCCATTCCCCGAATACAAATCGCCATCAGCATCGCGCTCAGCTGGTAGTCGGCCCACGAGCCGTCGGTCGCGCCGACCACAAACGACGCGATCTCCTCGCGCGAGAGTTTTTTCGAGTCGCGCTTGGCGGCGATCACATGCTGGGGGAAAAGCCGGACGGGTTTTGGCGGGATGCTCATGGGCCAAAAGCCTGCGCAAACGCGCGCCAAGCGCAAGCGCGCCGAAACCCCGTGCTTGCGCGCCGCGCGCCGCGCCCCTTTGCTCCCGCGAATCGTGACACGACGCCTTTTCGCCACCATCCTCCTCGCGCTCCTGCCGCTCTGCGCCCACGCAGACGGCCCGGCGAAGCCGTCCTCATCCGCCCGCTCCCTCGCCGGCGAACTGGCATCGGGAGGTTTTGAATTCACCGCGGACAAACTGGGCACCGACCGCGCCACAGGCGATTATGTTTACAACGGCAATGCCCGCTTTGCCCAAGGCATCGCGCTGCTCACCGCCGACGAAATCCGTTATAACCGCCATGCCCAAACCGCCACGGCGCGCGGCCATGTGGTCTTCACGCGCGGCCCCATGCGCCTGCTCGCCGACGAGCTTTCCTACAAGATCGCGGACGGCACGTTTTCAGTCTCCGGCCCGCGCCTCGGGCAGTTCCCTTACTACATCTCCGGCAGGCAGGCCTCCGGCACGGCGGACAAACTCACCCTCACGGACGCCACCGCCACCTACGGTGAACCCGGGCCGTTTGTCCCCACGCTCCGCGCGGGCACGCTCACCTACACGGGCGGCTCTGCGCAAAGTATCCACACAACGAATACGCGCCTCGGCGTCGGCCCTGTGTCCTTCCTGAAACTTCCGCGGCTCGCGCGCGCCGCCAGCCGGCCCGCCTACATTTCCAACGCCACCGTCAAGGTCGGCTACCGCGGCAACCTCGGTGCGTTTCTCGACCTTGGAACGCTCGCCCCCGTCCGCGAGGGCCTCGACCTCGGCGGCGACATCGGCTACTACACCAAGCGCGGGCTCCTCTTCGGCCCCGCCGCCGACTACGACATCGCCATGCCCGGCGGCGAACGCATGACCGGCTCGCTCGCGACCGGCTACATCCACGACAACGGCAACCGCCTCGCCGACATCACCGGAAACCCCGTCCCTCCCGACCGCGGTTTCGTCACCTGGAAACACAGTCAGGACATCGCGCCCGGCCTCCGCGTTTTCGGGCAGGCCAATTACTGGAGCGACTCGGAGATCATCCGCGACTTCCGCTCCGGCCAGTTTTACCCCGTGCAACAGCCCGACAATTTCCTCGAAGCCGATTACGCCGGGAAAAACCACATCCTCTCCGTCTTCGCCCGCGCGCAGTTCAACCCCTACTATCCCGTCCAGCAGCGCCTTCCCGAGGTCCGCCTCGACCTCCTCCCCTCGCCCATCGGTGTGCAGGGCATCTATCAAAAAGGCCAGGCCAGCGCCGCCTCGCTCGCCGACAACTCCCCGCTTCCCTTCGGCCCCGCCACCATCCGCAGCAACCGCCTCGACGCCTATTACGCGCTTTACCGTCCCGCCGCCTTCAAGGACATCGCCACGATCACACCCGTCTTCGGCGCGCGCGCCACCTACTACGCCGACCCCGCAGGCGGCAAAAAAGACTACACCCGCTACCTCGGCGAAATCGGCTTCGACGCCGAGCTCCACGCCGCCGGCACCTTCGATTACAAAAACGAGAAATGGGACATCAACGGCCTCCGCCACCTCGTCACCCCGCGCCTTTCCTATCGCTACATCCCGCAGGCCGACAAAGGCACGCCCTACATCCCCGCCATCGACGACCGCACCTTTTCCACCTACCTCCAGCCGCTCGGCCTCGGAGACATCCGCAACATCGACGAAATCGCCCCCACGAACACCCTCCGTATCGGCCTCGACAACACACTCCAGACACGCGACAAAAACTACGGCTCGCGCGACCTCGCCTCGCTCAACCTCGCCGCCGACCTCCGCCTTGATGACACCGCCCCCGCCGGCGAGCGCGATTTCTCTGCCATCCACGCCGACCTCGCCCTCATGCCCGCGCCCTGGCTGCGCTTCAACCTCTACCAAAGTTTCACCCCGAAGGATTTCACCCTCCGCGAACTCAACACCGGTTTCGCCATCCACGACGGCTCCCTCTGGTCCGTCCGCATCTCGACGCATTACCTCAAGGAGCAAATCAACGAATACATCGCCGAGGGCCGCTACCGCCTCAACGAGGCTTACGAAGTTTATGCGCGCCTCCATTTCGACTCGCGCAAGCACCGCTTCAACGAGCGCAGCTTCGGCATCATCCAAAAACTCGGCCACAACCTTTGGACCATCCGCTACGGCGTGACCCTCTACGAAGGCCAGACCCGCGAAAGCAAATTCGGCTTCAGCATCGACGTCCGTCTGCACAACTTCTGACCCCAATTATTACAGTGGGATACGGCGCTTCGGCCTGCCTTGAAGCGTCCATTCGTGCGGTCAGAAGTGGGGCTACGGAGTTGGGCGGAATTTCAAAGCTTCAAATCACCGTTTTGCGCAACGACGCGACGATTGAACGATTGAAAGCTTAAAAAAGAAAACACGGGGCAGCATCAATCCGAGATATGTTAACAAAAAACATAAATTTATACGAAATCAGACATTGCATCTTGCGGTGTTCTTGATACAGATTTGCAACATAAAACCTCCTAAAATAGACGAATGCTGCCATTCATTTTCACCATCCCACATGCCAGCCAATTGCATGATCTCCGCCCGCCAATTTCAAAGTAGGAACCTCGGAAGCAATGCCCGCCGCCACCAGTCCCCAATGAACAATGAAAAATCAACGCATCCAAGATACTTTTCATCGGGCGTCCCATCGATCCCACCCAAAACCAGCCACCCAAAAACCATCATGAAAAAAACAATCGCCTTTCTCTGTTTTGCAGTTGTTGCCATTGCGCTTCTTTGGAAAGCCGCATCGCTCTACATGAGCATCTCTCCGTCAGCTACCTCAAAGACAACCCGTATCATTGAATCCGACGGCGCCGTCAAGGAAACCGTGGTGGAAGTGAAATACGTCTCTGTCAGCAATCTCCACGTGGCTGAAGGCACGCAACTGATTGCCAGAAACGGAACGCTGGAAACCGTCGGAGCCGGGCAATTTATCGCGAGCAATCCACTGATGACTACCCTCAACAATATATTTTGGTGGATGGCGGTCATAATGACATTCATCGCTGGAATCAGCCTTTATAAAAAATCCGAAGCGCCGGCGGAAAAGTAAGAAAATCACACGTTCATATATATGGTAATTAAAATCTGCATTCCAATGAAAACAACACATTGCTATATGTTCCTGTCGGCCCTGCTATTGGGGCTTTCATCATCAATCGGGTGCCAGGCTTACACATCACCCCAGGAAAGAAGGATTGAGCAACTTGAAAGAAAAGCTGTCGATCAAGGGAGAAAGGATGGATTGAAAGACCGTGGCTACCTCAACACACGACTGAAACTTGCGAAGGAGCTGGAGACTGCCGAACAAAAGGGCATTCGCCTCGGTTCTCCCTATTACATGTTGGAGCGGGTATCCCCAGGCTACTCGCGCAATGCTTACTTGCAGTATCAGTCAGTATATCAACTGGGGATGGCGGCGCATGGGACAGACAATAACAGTGTCTCCAAGGCATGTGTGAAAAAGCTGGTTGAGTATGGCAAAAAGGCGGAACCTCATGCCGAGCGATATATCAGTGAAGCTGAGCAGGAGATGGATCCGTCTGCCAAACAATCCACATATGGCAATGCGGCGGCAAGTTACGAGCGGGTGGCTTATGCGCAATCAGTCGCGAAAGACCCGCAATGGACCAAGACGGCGATGACGCTCGCCAACTGCCATGCCAATGCGTCTGCCTTCAGTTATGAAAAAGCAGGCAATTTATATGCCAGCATCATTAAAAAAGAGAGTGCCAAGGGCATTCCCGATCAGTCCGTGATAGAGTTGTGCAAGTCATCGTTGAAACAGCTTGCTTTAAAGGCCGAACAGGCGGCCATTGATCGAAGAGAGAAACTGGGCGCAAAATACTCGATGAGCATGTGGAAGGTTGCGGAGAATGCCTGGATGGTTTCCGAAGGACCTGACTCGGTTAATATTCAGAGATGCAAGGACGGATGGGGGGAGGCTGATCGCGAGCAAAGGAAGGCTGATCGCGAGCAAAGGAATATGGAAGCTCGCCTGATGCGATATGAATCTGAAGCGAGAGCTCGCAAGGCAAAGCAGGAGCAAGCGGATGCTCCAGCAAAGGCCAAACGATTGGAAGAAGAAAACCGGAAACTAAAGGAGCAACTCAAAAAAACGGAGGCGGATCGTGAGGCTGCCGAGAAGCGTCAAAATAGTGCGAAATCCCAGGTGCAAAAACAGAAACCCAAGGATCTGTGCAGTTACTGTGATGGAACGGGGCATAAAGGATGCTGGGTATGTCAAGCCACGGGCAGAAGCCGCGACCACAATGGAAGAGACTATGGCATGTGTTCAGTGTGCAGTGGCCGTGGCTACAAGGCATGCACCGCCTGCAAAGGCACCGGACGCAGATGAATTGCGCCGCCGCGTCGTTGCGTGAAACAAAAAGCTCACGCGACGGCGCAACGACGCAACGCAACGGTCAAACGATGTGAACCGCCAGCTCCGCCCGAAAGCGAGGCGTTGACAAGCAATTCCGCGCGGAAATAACCGTATGAGTTTTCATATGTCGCGCGCCGAAAACCAGCTCCGCATCTTCGATTCCCTCTGGGCGGAAATCCATCCACACGTGCGTGCCGACCGCAATCTCCCCGCGCGCATCCAGCAGCGGCTCGCGAAGGAAAAACGCTTCGGCTCGCGCGACCGCCGTCTTTATCGCGAACTGATTTACACCGCGCTGCGTTATCTGCCGTGGCTCGAAAACGAAACACGGCACCCCTCCGCGACCTTCATTCCGCAGACCGCGCTCCGCATTGCTTATCTGGCGCTCTGGCTCTCCCACGACACGCCCGCCACACTGCCGCTCAAGCAGGCGCTCTCCGCCTCGCTGCCGCCCTGCCCCGCCACTATCGCCGAACGTGCCGCAATCCTCGGACAGGCATCCGCCGCGCTTCTTCCAGAGTGGTTTCGCGAGCATTGCCCCGCTGCCTTCGAGCCGCCGAACATCGACGCGCTCCACACCCGCGCCCCGCTCTGGCTGCGCCTGCAAACCGCAAACCCGCAGCCCGTCTTCGACGAGTTCGCCGCACGCGGATGGACATGGCGGGCCACGCCCGCGCTTCCCGGCGCCATCGAGCTCCTCGCCGCCAACAACCCCGACCTCACGCAAACCGACGCCCACCGTCGCGGCCTGATTGAAATCCAGGACCTCGGCTCGCAACTCATCCTCCCGACGGCCCTCGCGCCCGTCCCAAACTTCAAATCCGAAATCGCCACCTGCCTCGACGCCTGCGCGGGCGCGGGGGGCAAGACGCTCCAGCTCGCGCAACTCCTCGCCCCCTCCGCGCGCATCGACGCCACAGACCCGCGCGCCGCCGCGCTCGCCGAGCTCAAAACCCGCGCCGCCCGCGCCGGCCTGAAAAACATCCACATCCTTCGGAATGCGGAATGCGGATTTCGGAATGCGGAATTACAAACCTCCCAAACCACCAATCCACAACCCCCGCCGAAGTCCGATCATTCCGCATGTCAAACCACTCGTAAACTCGCAGACCGCAATCCGCCTTCCGCATTCCACTACGACGCCGTCGTAGTGGACGCGCCTTGCAGCGGCACCGGCACATGGCGGCGCAGCCCGCATCTCAAATACACGACGACCGCGCAAAGCATCCGCGCCGCCGCCGCGCTCCAGCTTGAAATCCTCTCGCGCCACGCGCCGCTCGCGCGCCCGGACGGCGGCCTGCTCATCTACGCGACCTGCTCGCTCAGCCGTTTTGAAAACGAGGAGGTCGTGAGCGCCTTTCTCGCCGCGAACTGCGATTTTTCATTGCTCCGGCAAACGACGATTCTCCCGGCGGAGCACGACACGGACGGCTTTTTCACGGCGACCCTGCGGCGCGCGTTGTCCTGAATTTCTAGGTTTGCAGCGCCCGCCCCGGCGCGGAAACATACGCGTCCTTTTCGCCCGTGAACAACGTCCAGACAACAACCACGCGCGCCACCGCCGCGCACATCGCCGTCATCGACAACGGCATTTGCAATCTCCGCAGCGTCACCAAGGCGCTCGAAGCCGCCGGCGCAACCACCCACATCATCCGCACGCCCGCGGAGCTGCCCGACATCGCAACCGGCCTCGTGCTTCCCGGCGTCGGCGCGCTGCGCGATTGCGTCGCCTCGCTTCGCGCCACCGGCCTCGACGACACCGTGCGCGCATGGATCGGGGCGAACCGGCCCTTTCTCGGTATCTGCCTCGGAATGCAGGCGCTGTTCGATTACTCCGAGGAAGGCGGCACGCGCGGCCTCGCGATTTTTCCCGGCAACGTCATCCGCTTCAACCGCCCTCCCGAATACAAAATCCCGCACATGGGCTGGAACCCCGTGCGCTTCACGCAGCCCGCCTCGCCCCTCGCCGCCGGACTCAAGCCCGAGGGCGAGTCGTTCTATTTTGTCCACAGCTACCATTGCATGCCCGCCGATTCCGCGCTCGTGCTCGCCACCTGCGATTACGGCGGGAGTTTCACGGCGGCCATCGCGCGCGGCAACTGCCACGCGACCCAGTTTCACCCCGAGAAAAGCCAGTCGCGCGGCCTGCGCATCTACCGCAATTTCGCCGCCATCGCCGCCGCGGCCTGACGCGCCATGCTGACCAAGGCCGACATCGCCCGCCTCCGCTCGCTTCGCGAAAAAAAGCACCGCGAGGCGCTCGGGCTCTTTGTCGTCGAGGGAGAAAAAGTCATCGCCGAGCTCCTCGCGGAAAACTTCCCGCTCCTCGAAATCTACGCCACGCCGGACTCCGCGCTCGTCGGAAAAGCGACCGCCGTCACGCCCGCCGAGATGGCTCGCATCAGCCATTTCCCGACGCCGCGCTCCGCGCTCGCCGTCGGACGCATCACGCGCCCCGCGCTTGAGTCCGGCGAACTCGCACGCGGCCTCACCCTCGCCCTCGACGACGTGCAGGACCCCGGCAATGTCGGCACGCTCCTGCGCATCGCGGACTGGTTCGCGTTCGACCGCGTGCTCTGCTCGCCCGAGTGCGCCGATCTTTTCAGCCAGAAAGTCATCAATGCCAGCATGGGCTCGTTCCGCCGCGTGCGCGTCATCACCCCGCCGCTCGCCATCGCGCTCTCGGAAGCCGCGCGGACAAACACACCCGTCCTCGGCTGCGACCTCGGCGGCGCGCCCGTGCATACGCTCGCCCCGCTCCGCGACGCCGTGATTGTGATCGGCAGCGAAGGCCGCGGCCTCTCACCCGCCGTACGCGCGCTCGTCACGCAGTTCGTCACCATTCCGCAATACGGCCGCGCCGAGTCGCTCAACGCCGCCATCGCCGCCGCCATCGTCGCCGACAACATCCGCCGTCTGCAAAAATAGCAGTGGCCCGCAGCGCGCGTTTTCCTACATTTTTCACCCTCGCCAGCGTGACGTTTGCCGCACGACGGTCTTTCATTTCCAGAATCCAAAAACAAAAAAACATGACCACCCAACTCGACCAACTCAAAGCCTTCACAACCGTCGTCGCCGACACGGGCGACTTCGCCAGCATGAAAGAGTTCGCGCCACGCGACGCGACGACCAACCCCAGCCTCATCCTCAAGGCCGCCGCGATGCCCGCCTACGCGCCGCTCGTTGACAAGGCCATCGCCGACGCCGGGGCAAACGCCGCCACGTCGCAAATCATCGACCGCCTGCTCGTCGTTTTCGGCCTCGAAATCCTGAAAATCGTGCCGGGCCGTGTCTCGTCGGAAGTCGATGCGCGCCTTTCGTTCGACACCGAGGGCACCGTCGCCAAGGCGCGCGAAATCATCACGCTCTACGAAAAAGCCGGCATCGCGCGCGAGCGCATCCTCATCAAAATCGCCTCGACGTGGGAAGGCATCCGCGCCGCCGCGCAGCTCCAGCGCGAGGGCATCAACTGCAATCTCACGCTCCTGTTCTCATTCGCGCAGGCCGTCGCATGCGCCGAGAACAACATCAAGCTCATCTCGCCCTTTGTCGGACGCATCCTCGACTGGCACAAAAAGAATACGGGCAAGGATTTCGCACCCGCCGAGGATCCCGGCGTCAAATCCGTCACGCAGATCTACACGTATTACAAAAAATTCGGCTACCAAACCGAGGTCATGGGCGCGAGCTTCCGCAACAAGGGCGAAATTCTCGAACTCGCGGGCTGCGACCTGCTCACCATCGCGCCCTCGCTGCTCGCGGAATTGAAAGCCTCCTCCGAGCCCGTCGTCCGCAAACTTGATCCGGCGAAAGCCGCCGCCGCCGACCTCAAGCGCGTGACGTTCGACGAAAAGGCGTTTCGCTTCGCGCTCAACGAAGACGCGATGGCCACGGAAAAAACCGCCGAGGGCATCCGCCTTTTCTCCGCCGACATCGTCAAACTCGAGCAGCTCATCGCGCAGAAAAAAGCGAAGTAGAAGCCGGTCTTTCGAGCCGTTGTTCGCCCTCTCGCATCCCCCGGGCGCCCCGCAATCCGGCGCGTCAATTGATGCATGTCAGGCTTGCGAAGCGCCCCAACTCGCCCTAATCCATCGCATCAACGTCACAAAACCGTAACAAACCGCGCCATGCCCCCCTGGTCACACATTGCCCTCGTCATTGCCGCCTATTTCATCGGCGGATTATCGCCGGGCTACTGGCTCGCGAAGCGGCGCGGCGGCGTCGATCTTCGCGACACTGGCAGCGGAGCGACCGGCGCGACAAATGCCGGGCGCGTCCTCGGCAAACGCGGTTTCTATATCGTCGTCCTGATGGACGTTCTCAAGGGCCTGTGCGTCGCGCTTGCAGTGCGTTTTGGTTTTCCCGAAATCCCGCTCGCCTGGCAATGCGCCGTGTCCTACGCCGTCGTCGCCGGACATATCTGGCCCGCCTGGCTCGGCTTTCGCGGCGGCAAAGGCGTGGCCACCTTCTACGGCGCCTGGTGCCCGCTCGGCAACGCGCAGGGGTTCATCCCGGCCGCTGTCTGCTTCGTGCTCGCCTTTGCGCTTAAGAAACCTTTGTTCCGCGGCTCCTTTGCCATGTCCTGGCTCGCCGCGCAGTCGCTCTTCCCCGCGGTCATCTGGTGGCTCTGGCGCGATGCCGCCGCCGCGCTCATTTGCTCGGCCATGATCCTCACGCTATGGATCGCGCACCGGACCAATATTGCGGATTACCTCCACAAAAACACCCGTTCCGAAATTCCCGCGCGACGCTGAAACCGTCCGTTCGCGCACCCCGCGCACGACTTTTACACCTCACAGATTCCCCTTTTCACCCCGCCTCGTTTCCATTTAAGTGCGCCTCCTTATTTTACCACTATGGCCGACAACGACCAATCCTCGGAGTATATTTACAAGATCGCCAGCGAAGACTGGGAGATTGAGCAAATCCATCGGCTCAACTATCGCACCTTCGTGGAGGAAATACCCCAGCACGCGCCCAACCAGGACGAGCGTCTCGTTGACCGCTTCCACTCGGAAAACACCTACATCATCTGCCTTCAGGGCCGCCGGCTCATGGGCATGCTTGCCATCCGCGGCAAACGCCCCTTCTCGATCGACAGCAAACTCCAGAACCTCGACGCCTACCTCCCCACCGGACGCTCCGCGTGCGAAGTGCGCCTCCTCGCCGTCGAGCCCGACGCGCGCAAAACCGTCGTCTTCCCTAAACTCTTCGAGCACGCCGTCCGCCAGTGTCTGCACTCGGGTTACGACATCTGCATCATCTCCGCCACGACGCGCCAGTTGAAGCTCTACCGCCACCTCGGCTTCGTTCCCTTTGGCCCGCTCGTCGGCACCGAGCAAGCCCAATATCAGCCCATGTATCTGACGCTGGAAAACTTTGGCCGCACGCTCGAAAAAAGCACCGCCCTCCGCAGCTCCTTCGTCGAAGGCCCGGCCCCCGAGCAGCACGTCCTCAATTTCCTGCCCGGCCCCGTGCCCACCTCGCCCGAAGTCCGCAAAGCCCTCGCCGGCCCAGCCGTCTCGCACCGCGGCAAGTTTTTCCTCACCCGCATGGCCGACATCCGCTCGCGTCTCTGCCGCCTGACCGGCGCGCTCGACGTGCAGCTTCAGCTCGGCTCCGGCACCGTGGCAAACGCCACCGTCGCCAACCAGCTCGCTCTCCTCAACACGACCGGCCTCGTTCTCTCCAACGGCGAGTTCGGCGAACGCCTCGCCACCAACGCCCGCTCCGCCGGTCTCCGATACGACTGGCTCCGGCTCCCTTGGGGACAGCTCTTCGACATGGCCGAGGTCTCGCGCCTCGCCGAACGCCTCCCCGCCGGCGGCTGGATCTGGTTCACGCATCACGAAACCTCCACCGGCATCATGAACCCCATGGAGGATCTCAAAAAACTCGCCTCGCGCCTCAATCTCCACCTCTGCGCCGATTGCATCAGTTCCATCGGCGCCATGCCCGTTGACCTCCGCGGCATGTATCTCGCCACCTGCACCTCGGGCAAAGGCTTCGGCAGCTTCCCCGGCATCGCGATGGTTTTCCATAATTACAAACCCGAGCCGCACACCGACCGCTTCCCGGGCTATCTCGACCTCGGCCACTGGCAGGCCAACCAAAGCGTCCCCCACACCCACTCGACGAACCTCATTTCCGCGCTCGACACTGCCGTCGCGCAAGCCACGCCCGAACGCATGGCGCAAATCGCCGAAAACGCGAAATGGCTCCGCCAGCAGCTCGAATCGCTCGGCTTCAAGCTCGCCGCGCCCGAGCACGTCGCCAGCCCCGGCATTATGACGATTCTGCCGGTGCAGGAAATGTCCGCCGCCGAGCTCGGCGAGGAACTCGAAATGCGCGGCTTCTGGCTCAGTTACCGCAGCCAGTATCTTCTCAATCACAACTGGATCCAGGCCGCCCTCCTCGGCAATCCGAGCCGCGAGTCGCTGGAAAAACTCGTGCACATGCTCAGCGTCGTCTGCCGCCGCACCCCCGAGGCCAAGGCGACCATCGCTGCAGCCGCGAAAGCCGCCGTGAAAAAGTAAGGGATGTCCGCGCGAAGGCGCGAAACACCGCAACGCAACACCATCGGGAAACACGGGCAGGATGCCCGTGCCACTCAATCCGCCTTGTGCCGGCCCGCCGCCGAGTTGTCGCGCCGGTCGCGTGAGGCGCAAATTTAACGCTTTCGCCCTCCCGCATTTTCACGATAAAAATCATCCCTCACATTTTTATCTTCTCCCGTCCTGCGTTTCCGCTCCGGCATTTTTCCATTCCGCATTCCACACTCCGCATTTCCCATGCCCGCCCGCACCCGCGAAAAAAAGATCATCCAAGCCTGGCTCGAAGCGCCAGACCGCGGCCTCATCGAACTCGCCTCCGACTGGCGCGGACGGCACTCGCCTCCCGTATCCCTCGGCTCCGGCGGCCCCGCCTTCGTCACGCTCGCCCCCGCCCCCGATCTTTATTTCGCCCAGCGCAACGCCTACCACATCGACTACGAGACTGGCAAAATCCACTTCGTGCTTCACCCCGGACAACTTCCCGGCGATCTCCGGCAACTCCCCGCGCTCCCAAAAATCTATCTCGCCGGCGATTTCAATGACTGGCAGCACGCCGTCGGCAATCCCAAGTGGGAACTCCGCCCCGCCCGCCGCGACGATGCCGATATCCTCACTTGGAGCGGCCCGGCCGCCGATTTCATGGCGCAACCCCCGAAGCGCTTCAAGTTTGTCACCGAAAAACACCACTGGCTCGACGTCCCCGCCGACGCCTTCAACGCCGTCCGCGACGACAGCGGCAACATCAACCGCCAGATCGACCCCGCCCGCACCGGCCTCCATCTCTACGAATTCACCCTCGCCACCCCCCTCGACCTCGCCGCCGGCAACCGCATCCACTGGCACGACGATCCGCAGGCCACCCTTCGCCCCGGCGTATTCTTTACCGAATACCGCACGGATGCGCCCCTCGGCGCCATCCCGCGCAAAAACGAAACGCTGTTCCGCATTTACGCCCCGCGCGCCACCAGCGTCGAACTCTGCGTAATCGACAATCTCAGCCGCGTCGCCACCCCGCACCGCTATCCGCTCCAGCGCAACGCCGACCACGCATGGGAAATCACCCTCGCCCAAAACCTCCACGGCTGGTATTACTGGTATCACATCGACGGCGCCAAAAACGAATTCACCCGCTTCAATCCCGCCGAACGCATCCTCGATCCCTACGCGCTCGCCACAGTCGATCGCGACGGCCCCGGCATCATCATCGACCGCGAAAAACTCCCCTCCCCTCCCCGCGCGCGCCACAACACCCCCGCCTGGCAGGATCTCGTCATTTGCGAAGCCCACGTCCGCGACCTCATTGCGCGCGCCCCCATCGACCTCACGCCCGACGAACGCCTCACTTTCGCCGGCCTGACCAAATGGGTCGAGCACCCCGATTTCTACCTGCACCGCCTCGGCGTCAACTGCGTCGAACTCCAGCCCGTCCAGGAATTCGATAACGCCGCCCGCGCCGACTACCACTGGGGCTACATGACCAACAACTACTTTGCCCCCGAAAGCAGTTACGCCACCGACCCCGCCCGCGCCTCCGGCATCGCCGAGTTCCAGCAACTCGTCGCCGCCTTCCACCGCCGCGGCATCGCCGTCATCCTCGACGTCGTTTACAATCACGTCGGCGAACCCGCGCACCTCCTCCATATCGACCAACTCGCCTATTTCCAAACCAACATCGACGGCTCCCTCTCCAACTGGTCGGGCTGCGGCAACGACATTAATGCCGATTCCGCCATGGCCCGCCGCCTCATCATCGACAGCCTCATCCACCTCATCGAAACCTACGGCATTGACGGCTTGCGCTTCGACCTCGCCGAACTCCTCGGACTCGAAGCCCTCAAGGAAATCGAGAGCGCCCTCAAAAAAGCCAAATCCGACATCATCCTCATCGCCGAGCCCTGGAGCTTCAAAGGCCACATCGCCGGCGCGCTCCGTGACACCGGCTGGGCCTCCTGGAACGACGGCTACCGCAATTTCATCCGCGACTACGTGCGCGGCGGCTCCAGCCCCGAAGCCTACGAATACAACCTCAAGGGCTCCCCCTGGCACTTTGCCAAATGGCCTGCGCAAACCGTCAACTATTCCGAATCGCACGACGACCGCTGCTGGCTCGACGTCATCACGGAAAACCCGGATTTCAACGGCAACATCCCCGGCTCCAAGGACCGCCGCCGCACCCGCCTCATGGCCGCCGTCCTCTGCATGTCGCTCGGCATCCCCATGTTTTCCGCCGGGCAGGATTTTCTCCGCTCCAAGCAGGGCGTAAACAACACCTACCTCCGCGGCGACCTCAACGCGCTCGACTACACCCGCATCCTCCGCTTTCCGGGCACGCACGCCTATTTTGCCGAGTGGATCGCCTTCCGCCTCTCCAGCCGCGGCGCGCTCCTGCGCCACTATACCCGCCCCCGCGACGAGTTCTTCCGCTTCTTTTTCGCCGAAAACTCGACCGCCGCCGCCACGCTCTACAACGCCGATTGCCAACTCGGCCCCCGCCGCCTCCTCTTCGCCATCAACCCCACCGACGCCGACGTCACGCTCTCCCTCCCCGCCGACGTCGTGAACCAAAACTGGCGCCAAGTCGCCGACCACGACCGTTTTTATTCCCCCGCTTCGCCCGTCCACCCCTACCGCGCGCCCGCCGCCAACCTCTTCCTCCCCCCGCTAAGCTGCGTCCTCTGGGAAACGGCATGACGGACGGAAAGAGGACAGAAAACAGAGATCAGAGGACAGAAGCTGGAAGTCGGAAGACAGCGGTCGGAAGTCTGTGAGATCACGGATGGTTTTGGGGGGATTCCATTTTTATGGCTCACGCAACGACGCGACGGCGCAACGGGAGCTGCCGCTCCAATGGAGGATTCGTTGCGCCGTCGCGTCGTTGCGTGAATCTTTTCCGGCGTGCCGGTGCATTTGTGTTTATAAATCACGGAAACACGGAAGCACGGAAGGGATTGGAATATAGAAGCCGAGAGGGACGCGAGCGGACGGGTGGCACGGGCTTCCAGCCCGTCTCTTCGGAACACGGGCAAGATGCCCGTGCCACCCAACCCATCTGCACCGCACTCCAATGGATTGCTTTCCGTGCTTCCGTGTTTCCGTGATTCATAAAATGCCGCCCTCGCCTAGCTCCGGCGTTTGCAAGCGGCAAGGCTTGCGTCCGGGCTTTCGATCTCGCGCAATGCATCCGGGTTCGGCGCACAGCTTGCGCCGGAGGAAAATTGGGGCAACCGGGCCGTTGTCCCGCATGGAATCGTCATCACATCGCGCAATCACATGTTCATTTTTCCGAAATCACGCGTTTTCTTCGCAGCCCTTTTTCTCGCCCTTGCCTGCGGCACGCCCGCCGTCCGCGCCGCCGACAGCCCCGGCGCCTCCGCGCTCCCGCGCCCGCTCGACACCTACAACGACGCCGCATCCGCCAGCGTGCCCGAAATCCTCCTTGGCCGCATCGAGGCCGACCCGTTCAATCTCGTCGCCACGATCATTTTTCTTCTCGCGATCTGCCACACGTTTCTCACGGCGAAGTTCCGCCGCTGGGCGCATCTCGCCGAGGAACGGCACGCGGCAAAACTCGCGCGACGCGCCGCCGCCAATGCAGCCGCGCCGCGCGTCCGGCGCATCACCGACCACAATCGCGACGGCCGTCCCGACGAGGTGAGCTTCAAGGGGCAGGTCCTGCATTTCTTCGGCGAGGTCGAGGCCGTTTTCGGCATCTGGGTGATTCCGCTCGCGGGCGCGATCATCGCATTCCACGGCTGGCCGTCGGTCATCGATTACATCGGGCACAAGGTGAACTTCACCGAGCCGATGTTCGTCGTCGTCATCATGGCCATCGCGGGGACGCGGCCGGTCCTGCGCTGCGCCGAGGCCTGCCTGCGCGCCCTTGCCCGCATCGGCGGCGGAGGCGCGGATGCGTGGTGGCTCGCCATCCTCATCGTCGCGCCGGTGCTCGGCTCCTTCATCACGGAGCCCGCCGCAATGACCATCGCGGCGCTGCTTCTCGCGCGGCAATTCTACGCGCTCAAGCCGCCGCCGCGCCTGGCCTACGCGACCATCGGGCTCCTGTTCGTCAACATCTCTGTCGGCGGGACGCTCACCCATTTCGCCGCGCCGCCCGTCCTCATGGTCGCCGCGCCGTGGCAATGGGACACGCTTTTCATGTTCACCCATTTCGGCTGGAAGGCGGTTTGCGGCATCACGGCGTCCACGCTGGTTTATTATTTCATTTTCCGCCGCGATCTCGCGCAACTCGAACAGCAACGCCGGACCGCCCGCGCCACGCCGCCCGAGACTGGCGATGACGACGACGCGCCGGTGCCGGCGTGGATCACGGCGGCGCAGCTTGCCTTCCTCGCCTTCGTCGTGGTCGTCGCGCACCATCCGCCGCTCTTCGTCGGCGGGTTCCTTTTCTTCCTCGCATTCACGCAGGCCACCGCGCACCACCAAGGCCGCCTCGACATCAAGCCTCCGCTTCTCGTCGGTTTCTTCCTCGCCGGACTCGTCATCCACGGCGGTCTCCAAGGCTGGTGGATCGAACCCGTCCTGAAAAGCCTCGGCGAGGGCGCGCTTTTCCTCTGCGCCACGACGCTCACCGCCTTCAACGACAACGCCGCCATCACGTATCTGGCGACGCTCGTCCCCGGATTCACCGATCCGCTCAAATACGCGGTTGTCGCCGGGGCCGTCACGGGCGGCGGGCTCACCGTGATCGCCAACGCGCCCAACCCCGCCGGCCAAAATATCCTCCAGCGGTTTTTCCCGAACGGGATCTCGCCGCTCGGCCTGCTCCTCGGCGCGCTGCTGCCGACCGCCATTCTGGGCGCGGTCTTCATGTTGCTGTGAAAGGGCTGCGAGGCAGGCACGGGCTGCGCACGAAAGCGTCACGGCGCGCCAGCCGGCATGCGGCAGCGGAGACGTGACTGCTTGCGCATTGCTATTGATTGCGCATATATTGGCTTAATTTGAACATATTTCAGGAAAAAACCGTCATTCCGGCACTGCGCCTCCTGAATGATGCCCGAAAACACGCCCTGCCGTACCCGCCTCACACAAAATATCATACGCAAAACAAAATCTGCGCAAGGGGTGGTCAATATTAGAGCAATTTTCCAGTATTTTATCTTTCCAAATCACGTCGTGCTGTTTGACTTGTCGCCATCGTCAGCAATCGTTCCTTGCCTCTCCTAACCAGCCCGACCACGCGTATCCGACATAACGCAACCAGGTCCGTTATTTTCTAAAAATCATTTCTCTCTTTTAGGCATATATTTGTAAAAAACTCATGAACGCAACCACGCCCGCTCCTACAGCCGGATCCAAACCAGCGACCATCGACGCCAATGAAGCCGTCGCCATCGTCGCTTACAAGATGACGGAAGTCTTCGCCATCTACCCGATTACGCCATCGACGCCGATGGCCGAATATATGGACGACTGGGCCGTTGCCAAAAAAGTGAATCTCTTCGGCCACATCCCCGAAGTCGTCGAAATGCAATCCGAAGCCGGCGCCGCAGGCACCATGCACGGCTCCCTCGTCGGCGGCACGCTCACCAGCACCTTCACCGCCTCGCAGGGCCTCCTGCTCATGATCCCCAACATGTATAAGATCGCCGGCGAACTCACCCCGTGCGTCATGCACGTCACCGCCCGCACCATCGCCACCCACGCCCTCTCGATTTTTGGCGATCACTCCGACGTCATGGCCTGCCGCCAGACCGGCTGGGCAATGCTCGCATCCAACTCCCCGCAGGAAGCGCACGACATGGCCGTCATCGCGCACTCCGCCACCCTCCGCACCCGCGTCCCCTTCCTCCACTTCTTCGACGGCTTCCGCACCTCGCACGAAATCAACACCGTCCACCGCGTCGACGACGACACCCTCCGCTCGATGATCGACAAGGAATCCCTCGCCGCCTTCCGCGCCCGCGGTCTCTCGCCCGACGCCCCCGCCGTCCGCGGCACCGCGCAAAACCCCGACGTCTTTTTCCAAGCCCGCGAATCCTGCAACAAATTCTACGACGCCGTCCCCGCCATCGTGCAGGAGGAAATGGACAAGCTCGCCGCCGCCACCGGCCGCAAATACGGCCTCGTGAAATACGAAGGCGCGCCGGATGCCGACCGCGTCATCGTCGTCATGGGCTCCGCCGCCGAGACCGCCGCCGAAACCGCCGCCTGGCTCAACAAAAAAGGCCGGAAAACCGGCGTCCTCTCCATCAACCTCTACCGCCCCTTCCCCGTCGAAGCCTTCCTCAAAACCCTCCCGAAAACCACCCGCGCCATCGCCGTCCTCGACCGCACCAAGGAACCCGGCGCATTTGGCGAACCCCTCTACCTCGACGTTGTCGCCGCCATCCGCCACGGCGAGGAAAACGACATTCTCACCGGCCCGCGCATCAAAATCACCGGCGGCCGCTACGGCCTCGCCTCCAAGGAATTCACGCCCCCCATGGTCGCCGCCGTCTACGCCGAGATCGAGAAGGACAAACCCAAGCAGTCCTTCACCATCGGCATCAACGACGACATCTCGCACACCTCCCTCCCCTACGACGGTGCGCTCGACATCGAAAGCCACGACGAAACCCTCACCCGCGCCGTCTTCTTCGGCCTCGGTTCCGACGGCACCGTCGGCGCCAACAAAAACTCCATCAAAATCATCGGCGTTGACGCCGGCAAATACGCCCAGGGCTATTTCGTTTACGACTCGAAAAAATCCGGCGGTTTCACCGTCTCGCACCTCCGCTTCGGCGATCGCCCCATCCGCGCCCCTTACCTCATCAAGCACGCGGACTTCGTCGGCTGCCACCAATTCAACCTCCTCGACCAGCAGCCCGTCGTGGACTGCGCCACCGAAGGCGGCATACTCCTCATCAACGCCCCCGGCGGCCCCGAAACCGCCTGGCACCGCCTTTCCGCCCAGACCCAGCGCGAAATCATCGCCAAGAAACTCCGCGTTTACGCCATCGATGCCAGCGCCGTGGCCCGCTCCGCCGGCCTCCCCGCCAACCGCACCAACACCATCATGCAGGTGTGCTTCTTCAAGCTGAGCGAAGTGCTCCCCGTTGACGAAGCCATCGCCAGCATCAAAAAAGCCGCGGAAAAATCCTACGCGAAAAAAGGCGCCGAAATCGTCGCCCAAAACATCCGCGCCATCGACGCCGCCATCGACGCGCTCAAGGAAGTCGAAATCCCCGCCAGCGCCGATGCCGACGCCGCCAGCCGACAGCCCCCCGTCCCCACCGACGCTCCCGACTTTGTCCGCAACGTCACCGGCATGATCCTCTCCGGACGCGGCGACGAACTCCCCGTCTCCGCCTTCCCCGTTGACGGCACCTGGCCCGCCGGCACCGCCCAATACGAAAAACGCAACATGGCCGCCATGGTCCCCGAATGGGACAGCTCCATCTGCATCCAGTGCAACAAATGCGTCCAAGCCTGCCCCCACGCCGCCATCCGCGCCAAGTTCTTCGATCCCGCGCTCCTCGAAAAAGCGCCCGGGAACTTCAAGTCCGTGCCCTTCAAGTCCACCGAATACAAAGGCAGCCAATACGTCCTTCAAGTCGCCGTCGAAGACTGCACCGGTTGCGAGCTCTGCGTCCACGTCTGCCCGGTCAAAAGCAAGGCCGACCCGCAAAAACGCGCCATCAACATGGCCGACCAATTCCCGATTCGCGAACGCGAGCGCGACAACTTCAAGTTCTTCCTCGACCTCCCCTCCGTTGACCGCGCCACCTTTAAGGCCGACACACCGAAGAACGTGCAATTCCTCGATCCGCTCTTCGAGTTCTCCGGCGCCTGCGCCGGCTGCGGCGAGACGCCCTACATCAAGCTCGTCAGCCAGCTCTTCGGCGATCGCGCCGTCATCGCCAACGCCACCGGCTGCTCCTCCATCTACGGCGGCAACCTCCCGACCACCCCCTACACCACCAACAAGGAGGGCCGCGGCCCTGCCTGGGCCAACTCCCTCTTCGAAGACAACGCCGAATTCGGCCTTGGCCTGCGCCTCTCCATGGATCGCAACGCCGACCGCGCCAAACGCCTCGTCACCGCCCTCGCCCCGCAAATCGGCCAGTCCCTCGCCGACGCCCTCCTCACCGCCGACCAGTCCACCGAAGCCGCCATAACCGCCTTCCGTGGCAAAGTCGCCGAACTTCGCAAAGCCCTCGCCGGCATCAACGACGACCGGGCGCGCGAACTCGAAAAAGCCGCCGACTACCTCGTCAAGAAATCCGTCTGGATCTTCGGCGGCGACGGCTGGGCCTACGACATCGGTTACGGCGGCCTCGACCACGTCATCGCCTCCGGCCACAACGTGAACATCATGGTGCTCGACACCGAAGTCTATTCCAACACCGGCGGCCAGTGCTCCAAGGCCACCCCGCTCGGCGCCACCGCGAAGTTCGCCGGCGGCGGCAAACGCGTTGGCAAAAAAGACCTCGGCCTCATCGCCACCGCCTATGGCAATGTTTACGTCGCCCGCATCGCCATGGGCGCCCGCGACGCCCAGGCGCTCAACGCCATCCGCGAAGCCGAAGCCTACGAAGGCCCCTCGCTCATTATCGCCTACTCCCCCTGCATCGCGCACGGCTACAAGGCCATGCATGAAGGCTTCGACCGCCAGAAACTCGCCGTCGACACCGGCTACTGGACGCTCTTCCGCTACGATCCCCGCCGCGCCGCCGAAGGCAAAAACCCGATGCAGCTCGACAGCGCCGCGCCGAAACTGGATCTCACGCAATTCACCCGCACGGAAAACCGCTACAAACAAGTCGCCCGCATCGCGCCCGAACGCGTCGCGGAATTCGAGGACGAAGCCCAAAAAGCCGTCAACGAACGCTTCGCCCTCTACCAGCAGCTCGCCTCCAACGGCGGCGACATGAAAGCCGCCGTCGCCCAAAAGCCTCCCGCCGCTCCCGAAGCGAAGTAACCGCGCAAGCCTTCAGCCAAGTCTGACCGACTTAAGTCGATTTATATCGATTTAAGTCGATTTAAATCGCCCACGGGGGCAGCCCGTGCCCCTCATTCAAAAACCAGCTTATCCAGCCCGAAGTGGCTCCGCTTCGCGGCGCCCTCGGCATGTTTGATCAGCTCGATCTCAAGCACGTTTTCGCCCTTCACCAAAACCGCCCCGTCAGCCTTGAATTCCATGACGCCAAGATCGTGTCCTCCGAGGTCGAGTTTGCTGAATATTTTTTTGCCGTTCAGATAAATATCAAACACGCCGTAATCGCGCGCGACCGTGAACGTCCCGACCATACGGAAACGCCCTTCCACGTTTGATCTGAAACTGAACTTCACCTGATTGCCCACTTCCGCATCCCGCCAATGCAGCTGCAACCCGCCGCTCCACGCAATTTTGTCGTGCGCCTGATAGGAAACGCTGCCCGACGGCGTGCTCACCCATATCAGGTTTTCACCTTCGATGCTCCTGCCCGCATCCAAAACCGGCGAGTATATATCGGTTCTATCCATCACGACCGGCTCCTTCGCGCCCACAATATCCTGCGGCGTCATATTCCGTCCGCCCGGCATCATATACCAAAAGGCAACCGGAGCATAATTGACGGTTGTCCGCAGCGATATCCACAACTCCATGTCGAACTGAAGCGATTTATTAAACGGAATCCCGTCCAGCGCGCGCACGCGCGCATTCACGCTGTAGCGCGGGCTGAAGTTCCCGGTGCCGAGCGGCTGCGCGATAAAGGGATGATCCGTAAACGTCTCGGGACGGCACCACGCATATCCATAATAATCCTCCGTTCCCGTGCCGAAGTGGGACGGAAACGCCTCGCCATCCACATAAACCTTTTCATCACCCTCGCCCCACCAGCGATAACCCGTGTTGAACAACGCGACACCATCGCCAACATACACGCCCTTCCCCTGCAAGCTGGCAAAACTGATATCCTTCGCCTGGTCATGAGGCCCGGCGTTGATCCGCGTGTATTGCCGCCAGCCCGCGCCAAAATGCATCGAGCGCTCATCCCAGTTCCAATTCTTCACATTCACGGAGGCATCGCTGACGCGCACCGGCTGCCGCCCCAGATTATGCAAAGTGACCGTGCAATTCTTCGCAAACGGCATGACCCAATACGCCTGCATCAGCCCGTCCTCATCGGCCGACGCATACCACGTATTTGTATATAACTGCCTGTATCCAATCCCGAAAAAATCACCCGCCGGCACCCACACGGTTTTTTCCCCATCAAAAGCGATCTCAAGCACCGTCGAGCGAAGCGCCTGCTCCTGATTCTCCGCGCGCAGACGCATCGCAATATGCTGGATGGCTCCGGGAGTCTTGATTTCAACCGTCTTCTTCGCGCCCGGCTGCAAGACTGCATCGAGCGAGTGTGCCACGCCGTCAGGGGATAATATTTTCTTGTTTCCAGACAACAATGCCAGGGCGTTAGCGACGGCCTTTTCGCTCTTCTGCATCTCCGCCTTGGAATAGGAGGCGACTTTCACGGAGGAATCATACGTGCGGTAATTGATATTATAATACACAGCTTCCGTGCCGGGCTGTTTCGCGCCGTAATCATCCTCCCGCAGCCCCTGACTTTCGTATGTTATCTTGCAGTGTTTTGCGTAAGGAATCGGGAAATAAAGATTATGACCGCGCCGTTGATACAAAGTCGCCTCCGGCACCGAGGCCGCCAACGGCGCGCCGGTGACGATATTGCCGCTCAATATATCAAACGCCGCGCCCTCGATGGCGGGAACGGGATTGCCGTCGATATAAATGCGCATGATGCCGCGCCCGCTGTCCTTCCCTGAAAAAGTCATCCAGAAACGGACAATCGCGCCCGGGCCTTCCGTATCCATCATGACGAATTCCCGGCGTCCGTTATCCTTTTCGACGCGCAAAAACATGGAACGATCCCGGTTTGCGAACCAGCCAGGTTTGTCCTTTGCGACACTGTCCCTGTCGTAGCTGCTGAACTGCCTGTTGGTGAAAGCCGGCTCGGGAAACCGCGCCCGCTCATCTCGATTCGTCATCTCATCCAGCAGCGACGCGATGGAAACCTCGGCCCCGGTCAGACTAAGCGAAATCGGCGCCAAAAGAACGCCAAGAAACAAAAACAAACGCAGGCTCATGGTGGAGTATGTCATGGTTTTAAGGAGTGGATAAGTTCCGGCCTTTTATCAAGGCCGTGCATCGGAACAAGCCCATAAAGCGAATCAAGCGCCGCCCATGACAGCCCGATGACGTGGTAACCGAAAGGAGCCATTTTCCGGCATTATGGAAAATCCAAGGCAGAGCGAAGCCTCCCGGCTGGGCCGAAAATACGAAGCACGAACACACCAAAGGCGTGCCACTCGTCAGCCCAGCGGTCGAGCGTTGCGCGAGACCCCAGGTTTCCTGCCATTTGGGGGAATGCACCCTGTAAGAGTGGCGCCACAAGCTTTACATTTGGGGCGCATCGTTTTCATCCGGGTTAGAAAAGACAGGGAGGAAAATGCAACGAGGCTTTTCCCGGCAAATATCACCGCGCAAGCGCGAGCCCGTCCCGCCACGAATGGACGCGCGCGGCCTTACAAGTATTTCAGGCGCTCCTGCAGATCGCGCAGGCCGCGCGTCATGGGCAGACGAGCGCCGGTTTTCAGAATCACAACGTGCTCGCCGTCGAACGCGGGCTGCGCCTCGCGCACCTGTTCGAGATTCACAAGCGCCGAGCGGCTCACGCGGAAGAATTTCCGCGCGTTGAGCTGATTTTCCAATGACAGGAGTGTTTCGCGCAGCATGTGCTTTTCCTCCCCGGCGGTGTGCAGGACGGCGTAGTTGCCGGATGCCTCGATCCACGCGATGTCCGACGTATTTATAAAACGGATACGGTCTCTGTCGCGCACGGAGATGCGCGTGACGCCCTCCTGCGCCCCGGGGGCGGGTGCGGCGGCGGCGCGGTGCTCGTTGATGAGCGCGAGAATCCGCTCGTAGGGCGCGGCGGGCGCCGGCTTCGCGGCCAGCCGGAGGCGGGCGCGGTCGAGCGCCTCGCGAAAACGGGCGGGCTTGAAAGGTTTCAGCAGATAATCGAACGCGTGCACCTCGAAGGCTTTCACGGCGTATTCGTCGAAGGCGGTTGTGAAGATGACAGCCGGCGGCGCGTCGCCGGCGGGAAGCGCGGCAAGAACCTCGAAACCATTGCGCCCCGGCATCTGCACATCGAGAAAAACAAGATCGGGACGGCTTCGGCGGATCGCTTCAAGCGTTGCGTTGCCGTCGGGACATTCGGCGACGATTTCGACATCCGTTTCGCGCGAGAGCAGCGTGCGTACGCGCTCCCGGGCGAGCGGTTCGTCGTCGGCAATGATCACTCGCAGTTTTGCAGGAATCGCGGATGCAGGCATGGGATCGGATCAGGATCGTGGTTTCAGGGAAGCGTGTCGTGAAGCCCGGAATCGCGCCCACGGTTTGCACCGGAAGACATTTTCACCGGCAGGTTTATTTCCACAAGCGCGCCGCCGTCCGGCAAACATGTGAAAGAAAAGCGCGCATCGTCACCATAAGCCTCGCGAAGGCGCGCCTCCGTGTTGGCGAGGCCGATGCGGCGTCCGCCGGCGCGCATGCGCGAGCCGGTCTTTTGATTTTCCGCGGATGGCGGCGGGCCGTCGTTGCGGATCGTGATGGAAAGGCGGTCGCCGTCGCGTCGCGCCGTGATGGCGATTTCGCCGGTTCCGGTGCGCGGCTCTATGCCGTGGCGCACGGCGTTTTCGACGAGCGGCTGCAGCAAAAGCGACGGCACAAGCGCATCGAGCGCGTCGGAAGCGATGTTTTGCGTGACGCGCAAACGCGGGCCGAAGCGCTCCTGCTCCATGTTCAGGTAATGGTCGAGTATGCGCAACTCGCTCCGCAGCGTATGCTCGTGCGCGGTGATTTCGAGCGATTCGCGCAGGAGCGCGCTGAGGTTCACGATCATGTCCTCGGCGGCCTGTGGGGAGCGGTGCACGAGCGTGGCGATGGCGTTGAGCGAGTTGAAAAGGAAGTGCGGCTGGAGTTGCAGGCGGAGCGCGTCGAGCTTGGCGGCAGTAAGGTTTGCGGCGAGCTCGGCGGCGCGACGTTCGCGTTCCTGATAACGGCGGTAAAGCAGCCACGCTTGCGTGAGGCAGACGCTGATCACGTAGATGGCGAGGTTGAGCTGCCAGCGTGACGAGGCGAGAAACGAGGGAAAAAACGGGCGGGGCGGCGGCATGCGCATCGGGCGCCCGTCAGGCGCCGGCGGTCCTCCTTTGCCGAATTGCCTCGGCGGTGGAGGACCGGAAAAACGGTTTTGGGGTTCGGTGGGAATCGGCTCCGGAGGACCCATCACGCTTTTCACGGCGGGCTTGATCATGCCGGAGCGAAGCAGGTGCTCCTCCAATTGCGTCGCCCCCGTGACAAGGACAATCACGGCCAGCGCGTGCAACAGCGCCGACTTGCGGCCGAGACTGCGGCCCAACCACGTGATGGCGCATCCGCAAACGAACACGACGAATGGCATCGCCCAATGGGTCAGGGAAACCCGGAATGCATGCGACCACGTGAGCGACGCGGCGAAGACGAGTTGCGCCGCAAAAGCGATGATGCACACGGCGCACATCACGATCAGCAGGCCCAGCCAAAGCCACAAGCGCGGACGGACGGCGCGGCCCGGAGCGGAGGCTGATGTTTTGTTTGAAGCACTCATGGCCGGCATGGCGGAAAACAAGATGAAGGTATCAGGGATTGCGAGAGCTGCGTGAACAAAAAAGAGGCGGATGAACGCCGCCTCTTTTCGGAAAAATTGAACCGAACCTTGCAGGACACGCGCGAACAGTCGGGACGCTGCAAAGTCCGGGTTATTAAAAATCAGTCGGTGGGGACGCCGCTGCCGTTGTCATCCTCGGAAGGAGGAGGCGGCGGGCGGCGGCCTTTGCCGTGACCGTCGCCGTCCGGCGGCTTGGGCGGCGTGAAGGCGCCCGACTCGATGTCGGCGCGCAGCTTGGCCTCCTCTGTGGCGTTCAACACACCGTCGCCGTCTGCATCGTATTTTTGCAAAACTTCGGCGGGCGGGCGATGCTTGCCAGGGCCGCCACGGCCTCCGCGCGGCGGAAGCGGGGGCGGGGTGAATTTGCCCGCTTCGACATCCGCGCGCAGCGCGGCCCGTTCGTCGGCGTCGAGCACACCGTTGCCGTTTATGTCATAGAGTTCGAGCGCGCTTTTTTCCCATGCGGCCATTTCGGCGGATGGCGCAAAGCACTGTTTTTTTGTCGTGTCGGCGGGTGTCGTTTCAGAGTCGGCCGCGAAGGCGGTGCCCGAAAATGCGAGGGCGGCGCCAAGGAAGAGTATTATGCGTGATTTCATGTGTGCGGTGATGTGCGTTGTTTTTGTTTCGTGATTCCATGCGCTGGAAGCGTCGTGGTTTTCCCGATGCGCAACGGTGCATGTTAAGGCCGCGGCGACGGCTGCTTTGTGACGAAACGGGGGAATTATGGAGCGAAGGCGGGAAAACGCGGGGCGGGCTTTACTGTTCAAGCGTGGCGGATTTTCGCCTGATAGTGACAGGCGCTGTAAAGGCCGCCCCGGATTGCGAGTCCGCAGGCGGTGTTCTGCAAATCAGTCGGAGGGCGATCAGAAGGCGCAGATCCCATTTGCGGGAACCTCCGCCACGCATCACGCCGATCATTTCAACGGCAGCGGCGCGCCGACGGAAGCGAGCGACGCGCCCGGCAAAAAATCCGGCATGATACGAATCTTCCACCCTCGCTCAGCCTGTCCGCTGACCACCTGCTTGATCATGCGATTCAAACTCGCGGCGAATTTATCGGCGCTCACGGCATACCGGGCCGGCGCCGGAAATATGTAGTTGAGAAAAATGTCATCGCCCTGCGCCGTCATGGAAAAATCCCGGGGCACGACATATCCCAGCGAACTCAGATAACTCTGCACCATGATATAGGTAAACGCGCTCGAAAACATAAAACCTGTCGGTGGATCTTGCATCATGAGCACACGCTTGATTTCGCGAATCACGGCGGCCGGCGTGCGTTCGGCGCGCACGACAACCGGCGCCTGCGCCCCGGCATGACGCGCCAGCGCCGCCCTGAAACCGTTCTCGGCTTCGATGTCGCCCGCATGCTGTGTTTTCCCATAAAACAACGCCACTTTCGAATGCCCGTGTCGCATGAACACACCCGCCATATGGTGGCCCAGCGCCATGTAATCGGTATCGAGGCTCGGCAGCGTGATCGACGGATGAACCGACCCCACCACGATTGCAGGCACATCGTGTTCGTTGAACCATTGCTGGAGCGGCTGATTCGTGCGGCTGAGCACCCAACATGCAGCAGGTTTGCTTTTGACGAGTTGCGCAAGTGATCGCCTCGAATTGGCGCCATAGTATTTCGCACCGCTCACAATCTCGAAAATATACCCGTTCTTGTGCATCAGATCCGTCAGAAAGCCGATCCACAGCAGCGTGAACGGCCGTGAATGGACGAGCGATTCGGGCAGCAGCAGGTTGACGTGCATCCTACGTTCCAAAACCCTGGTTTTGTTGCGAGCCAGCAGCGAAACCGTGCATCGCGCCCCGGTCTTGACAACGCCGTCTGAGCGCAAAATCGAGAGTGCCTTGCGCACCGTGCGGCGGCTCACCTGGAGTTTTTGCGAGAGTTCGCGTTCGCCCGGCAGCGACATGATCCCGCCCTTGGCCATTTCGTCGCGCAGTGACGCGGACGCGGCAACTTGTACCGGGAGTGAGTGGAACTGTGTTTGCATGGGATATGATCGGCTGAACGTGCGTGTTATTATCTTATAGTGGCGGGGATTGTCTCGACTCAACATTTTGGTTACAAAATGAGACCGGTTTGATTTCGTTGAGCGACGCGCATCGCGCCGGGAATCCTGCCTCTGTCCCACGGTTTCTTCCATCACAAAGACACTCGCGCCAACCAAACCCATATTCCCATGAAATCGCATCGCATCCCATCCCCGGCCATCCTGACAAACGTGTGCAAGTTTGCCGCGCGCACAACGCTCTTGCTGCTCCTGTCGCTGGCGCCGCTCGCACGCCTGTCCGCCGCGACGCTTGTATATACCGGCAGCACTCCGCCAACGCTGGCCGACGGCGACACGGTCCGGATCTCGGGCATCGCCGGCTCGATCACTCTCGATGGCGGCGGCATCGCCGGCATCCCTTCGAGCCTATCCGTAAACGAGTGGGTGAAAACGACCGCGGCATTCAACTTCACCGCCAACAATGTCGCCTTCGAACAGGAGGACAAACTCGCGGACTCATGGGCAATGCTCGAATTAAGCGGCACCAGCTATGTCAACGTAAACCGCGTGTTTCGCCTCACGGCAGGCGAGCCCGCAAGCAACACGCTCCTGACGCTTGATCGCGTCATCATAGCCAACGGACGGGTGAGCAACAAGGGAGGTGGCATCTATATCAGCGGATCGCCAACCACCTCGATGCGCATAAACGGCGACTTGGCGCTGTATCATAACTTCAGCAACTACGCCGGCGCGGGCGGAGGAGGCATTGCGACAGACGGTGCGTCGATGACCTTTGGAGGCACTGTCATCATGAGCGGCAATGCGGCCCGTTACAATGTGAACACCGGCACTTTCGTCATGGATTCGGATAGCAACGGCGGCGGATACCTGAGCACGGCGGCAGGCGACACCTCGGTCGTAACTTTCGAGAAGGCGGCATTCATCCTCAGCAACACCGCGCCTAGCCGGGGCGGCGGCATTGCGCTGAATTACGGCAATTCGATGGTTTTCGAGGACACTGCCGTTTTTATCAATAACAGGTCCCTGATAAATTCGGGCGGAGGTATTTTTATCTTCGCGACCGCTGGCACGGCGGGCACGCTCACCTTCAAAGGCGACACGCTCTTCAAAGGCAATGTCTCGGGGACATTGGGCCACGGCGGCGCCATTTATATCGACAGCGCTGTGATCGTGGACAGCACGCCTGACACAAGCGGCGCCATTGTGCGTTTCGAAGATAATATCGCCGCCCGCGATGCCGGAGGGATCTATGCCGATACGCTTATCGTCACAGCCCGGCTTTTTTCCGTCACGAACAACCTCTCCGGCGCCGGCGGCGGAGGAGTCACGGGCGGCGGTCTCCATGCCAGCTCATTGGTGCTCAATTCGCCATTCGATATTTCACACAACCAAGCCGCGGGCGGAAACGGACGCGGCGCGGGCATGCGCGCCGACAACATCAATCTCAACGCCTCCGGCACCATCGCGGCAAACATCGGCACCGGCGACGGTGCGGGCATCTTTTCGGGAGGCAACTCCAAGACCGTCAACATCGGCCCGGGCGTGACCATCAAGGACAATATCAGCGGCGGCAACGGCGGCGGAATTTTGATCAATGGCAATTCCACGCTCTCGCTCTTCGCCACGGGCGGCGATATCGTCTTTGAGGGCAACCGCCACGGCGCCACCATCGATCAGTCCGCCGTCACGATGGCCGGCGGCTCGCTCTCGGTCACCGGCAGCGGCACGCCCAACGCCATCTTCTTTAACGCCGCCACTCCCACCCTCAATCTCGACGCCTCCGCGGGCGGCGCCATCCATTTCCGCGATCCCGTCGAGGCATCGTCCACCACCGCGCTCACCGTGAACAAAACCGGCGCCGGCTCGGCCGTGTTCGACTCATATCAATCGAACATCGGCTCCGGCACCACCACCGTGAGCGCCGGCGCGCTGGAACTCACGAGCGACGCCATCTACGGCTCCTCCACCACGCAAGGCGCAATCACCGTGGGTAACGGGGCGATCCTCGGCGGCAACGGCATATTCCGCGCGCAGGATCTCACACTTGAAAGCGGCGCAATCCTCAAGGCCATCAACGGCGGCCACCTGCGCGTCGAGGCGACCAACCGCAATTTCGCGAGCGGCTTCGTCCTCATGGGCTCCGGCACCATCACCACCGGCGAATCCAATCTGCTCGTTTACAACATCACGCCCGGCGACGGCATCACGGCGCAAACCCTCACGCTCGCCGATTACGTCACCCTCGCCGACGGCTCCGTGATCAACATCCATCTTTACGACCAGATTGGGAGCGACTCGTTTGGCGTCAGCGATCGCGTAAACTTCTCCGGCACCATCGCGGGCGGCAGTCACACCATCGACCTCAAATCGCTGCAAACCGGCACATTCAACCTCGGTAAAATCGGCGACTTCGCGCCGAACCTCTCCGTTACCATCAACGGAAGCTCCGACATGGGGGGACGCCAGCACGCCACCCTCAACAGCGACGGAAGCGGCAATCTCATTCTCTACGCCGGCGCCGATTATTCGCGCGTGCTCACCTGGACGGGCTCGAACGGCACGGTCTGGAACGCAGGCACGGAAAACTGGACCGATTTCGGCACGGTCAGGCTCTACGCCGGCGGCGACCGCGTCGTCTTCAGCGGCACCGCCGACACCGCCTCCGTCCGCTCCATCGAAGTCGGCGGCAGCCAGGTAAGCGTGAGCGACATGTGGATCGAAGGCTCGCAAAACTACGCGTTCACCGGCACTGCCGGCATCGTCGCCCGGTCGTCGTTCGAGGTGAAACTCGGCGGAATCTCCGGCGTGGCCAATCCCGGGGGCAAGCTCGTCATGCGCGGCTCCGGCACGCTCACCTTCGGCAACAGCGCCGCCAACATATTCTCGGGCGGTATCGATATCCACAATGGCACGATTGTGTTCGGCAGCGCCAGCCAGCTCGGCACGGAAGGCGCTCCGATCACCTTCAAGGGAACCGGCGCGCTTTCTCCGTCGGCCAATGGCATCACGCTCGCAAACGCCATCGTCGTCGAAGCTGGAAACGCCGCGCTCATCCAGCCCGCATCGAACCAGGCTCTGACGCTTTCGGGTTCCATCACCGGCTCGGGCACCCTGCGCATGGACGGCCCCGGCGCCCTTCTCCTCGCGGGGGACGGAAAAAATATCGGCTCGATCCACATCGCCAGCGGCACGCTGCTCGGCGATGTCGCCAGCCTCACGACCGGCATCGCAAACAACGCCGCCCTGCAAATCACCCAGACCACCGCCGCCATCTTCACCGGAACCGTCACCGGCAGCGGCGTCGTGACCAAGGCCGGCGCGGGCAAACTCACGCTCAACGACGGCGCCATCAATGCGGGCACATTCACGCTCGACCAGGGCGAGATTGCCCTTGCCGCGGGCGCGCCCATCAAGACAACCGCCGGCATGTCCATCGCTTCCGGCGCCATTCTCTCGGCGGGCGGATCGGCCATCATGCTCAACGCCGCCGGCTCCCAGTCCACCCTCACAAACCGCGGCATCATCAAAGTGGGCCGCGCCGCCGGCGCTTCCGGCAGCGGACAACTTACCATCAACGGAAATCTCGCATCCGAATCAGGCAACTCGGTCGCCCTCGACATCGGGCGCAACTACGCCGAGCCCGGCGCGGCCATCTTCGACCGGCTCGCCGTCACCGGCACGCTCTCCGGCACGATGAACGTCGTGTTCAACCAGAGCAGCGTCCTCACGGAAAACACCGATTTCAGTGCGGTCAACCCGGTCACCGTCGGCGCGTTTGCCGGCAGCGCCGATGTCATCTCCAACTTCGTCGCCCTCGACAACGGCACCGAAACACGGCTCCGCTACAACGCCTCCACCAAAACCATCGGCTGGACAACCACCGTCGTCCCCGGGCTGCCCGCGTTGCTCGGCGCGGATGTCTCCTCGATTCTCGTTGGCCGCGCCGTGCTCGATTCGCTCAGTGAACGCCTGCAAACCGCGCGCGCGATCGCCGGCAAGCACGCTTTCGAGCTTTGGTTCAACGGCCTCTACTCCCGCGACAAGATCAACGCCAGCTACACCCGCTACGAGGGCTCCCACATCACGACTTATGGCGCGCAAACCGGCGCCGATTGGACCTTCGCGCTCGCCAAAGGACACCTGACATTCGGCGTGCATGCCGACCTTGCCACCGCCGACATGGATCAGGATGGCGCCTCCGTTAAAACGAAAACCAACACCGAAAGCACCGGCTTCGGAGCCTACGCCTCCTACCGCATCGGCGCGTGGTATGTTAACGCCCTGGCGCGCAGGTCCGGGGAGGATTACGAAATCGACGTTCCCGACCGCCCGCGCCTCATCACGCAAGGCAGCGCCACGGCCGCATCCTTGGAGGTCGGCACCACGTATCTCGACAGCGGCGGTTTCCTCAACTGGGAGCCGCAACTGCAAATCACGTATCAAACCCGCGACATCGACAACGCCAGGGATTACATCGAACGCATTTATGCGGTCGACAGCGCCGATTCGATTGAAGGCCGCTTTGGCGTGCGCCTGTGGCTCGACTATGAACTCAAACCCGGCTGGCGCATCCGTCCCTATCTGCGCGTGAGCTTCGCCTACGAATTCGAAGGCGGCACCAATGTCCATGTCGAGGGCGCCTCCTTCGACAACTCCCTGCGCGGTCGCCGCCAGATCTTCGATCTCGGCGCCGTCATGCAACTGGGCAAACACATCAACATCGGCGCCTCTGCGTCGATCCACACCGGCGAAATCACACAGGGCGTCGGTTGCGATCTCACCGCCAGCTTCCGCTGGTGATCGACGATCGGAATGAAAATCATAATATTTCCCGGCGTCCGGCGCTCTCCGTTCGTCGCAGCCGCACCCATCGTCACAAAACGCGCATCACCAACCTCACTTTTTCAAATGAATCATCACATGAAACCAACCCGTTACATCCTGCCAATCCTCGCCGCTTTTGTATTGTCTCCCTTCATCGCGACAATCCGCGCTGAATTCAATCTGCCCGTTGTCCATCGGGCGACTGCCAGAAAACATCAGGTCGTTGTCGCGCAAGGCACGGACACGGTCTATCAAGGCCATCCGACGACGGTGCTCATGCCGGACGGCAAAACCATGTTTTGCGTCTGGACGATTGGCCACGGCGGCGCGTGCGGTCCCCTCAAGCGCAGCGACGACGGCGGGCTCACCTGGAGCGATTTGATCAAGACGCCCGATAGCTGGCGCTCCGTCAAAAACTGTCCGACCATCTGGCGCCTTGCCGACCCGCAAGGCCGCGCCCGTCTCATCGTTTACGCCGGCTCCGGGCAGGACGGAAACATGCACCGCTCCGTCTCGCTCGACGACGGCAAAACATGGAGCGAAATGCAAAGCCTGGGACTCGGCCCCAGCGTGATGCCATTCACAACCATCGAGCCGATCAACGGCGGCAAGGCTTTGCTCGGCATGACCAACATCCGCCGCCCCGGCGAGACCGTCGAAAAGAACTCCAATATCATCGTGCAAAGCATATCCACGGATGGCGGCATGACATGGGAGCCCTGGAAAACCACGCTCGATCTTCCCGGCCTCAAGCCCTGCGAGCCGTGGCTCATCCGCTCACCCGACGGCAAACAGCTCTTCTGCTTCCTGCGTGAAAACAAAGAGAGTGTTGCCCTGCAAATCATGAGCAGCGACGAAGGCCTTACATGGACGAAACCCGTTCCGCTGCCATCCGGTTTGCGCGGCGACCGCCACGTCGCCAAATACCTGCCCGACGGACGCCTCGTGGTGTGTTTCCGCGACAAGGAAAAAGGAAGCCCGACACGGAACCATTTTGTCGCCTGGGTGGGTCGCTACGAGGACATTGTCGCCGGAAAGGAAAGCGGCTATCGTATAAAACTCCTGCATAGCTACAAAGGTGCGGACTGCGGCTATCCCAGCGTGGAAATCCTGCCCGACGGCACGGTTGTCGCGACCACCTACATCAAATACCGCAAGGGCCCGGAGAAAAATTCCGTCGTGAGCGCACGTTTCAAAGTCAGCGAAACCGATGCCAAACTCCAACTCATCAACGCCTCGAAGCCCAAGGCTGCGCAAAGCAGCCAGAAAGCCGCGAAGCCTTCCGCGCGCGCGGCCTCGCTTTACAAGACCAAGGGCGATGCCGAGTTGTTCATTGATGACACGATCATCGCGAGCAGCTCCCAGCTCGAACGTGTTTTCCACAAGGCGGCCAAACTCGACAAGCCCGTGCTCCAACCCGAAAAGCCGTGGGAACAACCGCGCGTTTACCTTTATGGTTCCGTGCATCGCGACCCCGTTTCGGGAAAGTTCCGCATGTGGTATGGCACCACCACCCGGGGTGGAGGACTGTGCTACGCGGAGTCTGACAACGGGGTTGACTGGACGCGTCCCAATGTCGGGCTGCATGAATTCGAAGGCTCCAAGAAGAATAATATTCTCCTGCCGACGATGGGGCGGAATCTCACCGTTTTTGTTGATGAAAACAGTCCTGAACCAGACAAAAAATACAAGGCACTAAGCGGGCATCTGCGCTATTTCAGAGGTGCGTATTCCGCCGACGGCATTCATTGGAAAATGTATAACAACGGCGAAAAGCTCATCCCCTTTGGCAGCGAACTGGCGGCGATTGCGCGTGACGATTCCACCGGAGATTACCTCTCCTTCGTCCGTTTTCAAATGCCAAAAAACCACCCGAAAAACATACGGGAAAGGCGCATTTGCGCACTCACCACCAGCCGGGATTTTGTGAACTGGAATCCCATGGAAATCACGCTGGAACCCGACGACATCGACGACTTGTGGGCGATCAGCAAAGACCTGCGCACCGAATTTTACGGATGGAGCGGTTTCAAGTATGGCTCGCAATGGCTGGGCTTCCTCACCGTCATGCGACTCACCGGCACGCACGAGAAGAAGGCGCCGATGCAGGCGATTCATGACGGCCTCATCGACGTGCAGCTCATCCACAGCCGCGACGGGCGCGCCTGGCAGCGCACAAAACCGCGCGACCCGGTCATTGCCAATGGCCCGCATGATTATGATGCCGGCACCATCCTGCACGTTGCCAACAATCCCATCGTCGTCGGCGACGAAGTCTGGCTTTATTACACCGCGATCAACACCACGCACGGCGCAACGGTTCCCCCAAAGCATATAACAATCGCGCTCGCCAAGTGGAGACTCGATGGATTCGCATCCTTGCGCGCGCATTATGCGCCAGGGGTCATCCAGACCGTGCCGATGGTCGCAAACGGGGGCAATCTTGTCGTCAATGCCGATATGTCGCGCGGCAAACTGGCAATCGCCGTGCTCAATGCCGACGGGCAGCCGATCCCCGGTTTCACAGAGGACGATTGCGAGGTTGTCGGCACCGATTCAATCCGCCACCGCATCAAATGGAAAGGCGGCGAACAGGTGCCCTCCGGCGAAGCATTCTCGCTGCGGTTCCGCCTGACCAACGGGGATCTCTATAGTTTTCACATCGCCCCGTCCGCATAACAACAAACGCCCGCGCGCTCAATGCTGCCAATAGATTATATAATCATCATCACCTACACCGTCGTAATTGTCGGAATCGGCATCGCGTGCGCGTTCGGCCACAATTCGCTCGCGAGCTACTTCCTCGGCGGGCGCAATGTGCCCTGGTGGGCGGCAACCTGCTCGGGCATCGCCGCGATGGTGAGCGGCGTCGCCTACCTCGGCGCGCCCGGCCTCGCATTCTCGACAAACTACACCTATCAGCAGATGCGGCTGGGGATTCCCATCACGATTGCAGTGATCGGGATCGTGATGCTCCCCATTCTTTTCCGGCTTAATATTTGCTCGATCTACGAATATCTGGAACGCCGTTTCGACAAGCGCGTGCGTCTCCTCGCGAGCGCGCTTTTTCTCCTCTCGAAATGCGGCTTTCTCGCAATCGTGATTTACGCCCCGTCGATTGTGGTGGCCCGCGCGCTCGGCATGCCGCTCATGGTCGTGGCAATCGGCACGGGCATGATTTGCGCGATTTATACAATGATGGGCGGCATCAAGGCCGTCGTCTGGACCGATACGATCCAGCTCGGCATTTTCGTAACCGGCATCCTCGTCACGATCGCGATCATCATTTCGCGCGTTCCCGGCGGGATGGAGGAGGTCATTCAAACCGCCAGCGCCGGCGGGCGTCTGGATTTGATAGACACCTCTTTCAGCTTCACAAAAACCTATACCATTTGGAGCGGCCTGATCGGCGGCGCCGTCCTGCTCATCAGCCAGTATGGCTCCAATCAGGCCGAGATTCAGCGATTTCTCACCACAAAGTCCGTAAAACAAGCCAATGTGGCGATGGCGGGCTCGCTGATACTGGCCACGGTGGTCGGCACATGCCTCTTTTTCATCGGCACGGCGCTTTATGGATTCTATAGCGCATTTCCCGAAAAAGGCGGCCTCACAACGCTGCCCAATGAGATTTTCGCGAAATTTATAATCGAGGAAATGCCCGCGGGGCTGCGCGGCCTGCTTGTCGCCGCGGTGCTGTCCGCCTCGATGTCGGCAATCAGTGCAATCCTGAACTCGATTGTCACGGTTGTTTCGGTTGATTTCATGCCGCTTTGGAGCAAGCGTTCCGCCTCCGTCCGCGAGGCCCGTGTGACGACATTGATTTTTGGCGCCGTTGTCACGACACTGGCCTGCTTCGGACACCTTTTTGGCAATATACTGGAGGCGTCGAATCACATAATCAGCCTCTTCCTTGGCTCCATGACCGGAGTGTTTCTGACCGGCATGTTGTTCCGGCGCGTGACGCCAAACGGAGCGTTTTACGGCATGCTCGCAGGCATGGCCGTGTCGATCTCATTAAATTCCTTCACCCCTGTATCCTTCCTCTGGCTCTCGCCCGCCTCCGTGCTGACAACCATGCTGGTCGCCAAAGCGCTCAGCCTCGGCAAGCCTTCGGGCACTCAAAAACCCATCCCGTCCGGGTTGCTGTATCAACGGCGCGCAACAAAAACACCCGCGACCCAAGACGGGTGTGACTAAATCCTGCATTTTCAACCGCAGATAAACACAGATCGACGCAGATCAAAGGCCGCATGGATTGCATCCATCTGCGTTCATCTGTGTCCATCTGCGGTTAAAACAAATTCTTTTCCGTGCTTCCGTGTTTCCGTGATTTATTAAAATACTACAGCTCGCTTGCGAGCTGGCGGCAGTAGATAAGCATGCGCGGAACGTGGAACGGGCCTTTCCACATGTTGCCTTTGAGCTGCGTCGCAATGCGGCCGTCGCGCTGCGCGTAGCCATACCATTCGCCGTATTCAGGATCAGCAAAGACACGCCGCGACCAGTCGCGCACCTGTTCGTGCCATCCGGCATATTTCGCATCGCGCGTCAGTTGCCAGGCAAGGAGCGTTGCAATTTCGGCCTCGTTGTGCGGCCACCAGAACTTCATCTGTGCGACGTATTCCTGCACGGGCAGGTTTTTGAGATCGGTGAACGAAAACAATCCGCCGCACTCGGCATCCCAGCCGCGCGCCCACATGCAATCGAGAATCGCGAGGCCGAGGCGTTTCATGCGCGCGTCGCCGCCGCGGTGTTTAGCCTCGTGCAGGATAAACCACGCGCACTCGATCGCATGCCCGGGATTCAGCGTGCGGCCGTCGAAATGATCGATAATGGAACCGTCCTGCGCGACGATTTCCATGAGCACATTGAGCTCGGGCTTGTAGAAGACGCACTCGATCGTATCCACCGCCTGATCGATCCATTCCGTGCAGGTTTTTCCCGAGACCGCAATGTCGCCCAACGCGCCGCGGATTTCCTGCGCGACGACGATGAGCATCATCTGCGCGGCCACACCCTGCATCGGACGCGTGCGTGAATCGACCTTGGGCGGAGCGCCGCCGGGTTGCAGGCTGCCAAGGTAGCACTCGAAATATCCGACCGCCTCGGCGGCGGCCTCGCGATCACCGGACGCCTTGGAATACACGGCGCCGCCCATGGCCGCGAAACACTCGCTGTAGTAATAGCGACGCATGCGCAGCGGCGCGCCTTCGCGTGTGACCTGGAAATATAATTTTCCATCCGGCGCGCGGCAATGCTTGCGCAAAAAATCAAAGCAATGCGCGGCGGCGGCAAGCCATTCGGGCTTGCGCTCGATGGTGTTGTAGATTGTGGCAAACGTCCACGCCGCCCTGCCCTGCAGCCACACCGCCTTGTCGGTGTCGATGATCGCGCCTTTGCGGTCAAGGCCCGTCAGCAGGCCCCCGTGTTCGCGGTCGATTCCGTGTTTCAGCCAAAACGGAATCACTTGCTGGAGCAGTTCGTCTTCGTAAGCGCGGTGCAATTGCGCCGCGCCGCCTGGCGCCGTCAATAGGTTCATACAATTATTATATTCGTTTTGTATTCAAAGCCGCGATTTCTTCGCCGTCTCGCGGTCGTTGAGTTGAGCGATTGCGCATCCGGAACTATTCGGCAATTGCAGCAGCTTTGGGCGCGTTGTCATCAACGGGTTGCGGCGTTTCGAGAGCCTCGTCGAAACGTTTTCCGAATTGCGGCATCATAGCCGACACGGCTCCGAAATCGCTGCCGTGCGCTATGAGTCGCGCGCCGGCGGCGGCGAGTGCCCGGATATCATCCTGACTCCGCGCCGGGCGGCCCCACGCAATGCCGTTTTTCGCCGCGGCGGCGGCAACGCGCGCCTGCGCTTTTTGCATCGCCGGCTGGGCCCAGTCCATCGGACACTCGAGACGCAGGGCAAGATCGCCCGGGCCGATAAAAAGCCCATCGAGACCCGGCGTCGCCGCAATTTCGTCAACAGCGTCGAGCGCTTCAAGCGTTTCGATTTGCACGATCAACAGCGTCTCGCGGTTGGCGATTTGAAAATAACCATAGTCCCGGCCCTTCAAGCCAAAGGAGTTGTCCATGCCCCCGCCATCGACACCGCGCTGTCCGAGGGGCGCAAATTTCGTGGCTCTCACCAGATCCTCGGCCTCCTTGCGACTGTTGACCATCGGAATGAGCACGGCCGTTGCGCCGTCCTCAAGCAGGCGGTATAAATCGGTGGGATTGCGGCTTCCGGTGCGCACAATACAATCGATATCGGCCATGTGATGCAGCGAAATCATGCGCTGGATTTCCCGCCTTTCCCAAGTGTTGTGTTCGCTGTCGAGCCAGATCGCGTCGAATCCGGCATGGGCGGCATGGGCGGGCATCGACATTGTAGGATAATACATGCAGCAGATGCGTGCGATTTGATTGCGCGCAAGGCGCGCGCGGATGCGTGAGGATCTCATGGAAATATTATGATGGCCGGAACGGCTCAAAACTTGACCGAATTCGTCCAGGTGATGGTGCGGGGCTGCATGGTCCGGTATGCGGCAAGGCGCACCGCTCCTCCCGTGCTGGTTCGTTCGTTGTAACCCCATATTCCGTTGGGCCGTATCAGAATTTCACTGTCATTGAATACGTTGTTCACGTTTATCTGGGTTGAAAAGACGACCTTGCCGATGCGGCGCTGGTAGCCAACCAGCAGATTGTATCTGTATTGATCCGGCCGCATGAAGATTTTCCGGGGCGCGCCGTCGTAATAACCGTTTTCATAATAATAAAGGTCTGCTATTTTGAATGACATTCCCACCGTCGCGCCTATCTTGAAACCACGCCACGCCCCGGACGGCACCGTATATGTGGTCACCAGATTGCAACTCACCTCGGGATATCCTGTCGTGCGTTCGCCATTTCTCGATGTCTCGATCCTTTTGAGCGGCGTAACTCCCGTGAGTTGATACTCGGAAATGGGCCTGCCGGCTTCACCGGTGATAATGCTCGCCGGGCCGGCCTGCGACTGGAGCAAGGTGATGATGTCGTCGTTGAGTATGTGCCCGTTATCCGGATGGGGATTGGCATAATAAAGGCTGCCGGGGTTGCTCAGCATATCAACGGTCAGCGGCTCATAGCCGGACCTGGGAGTGGCGGATGGCGTGGAGCTGAAGCTGGCGCTCCTCACATAGACCACGGGGCCGCCGGCTCCAAATGTCAGTTGACCCGTATCATTGACATGGAATTTGTCATTATAAAGCGTCGCATAACTGGTGTCGCTGCCAATGGTGCCTTTGACAAGGGCGGCAGACAGGCGCATGTTGAGTCCGCGGACCGGCGACGCGGTGACGGCCGCCTGCACGCCGTAGGATTTTTTGTCCACGGGAATGTAAGCGCTCCCGCTTACGCTGTTATAGGTGCCATTTGCGCCGTCAGGGTTAATCAGGCTGCGGACTTCGCTTCGTATGGCGTAGGGTTCGTTTTTCGCATGCAATTCATAATACGAGATTGAGCCGGATATTTTTCTGGCACCGGCGCCAATTTTTAATCCGACCTCCTGGCCGATGGAGTGCGATACCGGCAGGGGCTGTCCGTGCGGCCCCACTGTCGTGTTGAGCGCCATCTCGGGGAGATTATGGGTGTCCGAAACGGCGGCATACGCGCGCAACCAGCGATTGAGATCATAATTGAGGCCCGCCGAAAAACTGAATGTATCCGCCTCGGATATCCAATCGGGTCCGGGCCGGCTTGGCTGCTGGCGATTATAGATGGACATGTAACGCACGCCGAGCAGCGAGGTGAGCCTGCCGTCGCGGCCCCATTGCGTGAAGTTCACCGCATAGGCGCCGCGATTATAATTCTGGCTGTGCAGATAGCGCTGGGTATTGAGGAGGCCGCGCGGGTTTTCCGGGGTGATCAACGAGGGATCCTCAAGATTATAGGTGCCGATGATCGCATTCATGCCATTGTAATACACACGATTATCGCCGCGATTCCACGCGAGGGAATTGCGCACGGGGCCGTCGTTTACCGTCCAGTAATAATTCTCCATCCGCATGCGCACCCCGCTGCTGTTGGTCCTGATATTAAAGTCCTCGTCCGCCTGGAAATAGACATAATCCACGTTTGCATACTGGGACTTGGTATAATCCACGCCGAACATGGTCTGGCTTCGAGCCTTGCCGCTGAAGAGGCTGTTTGTGAGCAGGCCCGAGAAACGCGCCGATGTGGAGCGGGCCGGCTGGCTTGCCCATGCGGCGCGCGAGGTGCCGCCAATCCGAATGGTCCAGTCCCCCGGGCTGGGATTGCCCGAAGCCGTCGGCGAGTAAAAAGTATGACCGCCTCCGTAGAAAAAGCGGCTGTCCCTGTTTTGATGTCCAACCGCAACTTGCGTGGAAAACCACCGGCTCCACTTGCTTTCGAGAATGGCGGAAGCCATGGTGGCCGTGGTTTCTTCGCCGCCGGCCTCCCCCAAGTATGAATCGACATTCTTCCAATTGATGTATCCATTGCCAACCAACCCGGCGCCACTCGGCCCGGTGGCGCTTTCCCCGATCTGGCCGGTGGCCAGGAGATATTTCAAAGGCATCCCGTGGCGGGCGTCGTTATCTATACTACCGGCGTTGAGTGTTATGGAGCGTTGTGTAAAACGGTCGAAATAAGTATATTTTCCGGTCAGGCGCAGGACGTGTCTTGTGCCCAGCCTGAACGCCAGTTGCGTATAGGCGCCCTCCAGCCGTCCGCCCAGCCAGAGGCGGTAATCGCCAAGTTCATCGGCCAGCAGCGAAACCGCTACCGCCATGCGACGGCTGCCCACACGATAGTCCAGCCGGGCGTTGTAATGACCGTCGCTGTCGATCTGGTATCTGATGGTGCCGCCGCTGCGGCGCATGAAGCGCGCTTGCATGGAAATGGTGTTCATGACACCGCCGCCGCCGCCGTGCCCGTAGAGCAATGCCTGCGGGCCGTTGATGACCTCGACGCGCTCGACGCCGAAGAGCCTGTTCATGCCCGTGCCGACGGGCGATGGGAGCATGAAGTTGTCCTGTTTGAGCACGGCCGCGCCCAGTCCGCGCAACATGACGCCAGTGGAGACGCCCGCGCCGCTGCCGCGATCCATGGGGAGAAACACCTCCGAGCCATCGAGGTCGCCGCCCACCGATCCGGTGCCCGAGCCGGCGGCAAAATCGCGGAGCATGTTTTCGAGCGTCACGCCGTTGATGTCCTCCATGAACGCCTCGGTAAAGACATCCGCCGATATGGGCAGCTTGCCCAGCTCGGCGTTGAAGTTGGTGAGCGAGTTGGAATTGAGGACTTCGTAGCTGTCGTTCGCGCTCGCGGTCACTTCGAATGGCGAGAGTTCGACGATTTCCTCCTCCAAAGCCTGCGCAGGCACGGCCTTGGATTTGGCCGCCGGTTCGCCGGCGGGCTTTTCAGGGACACTCTGCGCATTCACGCGCACGGCGCAAACGCCGACGGCGAGCACACATGCGCAGATGAGGATTGCAGGCCTGGCGTTGAGGCGATGTTTCATGAGGCGGATGGGGAGTTGCGGATTGTTCTGGTTGTTTTGCTGCAAGGGAAACGAACGGCCCGCGCCTGCCACCGGTTTTCCGGCGCGTGGCACGGAAACGGGCGAGACATGCGAACCATTCGGGACGGGCATGATCGCAACAGCGGGACCGGACACCGACAACCGGATCGCCTCGGTTACAAATTGATACCAAAGGCAAAAATCGCGCGCGCCGCCGTCCGATGTGCGCCTTTGCCTTTCCCTACGCGCGCGGCCGCACGTGCGCATGCGGATCGCCGTCGTCGAGGTTGAGGTCTTCCGGCCAGCGCGTTTCGATGCCCTGCGCCATGATGATTTCCTGAAACGCGCCCACGCGGTCGCGGCTGCGCGAAACCGCCTGCGGCGCCATCCCGTGTTTGATGCAATACGCCGCGAGCAAACCCGCCGCCTCGCCGATATTCCATTCGACGGGATGCAGGCGGTAACAGCCGTTGGTGATATGCGTGACGCCGATGTTTTTCGCGGCGGGCAGCACATTTTCCATCTCGACCGGCACGAGCGCGCCCAGAGGAATCCGGAACGGCAGCGACGCCACATCCACATAATTGTCCCCGCCGGTGCTCGGATGCAGATCGATGCGATAATGGCCCACTCCGACCGAATCTTCATAACGCTCCGCCAGCGTGTCGCCCGGTCTGCACGCAGCGGATACATCCTGTTCGCGAATTGTATAAAGCGCCCGAATGCGGCGCGCCTCGCGAACATACGGTGCCATCGCCAGGCCGTCGCCGCAACCGGTGATGTCGCCGCGCAAGCGGAGCCCCGGCCAGCCCGCGCCGCCATCGGGACGCGGAGCTTCGGTCTGAAGCCAATAGGCCGCCGACAGGCTGAGTTCCCGCGCGTCCGCAATGCGCCGCGCACGCTCGGTCTCGCCGCATGTGAGCAAGTCGCCCTCCATGTAATCGATCATCGGCCAGTTCACGAGGCACAGATCGCTTGCATAAAAACCGTCTGCAAAAAGCGTCCGATCCACAATGCGGCGGTATGACCACAACCCCGAAAGCGAACCCGGATCCTCGCGATGCGGCGCGAAATTATAGCGCGCCACCTGCATCGTGCGCGGATTGAGTCCCTGCCAGCCCAGCAACGGCCCCGGCCACGAGGGGTTCAGTTGCGGAATATATTTTTTCCAAAAATCATAGCGTTCCGGTCGCTTCACAATACGCCGGCGCGCGCCATTCGCTCCATCGGGAGCCAGCGCTCCGCCCGTATGTGCAATCGGCGATTCATCGAGCACAAAACACATCGAAAACGCCTGCACGTTATCAGGACGCGCGTTCTCACCTGCGCCCGGCTCCCCTGTGTCCGCGCGCGCCTCGCTGCCGGTTACATACGCCATTTGGGCAAGCGGAAGCAGATCGCCATTTTCCGTTGCATCCAGAAAAAACCTGCCGACAAGCTGCACGCGCACGCCGGAGGACAAATCCTCGGCGATAACCGCGCCCGCGCGCGAGGCTCCCGCTTTCTCGACAGCGCGAGGCACATGGCGCGCAAGCAGCAGTAATTTTTGCGCGGATAGAAACGGAGCGAACCAGTCGAGAAACACCGCGAGCGCCACGCGCGGCTCGTGGCACAGGGGAGACACCCAGCCATTGCCCGGATTGAGCGCCGGATCAGCGCGGGCGCCATCCTTCAGGGGATAATACGCGCGGTAATATGCCCGCACCTTTTCACGAAACATCCGGTAGCGCTGCGTGCAGCCGAAGCGCTCAATCCAGCCGTGCTCGTCCGGCGGAACAGCCTGCGAAGTGAATTGTCCGCCGATCCATGCAAACTCGTCGGTCATGATCACGCGGTGCCCGGTCTCCAGAAGCGCAAGCGCCGCGGCGCACCCGCCCACACCTCCGCCGACAATCACCACATCCGCGCGCAATGTCTCCATGTCTGTTTCCATGATTTAATTAAAAAATAAACGTTTGCTTTTATATTTCGGGAAAAGAATTCCGCCGGTGGCGGAACCCACGCAACGGACAACACGACCATATTGAAAAAACAACCGCGCACATTTGGTCTCAAAAAGGAACCCTGGGAATTCGATCCTGGAAAAGTCGTTTATGCCGCCCGAAGATGTGCCCGCCGCAGAGATTGCCTTGCATACTCAGTGTCCCCTCGTCCGATGTGGGTGCGCAATTTGCGCGCACATGCGGCTGAGCGTTTCACTTGCCGGGCACAGGCCTGAAAATACAGGTGATAAAACTGGTCTAATGCTGCTCTCAGTTTAAAATCCTTTTGCTTTTGTCACTCAGGTTAGTCCCCGGGAGCGGGCGGGCTGCTGGACTTGGTTTCCAAAAGCTGGAACATCAATCGGCAGGCTTCGCCGCGCGTCAGCGGCTTGTGATCTTGCTCCACCCAAGGGTGCCGGATTAGTGTCAGAAAACGGCTCGTGGCGATGGGCGCATCCGGCGGCTCTGCTTCGGCGGCGGTCACCACGCGCGCCAGTTTTTGCGGGTTGTGCTTCCCGTTGCGCAACCGGACGAACGCGGCGGCCCATATCCCTGCGAGCCGTTCACACAGCGGCGCGTCAGGCCGTGCGTCGTAGCCGGCGAAGAAGCCTTGTGCGCCGAAATACTGCGCGGCCGGCGTGACGCCGGTTTGCATCGCCAGCGCGGCGGCGAAGCCAGCAGCCTCGCCGGACTGCACCCCAGCCGACATGGGAAGCCGACAAGGCAACGGGCACGAGCAGGTTGTCCACTTCTTTCGGTAACAGGCAGCGGTAAGGCACCTGCGCGGGGCGGCCCTCCTCCGCGAGAAAGAAGACGCCGTCCATGTTGCTTTTGCCGGAGCGCCGCGGCAGGCAGGCCACGGATATCGACGGGCCAGTCGGTAATCGCGGCACTGTCGGCCTGAACCGGCGTGCGAGCCATGCCGGCGGCAATGAGGTTGTCGTGCTCGGTGAAAATCGCGCGGCCAACGAGGCGGCGCGCCTCGCGGACGTAGATTTCGTAAGGCAGGTTGCGGTTGTCCGGAAACTCGTCGGCGGCCAGTCCGTAGCCGGCGAACCGCTCGCGTTGCCGCGCGGGCACGTCGGGATCGTTTTGCAGATACCAGAGCGCCATCAGCATGGCGTCGGCGAAGATTTTGGCGGACACCGTCACTTCGCCGGCACCTTCGTCTGGCAGCGGTTCGAGCACGACGCGCTTGAGCAACGGCCCCTCGCGGAAGGCCGCGACCACGTGGTATCCGAGCAGGACGGTGAGGTTTTTTTCCGCGTTGACCATGCGGTTGAAAAGCAGCTCCGCCACGCGAGGCTCGACCTTGGCGCGGGCGAGATGGGAGCGACTCGTGATCGAGGGCATCGAGGCGAAATGCTGCGGCGAGCCTTCGCGCTAGTACTCCTTTGTTAACAGAGGTTACGCGGACGCCCCGAGGGATTGCGTGGCATGGGGACCCCACCCATGTGTCCAGAGGTTTGCGGCGCGGAACGCCGTCCACGGGCGGGGTCGCCCGTGCCACCCGAACCGCCCGGCCTCGCATATCACCAGTTTAATAAAGTGGTTGTTCGCTCTTTTCAGTGACCGGTTTTCACCCGTCGGCAAATGAAAACCATGGATCACGCAGAGGCGCAAAGACGCGGAGGTTTTCCTTTCTGCGTCTCCGCGCCTCTGCGTGAGCTTTTAACGTTTTCAGTCATCGGAAAGAGCGACGAACTTTTTTTTCTGATAAACCCGAGGTCGCGCAGAAACACCTCCATGCGCCGGAGCGTGTCGGCGTAGAGCGCGGCGTCCTTGAACATGTAGGTGTGCCCCGCGCCCTCGACCGTGACGAGTTCGATCGTGTTGCCGGCCCGGGTCATCGCAGCCTGAAATTTCCCCGTCCCTGGCGTGAGGGTGTCACCCGTCCCGTAAAACAACAGCGTAGGCGGCACGCCCTTCACCACGCGGTCGGCGGGCGACAGCTCTTTCCAGCGTTCACCGATCTTCTTGTTGCCGTAGCCCTCGGCGGACGTGTCGATGACCGGGGAAAACAGCACCAGGGCCTGCGGCGCGCACGGCACGGAGAGATCGTCGGTCGCTTCATCGACACCGGTGAAGAGCGCGGTGGCCGCCGCCAGATGCCCGCCCGCCGACGCGCCGTTGGCCACGATGCGGTCCGGGTCGACGCCGAGCTCGGCGGCATGCGCGCGGATGTGGCGCATTGCGGAGCGGGCGTCCTTCACGCAATCGAAAACCGTCACGTCCGTGCCCGCCTTGTAACGGCGGTATTCCACGCTGATGCCCACCATGCCTTGCTTCGCCGCCCACTCGGTGAATGAAAACATCATGCGCGCCGATCCTCCCGTCCAGCCTCCACCATGATACGACACAAAACACGGGCGCGGCCTTGTCGCTTTGTCCTTCGGTTCGAAAACAAACAGATGCAGTTCGCGTCCGTTGATTTTTTTATAAACCAGCGTGCGCGTCGGCTGGATGGTCTTCACAAGCTGCATGACGAAGTTTGGCGGCCGCTTGGCCGCCGGGGCGGTCTGCCCCGGCAACGGCAAGGATGCAGGCAGGCTGAACGCAAAAACAATCAACAAGACATATACGATGGCGGTTTTCATGACGAAAAGTAGAACATTGAAATGAGCAGGCTATTTTCCTGTGAGTGTATAACTTTCACCGGATTTGAACGTGACAGGAATGACGTTTTCACCGTGGCGGATTTTGGCATCGCCACCGATGGTGCTGCGAATGGCGGCATGCGTGAGTTTTCCGGACGTCCATTCGATATCCACCTCGAAACCGCCGCGGGCGCGGAGACCGCGGACGGAGCCGGACGGCCATGCGGCAGGCAACGCGGGAAGGAGGTGGATTTCGCCGTTATGCGACTGGAGCAACATCTCGACAATGCCGGCGGTGAAGGCAAAATTGCCGTCGATTTGGAAGGGCGGGTGTGCGTCGAGGAGATTGACATACACACCACCAATGCCGCCGAATTTGCGGCCCGACTTCAGGTCGATGGGACGCAGCAGGTTTTTGGCGACGAGCCAAGTATGATCGCCGTCCCGCAGGCGCGCCCAAAAATTGATTTTCCAGCCGAGCGACCATCCGGTGCCGCCATCGCCCCGAATTTCGAGCACCCGTCGGGCGGCAGCGAACAGTTCGGGCGTGGCAGAAGTGATTTGGCGCCCGGGATGCAGCCCGAAGAGGTGCGAAACGTGGCGGTGATGCTTATCCGTTTCCATAAAATCCTCAAACCATTCCTGAACTTGTCCGCGCGCACCGATTTTGAGCGGATAAAGGCGGGCGCGGGCAGCGGCGAGTTTTTGCGCGAAATCCTCCTCCGTTTTCAGGATACGGGCAGCCTCGATGCAGTTTGTGAAATGCTCCCAAATGATGGACATGTCCATCGTGGACGCCATTGATGTTTCAGCCCGGCGTCCGCTGCCATCGGGAAGGAAGAAGCCGATCTCGGGCGAGAACGACGGGGCGGTGACAAGGCGGCCCTTGCCATCGTCGATGAGCCAGTCGAGACAGAATTCGGCCGCGTCCCGCATGACGGGCCAGGCGCGCTCGCGCAGGAATTTTTCATCGCGCGTGAAGGCGCAGTGCTCCCACAGATGCAGGCAGAGCCACGGGCCGCTGAGCCCCCAGTTGGCCCACCGCGGGCTGCCTTTGCCATATTCGCCGACAGGCGCGGTCTGGCACCAGATGTCTCCATTATGGTGGGAACACCAGCCGCGCGCGCCGTAGTTCACAACAGCGGTTTTGCGTCCGTTGATGGAGAGGTTTTCGATGTAAGCAAACAGCGGCTCGTGGCATTCGGACAAGTTAGCAGGCTCGGCGGGCCAATAGTTCATCTGGGTATTGATATTAAGCGTCCAGTTGGAGCTCCAGGGCGGGCGCATTTTATCGTTCCAGATGCCTTGCAAATTGGCCGGAAGCGCAAAAGGAAAGTCCCCGCTGGCGGGAGCCGGGCGCGAACTGGCAATCAGCAAATAGCGTCCGTAATTGAACAGGAGCGTAGCAAGCGACGGGTCCGCCTTCCCCTCTGCAAAGGCAATGAGGCGCTCCTCGGTGGTGAGGCGCTCGGCGTCAGGATTGCCGCCGAGGTCGAGGGAAACACGACGGAAGAGCCCTTGATAGTCGGTGATATGGCGCGAGAGAAGACCGGCGTATGAAGCGGCTTCTGCCGCATTGAGCGGACGCCTGGCGAGTGCGTCTGCATCGCGACCTTCGCGCCCGGGCGATTTGAATGGCCCGTTGAAGCTGGTAGCCGCGCTGACAAGAAGCGTGATGGCGCTTGCTTGTTTGATCACAAGTGCTTTCTCAGTGTCATCACTGGTGATGATGCCGTCGGTCTCATGGACGGCGACGCGCAGGGCAAAGGTCATGCCCTCCGGGTTTTCGCCTTCGTCATAAACAACGGGATTGGGATCGCTGCGGTAGTAGTTTGGCGCAACGTGCGACGGGACGCGACCGCGCATGACGAGGGTACGCGGGGCGTCCGGTGCTGTTTCGTGGCGAAGCAGGCTGGTTGCCTTGACTGCCAGGCCGAGTTTTCCCGGGCGGCTTGCGGTGATGCGAACGACGATGACTTGATCGGGATGGCTGGAAAACACCTCGCGGGTATAAGTGGTTCCGCCGATTTCATAGCGGGTGGTGACGACGGCGCGGTCAATGTCCAGCGTGTGCTTGTAGGAGGCCAGTGCCGGTTCGGCGGTATTATCGTGGATAAAGTCTAGCACGAGGTCACCGAGCGGCTGGTAGGATTCATTGTAAGGCCCCTGCATTGCCCGGCAAAGCTGGTCGGCCTTGAGGTAATCACCGGCGAAGACAGCTTTGCGAACCTCGGCGAGCACGGCGGGACCGGCAGGATTGTTCCAATCGCGCGGCGCCCCGGACCACAGGGTGGCTTCGTTGAGCTGGAGCACCTCTCTGGAAACACCGCCGTAAACCATCGCACCAAGGCGCCCATTGCCGACCGGGAGAGCCTCGGTCCACTTCTCGGCGGGACGATCATAGCGAAGCAAAGTGGTTGACGTCGCAGCAGTAAGCGAAGAGCAAAGGACGGCTGGCAGGAGAAAAACCAAACAGGGGAAAAAATGGTGTTTCATGCCGTGTTGCTCAAATTTAGCCCTTTGTGTTTTATGTGGCAGAAAAATGCGGTTTGGGCCACCGGCATCAGGGTGTTTTTATTCGCGTTCCCCATGCTTCGATTTCCTGAAGATAAACAAATCCGTCCGTTTGCTTCACGCCCGTAATGAGCAGCAGAAGCGCGCGGGTGGTGACGGGCTCCCTGAACACATGCACTGCCGGACTGGCATCCCGGCGGTTTTTCTCAACAACCACGGGAACACATTCAGCGGCCTTTGCTATCTCCTTGGAACGGATAAAGTCATAACGGTCCGCGCGAAGTTCCATTCCGGCAGCCTCCAGATCGTCCCAAGAGTTGGCAGGCAAACGGGCGAGAGTCATTTTTTCCGCATAATGATGGGCGCCATTTTCAAACAAGACGAGCAGCGAACCGTCGGCAGAAACCGCCAAGTCAGAATATCCAGCAGGACCGGGCATGACCACTCGTGCATGCGGCCAAGTGGCGCCGTTGTCTGTGCTTTTTCGCACAATGAGCCGGCTGCGTTTTCCACCGGGTAGCGGGGCGAGATTGGAAAAAAAGACGCGGCCATCCGCAGGATCGGCGGAATATTTCAAGATGCTGCCTTCGCAGACGGGATCAGGCAGCTCCCGCACGGCGACCGGGATGCTCCAAGTCAGGCCGCCATCGCGGCTCTCACTTGAGACACGGCAGGGACCGTCATGCCAGCGGCTGTTGAGCACCAGGACGCCTTTCGCGGTTTCAAACACCGTGCTCTCGCTTGTTTCACCAAGCGTGGCCGGCACGAATCCGCCGGGGTTCCAGGTGGCGCCATGATCGTCACTGTATATAATGCCGACACGGCGGCGGGGGCTGCTTCCCTCCGGGGCGGATATCTTGACCGGGATGACCAGCCTGCCGTTAGCTTGCTGCAAACCGTGTCCGGGACCGGCCAACGCGCTTTTCCATGGATGGGCAATCGCTGCGGCAAACCGCCGGATGACACCGGTGATGTCAATCGGCCGCGCAAACGTGACACCGTCATCCATGCTCTTTGTATAAAACAGGGTTGTCCCGTCGCGGCTGAACACAAGGTGAATCTCCCCGGTCAGGCGGTCCACGATGGGAACCGGATTCCCGATTGTGACGTCGCCCGGCTCTCCATAAACACACCGCATCGGTCCCCAGGTCTTTCCACCATCGACGCTGCGTTTTATCATGAGATCAATGTCGCCATGGTCGCGAGCGTTGTTTTTCCTGGCTTCGCAAAACGCAAGCACCGTCCCTTTATTGCTCACGACAAGCGCCGGGATTCTATAGGTGTCATATCCGTCCTGACCGCCGATGAACACATCGACGTGGGGAAAAATCGTGGCGGGGGCGCCAAGATCGGGAAGTGTTCCGGCATCCCATCTGGCGATGGTATAACTTGAGAAATACCAGCCTCGTTTCTCCGGCCATTTGATGACGATTTTGCTTAATGCCACCGGCTCCGGCCATGTGAGCGCGAGCAGGACGGGATGCTCAGCGCTTGCTCCTCCGGCGATGGAGGGCATCCAGCCATTATTAGGATCGCGCCCCGCGACACCATCAATCGCCTTGCCTGCACCTCGCGTGGAACGTTGCGGTGCGTGCGGCGTTGACGCCACCGCACTCGGCGCGAGGTTGACTAATCGGTCGGAGGTGTTCGCCGCATCCGCAGCCGCCGCCACGATTACGCCGGTGGCCGCAAGAAAAATAAAAGGGGAGATGTTCATAATGGCGAGCAGGAGGCTATCCCTTTGGTCTTGGACTTTTCGGAGACCTGGGCTCGAAGCCTAGCCACGTGGCACGGGCTTCCCTGCCCGTGAGTTAAAGCCCAAATAGAAAAATTATGTTGGCATTGAAATTCATCCATGTTCACCAGCTCACCCGGATCATCGAACTGAAGGTGTGGCGGGCGCCGACCTTGTCATGGCCGCCTAATGGAATGCGGTCGGAATCATACATCAGCGAGAATAGTATTTTCCTGGACAGCATCATCCTGAGGCCGATGCCCATTATGACGCCATTACTGTCATATTCATCGCCGCGGATTTGGAATCTGGCGTTCGGATAGTCCACCAAGGTCGCCCATGTGTCCGTCCGCTGGTTATCCAGATTGCGGGACCACGCGACGCGCACATCGACCATGCCGGGAAGCCCCCAGGGCATTGTGAGTTTCCGACTGGCATCGATCCTCACCACGCCCTGCAACAAGGACGCGCGTATGTCATCCAGCCGCACCGCCCCCTTCCCTGTTTCCGCGTAATCTTTGAATGACAAACCCATATAGTGTATCCCGATGGAGGGCTTGATTCCGCCATTTGCAAAGAGCGGCAACATATAGCCGAATTCCAGGCTGCCCCCGATGCTGCCGAGATCATAAGAGCCCTTCACGACATTGCCCTGATCTTCCCGCCGCTCGGTATCCGCTCCGCCGAAGCCCTTGGTAAAATCGCCGGCTATATAAAAATCACCCATGCGCCTCGCGGCATAAAGACCCATGTAAGGCATATTCATGTCCGTGGTGGCGTTGTTTGTCGTTTCCAAACGTGTGGTGGCGTGGCCGATGTATCCGCCAAGCATGAGGTTTTTGCCGGAAATCCAGTCATATCCGACAATGCCTGCATAAGTCTTGTCCGTGTAGCCAAGATGGTCCGCATCATCACCCTGATCGCCAAACGTACCGATCATCCGGAACCAGAGGCTCTTTTTCGGTTTCTGCGCGTCGTGATCGAGCAATGGAGTCAGGAATTCCTCGCTGACCCGCGAATACACCGTGCGCATCGAGGCGGCCATCGCATCGAAGCTCACGACGATGTCCTTGCCCGGTTCCAGCGCCTTGTTGTAGGCGGTGATAAGCAGCGTGCCGCCGTCCACAACATCCACCACCATGAACATGCCGCCCTGATGCGGGTCGTAGGCGGGCATGTCCGGAATGCCGCCGGCGGCGATTGCCGCAGTGTAAACGCCCGTGGGAAGAATCCCTCCGAGCTTGATCTCGCCGCCATTTATAAAATTCATCGTGCCGGAAAGCTCGAGCGAACTCATTTTATAATTCGAGCCGAATATAATCGCGCCGCCGTCCACGTTCATGTTGCGCGCCAGCGTGGCCGTGTTTGATATTTTCAACTGACCGCCATCCCTGACCGTGACATCCACGCCTGCGCCGCCAAGCGATCCGACCGTATCGGCCGTGACGAATGAGCCGGCGCCGACAATGAATTTTTGCAATGTGTTCGCGCCGCGCATCGCCAGCGTGCTGGAAGCAAACATCAGCGTGTCGCCCGATACGACACTGTTTATCTGGCCTCCGGGAACATGGTCAAACTCCAGCACCGAGCCTGTATCAATCGTCACCGCGCCGGAAATCGATTCCGCGCGACGGGCAACCGTGCGGGCATTTTTTATTGTCAGGCCGGCGTTGGAGTTGTTGCCCGAAAGCACGAGCGTGCCCGATCCCTCCAATGTCACGGCCCCGCCGCTTATGCTGCCGGAAAACTCTGCCCGATATCCACTCCCCGCCGAAATGGTCACGCCGTTCGCACCAGCCACGATATAGTTGGCAATGGTGAGCCCGTCCGCCTCAATATATAGTTTGGCCGCGGGCGCCTCGACACTCAGCGCGCCGGCGCCGAGCGCGAAACTGTTCGCCAGCCCGAGTTCGCCATCCTGCAAAACCATCCCGCCCGTATGGCTGCTTGAACCCGAAAGCGTCCACTTGCCCGCGCCCTGCTTGAACACCGTGCCGGAGCCGGCGAAACCGCCCCCGAATCCGGCGCCGCCGGCATCAATATCCATGACGAGCTTCGCCGCGCCGAGTTCCACGGTGCCCGCACCCCGCAGCTTCGAAAGCGTCTGGTTGTGCCCGTCGAGATCAATTACAGCGCCTGCGTCCACGGAGATGGTCGCGGCAGACGCCGCCGTGAGCACATCCGCCGCGCCGGCACGCAGCACTCCGCCGCCCACCGCCAGCGTGCCGGAAAATCCGCTGATATCCGCGCCGAGCACCACCACGCCGGCGCCGGTCTTGGCCAGCGTGGCGTCCGCTGCGCCGATGATTACGCCATCCAAAGCCACTGTGTGTCCGAAGCTGTCGAAGACGCCAGTGACGCCGGCGGCGATGGTGATGGTGTTGTCGAGCGCCAGGTCGGCGTTCGCCCGGAGCGTGCCCGCGCCGGTGAACTCAATGCCGGTGGTCGCGCTGGTCGTCAGCTGGTCCCCCCGGCTGATGGCCAGCACCCCTCCGCTGATTTCCACTCCTCCAAGGAAGGTGTTTTTCGCGTTCGCCAGCGTCAGCGTCCCTCCGCTCATTTTTATGAGCTTGCCCGTCGCGTCGGTGATGTGCTCCACCCCTCCCGCATCCGGCTGCACGTTGTCCGCGTCGGCGTGGATTCCCCCTCCGGTGAATGTGTAATTCCCGGCGCCGCCCACGGTCATGTCGGCGACGCGTACTTCGCCCGCGTCGATGAAGATGTCCCGGCTCCCGGCAGCGCCGGTGCCGTCGAAGCGCACGCGGTCGCCGTAGCTGAACTGGTTCACCGCGCCGGCTCCCGTCCAGTTCGCCTGCGCGAGATTCCAAGTCGAGCCGCTGCTGCCCGTCCATGTCATCTCCCGGGACTGGTCCGAGGTCGTCACCAGTTTCAATACGCCGGAACTGTTGGTCAGCTCCGCCGTGAGGCGCCCGCCGGAGGGCAGCGTCATGCCGCTGAGTGTCACGCGCCCGGCGGCGGCCAGGCCGGTGAGGTTCCCGAGGTTGAACGTCCCCGATGCAAAAGAGGTGAGGTCGATTGTGTTTGTACCGCTGATGACGGAGGCGCCCGTGTCGATAATCCGGTCGCTTTTTTGGTAGCCGCCGGTATCGGCATCCTTGAACAAATCCATCCGCACCATGGCTTCGCCGGTCATCTCCAGATTGTTCACGGTGAGCGTGCCGGATTGCGTGGTGTCGAGCCCGGCTTCCAGGATGCCGCCGGCGGCGAGCTTGACCGAGCCGCCTGTTGTGCCCACGCCGCCGAGTGTCGCGCCGGAGCCCACGGTGATTTTCCCGCCGAGCGCCGCGCCGGGCGTTGCCAGTGTCAGCGCGCCCGCTTCCAATGCGACCGTACCGGTATTGGCCGAACTGTCACCGGTGAGAAGCAGCGCGCCTTCGCCGGTCTTGCGCAGCGTCGAATCCGCCGCCGAGGTCAGCGCCCCGGCGTAAACGAGCGCGCCTGCCTGCTCCACCTCCACACCGGCGGTCTTGCCCGCGGCGATGTTGATGCCGCCGGTCAATGTTCCGGTAACCGTGCCGGCGGCGCGCAGCGTGGCTGAATCGACAAATGCGATCCCGCCCGTGCCGGAGCCGAGCTGCCCCGCGTGGTCAAAGGCGAGCACGCCGCCTGCGATTTCGATGCCGCCTTGAAAAAGGTTTGACCCGGTGTTGACGAAGGCCAGTTCGCCGGCGCCGCTTTTTTTCAACTTGCCCGACGGTGCAAATGCCGCGCTGCCCACCGCGCCGGCGTCGGCCTCGATGCCGCCTGCTCCGCCAAATACATAACGCGCCGTGCCCGTCACCTCCATGCCCGAGACCACCACTCCGCCGGCATCGATGGTGATGTCGCGGTTTTCGGCGTTGGCCGCATCGGCCACACCGTCGAACACCACGCTGTCCGCATTGAAAAACCGGTTCTCGGACGAACCCCCGGCGTCCGTCCAGTTTTTCTGCGCCGTGGAGGGGCGGCGCGTCCAGCTGGCTCCCTCGGCGCCGGTCCAGCGCATGATCAGGTTGTTCACCGTGTTGGTCACGACAAGCTGGTTGCCCGACAAGGAAAGCGCTGCGGTGCTGCGCGGGTTGCTCGCCACGCCGTCCACCGTCAGAATGAGCTGGCTCAAATCCCCAGCCCCGAGCCCGGAGCCCGTCCACTCGATGAGCGCGAACGAGCCGGTCGCCAGCAATCCGAGGTTGACCGTCCCGGTGCCCGCCAGACTCAGATTGGCCACGCGCAGCAGGCTCGCCGAGCCGCTGGTGAATAGGTCGTGCGAAAAGGTGATCCCTGCCCCCGCCACCAAGTCCCCACCCACCGTCAAAGTCTCCGCGTCCACGGCGGTCGGGTTGCCCGTTTGTATAAACGCGCCTGCAGAAGTGCTCACGATTGTCCTCCCGGCAACAACCGCGTTTGATTGGTTCAGCGTGGTCAATGTGCCCGCGCCGCCAAAGGTCGCGCCGGTCGCCACGTTGATCACGCCGCCGAGCCGCGCGTCTTGATTGCCGAGCAGCAAGGAGCCCTCGTTGACGTTCACCGTGCCTTGAAAATAAGCATTGTCGGCGTGGAGAATGAGCCGCCCCGCTCCGGCTTTGTCCAGCTTCGCGCCGGTTCCCGCATTGGCGGTTGCGATGGAGTCGAAGGCGGCGGGATTGCCTGCCTGGCCGATGGACAAGGTGACAGTGCCAGCGATGTTAAACCTAAGCCAGCCGGCATTGTTTGCATAATAAAACCCACCCGACCTGGCCAGAGGCGTCATGGTATAGGTCCCGGAAACCAGCGTGGCTTCGGGAACAATTGCACCGAGCCCGCCAGCAACATTTCCAGAATATACAAAATCATCCTTACCAGTGGAACCCGAATATATAAATTCAACGGAATTTCCGCTCGTGACGGCATTGTTATTATCATAAATGGCGCCGCCGGAGCGTCCCCCCCAATTGCCCGTGAACTCCTGCATATCCCTCAATACCACACCGGCGTTGCCGGAGTTCATGATGGCGCCGCCGTCGCGCCCCGCGCGATTGGCGATGAATGCGACATCGACCAGGTTGGTCTCCGCAGTGGCGCTGCCCACTTGAATCGCGCCGCCCATGCCCGCCGAAGACGAGGTGCCGCTGGTATAATTGCCAAGAAATGTTCCCGTTGTCACAAACACTCCGCCCGCGGCATAATTTCGAATGACCGCGCCGATTTGCGCTGAATTGCCCTCAAACAAGACCCGTGACAGATTTATGCTTCCTGCATTTGAATCATTCCTGATGACGCCGGCCCCGGAGTTGTTGCTGGAAGCATTGTTTCTAAATATGCTGTTGGTAATGTTCACAGAACGTCCTGAATTCACATAAAGCACCCCGCCCTGCCCCGAAGTTTGGTTGTTTTCAAAAATGACCCTTCCCGTTCCCAAGGTGCCGGATGGGCCTATGGTGAGATTTCCGCCCGCCAGGAAAACACCTCCATTGGCGGTGCTGCTGCCATTGCGCAAAGTCAATGTCACTCCGTCGTAAATATTATAAGCGATCGGTGATGCAGCGGTGATTTGCACCCGGTCCACGGGATCTATAACTGTGTCGGCAACTATATTGCCCGATGGCGGGGGCGGGTCGGCCCGCAGCGGCATGTTTGCCAGCGCAAAGACAGCCAGCGCAAACATGCGCGCACAGAATGAAAGGCCAGAATGGAGGGGGGCGGTGTGTTTCATAACGACAGGGGATTGTGAGTTGATAAGAGAAGGTTGAGGTTGCGCATTTTTATACGGGTGCGACGCATCCGTTCATTTTTTTGCCGGCTTCTCGAGCGGAACATTATCCGTCCGGAAAGGCGCGGCAGGCAGTCCCTCCTTGTTGCGCAGGGATGCCTGGTGAGCGAGGCTCCACCCATAGCGGATGTAGGCGGGACGCGGAATGTCCGGCGAAGTCACGAGTACGGAGGCGCCCTTGATTTCAGCGGCTGCGGGTTTGAAGTGGCCGTCGCGTCCCGCCAGTTCAAAGCCGCCGGGCCGGGCGGACGATGATTCCAATCCTCCGGGGCAGTTCGTGAAATCCACGCGAAAGCCGTTTTCGACCGGCTGTGCACCGGCGGGCACCGGGCCGATGTCCTGGAGGGCGCGACCGTAAGTGTTTTTTAAGGCGAGGCGGGCAAGCCGTTCCGCGACGGCGCTGCGGCTGTCTTTCGAAGCGCCGAGATCAATGGTGACAGCCTGCCCGGTGGCAGGAAGAAGCAGCGCCTTGGACTGCGCCTCGCGGAAATAGGCGCGGCGCAGCGCGAAATCGGACTCGCCGGCAGGGCTGCCGAGCTGCTCCCAGTAGAATGGAAGATCCTCGCGACCAAAGGCGCGCCGCCAGCCAACGATGAGCGCGGTGAAATACGCAGCCCGGCTGTCCTGGTCGACCTCCTTGCGCAAAGCGTCGCTCTCGCCTAAAGAAAGGATGACGCCACTCATCGCATAAGGAGCCAGCGGATGGATCATCCCGTTATAAATGCCATTCAGCGCGGTGTTCTGTCCCGGCCCGGAAGGTCGGCGAGGACGCGGTTTCTTGAACGGTTTTCCTTCGGCCTTCGCCTTCGATTCCGCGTCCTTCCACGCATTCATGTCAGCGGTGAATTTTGCCAGCGCCCCGGGGTATGCGCGAAGCGCCTCCTGCCAGCGCTCCTGCAACGCGGCAAACGCGGGGCCGTGACGCGGATCGCTTGATTCCGGGCTCAACCACGCATCGATGGGCGCATAACTCCACGAACAATTTATAATGCCGATGGGAACATCCAGCTGTTCATATAAAGCGTTCGCGAAAAAATATCCCAAGGCGCCGAATGCCCCCGCGTTTTCCGGGTCGGCGGATTTCCAATTGCCTCCCGTGACTTCCTCCTGCGCCTCCTTCGATCTGCGCTCGATCTTTATTTCACGAATGAGAGGATGCTGCGCGACATCCGCGCCGGCGTCTTTCAAGGCATCGCGCACGGGCATTTCCATGGCGGCCTGTCCGGCGGCAAGCCAGACCTCGCCAACCAATACATTGCGCACTACCAAGGTTTCCGTTTTCCCCGAGACTGTCAGATCCGCGCCCTGTTTATTTGGCGCGAGCGCGGCCAGTGTCGCTTTCCAGCGTCCGCTGGCATCCGCGGTAACGGAAACTTTCTGGGCCGCGAATGAAATGGTGACGCTTTCGCCCGCCGCCGCCCTGCCCCACACCGGAACGGGCCTGCCGTGCTGGAGGACAGCGTGATCACGAAACAACGGCGCAAACTCCAGGCCTGCCCGGATGCTGGCGGCGGGGGCCGTCATTCCCTTCTCCTTCAAAAACGCCAGGTCGAAGCATACGAAGGTGAGTTTTTCGGAATAGATTTCCTTCCCGTTTTCATACAGGAGCAGCACCTTGCCGTCGCGCGTCATCGCGAGGTCGGAATACCCTGAAAAGCCGGGCGTGATGAGACAGGATTCGTTCCACGTGTCGCCGTCGTCATGGCTCAGGCGCACGGTGAGGCGGGCACGGGAGCTAAAGACCGTCCTGCCTTTTTCGGGGATGATTTTGCCTTGGTCGAGATTGGAGAACAACACACGCCTGTCCTCCGGCCCGAAGACCTCCGAGCACGCCAGCAGGCTGCCTTGGTTGACGGGGTCGGGCAGGCTTTCTTCTATCTTCGGCGCGCTCCAAGTGAGGCCGCCGTCGGCGCTCAGGCTGGTGGCGCGGAAATAGCCGTCGTGCCAGCGCATGTTTATCATCAGCTTGCCGTCGGTGCGCTCGATCACGGTGCTCTCGCTCAACTCGCCGATGGTGTGCGGCACGATGCCGCCGGGCTTCCATGTTTGCCCGTGATCGTCGCTGTAGATGACGCCCGTGCGCCGCTTCACGCCGTCCTGCGGCGGTCCGGCGGGCTTCAATGGCACAATCAAACGCCCCGAGCGCATTTGCAGGCCGTGCCCCGGCCCGGTCAGCATGTGAACCCATTTGAAGCCGATGCGCTGACATTGCTCATTCACCACTTCCGTGATCTCGCGCGGAACGGTGAACGACAGGCCGTCGTCCGCGCTTTTCATATAAAACAATTTTTTGCCGTCCTCGCACAGGAGCAGATGGACATCGCCAGTTTGACGATCCACGATGGGCACTGGATTGCCGATGGTCACTTTTCCCTCATCAATCCCGTGCACCCGCAGAATCGGCCCCCAGGTGCGTCCGTCGTCCGTGCTCCGCCGCAGCAGAATGTCAATCGCGCCGCTGTCGCTGGAACTGTTTCGTCGTCCTTCGCAAAAGGCGAGGATCGTGCCCTTGGTCGTGACCACCATCGCGGGAATTCGGTAGGTGTGATACGCGCCTCTCCCGCCAATAAACAAATCCTGCCCCCAAAATGCGGGGGCGCCCGCCGCCAGCGCGCCGCCCGCGGAAATGACAAATCCCAAAAGCCCAAGACCCAAAGCCCAAAAACAGGACGGCGCGCCTTGCCGGCGTGGCGCAGGCTTCCAGCCCGCCTGGACGCAAAATGCGCCAAGAAATCGCGGCAACATATCAAAACAGAAATGCTTTTTATTCATCGTCCTCATTCCCCCTGTTTGTTTTTGTCCATTGTTTTTCCGAATTTATATAATTTGACAAACACCACCCCGTGCCGTGCGACCTCCGCGGAAAATTCCCCCTCGAACGAGCCGAGGTCGCGCTGTCGCCACAAATCGCGCACGACGCGAGCGCCGTGAATGCCGAGGTTGTCCCAGCGCGTGGTCACTCTCGCGGGCAATTCGCCCCGGTTGAACAATCCGACCGCCACCGAGCCGTCCGCCAGCGGGCGCGCCCACACTTCGAGATTGCGATCACGGGACACGCGCCGCGCCGCCCGGCCCAGGGGATCCTGGTTTACGGCGATGACTTCGTCGTTGGTGATGAGATTGAGTGTGAAATCATCGAGCCTGGTGAGATCGCACCCGATGAGCAAAGGCGCGGCCAGCAAACTCCAGAGCGAAACATGTGTGTATTGTTCATCCGGTGTGAGACGCGAGGCGCGCCGGGCCGCATGCCAGCCCACATGACCGATGACCATTATATCAGGATCGTTCCAGTGCCCCGGTCCGGCATACTGCGCCAGCTCGCTTTGCGAGAAGCCGATTCCCGACATACTCGACCAAGTGTCAATAATATCCCGGGTGGTGCGCCAGAGATTGGCCCCGACATCCGCCCCCCACTCCCAACTGTCCCCGAGCCCATACTGGCACATGCTGAACACGATGTCGCGCGGCTGTTTCGCAAGCGCCTCGTGCATGACGATGAACGGTCTTTGCAGTTCCTCCTTTGATATTCTGTCATAAGGCGGAACGAAAAACCGGTAGGAGCACCAGTCGTATTTTAATAAATCGAATCCCCACTCCGCAAACCGCCGCGCGTCCTGCTCCTCATGGCCGAAACTCCCGGTGCACCGCCCGCAGGTAAGCGGTCCGGGCGAACTGTAAATGCCGATTTTCAAACCGAGCGAATGCACATGATCCACCAGTCCCTGCATGTCGGCAAAACGCGGGTTCGCGTTGATGCGCCCCTCACTGTCGCGCGCCGGGCTCGCGAGCCGGGGGAGATCGTCCGCGCCGGGAACTTTCAGCGGAGCATAACCCCGCTCGATGGCGCGCCCCGCCAGTTTTTCCCAAAGCGCATCATCCGGCGGCGGCCGCGTCATCCAAAAATCATCTATATTGATATACGACCACCCGTGATTCGGGAGTCCGTGTTTCATAAACAAATCGGCGGTGGTGCGCACATCCTCCGCGGTCACATGGTCGGCAAAACAGTTCCAGCTGTTCCACCCCATCGGAGGCGTCAGCGCGAGCGTGTCACCAACCACAAAGGTGATTTCGCGGGCCGCCTTTCCGAGCGCGTTGCTTGCGCTGACAAGCACGGAGTATTTGCCTGGGCGCGCGATTTTTCCCGAGAAACGCCCCGTCGCCGCGTCCAGCGCGAGTCCCGACGGCATGTTTTCCGCGGCAAAACGCATGGGCCGGTCCCCCGTTGCCGCGACCTGAAAGAGCACGGGGCTGCCCGGTCGCACGCCGAAGACCGCCGCGCCATTGATGCGAGGTTCCCGAGGCGATGGCGGCGTAAGAATATAGGGCTTCTCACGCGGCGGGATTACCGCCCTGGGGGTTTCACCTTCATATGCAATCCGCGCGGCGGCCCATGCTGTGTGCACATTGAAGTAATCGGGCGAATGCACAACCAATACCAGGGTTCGGATGCCGCTGATATCCAAATCCACCTCTCTCGCGGCATCGCCGCGTTTGATTGGCTCGCCCTCGTATAACATGCGGCCGTCGCCCAGGATTTCATACCAGACCGGCCCGGGATCGGGAGAATCGTCGGTGAGCCCCGTCCATGCGGTAAAACGTGTGGCGCGCCCGTCCATCTCGATTTGCAAACGCGAAATGCCGTGCATGCCAAATCCGTCCGCAAACTTCCTTCCGCCAATCGAAATCGGGCTTCCGGAAACGCTCTGCCCAGGTTTCGGCGGCGGCGCGATGCGCGAGCGCACATGCACCACGCAGTCGAGGTCCAGCGCGGAAAGCGGCGTGCTTTTCTCCCCGCGGAGACCGACGGCGGAGACGAGCACGGCAACCGAGGCCAGAACATGTTTTAGAAAACCACTCATCTTGGAAAATCGCCGGTTATATTAAAACCGTCCTTTCACACCCACCATGATGTAGGAAGGAGAAACAATGCGTTGATATTTTTGGGAGTATGCCGGCGTGTCGGGGGCGCGGCGGTAGATATAGGAATCCTTCGCGGCGATGTCGCTCCAGTTCAGGTAAACCCGGAAGGCGCGGGAAAAGCTGTATTCCGCGGAAATCCCGTAGCGGGTATAGGAAGCCTGATAATCGTAGGTCCGGTCGGGAATGTAATTTGCGGCCGAGGTGCCCGGCGCATTGGCGACAAGCGTTCTTTTCGTCTCCGCCTGATACGCGCAGTTGAGCTGGAGGGAAAACCTCGACCCGATGTAATTGATGCCGCACGAAAACGCATCCGGCGAGAAGCCCGTGAAATCCTCGGCGTTCGGGCCGCCCACTTTCAGGTGGGTGTAATTCACCCACACTTGCATCTTCTGGAGCCACCGCGGGAGGAAAAACAAATCCTGCCGGTAGCTCAGTTCCAATCCTGTAAGATGCGCGTCGCCGATATTCTCATAGCGCCTCCATGCGTAGCCGCTTGCAATCATGTAGTTGATGTCGTTTTCAGCGATGCCGTAATACTCGAGCAATTCGCGAGTCAGCGCCCTGTCCCGCTGTGCGAAGAAATTGGACACATATTTCTGATAAACGCCGACCGAGCCAAAACCGCCCTTGAAATGATAGGAGTCGAGGGAAAGATGGAAACTGTTCGCGGTCCACGGCTCCAGCCCGGGATTGCCGGTCCTGACCAAGCGGGCGCGTTCCGGATCGGTCGTATCATACTCCGGCAAGGTCAGTCCATCCACCACATACCGCACATCCGGGCGGCCGATGGTGCGGGCATAGGCGGCGCGCAGCAGCAGGTTGTCGGTGATGGCGAAGGTGGCGTTGAGGCTGGGGTAGAAACCATAATAATCCTGCCCGTCGTGAAGGGCGCGCTCCTGCCATATGAGCTTGGCTTGTCTGGTGGCATCGTTGGTGACCAGCATATAGCCGCCGCTGGGATTTTCTATGCGGTTGCCATTCTCGTCCTTCATGTAAATCGCGGTGGGGTCATTTTTCATGCTCCAGCCGTCCAGCTTGGTTTTTTCATAACGCAGGCCGCCGATCAGGAACAGCCGGTTGCGAAGCATCTTCAGGTCAAACCGGAGATAGGCCGCAGAGATATCCTCGATCATTCGTTTCGAGTATTGCGCCCGGGACTGGATGTTGAGGGTCGTTTGGGAAAACCACTCGGGGTGCTCCAGATACGCGTCATACAGCTTCACCGGGCTGATCCAGCGGATGGGCTGGCCGTTCATTGTCACCTCAATGGACTCGTCAATGAAATCATACAGGCCGACATTTTTCCCCCGCGCGTCGCCGTCGAAAGTGTAGTTCACAGGTTCACGAATATCGTCCTTTTCCTGACGGTTGTAAGCCGTGCCCGCCCTGAGCGAAAACCACGGGCTGAACTTCCGCTCAATATCAACACGTCCCGAAATGAAGTCGGTTTTATACCGGCCCCATTCCTGCCTTACCGTGTTGAGATTGTAGTTGGCCCCGTCGTAAGGATTGACCTCGGCCCCGGTGGATTTGACGGAAACCGTGTAGGTGTTGGGCAGAATGCTGTCGCCCTCGTCGATGCCGTCACCGCGCAAGTTCAGATTGATAATGGACGCGTTGTAACCCGCAAAGTATCCCTTCCCAATGCTGCCGCGTTCCCGGTCCGCCTTGGAATAGACGGCCTGTGCGTCGATGTTCCAGTCCGCGCCACGGTGCTTGTAGCGCAATGTCAGATGCGTGTTGTCCGTGGTCTCCTCGTAATTCATCGACGAGCTGAGGCCCATTTCAAGCACGCCTTGGGAGGCGGCGAGGTTTTGTGTGGATGAGCCGTCGCCCACGGCATTATAGATGTAGTCGGCGTTGCTTCCGCCATAAAACCGGTTGCGCAGCAGGCTGCTTGCCTTGTCGGTGGAGGCTTGCCGGTATTGGACGTTGAAGGCAAGCGTGTCATTCCGCGACAGCTTCATCTCCACCCCGGCCTGAAGGTTTTCGGTGGTGGTGATCTGCGCGGTCTGCGTCCATTGCGCCTGAATCATCGCGATGTCCTTCGGCTGTGGATTTGCGCTGGAAGTCATGTCTTTCAAATTCCAGAGGGCGCTCTCGGTCGGCGTGTCGTCCGCCGGGCGTTGTTTCCACGAGTATGACGCGCCCGCGCTGAATACCAACCGCTTGCCGGCCGGCACGACCAGCGTGATACTATACGATGGTTTTTTATTCCGGGGGGAAAGCTGCGGCACCGGTTGTTTGTTTCCCCCGTCCGCGGTCAACCCTTCCTTGTCATTAAAATTCATATACAATTGGTAGTCTAGGTAGGAGCGCCTCGTTCCCAGCAGACTCTTCGTGACAAGATTCATGGATCCGCCCAGTCCCGAGGCCGGCATGTCGGGCGTGGGCACCTTGGTGACTTCCACGCGCTCGATGTTCACCATCGGCACCTCCTGCAGCGCGAGCGTGCGGCTGCTCGCCTCGCCGAGGCCGGTGCTGGCCACGTCACCGCCATCGAGCTGTATATTGGACATGGCGACGGGAAAGCCGCCAAGCGCGAGGCTGCCGGGATTTTCCCCGTCGTCCACGATGGCCACGCCCGGCAGGAAACGCACGTAGTCGCCGATGTTCTCATGTCCAAAATTACCGAGGTCCTCGAACGCGACCACGTTCTTGATGTTCGGCGCGTAACGCTGCTCGTTCATGGCGAGCGCCTGCGCGGTCATGGCCTGGTCGGCCACCACTTCGAATGTTTCCAGCAAGACCACCTCGTCGTCCCTGGCGCGGCTGCGCGCCGAGCCTTCGCGGATGATCTGGAAATCGCGGGTGACGGTTTTGCCCGCCTCCACCGTCACGGTGGCGGTTTGCGAATCGAAACCGAGATACGAAACCTCCAGCCGTATCTCACCCGCCGGCAGCCGGGAAAAGGAAAAGCGTCCCTCGTCATTCGTAAGCGCTTCCAATGCAGTCCCCTGGATGCGCACCATCGCCCTGCCCACCGGGAGTCCGTTGGTCGAATTATATACAATGCCCTCGATGCCACCATTTCCCGAATCTTCTACCAGATTAGAGTCGGGGGGGGGGGGGGGGGGGGGGGGGGTTAATTTTT
>JARKRC010000005.1 GCA_029974595.1 Ereboglobus sp. | reverse complement strand
CGTGCTGCTCGCGCTCCGGCGTGATTTTGCCACCAGCGACAGCGTCAGTTGCGAAACGATAAACGCATCGATGAGCCGCAAGGCCAACTGTTATGACAACGCCCACATGGAGTCATTTTGGAGCAGCCTCAAATACGAGGTGGTCTATCATCGCAAGTTTGCCACGCGCAGCCAAGCGCGCTCGGCGATCTTCGATTACATCGAATCATTTTATAATCACACCCGGCTCCATTCGAGTCTGGGTTATCAAAGTCCCGTTTAGTTCGAATCAAAACTAAACCAAAACCAATCACCCTGACTGCGTGTCCGTTTTTTCGGGGCAAGCCCAAATTGAAACGCATCGAAGCCGCTTACTTGGAAACATGGCAGGTGGCGCGCCGGAAATAATCGTTTTGGATAGCGCGTGGGTGTTTCTAATTGTTTTCGGCAAGGTCTAAAGGTTTTCATGCGCGTGCGGGGGCGGGAGGCTGCATTTTTCCTGTGTCTGTGAGGGGTGGATTTCTTTGGCGCCTCTCGGCGTGCAGGCGGGAATCCCCCGATACGTGGCCGCCTGATAAAAACCCTTAAAATCAATAATTTTTTGCTCAACATGTATAGCTTTGTCGCGTTGAGGGGCGCGGGCGTGCCGGCGAGACTGATCCTCCACCAAACAATCCGCCGACTTATCCCTTTGCCAAAACCTATGTCCGCATTTCCGCAGCGCCACTTTGCAACCCGGTTACAGCCGGGGCGGGCGCGGATTGCTTCAATCCTCCGCCATGCCGCGCTTTCGGAACACGGAGGGCGTGCATTTTTCGAAGCGGCGGAACCACGCGCAGAAATGCGACTCGTAGCGGAAGCCAAGCGTGAACGCGATCGACTTCACGCTGGCCGAGGTGTGCGCAAGCGCGTGCTTCGCGGCATCCCGGCGGCGTTTTTCAAAATAGGCTCTCGGGGTGTCGCCATATTCCCTGGCAAAAAGCTCCACGAGGTGCCGCGTGCTCAGGCCCATGCGCTTGGCAAAGCCATCGAGATCGAAAGGTTCGGAAAGGGGCAGCCTGTCGAGGGCGATCACCAGTTGCAACGCCCGCTCGTCCATGCCGGTGAGCCGGAGCGGGGCGCGGCCGCGCGCCAGCATGCACTTCACATAAACACGCAGCCACGCCGGAAGGAGCTCCTGCGTCCGCAAAAAGACATCGAAGGAACACTCTTCAAAGCGGAGATTGAAGTCCGTTTTGCGCATGTTGCGCCGCATGAATCGCAGCAGGCGCATGGCGGGGGCTTCGAGGTAGGGAAATTGCGACGCAGGGAAAACCTCGGTCTTTTTTCGTTCGAAAAGCGGCGCGTTTCCCGGCCATGCGAGATGGAAATAAATGGAGAGAATTTCCGCGTCAGGACTGAAGCACTGTCTCCGGGTCGGCGCCGCGACAAAAACCCAGTTGCCGGGCCCGACCGTGATGGACTGGCCGCCGGTGGTCACCACGACACGCCCTTTGCGCACGAGCCAGCATGTGACGCCGCTGTGCGTGAACTCTCCGTTGCGCACATACGGGAGCACCGGCCCTTCGTAGATCCACATCAAGTGGAATTGAAGGCTGGACCAGTCAATGAAGCGCATCGCGCCGGACGGCAGGGATGTCGGCTTTTTGGTTTCGGGCGCATCAGGCATATCGCCTTTCAAATTAAATTTTCGAACGCACCATGAAAATAAAAATAACACGTTTGTTGTCCCGGCTGCTGCCCGGATTTGTCCTATGCGCGCTGCAGGCGTCGCTTGCTGCGCAAGACGGGGATGCCGTGCTGAGGGCGGCGACCGATGGTTCGACGGTGTTCGTCGAGGCCGAGGGTTTTGCGAACAAGGGCGGCTGGGTCGTTGACCAGCAATACATGGACCAGATGGGTTCTCCGGTGGTGCTCGCGCACGGCGTGGGCGAGCCGGTGGCCGACGCGACAACCGAGGTCGTATTTCCGCGCCCGGGCGATTACCGTGTGTTTGTGAGGACGCGCAACTGGGTCGCCAAGTGGACGCCGCAATATGCGCCGGGCGCGTTCAAGCTCGCCGTGGATGGAAAGGAACTCGAAACGATCTTCGGCACGACCGGCGAAGCGTGGCACTGGCAGCCGGGCGGCACGGTGAGGATTTCATCGGCCAAGGCGCAGCTGACCATGCGCGACTTGGAGGGATTCGACGGGCGATGCGACGCGATTTTATTCACGTCCGATCCGAAGTTCACGCCGCCCGACGGCGAACTGCTGGCGATTTTCCGTCGCAGGGCGCTCGGCCTTGCCGACGATCCGGCGACGGCGCCCAACGCGCCCGAGGGACCGTTTGACCTCGTGGTGGCCGGCGGCGGCATGGCGGGCATGTGCGCCGCGATCTCGGCGGCGCGTCTCGGCGTGAAAGTCGCCCTGATCCAGAACCGCCCCGTGCTCGGCGGCAACAACAGCAGCGAGGTGCGCGTGCAACTGCGCGGACGCATCAATTACCCGCCCTACGAAAACATCGGCAATCTGGTGGGCGAGCTGGACCCGATGCAACTCGGCTCGATGGCGGTCGGAGTCGCGGCGACAGGCGATCAATACAGGGACGACAAAAAACTCGCCGCCGTGCTCGCCGAGAAAAACATCACGCTTTACCTCTCGACGCACGTGATGGCGGTTGAGATGGATTCGCGCGCTCCCGCCGGCTACGACCGCCCCGCGATCAAGGCCATCATCGCCAAAAACATCGAGACGAACAAGGAGCTGCGCTTTGTGGCGCGGCAGTTTGCCGATTGCACCGGCGATGCGACGCTCGGCTTCCTTGCCGGAGCGGAATGGCGCATGTGGCCGGAGACCCGGGCCGAGACCGGCGAGCCCACTGCGCCCGAGAAAAGCATCAAGCAGACGATGGGCGCGTCGATGCCCTGGAACACGAAGGACACCGGCCTGCTCACCATTTTCCCGCAGACCCCGTGGGCCGTGCAGTATTCCGACGAGTCCGCCATCAATGAAATCACAAAAGGCAGCTGGCGCTGGGAAACCGGGCTCGATGCCGACCAGATCGACAAGGCCGAGGAAATCCGCGACCATCTTTTCCGCGCCGTTTACGGACACTGGGCCTACCTGAAAAACCAGAGCCCCGGCGACACGCGCGCCAAGGTCGAGACCCGCGCGCTCGACTGGGTGCCCTACATCGCGGGCAAGCGCGAGTCGCGCCGCCTCATGGGCGACCACATCCTGTGCGAGCAGGATTTTGACAATGAGGTTGCCTACGACGACGGCGCGGTGATGACGACGTGGACCATCGACCTCCATGTGCCGACCGACCAAAATGCAAAGCACTTCACCGGCGAAGAGTTTTTCACCGTGGCCAAGCACAAGCGCATCAAACCCTATCTGATACCGTATCGCTGCTTTTATTCGCGCAGCGTGCCGAACCTCTTCATGGCGGGCCGAGACATCTCGGTGACGCGCGTCGCGCTCGGCACCGTGCGCGTCATGCGCACGACCGGCATGATGGGCGAGGTCGTCGGCATGGCCGCGTCGATCTGCAAAAAACACGGCACGACGCCCCGCGGCGTTTACAAGGAGCACCTTCCCGAGCTGATCGAGCTCATGAAAAAAGGCGTCGCGGAAAAACCCAAGGAATACGGCGGCTCGGCGGCCCCGCAGCTCGCGTCGCTGAACACCATGAAAAAACCCGCCTGGCTGAAAACCGCCGGAAAAAACCTCGCGCGCGATGCGCAGGTCTCCGTTTCGACCATCTATCCGAACAAGCGCTATCCCGCCAAAAACATCAACGACGGCAAGTATGACTACAACGACAACCGCACCCGCTGGGCCAGCGCGCAGCAGCCCGGCGAGCATTATGCGATCCTGAAATTCGCCGCGCCGGTTACGGTCAACGCCGCGCGCATCATCAGCGGCGAAAAACCGGGGCGCAGCCCGATGGCCGATTTTGTCCTGCAATACAAGGAGCCGCGCGGCCGCGACTGGATCGACATCAAGGAAACCGCGACGAAGAGCAACACGCAGGTGGACATCGGCCTGCGCTTCCCCGCCGTCACCGCCGCGGAGTTCCGCATCCTCATCAAGAAAACCCCGGGCGACATCGCGCGCATCTGGGAGATGGAACTCTATGAATTGAAGAAATAACACCAGCCAGCGCGCCAGCCGTGTTTCCGCGGCTGGCGGCAAAACAAGCGAAGCACTCACATCCCCTATGAAACGCACCATGATTCCCGGCGCCGCGCCGTATCCTTCATCCCATTCCCGCCCGCGCGCGCAAAAACACCGCACGTTCGCCGGAGTGTCTGCCGCGCTGCTCCTCGTCGCCTCGGCGCTGCCGGGGCAGGTCCCGGTGACCGGCACGCGCACCCTCAACCCCGCCGACGGCACGAGCTACACGATTGCGCCCGGCACCTTGATCACCGGCGCGGGCATGACCATCAGGGACACCAACGGGGACACGGTCTCGTGGACGATCACCAACTCGGGCACGATCAACGCGACCGGAAATTCGTCGATGGGCATAAATCTCTACACGACCGGCTCGTCGCTCGTGACAAACGAGGCGGGCGGCTACATCAAGGGCGTTGGCAACACGGCCAGTTACGCCGCGGTCAAGTTTGCGGGCTGGGGAAACCTCGTGAACAGGGGAACCATAGAGGGCAATACCAACGGCGCGCTTTTTCTCACCGGAGGCAGCATCGCCAACCAAGGAACCATAAAGGCGACCCAGAATGCCGTCAGAAACAACGCCGGGATGCTGGCGGTTTCCAATTTCGGCAACATTGAAGGCGGCAACAGCGGCATGTATCTTGTGTCCGGAGCCATCATTGAAAACTCCGGCACGATTTACGGCAGCGGAACCGACCGCTACGGAATCTGGACTGCGGCAAGCGCCGGCGCGCCGTCCATGATACGCAACAACGCGGGCGGCCTCATCAAGGGCGGCTACACGGGCATCATGCTCGAATTTTCGGGCACCGTGGAAAACCACGGCGAAATCACCGGGCTCGGAACAAGCGGAAGCTCCGCGGGCATCCATGTGAACCTCACCGGCGCGCCGTCCACCATCATCAACAAGGCCGGAGCCTCCATCACCGGACGCGCCGGCGTGCTCACCAATGGCGGCGTCATCGAAAACTCCGGCACCATCATCGGGCAAAGCGGGCAGGGCATTTATTACAGCAACACGGCGGAGCCCGTCGTTGTGAACAACACAGGCGGGCGCATCATCGCCAGCTCCCACGGGGTGCACCTGATCACCGGCGGCGTCGCGGAACTGCGCAACACCGGCGGCGCGCTCATCAGGAGCCAGGGCTCCGACTACGGCGTGCAGTCCGGCGCGACCTTGTTTTTGTTGAACGACGCCTCGGTCATCGAAAGCACCGGCGGTCGCGGCGTGAATCTGGCCGCCGGATCGGGCACCGTAAACAATATCAACGGCGCGTCGATCCTCGGCAACACGCACGGCCTTTATTCCGTCGGCGTCGCCATCGTCACGAATGACGCCACCTCGCTCATCCGGGGCGGCGGCACGACGGTGGCGTATGCGGGTCTCTACGTCACAAACGATGGTCGCGGCGACATCACCAACTCCGGCTCCATCATCGGCGGCATGAAGGCGATCCACCTCGGCAACGGCGCCGATCATGTCGTGGTGAACACCAGCGGCGGCGTCATCAGCGCGTCGCTCGAATACGGCCCGTCCGCCGGCGCGACGACCGGCACCATGAGCGGCGGCATCACGCAAACCGGCCATGCCACGACCGTCCGCACCGTCACCATCGACAACGCCGGACTCATCTCCGGCGGCAACCACGGCATTTATCTGGGCAACGGCGGCGACATCACCAACACCGGCACCATCCGCGCCACCGGCGCGCAAATCGCGGCGGTTTATTTTGCCGCGACAAACTCGGCGACGAGCACGCTCAAGCTCGGCGCCGGCTCCGTGCTCGACGGCGACGTGCTCAGCGCGAAGGCCACGGGCAACAAAGTCGTCCTCGAAGGCGCGGGCGCGGAAGACGCGAACTTCACCGGCGACGGCATCGATGCGAGCGCGGGTTTTGAGCAGCTTTCCATGAACGGCTCCAATTGGACATTGAGCGGCTCGGTCACGCTGACCGGTTCAGACGCCGCCGCCATCGTGGTGAACTCCGGCACACTCAAGCTCGGCGGCACGCTCGTCATCTTGAACGGCGGCGGCGCGACGATTGCGGCGGGCAGCCGGCTCGCGTTTGGTTTTGGCAACGCCGTTTTCGACGGCGCGATCAGTGGCGAGGGCGATTTCGCCTACCTCGGCAGCGGCTCGCTCGGGCTGGGGGAAAGCAACACCTACACGGGCGACACGTTTGTGCAGAGCGGCACGCTCACCGGCAAGATCGGTTCCGGCGCGCTCCGGCTCGAAGAAACCACGGCGACTTACATCGTGAATCCGGCGGCGACGAGTGTGTCATTTGCCAATGTCTCCGGCTCCGGCGTGCTCAACATCCAGAATGCCGACCTCGCCTTCGGCGTTGGCGCGGGACAGACGCAGACCTACAATTTCGCGGGCACAATCGACACCGCGGGCGGCGGCAACAAGCTCGTCAAAACCGGCGGGGGCACGCTCGTGCTCGAAAAATCGCTCGCGGCCCTCGGCGGCGGCGCGTTTGTCGAAAACGGCATTCTCAGCCTCTCCGATGTCGCGCACATCAACAGCGGCACGCTTGTCCTCGGCAGCGCGACCGGCGCGGGGCTCATCGAGTACACCGGCGCGGGCAACTGGACGACAAACGTGACCCTCGCGGGTTTGGGCGGCGGTTTCCAAACGGCTTCCGGTACGCGGACACTCGGTGCGATCACCGTGGACGGTGCGGGCGTGTTCGTGAAAGGCGGCTCCGGCGCGCTGGACATCACAAGCGCCGCGTTCGGCGCGGGCGTGACCGGCCTGCAAGTGCGCGACGGCACATTGATCGCGGGCACGGACGCCTTCAAGGGCGACATCGAGCTGACGGCTGCGACGAGCACGTTGATCGCAAAGCACAGCGGCCCGGATTATGAATACGCCGGCGTCATTTCCGGCTCCGGCAATCTCATCAAGCAAGGCAGCGGCCTGCTGGAGTTGACCGGCAGCAACACCTACGCGGGCGACACGACGATTTTGGAAGGCACGCTGCAAGGCAAGGTCGGCACGGGCACGTTGCGCGTCGAATCCTCCGGCACCTACAAGGTCGCCGACGGCGTGACTGACTTCGTGGTCGCGGGCATCGAGGGCGACGGCACCGTGAATCTCAACCAATCGAGCCTCACGCTCGACGCGGCGGCGGGCGTGACGGGCTCGTTCGGTTTCAGCGGCCAGCTCACGAGCGACAACGCCAGCTCGAAACTCATCAAGACTGGCAAGGGCACGACAAAACTCCTGAGCCGCGTCGCCCTCGACGGCGGCACCGAGGTGCAGGAAGGCATTCTCTGGCTCGACGACCAAAACAACATCGGCAACAGCATCCTCCTCGGCACGGGCAGTTCAGCCGGCTTGATCGAGTACGTGAACTCCGGCTCGGCATGGACAAAAAATGTCACGCTCAACGGCTCCGGCGGTTTTAGCGTGGACGCGGCATCCGGCACGCAAACGCTCGCCATCACGATCGGCGGTTCGGGCGCGTTTCTGAAGGGCGGCGCGGGCGCGCTCGACATCAGGAATGTCACGCTTGGCACGGACGTGCAAAACGCCGCCGTGCTCGACGGCACGCTGATCGGCGACGCGGATTCGCTCAAGGGCGACATCGTGCTCGCGGAAGCCGGCAGCACGCTTGTGTTTCATCATGACGCGGCGGCGGGGCACGCGTTTTCCGGTGTCATCTCGGGCAAGGGCAGCCTCATCAAAGACGGCGTCGGCCTGCTCAACCTGACCGGTTCGAACACCTACGCGGGCGACACCACGATCCGCAGCGGCACGCTTCAGGGAAACATCGGCGCGGGTACGCTCACGGTGGAAGCACCCGCGACCTACATGGTCGCCGACGGTGTTTCCACGTTCACCGTTACGGGCATCGAAGGCGCGGGCACCGTGCATCTCAACGCCGCCAATCTCATGCTCCACGCGAATGCCGGGGTGACGGGGACATTCAATTTTGGCGGCCAGCTCGCCGGCTCTGCGTCCTCCGCGCTGATAAAAACCGGCGCGGGCACGGTCGAACTTCGCAGCGTGGCGCGCTTGCAAGGCGGCGCGCTCATCGAGGAGGGCGTGCTCCGGCTCGAAGACCAGAGCTTCATCCAGGCTCCGATTGTGCTCGGCACGGCCACCACGAGCGGCCTCATCGAATATACCGGCACGGCGGCGTGGGCGCATAACATCACGCTCGCGGCGGGCGGCGGCGGCGGATTTGCGGTCAACGACGGCGGCACGCTTGCGCTGACCGGCGTGTTTGCAATCAACGGCGCGGGCAATTTCGTGAAAAGCGGCAGCGGCACACTCGACATTATCGCGGCCAGCATCACCGACATCGCCAATGGAAAAACCGTTGTCCTCGACGGCACATTGCGCGGCGACAGCACGAAGTTCAAAGCCGGTGGCATCGAGCTGGCCGGCGCGGGCAGCGTGATCGAATTTCACCAGACAACCGACGGCGCTTACGCCGGTTTGATCGAAGGCGCGGGCGCGTTGCTGAAAACCGGCGACGCCGTCCTCGACCTCGGCACGACGACGCACACCTACGCCGATACCATCATCCGCGCGGGCGTGCTCATCGGCAACACCGGCACGGGCACGCTGACCGTGGAGACTTCCGGCACCTACCGCGTCGCCGCGGACAAGACCGAGTTCTCGATCTCGGGCGTGCTCGGCGACGGCACCATCGACATGGCAAACGCGAACCTCGTCCTCAACGTCGCGAGCGGCACGACACCGTTCTCGTTCGCGGGCAGCCTCACCGGCGGAAAGCAATTCATCAAAACGGGCGCGGGCACCCTGGAGCTTCTCAGCGGCGTCGCGCTCAACCAAGGCGCGGCCATTCAGGACGGCGTGCTCAAACTCGCCGACCAGTCCTTCATCAAGGCGCCCGTCGTCATCGGCAGCGCGACCACATCCGCCATGATCGAATACACCGGCGCTGTCGCGTGGGCGCACGATCTCGCGCTGCAAGGCTTGGGCGGCGGCTTCATCGTCCGCAGCGGCGAGATCGCCGTCACCTCCGCGATCACGTCTTCCGACGATGCGCTGTTCGCCAAGGACGGCGCGGGTGTGCTCGACATCACCGGCGCGACGACCGGCGGACTCGGCGGCGCGAGAATCCTCGCCGGCGTGCTGCGCGGCGACGCCGCCTCGATGCCCGGCGCGGGCGTGAGCATTTCAGGCGGGGCCGTCGCGGAATGGCATCAGGTCGCCGATGCGGTTTACGCGGGCACGATCAGCGGCTCCGGCTCGCTGCTCAAAACCGGCGCGGGCGCGCTCACGTTGAGCGGCTCGCTCACGCACACCGGCGCGACACTCATCAATCAGGGCCTGCTCAAGGTGGCCAGGGCCAACGCGCTGCCTGCGGCCTCGCGACTTGCTATTGGCACGGATGGCGCGTTCGACACCAGCGGCTTCAGCCACAGCATCGCGACGCTGGAAAACGACGGCGTCATCTATCTCAACGCCAGCGTGAATTCCGGCAACGGCCTCATCAAGGACGCCGACAAACTGACCGTGACCGGTTCGGCGTTCGGTTCGGGCCGGGTGCTCGTGCGCATCACCGAAACCGAGACGCTCACCGGCGGCACGACAGCGACGGTCATGGACATCACCGGCGCGGACGCCTCCGATTACACCGCCGGCCTCGCCGCGCGCGCGGTGACCGGCCCGTATGACTGGACGGTCATGAAAAACGGCGGGCAGATCGTGCTCGCCACCGGCGACCTCTCGCCCGAGGTGGCGGCTGCGGGTGGGCTCGACGCGGCGGCCTATCTCACCGGCAAGGCCTCGCTCGACGCGATCAGCCAGCGTCTGCTCGCGGGACGCACGGCCAGCCAGAAAAACGAATTCCAGGTGTGGGCCGGCGGCATGCGCCGCGAAAACACGATGACGGCGGATTTGTATGACGGCGCGGAAGTGCGCGCCAATGTCACGCAGGTCGGCGCTGATTGGAATTTCGGCAAAATGTCCGCGCGTCCGCTCACGCTCGGCGTGTATTACGACCATGCCGATTCCGACATGGAAATGCGCGCCCGCGCGTCGCAGTCGCGCACGACTTCCTACGGCGTCGGCGTGTATGGCTCCTATCGCACGAAGCCGCTTTATGTTGACGTGATCCTCCATGCAGCGCGCTCCGACTACGAGGTGGACGTGCCCTTCGCCGCGCGGTTCACGACCAAGGGCACGAGCACGGCGGCTTCGATCGAAATCGGCGGCGTGCTTCCGGGCTCCACCGCGTGGAATGTCGAGCCGCAGGCGCAGATTGTTTATCAACGCCACGAAATCGAGGACACCACCGACGGCTTCGGACGCGGCATCTCGGTCGCCAGCGCCGCTTCCATCGAGGGCCGCGCGGGCGTGCGCGTTTGGCGCGAGTTCGCCGCCGCCAGGCGCGAGATCGCGTTCATCCCGTGGGTGCGCGCCAGCCTCGTCCACGAGATCAACGGCAGGGGCTCAGTCACGATGCTGGGCCGCGGCAAGGGGCCGGATGCGGTTTTCGACAACAAATTCGACGGCTCCATCGCCGTGATCGACGGCGGTTTCGGCTTGGAATGGAAGGGCGGCTTCCGCCTTCAGGTCGAGGGCGCGTGGTATCACGGCGACATGCTGAAAGGCTTCGGCGGCAGCTTCGGCGCGGCCTTCGCGTGGTAGGAGCCGTCCGCGTTTTATTCCATGCAAACAATCGCAAGCGAGAGAACCCAGCATCCCGAGAATTACCATGAATAATATAATCCCGACCCGTGCCCCGCACCGCCTTTCGCGCGTCCGTCGCCTGCTGCTGACGGCGGCGTTCCCCGTCCTGTGCGCCCTGCCCGCGGGCCTGTTTGCGCAGAGCCCCGCGCAGGTGACGGGCACCCGCACCGGCGGCCTCGCGATCACCACCGCATACGGCCTGTCCTATGAAATCGCCGCCGGCGCGGTCGTCACATGGAGCACCGTCACGAACGCCGATTACGCCGTGTATGATCTTTATTCCGACACCTGCTCATGGACGATTGTGAATCGCGGCATCGTGGGCGCGCCTGCCAATGGCGCGTCGCCTTACAACGGCATTTATCTGAAAACCACCGGCGCCTCCACCGTCATCAACGAGGCCACCGGCTACATCACCACCGGGCTCGTCACGGGCTCGACCCGCGCGGCGATGAACTTCGAGCGCGGCTGGGGCTATTTTGTCAATAAAGGCGCCGCCGTCGGCGCGTCCAACGGCGTCATCCTCGGCGTCGGCGGCATCGTGGAAAACACCGGCACAATCATTGGCCAGCATGCCGACAGGAGCGGGATATGGTTCACCATCGGAAGCGGCGAGGTGAGCAACACCGGCGGCCTTATCGAGGGCGGCGCTTATGGCGTCCGCGTGTCGTCCGGCACAGGTTTGGAAATCCGGAACACCGCGGGCGGCGTCATCAGCGCGACAAGCGCGGGCGGCGCGGGCATCATCTCGGGAAACGCGGGCATGACGGTGACAAACGACGCGTCCGTCATCATGGCGGGCCAGCGCGGTGTTTATTATAATGCGAGCGCGGGCCCCGGCATCGTGAGCAACATCAACGGCGCGGTGATCACCGGTTCCGACACCGGCGTGTATTCCTACGGCATCCTTAGCCTTTCGAATGACGCCACGTCGCTGATCCAGGGCTCCAGCACGGCGATCGGCAACGCCGGCATCTACATGACCAACGCCGGCCTGCTCACGCTCGCCAACGCGGGCACCATCTCCGGCGGCGCCAAGGGCATCAACCTCGGCACGCTCACCGGCCATTCCATTGTGAACGAGGCTGGCGGCGTCATCAGGAGTACCCACGATTACGGCGCGCCCGGCACGCTCACCAGCGGCCAGATGGGCGCGGCCATCAGCCAGTCCGCCGCCACCGCCATAGCCACGGCGACCATCACCAACGCCGGTCTGATCGAGGGCGTGCGCCACGGCATTTTCATGGGCAACGAAGCCGTCATCACCAACACCGGCACCATCCGCGCCACCGGCACGGTCGTCGCCGCCATTTATCTTTCGGCGACCAATGGCGCGGACAGCCTCATCACACTCGACACCGGCTCCGTGCTCGAAGGCGACGCGGTCAGCGCTTCCACAAACTCAAACCGCGTCGTGCTTCGCGGCTCCGGCTCGGAGGACAACAATTTCATCGGACGGACGGCCACCTCCGGTTTCAAATCGCTGACAATGCAGGGCGACGACTGGACGCTCTCCGGCACTCTTTCTCTCACGGGAACAACCGCCGCCCTGCGCGTCGCCACCGGCACGCTTTCAATCGCCGGAAATGTCCTCTTCCGCAAAGCCGGCGGCGCCGCGGAGGTCGATGCGGGCGCGATGCTCAGGATTGCCGACGGCGCGAACCTCGCCTCGTCAACGGCGGGCAAGAGCGCCGCCATCATCACTGCGGGCTCCGTGCTTTTCGACATCGCCGATACGTTCAGCTACAACGGAAACATCAGCGGCTCCGGCTCCGTGATTAAAACCGGCGCGGGTGTCGTGACGCTCTCGGGCTCCAACACCTACGGCGACACCACGATCAACGCGGGCACGCTGCAAGGCGTCGTTGGCACGGGCATTCTCACGGTCAACGCGGGCGGCGCTTACGACGCGGGCGCGCTGACTGCCGTGACGGTCGGCGGACTCGCGGGCGACGGTGGCGTGCTCCTCGGCTCGGCGGACTTGGTGTTCAACATCGCGGGCGGCGACTCCGTGTTTGATTTCGCGGGCACGATCACCGGCGGCGGCCATTTCGTCAAAACCGGTTCCGGCATGCTCGCCTTGCAACAAACACTCGCCTTCGCGGGCGCGCGCATCAAGGACGGTGCGCTAAAACTCGACGACGCCGCAAAACTCGGCGCGGGCGCAGTCCAACTCGGCGGCACAACCACGCATGGCTTCATCGCCTACACCGGCGCGGCGGATTGGACAAAGGACATCGGCCTGACCGGCGCAGGCGGCGGGTTTCTTATCGACGGCAGCGCAAACTTCACAGCGACCGCGACAGGCGCGGGCGACTTTGTGAAGTCGGGGAGCGGCACACTCGATATCACCGCGGCCACGATGAACAACACCGGCAACACGCTTATCGAGGCCGGCACGCTGCGTAGCAACGCGACCACCATCAAAGGCGACACCACCGTCGCGGCAGACGCGACCGTCGAGTTTTTCCAAAGCGTCGGCGCCGCGTATGCCGGAGCCATCAGCGGCGCGGGCACATTGCACAAGATGGGTACGGGCGCGCTCATGCTCACCGGAGCGAACACCTACGGCGACACGCTTATCAGCGCAGGTTTGGTCGAGGGCAACATCGGCATTGGCACGCTCACCGTGGAAGCAGCGGGCACCTATAAAATGGGCGCGGGTTCAAACGTCACGTTCAGCGGCATCCTCGGCAATGGCACGATCGACCTCAACGGAAACGACCTCGTGTTCGACGTGGCCGACGGAGTCACGGGCACGTTTGGCTTCCAGGGCGCGCTCAGCAATGGCAGCGACTTCATTAAAACCGGCGCGGGCACGCTCGACTTGCAGCAAACACTCACCCTCGCGAGCACGCACATCAAGGACGGCGCGGTAAAACTCGATGACGCGGCAAAACTCGGCGCGGGCGCGGTCCAGCTCGGCGACACAACCACGTACGGCCTCATCGCCTACACCGGCGCGGCGGCTTGGACAAAGGACATCGGTCTCACCGGCGCAGGCGGCGGTTTTCTTATCGACGGCAACGCAAACTTCACCGCGACCGCGACGGGCGCGGGCGACTTTGTGAAGTCCGGAAGCGGCACGCTCGACATCACGGCGGCCACGATGAACAACACCGGCAACACGGTTGTCGATGCGGGCACATTGCGCGGCGACGCAGCCACGATCAAAGGCGACACCGCCGTCGCCGAAGGAGCGACCGTCGAGTTCTCGCAAACTGCCAACGCCACGTATGCCGGAGCCATCAGCGGCGCGGGCACGTTGCACAAGACCGGCGCGGGCAGTCTCACGCTCACCGGCGCGAATACCTACGGCGACACGCTCATCAGCGCGGGTCTGGTCGAAGGAAATATCGGCGTTGGCACGCTCACCGTGGAAGCGGCAGGCACCTACAAAATGGGCGCAGGCTCAAGCGTCACCTTCACCGGCATTCTCGGCAACGGCGCAATTGACCTCAACGGAAACGACCTCGTGTTCGACGTGGCTGACGGCGTGACCGGCAACTTTGGTTTCCAAGGCGCGCTCAGCAACGGCAACGACTTTATCAAAACCGGCGCAGGGACATTGGAACTCACCAGCGCCATTTCGCTCGCGAACGCCTTTATCAAGGATGGCGCGGTAAAACTCGACGACGCCGCCAAACTCGGCGCGGGCGCAATCCAACTCGGCGACGCAGTGACACGCGGCCTCATCGCCTACACCGGCGCGGCGGCGTGGACAAAGGACATCGCTCTGACCGGTGCAGGCGGCGGTTTCCTCATCGACGGCAGTGCAAACTTCACCGCGACCGCGACGGGCGCGGGCGACTTTGTGAAGTCGGGAAGCGGCACGCTCGACATCACCGCGGCCACGATGAACAACACCGGCAACACACTCGTCGAGGCAGGCACGCTGCGCGGCAATGCGGCCACCATCAAAGGCGACACCATCGTCGCGGCGGACGCGACCGTCGAGTTCTCGCAAACCGCCGACGCCACGTATGCCGGAGTCATCAGCGGCGCGGGCACGTTGCACAAAACGGGCGCGGGCGCGCTCACGCTCACCGGGGCGAACACCCACGGCGACACCGTCATCGAGCAGGGTTTGCTCACCGGCAACATCGGCGCGGGCCGGCTCGACATCAAAGCCAGCGGCATCTACAAAGTGCGCGACGGCCAGACGGCTTACACCACGACGGGCATCGTCGGCGACGGCATGCTCGACCTGAACGAGGCTGACCTCGTGTTCGACATTGCGAGCGGCACGAGCACGTTCAGCTTCAGCGGCAGCTACACCGGCGTGGGTGGCAATCAACTCGTCAAGACCGGCGCGGGCACGCTCGACTTGCAAACGCGCGCTGTGCTGCCCGGCGGCGCGACCATCCAGGAAGGCGTCGTGCGGCTGGCCAGCGAGAATTTCCTCAATGCCGACATCACACTCGGCGGCGCTACCGCCATCGGCCTGCTCGAATACACCGGCACCGCCGCATGGACGAAAGCGCTCAAGGTCGCGGGCGCGGGCGGCGGTTTCACCGTGGCCGGCGGCGCCGGCGCGCAATTCTCCGGCGCGCTTTCGGGCGACGCGCTTTTTATCAAGGAAGGCGCGGGACGCCTCGATGTCACCGGCGCGACCTTTGCGAACACCGGCGGCATGCAGGTGCGCTCGGGCACGCTCGCGGGCGGCGCGCACAACATCGCCGCCGCCACCGAGGTGCTCGCGGGCGCGACGCTGGAGTTTGCGCAGGCCGCCGACGGTGTTTACGCGGGCGCCCTCACCGGCGCGGGCTCCTTGCTCAAGACCGGCGCGGGCGCGCTCACGCTGTCGCAGGCGGTCGGGCTCGGCGGCGCGGCCACCGTGCGCGAGGGCGTTCTCAGGGCGGGCGCGGCCAACGTCTGGCTCAACACGCCGCGCGTCGTCACCGAATCCGGCGGCGCGATCGACATGGGCCGCTTCAGCCAGAAAATCACCAGCCTCGCCAACGACGGCGCGGTCATCTTTAACGCGAAAGTCAACGCCGTCGCAGGCGTCATCTACGAAATCGACAGCCTGCAAGTGACCGGCAGCGCGACCGGCCTGGGAAAAGTCCGCGTCAATATCGACGAGACCTTCATCGACGGCGCGACATGGACGCAGGAAGCCGTGTTTTTTGAAATCAGCGGCAGCGCCGCGCCGCATTACACCGCGGAGATCGCCGGGCGGCATGTCAGCGGCGCTTACGACTGGGTGGTCACGCCCTCCGAGGATCGCAAAAAATACACGCTTTCCGCCGACTTGCTCTCGCCGGAGGTGCCCGCGGTCGGCGGGATTGACGCCGCGGGTTATCTTGCGGGCAAGGCTTCGGCGGCCGGTCTCAGCCGCAGGCTGATGGCGATGCGCGCGGAAAACAGCCCGCATGATTTCCAGCTTTGGAGCGGCGGACTCTGGCGCGAGGACCGCCTGAACGACGCGCTTTATCATCACGCGGAGGCGAGGACGAGCGGCATACAGATCGGCGCGGATTGGAACAACAAGAAGGGCAGCGACAAGCCCGCCACCGTCGGCGTTTTTTATGATTACGCGGAGACGGACATGGATCTGGATGGCAAAACCTCCTCCACCAAGGCCAAGTCCACCGGTATCGGTTTCTACGCCTCGTATCGTCCCGCCCCGCTTTACATAGACCTGCTTATCCGCAACTCGCAGGAAGATTACGACATCATTGTGCCCGGCATGCCCGTGTTCAGCACCGAGGGCACGAGCATCGCCGTTTCCATCGAGGCCGGCGGGGTGCTCCCGGTTGACTGGAGCTGGAACATCGAGCCGCAGTTCCAGGCCATGCTGCAAAAACACAAGGTGGACGCCGTCTCCGACGCCTTCGACCGCGAATATGCGATCGACAGCGCCGACACCATCGAGGGCCGCTTCGGCGTGCGGCTCTGGCGCGAGTTTTCCGTGTGGAGCGGCAAGGGCCGGTTCGCCTCCTACATCCGCCCCAGCCTTGTCTATGAATGGGAAGGCGAGGGCGCCGTGACCGTCGGCGGCAGACGTTTCAAAAACGTCATGGGCGGCTCCTACGGCGCGCTTGACGCCGGCGTGTCGCTCATGCTCGGCAGGCACTTCCTGATCAACCTCGATGGAGGTTGGTATGCCGGAAGCAAGATGAACGGATACGCCTTCAACGCCGGCCTCAGCCTGCTCTGGTAAAACCGCAACCCCGCACAATCACCCGCTCCTGATTTTATATATTATGAAAACAAATTCCCGCAATGTGTCCGTCCGCCCGGGCCTGTCGCGCGCCGCGGCGCTGTTTCTCCTCTCCCTGCCCGTCGCGCTGGCCGCGCAAACGGCCGCGCCAGCCGAGCCGCCCGACGAGGAAATCGTCGTAATGGAGCAGTTCAACATCGTCGAGTCGTCCAACGCCAACGATTGGGTGTCAACCCAGGCAATGAGCGGCACGCGCACCTCCGAGCTCATCGCCAACCTCCCTTATCAAATCCAGGTGGTGACCTCCGAGTTCATGGAGGATTTCGACATGGTTTCGGTCATCGACCAGCTTTCATCCATCAGCGGCCTCGCCCTCGACGGTGACTCCGCCGATCCGGTCGCAGGCGCCACGCCAAGCGAATACGCGACTTTCCGCGGATTCAAAATCTCGAAGCTGCGCGACGGTTTCAGGAATGCCCCGCCGCCCCAGCTTGGCAACACCCGGCAGGTCGAGGTGATCAAAGGCCCCATGTCCACGCTTTACGGCATGGCGCAGCCGGGCGGCGTGATAAACTATGTCTCCAGAAGGCCGCGAGCGCGCCCGCTCTACACGGCCGGCGTCTCGGCGGGCAATTATGACCGGATGCGCGGCAGCGTTTCCATCAACACGCCCATTTATAAAAGGAAACTCTATTTTCTGGGCGTGGCATCGTATTCCTCGGGGAAGGGCAATATTGAATACACCCAGAACGAAACCCTCACCTATTTCGCCCGCCTTTTATACAAGCCCACCCGCACAACCGACATAACGGTTTCGTATGAACTCCAGAAAGCCGAGGGCCGCCGCGGCGACATGGTGCCGCGCTGGACGACCGGCAACACAGTGACCGGCAAAGATTGGAATACGAGAACCGGCACGCTCATGGGGCCTTACTGGGATCTCGCCACATTCAACACGACCGGCGGCCCCAACGAATGGTATAACCGTTCCTACACGGGTATGAATGTCCTCCTGGAGCAAAAGCTCGGCAGGAATTGGAAATTCCGCGCCGCCTATCAATGGCAGGAGAAAAAATGGGACCAGAATCACTACACCGATTCCAATTATTCCGTGGATGTTCCCGGCGCCGGCATGCGGGCCATTTATCCGCGTGTGTGGTATCAGGATTATGATTATCCCTATGCGATCCAGGCGGACTTGCTGGGCTATTTCAAGACGGGCAAAATCCGCCACGCCCTGCACTTTCTCTTCGACACCGCCAGGATCGACCTCGACCGCTCCTACTGGGAATTGCCAACCGCGCAAAACAAGCCTGTCTCCGGCGGCGGCGTCATTCCCGACAGCGTATATTACATGGACCCCCTCAATCCGGACTGGAGCACGGACTGGTTCAGCTTTGAAAACATAAGAAGCAAGAACCGGCAGGGCGGGCTTTCCCGCCTGGACAGCCAGCGTTATGAATACGAAAGGATGACCGGCTATTCCGTCTCCGAGCGCATGTATATGTTCGGCAACAAGCTCATCCTCATGGGCAGCCTGCGCTACGACGAGGTTTATAATAAAGTCTATAGCGGCACCCGACTCATCACCGACGAGGACTGGCAGGGCTGGAGACGCGCGCTCAAGGATCACGACATCACGCACAGCCTCGGTTGCAACTGGAACCCCTATGGGGACAACCGCCTGATCGTATTCGGAAACTACAGCACATCCTACAACACCGAGATCGTCGTGGACAGCGGGACGGGCGAGGTGATGCCGAACGAGACCGGACGGGGTTTCGAGGGGGGAATCCGGACGAGCGCGTTTCGCGGCAAAATCAATCTCGCCGTCTCGGGCTTTCATATAGAAAAGGACAATATAGCGCAGACGAATCACGAATTCTTCCTGGCCGGCGACGGCACTCCCGAATATACAAGCACGGGCAAGCACCGGGTGGAGGGCGCGGACATGGACATGGACGTCAGGCCGTTCAGCGGCCTTGTGCTGGCCATGTCGGCTTCGTATATTAATGCGAAAGTCATCGAGTCCAGTGATCCCCGCTATCCGGTGGGCTCGCGCAAAATAAAAACCCCCGACAAAACCCTGCACATCGCGGCCAAATACCAGTTCCCGGGCATGTTCAGGGGATTCAGCATCGGCGCGCGCATGGGCTACCGGTCCGGCTACGTGAATGCGAATTATATAGCAAAAAATTCCCTGGTGGCGGGCGAGAACAATGCCGAGCAAATCTATTACGATTCGCCGTCGTTGATTCTCTTCGGAGGCTTCCTCAAATATGAGTGGAAGCAGGGAAAGGCGCGACAGTCCCTCACGCTCAGCGGCAAAAACCTGATGGACAAACGCTACGTCGGCGCCAACCGCAAGCTGGCCCTGGGCCGCCAGATCACAGTGAGCTACAACATCTCGTTCAGATAGGGCCGGGTCCTCGAAAACCATCCGCGCAAAGCGCGCGGGCTGCTATTTCTGCAGGCTGCGGTCGCGCAGTTGTGCAAGACCGATGATCACGATTTGGGTGATCATGAAGATGCCCAGCGTGATCGCGCCGCTGTCCGTGAAGCCGTAGCTGTGCAGGCCGACTTCGAGCAGGTTTGTGCCGAACCAGCTCCACGCGGTGACGACGTTTCCGAAGACAGCCATCGACATGAGGCCGCGCGTGCCGAGCAGTTTGCCCCAGCGCACGTGGAGCACGATGGCGTTCCAGATGACAATGATGAGCGCGCCGTTTTCCTTCGGGTCCCAGCCCCAGAAGCGGCCCCAGGACTGGTCGGCCCAGATGCCGCCGAGCACGGTGCCGACAAAGCTGAACAAGGTCGCGAAGCACACGATGCCATAAACCATGCGTTCGAGCGATGCTGCCGTGGCCGCATCAAGCGAGCGCGTGAAGCGGCTGCGGACGATGTAAATGATGCCAAGCCCGCCGGCGAGGAAGGTCGCACCGTAGCCGATCGTGATGGTGACGACGTGCGTCGCGAGCCAGAAGTTCGAGTCGAGCACGGCGCGCATCATTTCCATCGTGTCGCCGGAAAGCGAAAGGTTGTGCGCGATGATGAGCGTGCACATGCCGATGAGGCTGCCGGCGACGCTTGCGATGGTGTTTTTGTTGATCGCCTCAAGGATGATGCAGAGCGTCACGGCGCACCAGCCCACGCCGAGCGCGGAGGAATAGAGATTGGTGACGGGCGGGCGGCCTTCGAGCCACATGCGCGTGAGGATGCCGGCGGTCGTCAAAACCCATGCGATGGACATGACGCCGAAGGCGCTGCGTCCGAGCACCTCGGGCCACTTGAGCCAGGAGATGACGCCGAGCAGGAATGCGAGCACGTAGAGGATCGTGCTCATGTAGAAGGGCTGCGCGTGATTGAAACGCCATTCGACATTGATCTTGCCCTGGATGTCCGGGAATTGCTTCGCCATTTGCGCGCCGTAGAGGCGGACGGTTTCGTTGAATTGTTCGGGCTGCCGGGCCTGCCAGGTGTGCGCGATTCCGGCGTAGGCCATCGCGGCGGGCGCCATCTGGCGGGTCGTGAAAGCGGCTTGCAGGGCGTCGCCGACTTTCGCCCAGGAATTGTCGGCAAGCGGCACGGCGAGGAGGGAGCCGTATTGCGCCATGAGTTGATAGCGGCCCTTGGCGGCGAGGACGGGCTGCGAGGCCTCGTCGTCGGGTTTGGCGAGCGCGTCACCGAGCGCGATGAGATCGCGGAGGAAGTCCGGGCTTTCGGGAAGCACGAAGCTGTATTGGAGGCGCTGGTATTCGATGAGGTTGCCGTAGAGCGAGAGGACGGCGCGCTGGAAGGCGTTGCGCTGGCCGCTTTGGACGGAGTCGGCAAGGCGCGCCTGGCGTTCGATGTCGGCGAGATGCGGTTCGAGCTGGATGTAGGAGAAATATTTTTTCGCGTCCCCGTCCCCGGAAGTGAGACGCAGGAGGGCGAGCACTTCGGGGTTCATGATTTTGAAGATGCGGTGCTGGCGCGCGGCGACGGGATTGAAGCAGGTGTCGAGCAGCCATTCGGCCGGCGTGATGGCGCGTCCGTCCGTGCCGCGCGGCGATTGGTTTTCGCGGATGCGGAGGAGCGTGGTGCGGGCGACGGTGTCGAGCGGTTTGACGCGTCCGTTGACGAGGACGGGGAGGCGGCCAAAGGCGTCGAAGTTGTAGTCGCTTTTGGCTTTTCGCGTGATGAGCGTCGGCGCGACGAGGGCGGCGCAGAGCGCGATTGCGACGGCGGGAATGATTTTTTTCATGCGCGCGGGCTCCTGCCTGCCGGCTGCCGGGGCGGCGTTGCGGGCGCGTGGTTTCGAGCGGTCGCGGATGAAGCAGGCGAGGCTGATGACAAATTGCGCGGCGAGCCCGAGGGCGGTGAGCGCGCAGGCGAGGTAGGGGAGGGTCCATGTGGGGTTGCGGACGACCTGGAAGACGGTGTTTCCGCGCGCGGCGTTCATCTGATACTGGTAAAAGGTGAGGCCGTTGTGGCGGAGCGGGTTGTTCATGTAGATGACGACTTCGCGGCCGGCGGGGTCGTTGGCGTCGCGGAGGATCACGCGGCTGGAAAAGTTTTTCGGTATTTCGGTGCCGGGATAAACGTCGTGCGTGACCTTGAGGAGTTGCAGCGAGAAATCGAGGTAGAGGCGCGCGGTGCGCAGACTGATGCTCCAGGTTTTGCCCTGGTAGGTGAAGGTTTGCGGCATGGCGAGCACGGTGGTGACGAGCCAAGTGCCGAGCGGCGCGCCGTCGGCGCCGACGAGTTCGAGGTAGGCGGAGGGCACGTTTTGCTCGTCGGGGCGGTTGGTGATCGGGAGCGGAATGACGGTGAGCTGGGTGCCGATGCCGGCGGTGGCGACGGGCGGCGGCGCCGCCGCGGTTCCGGCGGGCATCTGGCTGCGCATTTGCGGGGCGGAGTTGGGGAAGTAGCCGCGGACGTTGATGCGGAAGGGGAGCGTGTGGTGCTGGATGGGCTCGGCGCGGGCGAGCGTTTCCTCGGGGATGGCCGTGACGATGTCGTGGCCGGCGGCGGTGATGTCTTTTATGGCGAGCTCGTTGCGTTGGAAGCTTTCGACGTAGTTGCTGGTTTCGCCTTCGTTGAGCGTCATGCGGTAATCTTCCTGCCAGAGTCCGGAGAAAAATTCGCCGACCAGAAGCAGCAGCAGCCCGAAGTGCGCGACAAGGATGCCGGCTTTTTTGAGCGTGAGCCTGAAGCGGTAGATGTGGCTGGCGACGAGGTTCACAAAGAGGAGGCCGCCGAGGAGATAGCCGCCGGGGAACAGGGGCACGGAGATGCTGTTGTTGGCAAAGACTCCGTAAACGAAAAACGAGCGGAACCATTTTTGCTGCACGGCCCAGATGCCGAGATTGACCTGGTCGATGGTCGCGAAGAACACGAGCAGCATCGAGAGGACGAGCAGGATGACGGTCAGCTGGAGGGAGACGAAAAAGTTGCGGATTTTCCTGAAAAGGTCGGAGGCGCTCATTGCTGGATTTTCACGGTTTGGAGCATTGCGAGAAAGGCGTTTTTCTGCGCGGCCACGGTGGAGGCGGGGCCGGTCAGCTTGAAGAAGTAGGTTTCGCCCTTGCCGGGCAGGATGGCGGCGAGCATGCGGGTGGAGGCGTCCTTCGATGCGAAATCGACAACCGTAATCTGCGGGCTGTTTTCGCCTGCGGCGACGCGGGTGATGTTGGCGGCGAGATCGCTTTCGGCGAGCGGTTCGAGGCCGATCTGGCCGCGCCAGCGGTTGATGTTGCCGAGGAGTCCGCCGGTGTCGCCGGGGAACGAGAAGATGGAGAGGTCGGCATCGGCCGCGGTTTCGCCGGGCACATCGTAGCTGCCTTTGCGCATGGGGCCGGGAGCTTTCGGTTTCCAATCGGCGGGCGCGGTCCAAGTGAGCGCATCGGAGCCTACGGCCATGCCGGAGGCGCTGGCGGCGCCCATGTCGCTGGCGTCGGACGGAGCCGCGGCGCCGCTCATGGCGGGCATGGCGCTGATGTCGGGATGGCCGGAGGGCAGGGCGGCGGGCTGGGCGTCCTTGGGCGCGTTATAGGTGGTGATTTTGGGATCGCGACAGGCTCCAAGCAGCAGGGCGAACGCGCCGCAAATCGCAGATATCAAAAGCGGATGACGATGGTTGGCATTCATTCGAAATATTGACCGGGAATCGTGGCCGGGTGCGGGTGCGAGGCGCAAGCGTCGTGGCGCGGCTTCCAGCCCCGCATGCGTTGTTCGGGGAGGGCGGGTGGCGCGCCCTGTTGTCATTGGTTTTTCCCGTTGTGGCAGTCGTTGCACAGGAGGCCCTCGATCGGATCGCCGGGATGCTTGAACTTGACGCCTTCGGGGGCGAGTTTGGCGAGTTCGGCCCCGGCGCCTTGCGCGAGGATGGTGTGGCAGGAGTTGCAATCGCTGGCGGCGATGAGTTTTTCGCCCTGGCCGACAGCTTTGTGGTTGCCGTCGTGGCAGCGGAAGCAGCCGGGGAAGTTTTTGTGGCCGACGTTTTCAGGATATTTCGACCAGTCGGCGTTCATTGCGGGGAAGAAGTTGGCGCGGTAGATGTCGCTGACCGCGGCGATGGTGGCGTCGAGCGACTGCGGGTTTTGCGCGGCCTGCCCGGAGTATTTTGCGCGGATTTTCCCGGCGATGCCGGCAAGGGCGTCGGCTTCGGTCGCGTAGGTTTGCGTGAGGGCGTCAACGGCGACTTGTTTGATGGCGGGCAGCTTCGCGTCGATGCGGCCTGCGTAGAGGCTTTCTTCGACGGCGTCGTTGGGCGTCTTGAAGCGGTGCGCGGGGCGGTTGTGGCAATCGACGCAGTCCATCGTGCGAATGGATTGGGCGGCGGGCGTGTCTTTGTAATCGTCCACTTTGAAAACCGTTGCGGTACCGTCGGCGGCGGTGACGCGGACCCAGGGGATGGTCTGGCGTTTTTCGTCGGAGGCGTAGTATTCGACCTTGTTGGTGATGTGCCAGTGAATCCCGTCGGCGGGCGTGTGTTTGCCGCTGCCGCCGCCGACGTTGATCATGAGTTTGAGGGTGAAGGGCGTGTTGGCGTCATCGCTCATGTAGTGGTTGTAGGTGCGGACGATGCTGCCGGTGAATTTTTCCGGCCAGTGGCACTGCTCGCAGGTGTCGCGCGCCGGGCGCAGGTTGTGCACGGGCGTCGGGATGGGGCGCGAATAGGTGTTTGTGATAAAGGAGATGAGCTGGCGCGTGCCGGCGAGTTTGGATTTCACGTACCACTCGGCGCCGGAGCCGACGTGGCACTCGGCGCAGGCGACGCGGGCGTGTGCGTTGCCTTGATAGGTGACGAATTCGGGGGTCATTACGTGGCAGACGGCGCCGCAAAACTCGACCGATTCGGTGATGTGGTAAGACTGGTAGCTGCCGAGTGCGGTGAAGAGGAGGAAGATGGTCGTGGCGAGTCCGAACCACGAGAGGCGGCGGCGGTCGCGAGGATTGCTTAAATTGATCGAGTAGCGCGAGGCGGCCGCGCCGGTGGCGCTGCGGCGCGCCTTGCGGTGGATGCGGTATCCGAAAAGGGCGAGCGCGAGCCCGAGGAAAAGGAAGGCGGGCGCGACAATATAGCTGAGAATGCCGATGTAGGCGTTGCTTTTGCCGGCGCTGAAAACGTCGAGCAGGAACAGGAGGATGAAGGCAAAAAAACTGCCGAGGGCGATCACACCGCCGCCGAGGCTTATCCAGTTGCGCAGATCCGAGCGCAGACTGGTTTTGTCCTGGTTCGCGGGATTGTTTTCAGGGGATGGTGTCGTGGGGGGATTTGTCACGTCTCGGGTGGTTTGATGGTTGGCGCCGGATGGATTACCGGCCCGCAGTATTTTTTATTGCAGTTATAAGCCGGTGTGTTGCGGGACGGTTTCGGATGGACAAAAAAGGGGCGCACGCTGGTGTGTGCGCCCCGGTTGATTTTTGAAAAGTCATTTCTTCATCGCGCGGATGTAGGCGAGCATGGCCTTCACATCGTCTGCGGAGAGCGCGTCCTTGAAGGGTTTCATGCGTTCTTTGCCGTCAACGGTGACACCGTCAACGATGGCCTTGGTGATTTCCTCATCGCTCATCTTGGCCTGAACATCGGCGGAGGTGTAGTTTTTGATTTTGAGTTTTTTGCCGACAGCGGTGTTGCCGCTGCCGTCGGCCGCGTGGCATTTGGCGCAAAGCTTGCCCCAGGCTTCCTTGGCGTCGGCGCCGAAGCTGAAACCGGAAAGGGCAAGGCCGGCTGCCGTGAGAATCACTGTGCGGAGTAGCGTTTGTTTTTTCATGCGGTCAAGTATGACGTTTGTTTTGTTTCTGAGTGGCAAGAAATATTGTCCTTTAGAACTTGTATTGAACCCTTCCGTAGATGCCGTTCGCATGATAATTGAGATTACCGGCGCCGGCGTTATTATAATTCGCGTAAGTATAACGAAGGTTGAAGTGGAGATAGGCGGTCAGGCGGCGCGCCCATTCCAAGGCCACGATATGCTGTTTTTCATTCTGGCCGTAGGGAAGCCCGACCGGCGCGTTGTTTACGAAATTCCATGTGCGATAGTAGGTGTAATCGAGCGAGATGTCGTCCAGGTCGGTCGCCACGTAAACGACGTTCATGCCGGCGTTGAAGTAGTTGTTGTCCGAATTGATGACAGCGGACTTGGTCGCGCCGGACACCGTGCCGACGGCGACTGCGGGAGTGCTGCCTTGATCAAAGATGAGGCTGGCGTTGGCGTTGATATAAACCCGGTGATGCGGCGTATAGGTGATGTTTTCGGAGATGATTTGCGAGGAGCTCCTGCCGCTTTGCCTTCTCGGGTGATCGTAGGGATTGGCCGGGCTCGCCGCGGGTGTTGTCGCTTGCGGGGCGAGGCCGTAGCCCGTGTAAACCTTGGAGACCTGAAAATCGTAACGAGTCACGGATGAAAGGCTGGTCAGCGGACGCCATGTCATGCGGATGTTGAAGTCGTGTGTTTCAAAGCCCTGGCTTGTGATGTAGCCCGGATAGCGGGGCGTGCTTCCATTCACGATGGTCGTGTGCTGGCCGTAGGGGATTTCAGAATAATTGCGATCATACTTGTAATAGTATTGCCCGGCAAACGAGAGGCCAGGGCGGGTGTACCAGTTGGCGGAATAAGCGATTTTTTCGGTGTAGCGCGTTTGCTTCTGATCGTTGTAGCCGCGGGCTGGCGCGCCAGTCCAATTGGCGGCGGGATCTGCCACGCCGTTCCAGCTGTTTTGTGTATTGCGACCCGTGCCTTGCAGGGCTTGGACCGTTATGGTGTGCGTCCAGCTTTTGAAGCGGGTGTAACGCGCCTCGATGGCTTCGGTGGCGTCAAACCAGTTGTCGTCGCCCATTGTCGAGGCATAAGGGGTCGCGCCGGTGGCCATCCAGCTCGCCATCGTCTCGGTGGTGTAGTTTTGGAAACGCAGCGAGGGGACGATGGTCCAGTTTTTGGTCGGTCTCCAGCTTACGTTCGCATTGGCTGTCCAGCGTTTGAGGCTGCTGCCGCCACTGAGGTTGTCGTATCTCTTCGATATCGATGCGCGCTGGGTGGGGTCATAAACCGGATCAACGCCGGAATATTGTATCTGGCTGCCTCCAAGATTGGTATCGAGCGTCGTGAAATCCGCGCCGGCGCCATAGGAGAGTTTTTTATGCAGTTCGCCCGTGACAAAGGCGTGGATGCTGAACATGTCGGCCGTGCTTTGGTCGCGATTGTCCCACACGGAGCCTGCCGGCGCGGCGTTTGGAAGTGATGTAAAACCAGTGCTGTCAACGGCGTTGTTGATATTGTCGTGCTCCACGCGTATCCCCGCGCCCCACTGGAATTTTTCGAGGTTCTGAACCACGTCGGCCGTGAACAGATCGACGGTTTCATCAAGATTATAGAGCGCCGGGGCAATGGCCTTCCCTCCGGCGCCAGTGGGCGTGGACCCAAGGATTGTGGAGGATTTGGTTCCTGTGCGCACATTGCGCTCGTAGCGCAGGGCGAGATTGGGTTTTGACTCGTCGAAATTGGTCCGGGCGTCGATCCAGAAACTGCGGCGGTCGACAAACAGTTCGTTGTCGGACGCCGGATAATAAACGGATGTCGAACCGTTATAGTAAGCGCCGCCGGCGCCGTCGTACCATGTGCGGAACTGTTTGATGCCTGCGCTCAACGAGAACCAGTTCTCCTTTGTATATTTGAAGTCAAACGAGTAGTCGCCGAGGTTCGCTTCGGCGGTGCCATTGACGGCAATGTTGCTCGTCGGATCTATGATTTTCGCATACTTGAAGGCATTGATGCCGCCGGTGATGGCGTTGGCCTTGGCGCCGAGGTCCTGCTGGAAGCGGCCTTTGTTTCCACTGACCCGGAAATAACCGGCGTCGCCCACGACAAGCGTGCTGGCGGTCGTGCCGTCATTGTTCGCTGCCGGGGAAGATGCCGCATCCGCCAAAACCTGGCCCGCCGATAACAGGGTCGTGAGTATAGATACACTTGCAAATGCAGCCAGGTGGCCGGGGTTAGTGTTTTTCATGTTCACGTGGTGGTAAAAAGGTTGATTGTGCGATGCGGTTGTCCGTAACCGGCTCAATATCTCAACGAGGGGCTTACATTGGATCCGTGGGGCGCTTCGTGACATCCGGAAGTCCAGCAGGCTCCGCGTTGGACGGAGCTCGTGTGATTGAAGCGGCCGATGAAGAGATTGCCGGCGGTATCCCGCCTTTGCGCATGGCATTGCAGGCAGAGCACCTGATTGCGGATTTTGAGCATCTTGGCGTTCACCGTGCCGTGGGGATTATGGCAGAAAGTACAGCCTTCGCGCATGGCCTGATGCTCAAACGCATGCGGCTTGCTTTGCGCGGCGTGGCATTTTGCGCAGGTGGCGTTGGCGGAGGCGAGCTGTGTGCCGCCGCCCTTGATGGTGTCGCGCTTGTGCGGGTCGTGGCAATCGGTGCACGACATTTTGCCTGAGAGAACCGGATGGCTGTGGGCGAGGCGGAACTCGGCGCGTTTGTCCAAGTGGCACTGGAAGCACGTCTCGGGCGATTTTTGCGGATTGATGATCGTGCCTGCGCCGCCGCCGGCATCGACGTGCACGCTGCCTGCGCCGTGGCATGATTCGCAGCCGGTGTTTTTGCTGTTATCAGTGCTGGCGATAAGGCGCGAGTGCGCGGCGTCGGCAAAATGCTTGGTGATGGAGTCGTGGCAGGTCGCGCACTCGGCGGAGCCGACATAGTTCGCCCCGGGCACGCTGAGCGGGGCTGTGACCTGGCGCGTCGTGTTCGTGGATACGCACGAGATCACGAGAATAGACCACGCCGACAGGATGCCGGTGAGAATCCAGCATTTAAAGAAAGCAAAACGGGTTTTTTTCATGCAGCAAAGTGCGTACGTGGCAGGTGAGGTGTGACTGCCTCTTTCTATACCATTTATGGGAATCCTAACCTAGCGTATTATGGCCTTCTACTGCGCATTTCTTGCTTTTTTTGTTGGGAACAAGGCCTTAAATTACGTAATTTATTAATAATCAATAGTATAATAATTACACGATGACTTTTTAAGCATATTTATTCGCAAAATACGACTATTCCGGGTAATTTCATGGACAAAATAAGATTACCGGCATTGATCGTATAATTAAATTAATTATTCATTTTTTGGTGTGCTGCCATCGTGTTCCGCAAGAAACATAATTAACCAAGCATCTCAAATATCGCGCGGATAAACGGGCTGCATTTCGTTTGGGTTTGGGAGACACGGGATTTGGCGCAATTTTTCGTTGCGTTTGCGGGGGTGATAATCACAAGCCTTTGCCGTTCTTTGCAGCATAGTCCCGGGCAACGGGGAAAGCCGTGAAAATCGGCTGCAGTTGCGCTGCGGTAACGCATCAGTCCAGACCTTCGGTTCGCACCTCACACGCGCGAAAAATCCAGTCGGCGTCCACACGCCGGCGAAGGAGAAGGCGAGGCGGCGGCCCGTCCCTTGCGGCGGGCCCGACAAATGCGGAGTCCGAATATCCGGCCGGGGACGCTCACGCGTTTGGCGCGAAATTTTTGCGCGCGCCAATCACGAAAAACTTCATCGCAAAAATGAAGCGTGGGAGCAGTTGTGCATCGAACCAGCGGCCGCAATCCGGCCCGCCCGCGCGATGGATTTGCCTGCTCTTACATCAAACAGGAGAGACAACCATCATGTTATACGGCCACGGCGATGACGCCCGGCTCCAGTCGCGCGAAATACGCGACGATTTCAGTTCCAGCATCCGCCCCGACGGCCCGCCCGCGGGGCTCCTCGGCTATCTGCGCACGCGCATCGACGTGGTGGCGCATTATCCCGACGCCGGCGCGCGCGACCTCGCTGCGCGTTTTGCCGAGGCAACCAGCGTGCTTCCCGAAAACACACTCGTAACCGCCGGAGCCACCGCCGCCATCTATCTCGTCGCGCAAACCTTCCGCCGCAAACGCTCGCTCATCGCCACGCCGACGTTTTCCGAATACGAGGACGCCGCGAGAATGCACGGGCACACGCTCGATTTCACCACGCGTGCCGCGCTGGCCGGCGACGTTCCGCCCGCCGACATCCTCTGGCTTTGCGAGCCGAACAATCCCACGGGCGAAGTTTTCCCTCGCGAACAACTCCTCGCCCTCATCGACGCCCGCCCCGCGACGCTCTTTGTCATCGACCAGTCCTACGCCGGATTTTGCCCCGAACCGCAGCTTCGCGCCACCGACGCTGCCACGCGCGACAACCTCATCCTCATCCACTCGCTCACCAAAACGCTCGGCATTCCCGGCCTGCGCCTTGGCACGATCGTCTCGTCGTCGTCGTTTATCGCGCAAATCACACGGCATCTCCAGCCGTGGTCGGTCAACGCCCTCGCGCTCGAGGCGGGCGCATACTATCTGTCGCATTTGCGCGAGTTCATGCTTCCGCTCGACAGCCTGATGTCCAGCACCCGCGCCCTTTCCCGCGCTGTCGCCGCGCTGCCCGGCTATGCTCCGCAGCCCACCGCCGCCAATTTTTTTCTCGTCACCCTCGCGCGCGGCTCTTCGCGGGAGCTCAAGCAATATCTCGTCGACACCCACGGCATCCTCATCCGCGACGCCTCGAATTTCCGGGGGCTCACGCCGCGGCACATCCGCATCTCCACGCAAACCCCGTGGCAAAACCAACGTCTCGCCGAGGCGCTCCGCGCGTGGCAGCCGTAAGCGCCGCAAGACAAACTCCCGCGCCATTTCATTACCATTAATCCGGCACTCTGCATCACCCTTCTTCCGCTTGCCGCCGGCGTCGTCCTCGACCTCGCGCTCGGCGACCCGCGCTGGCTGCCGCATCCGATTGTCGGCTACGGACGTGCCATCGCATCCGGCGAGCGCCTGCTCAACCGGGGCTCATCGCTTGCGCGTTTTCTCAAGGGCGCGATCCTCGCGCTCGCGCTCGTCGTCGCGACATGGCTCCTTTGGTGGGCGCTGCTCGTGCTCGCGGTCCGCTGGCATGCCGCCGCAATCGTCATCGCGACGTTCGGCGTTTTCACCGCGCTCGCGCATCGCACGCTTGCCGCCGAGTGCCTCGCCGTCTTTCGCGCGCTCGGCGACGGCACGCGCGACAGCGACGGGACGCGCCTGGCCGCCGCGCGCCGGCAGCTTTCGCGCATCGTCGGGCGCGACACCGCGCGACTCGACGCGCAGCAAATCCGCATCGCCGCCCTCGAAACGCTTTCGGAAAATCTCAGCGACGGCGTTGTCGCGCCGCTCTTCTGGTATGCGCTCGGCGGCGTCCCCGCGATGATGGCCTGCAAGATGGTCAACACGCTCGACTCGATGATCGGCCATCGCGACGCCCGTTACGAATTTTTCGGCAAAACCGCCGCGCGCCTTGACGACGCGGCGAACTACATCCCTGCCCGCGTCACCGCGCTCCTGCTTGCGCTCGCAGCCCGCAGCCCGCGCGCGTTTCGTTTCATCGTCCGCTACGGCAGCGCGCATGCCAGCCCCAATTCCGGCTATCCCGAAGCCGCGCTTGCCGGCGCGCTCGACGCGCGCTTCGGCGGCCCGCACGACTATGACGGCGAGCGCATCGACAAGCCCTGGATCGGCGAGAATCCCCGCCCGATCGGCGCCGGCGAAATCACCCGCGCCGTCCGCCTCAACCACGCCGTGCTCGCGCTTGCGGTCGCGCTCGTGATCGCCGCCCTCGTTTTTCTCCCGCTTCCGTTTCCCCGCTGAATCGAACTCGGTTTTCACACCCAAAATCCCATGGCAAAAATCACCTTTTTCACCGGCCCCGTCCGCAGCGGCAAAAGCCGCCGCGCCGTCGCGCTCGCCACCAAGTGGGGGCCAAAAACCGTTTTCGTCGCCACATGCCGCCCGCCCATGCGCGGCTCCTCCGGCGAGCCGCTCGACCCCGAAATGGCGGAGCGCATCCGCCGCCATCGCAACGAGCGCCCCGCATGGCGCGTGCTCGAAGCGCCGCGGGACATCGCCACCGCCCTTGGCTCGCTCAACCCGCCGCCGTCCGGCGTCATCCTCGACTGCCTCACGCTTTGGGCGTCCGACCGGCTCGACCGCGACGACACCTCGATCATCGCCGACTGGGAGGAGCTGCTCGCGCATTTTCAGGCCGCCTCCTATCCCGTCGTCATCGTGAGCAACGAAATCGGCTGGGCGCCCGTTCCCATGCAGCCGGTTTTGCGGCGCTTTCGCGACCTCGTCGGCACCCTTGCGCAACTTACCGCCGATGCCGCCGGCGAAGTCCATCTGTGCGCGGTCGGCCAGGCAATCAGGCTCAAATAAAAACACCCCGACAACCGCCATGCCGCCTCGTTTATTGCACCATTGGATTTTTGTTCTGCTTGTGCTCGCGACCGTCTGTGTCACGACGCGCGCCCGGGCATTTCCGCTCACGCTCACCGACGGTCTTGGCCGCGCCGTGACGCTCAAGGCGCGCCCGCAGCGCATCATCTCGCTCACGCCATCCAACACCGAAATCCTTTTCGCCATCGGCAATGGCGCGCATATTGCCGGCGTGACGCGTTTCTGCGATTATCCCGGGGCCGCGGCGGCGCTTCCGAAAATCGGCGGATTCGCGGCGCGCACCATCAGCATCGAAGCCATCGTCGCGTTGAAACCGGACCTCGTCGTCGCCGGGGACAAAAGCCAGCAGCCCGTCATCGAGGCGCTCGAAACGCTCGGCATCCCTGTCATCGCCAGCGCCATCACCGATTTCGACAGCCTCTACAATACCGTGCGCCTGCACGGACGCATCGCAGCCCGCGAAACCGAGGCCGCCGCGCTGGTCGCAAACATGCAACGGCGGGTCGCAGCCGTGCGCGCCCGCGTCGCGCAGATTCCGGATGAAAAGCGCGTCCGTGTCTATTGGGAGACGTTTGACGAGCCGCTCATGAGCGCCGGCCCGCGCGGTTTTGTCGGGCAGCTCATCGCGCTCTCCGGCGGCAAAAACATTTTCGGGGACATGCGCGAAGCCTATCCGCACGTCAGCGCCGAGGCTGTCATCGCGCGCAACCCGCAAGTCATCCTCGGCCCCAGCCTCATGCCGGGGCACCCCGTGCTCTCGCGCGAACGCCTGTTGCGCCGCGCCGGCTGGGCGAACATCGAGGCGGTGCGCACGGGCCGCGTCATCCTTTTGCCCGACAATCTCCTCTCACGCGCGGGCCCGCGCCTCGTCGAAGGACTGGAGCTGATGGCTGCGGCGCTGTATCCGGAGTATTTTGGATCGGGTGGCACGGGCGAGTCGCCCGTGCCACCCGATCCGCAAACCACGCGCTAAAATTCCATGACGCAAACACGCACAGGATTTTTTTCCCACTCCATGCGGCGGCACCGCGCGCTCGTCCTGCTCATGGTCGCGTCCGTGCTGCTCGTGCTTGTGATGGCCGCCAGCATGGGCTTCGGCTCCGTTTTCATAAAGCCGCAGGCGCTTGTTTCCGCGGTGTTGCGCGCATCGGATGCCGACGCGGTCAATGTCACCATCGTTTGGGATTTGCGCCTGCCGCGCACGCTGCTTGCCGCGCTCGTCGGCGGCGCGCTTGCGACCGCGGGCGCGGCGTTTCAAGGGCTGTTTCGCAATCCGCTCGCCGATCCGCACGTCATCGGCGCGTCAAGCGGCGCGGCGCTTGGCGCCACGCTCGCCATTTCCTTCGGCGCAAGCGCGGGCGCGCTCGGTTTCGGGCCGGTGCCGCTTTGCGCGTTTGCCGGGGCGCTCGCCACGGTCGCCATCGTTTATGTCATCGCCGAAACGGGTGGCGGCGCGTCGGTCGCATCGCTGCTTCTCGCGGGCACCGCGCTCGGCGCAATGTTGTCGGCGATGGTTTCGTTTCTGCTCATCTGGCGCGAGCAGCCGTGGTTTCACGTTTTCAGCTGGCTGCTCGGCGGTTTTTCAAACCGCTCCTGGCATCATGTGCAAACCGCGCTGCCGTGGTTGCTGACCGGCATGGGCGCCTTGTGGCTGATGGCGCGTCCGCTCGACGCGCTTCTCGGCGGCGACGATGCCGCGCGCAGCCTCGGACTGCCGATTCGGGCGGCGCGTCTCGTCCTCGTTGCCGCCGCGGGGCTCGCCGTTGCGGCCGCGGTCGCCGTGAGCGGCATCATCGGCTTCGTCGGCCTGATTGCGCCGCACATCGCGCGCTGGCTCGTCGGCGCGGGACACGCGCGCCTGATGCCCATGAGCGCATTGCTGGGCGCGATGCTCCTGGTGCTCGCCGACACTTTTGCGCGCACGATCCTCTCGCCCGGCGAAATCCCGGTGGGCATCGTGACAGCCGCGCTCGGCGGGCCGTTTTTCCTGTATCTCCTGAAAACGCGCGGAAGGAGGCTGGCATGAAAGCAGAAAAGACGCCCGATCCGATACTCGAAGCGCGCAACCTCGCCTGCGGCTACGGCAAATGCGAAGTGCTCTCCGGCGTGAATCTCGACGTGCAACCCGGCAAAGTCCTTGCGCTCATCGGCCCAAACGGCGCGGGCAAAACCACGCTCCTGCACACGCTTGGCGGCCTGCTCCCCGCGCTCGGCGGGGACGTGCGTTGCGAAGGCGTTTCGCTGCGAGGCCGGCACGCTCGCGCCACTGCGCGCACCATCGCGCTCGCGCCGCAACGCGTCACGCCGTCCGCATGGCCGCTCTCCGTCACCGAGGCTGTTTCGCTCGGACGCGCCCCGCATCGCGGCTGGTTCATGCCGCTGACGCACGAGGACAGGCAGGTCATCGACGCCTCGATGGCGCGCATGGGCATCACCTCGCTTGCGGGCCGCGTGCTCTCGACGCTCTCGGGCGGCGAGGCGCGCCGCGTCGTCCTCGCCCGCGCGCTCGCGCAAACGCCAAAAATCCTGCTCCTCGACGAACCCGCGACCTACCTCGACATAAAGTATCAAGCCGAGCTCATCTCCCTCGTCCGCACGCTGGCCCATGAAGACGGTCTTGCCATCGTGCTGACGTTGCACGACCTCGCGCTCGTCTCCCTCTGCGCCGACAGCGTCGCCCTCGTGGCCAATGGCGGCCTGCGCATGACCGGAACCGTCAGCGAAGTCCTGCGCGAAGACGTGTTGCGGCCTGTTTATGGCGAAAACCTGGAAGTGCTTTCACACCCGAAAAGCGGGATGCCGGTGGTGCTGCCGAAAATCGTTTAAGAAAATTGACGTAATAATCGTATCAAAATCATACAGTTACAAAGTCTCTAGCGCTTCCCGCTTGCGAAAATTAACAAAAAATCCATTTTTTTGGATAAATGATACACGCCATTGAAATCGAAAACTTTCGTTCCTTCGACAAAGCAGTGCGCATCGAGTTCACGGCAAAGCCAGAAAAAGCTGGAAATCATGGATATAGCAAGATGCTTCCCAGCGGTGCTGTCGTGTCCAAATTGGCGGTCTTCGTTGGGGCGAACGCCTCTGGCAAATCCAATGTTCTCAAGGCAATCACGTTTCTCGCCTGGCTCATTTCGGAATCCGCCGAGAAAAATCGGGACTCCCACGAATACATTGTTCCATTTGCTGCGGAGCGCAGCATTTTTTCTTCTTTGGCTGTTGAGTTTTGCGACGGTCATGAAGAACTCTTCCGATATGAGGTGGCGCTTAACCGAAACCTGCAACTCGCCAAAGAAAAGCTCAGTATGCGCTCCGGCGCTTACGCGCAATTTCGCACGCTTTTTGACCGCACATTGAACAATCGCGGAGAGTTTGAGTTTAAAGACACCGAAGATGACTGGAAAAATACCCCGCAGCGTCCAAACGCATCGCTGGTGGGTTCCATCGTTCTATCTGGAAAACGTCCCGATACGGAATCCAAAGCATATGATATTTCGCAGAGAATATATAAATATGCGCGCAATGGTCTTAATAAAATAACACCGGAGTTTGACGACGGCATAACTTTATCGTGGGCCAGAATCGGAGAGCTGTTGCACGACAACAAAAACCTTCTGACAGCGGCTTCGGATTTTATTAAGCAGGCTGATATCGGCGCAACTGCAATTGGAACGCAAGAGGTTCAATCTGTGGACAAAAATACAGGAACAGCCCGAATCGGTTATTTCCCTGCAATCGTGCACAGTATAAATGGGAAGCATCTAGTATTGCATTTTCGATTGGAATCGTCGGGAACTCGTAAAGTTCTGAATCTGTTTTCAGAGGCGTATTTGGTGGCGGAAAAATCCGGCATTCTTATTCTCGACGAAATTGAGGAAGGCATACATCCGCACTTGTTGCCCAAATTGGTGGAGGCGTTTATTTCGACCGGTGGAATGTCGCAAACCATCCTCGCTACACATAGCGATTTTCTTCTGCGCCACATTGAGCACGACCAAGCCTATATAACCGAAAAAAATGACCAAGGTGCTACTGACGTTTACCGGGCGTCCGAGGTGGAGGATTTCAAGGCAGACCGAAATCTTCTGAGCTGGTATCACGCTGGAAAACTTGGAGGTATCCCTCGCTTATGATGAAACGACGCAAAGCAATAAAAGCGGTCTTTATCGGCGTGGAAGATAGTGAGGGAGGCGTTGGTGACTTGTTCATCAAATATCTCAAAGAGCGTTTTCGGACTGAAAACGTACGAGTCACACATCAGCCGTGTCATGGAGGCTCATATGAGGATATGACAATTCGCGCCAAACGAGTCTCCACGAATATTGAGTTCGAGCTTCGTTTTTTGGTGTGGGACGCAGACCGTATCAAACATGGAAACGACCAACCCAAACCACACGAAGGATACACCCTCTTGCTTTGCGAACCGTGCATCGAAGGCGAAATTCTTTCGTTAACAGGTGTCAAACCATCCGCCTCAAAAGAATGCAAAAAGCAACTCGGCGAAATCAGGCATGTTGAGCGGATGAGGCAGCTTTTAAGCTCAGTTTCCGATGAACGCTTTGTGGAAAACCCCATCTTCAAAGTTCTTGTTGACGTCATTCGAACAGGAACTGTATCTGTCTAAAATCGTGGATACCGGCAAACAAGAGCAGGCAATATGTTGCCAAGCAGCGTTCAACTAACTCTACGCGCGCAAGATACCGCCCGATAAACACAAACCCGCTCATGCGCTTTTCGCCTTTTTGTCACGGTGCGCCGGGTTGGGTGTTGAAGAGCATGTGGGCGCCTTGGAAGACGATGCGATTGTCGGCGTCCAAGCGGCAAGTTAGGCTCGCCGGGCAAACACGCCCCCGAGTCATCCGTGCCAAAGACAATTGTGTGCGATTATTTTTCTAGGAAAAATATTTCCGCTCGCCAGGCAGTCTATTGTCTGGCTCACGCACAAAAGAAGTGCGTGAAGACACAGCATAAATCTGTGCATCAAGCACAGACTAGAACTTGCTCGTCAGAATTAAGTAACAAGAAATGGCACCAGACAAAAATAGAGCGTATGACCCAATGGCAAATAGCACAGTGAGCGTATGGAATGACTTTCCAATTTTGCTTTCAGAGTTTTCGGTATAAAAATACTGCGCACAATAAGCTCCCCCATAAGCCATGGCTGCCGCAAGAACACCTACAACAAACAATAGGAGCGGTGATGCGTAATTAACGGCCAACTGCGATGAGTGCGCGAATAAGCCGCCTATCAACGTTAATAGAGCAACTGCCGCGCCAGCATTTATTATCATGGCTGCGTTGAGGGCATGCTTTCCATAATCCAACACTGATGCGAACATTTGTGATTTAGCAGCAATCTGCGCTTCATAGTGAGCCAATTGGAAATCCAGTGGAACCTGTCGTGTCTTCTGTTCAGCTTCTTCCAGTTTTGGAATATTCTTCTCAAGTGCCCGTACTAATGCTCTGCACGCTATGTTTTTTTGCCCATTAGCGATGAGACCATTCACCTCATCTCGAAGTTGCTTGGAAAAATCTGATGCTTTCATGTTTAGTATTTTCTATTCCTCGAAATAAGGAAAACGAAGAAACCAGATACAAGAAAATCCGTATTTTCAGACTCAAGAACTACATCTTTCAAATCCTTCGACCAATTCCTCGCGCACAAGATTCTTTCCGATGAAGACGAACTCGCTCGCGCGTTTTTCGCCGGGTTTCCACGGCGCGCCGGGTTGGGCGTCGAAGAGCATGTGGACGCCCTGGAAGACGATGCGGTTTGCCGAACCGCGCACGGCGAGCACGCCCTTGCTGCGGAAAATGTCCGCGCCCTTTGCCTTGAGAAGCTCGGCGAGCCAGTCGTTGAGGCGCGCGCCGTCGAGCTCGCCTTCGAGCGTGATGCCGACGGAGGTCACGGCGTTGTCGTGCGTGTGCGTGGCCTTGAAGGCTTCCTCGCGGACGGGTTTCAGCGCGACCTCGTCCGCGCCTTCGGCGGCGAGCCGGGCGTTGAACTCGTCGGGGTGATGCTGCGTGAAGAGCGCATAGTGGCCGGCCTTGTCGATTGTCACGGGGAACACGCACGGGAAGGACGGGAACGCGAGCATCCGCGCGCCTTTCGCGGGGACGAGCGTTTCGCCGGGCGCGCGCGGTTCGGTCGCGCCGGAAAAAAGAAGCACCGCCGCGTCGCGCGCCTTTTCGAACGCGGCGTCGCCGGCATCGTCGGCGGGCATAAGCGCGATTTTCATTTCCGGGTCGGGGCCTTCGTTGATGACGAGATTGCAGTTTCCGGGGGCGAGCCGATAAACGCCGCCCCACTCGAAGGGATATTCGGGCTGCATGAATTGCGGGTCGATCTGCACGGCGCGGTCGAGATCGAAGCCGCCGAGGTTGAGCACGCGGTCAAGCGCGATGTCCGCGTTTTGCGTGCGGTGCAGGCGCGCGGCGGGGTTCATCTGGCGGATGCGTTTTTCAACGAGATCGAGCGCGGCGGCAGGCGCGAGATCGGTTTTGTTGAGGAGGATCGTGTCGGCAAAGGCGATCTGCTTGCGCGCCTCGTCGCTCGTGTCCCAATGCTCCGCGATGTGGCGCGCGTCCACGAGCGTGACGATGGCGTCGAGGCGGAAGTGCGCGCGCACCTCCGGATCGGTGAAAAACGTGAGTGCGACTGGACCGGGATTTGCGAGGCCGGTGGTCTCGATGATGACGGCGTCGAGTCTGTCCTCGCGCGCTGCGAGTTTTGCGAGGATGCGGATGAGGTCGCCGCGAACGGAGCAGCAGATGCAGCCGTTGTTCATCTCGAAAATCTCCTCGTCGGCCCGAATGACGAGATGATTGTCCACGCCGACCTCGCCGAATTCGTTTTCGATGACGGCAATCTTTCTGCCGTGCTGCCCGGCGAGGATGCGATTGAGGAGCGTGGTCTTTCCCGCGCCGAGGAATCCGGTGAGGACGGTGACTGGGATGGGTTGTTGTGTGGTCATATGTTTTGTGTGGATTGTATGAGTTGAAAAATGAGATGACTCACCACGGAGGCACGGAGGACGGAGGGAGGATGGAAGGAGTCAGGAGGTAGAGGAGTCGGAATACAGGCAGCGAAGCCGGAGTGGTTTTCTCCTGACTCCTGACTCCTCTATTCTTCTTCATTCCTCCGTGGTGAATCAAAACCGTGAATGCGAACGCGCGCGGCGTGGCGACAGCATGAGCTTGGATTCGCGCATGAGGGCTTCGTCGCCCAGGATTCCGTCGGCAGGGCCGGATGCGGCGACGCGCCCCTCGGCCATGATGACGACATCGTCGGCCCACATGCGCGCAAGTTCGACGTGGTGCGTGGAAAAAAGAATCGCCATGCCGCGCGCCGAAAACTCGTCGAGTTTGTCGAGCAAGGCGTTCACGCCTTCGGGATCGAGCCCGGCGGTCGGCTCGTCGAGCAGGAGCGCGCGGGGGCGCATGGCGAGCGCGCCGGCGATGGCGGCGCGTTTGCGCTGGCCGTGGCTGAGCATATGCAAAGGCAGCGCGCCGAGTTCCGCGAGGCCGACGGCGGCGAGTGATTCGGCGACGCGGCGCGCGACTTCGTCCTGCGGCAGACCGAGGTTCATCGGACCGAAGGAAACGTCCTGCGCGAGCGTGCCCGCGAAGAGCTGGTCGTCGGAATCCTGAAAAACGAGCGCGACGTTTTGGCGGAGCGCGACGAGGCCGCGCTTGGAGTATGCGACCGGCGCGCCGTCGTAATGCACCGCGCCGTCGTCGGGGCGGAGCGTGCCGTTGAGATGAAGCAGGAGCGTGGATTTGCCGGAGCCGTTCGCGCCGAGAAGCGCAAGCCGCGCGCCTTCGCGAAGCGCGAGCGAAACGCCGTCGAGCGCGCGCAGGCGGTGCGCGCCGCACAATGCCGCCACGCCGTCCGCGCCCGGATACGCAAAGCGCAGATCGCGCGCGTCGAGAAGGACGCGGGCGGCCGAAGGCGCGGGTTTTGTTTCGATCATGTCAGACATGGGTGGAGAGAATTATCACGGCGGCAGCGATGAGCGCGGGAATGGCGGCGGCGAAGGCGCAGTCGCGCGCCGTCGTTTCGGAAGAAGGCAGCATGACGGCGAGGGTGTTGTCGTAGCAGCGCGATTGCAGGCCGCGTTCGAGGCGCGCGGCCCGGGCGTGTGCGCGCGCGAACAGCGCGGCGGCGGCGAGTCCGGTCGAGCGAAACGTGCAGCGGGCATTGCGATAGCCGAGGCGGTTTTGTTGCGCGCCGATGATGGATTCGCGGCTTTCGTCGAGCAGGAAAATCGTGCGATAGGTGATGCCCATGAACTCCACAAGCGCGACGGGCGCGCGGAACCGCCGGAGCAGCGCGAGCGTTTGCGACACCGGCGAGGTGAAAGCGTAGAGCAGCGTGACCGAAAGCGCGGCGGCGGCGCGACAGGAGGTTTGCAGCGCGACGCGCGCGCCTTCGTGCGTAAACGCGATGCGCAGCCCGCCGTCCCATGCGACGGAAACACACAACACAGCAGCTCCCGTCACGAGGAAGCCCATCGGGATGACAAAGGCCTTCGCAAACGCCCGGACCGGCACGCGCGCGCCGCGCAAGGCCGCGAGCCATGCGGCGCAAAGGACAAACGGGGCGGCTGCGACAGGCGGCAGGCACAGCGCGCAGAGCATCAAGCCGGCGCACAACAGCATGACCGCGCCGGTCTTGGCGTGCCAGCGGTTGGTGTGGGCAATGATGTCGATGCGGCGGAGCATGGGAGGAGAAGAGTGAAGTGTGAAAGGTGAAGAGTGAAAATCAGGGGACGCTGATGCGTGTGTTATTCATGTGTGCGTGAATCCGTTGAGTTTTTTCGGTTGTTTTCACACTTCACTCTTCACCTTTCACTCTTTCGCGGCGCCGCGCCCACGATAGAAGCCGATGCAATAGCCGATCAGCCCCGCGCCGATCGCTGCCTGCAGACCGAAGAGCAGGCCTTCGATTTCGCCGCTCGGCGGCTCCCAAAACGGTTCGAACCACGGTTTGTAATCAGGCGATATTTTCGAAATCACACCCTCGGCCTGACCATCGGCCCCGGTGAAGATTTCCTTTTTTTCATCGCCCGATTTGATGAACAGCAGCGGCGCGACGGTAATGGCGACGCACGCGAGAAGCAGAAGAATGTTTTGGCGTTTCATGGATTTGTTTTTGTCGAGGATTGGGCGGCGGGAATCGAAAGCGCGGCGAGTTGCTGGGCGGCATGGGCGCGCAACAAGTTCATCACAAAAACGCTCAGAAGCCCCTCGATGATCGCGAGCGGGATTTGCGTGAGCGCGAAGATGGACAGGAATTTCACCGCCGATGCCGCGAAGCCGCCTGCGGGGTCGGGAAACGCGAGCGCGAGCTGGAGCGAAGTCGTCACATACGTGGCGAGGTCCGAGAGCATCGCCGCAAGAAACACGCTCAATGCAAACGGCAGCCGCAGGGTCGCGCCCGCGCGATACACGCCCCACGCGACAAGCCCGCCGACGATTGCCATCGAAAACGTGTTTGCGCCGAGCGTGGTGAGCCCGCCGTGCGCGAGCAGGAGCGCCTGAAACAGCAGCACGACAAAACCCGACACAAACATGATGCCGGGGCCAAAGAGCGTCGTGCCGAAACCGATGCCGGTCGGGTGCGAGCAGCTTCCCGTGACAGACGGGATTTTCAGCGATGAGAGCACGAAGACGAAGCCCGTGCTCGCGCCGAGGAGCAGGCGGTTTTCGGGATGTTTGCGCAATTGCGCGCCGAGTTTTTTGATGCCGTAGCCCAGGAACGGCACGGTTGCGGCCGTCCAGCCGATGGCGTGCGTCACGGGGAGATAACCTTCCATTATGTGCATGATGTTATTTTCGATTTTGGATTTTCGATTTTGGAATGAAATGCGGTGCGTCAGGCGGTGGTTTGTTTGCGGATGCGCAGGGTGAGCGAAGGTTCGTCGAGCGCGGCAAGCGGCTCGCATTCGGCGCCGAGCGCGCCGGCAAGTTCGCGGGCGCGTCCGAGCGTGATGGCGCCGGTTTCGCAATCGACGACGAGCGCGCCGGTCGCAAGCGGGGCGAGCTGGCTCGCGGCGTCCAGCGCGTCGCGCCATGGATCGCCGCCGGGGTTCAGCGGGACATTGGCGCGCCCGTCGGTGAAGAGGACGAGGAACGCGGGGCCTTGCGTGTTCAGATAAGGGGCCGCGGTGGCGAGCGCGGATGCGAGCGGCGTGCGTCCGCCGGTGGGCACGTCGCGCAAGGCGCGTTCGATGCGGTCAACATCGCGCGTGAAGGTTTCCAGCAGCTCCGCGCTCTCGCCGCGAAACACCATGAGCGCGACTTCATCGCGCTTCTGGTAGCTGCCGGTGAGCAAACCCGTGGCCGCGCCCTTCGCGAGCGAAAGGCGGCGTTGCGCGCCCATCGAGCCGCTTGCATCCACGATGAAAAGCACGCGTGCCGCGCCGCGTTTGGCGCGCTCGTGGCGGCGCAGGTCTTCGCGGAGGAGAGTGAGCGCGAAGGCGGCGGGTTGGGTGGCACGGGCATCCTGCCCGTGTTCAGAAGACATGGGCTGGAAGCCCATGCCACCCGAACCTGCGGGCGGGTCGCCCGTGCCACTCAATCCGCTGCGCATCGCGGCGGCGGTCAGGGTGGGCGCGACCGCAAGCGCGCCGCCGTCGCCGTCGCGGAGAGGCACGGCCCGGATGACGCCGCCGCGCGCCAGCGCGCCGTCGTCGCGGCGTCCGGCGTTGGGCGTTCTTGGAGCTTGGGCTTCGAGCGCGACGTGGATTGCTCCGGCGGAGGAAGCGGCGGGCGCGGGCTGGTTGGGAGGCGCTGATTGCGAGGGTTGAGTGGCACGGGCATCCTGCCCGTGTTCAGAAGACATGGGCTGGAAGCCCATGCCACCCGACCCCACGGACGAGTCGTGGATGCCGCCCAACCCGCTGCCGCTCGAACCTCCCACCGGCTCGAAGGGTTTTTTGCGTTTGCGATGCGAAAGCGCGAGACGCGCGGCCTGGCGGATGTGCGCATCCGTGATCGCGACGGCGTTTTCCCAGGCGGCGATGGCGCGGGCGGTGCGGACGAGCGCGAGGTCGCCGCGCACGCCGTCGAGTTTCATGCTGACGCAAAGCGAGGCGGCCTGGGCGAGCGTCGTTTCATCAAGCGGGATCGCGTTGAGCCGCGCGCGCGCGGCGGCGATGCGTTCGCGGAGTTCGTTTTCCGCGCGGGTCTCGTTTTCGACAAAGGTTTCGGGAGCGGTTTCGTAGGCGAGGCGGCGGCGGATGGTTTCAATGCGCGGCTCGCTTTCCGAGGGCGTGGTGACGTGGACGCAGAGACCGAAACGATCGATGAATTGCGGGCGGAGTTCGCCTTCCTCGGGGTTCATGCTGCCGATGAGGATGAAGCGCGCGGGAAGCGTTTCTGAAATGCCGTCGCGCTCGATGCGCACGCTGCCGCTCGCGGCGGAATCGAGGAGCAGATCGACGAGGTGGTCGGGGAGCAGGTTGACTTCGTCCACGTAGAGCACGCCGCCGTCGGCTTGCGAGAGGAGGCCGGGACGGAGCTGGCGGAGGCCTTCGCGCAGGACGGATTCAAGATCGAGCGTGCCCGTGACGCGATCCTCGGTCGCGCCGAGCGGGAGTTCGACGAAGGGCGGCGGATCGTCGTTTTCGCGTGGAGGCAGCAGCGCGGCGAGCCCGCGGGCGGCGGTGCTTTTGGCGGTGCCGCGTTCGCCGCGAATAAGCACGCCGCCGATGTGCGGGTCGATGGCGTTGAGGAGGAGCGCGAGACGGAGTTCGTCCTGCCCGACGATGGCGGTGAAGGGAAATGGCGGCGGAGGTTTCATGTGGCGGATTCGAGGGCGGCTTCGGTTGAAAGGAGGGTTTCGCGGAGGTGCGCGAGTGTTTCGGACCGGGCATCCCAAAGGCCGCGCTGACTGGCTTCGAGCATGCGCTCGGCAATGGCATGGAGCGCCCAGGGATTTGAGTGCTGGAGAAAATCGCGGGACTCGCCCTTGGTGTAATTTTCGGCGACGTCCTCATACATCCAGTCGGTGATGACTCCGGAGGTCGCGGAGTAGCCGAACATGTAATCGACGGTCGCGGCCATTTCGAGCCCGCCTTTGTAACCGTGGCGGCGGATGGCCGTGAGCCATTTGGGATTTGTCACGCGCGTGCGGTGGACGCGGAGCGCCTCGGCCTGAAGCGTGCGGTTGACGGGACGCGCGGCGTCCGAGCTGTCGCCGAAATACGCGCGCGGCTTGCGCCCGGAAAGCGCGGAGATGGCGGCAATGAGTCCGCCTTGAAATTGGAAATAATCGTCGGAGTCGAAGATGTCGTGCTCGCGGTTGTCCTGATTGTGGAGCGCGAGGTCGATGGTGGAAAGCCGTCTGCGGAAATCGGCGGTGGCCTCGGCGCCCCCGGGGGTGTCCGCGCCGTAGGCCCAGCCGCCCCAGACAAGGAAGGCGCGCGCGAGATCGTCGGTGCCGCGCCAATTGTGCGTCTCGATGAGGTCGAGCAGTCCCGTGCCGTAGGCGCCGGGCTTGGAGCTGAAAACGCGGTAGCCCGCGCGGCGGCGCGCATTGGCGGGTTCGATGCCTTCGCCGACAAGCACGGCGGTTTCGGCGAGCCAGTGCGCGCGCACGTGATTTTGCTCGGCGGATTCGTCGAGCGCGGCGACGGCGCGCACGGCGTCGTCGAACAAGCGCATGAGCTGCGGGAATGCGTCGCGGAAAAAACCGCTCACACGCAAGGTCACATCGATGCGCGGGCGTCCGAGTTCGGCGAGCGGGATGATTTCAAAACCGGTTGTGCGGCGCGTGTCGGCGCTCCAGCGCGGGCGCGCTCCGATGAGCGCAAGGGCTTGCGCAATTTCGTCGCCGCCAGTGCGCATGGTCGCAGTGCCCCAGACGCTGAGCGCGATGTTTTCGGGCGGCGAGCCGGTCTCGGCAGTGTGGCGCTCGATGGCGTCGCGGGCGAGCGCCTGCCCGACAGTCCACGCGGCGTTCGAGGGAAGCGCGCGCGGATCGACGTTGTAGAAGTTGCGTCCGGTCGGGAGCACATGCGCCATGCCGCGGCTCGGCGCGCCGGACGGGCCGGCGGGGATGTAGCGTCCGTCGAGGGCGCGAAGGAGCGCGGTGATTTCATCCGTGGTGCGCGCAAGATTGGGGACGAGCGTGGCGGTGATGAAGTTGAGGATGCGGGTGTGAGGTGATGAAGCGGTGTCCGATGGAAGTTTGCCTTGGATGAGAGCGCGAATGAGAGCGCGGGCGGCCTCGTCGGATTGCGCGGATTGAGTGGCACGGGCGACCCGCCCGTGTTCAGGAGACATGGCCGAGTCGGCCATGTTACCCGACCCCACGGACGAGTCGTCCGTGCCACCCGATCCGATGCCACTCAATGCGGGGATGTCGCCGTTCGGATAGCGCGTGAGCGCGAAAAGCATATCGACGAGCGCGTCGCCCTCCGGCGGCTGGCCGAAAATGTGCAGGCCGTGGCGGATCTGGGCGCGTCCGAGTTCGCAGAGATAGGCGTCGAGGTCCTCGACGAGGTGCGCCATGCCGCGCGCGTTGAGTTTTTCAAGGGAACGCGGCACGCCGGATTCGCCGGGGCGCTCGTCCCATTCGTGTGTGTGATCGCCGTGGCGCTGGCGGCGGATTTCGCGCAGATCGTCAACAAGGCGCGCGCTGCGCACGAGCTCCCAAATTTGGGACTGGAGAAGCGGGAGTTTCGCCGGATCGAGCGCCTCGGCGCGGTAGTATTCCTCGATGACGCGCGCGAGCGTGGCGACGGGGCCGTGAAGGTCGGCGTGCGTGAGCGGCGGGACGAGGTGGTCGATGATGACGGCGTGGGCGCGGCGCTTGGCTTGCGCGCCTTCGCCGGGGTCGTTCACGACAAAGGGATAAAAGAGCGGCAGGTCGCCGAGGAGCGCGTCGGGCGCGCAGGCGGCGGAGAGCGCGACGGACTTTCCGGGAAGCCATTCGAGCGTGCCGTGTTTTCCGAAATGCACGATGGCGTCGGCCCGCCAGCCGGCGTCGAGCCAGCGGTAAAAGGCTGCGTAGTGATGCGTGGGTACGAGGTCGGTGGCGTGGTAAATCGCGTCGGGATTCATGCCAAAGCCGCGCGGCGGCTGGAGCGCGATGAGGACATTGCCGAGTTCGAGCGCGGCAAAATGGAAATGCGTGTCGTCGGTGTGCGGTTCGTCCGCGAGCGGCAGGAGGCGTTTCGTCGAATCCTTGCCGACGGCGGTCCAGCGCACGGGCGCGGCGGCATGGCCGCGCATGGGTGGCTCGCCCCACGTTTCACACATATGGGTTTGCAGCGGTGCGGGCAGCGTGCGGAACCACGCAACGTATTCGGAACGTGGATACGCATGGGCATCACTCAATCGAAGCGGATATTTTTCGTCGTAACAGCCGCGCGAGAGCAGCTTGGCGAAGAGATCGTCGGAGGTGCCCTTGAAGGGTGGGATGGCGTAGCCTTGAGAGCGGAGGGCGTCGAGGACGCGAAGGAGCGAGGCGGGCGTGTCGAGGCCGACCGCGCCGCCGACTTTCTGCGCCTTGCCGCCGCTGTTGGTGAGGATGATGGCGATGCGTTTTTCGCGGGCGGGCTTGCGACGCAGCGCAACGAGGCGCGCGGCGATGCCGGCGACGCGGGCGATGCGTTCGTCGTCGGGGATGTAGCGATGGTTTTCCTTGAATGAAACAGGAACGGTGATGGCGCGCCCGTCGAACTCGGGGAGCGCGATGTTGACCGCGGTTTCCGTCGGGCTGAGTCCGCGCGCGGAGGCGAGCCATGAATCGCGCGTCGAGCCGCAGGCGATGGCTTGGAGCACAGGCGCGTCGATTTGAGCGAAGGGATTGGCCGCAGACATGGGCTGGCAGCCCATGCCACCCGAGCCCGCGTCGGGTTGCGTGAGCGGGTAGCTGACGGTGTTGACAATCACGTCGGGCGGCTCGCCTGCGAGCGAGAGTGCAGAGGGGATGCCGTTCGCGTCGCAATCGCGGAGCGATGTGGTAAACGCGCCGATGGCCGCCATGCCGCGTTTTTCGAGGACGCGAATGATGCGGTCGATGAAATCGAGATTTCCCGAAAGGACGTGCGCGCGATAAAAAACGACGAGCGCGAGCGGCGCGCCGGCGGGGCGGTGGTCGCGCCATTCGCCGGGCGTGGTGACGAGGAGGTCGGGGTGATAGAGGCCGTGCGCCGGCATGGGCGCGGGTGGCGTGAAGGTGTGCGATGTGCCAAGGCAGTGGCACGCGAGGTAGCGAAGGGCCTGGGTGATGTTGTCCATGCCGCCGGACATGAAGTAAGCCGTGAGCGTCGCGGCGATGGATGGCGCGCAGGTGGAGGCGTCGGCTAGGGCGGGATCGGCGTCCTCGACGCCGCTGATGGCAATGAGGTCGAAGGTCGCGCCCGGCTGGCGCGCGCTTTGTGCGAGCGCGGCGAGGCCGGGGACGCCGGAGAGTTTTCCGTGGATGCGCGCGATGATGACGCAACGCGACGCGGCGGCGAACGCCGGGGCGAGAAGCGCGGCGAGCTCGGCGTCTTCGCGGATGGCGTTGAGTGAATGGCCTGCGATTTTGGGGAAGCCGGCGGGCAGGCGCGGCCGGGTGCGATCGAGCGCAAGGAGATCGGTCTCGGCGTGCGAAAGGAGGATGATGCTGGACGCGGCGCTCATGAGATGTTTTTGAGGCACGCTTGCGCAAGGAAACACGCTTGCGCAAGGAGCGGCGGCGTCCCGCCGCCGGACGGGGCGGGAGCCCCGCAAAGAGCGGAATCCAAAGCGTTTTTAGGCGTGGGACGGGCGCGCGTTCGGCGCGTCGGGCGGCGGGACGCCGCCCCTCCTTGTCGCACGCGTTCTTCGCGCACTTGTTTGTTCTTGGCGTCCATCAGTATTCGATGCCCGGCTGGGCGCGGATGCGCTGGTCCTTGAAAGGGTGCTTTACCGCGGTCATTTCGGTGACGAGATCGGCGCGGGCAATGAGCTCGGGCGGCGCGCCGCGTCCGGTCAGGATGACGTGTGTAAGCGCGGGCTTCTCGGCAAGGCCGTCGAGAACCTGTTGCACGGTCAGATAACCGTGGCGGAGGGCGACGTTTATTTCGTCGAGGAGAATGAGGCGGCAGTCGGAATTCACGATGTAGCGAAGCGCGGTTTCCCAGGCTTTTTGCGCGGCGGCGATGTCGCGTTCGCGGTCTTGCGTTATCCAGCTGAAACCTTCGCCCATCGCGTGGAAAGCGAGCTGTTCGCCCCAGTGCGCGAAGGCTCTTTTCTCGGCGGGCTCCCATGCGCCCTTGATGAATTGCACGAGGGCGACGCGGTAGCCGTGGCCGAGCGAGCGGAGCACCATGCCGAGCGCGGCGGTGGTTTTGCCTTTGCCGGGGCCGGTGTGGACGATGATGAGTCCCTTGTCGGCGGTCGTGGCGGCGATGCGCTGGTCCTGGATTTCCTTGCGGCGGGCCATGCGCTGGCGGTGGGCGTCGGCGGAAGGGGCGGGCGGTGAGGCGTGGTTTGTTTTTTCTGTTTCCATTTTGGTCTGTCGGAAATGAGAGGGCGCGATTTTTTGGATCAGCGAAAAATTACGAATATGGGAGGAGCGCACGCGTCCCGCCGTCGCCTTTGGGGAAGTTGCCGGCGGGACGCCGGCAACCGCACGCGAGACGCGCGCGCTCTCCGGATGCTTTCATGCGTCGTGTTCATCGGGCGCGGGACTGGCGGAACCAGCCGAAAAGGAACAAGGCGGCGATGGCGGCGAGGCCGAGGAAGAGGCGCAGCGGCCAGGCGGGGGATGCGGCGGCGGGCGCGTTTTTTTTGGAAACGTCTTCGAGCGCCTTGCCCTCGACTTGCTGCGTTTGCGGCGATGCGGGTTGCGCGCTGGCGGGCGGCGGAGGCGCGGCGGGTTGCGGCGGCGGAGTGACGGCGGGCGCGGGGCCGAGGTTGGGGAGAGGCGCGGTTTCGCGGAGTTTTTCCATTTCCACTTTTTCCGCGGCGGCGATTTGTTGCGCGGCTTTTTCCGAGGCCTCGCGGAGCGCGGCGACGGTTTCGGGCGCGGCCTGCCAGTAGCCCTTGTCAACGGCGACCAACATGCGATCCACCATTTCGCGATAGGCGTGGAGATTGCCGGCTTTCTCGAAGCGGGCGCGGACGTCGAGGTTGTATTTGTCCTGCACATACACCTCGAACATTTCCTGCCATTTCTCGTTGCCGACGGCCTCGGGGACGGTGACCTGCCAGCCCCAGAGATTGTCGGTCATGCGCATGATGAAGCGCGCGCCGGCGTAGCCCTCGTTGAGCATGGCATCGACCCATTTCGGGTTGAGATAGCGGGCGCGGAGTTCCTGGCCCATGAAGCGTTCGAGCGTCACAGTCTTGGCAATGCGCGGCATGCTCATGTCGGTGACAAAGGTTTCGGGCGTTTTGCCGTCGATCTGGCGGATGGCCATGGCGGTGCCGCCGAGGTATTGGTAGAAATCGTCGATGTCGAGCGTGGCATACACGGATCCAGAGCGGCTGTGGATGACGCCTTTCGAGCCTTTGAGCGCGAGGCGGAAAATGTGCTTCCGAATCTCCGGGTCTTTCGCGGCGGCGGGAGGCTCCTCGCCCCAGAAGCCCTGCCCGAAGAGGTGCGCCATGCGGTTCATGAAAACATCGGCGACCTGCGATTCGTTGCTCCAGCCCTTGTCGTCGGTGATGACTTTTTCGATGCCGGCTCCGTAGGCGCCGACGGGCACGGTGAAGATGCGCACGGTGGCGAGGCGCTCGGCTTCATCGGCGGGGACGCCGCGCGAGACGAGCTCCTCGCGCGTGGCGGCGATGTTGCGCGCGACGACGTTGTCGGTTTCGGGGGAGGCTTTGGCGAGCGTCACGGCTTTGTCGATGAGGTTCATGAGGACGGGGAACGCGTCGCGGTAGAGGCCGGAGGGCGCGACGGTGACGTCGATGCGGGGGCGTCCGAGTTCGGCGCGCGGAATGAGCTCAATATCGTCAACGCGTCCGTAGTTGTTCCAGACCGGGCGCACGCCGAGGAGCGCGAAAATCTGCGCCTCCATCACGCCTTCATGGCGGTTGGTTTCTCCGCTCCAGAGGTTGAAGGTGAGGCGGTCGGGGTATTCGCCGTTGTGCTTGGCGCGGTAGTTTTCAACGAGTTCCCCGGCGAGGCGCGCGCCGGTCGCGTAACTGGCGCGCGTGGGCAGGCGCGTGGGATCGAAACCGTAGAAATTTTTTCCGGTGGGCAGCGAATCGGGCTGGCGCACGGGGTCGTTGCCGGGACCGGCGGGGATGTAGCGCCCGGCGAGTCCGGCGGAGAGCGCGTCGAGTTCGGCGGGGCCGGAGGCGGTGATGCGGGAGATGAGATCGGCGAGCCGCTGGTCGCGGGTGAGGACGGGGGCGGCGGGGGGCGTGGTATCGGCGGTTCGCCCGCGTGAATTGGGTGACACGGGTGTCCCGACCTCGCGTGCGTGGCGCATGGTAGATTTTGTGGAAGTCGTGGATGCAGGCATGGGCGAGACGCCCATGCGACCCGAACCCACGGGCTGGAAGCCCGTGCCACCCGACCCTGCGTCCTTGGATTCACTCTCGGCTTCGAGGATGGCCTCGGCGGTGGCGCGGGCGGCTTTCTCGCCGGGCGACACGCCGAAGGTGTGCAGGCCGAAGGGCGTGAGGCGGTCGCCGATGTTGGCGATGTGGTTTTCAATCTGGTCGAGCTGGTCGTGCGTGAGCGCCGGCGCGCCGTTGACCGTGGAGGGCGTGATGCCGAGGTCGAGGAGAAGGCCCATTTTTTGGGCGCGTCCGGTGATTTCGCGGAGCGTGTCGGCGCTGGCGACGGAGCCTTTTTCGACGGCGACGTTGTAATCGTTGATGCGGCCTTTGAGTTCGCGGAGATCGGGACTGAGGCTGGCGCGGTCGAGCGGCGGAACCATGTGCGTGATGATGGTCGCCATGCCGCGGCGCTTGGCCTGCAAGCCTTCGCCGATGCCATCGACGATGTAGATGTAGAGTTGCGGGATGGCGGCGACGAGCGCTTCGCCCGTGTCGGCGGGCGTGAAGCCGACTTCCTTGCCGGGCATCCATTCGTGCGTAGCGTGGCGGCCGACGTGCACGATGGCGTCGGCGTCGAACTGCGTTTGCAGCCAGAGGTAGAACGCGAGGTATTGGTGATGCACGGGCAATTGCAGGTCGTGATACGACGCGGTCGGGTCCTCGCCCCAGCCGCGCACGGGTTGCGGCGCGAAGAGGACGTTGCCCCAGCGATGCGTGGGGAAAACGAAGAACGGCGCGCCCGTGCTGTCGCGCCAGATCATCGTTTTGCCGGTTTCGGGCTGGCCCCATTTGGCGATGATGGAGGCGCGGAGTTTTTCGGGAAGGCGGTCGAAGAGTTTGCGATATTCGGAGACGGGCCAGAGCGTGGCGCGGCCGCCGCGCACGAGACGCTCCATGTCCTCCGCCTCGCCGGGACGCGCGTTGGTGCCGAAGGTCTGGATGTCGCTGAAAAGAGACTCCGATGAGGCTGGGGAATTGGTCGTGTTGTAGCCGTCGGCGCGGAGGCGTTCGAGGATTTGCCAGAGCGATTGTGGAAGAACGTTCAAGTAGGACGCGCCGATGCTGGCTTTGCCGGGGGTGTAGTTGTAATAAATGATGGCGACGCGGCGGTCGGCGACGGCGGCGTGGCGCAGGCGCACCCAGCGCGCGACGCGCTCGGCGAACTGCTCAACGCGCCCGGCGATGGGAACGTGCACGACGTAAGCGGAGCCGGTGGCGGTGTCGGCGATGCGCTCCTTGGCGGCGAGGACCGTGGGCGCGATCGTGCCCGCGAGTTCGGGGCCGCTGAGCTGCCACCAGCGTTCGGGCACGGAAATGCCGACGGGCGAGGCTTCCCATTCCTCGCGACTTTGCGAGCCGAGCGAAATGCCGTTGACGACGGGCGCGCCGATTTCGGAGAGGGCGGGGCCGACCATTTGCGGCGAGAAACCCATTTTGAGCGAGAGGCTCGCGAAGGCGTCCACGCGCGGGGAGCCGTCGGTGTTGAGGAAGAGTGCGCGGAGCAGTTTGTTGTTCGATGCGCAAAAGCCGGCGAGGACGTTGAGGCCGCGTTTTTCGAGGGCGGCGCAGACGGCTTCGATGGTGCCGGTGGCGCCGGATTCGATGTAGGAGCGCGGAAGCAGGACGCCGACCCACGGGCGTCCGGAGCGTTGCGCGGGCGCGGCGGCGATGTAGTCGCGGCGGTAGTCGTCATAACTGGTGATGACGCGGGCGTTCGCGACATCGTAGAAGCCGAAGTCGGGAATCGCGACGGGCGGCTCGACGACAATGCCGGGCGCGAGTTTGCGCGCGGCGGCGGCGCGGATCATCTGGATGAGATTGGCGCGTCCGCCGGCGTTGAAATAGGCGGCGATTTCCTTGTCGCGGGTGAGCTTGACCTCGTCGAAGTCATCCTGAATGGAGGGGCCGACGACGTAGATGACGCCGCCGCGTTTGGTGACGGCGGAGAGTTCGTCGGCTATCGTTGTGATGCGGTCGCGTCCGCGCGCATAGACGATGACAACATCGGCGGCGCGGATGCGCTTGAGGTCGGCCTCGGTCGCGCCGAGATCGGGCACGACCGAGAGCCGGATGTTTTTGAAATCGTCGCTCGCAAGCAGCTCGCGCACGGCGCCGACGGCGGCGGGCGAATGCGTGTCGCCGGACATGATGCAGATGGAGCCGTGCGGTTGTGTTTGCGCGGCGACGGCCCGGGAGGGGCAGGGGCAGGCTGCAACGAATGCGACACACAGAAGCGGGATGCGAGCGAACGATTTCATTGTGATGGGCGCAGCTTGTTACGTGTTAAAATGTCGATGTCAGGGTCACTTTCACCCAGCGCGGCATCGAGTAATAGGCGGTTGTGGCCGAGGTGTGGTTGGTGACGTCGATGCGGTTGAAAACATTGTCCACGACGACGCTGAGCTGAATGTGCTCGTTGAACTTCATGCCGGCCTTGAGGAGCGTCGGAGTCATGTCCTTGCGGTCGTAAACGCGATCGGCGAGCACGGAGACGTTGAACGAGGCGAAGTAGCGGCTCCATTGCCAGCGGAGGCGGGCATTGGCCTGCACGCGTCCGTAAACGGCATTCCACGGGCCGCCCGGCGTGGCTTTTTCCTCGGGCTTGCCGTAGGAGGCGCCGGCTTCGAGGGCGATGTGCTTCGAGAGTTTCTGTGTGACGGAGAGTTCGACACCCGTGTTTTGGAACGGCACCGACATGGGGATCTGCAGGTCGGGGTCGGTGGGATGCACGACGTAGGTGATGTGGTTGAAGTCCATGTGGAAGACGGCGAGGCTCGCGAGCGTGCTGCCGCTTTGCCATTTCAGGCCGGTTTCGTATGTCCAGCCCTCCTCGGGCTCGAGGTCGGCGTTGGAGGTGCTCAAGGTGCCGGTGGGGCCGTAGAGCTGGTTGAGCGAGGGCATGTTGAACGAGCGTCCGACGTTTGCGTAGGCGCTGAACCTGCTGGTAAACTTTTTCAGCAACTGGAATTGCGGCGTGAACGCGGTCAGGTCGCCGCTGCTCACGTAGGATTCGCGCAGGCTGACGGCAGCCATCCAGGTGTCGCCAAAGGTCTTCGAGGCGCGCACAAAGGCGGCGACGCTTTCGCGGTCGGAATCGGTTCCGGTATTGTTGAGATAATTGCGGGTGGTGAAGTCCTCGTATGAGGCGCTCACGCCGAGCAGGAATTCGGCCCACGAGGGTTTCAGGCTGTATTGGAAATCGCCGCCGTAAACGCGTGAGTCGTAATCGTTGTTGGAGGAGATCTGGCGGGTGGCGAGGAGGTTTCTCTCGGTCATGGCATAGCGCTGCTGGATGTTGGCGTAGAGGCCGATCTGCCAGTTTTCGCCGCGCCCGGAGCTGCGGATGTAGTGCTTGGTGTCGTCGTAATGCGCCTTCTGGGTGATGGTGGCGGGATTCCAGGTCCTGGCGTCGTTGTAGGTGTCGAACGAGTAGTTGTTTTCCGAATACTGGTAGGAAACCTTCCACCGGCCGATGGAGCCGTCGAGGCGGCCCATCCATTTCTTGCTCTCGCCCATGCCGAGCTTGCTGCTCGATATGCGCTGCACCTTGCCGAGATTCTGGAGGAGCCCGCTGACGCCGAGCATGCCGGACTGGCCCCAGACCGCCCACGGCTCGCGGACGGCGATACTGAAGTTCTGGTATTTGTTGCCGCCGAGCGTGGCGCTGGCGGTGTTGACCGGCGAGGAGTCGCTGATGATGTTGATGACGCCGCCGATGGCTTCGCTGCCATACATGCTGGAGCCCGCGCCCTTCACAACCTCGATGCGGCCGATGGTTTCCACGGGAATGTCCTCCATGTTGTAATAGCCGTTGTTATTGGCGGGCATGCCGTCGATGAGGATGAGCGTGCCGCGGCGCGAGCCGCGCATGACGGTCTTCGACGTCATGGCGCCGTAGGACTGCCCGGCGACGCCCATCGAGTCGATCGCGACGCCGTCGGAAAAACGCACGGTGTCAAACGCGCTGTCCCCGCCCATGGCTTTGATCTCGGCGCGGTCGAGCGTGAACGTCGAGGCGGGCGTTTCGTAGAAATCCTTCGATTCGCGCATGGCGGTGACGTTGATTTTGTCGAGTGTCACGATTTCGTCGAATCCCGGCAGCGGCTGCCCGGGAAGGGCGCCCGATGCGGAGAAGCAAGCAAGCGCCGCGAAAAACGCGGCGGCGATTTTATGCCTGTTTGTGGCGTTGGTTTTTAGTGGATGCATATGGCGGGAAAAAGTCAGGAGGGGCGGCTGGCGGGGACAGGGCCGCGGTCGCGCTTTTGTGCGGGCGCGACCGCGGCTTTTTTGCGTTCAGAAGCGCCGACAGACCAATGTAGCCGCCTCCGAAAAGGGTTTTGCTGTGCGCGGGAAAAATCATCGTGCCTGGCTGGCCGGGGCGGGCGCCGCCGCGCCGTTTTCGTCGGGCACGTAAACGACCTGGCCGCTGGCGAGACGGTAGGCGGTGCCGAGGCGCGTGCCCTGGCCGGAGAGGTTTTTGTCGGTGACTTTCTGCACCTTTATCTCCGCGCCTTTTTTCGTGATGATCTCGGTCTCGCCGTCGGCGGTCGTCTTCACGAGCGTGACCTCGGAGTTTTTGTCGAGGAACGTGCCCGCGGAAAAAAGCGCGAAGAGCGCGATGAGCAGCGCGACGATGAAGGCGACGCTCACGTCGAAGAGATTGGCAATGCCTGCGAGCGGATCCTCGTCTTCGCCGGGAGCGAGGCCGTGGGCTGCGTGGCGCGTGGTGCGTTGGACGAAGCGCATGGTCAGGCGGCGTGTGCGGCGCGGCGGGTTTCCGCATCGGTTTTGGTTTCGCGGAGGAGGTGCTCGGCATGGAAGGCGAGCGCCTCGCTGTCGGCGCGCACCCAGCTCTCGCGCGCGGCGGCGACGAGGTAGGCGGTGACGCTGATGCTCAGGCCGATGACCGTGGCGGCGAAGGCCGTGACCATGTTGCTGGCGAGCGCGGGCAGGTTGCCGTCGGCGAGGCCCTGGAGCGCGTCGGCCATCGGGATGAGCGTGCCCATGAGGCCGAGCGACGGGCCGACGCGCACGGCGAGACGGAGGCGTCCGAGCGAGCGCCAGCGGCGGCGGCCGGATGCCTGCAGGATGGCTTCCATGGCAAGCTCCATGTCTTTCGAGGAGCCGGCGGCGGCGCGATTGAGCGCGTTGTGGTCGTTTTCGAGCGAGGCGCGGCGGCCGCGTTTGCGGTCAAACCACTCGCGCGCGAACGCCCCGAGCGAGACAATCATTGCGCATGCGAGCCCGATGAGCCCGAGAAGCACGGGCCAGACGAGCACGCCGGCGATCTGGTGGAAGATTTCGCGGATTTGGTCGATGGATGTCATTGGAAAACGGAAAGGTTTTCACGGGACGGAACGCAGCCGCCCGGACGCAAAAAGCTCCGTGCCGGAGATTGCTGAAACCAGGTTTCCACACCTTCGCGTTTCGGGATGAGCAGTGATGGCTGTCCGCGAGCGCGGCGCAGCGTGGTCTCGAACGCGTGTTTCGGCAACTCCGGCACGGAGCCGGGAAAATCGGGGTATGGGCGGGCGGGGACGCCGCGGGGCGTGCGGGCGCGTGGCCGGCGCGATGTGTTCGCGGGTTTTGGAAAGGGAATGACACGGGCGGAGGCCCGCGCCGGAAAAGTGGATGGCAGTGGCATGGCGTTGGTTTCAGGCAAGAGCAGAAACCTGGGGAAAACGCCGGATGCGGACGCCGCGGCGGAGACATGGACGCGCGTGAAGACGCGCGAAGACACCGCAGGCGGGGACGCATCGGATGCATGGACCGAGTTGCCACTCTCACGCTTCAATTTTTGCGTTGAAGTTGTGCCGGTCCGGCGCGCGCAATCGCGCCGGGGGCGGGTGAGAACTTAAGGCAGACAGATGTTCGGACTCCGTATGTGTCGCGCGCCATTTTGTGGCGTCGCCGCCTCGCTTCTAGCCTTCACCGGAAGTTCAAGATTCTTGATTCCGACTGGCATTGCCACGCCCGCGAATCGCGGACGCTGGAAGTCTGGACTGATACGTAACCGTAGCGCAACTGTGGCCGGTTTTCACGGCCTTCCCTGTGTTGCCAAAGTGTAGAAAAGAACCTCCCGATAATGTCCGCATCAGGCCGGACATTGGCGAAGAGAACGCGTCTTTTAGGAAAGTGTCTTTGCCGGACGCAAGCACTTTGTGCCGAAATCGCGTTTTCGTTTTGTGACGAGGGAGCTTAAACTGTTGCCCCGCACCGGGAGGTGGTTTGCATTTTTGCAGGCTTCATTTTTCGCAACACTTCACTTCAGATCAACAGCATGAGCGACACTTCCGCATCCCTGACCGTCCGTCTTGGCGAACGCAGTTACCCGATCCGTTTTGGCAAGGACCTCGCCGGGATCGCCCGCGACGAGATTGGCGCGCTGGCGCGCGACGGGCGTTCCATCGCGGTTGTCACCGACCGCAATCTCGCCCGCGCCCAAGGGCCCGCGCTCAAGGCGGCGCTGGGCGGCGCGCCCGTCATCGAGCTTGCGCCCGGCGAGGAGACAAAATCGCTCGCGGAGCTGGGCCGCGTGCTCGACTTCATGGCCGCGCAGCGGCTGGACCGCGCGAGCGTGCTCGTCGCGGCGGGCGGCGGGGTTGTCGGCGACCTCGCGGGCTTCGCCGCGGCCGCTTACCAGCGCGGCATCGATTTTGTCCAGATTCCGACCACGCTGCTCGCGATGGTTGACAGCTCCGTCGGCGGGAAAACGGGCATCAATCTCAAGGCCGGAAAAAATCTTGCCGGCGCGTTTCACCAGCCGCGCGCCGTGTTCATCGCGACCGGTATGCTCGGGACGCTGCCGCCCCGCGAGTTCGCCGCAGGCATGGCGGAAGTCATCAAATACGGATTGCTCGCCGATGCCGCGCTTTTCGAGCAACTCGAACGTGAGCCGCTCACGGTTTCGAGCCCTGAGCTTGCGGCGGTGATCCGCCGCTGCTGCGAAATCAAGGCGCGCATTGTCGAGGCCGACGAGCGCGAGCTGGCCCGCGAGGGCGGGCGCGCGCTGCTCAACCTCGGGCACACCTTCGGCCATGCCATCGAGCAGGCCACGGGCTATGGCGTTTATTTGCACGGCGAGGCGGTCGCCATCGGACTCGCGGCGGCGGCGCGGCTGTCGGAAAAACTCGGCAGCATTTCCAGGGACGATGTCGCTCGCGTCGAGCGCGTCGTCGCGGCGCACGCGCTGCCGGCGCGTTTGCGCGAGCCGCTTCCGCTCGCGGCGCTCATGACCGCGATGACGCGCGACAAAAAAGCGCGCTCGGGCGCGCTGCGTTTTGTTGTGCTCAATGCCATCGGCGATTCCGCGACGAAGCCGGATGTGCCGCCCGCGCTCGTCGAGGAAACGTGGCGTGAAGCCGGCGCGACGTGAGCGGCGTTTCGCGCGGGCGTTTTATGAAAACAAGGCGCGCCGCGCGAGGGTGCGGTTGAGCAGCCACGGCACGAGGGGCGACACGAGCAGCCAGCGCCAGAATGCCGTTTCGCCGCCTGCGAGGGCTGCGACCACGCTGCCCAGCACGAGCACGGCGGCCCCGCTCAAATCGGCGGCGGCGCAGGCGCGTTCCTTGCGCGCGGCAAGCAGCAGCATGTGATAAAACTGTCCGGTCACCACCGCCACGCCGAAACAGCCCGCAGGCGCGATCATGCCGAGCGCGCCCGTGTATTTCACGCCGATCACGGGGCCGGTGAGCCACGGTGTCACGACGTGCAAAAATCCGATTCCCGCGATGCCGCAGAGGGTGTAGGCGAGCGCCACAATGTCCATGTTCGCGGCGAGCGAGCGGCGATCCTGCGTCGTTTCGGAGGGCATGGAGAAGATCACCGGCTGCCAGTATTGCGTGAAAACCACGCCCATCATGCTCGTCACGATCACCGCCACGTTTCCCGCGAGCGTGAAATAGCCGGCGGCCTCGGCGCCGAAAAAGCCCGCGACGATCCAGCGGTTGACGGCGGTCAGCGCCCACGCGGCGACGGCCAGCAGGATGAACAGCGGGCCGTCGTAAACCGGCGGCAGTTGGTTGCGCGCGGGGATGCCCGGGTTTTGCCGGAGCAAGCTCCGGAGCGCCCATCTTGCGGCGAACGCGGCGACGAGCGCGTGCGCGACAAAGCCCGCCTGCAATGCCACGAGCGTGCCGCCCGCCGTCGCATAAAGGAGCGGCGGCACGAACGAGCGCGTCAGCGATCCGGCGGCGGACACGCCGAGATCGCGCCAGTGCTCGCATCCGGCCTGCAGGGCGGTCTGGCCGATCCACGCCGCCGACGCGAGCGTCGCCGCGATGAATAGCAGCGGCCATGTGCTCCACCAGTGCGCGCCGGCGGCGCCCATGCCCGGCGCGAGCCACGCGGCGGCGAGCGTCGCGGCGGCGAGCAGCGGGAGTTTGCGCAGCGCCGCCCGCATGACTTCGCGCATCAATCCCGCGCGGTCTTCCGATGCGGCCCAATGTCGCGCGACAAATTTGACGAGTCCCGCGTGGATGACGGTAATACCCAGCGGGACGAGCGTGAGAAAAACGCCATACGCGCCGTAGTCCTCCGGCGCGACGAGGCGCGACGCGATTGCGATGCCCGCCGCGCCGCATACGAATCCCACAGCCTGTGCGAGCACGATTGGCAGCAAGCGCCGGGCGCCTGCCGCGCTGCCTGCCTGTTGTGCGTTGTCGGGCATTCGCGATTTGTCCGCCTATCCGGACGTTTTTCTTATTCGGTGAACTTTTCGCGCAGGCGGGCGATTTTTTCCGGGGTGAGGCCGATCGCCTGCGTCAGGAATTGCACGTCCGAGCCGTGATGCTCCTCGAGCGCGGCGAAGAAAGCCTGGAGGTATTCCTCTTTTGCGGCGAGCAAGTCCTGCCTCACGCTTTCGGGAAGCCGCTCCGCGTGCTCGCCGAAAAGCACCTTCGTGCCGTGGGTGTTGGTGAGCAGGTAGTCCTCGACGATCCGCGCGCGCGGGACGCCGAGCGCGAGCAGGAGGAGCGCGATGCCGATGCCGGTGCGATCCTTGCCGGCCATGCAGTGGAGGAGCAGGGCGTGGTCGTCGGGCAGGTCGAGGAGCGTCTGGAAATACGGCTTGAAACGCGCGGCGAGCCCATGGATGTCGGAATAAAACGCCTTCATGAACGGCACGCCCGAGGTCGCCCCGGCCAGCATGTGCGCCCAGTCTTCCATCGGGGTGATTTTGCCTCCGGCACAGCTTATCAGTGTTGCGCCGGGGGGCAGGCGGTCGGGGGCGCTTGTGTATTCGTCTTTCTCGCGCAGATCGACGACGGTCAGAATCCGGCGGCTTTCGAACGCGGCGACATCGGCGTCGGTGAGCTTGTGGATCTGGCCCGAGCGGTAAACGCGGTGCCAGCGCACGTGCCGCCCGTCGTCCGTTTCGTAGCCGCCTATGTCGCGGAAGTTGAACGCGCCTTCCAAGGGAATGTGACGCAGGAGCCGAAGGCCATTCAGGGTTGATGGAGCGCGGAGGGACATGGAAAAACCAAAACCAATAGCGACAAACCGGGCGTGGGCGAACGAAAAGATTGGCGGCTGGCGAGGGCATGAAAATAACACAGAGGTCACGGAGCCCGGCCACAGAGATCACTGGGGGGCATCAAGACTCCACGGATCAACACGCATTCCTGATCTTTGCATTTCCTCGCATAAAACCAATCCCACAGCTGGACTGGCCTCCCGGGCTCCGTGGCTCTTTGCGTCCTTTGTGTTCCAAAATCCAGGCCAAAACTCACACCAGCCACAACGCGGCGACGCTCGTGGCGGTCATGAGGCCGAGGACGATGGCGACGCGCACGGCGAGCGCGCGGGAGCCGCAGACGATGGCGATGACGCCCTTCGCAAACGTGTTTGCCAGCGAGGCCGCGATCACGGCTTGCGCGGCGAGCTGCATCGCGGTCGTGCCCTCGACGCGGTTGTTTGCCATCAGGAGCGACATGGCGTCGACGCTTGTGAGGCCGGAGAGAAACGCCAGCGGGAGCACGGCGCTGAGCCAGCCGAGGCTCGTCACGAGTTTTATGAGGAAGGCCGCGATGGCGTAGAGGGCCGCAAACTGGATCGAGGTTTTGAGGCTGAGCGGATTGGCAATCGCGGGCGGGTGCACCTCGGGCGCGGCGGCCGAGCGTTTGAAGAACCAAATCCACGCCGAGTAGAGCGCGCCGGGCGCGGCCATGACGAGCGTGGGGGCCAGGAGCGTGAGGATGAGCTGCGGGTCGATGAAGCCGACCATCACCGCAAGGCGCGCATACATGGTCGTGCAGGCGAGCACGATCGCGAAGGCGTAGTCGGAGGAGAGCTCGGGGTTGGCTTTGCTGCGTTTGCTGAACGCGAGGGTGGTGGCGGTGCTCGATGCGAGTCCTCCGAGAAGGCCGGTCACGGCGATGCCGGCCTTTGTGCCGAGGAGGCGCATAAGCACGTAGCCGAGGAAACCGACACCGGCGATGAGCACGACCATGAGCCAGGTGGAATAGGGGTTGAAGGCATTGTAGGGCCCCATCGCGCGGTCGGGGACGAGAGGGAGGATCACGCCGGTGATCGCGACGAATTGAAGCGTGGCGCGGATGTCCTCGACGGTGAAGCGAAGCGTCCAGGTGTGCAGGGGCTGCTTGACGCCGAGCATGACCATGGTAAGCGCGGCAACGACGATGGCGCCCTGGGTGTGTTCCCAGTTGACGAGCGCGCCGATGAGGCAGGTGAGCATGGCGGCAGCGAAGGACGTGCCGCCGGGGTATTTGCCGGACGCGTCCTTTATGTGCGTGATGACGAGGTGCGCGCCGACGAGCGCCATGGCCACGGGAAGGGTGGCGGCGACGTAATGCTCGGAAGCGAAGGCGGCGAGGCAGCCGAGAAGCGCCCAGAGGGAATAGGTGCGCACACCGCCGAAATCGACGGCGCCGGCCTCGGTTTGCTGGTCGCTCCACTGGCGGATGAGGCCGATGAGCGCGCCGAGGCAGGCGCTGACAAGGACGTGTGAAAGGAGGAGATTCACGAAGGCTGCGGGGTGTGCCGGAGCGGACGCCTATTTTGCGGGCGCGGGCTTTTTTGCCGCAGGCGGGATGAGCTTGAGGAGTTTGAAGCTGGGGGGCGGCGTGGCGTCCACGAGCTGGAGGAATTTTTCGCGGCGTTCGAGGAGGAGTTTGTGCACGGCGGCTTTTTGGTCGGGCGTGAGATCGAGGTTTTCGCTCATGCGTTCCAGCGAAAAGGGCACCATCATGATGGACATCGCCGAATCGAAACCTTCCCAGAAATTGCGGCGTCCCGGGGGCGGCGGAGCGTTTGCGGGGGGAGGCGGCGGGGCGGGACGTTCGCGCCAGCGGCTCACGCGCTCGCGTTGCTCGGGCGTGAGGATGGGGTCCATTTGCGCGCGAAGGCTTTTTTTGATTTCGTCCACCTTGAGGCGGAATTCGTCCATCTCGGCGCGGATCTGGCGGTAGGCTTCCTCGCGTTGCGCGTCGTATGCGGGCGCGGGGTTGTCGGAGCCCATGGGGGCGTCCTTGAGTTCGGCGAATATGGCCGGAGGCGGGAGGATGGCGGGGGTGCGTTTGATCCAAATGCCCGCGCCAATCCCAACGGCGAAGCCGATGAGGGTCGTCAGGATGAAGGGGAGGATTTTGCTCATGGATGATTGGTGTGTGCCGGTGCGTTCGCTGGCGGGGTTGTTGCGGCTGTCAAAGCGGATCGAGGCTGGCGACTTGCTCGGCGAGATCGCGCCAGCCGGCAAGGTTTTCCTCGTTGGCTTGGCTGGCGGACTGGGTGTGGAACAAGACGACGGCGACGAGGCATGCGCAGGCCGTGAGGGCGGAGAGTGCGAAGGGGTTGTGGAAAAAACGCCAGACGCGGGTGTGCGCGGCGGGTTCGTCGCGCCGGAGGCGCGCGGCGCGGAGGACGTTGTCGGCGAAGTTGGGCGGGAGGAGGCTCGCCGCGTAGGCTTGCCGTCGGGCCCAGAGTCGCGGGTTTTGCGAGGGATCAGGTTGCGTATTCATAATATTGCTTGAGTTGTTCGCGGGCCCGGTGGAGGCGCGCCTTGAGGGCGACCACGCTGATGCCGGTGATCTCAGCCATTTCGACCTGGCTGCGGCCTTCCTGCGCGAGGGCGATGAGGGCGCGATCCTTGGGTTTGAGTTTTGAAAGGGCGTGGTTGATGGCGTCGAGTTCCTCGGCGTCGATGCCCGCGGGTTTGTCGGGGATGTCGAGAACGCGTTCACCGTTTTCGAGCGGGGTGAGGAATTTTTGCCAGCGTTCGCGGCGGATGTGGTCGATGCAGGCGTTGCGTGCGAGGCGGAAGAGCCATGCTTCGAATTGGGCGGGTTGCGAGAGGCGTGGAAGGGCGCGGATCATTTTAATAAAAACTATCTGCGCGAGATCCTCCACGGAGTCGCTGCGGTTGGTGATGGTGTAGATGAAGCCGGCCACGCGGTGCTGATAGGAGAGAATGAGGATGCGCTGGGCTTCCTCGTCCCCGGTTTGCGCTTTGCGGACTGTTTCCGTGAGCGCGGCTGTCTCGGCTGTGTCGGTGCGCGCGCATGTGGCTTCAGTGGCTTGACGGGCGTCAGGCTGTGAAGTTGCGCGTGAATCGTCTGGTTTTTGCTTGTCCAAGGGAGGCGTGCGCAGGTTGCGGAAACGTGCAGACGCTGCCCATGAAGCCTCCGCGCGTCGAGACAGAATGTTACGCAACGGGATTTATGTGATGGGATTGCGGGCCGCGCGGTGAAAAATGCCGGCAGGGGGAGGCGTTTTCGGGCGGTTTTGCGTCCTCAGGGGCGCAGAAACGCATACATCGCCGCATCATGCATGCGGCTGTGCAGGCACACGCGCTGCTGCATTATGCCCACAAAGGCAGCCCCGGCTTTCTCGGCAACGCGGCAGCCCGCCGTGTTGTCCACGGCGCAGAGGATTTCGATCCGGCACAAATCCGTGTTCGCATACACCCAATTGGCCAGCAGTTTGACGCCCGCAGTCGCCACGCCCCTGCCGGTGTAGATGGCCCGCGTCCAGTAGCCCATGGTGCCATACTTGTTCGCGCGTTCCACATGATGGACGCCGCACGCGCCCAGCAGGCGGTCCTGCTTGTCAACGATCGCGAAACCGTATTCCTCGCCCCGCGCAAAGGCGCTCGCCTGCGACACCACCCACTTTTGCGTGTCTTGGATCGAGTAGGATGGATGATACCACGACATCCAGGGCCCCAGTGTCTGCGCTGATTCAATAACGGCATCATAGAGCCTGGGAATGTCTCCCAAGACATAAGGACGTATGGCAATGTTTTCAAAGGCAGTTTCCATCGGAAATGAGCCGGGCAGACAATAGCCCGCGGAGGTGGTGCGCAAGAAACGAGTAAAAAATCCATCGATATGACAGTTTGAATGAACACAGGCGGCGCAGTCCGGAGAAATCCCCGCATTTCATCCTTGGCCCGGAGCGTGGTGATTCTGTTTTATCAGAGGTTTTCAATTTCTCGAATGGCCAAACGCAAAACACCTTCCGACTCCGGCGACCAGTCCGAACTTCCTCTCAATGGCGGCGACGCGATATCCGCAACCCCCGCGTCAGCACCCTCAGCACCTTCCGCACCCTCAGCTCCCGCCGAATCCGATGCCAACGGCGACACCCCGCCTGCCGAACAACCGCCCCCGCCCAAGGACAACAACCCCAACGCCCCCCTCGTCCGGCATTACAACTCCTGGTTTCTCGACTACGCCAGCTACGTCATCCTCGACCGCGCCGTCCCCCACATCGACGACGGACTCAAGCCCGTCCAGCGCCGCATCCTGCACACCCTCCACGAAATGGACGACGGGCGCTTCAACAAAGTCGCCAACATCGTCGGCGCCGCCATGCGTTTCCATCCGCACGGCGACGCCTCCATCGAAGCCGCGCTCGTCGCCATCGCGCAACGCGGCCTCCTCATCGAGCCGCAAGGCAATTTTGGCAACATCTTCACCGGCGACGGAGCCGCCGCCGCGCGTTACATCGAGGCCCGCCTCACGCCCTTCGCCCGCGAAGTTGTTTTCAATCCGAAAACCACCACCTGGCAGCTCAGCTACGACGGCCGCGCCAGGGAGCCCGTCACGCTTCCCGTGAAATTCCCCCTTGTTCTCGCCGAGGGCGCGGAAGGCATCGCCGTCGGCCTCTCCACAAAAATCCTCCCGCACAACTTCAACGATCTCTGCCGCGCCTCCATCAACCACCTTCAGGGAAAAACCTTCCGCATCTTCCCCGATTTTCCGACTGGCGGCATCGCGGACTTTTCGGAATACAACAACGGCGAACGCGGCGGCAAAGTGAAAGTCCGCGCCCGCATCGAGCAGCGCAGCAAATACCTCCTCGCCATCACCGAGCTCCCCTACGGCGTCACGACCACCTCGCTCATCGACTCCATCCTCGCCGCCAACGCCAAGGGCCGGATCAAGGTCAAGCACCTCGACGACAACACCGCCGACAAGGTCGAAATCCTCGTCCACCTCCCCCAAGGCTCCGATCCCGACCAGCTCATCCAGCAACTCTACGTCTTCAGCGATTGCCAGGTCTCCATCTCGCCTGCCGCCTGCGTCATCGAAACCGATGCGAACGGAAACGACCGCCCCCTCTTCCTCTCCGTCCCCGACATCCTCAAACGCTCGACCGACAAAACCGTCTCCCTTCTCAAGCAGGAACTCGAAATCCGCCTCGAAGAACTCGAATCCAAATGGCACTGGGATTCCCTCGTGCGCATCTTCATCGAGGAAAAAGTCTACAAACTCATCGAAACCTGCAAAACCAAGGAAGCCGCCGACGAAGCCATCCGCAAAGGCCTGCAACCCTTCATCAAACGCCTCCGCCGCGCCATCACCGACGAGGACATCACCAAGCTCGGCGACATTCCCATCAAGCGCACCGCCGCCTACAACCGCTTCAAGGCCGACGAGGAAATCAAAGGCATCGAAAACGAAATCTCTGATGTAAAACACAACCTCAGGCACCTCACCGCTTACGCGATCAAGTGGTTCGAAACGCTCCAGGAAAAATACGGCAAAGGCCACAAACGCCGCACCACCTACGACGAAATCGAGCAGATCAGCGCCGCCGAGGTCGTTGCCGCCAACCAGCGCCTCTACGTAAACCGCGAGGAAGGTTTCATCGGGCTCAACTGGCGCCAGCACGAATACATCACCGACTGCACCATTCTCGACGACGTGATCTGTTTCATGGCCGACGGCACGATGAAGGTCGCCCGCGTTTCCGACAAAGTTTTCATGGGCCGCGAAATCATCCACGCCGCGATTCTGCCCAAGGACGGCGACTCGAATTTCTACACAATGGTCTATCAGGACAAAAAGACCGGCAAGGCCTTCGCCAAGCGCTTTCAGGTCGGCGGAGTCACGCGGGAAAAACTCTATCCGCTCGCCCCGAACGAGGGCTCAAAAGTGGTCTATTTCCACATCGCAAAAAAAGAGTCCGACATACCGCAAAAACTCGACATCGAACTGAGCGGCCGCTGCAAGGCGCGCAAAAAGGAATTCGAGTTCGACATGAGCGCCATGAACGTCGGAGGCCGCGCCGCCAAGGGCATCACCGTGACCGAATATCCCATCAAGCGCGTCAAGGCGGCGTGATCCGTCCGTCTTGCCGGAGATCACGGAAACACGGAAGGATTCACAGCGAAGGCGCAAAGGCCGCAAAGATCAGAAAAGGAGTGGAGGGCTCAGATTTTTAACCGCGAATGCTCCGGCAGGGCTGTTTTTATTCGCGATTATTGGCGTCCCCATTCGCGGTTAACCTTTTCTTGAAACGCATCGCTGCAGCGCGAGCGGATTGAGTGGCACGGGCTGCCATCCGCCTGAAACGACTCATTTCCGCCAGGAGTTGACATTGTCGTCGCCAGCGGCGCGGAGACGCATTCCGTTTTTGTCATCTGCCATCACTGAGCGCCTTGTAGCTTCACAGCGTTTGTCCGGCTCGTCGCGGTGTCACGTCGGGACTGCCCGGATTGATGGCAGGCGCCGCTCCCGATTCCAGCAACTGGGCAAACAATGTTTCCAGTGCCTTTGTCTTTTATCCATCGCATTCCGCGGCATGTTTGGCGCCCAAAAGCGAGGAACCCAACGCAAGCCCAGCACATGCGAGAATCCCACCCAAACAAAAGCCTTCGATGAAAACCACGCCACACTCACTCCAAACCGTCCTCCAAGCCCGAGCCATGCGAACCATGCCGCTCCTCCGCGTGCTCGCGACAGCGACACTTGCCCTTTCCGCATGGCTCGCGCCATCGCGCGCTCAGATTGAAACCGTCATTATCGACTCGTCCACCAACATTGTTTTTGGCGGTTACAAGACCGTGTCCGGGACGCTCGTTTACCAGATCGCGGACGATCAGGTGCTTCAATTCCAATACGACCTCACCGCCGCAGCCAACTCCACCGTTGGGTTCCTGTATCCGTCCGCCACCAACAGCCATATCATCATCGCCCCATCCACGCCGGGCGGAAACGGACGGCTGCTCATTGAAAACGTCACGCTGACCCAAGGTGAGGCTGCCTTCAGCCTGATCCCCAACGGCGGGGTGGGCACCGTAATCGAGGTAACCAATGCCACCTTTCGCAACAATCACTCCAGCCAGACTTCAGGCGTTATCCGGGTAAACCCTGCGAACGTCCAGGTCCTGCTCAGAAATGTGCTTTTCGAGGGCAATTCGGCTGCCGTCGATTCCGGTGTGATTCGCGCCCGCGCTGTCTCCAGCACCAATCTGCTCGTCATAACCGGCGGCACCTTCACGGATAATTACGCCCTCCGCAATTTCGGCGCGCTCGACATCAGCGGCACGGTTTTGCTGACCGATGTGCTTTTTTCCAACAACCGCGCCGGAGCCGCGGGCGGCGCGCTTGCGCAGAACGCCGGCAATTTTCTGACCGAGCTCGAACTTACTGATGTCATCTTCAAGGACAACTGGGCCGGGACGCTGGGCGGCGCGTTGTGGGGGCCGATGGGAACCGGCAAAACCATGACCATCAGGATGACTGGCAGCAACGGCATCACCCGCTACGAATACACGGGCAACCACGCCGGCGGGCTTGCCGCCGCCACATCGGCGTCCGATGTGCAGTCGGGCGTGCTCTCTTCTCCCGCAAGCGCCTCGGCGGGCGGTTTCTACTGGGCGAGCACCACCGGCACACTCGTGTTCGACATCGCCTCCGGCGTCAGCCTCGCCATCGGCGCGGACACCGGTCCGCAAGCCGGCGGCGCTCATGACAGCATCGCCGGCAACAGCGCCAGCCGCTACATGGTGAAGACCGGCTCCGGCGCTCTCGTCCTCAACGCCGACAACTCCTACTGGCCCGGCAGATTTGACATCAACCAAGGCGCGCTCGTCCTCGGCAACGACGCCGCAAAACTCGGCGGTTCCGTCAATGTCAACAACGGCGGCATCCTCGCCGGCACCGGCATCCTCACGACCTCCACCATCTCCTCCTCCGCGCTCAATATCGCCACCGGCGGCATCGTCCAAGTCGGCGACCTCGCCGCCGCCGCCACCCCGCAAACGCTCACGCTCAACGGCAGCCTCACGCTCGCCGACAACGCCATCATTCGCCTCGATCTTTTCAACGGCAACCTCAGCGACCGCTTCATCGTGAACGGCGGCATCACGCAAAGCAGCGGCACGAGTATCATCGACATCAATGCGCTGCTCCCCGGCTCCTACAACCTCGGCAACGCCACCGCGCTCGCCACCCTCGCCCGCGTCACCATCAGCGGCATCGAGCAATCCCCGGGCGCGCGCCAGACCGCCGCCCTCAGCGTTGCCGGCACCGACCTCATCCTCACCGCTGGCGCGGATATCTCGCGCGTCCTCTCGTGGACCGCCACCTCCGGCACATGGAACACCGGCGCGAACAACTGGGCCGGCACCAATTCCGTGACCCAATTCGCCGTCGGCGATCGCGTCCTTTTCAGCCCTGCGGTCTCCACCACCATCACATTCGCCGGCACCGCGCCCTACGCGGTTGCCGACATCACGGTGGACAGCGCCAGCGAACTGCTTTTCACCGGCACGGCGGGCATCAACGCCGATCCGTCCAGCGTGTATTCCGGCGACGGCACCGACCCGGACCGCATCACCGATGCAACCGGCAAGCTCGTGAAAGATGGCGCAGGCACGCTCATTTTTGCCAACACGGGCAACAACTCCTTCAAGGGCGGCATCGAACTCGCCGCTGGCACGCTTGCCTTCAACGACGCCGCGCAACTCGACACCACCGGCACGAACCTCCGCGTCACCGGCGATGCCACGTTGCGCGCCGACGCCGCCATCGCCTCGCTCTCCAACGCCATCGCCATTGATTCCGGCAAAACGCTCACCCTCGACACGCAAGTGCACGCCGTCACGCATACCGGCGCGATTTCCTCGGCTGGCACGCTCGTGAAAACCGGCGCAGGCACGCTCACGCTCGCCGGCAACAGCGCCACTTTCACCGGCGCGACGCAAATCAACGCCGGCGCGCTCACGCTCGACAACGCCACGCTCGGCGGCTCGCTTTCGCTTGCACCCGGCGTGACGCTCACCGGCGCGGGCGCAATCGGCGGCGCGGTCAACGCGGGCGTGGGTTCGCTCATCGACACGGGCCTCTCATCCTCCGCCTCCGGCACACTCGCCATCGGCGGCGTGCTCACGCTCAACGGCGGCATTCTCAATTTCGACCTCTTCGGCCAGCAGGGCGAATCCTATGTCAGTGACCAAATCACCGCCGCCGGCCTCGCGCTCACCAGCGGCACCGTGACCATCGGTGCGTTCCAAAGCGGCACCTACACACTCGGCGTCATCACCGGGCTAAGCAGCGTCGCCAACCTCGCCACCGACCTCACGCTGGCCATCAACACGCCCGGACGCCAGTCCGCCGCGCTGTCCACCGACGGCGACAAACTCCTCCTCGTCACCATGGCCGATATCTCCCGCACGCTCACATGGAACGGCTTCGGCGCGTGGGAAGTCCCCGCCGCATGGGACGGCTCCAAGGACCAATTCGCGAGCGGCGACCGTGTCATCTTCGACGCCACCGCACCTGCCCCCGCCCGCGCCGTCACACTCACGGGCATGAATTATGTCTCCGACATTTTCGTGACCGAAGACGGCTACACCTTTGCCGGCACCGGCGGCATCACCAGCGGCACGCGTTACATCAGCAACACCGGCGCGCCTGAGTTTGGCGATATTCCCTCAGGCAAACTCACCAAAACCGGCGACGGCACACTCACCTTCGCCAACACCGGCGGAAACCGATTTGAGGACGGCATCGACATCGGCGGCGGCATGATCGCTTTCAGCAATCCCAACCAACTCGCCACCGGCTCCAACGCAGCCATCAATTTCCTCGGCACCGGCACCCTGCGCTCCACCGGCACGACCATTACCGGCGTCCTCAACACCGGCATCGCCATCGCCGACGGCAAGACTGCCGTGCTCGACATGCAAGGCAGTGGCACGCTCACGATGACGGGCGCGCTCACCGGCGGCCCCTCCGCCACCTTCACGCCAACCGGCTCCGCCGCCACGCTGATGCTCACTGGCAACAGCGCGGGCTACACGGGCGCAACCGCCATCAGCGGCGCGGTGCTGCTTGACCAAGGCGCGCTCGGCGGTTCCGTCAATGTCGCCACCGGCGCGACTTTCGGAGGACACGGCAAGGCTCCCGGCATCGTCAACGCGATGGGCGGCGCGACCGTGCGCATCGGCCTCACCGGAACGAACGCCTCCGAGGAACTCCGCGTCGGCAGCCTCAACCTCGGCAGCGGCGCAACCGTCACCGGCCACGGCGTCTGGTCTGGCGGCGCGACCATCTCCGGCATCACCGCCAGCGCAAACGTGGCCGCCGGCAAAACCATTTTCCTGGATGCGGATGTCTCCGGCGACGGCGATCTCGTGAAAAACGGCGGCGGCATCCTCGAAGTCACCAACGGCAGGCTCCTCAACAAGCGCGTCCTCGTCGAAACCGGCACGCTCGGAATCAGCGGCGCGGGCATCGCCGTCGAACGTCTCGCCATCCTCCCGAACGGCGTGCTCAAGGGCGTCGGTGTCGTCACGGTGACAGGCGCGGGCGGCTTGGAAAACGTCGGTCAGATTCGTGTTGGACGCGCCGGAGGCGGCAGCATTTTCGGCACCCTCGAAATCGCCGGCGACTACACCGGCGCGGGTGGGAGCATCCATCTCGCCATCGGCGACGGACAGGCGAAAAAAGACACAATCAACTTCATCGGCGCAATCAGCGGCAGCTCCATCATCACTGTGACTCCCACCGAGGGCATCACCACCGCCGACGGCCTCCCCCGCGACCTCATCACGCGCAATGGCGCGGTCAATGGCATCGACGCAAGCCTGTTCAGCATCCATTACACCGGCACCGGCGGCACGCCTGCCAACGGCATTGTTGTCATCGAAAGCGGCTGGCTCTACAATTACGATCCCGCGTCCGGCATGTGGGGATCGACGAACGACCCCATCCCGCTCGTGCCGCCCGCCCTCGGCATGCACGCCGCCAGCCTCCTCGCCGGCAAGGCCGTCCTCGACTCGCTCGACCGCCGCCTCGACGTCATGCGCCGCGAATACGCGCCCGCCGGTCCGCGCGAATTTCAAATCTGGGCGCAGGGCATTTATCGCCACGACAAACTCACCGAAGGCATCTACAAAAACGCCGTCAACGAAATCACCGGCGCGCAAGCCGGTGTCGACCTTACCCGCCAACTCGGCTCCGGCGGCTCGACCGGCGCCAGCATCGGGCTCTTCGCCGAGCTGACCAACTCCGACATGAACCGCATGAAAAACAGCGGAGCCAGCGATCTCAAGGCCACGGGCGGCGGCCTCTACGCGCAGCTCGCAGGCCCGCGCTGGCACGTCAACGCCACCCTGCGCGCCGCGCGCCATGACTACACGCTCACCCTTCCTGGCGAGCCCGAGTTCACCACGCAGGGAGCCATCTGGTCCGGCGCGGTCGGCGCAGGAGTTATGCTCATCGACGGCTCCGGCTGGAATCTGGAGCCGCGCGTCCGGCTCGCAATCCAGTCCGGCAAGATTGACGACGCCACCGACTCGCGCGGCATGACCTACCGTGTTGACGGCATCCGCTCGCTCGAAATGCGCGCCGGCCTGGGCCTCTGGCGTCAGTGGCAATACCGCGCCAAGCGCTTCATCACGCCGCACATTCGCCTCGACATCGTGCACGACACCAAGGGCGCCGGCGCGGTCAGCGTGGCCGGCAGCCGTTTCGAAAGCGACATCGGCAGCGCCGGATTTGAAGCGGGCGTCGGCCTGTCCGTGCAACTTTCCCGCGCCCTTTCCGCCAGCGTTCATGCGTCGTGGTCGGACAACAGCAATGTCGAAAGCCACGCCTTCAACCTCGGCCTTTCCCACGTTTGGTAAGGAGGAACTAGGAAGTAAGATTTAAGAATCAAGAAGCGGAGTCCTCGGCCCGAGTCCGTTCGCTTCGTTCACAAAATGACAATGAAATACCCAATCGCCAACCTCCTTGTCCCCGCGCTGCTCGCGATGACCTTGTGCGCGTTCGCCAGTCCCGTGCTGCGCGCGCAGGCCGCAACCGGCTCCGTCACCGGCCAGGTCAGCGACTCCGAAAGCGGAGTGTATCTTTACGCGGTGCAGGTCGAGATTGCCGGCACAAGCATGACCACCGTCACCGACCGCGAAGGCCAGTTTCGCTTCGACCGGCTGCCCGCCGGAACATGCGAGCTGGTTTTCAACTACACCGGCTCCCGGACGCAGCGGAAAACCGTCGAGGTGCGTCCGGGCGCGGAAACGAGCCTCTCCATCAATCTGCGCCCCGAGATCGTCACGCTGGAAAAGTTTGTCGTGACCGGCGAGCGCGAGGGCGACGCGGCATCCATGGCCCGCCAGCGCAACGCCGCCAATGTCACCAATGTCATCGCGATCGACGCCCTCGGGCGCATGACAAACGAAAACACGGGCGAGCTGCTCATGCGCCTGCCCGGCATCGTTGCCGAAATGGGCGACCACGGCGAAGTGGAGAGCGTCACCATTCGCGGCATCATCGGCGAATTCAACAGCATGACCGTGGACGGCGTGCAGCAGGGCAACACCTACACGGAACGCCGCGTGCCGCGCACCGACATGCTCTCCGGCGCGCTTTTCGAGGAAATCGAGGTCGTCAAATCGCACACGCCCGACATGCCCGCCGACGGATTGGGCGGCGCAGTGAACATAAAAACCCGCGGCCCGCTCAGCGCGGGCAGGCGCGGAGTCTATTATCGTCTCGGCGCGCGCTATGCCGCGCCGTTTTACGATCATACTCCGATGCGCGACGGGCGTCTGATCCACCCCTTGTTCAACATCACCTACAACGATGTATTCAGCATCGGCTCCGGCAAGCCCAACCTCGGCGTCAGCCTCAACCTTCTTTATAATGAAAGGGCCTCCAGCTATTATCGCACACGCCGCTCCTACGAACGCACAACGGAATCTCCGGCCTTCGTGTGGGACTATTGGGCCGAGGATGTGTATAACAACCGCAAACAGATGCAGGCATCGCTCAAGCTCGAATACAAGCTGTCTCCCGGCACGAAGTTTTGGGCGAGCCTTCTCTATGCCGACTCCGCCGATCCGTGGCACACCGCCCGCCAGATGCGCGCCACCGTGTCCGAAAACACACAGCACACCGCCACGCTCAATGCCAATGGACAACCCGCCGGCACCGGCTCCATCCTGCCCGGCTACACAGACGGCGTCACCAGCGTCTGGGGACCGACCGCCGCCGGTCGCAACTCCACCCGCCTCATCGCGCAATCCTACATCTACGCATGGGATGCCCGCGAACGGCAAATCACCCTTGGCGGCGAGCACCGCGACGGGCCTTTGAATATTGATTATACAATCGGTTATTTCCGCAGCGTCTCCGACCATAACACCCCGATGAGCGGCGACCGGCCCGCCGGCGGCGTTTTTTTCGCCAGCGTGAGCGACCCGTGGTGGCGGCTCGACACGCGCGAGTCCATGCTCCGCCCTTCTTTCACCCAGTTCGGCGGCGCATCCAGCATCTACGACCCGGCCTCCTACACCGCGCTCCAGCTCACTGCGCGGGATTATGTCAGATTCGACAAGAACTTCAACGCCGGCATCAACGCCAAATACTCCCTTCCCCTGCCGCTCAGACCGCTGCTCAAAACGGGCATTTATTACCGGAACAGGCAAAACGGCCAGACCAAGGTCAACAGCCGCCGGTGGACAAGCAATGCCGAGGGACTCTATGCGCAGTTGAGCGATCCCGCCATTGTCACCTCCACCGATCTGCGATCCCCTCCGGCCAAACGCATCCCTTGGGTCAGCGTTGCCGATGCCGCCGCTGATATTTATGACAACCCCGGCCGCTGGGCGGAGAATATTTATTACAATGTATCCAATGCATATTCCGGCGAGCGCAAGGTCACCGAAAACATTACCGCCGCCTACGCGCAAACCCAGTTCCGCGCCGGACGGTTCTTCGCGCTGGCCGGCGCGCGCATGGAGCATACCGGGATTCGCTCGCAAGGGCGTGTGCTATCGCGCATCGTCTCCACCACCGCCGAGCGCGCCGCCGATCCCGTGGCCGCCGCCAAGCGCGATTATAACAACCCCGTTTCGCTTGAAAGCGACTACACGCACTGGCTTCCCAGCGTTCACCTCAAATATACAATAACAAAAAGCCTCATCGCCCGGCTTAGCTGGTCAAACAGCATCGGCCGTCCGCGCTTCGCCGACCTGTTCCCCAGCACCTCCGTCAACAACGCCGACATGATACTCTCCGTGAACAACCCCGGCCTCAAGCCGCAGCAATCGGAAAACTGGGACCTCATGCTCGAATACTATTACAATCCCCTCGGACAGCTTTCCGCCGGCTACTTCAGGAAAAATCTTTCGAAGTTCATCGTGCGCGACCGCGGCGGCGTCGTGCCCGACGATCCGGACGGCCCCTACTACGAATACGCCGGCTATGACATCGTTTCGGAGTTCAACGGCGGCGACGCCAAACTCGAAGGCTGGGAGCTGAGCTGGCGTCAGCGGCTCACCTTCCTGCCCGGGCTGCTGCGCGGCCTGACCGTCAGCGCAAACTACACCACCTTGAAAACCGAGGGCGACTACGGCTCGACCAGCTCGGGTGCCACCATCACCTCCCTCGCGGGCTTCGTGCCGCGCTCCGCCAACTTTGTCGTCAACTACGGCTACCGGAAATTCTCGGTCCGCCTCATGGCCAACCATCGCTCTTCCTACCTCCACACCTATGCCTCCGATCCCACGCTCGCGCTCCACGCCTATTCGCGCACCGTCTGGAACCTGAGCCTCAACTACGAGATGGTCCGCCGGCGCATCACCTTCTTCTGCGACTTCGACAACCTGACCGACCAGCCCGTAAGGTATTATACCTACAGCAAAGCGCGCCTCGCCCAGTCCGTGCTCCACGACCGCGTCATAAACTTTGGCATCCGCGGCGCGTTTTGACCCGGATACAAATCCTTAGCATTCACTTTTTCACCATGAGAATAATAACAGCACGCATCCTGCTCGCGATTATATTCGCCGGCGCCCTTTCACTCCCAAACGCCACGGCGCAGGCCGGCGGCGATGACACCATTTACGCATGGTATCGCGCCGACAGGGGACTCCAACTGGACGGCCCCACGATTGTCGGATGGAAAAACGACAACGCCGATCGCCGCCACATCACCAGTTCCGTCGGCAACCCCAGGGCGGTGCGCGTGGAGACACCGCGCGGCGTCACCACTGTCGCGCGCTTCGACGGAAAATCCAAGATGTGGGCCATCGCCACGCCGGCGGCATGGGGCAGGCTCGGGGGCAATCGCACCATCATCGCCTACGTGCGCCTCGCGGACACCGGCAGCGGATTCCTCTTCGACGGCTCCACGCAAAACGGACTCGCACGCGCGCAAATCCGCGGCGGCTCATGGCAGGCCGGCGCGCAGCCACGGCCCATCTCCAACGCAAACAAAGCCGACCGTCCCACGCTCGACGCCACCGCCGGCATCTGGCAGGCGCATGCATTTGTATTCCACCGCGACGCCACCCGCGCCCTCACCGTCCGCCACATGATTATTGACGCCAATGGCCTGCGCTCCGCCACGGCGAAGGCGTTTGCCGGCCCTCCGCAAGGCGGCCTGTGCATCGGCGCAACCGGAGGACACGGCGTCATGCACGGACTCAAGGGCGACGTGGCCGAGATGCTGGTCATTTCCCGCGCCGTCGGCGAACAGGAGTTTGCAAAAATCGCCGGCGTGCTCCGCGACCGTTGGGGCGAGCCGATTGACGCGAAGGAGCAAATCGCCGAGGTCATACAGCCCGATCCGCCCGGAATGTTTCGCTCGGTTGTGCGCAAGCAGCGCGATGACGGCGTGCACACCTACCGCATCCCCGGCCTCGCCACCACGCCCAAGGGCACGCTCGTCGCCGTCTTCGATGCGCGCAACGCCAGGAGCGCCGACCTGCCCGGCGACATCGACGTGGGCATGATGCGCAGCACCGACAACGGCGCGACATGGGGCCCGATGACGCGCATCATTGATTTCCCCGTCGACGCTCCCGGTAAAAATGGCAACGGCGTCGGCGACCCCGCCGTTCTCGTTGACGAAAAGACCGGCGCGATTTTTGTCATCGCCATGTGGTCCCCCGGCACCCGTTCGTGGGTCGGCAATGTCGTTTCGCCTGACAAAACCGTGCAATTGGTCCTCACCAAAAGCACCGACGACGGCCTGACATGGTCCGCGCCGATCGACATCACGCCGCAAGTGAAAAATCCCGTCTGGGCCAATTGTTTCGCGGGCCCCGGCAAGGGCATCCAGTTGCGCGACGGCACGCTGGTTTTTCCGGCGCAATGCTGGGATGAAAACAACCGCATCTGCTCCTTTTTCATCTGGAGCTCCCACGGCGGCGTGACATGGAAACCTTCCTCCATCGCCGTGTCGCCCGACTTCGCATGGACCGGCGAATCGCAAGTCGCCCAACTCGACGACGGTTCGCTGCTGCTCTCATTGCGCCCGCAAACGCGAGTCAAGGGCCAGCGCATCTGGGCGCGCTACGAATGGAGCGGCGACCTCGCCAACGGCAAATGGGGCGAACCGTGGCTCGACCTGCCCGACCCGCGCTGCCAGGCCAGCCTCATCTCGCATCCGTCAGGCGCGCTGCTCTTCTCAAACCCCGCCATGCCCAACCAGCGCCGCAACATGACCGTGCGCGCCAGCACCGACGGCGGGCGGACGTGGAACGCCGGACGACGGATCGACCCGCGCCCGAGCGCTTACTCGTGCATGACCGTGCTCAAGGACGGCAGCATCGGCATCCTCTACGAAACCGGTGACACTTACCTTTATTCAACACTGACATTTGCGCGCTTCCCGCTCGAATGGATCATGACCGCGCCGCCGGAAACGCCGCCGAAAAATGCCAAGTAGCACCGGGCAATAAGGAGAAACCGCTTCGCCGTATTCCGGCACGTTGCCGGCGCTCTCTTTTTCAAACAGCAGTAATATAATGAAACCCGAAACAGAATATCGCGGCAGGGCATGGCTGATGGTCGGCCTGCTCTGGCTCGTGGGATGCCTGAACTATATTGATCGCATGATGATCATGACCATGCGCAGTTCATTGGTGGAGGCGATTCCCATGAGTGATGTGCAATTCGGCCTGCTCACGACATTGTTTCTGTGGGTTTACGCGGCGTTCAGCCCGCTGGCCGGCTATCTTGCGGACAGGCTGAACCGGAGCATGGTGATCGTGGTGAGTTTCATGGTGTGGTCGATTGTCACATGGCTCACCGCATATTCGAAAACCTACGAACAGCTCCTGGCAACCCGCGCATTGATGGGCATAAGCGAGGCATGTTACATACCGGCGGCGCTGGCGCTGATCTCGGATTATCACCGCACGACAACGCGCTCCATCGCCAACGGCATCCACATGACCGGATTGATGGTGGGCAGTGCGATGGGCGGGCTCGGCGGCATGATGGCGGAGCATCATGACTGGAGCTACGCTTTCAAATTCTTTGGCATTATCGGCATCGCCGTCGCCTTGGTGTTAATGTTTTTTCTGCGCGACCGCCCCGGAGCGCGAACCGCCTCGGCAGAAACCGGGGAGCCTCGCGTCCGGCTGCTGGATGGGTTGCGGATTTTGCTGGGAAACAAGGCATTCCTGATGACGCTGGCCTATTGGGGATCGCTGGCCGTTTGCGTGTGGTCGGTGGTGGGATGGATGCCCACTTACTTGAAGGAACAATTCCATCTCAGCCAGAGCGAAGCCGGAATGTCGGCCACAGCATACCTCCAAGTGGCGTCATTGGCAGGAGTGTTGATCGGCGGCGCATGGGCGGATCGCTGGAGCCGCAGCCACCCGCGCGGCCCCCTATTTGTCGTGATGATCGGCCTGATCGTCGCCGCGCCTTGCATAATAATCACTTCGCTGGCCAATGCGCTTTGGGTCGCGCTAGCGGGAATTGTATTTTTCGGCCTGACCAAGGCTTTCACCGACGCGAATATGATGCCAATCCTCACCTTGATTGTGGACAAACGCTACCGGGCGACAGGCTACGGCATCCTGAACCTCAGCGCATGCACCGTGGGCGGGCTGGCCAACCTGCTGGGCGGCTTCCTGCGCGACGCAAATGTGAGCGTGTCGCTGGTTTTCCAGATAGGCGGAGCCTGTTGCTTTTTGTCATTTTTGATTCTGGCGTTTCTCAAACCGGCGGCCCAAAGGCAATAGATGACGATTTTATATTATAAGCGGCCGATTCGCACGATGCCATTATATAAAAAATTCCTGCTCCTCCTTTGTGTAATAAATGCCATGACAATTTCTGCGCTCATGAATGCCTCACCCATCCCTTTGTTGGACTGGCGGCAGTTGCCGCCGCTCCCCGATCCCTGTGGCTTTGCGTCATCCTTTGTCGGAACAGCCGGGGAGGCGTTGATTGTGGCCGGCGGGGCAAATTTCCCTGACAGGCAATTATGGGAGGGCGGAAAGAAGCGATGGGATGACCGCGTTTTCGTGCTGGAGCCGAATGCGGAACAATGGAGACTCGCGGGACGGCTGCCCGGGCCGCTGGCATACGGGGTCTCCGTATCCATCGAGCAGGGCGTTTTGTGCATCGGAGGCAGTGACGAAACGCGTCATTACGAATCGGTTTTCCTGCTTCGGCTTGAGGGCGGCAATGTGGTGATTGAGCCGTATCCCTCCCTTCCCAAGCCGGTCGCCATGGCGGCGGGGGCCCGGGTCGGGAATATTATATATGTGGCCGGAGGCATTGCCTGCGGCGGGGCGGCAGATCCGCTCCGCGAGTTTTATGCGTTGGATTTGAATGATATTGCTGCGGGCTGGAAAACGCTGGAGCCCTGGCCGGGACCGGGACGCTCGCAAGCGGTCGCGGCTGCGCATCAAAATGATTTTTATCTTTTCACCGGATTGGGTCGCGCGCCAGCCGAAGAGGGAGCGTCCAAACCAATATACTTGTCGGATGCCTATAAATATTCCCCGACGGCAGGCTGGACAAGATTGCCCGACTTGCCGCATCCCGCCGTGGCGGCAGCCTCGCCCGCGCCCGTTTCGCGCAATGGCGACGTGCTTGTTTTTGGCGGCGTTGATGGACAGGGAGGAGGCAGGCCGCAGGATTTCCATCAGGTTCCGAGGCGCATCCAGATTTACTCGTCAAAACTGAATGCCTGGCGCGCTGGCGGACAGACTCCCGTGGCCCGCGTGTGTGTGAACACAACCGTGTGGCAGGGCGCGTGGGTGCTGCCCTCGGGCGAGCGGAGCTCCGGCGTCAGGTCGCCCGAAGTCTGGTCCGTGCGCGTTCAGGATGCGGAAGCCAGATGAGCATCGGATGGCAATGGACTTTACTCCACCCCTCGCCGCACCCTGTTTCCCACTTGGAACAGCGAAAAAACGACTCCATTGATTATTCATGCCCGGCGAATTCAAAACCACCGACATCCCAAAACGCATTTCGCTCACCTCCCAGGTTTTCGCATACATTCGCAAGCGCATGGAAACCGGCGAGTGGCAGGATTACCTGCCCAGCGAGCGGAGTCTGTGTGACATGTTGCAGGTGAGCCGCCCCACCATTCGCACGGCCTTGCATCAACTCGGCAAAGAAGGGCTGCTCGATATAAAACGCGGACGGCGAAGCCGCCTGTCGAAAGCGTCCAAGCCGCCGCGAAACTTCAAGACCCGCGTCGTGGGCCTGATCAGCCACGAACCCATTTCGACCATGCCCCCGGTCTCCCTTCGCGGCATCAGCCGGATGCGCGAGTATCTTGTCGAGCAGGGTTTCAGCACGGTTTCATTGGTGTGCCAGCATCACAGCGCCCCGGCAAAACTCCGAAGCATCGAGACGTTTCTGCGGCAGAACAACGTGCTGTGTTGCGTGCTCGTTTCGGTGAACAAGGAAATTCAGCAATGGTTTGCCAGGCATGCCATTCCCTCGCTGGTGCTCGGCTCCTGCCATCCATCTGTCAACCTGCCCTCGTTTGACGTCGATTATCGTTCCGTCTGCCGCCACGCGGCCGGCGTGCTGCTGCGGAAAAAACACACGCATATCGCACTGGTGCTCCCGAACTCCGGGATCGCCGGCGAACTTGCCAGCGAGCAGGGGTTTCATGAAGCATTCAAGCCGCACCACGGCGCCGGTGAATTAAACCCGGTTGTTGTCCGGCATACAGGCACCGCGCGCAACATCACGACCAGACTTGACGCCCTGTTCAATTCCGACCGCCCACCCTCCGCGTTGATCGTCGCGAAGCCCTGGCATGTGTTTGCCGTGATCATCTACCTCCTGAAACACGGGCTCTCTGTGCCTGAAAAAGTGTCGCTCATCGCGCGCGACCAGGACTTGCGATTCAGCTTTGTGGAGCCGGCAATCGCGCACTATCAATTCAAATCCGACATGTTTGAACGCCGTCTTTCGCGGTTTATTGTAAAACTTATCAGCCAGGGCGGGCTGTCCCGTGAGCCGCAGCTCATATTTCCCGATTACTTCGAGGGGGGCACGGTCAGCCTGCCTCCCGCATAGAAAAACGCCCGCGTCGCGCATCGCCAGCCACGCGCAGACATTCCGCGGGTTCACGACAATTCAATCAAGCGCTTGCAGCGCGATTTCCGGGTCGCTCGTCTTGAATTCCGGGCCGGTTGCCCCGTTGAAGCGGTCAATCGTCGTGTCCGGCCCCATCCATTCCGGGCGGAGCCGCACGTCCTGGCCGCTTGCCGTCGCTCCAAGCGTGGCATGAGATGCGTCATGCGCATGACGCATTTCCCACCAGCACTGTCCGGCGTGATTGTGCTCATGGTCTATCACATAGCCATTCTCTTTCATCAACGGCCCTATCCATCCAATGCAATGATCGCAGTAATCATTATGATGTCGCACGCCATTGCGCAATAAAAAGCCCTTGGAGGGACAGTTGTGCATATCAATCCGAAACACCCCGGGCAGTCTGGTAACGGCATATCCTGCATCCGGCGACTCTTCCGCGAGTGTGTGTCCCCAGTATTTGGCCATGCCTTCAAAACCTTCTTTCGCGATCAACTCATGCGCATGCCGCTGGCTGTCGCGATGGATCGAGGCATCCCAGTATTCACGCAAAAGCGTCTGGCCGCCCATCCGCTCCAGCCAGGCGAATGTCCATTCGTAATGGGCGCAAAAATCATAACATCCCATCATATTATGTAACCTCCCTTATGGCGTTAATGTCCTGTTCCGGCAATGTCGTTTCAGATGGAACCGCATACAGATGGCGGCATTCTCCGTTTCCACCGCTCAAGCGCATCGTTAATCCCAAAGCCTCCGCCCGTGCCTTGCCCAAGTGGTAACAATGCTGGCAATATTCCCTGACAATTTCACGATGACCGGCGCGCAAATGTGCGATTGCCGGGCACCGCGTCACGTGGATATCTACCCGTCCTGCCCCTTCATGCACCGCGACTTCCGCGCCCGGCTCCGCTTTGAAAAACGCCCGCCAATATCCGGCCACGGCCGGCAGCCCCCCGGCGCGCCACATCCGATTTACCGGTTCATAATAACCGTGCCCCAGCTCCTCCAAGTAACGTATCCACCCATCCCTGCCAATACGGCTTATTATAAATCGAAACGTCGCATTAATCGCATAATAAAAATCCGGCGCCCCCTGGGGCTTGGTGTCAGTATATGGCAGATCTTGCATGGCGGATCCAAGCTGCTGTCGCAATTATTACTTTGCCGGCAGGGCCGCTTCCCGAGAAAAGTCTCCCAGCAAATCAGCCTTGAAGCCCATTCCATCGGCGCCGCTCACGGCCGCCGCGATTTGGGCGCGGCATTCGTCCGTAAGCGGATATTGGAGCAGGCTGGCGTTGGTGGCAAAAACTCCCATCTGCACAAGCAATTCCTTGAGACCGGTCAGCCAGCATTCAATCTTCGGCCCGCCATACACACGCAGCATGATATCGGTCATTCGTTTTTGCAGCAAATCGGCCTCCTCGATATTCCCCGCTCTCACGGCGTTGACGATTTGCCAGGCGATGCGCGCGTTGAAGACGCCGCCTCCAAGCAGCAACCCGTCGTAGCCCGCCTGCAAATAATCAACGCATTTGAACTCGTCTCCATTCAGCAGCAACAAACCCTGTCTGGCCTTGCGCGCCTCGACATAAGCCGCGCGGCGCTCCGGATTGCCCGAACTGTCCTTCACCATGATCACATTCGGCTCCGCGAGCAACTCCGCCAGGTATTCTCCGGGTATTGAATTGGGATTGGCCGCGCCCCTGTCATACAATCCGATTGGCAGCGGACTGCGGCGGATGATGTCCCGGTAGTGATGGAATCTCCGCTCCGGGGTCGCGTTCATAAAAAAATAAGGCGCGTCAACAACCGCGATTTCCGCCCCCGCTGCGGCAACTTCCTCAATGTTGTCGAGCACGCGCCCGGCGGAGTTGTCGGTCACTTGCGCGGCCACGCGCAACCGCCCATCGGCGGCCTTTGCCGCTGCCTCCACGAGCACACGACGGTCCCGCGCCCGCAACCACGCCCCCTCGCCGCATGTTCCGCAAAGCATCAACCCGGACACACCCATGTCGAGATGGTGCAAAACCATTTTTTCCACCGACACGGTGTCAATCTGGCAATTATTATTGAATGGAGTCGGCGTGGCCGACCAAACCCCGGCGGTGATCTGCGGTTGGTTCATGGCAGGAACAAAAAAGGATGATGTGATTTGTTTTCAGTCGAATGCATGGCTTCGGCACATGAGCCAGATGCCTTCCCTCCGAGCCTGCAACCATGCCGGCCTGGGCATATTTCTTTCCCACTTGGTTTGCGGAGTCAGGTTGTTTCATTCGCGATTATTCGCGTTCATTCGCGGTTAAAAATTTACCCAGACACACGGGCGAGTCGCCCGTGCCACCCGATCCGCTCACGTCCCCTCTCCGACTTCCATCTTCTATATTCTGCTTTCCTTCGTTTTCCGTGTTTCCGTGATTTATAAAACACAGGCGACCTGCCCCTACTCCAGCAGCCGCCTGATTTCATCGACCTTTCGCTGCCACGCTTCCACGCCGCCGCGTCCCGCGAGGCAAAACACATACGCGGGCTCCTCCGGGGTGAATGTCTCGCCGGGCGCGATGTCCACCGGTTCCGGCAATTCCAGACGCGCGTCGGGATGCTGTCCGCCCGCTGCATCCAGCCAATAGTGAATCCGCACCCGGCTCTTCCACGGCGCGACCGCGCCCAAATGCAGGCCTCGCGCCGTGTCCAGCCAGCAACCCGACGGCAGCTCCTTCCAGATGTTCGGCGGACGATTCGGAAGCGTCTCCTTGAAATCGCTGCGCAAGATAAAATATATGCCCTTCAACCGTAGCGGTGTTTTCCCGGTGTTCCTCACGCTCACGGCCTCGGCGATAAACCATTCGCGTTCCGCGGGTTGATACAGGCGGTGCGTCACCTCGAACTCGCATCCGTCCGCCTTGCCTGCGCCGGTAAGCGTCAGCGTGGCGAGCGCGCCGTCGTGCGACACGCGGCTGTCGGAGCGCAACGTCCGGCTTGTTTCCGTCCAGCGATTGCGCCCGTCCGTGTCGATGGTCCAAAGCATCGCGTTATAGCTGCCGATGCCCTGTCCGTCGTCGGCGAGCGTCACGCGTTCCACCATCCTGCGATTGCCCGTGCCGTAGCCGTCGAGTTTCGGAAAATCGCGCGGCGTTTCGGAGGCGCGCCCCGGCTTCAGACTGGCCGCGAGGATCGCTTCCAGCGCGGGCGAGGACGCGGGCACGGGGCTTGCGGCATTTTTGCGCGGCGGCGGCTCCGGCTCGAAGCGCAGCGCGCCCGCGTTGCGATGCAGTTCCGCAAACATCTCCGTAAGCAAGGCGTAGGGTTTGCCGGCCTCGTTGATGAGCCCGTAGTTGGAGTCCTCGGGAAACGCCTTGCTGATGCCCAGCGCGGGCTCGTCAACCCACATGAAATAATCGTAGCCCAGCAGAAACGGCATGCGCAGCATGGCCCGCGCAAACAGCCCCGACGCCTGTGCGCGCTCCGCCTGCGTGCGAAAACGCTGCCCCGCCCCGTGCACGCTCGGCAGGCCCGCGTCGAGCGCGGGAAACGACCACTCCGTGATGAGCATCGGACGTTTTGTGTAATCGTGGAAGGTCGCGAAATGCGCGCCGACGGGTTCGCCCGTTTTTCCGAAACTCGAATACACGCGCCCCTCGTCCAAATCCGCCATCGGATAAAAATTAAACGTCGCCACGTCGCAGTGCCTGCCCGACACCTCCCACACGACCGGCGGCGTGCCGTCGGTTCCGGCGAAACGCGCGCCCAGCACCAGATGATTGGGGTCGGCCTCGCGAATCGCGCGCGAGGTGATCGTGAAATATTTTTCCGCCACGAACGCCAGAAACGCGCGCTTCACCTCGCGCTGCTCCGCCGTGGCGTGCGGGAGCGCATTGAGCGCGAGCACATCCGCGAAACGCGCCAGCCCGAGGCCGAAGGTTTTGTTGAGCGCCGCCACGCTGCCGAAGCGCGCCGTGAGAAAATCCGCCAGCGCGACCTTCGCCATGTGCGCCGCGCCCTTTTTCATCACCGCGTCGAACAGCCCCGCGTCGCTTCCCCATTCGCGGCCCCACCACGCCAGTTCGTTGTCGATGAAATAGCCGAAAAGCCACGGATCGTCGCGCGAGGGCTCGCATTTCGCGCGCGCGACATGGCGCGCGTAAGTCTCGAAGTCGGGATGAAACACATTGGGAAACGCCGAGCAGGGCCGGTGCTCGTTCGGCGTGATGTCATACGCGTCGCCCATCAGCGCGAATCGGTCGCCGATCCCGAGAAACTCGCAATGAATCAGCCCGCGATGCCGGAGCTTCGGATCGCAACCGGCTCCGAGCATATTAAATCCCCACTGTTTCAAACGGCCCAGCGTCTCCGCCTCCCACGCGGCGCGATCGGGATATTTCTTTTCGTTTTTCCTGCCGTGCGGCGCGTAGCCGAGCGCCTCGCACCAATGCCCGTTGAACGACACATGATCGACTCCCAGCAAAACGACACCGCGCCCGAGCGGGTCGATCGCCCACCAGCGTCCGTCCGGTTTTTGCGTCACGCGGAAAAACCCGGTCGCCGCGTCGCGAATCTCCGGCGTGGCCGCCGGCGCATCATACGGCGCGATTTCCGCCCTCCGCTCCTCCACGGGTGAGGACCACGCCGCTCGCACGTCGCGATATTCGCCGGTGATTTTTCCGATATGCAATGCCGGGCGCGCCCGCGTGACCGCCTCAGCCGAAAACACATACCGCTTGCGCAAAATCAGGCCGCCATCCTCCGCAAAAATGGAGCCCGTCACCCCCGCGCGATCCATGCTGAGCACGAGCCGGCATGGACTGCCAAACCGCCACTTTCGCCCGCCCCATTCCTCAAACTCGACCTTCAGGTTTTTCTGCGCGAGCCAGTTCCCGTCGCGCATTTCGCACAGCTCCACCACGGGACGGCGGCCCGCGGATTCCGGCGTTTGCACGAGGGCCAGATGCCAGTAATTCCGCTCGTCCTCCAGAAGCGCGACGCCGGCAATGCACCACCCGTCCGCCGCCTCCGCCTCGCGAGGCGTGAAAACCGCCTCGACATGCACGACCTCCGCCAGCGGCGCGGCCCTATAAACGGCAAGCCCGCGCCCGTTCGGATTCGGACACGCCATCCCGCCCTCACCGAACTGCCACACCAGCGGATCGGCAAACCACCCCTCGCGCCCTTCACCCTCATAGGGCAACGGACGCAAATCGCCCGCCAGCGCGCCAGCCGCAAGCACAACCGTCAAAACAAACACTCGCACAACAAAAAACGTCGGGAGAAAAATAGACCTCATGGGAAACTGGCGTGGATTCCTGCCCTTTTTCCCGCCCTTCACAAGGAAAGACCACCGGATGCAAAGACACACGCCAAATGCAGGCTTGGGAACAGGAATTCAAGATTTTCAAACTCAAGCAAATGCGTCCATCCTGCTATTCACCATACCGCCCGTCCCCATCCCCGCCACTTCAAACCATCAACCTTGAAGCCGCGCGCCGCAAAAACATGGCTCGCACCCGCGATGACTCCCGATGAAAAATGAAAAAAGCAATATATCTCGGATCTCTCTGAGTGGGCTTGCCAATAGATAGTTTTTTATAGAGGAAATAATGATTATATAATTTGCTTTCTTTATGTTTGTGTCCCTGGCCGGGGGCGCGGAGGCGGCAATGAGCGGCGGAATCCAGGCCAGTCCGAGCCAGTCAATGTCCTCCAGCATCGCGGCGACAAATTCGGGGCGGCAGCGGGGGCGGTCGAGATCGTCGTTGCGCAGCAGCAACGTTCCACCCTCCGCGCGCGCGCGTTCGGCGCGCGATCCAGAAGGTCCGCGCGTGTCCGAGATGGAGCAATCCCGTGGGCGAAGGCGCGAGGCGGCCGATGTAGGTGGTACCCATGGGAAAAGGCTGAAGCATGGAAGACTGGGCATGGGGATTCAACGATCAAGGCGCCTCCCGCCCCCGCAGCGCCGGGAGATCCTGGCTTGACTTTCCGGAAGTGGGAAACGAAATGGCCTTAACGAACGTTTGGTTATCTAATCAGGGAAACCCCCATGCCAACCACCCGCACGCGCCAACCATGCTCGCTGTTGCTTCCCGCCTCTTTGCCGCCGAGCGCCATGCGGCGATGGACAATGGCGGGGCTTTTCGAGCAGACGCGTCTCCGGATATGATCGCCTGAACGAATGGAGCGGCTATGGACGAGACGACAACGGACCTGCAAAGCGCGGCTCGGCCGCGGAAAAAAAAGATCATCATTTTCTATTCGTCGATCGGCAACGGCCACGTCAGCGCCGCCCGGACGATCCGCAAGGAAATACTCCGCCGCTCGCCCGACGCCGTGGTGATCCTCAAGGATATCCGGACATTCATGAACGCGGCCTGGCGCGCGCTCGACGAACGTCTTTACTGGTTTGTGGCGACCAATCTCCCCAACAGCTTCGATGCCTTGTTCAACTCTTTTCAGCATCGCGGCAGCCGTGTCGTCTCGCTGGCCAGTTTGCCCTGCAACTATTCCGAGGAGCGCGTGACCGCCTACCTGCGACGAGAGGCCCCTGACGCGATTCTGGCCACGCATTACGGTGCGGCCCAGCTCATGGGCACGCTGCGCGAGCGCGGGCTCCTGACGAAAACCCGAACCGGCTGGCTGCACACAGACTTTTTCGGGGGATATTTCCCGCGCATTTCCAAGCGGATCGACCGGACCTTCCTCGCCCACGCCGACCTCGAAGCGCATTGGGTGGACGCCGGCGTGCCGCCGGACAAGGTGATCACTTCGGGCATGCCGGTCGATGTTCCGAACGCGAACCGGCAGAAGCTTCGCCGCCGGTTCGCTGACCACGGCCTGTTGCCCGAGGTTGAAACCGTTCTGATCACCACAGGCCGGGAGGGGGTCGGTGATCACTCGGTGATGATCAGAAGCCTTGTCGCGGCCGGAACAGCGCCCCTGCAAATCCTGGTGGTTTGCGGCACCAACGCGGCGCGGCAGTCACAACTTTCCGCTCTTGCCGGTGCCTTGCCGCCGCGCGTGACGCTGAGGGCGCTCGGACTGGTTCCCCACAGCGAATTGATGAAACTGATGGGCGCGGCCGATCTCCTGATCACCAAGCCCGGCGGGCTGACGCCCTCCGAAGCGTTCGCCCTTGGCACGCCGACCGTGCTGCTCGATGTGGTCGGCGGCCATGAACGCGAAAACGCGGCGATGTTCTGCCGAACCGGCCTCGCCATGCTGGCGCCCAGCCCGCAAGCGGTGGGCGGGATCGCACGCCGGCTCCTGAACGACAGGGCGGCGATTGCCGCCATGATGGCGGCGCAGCGGGCTTACCGGCGGAATCTGAGAACCTCGGAGATCGTCGGTTTCGCCTTGGATGACCGGTTCGCGCCGACCGGCCTGCCTGACGACTTTGGCGCCGAAAACGGAGCCCCGGTGGCCGATGCCGGCGAGGTGCTCGCCCGGCTTGATCACGAGGCGCCGGCCGACATCGAGTTATTGCTCTCTTATTCGACGGCGCAATCGCCCCAGCGCATCGTCCGGAAGAATCCATTCGGCCACATCGCGATCCGCATCGGGCCGACGGTTTACAGCGCCAACCACATCGCCGAGCCGGACCGGGATCCGAAATTCCTCCAGCACATCCACCTCGCTGACTACCTTTACGGCATCGACCGGCCGTCCCTTTCCCAAGTCCACACCAACACCTACGGCATGGCCTACGGCCGCGAGACGCTCGGCCTGCGGGTGGCGGCGGTGCCTCCGGCGAAGATGAAAGCGATGCGCGACGCCGTGCTCGAGATCGAGGAACACTACCGCCGCGGGTTGCTGCGCTGGAACCGGAGCACCTTCAATTGCGCCGACGTCGTGGTCCGGATCCTTGCCGCTGGCGGCTGGCCCTGCCGGACGCTGGGCAACCGGCTTCTCGGGCTGCCGTCCATGCCCCTCGACATTTTCGAAGAAGCACGCGCGGCGTTTTCCGCGGACACCGCTTTGCGGATCAACATGGTTGCTTATCGCAAGGTCCCGGGCGCGCGGGCGAACTACCGGTTCTCGCGCTTCCCCCTGTCGTTGGCCCAGCCGCTGCGCTCACTCGGCAATGTCTTGCGCGAACAGGCGCCCGACCCGCTCGAAAGGCTAGTGAACCGGCAGCTTTGCGTGCCCTGCGGCGAGCGGCGGCTGCTCGTCGATGTCCTGTGGGTGCCGGCCCCCGCGTCCGCCGATGGAGGCGACCGCGAGAGGACCATCGAGCAGGCGTTTGTCGCCGATTTGCAACGCCTGATCCGTCGTCGGCTCATCGGGCCGTTGCAGACGGCGGAACCCAAGGACGCGGCAAAGCTGCGCACCGAGCTTCATACCCTCATGAGAGGTGTGCAAAGGCTGCTTCACCGCGCCAGTGGGCAGATGGGCAGGCTTCGCACGCCGGCGACGCGTGGACTGCGGGAGTTCTGCGACGGACTCCTGAGCTTCTATCTGCGTTCCAGCGCTGCGGACATGGAGACCCGCTTCTTTGATCGGGCGCTCGCGCGTTTGTGCCTGAAGGAGCGGTTTTCGCAGGCACTCGCGTCCGCCGAGGCGCGGGCCCGCCGCACGCGCGCATGGGTGACGACGCTCTTCCGCCGCGATGATTGAGCGCCATTCCGGGAAACCGGCATCGGGATCAATCTATGCGACGGCAAAAACAATATCGGTTCCTCGCTATTTTGAATGGCTGTTTCACAGCGAAGAGCGCGAAGAGACGCGAAGTTTTTTAGAAACTGATCTCACGCGGAAGTGTTTACGAGGGAGGTAGGGAGGCCTCCCTGCCTTGGGCTTGTCTGGTTTGGTGGTTCAGAGGAAGCGCGGCCTGACGCAAGGTCAGGCTGGGGCAGCCCCGAATTGACGGACGATCGGAGGAGCTGTTTTTGGACGGGATAAACGGGATATACAGGATGTCTTGTTTGCATCCTGTTCATCCTGTCTCAATTCCTGTTTTTATTCCGTGTATAATAAATAAGGCGCCCGTTTTTCTTTGAAATTCTCCACATCTTTTTTCCAGCGGGCCTTGATTTCTTGCGCGGAATTTCCGGCCTTTATCATTTTTCTCACATAATCGACGCCGATCAGTTTCTCAAACATCGGGCTGAAAAAATGGTCATCCATGTTGAGGCTGTTGTAGGCATCGATAAAATAACTGAGATCCACGCCGTTTTCCCAGATGACGCTGTCGGGCAGGTTCCTCAAATCGACGCCGTGGCAAAGCCTGTCGAGCTGCGGCGGATTTTTTGCGCCGGGCACGCTCCGGGGCGTGAAGCTGAATGAACGGGCGGGCATGTTGGGATGCCCATACACTTGGAATGGAAATGGCGTGCCGCGTCCCAGGCTCACAGGCGTGGCCTCGAAATAACATAACGACGGATACAGATACACCGACTTCATGTCCGGCAGATTGGGCGAGGGCGGGACCGGCAATTGATAGAGTGTTTTGTGCGTGTAGTTTTTGCACGTGATCACGGTCAGGTCGCACTCGCGGTTTTCAGGCAGCCATTTTTCGCCATTGGTCATCCGGGCGATTTCACCGAGGGTCATTCCGTGCACCACGGGAATGGGCAGCCAGCCGACGCCCGATTTATATTTCATGTCCAGAACCGGGCCGTCCACATAATGCCCGTTGGGGTTGGGCCTGTCGAAGACAATCATTTTTTTGCCGGCCTCCGCGCACGCGTCCATCATGCGGACCATTGTTATATAATAAGTATAAAAGCGGAGCCCGACATCTTGTATGTCAACAATTACAATATCGAGCGTCTGCATGGTGTCGCGGGACGGCTTGCGGTCCTTTCCATCATACAGGGATTTTATGGGAATCCCGGTTTTCGGATCGACCGCATCGCCGACGCGCTCCCCGGCGTCGGCGCTTCCCCTGAAACCGTGCTCGGGCGAGAAAATGCAAACCACATTGACTCCGGAACGCTTCAGCAGATCGACCACATGTTCCTGCCCGACCATTCCGGTCTGATTGGACAGAAGCGCGACCCGTTTGTCCTTCAACAACGGGAGGTATTCATCCACGCATTCGGCCCCGACTTTGACGTGATGTTGTTGCGCGGGCAGAACGGGCATGAAAACCGTCATGGCCGCGAGCAGGAGATGTTTTTTTACGGGATGCATTTTGGGAGGAAGCCGGGCAATGGGAAGATGCTCCGAGGGTGTGTTTCGTTAAGTTTTCATTGTCAAGGCAGCGAAGTCCCGGGAAAGCAAGACCCGGTGAATTCCGGGCGCAAAAAAACCCGCTCTTTTGCGAGCGGGTTTTTTGGGAGGAAAACTCGCGGGAGCCTGTCAGTTCAAGAGACTGCCAAGGACGCTTTGAATTTTCGCGCCGATAACCGGCAGAGGTTTTTCCTCGCCTTGGATGGCGCTGACCAAACCAAGGATCCAGAAAACAAAGAGGCAGATGCCGAGGATCGACCAAAGAATGGCAAGGAAGGGAATAATTGTGATGAAAATGCCGATGATAAGGCTAACGATACATAGGCCGAGCGCCTGGCGCAGATGAAAAGCGCCGAGTTTGGTTTTGTTGCCCTGATGCAGGACAAGGGCGATGATCCATCCGACGATCCAAAGATAGCTGACGATGGCGACGATTTTACCATTGTCGGTGTTTTGTTGTGAGGAAGGTGCGTTCATAGGAAGAAAGCAGCATTATGCACGCAAATGAGGGAATTTCAAGTTAAGTGTTTGCATTTGCGGGGAACTGCCATTTCGAGCGGATAATTTAACTTCGGAGGCGGTTGCTTCCTTTTGAGCGCCAGAGTATTTTTTGTTAAAAAACATTAAAGACAGCATTTTCTTAAAAGAAGGTGTTGACGGCAGGCCTCCGGTGTCTTCTTCTCTGCTCATCATTTTTCACTTCTCCCGCATAGCGGGAGTTTTGGGGTAACTAAGAAAGCAAATGGCCGGTCGCTTAGGGGTAGGCGACCGGCCAACTTTTTGTACCGATTGAAACATGTAGCATGTCGCTGCTCCGCGCAGTATGCTTTCCTTTCGAATTTTCCAAACTTTTGGAACCCGGCCAATTCGTAACCGTCAGACTCCCACTGCAGTCTAAATCATTGCTACCTGAGTTCCGGGTGTATTGTCTGGCTGCCTGACCATCTGCGTGCGCCGACTGATTTTTGGAGCTCCGTTTGGTTCGATGCGCCCCGGCGCATACAGTTTTCCGTCCACGAATAACAACCACATGCACCAACGGCGCGCCTACGCCCTCATTGTTTTTATGGCCTTTTTGGGGTTGGGCGTTATCGCGTCCGCGGATCCGGCTGCGGCGCCGAATCCCTTCCTCTTCGGAGCCGAAGCCAACTACGCGCCTTTCTACGTGGCGCGCGCCGAGCCGGGCAATCCGCTCTCATCCGCCAGCGCGCCCGCCGCCTCGTGGAGCGCGCTTGGGCCGCTCATCTTTCGCCAGCCGCTCGCGGCGCGTCCGCGTTTCGACGACGGCGCGGTCGTTGCGCGCGGCTTCCGTCCCTTTTATATGGAAAAGCGCGATGCCGGCGGACGCCTCCTCCAATTTCACATCCTTTATCCGCTCTTCAACTGGCGCGCCGTGAAAGGCGACGGCTACCGCTGGGACATCTTCACGCTCATCAATCACGAACACGGCCCGGCCACGCGCCCCGCTCCCGGTCACGATACCGACAACCAATTCGACATCTGGCCGTTTTATTTTTCCAACAAGACCGGCGACCCCGCCACCAGCTACCGCGCCGTGTTTCCCATTTACGGCAACGTCAGTCACCGGCTTCTCCAGGATCGCATGGGCTGGTTTCTCTTTCCCGTCTACGGCTGGTCCGAGCGCAACGGCGCCACGACGCGCGCCGTCCTCTGGCCCATCTTCCGCCGCAGCACGGGCAACGGTGTTGACGGCTGGAAAGTCTGGCCGCTCGCCGGACACGAAACAAAAACCATCCCCGAAACCGGCTCGCTTCTCTACAAAAAGACCTTCGTCCTCTGGCCCTTTTATTTCAATAATGCCACATGGGATCGCGACAATCCTGGCAAAGAGCCGGCCCGCGCCCTTGCCGTGCTGCCTTTTTATTATCGCGAGCGGGCGGAGGGGCTTCGCTCCGACAGCTACCTGCTCTTCTTCGGGCGCACGCGCCGCACCGAGCCCTATGTGTATTCGGAAAACCGATACTTCTGGCCGCTCTTCGTCCAGGGCCGCGGTTCCGGGCATCGCGTCAATCGCTGGGCGCCTTTCTATACCTATTCGAATCACAGGGGCCGCGAAAAAACCTGGGTGCTCTGGCCTCTTTGGAATCAATCGCGCATGGACGACGGCGTGAACGCCTACGAGAAAAAACGTTTCTTCTATTTCGTTTACAACAGCATCACGCAAAAACGCCTCGCTCCCGCCGGGGCCGCGCCCGCGCAAAAAGCCGCCATCGAGGCGCAACCTCCCGCCCGCAAAACCTCCCTCTGGCCTTTCTTCACCTACTGGAGCGACGGTCGTGGACGCAAACAACTCCAAGCCCTCAGTCCCCTCGAGGTTTTTCTCCCGCAAAACGAACCCACGCGCCTCATCTGGTCGCCGCTCTTTGCGCTCTATCGTTACGAACAGGAGGCGCCCGGTCGCGTCCGCCACGGTTTCCTCTGGAACTTCATCACGCACCGGCGCGAGCCCGGCTTGCGCGAGTTCCACGCCGGTCCTTTCTACAGCGGCGAAAGGGTGGGGGATCACAAACGCCGCGCGCTTTTCTGCGGCGTGCTCGGCATGCAAAAATCGCCCGACAAAGGCTGGCATCCTTTTGTTTTCAACTTCAAGAGCCTCCAACGGCAGCTTGCCGAATCAAATCGTCCCGCGCCAGCCCTCGCCGAACCCGCGCGCGATTCCTCATATACTCCGCGCCCATACCCGAAAGTCCGCATCCGCCGATAACCGTTACCCATTCCGCCTTCCCCATTCCGCAATCCGCATTTCCAATGAACCGCATCTCCACAATCTTCGACTGGCTTGGCGGCGCAGTAGTCATGGCATTCCGCGCGTTCCGGATGCTCCCTGAAGCGCCGCGCATCATGAAGCGCACCATCGAACAGGCCCTTCACGGCGGCTATCTTTCGCTCCCCATCGTTTCGATCCTCAGCTTCTTCATCGGCGCCGTGCTCGCGCTTCAGGCCGGCTATGCGCTTCAGGACTTCGGCGCCAAGCAGCTCATCGGCACGCTCGTCGGCGAGGCGCTCGTGCGCGAACTCGGGCCCGTCTTTGTTGCGATTCTCGTCGCCGGCCGCGTTGCCTCCGCCGTCACCGCGGAACTTGCCTCGATGCGCGTCTATCAGGAAGTCGATGCGCTCGTCACGATGAACATTCCGCCGGAACGCTTCCTCGTCCTGCCCCGCCTTCTCGCAGCGCTTTGTTACATGCCCGTCCTCACGATGATCGGCATCATCATCGGCTGGATCGGCGGCGCGGTCGTCTGCAATTACGTCGATTTCATCGGCATCGCGCCCGCCGAGTATTTCCAGAGCGTCAAGCAATACCTCACCACCACCAAACTCCTCCACGGTCTCATCAAGGCCGAGATATTCGGCTTCGTCGTCATCCTCATCGCCTGCAACACCGGGCTTCGCACCCGCGGCGGCCCGCGCGAAATCGGCTTCGCCGTCACCGACTCGGTCGTGTATTCCCTCATGGCCATCCTCAGCCTCGACTTCTTCATTACCAAGGCGCTCGGCGGCTGACGCCTGCGAGACACACCCGCACGATGAAAAAACACATCCAGAAAGAACGCTTCCAATCTGAGCCGCGCCAGCCCGCGACCATCGGACAAACACGCACGCCCGTCGGTGTCGAAGTCCGGAACCTCGGCAAAAAATACGGCGCGCAAACCGTCCTCACCGACATTTCCCTCAAGATCGAACCCGGCGAAATCTTCACCATCATGGGCCCCTCCGGCTCCGGCAAAAGCGTCCTCCTCCGCCAGATCGCCGGACTCGAAGCCCCCACCTCCGGCGCCGTCGCCATCAACGGCCACAATCCCGCCGATCCCGACACCCGCGACCGCTTCGCCATCGCCCTCGTCTTCCAGGCCGGCGCGCTCTTCAATTCCCTCTCCGTCTACGACAACCTCGCGCTCTATCCCCTCGAACACCGCATCGGCACCCGCGCCCAGATTCGCGACCGCGTCATGCGCGCCCTGAAAATCCTTTCGCTCGAAGGCGCCGTGAACAAAAACCCCTCCGAACTCTCCGGCGGCATGAAAAAACGCGTCGCCATCGCCCGCGCCCTCGTCATGGAGCCGCAGCTCCTCCTCTACGACGAGCCCACCTCCGAGCTCGATCCCGTGATGAGCGCCACCATCGGCGAAATCATTGCGACCCTCAAACAGGAGTATCAAGTCACCAGCATCGTCGTCTCGCACGACCGCGACCTCGCGCTAACCATTTCGAACCGCGTCGCGATCCTCATGCGCGGCAAGCTCCTCTCCCTCTCCGATCCCGCCGGGCTCCGGCGCGACACCACTCCCGAAATCATCGATTTCCTTAATCCTAAAATCGACCTCCGCAACCCTCGCTACAAAAACATGGCCGCGTAACCCGCCGCCTCTCCTGACTTAAACCCAAACAAACCAAAATCACCATGAACCAGGCACAAATGAACATCCGCGTCGGCGTCTTTTTTATCATCGGCATCGCGCTCCTCTGGATCACCTTCCAAGCCCTCCACGAGGGCAAATTCAACGCCAAGGACGGCTACGAGATCATCGCGCCCTTCCAGTCCGTTCGCGAACTCAAGTCCGGCAACGAAGTCCGCATGGCCGGCGTCCCCGTCGGCACCGTCAAGGCCGTCCGCCTTGCCAATGGACGCGCCGAAGCCGTCCTCAGCATCAAAAAAGACATCACCCTCGCCAGGGACACCGTCGCCACGATCGCCACCTCCGGCCTCATCGGCTCCAACTACATCGCGCTCGAATTCGGCAGCGCCGCCAGCGGCAACCTCGCGCCCGGCGACAGCCTCCGCACGCGCGAAGTCCCCGACTTCAACAAAATGATGTCCGACCTCGGCGACCTCGGCACCGACATCAAGGCCGCCGTTGCCAAGATCGGCTCCGCCTTTGGCGACAACCCCGACGGCTCGCCCGGCCTCATCAGCAACCTCAACAGCGTCGTCTCCGAAAACCGCGCCGGCCTCGCCTCCACCATCGGCAACCTCAACGAAATCACGACAAAAATCCGCGCCGGCGAAGGCACCCTCGCCAAACTCATCAACGACCCCGCCGCGTATGACCAGCTCCTCGCCGCCGTCACCGAGATCAAAAACGCCGCCACCGAGGCCAAGAACTTTATTGGCGAAACCCAGTCCATCATCGCCGACGTGAAAAGCGGACGCGGCGCCGTCGGCGCCCTCATCTACGACGAAACCACCGCGCAAAACCTGAAGATCGCCGTCAAAAACATCACCGACATCACGAACAAGATGAACAACGACGAAAGCAGCTTCGGCCAGCTCATCACGAGCGACGCCCTCGTCCGCGACGCCAAGGCCACGCTCCGCAAGGTTGACCGCGCCATGGACGGCTTCGCCGATTCCGGCCCCATCACCGCCGTCGGCGTCCTCGCCAACGGCCTCTTCTGAAGCCGCGTCAATCGCCATCGCGCGCATGTCCCGCGAAACGTGTTACCGCTGCTTTTGGCCCAAAACCCGCTGCTGGTGTCCGAGTATCCGGCCAATGGATACGCGCACGCGCTTCGTCTTCCTGATGCACCCGAAGGAATTCAAGCGGGAGAAAGCCGGCACCGGCCGCCTCACGCACCTCTGCCTCCCGAACAGCAAAATCTGCATGGGCGCGGAATTCGACACCCACGAGGAAGTTCAGGAGCTCTTGCGCGACCCCGGCCATTATCCCGTGCTCGTTTACCCGGGCCCTTCCGCGGTCAATCTTTCCCTGCCGCAATCCGCGCTCACCCCTGAAACGCTCGGCGGGCGCGCGCTGCTCGTCCTGCTGCTCGACGCCACTTGGGCGAGCGCGCGCAAAATGCTCCGGCTTTCGACGAACCTGCAACGGCTGCCGCGCGTCATGTTCACGCCCGCGGCGCCCAGCCGCTACGTGATCAAACAGCAGCCGCAGGAAGGCGGCCTTTCGACGCTCGAAACCGTCCACGAATTGCTCCTCGCGCTCGAACGCTCGCGACTTGACGCCTACCCGATGCCGGGGCAGTTGCTGTCGCTCTTTCAACAGATGCAGGATTTTCAGATCCGCTGCGCCAGCGACCCGACCCTCCCGAGCTACCGCAAAAAACCCTACGGAGACCCAAGGACGCGCACCGTTTCAAAACGCCGCGAGTACATCAAATAGTTAATAAAATGGCGGCTTGCGCGTTAAGTAAAATAATAGTGTCACTTCCACGTCCTCTGGCTTTTTATTAAATCCGCACCTTCTGCCTCCGTCATCCCGGCCCCTTTTCAAACCCATTTTCCTCCCAACCCTCTCCAGATTATGAACGCTTTCATGCGCTTTTGCACAATCACGCCAGTCAAACTTCTCGCGCTGGGCATGTCATCTTCGCTCGCGCTCTTGTTTTCCGCCGGTCCCGGCTTGCGCGCGGCCGACGCCAGGCCGGGCGACTTTCGCGAAGTCGTAAACCTCGCCCGCCAGAAAGCGTTTCCCTCGGTTGTCTACCTTCATTGCGTGATTGAGAATTTTGAGCGCGGCGAACGCCAGCGCACCACGGCGGCGGGCAGCGGCGTCATCATCTCGACCGACGGCGAGGTCATGACCAACTGGCATGTTGTCGACCATGCGGTCGAAGTGCGCGCGCTGCTCAATGACGGGCGCGCCTTTCCCGTTGAAATCATCGGCAGCGACAAGGACACGGATCTTGCCCTCGTGCGCCTCAAACTACCCGCCGGTGAAACTGTCACCCCGCTCGAGGTATCGGACGACGATGCACTGCAGGAAGGCGATTTCGTCATGGCGCTTGGCGCGCCGTGGGGGCTGAACCGGTCGGTGTCGTTTGGCATCATCAGTTGTGCGCGGCGCTTTCTTCCCGAGACCAGCGAATACAACACTTGGATTCAAACCGACGCGGCAATCAGCCCCGGTAATTCCGGCGGCCCGCTCGTGGACACGCGCGGACGCATCGTCGGCATCAACACCCGCGGCATACTCTATGGCGGCAACACCGGTTTTGCCGTGCCCGCAAACATGGTGCGCCTGGTTGCCCCGCGCCTGCGCGCCGCCGGCAAGGCCGGCGCAAACTGGACTTGGGTCGGCGTGCGCCTGCAGCCCTTGCGCGATTTCCAGCGCAACGTCTATTTCGAAGGCGACGCCGGCGCGATCGTCACCCACACCGATGAAAACAGCCCTGCGCGCGAAGCCGGCCTGCGCACGCAAGACCGCCTCATCCGCGTCAACGACACGCCCGTCACCGCACTGATGGAAGAAGACCTGCCCGCCGTGCGCCTCATGCTCGCGCTGCTTCCGACCGACAAATCCGCGCGCTTTACGATCTTGCGGGACGGCGCCGAGCAAACGCTCACTGTCCACCCGCGCGCCAAAGGCCTTGTGCAAGGCGAGGAATTTACCTGCCCGCGCTGGGACTTCACCGTCAAGGCAATCAACCAGTTTGAAGTGCCCGATCTCCATTTCCAGTGCAACAATGGCGTTTATGTGAGCGGCATCCGCGCGCCCGGCAACGCTTCCGGCAGCGGTCTGCAAATACGGGATATCATTGTAAGCATCAACGGACTCGACGTGACCACCGTCGCCGAAGTGCGCGAGTTGCACCGGAAAACCATCGCCGCCCTCGAAAGCGGCAAGGGCGCGCGCCGCCTCGTCATGTCGGTTCTGCGCAATAACCAACGCCTGCAAATCGTGATCGATATCACCCGCGACTACACCGTGAAGTAACCACCGCCAATCCCGTTCTCCTTTCCATGAAAACACCCATCCTAATCGCCGCCTGCGCCATCGCGCTCATCGCCACCCCGCTCCATGCCTCGCTCTCACAAGGTGAAATCCCCGACGCCCTCCGTGCCGCCTTCGTGCAAGTCGAACTTTTTTCGCAATCTTCCGGAGGCGAGAGTCCGGCCCGCACGCTCGCCGAGGACCTGCGCGCGGAACGCCCCACGATCACCGCCGGCTACCTCGTCGCTCCCGACCTCGTCATCGCGCCCGACTTCAACACGCCCCCGCGCTTCGTGCGCAGATGGAGCGTCGGTCGCGGCAAGGCTCGCGTCACCGCGCATCCCATCGCCTGGGCCGCCGACCGGGGCGCCATGCTTCTCAAACTCAGCAAACCCCTCCCTGCTGCCGCCCGCCCCCTCGAATTCGTCCCCGCCGAAGACACCGCTCTCTCCTCCTGCTTTTCCGTCAAATACACCGCCGACATAAGCGGCCGCACCATCATCGAATCCCTTGCCCAATCACGCTGGTATGTCTCTGCCGGCGGCGAACGCACCCGTCCAGTTCCCGCCAATTCCGTCATCGTCACCGACGATGGCGCCCCCATCGCGCTCGCCCTTGCCGACACGCTTCCCGCCGACGACACATGGAAAACCCCTTGGAGCTCCTGGCCGTGGATATACGAAGACGACTGCAAAGCCCGCCTCGAAAAACTCTCCGCCACTGCCGCCGCCGCGCTCATCCATGCCGATATCAAACTGCGCCCCCTTCCCGTGCGCGCCGGCGAAAATGCTTTCTCCATGTCCAGCCGCGCCGCCGACGACCCCTCCGCCAAACCCCAACCCGCCATCATCCTTTCTCCAACGCGCGTTCTTGTCCTCGCCATGCTGGCCCCCGCCCAGACTGCGCGTCTCGAAAATGTCACCCTTCGCCTTCCTGGCAATGCAACCGTCAACGCCCGCTTCGTTGCCAGCGTCGCCGCGCACGGCGCCTTCGTTGTCGAACCCGAACACTCCATCGACGCCCCGCTCACGCTTCCTGCGGCCCGCCCCGACTGGACCGCCCTGCGCGACCGCCTTCTCCTCACCATCGACCTGCGCCTCCAAGGCGAGACCCGCCTCGCCCGCGCCGGCATCACCCGCATCCTCTCCGTCGGCTACGGCTCGCGCGCCGTCATAGGCCCCAGCTTCGTCACTCCAAAACCCGCCGATCCCAGTGACACTCTCTTTCTCTTTGATCTTGATGGCAATTTTCTCGGCTGTCCCCTCCGGCCCCGTTTCACCAGCACTGGCTCCACCATTGGCAGCGCGGCGCAATCAAACCGCGCCCAGGTTATCGCCGCCTCCAGCCTCGCCACCTACGCCCGCGAATCTCGCGGATGGGCTGACACCAACAACGTTCCCCGCGACGAAGCCGGGGAACGCCAGCTCGTCTGGCTCGGCGTCGACCTGCAACCCCTCACCCGCGAACTCGCGCGCGCGCAAGGCGTCGCCGAGCAAACGCAAAACGGCACGAGCGGCGGCCTCGTCACAAAAGTTTATCCCGGCTCGCCCGCCGAGCGCTGCGGCCTGCAACCCGGCGACGTTCTCCTGCGCATGCGTCGCTTGAACAGTTCGCAAAACATCTCCATCCGCCCCGGCAACAACAGCAGCTTCACCATGCAAATGCTCGCGCGCGCCAATCAGCAAATCCCCGAAAACATGTATGACCGCATCCCGCCGCCCTGGCCCGTTGCCGACAGCCCGCTCAACCAGAAACTCAAGGAAGTCGGCGCAGGCAAATCTTTCGAGCTCGACTACGCCCGCGACGGTGATTTTTCCACCGTGAGATTCACCGCCGAAAAAGGCCCGGCGTATTACGGCACCGCGCCCGAATCCATTTTCGCGAACTGCGGTTTGAACGTGAAAGCGCTCACTTTTGAAACACGCAGTTTCTACAAAATCCCCGACGACAAATCCGCGCTGATCGTCTCGCGCGTCGTCGCCGGCAGCCGCGCCTCCGTCGCCGGACTGCGTCCCTACGACCTGATCGTCGAAGTAAACGACCAACCCGTGACAACACCCGACGCCTTTTCGGAAACCGCAAAAGCCGGGGGCAAACTCCGCCTCCTCACCCGCCGCATGAGCCAGACGCGCATCGTGACGCTCGACATCGCGTCCGACGATGATCCGCCACTCCCCGCGCCCGCATCAAATTAAAGGCGGCTCCATTGCACAGCCACCGGGTTGAAGGGCAAGGGCCGATGGGGCTTCGCATTTGGGATGCAGGCGCTTGCTCGCAAAAACGCGTTGCGCGCCGTCGCGCGCATGAGGCGATGCGCTGGCTGCGGAGGCATTGCGAGGAGGTTTCCATTTTTCTGCTTGCCCGCCACACGCCTCGTCGCTCTTTTCCCCGGCTCACCATTTTCGCACTCACTTTTCTGCGCCGAAGGACTGTAGCTGGTTGGCGGCGCGACCATCGTGATATCGAAGTTTCTCCGGGCTTCTCCGGCCCGCGATTCTTCGGGCAAGCATTTTTTCGCAAAAAATCCTTGCCCACCTGAACAAGAAGGGTAGCGTCTGCCCCCTTTTCCTCTAATTCCGACCACCAGTTTTCAATTTTTTCGCCATGCCAACCATCAACCAGCTTGTTCGCAAAGGACGCCGCACCATCCGCACGAAGTCCAAATCTCCCGCACTCTCCGGCGATCCGTTCCGCCGCGGCGTTTGCGTGCAAGTCATGACCCGCACTCCCAAGAAGCCCAATTCCGCCATCCGCAAAGTGGCCAAGGTGCGCCTGACCAACGGCAACGAAGTCATCTCCTACATCCCCGACGAAGGCCACAACCTCCAAGAGCACTCCATCGTGCTCGTGCGCGGCGGCCGCGTGAAGGACCTCCCCGGCGTGCGCTACCACATCGTGCGGGGCACGCTCGACGCGACCGGTGTCGAAAAGCGCCGTCGCAGCCGTTCCAAATACGGTGTCAAACGCCCGAAGGCCGGCAAATAAGCCGCAGATAATCCCGAGCAATTCCAACCTTAACCAGTTCTTTCCTAAATCATGTCACGCCGTCACAGAGCCACAAAGCGCACAACCGTTCCCGATGCGCGCTACAACAGCCCTCTCGTTGCCCATTTGGTCAACGTCATCATGAAGAGCGGCAAGAAGAACCTCGCCCAACGCATTGTTTACGGAGCTTTCGAAAAGGTTTCCGCCAAGCTCGAAAAGGGCGACCCTGTTGACCTTCTGATCGGCGCGCTCGAGAACGCCCGTCCCCGCCTTGAAGTGAAGAGCCGCCGCGTCGGTGGCGCCACTTATCAGGTTCCCGTTGAGATTTCCTATGAACGCCAGGAGAGCCTTGCGCTCCGCTGGATCACCGATGCGGCCAAAGCCCGCAAAGGCACTCCCATGAAGGATGCCCTCGCCGCCGAGATTGTTGACGCCTATAACAACACCGGCAGCGTCGTCAAAAAGAAGGAAGATACGCACAAGATGGCCCAAGCCAACCGTGCCTTCGCCCACCTGCGCTGGTGATTGCCACGCAATAATCGCGCCCGCCGTATCCACCGTTAACCGTCGCATCCGCCCACGCACCGCGCCCGCATCACATGTCCGCCACCGAATTTGACGTCTCCAAACTGACCATCGTCACCGACAAGTCTAAGATCTCGTCGGAGAACTCCAAGAACCGTCCCTTCCCGCTCGAATGGACGCGCAACATCGGAATCGCCGCGCACATCGACGCCGGCAAGACCACCACTTCCGAGCGCATCCTTTTCTACTCCGGCTCCATTCACAAGATGGGCGAAGTGCACGAAGGCACCGCCGTCACCGACTGGATGGAACAGGAGCGCGAGCGCGGCATCACCATCACCGCCTCCGCCATTTCCTGCGCGTGGCTCGCCTCTTGGGGTCCCTGGCATAGCATCAAGCAACGCATCAACATCATCGACACTCCGGGGCACGTTGACTTCACCGCCGAAGTCGAGCGTTCCATGCGCGTGCTCGATGGCGCCATCGCCGTGTTCTGCGCCGTCGCCGGCGTGCAGCCCCAGTCTGAAACCGTCTGGCGCCAGGCCAACAAATACCACGTTCCCCGCGTCGCGTTCGTCAACAAGATGGACCGCACCGGCGCCGATTTTTACCGGGCCGTCCGCGAAATGCGCGAAAAGCTCAAGGCCAACGCCCACCCGCTCTTCCTCCCCATCGGCAAGGAGGACGGCTTCGAAGGCCTCGTGGATCTCGTCCAGAACGTCGCCTACTACTTTACCGAACCCACCAAGGATGATCCGCTCGGCATAAAGCCCGACATCCGCGAAATCCCGGACAATATGAAGGAAGACGCCAAGAAATGGCGCGACAACCTCATTGAAGCCGTGTCCGATTTCGACGACGTCATCGCGGAAAAATATCTCGGCGGCGAGGAAATCACCACCGAAGAATTCATGCTCGCCGTCCGCAAGGCCACGATTTCGATGAAGTTCTTCGGCGCCGTCCCCGGCTCGGCCTTCAAGAAAAAAGGCATCCAGCGCCTCCTCGACTGCGTCGTCAACTACCTGCCCAATCCGATGGAAGTGCCCGCGATTCGCGGCGTCGATTCCGATGGCAAGGAAGTTGAAGTTCCCATTTCCGACAACACCAAGCTCGCCGGCCTCGCGTTCAAGCTCTGGACCGACCCGTTTGTGGGCCGTCTCGTGTTCTACCGCATTTATTCCGGCATGCTCAACAAAGGCACGCCGGTTTACAATCCGCGCACCCGCCGCACCGAACGCGTCTCGCGCCTCGTGCTCATGCGCGCCATGGATCGCGAAGAAATCGATGTCGCCTATTCCGGCGACATCTGCGCCATCGTCGGTGTGAAGGATGTTATCACGGGTGACACCCTTTGCGACGAAAACCTCGACGTGCGCCTCGAACCGCCTTCATTCCCCGAACCCGTCATCTCGATGTCCGTCGAGCCGAATTCGAAGGGCGACCAGGAAAAAATGTCCATCGCCCTCCAGCGCCTCGTCGCGGAAGACCCGACCCTCAAAGTCAAGACCGACCAGGACACCGGCCAGACCATCCTTTCCGGCATGGGCGAGCTTCACCTCGACATTATCGTCGATCGCATGAAGCGCGAGTTCAAGGTCGAGGCAATCGTCGGCAAACCGCAGATCGCCTACCGTGAAACCATCCTCGCGAATGCTGAAGGCGAGGGCAAATTCATCCGCCAATCCGGCGGCAAGGGCCAGTACGGCCACTGTGTCGTCAAGATCGAGCCCAATGAAAAAGGCAAGGGCATCGAAGTCATCAACGAAATCGTTGGCGGCGTCATCCCGAAGGAATTCATCAGGCCCACGACCGACGGCATCCTTGAAGCCTGCAACAACGGCGTCGTCGCCGGTTATCCGGTTGTGGACGTCAAGGCTCGCATTGTTGACGGCTCCTTCCACGAAGTCGACTCCTCGGAACTCGCCTTCAAGATGGCCGGCATCTTCGGCTTCAAGGAAGCCATGAAGAAAGCCAGCCCGATCCTCCTCGAACCCATCATGGGCGTCGAAGTCACGACCCCCGACGAGTATCAAGGCGACCTCATGGGCGACATCAACCGCCGCCGCGGCACCATCCAAGGCATCGAGAACAAGAACGGCGCCGCTATCATTGCCGCGAACGTCCCCCTCGAAAACCTCTTCGGCTACGTCACCGACATCCGCTCGCTCTCCAAAGGCCGCGCCAGCGCCTCGATCACGCCCTCGCACTTCGAGCAAGTTCCCAACTCGCTCCTTCAGAAGATCGTCGAGACCTCCTCGAAAGCGCCCGCCCGTTCCTAATCCTCCCTCCCACGCAACACCGTTCTTTATAATACGCCATGAAAGGCCAACGCATTCGCATCAAACTCAAGGGCTTCGATTACCGTGTAATCGACCAGTCCGCCCTCGAAATCGTCGAGACCGCCAAACGCTCCGGCGCCCGTGTTTCCGGCCCCATTCCGCTGCCCACCCGCATCGAAAAACTCTCCGTGAACCGCTCGCCGCACGTCGATAAAAAATCGATGGAACAGTTTGAGTCGCGCACCCACAAGCGCCTCATCGACATCATCGAACCGACCGCCCAGACGGTTGATGAGCTAAAAAAGCTCAATCTCCCTTCTGGTGTTGACATCACCATCACGGTCTGAGTTTTTCGAACTCTTTTCCAAACGCAGGGCGCGCGCCGCAAACGTGCGCCCTTCACTGTCAAAAACCAATTTCACAACCAACCAGAAACCTTTTCACAACATACATAGCAGTTGCCCATGTGCGGGCCGCCTCACGGCGAAAACGCACCGCTGGGTTTCGACTAATGTAGGTCGTAAACGGAAACCATCCACCTACCACTTAGCCCATGATCACTACGCTCCTAGGCAAAAAACTCGGAATGACGCAGGTCTATGACGCCCAAAACGTCCTGGTCCCCGTCACCGTCGTGGAAGCCGGCCCCTGCCCGGTAGTCCAAGTCAAAACCACGGAAACCGACGGTTACAACGCCGTCCAGCTCGGCTTCACGAACAAGAAGGCCAAAAGCGCCTCTAAAGCCGAAGCCGCTCACGCGAAAAAGGCCGGTCTCGAAGAGACGCCCCGCGTGCTCAGCGAAGTCCGCCTCGACACAACTCCCGAACTCAAAGTCGGAGACATCGTCAAAGTCGACATCTTCAAGGAAGGCCAGATCATCGACGTGATCGGCATCACCAAAGGCAAAGGCTTCCAAGGCGTCGTGAAGAAGCACGGCGTCGCCGGCGGCCCCGCCGCGCACGGCTCCATGTTCCACCGCCGCATCGGTTCGATCGGCATGAGACAGACCCCCGGCCGCTCCTGGAAAAACCAGGCCATGCCCGGGCACATGGGCCAGGTTCGCCGCACCGTGCAGAACCTCACCGTCGTGAAAATCCTCGCCGACAAAAATCTCATCCTCGTGAAAGGCGCCATTCCCGGCGCGAACGGAGACGACGTCATCGTCCGCACCGCCATCAAAGGCCAGCCCCGCGCTGCCGCCAAATAAGGCATAACCCACCACAAGGAAAACTCAGACAATGAAACTCAAAGTTTTCACACCCGACGCCGCCAGCTCCGTTGAGAAAGACTTCGACGGCATTCCGACCTTCGAAGGCGACCGCGGCCTCCAGGCCGTTAAGGAAGTGATCGTCGCCATCACCGCCAACAACCGCCAGGGCACCCGCTCCACCAAGACCCGCGGCGAAGTTGCCGGCTCCAACAAGAAGCCTTGGAAGCAAAAAGGCACAGGCCGCGCCCGCTCCGGCGAAAAACGCTCTCCCATCTGGTCCGGTGGCGGCGTCGTTTTCGGTCCGCGCCCCCGCGACTTCTCCAAGAAGATCAATTCCAAGGTCAAGGCCCTCGCCTTCAGCCGCGCTCTGTTTGACCGTTGCGCCGCCGGCGAAATCGACGTCATCGAAAAGTTCGATTCGCCCAAGGCCAAGACCAAGGAAATGAAGAAAGTCATCCGCGCCATCGCCCCCAAGGGCAAAGTGCTCGTCGTTGACGAAACCTTCACCCTCGAGACCGCCCGCGCCACGCGCAACCTCTGCTGCGTCGAAATGCAGGAAGCCTCGAAACTCAACACCCTCGATCTCGCGCAATACAAGAAGATCATCGTCTCCACCGCGGCCCTCGAGAAAATCATCGCCCGCACCAAAGGAGAATAAGCCATGAACACGACGCACGTCCTCAAACAAGTTCTCCTCACCGAGAAATCCAACAAACTCTCGTCGGACTACGGCCAGTACACCTTCGAAGTCCATTCCGAGGCCAACAAGCATCAAGTCGCCGAAGCCGTTGAGAAAGCGTTCAAAGTCACCGTCACCCGCGTGAACATCATGAACATCGACGGCAAAAACAAACGCAGCCGCCAAGGCCGCCCCTCGATGACCTCCGCCTACAAGAAGGCCATCGTGACCCTCAAGAAAGGCGACAAGATCGAACTCGTCTAAGGAAATTACGATTTACGAATTACGATTTACGAATGCGCGCTCCCGCGCGGAACGAAAATCGGAAAATGGAAAATTGCCTGCTCATTCAATCGTAAATCGTAAATCTTAAATCGTAAATCCACACACCATCATGCCTATCAAATCTTTCAGACCCTTGACCGCCTCGACACGTTTCACCCAGCTGAACGTGACGCCCGGCCTCGCCAAGAAACGCCCTGAGCGCGCCCTCACCGAGTCGCACGGCAAAAGCGGCGGACGCAACAACAATGGCCGCGTCACCTCGCGCCGTCGTGGCGGCGGGCACAAACGCCTCTACCGCGTCATCGATTTCCGCCGCGACATCATGGATGTGCCCGCCACGGTTGCCGCGATCGAATACGATCCCAACCGCACCGCGCGCATCGCCCTCGTCGTTTACGCCAACGGCGAAAAGCGCTACATCCTCGCGCCCGAAGGCCTCGAAGTAGGCGCCACCATCTTCACCTCGAAGAAAGCCACGAACAACGACTTCGTTGTCGGCAACAACTTCCCCCTGGAAATCATCCCGCCCGCCACGCAGATCAACTGCGTCGAACTCCTCCCCGGACGCGGCGCGCAGATGGGCCGCACCGCCGGCACATCCGTCGAGCTCGTCGCCGTCGAAAACGGCCAGGCCACGCTCAAGCTTCCCTCCGGCGAACTCCGCCGCGTGAACGCCAACTGCCGCGCCACCATCGGCGTCATCGGCAACGCGGAACACCAGAACGTCTCGCTCGGCAAAGCCGGCCGCAATCGCTGGCTCGGCAAACGCCCCCGCGTGCGCGGCATGGCCATGAACCCTGTCGATCACCCCAACGGCGGCGGCCAGGGCAAGTCCAAGGGCGGCGGCGGACGCCAGCACCTCGTCTCGCCTTGGGGCCAGCTCGCCAAAGGCTTCCCGACCCGCAAGCGCGCGAAGCCCTCCAACAGCCTCATCATCACCCGCCACAACGGCCGTCCGCCGCGCGGCAAGAAGTAAGCAGCACAAACTTTAACCACGCTAAAGACCACCCACCATGGCACGTTCAATCAAAAAAGGCTTCTACGTCGATTACCACCTGATGGAAAAAATCGAGAAGGCCGCCAAGGCCAACTCGAAGAAGCCCATTCAAACCTGGTCGCGTCGCTCGACCATCACGCCCGACTTCGTCGGTTTCACCTTCAATGTTCACAACGGCAAGGCCTTTGTCTCCGTGCACGTCACCGAAAACATGGTCGGCCACAAGCTCGGCGAATTCGCGCTCACCCGCGTCTTCAAGGCCCACGGCGGCATGACCCGCAAGGAAATCTAATCATTTTCGATTTTCGATTCTTGATTTTCGATTGCGCGCTGCCGCGCGCCACGGAAATCGAAACGGAGCGGAAGCTCCCAATCGAAAATCGAAAATCCAAAACAAACCACTCTCTCGAACAACAACAAAACCAAAAGGGTAGGGGACATTCGTCCTGCTATCGCCGCCTCAACCGCGGAATCCTTCATAAAAACATGGAAGTCCAAGCCCTCACACGCTACGCGCGCATGTCGCCGAAAAAGATGCGCGAAGTCTCGCGCACCATCCAAGGCCGCACGGTCGCCGATGCGCGCAATCTCTTGAGCGTCATCACGCGCAAATCCGCGCGCCTCATCGCCAAGACCCTCAACTCCGCCGTCGCGAACGCCGAGAACAACCACAACCTCGCCGCCGACAACCTCACGGTGAAACTCGCTGTTATTGAAAACGGCCCTGTGCTCAAGCGCTTCAAGGCAGCCGCCCGCGGTTCCGCCGCGCCCCGCCGCAAGAAGATGTCCCACATCCGCATCGTCCTCACCGACGGCAACAACAACTAATTTCCCGACATACCAACCACCATGGGCCAAAAAACCAATCCCGTCGGCTTCCGCCTCGCCGTTCACCGCAACTGGCAGTCCCGCTGGTATGCGAACAAGAAAGATTTCGCCAAGCTCCTCGCCGAGGACCAGCTCATCCGCGAGAAATTGATGGAGAAACTCAAGCAAGCTTCCGTCCCGCGCATCTTCATTGAACGCGCCTCGAACCGCGTCCGCGTCAAAATCTACACCGCCCGCCCAGGCATCGTCATCGGCCGCAAAGGGCAGGAAATCGACAAAATCAAGGACGACCTCGCCAAGCTCACCGGCAAGGAAATCCTCCTCGACATCACCGAGGTCAAGAAACCCGAAACCGACGCGCAACTCGTCGCCGAGTCCGTCGCCCTCCAGCTCGAACGCCGCATCGCCTTCCGCCGCGCCATGAAAAAAGCCGTCGAAATCGCCATGAACCTCGGCGTCGAAGGCATCCGTATCCAATGCTCCGGACGCCTCGGCGGCGCCGACATCGCCCGCCGCGAATGGCAGCGCAAAGGCCGCGTTCCGCTCCACACCATGCGCGAACAAATCGACTACGGCTTCGCCGAAGCCCTCACCGTCTATGGCAAGATCGGCGTCAAGTGCTGGATCTGCAAAAAAGACACCGAAGCAACCAACTAAAAACCTGAATTACGATTTACGAATTGCGATTTGCGAATGCGCGCTTCCACGCGAAACGGAAATCGAAACTCAAAAAACCACAATCCATTCAATCGTAAATCGTAAATCCAAAATCGTAAATTCCCACCATGGCTCTCGCACCAGCACGCACCAAATATCGCAAAGTCCAAAAAGGATCCCGCAAGGGAAATGCCAAAGGCGGAAACACAATGGCCTTTGGCGACTACGGACTCCAGTCCCTCACCCGAGGCAACATGACAGGCCGCCAGATCGAAGCCGCCCGTGTCACCATCTCCCGCCACCTCAAGCGCAAAGGCAAACTCTGGATCCGCGTATTCCCGCACAAGCCGATCACGCAAAAACCCGCCGCAGTCCGCCAAGGCCAGGGCAACGGCCCCGTCGAATACTACGTCGCCGTCATCAAACCCGGCGTCATCCTCTTCGAACTCGCCGGCGTTCCCTCCACGATCGCCAAGGAAGCCTTCCGCCTCGCTGACGCCAAGCTCCCCTTCCGCTGCCGCTTCATCGCCCGCGAAGGCGCGGCCATCTAAAATCAATTAAGAATTAAGAGTTAAGAATTAAGAATTAAGAAAGAAATACACTCCGGCCAATTACCGCCGAACTTCATTCTGACTCCCACCCGCCAATTCTGACACTTCTTAATTCTTAAATCTTAATTCTTAATTAATACAACCGCCATGACATCCAAAGAAGTCAACGAACTCTCCCTGACGGAACTCGACACCAAGCTCCGCGAAGCCCGCGAGCAACTCCTCCAGCTCCGCCTGCGCAAGCAAACCGGCCAGGTCGAGAAAACCCACACCATCCGCGGCATCCGCAAAGACATTGCCCGCATGGAAACCGTGAAAACCACAAAACTCGCCGCCGCCGCCAAGAAGGCCGCCTGACGCGAACGCCCAACACTTAAAACACGCACGCCATGTCCACACCGACACGCAACAAACGCCAAGACCTGATCGGCATTGTCACCAGCCGCTCCGGCGACAAATCCATCAAAGTCACCGTCCCCTTCAAAGTTCCGCACCCGCGCTACCAGAAAATCATCAATCGCAAGACCGTCGTTCACGTCCATGACGAAAAGAACGAAGCCGGCCTCGGCGACAAAGTTGAAATCATGGAAACGCGCCCCATCAGCCGCCTCAAGCGCTGGCGCCTGGTCAGCATCATCGAAAAAGCCGTGACCGCCTCCGCCGCGATCACCGAGGCCGATGTTGCCGCCACCGTTCCCACCAAAACCGCGAAACCCGCCTCCGCTGACGAAGCCAAGGCCTAACCGACAAGGAGCCACACAACATGATTCAACTCCGCTCACTCCTCGACGTCGCCGACAACACCGGCGCGCGCACCGCCTCCTACATCCGCAAAAAAGGCCAGATGACCGACACTGCCGGCGTGGGAGACATCATCACCGTGAACATCAAGGACAGCTCCACCGACGCCACCGTCAAAAAAGGCGAAGTCGTCAAAGCCGTCGTTGTCCGCACCAAGGCTCCCATCCGCCGCGCCGATGGCAGCTACCTGCGCTTCGACAGCAACGCCATCGTCATCATCGGCCCCGACGGCAACCCGAAAGGCACCCGCATCTTCGGCCCCGTCGCCCGCGAGCTCCGCGCCAAAAACTTCATGAAAATCATCTCCCTCGCACCGGAGGTTCTCTAACAATGGCCACCAAATTCCACGTCAAACGCGGAGACGCCGTCACCGTCATCTCCGGCTCCCATAAAGGCAAATCGGGGAAAATCCTCGAAATCCTCCCCGCCAAGCAACGCGCCCGCGTCGAAGGCCTCGCCCTCGTCAAGCGCCACACGAAAGCCCAAGGCGACCAGAAACCCGGCGGCATCATCGAACGCGAAGGCACCATCCACATCAGCAACCTGAAACTCCAGGCCGCTGTTGAGAAAAAGTAAAAAGCCGCGAAAAAACAATCGCCACGGACAAACAGGCCCCTAGCGTTGGCCCCTTTTCCACTTAAACCTAAACTTTCCACTTAAACTTTTCACACTCAGATGCCCGCGGGTCGGAAATCCGGGGCCTTGCACCAATGAGCGAAAAATACACACCAGCACTCAAGAAGCTCTACACCGAGCAAGTCGTCGCCGAACTCATCAAAATTCGCGGCTACAAAAACAAACACGAAGTTCCGAAGCTCGTTAAAATCACCCTGAACACGGGCATTGATTCCGACGCCGACAAGAACCAGATCGCCGACATCCAGCGCGACCTCGGCCTCATCGCCGGCCAGAAACCCGTTCTCACCAAGAGCAAGAAAGCCGTCTCCAACTTCAAACTCCGCCAAGGCCAGATCGTCGGCGCGTTTGTGACCCTCCGCGGCAACGCCATGTGGGAATTCCTCTACCGCCTCCTCGCCGTCGCCCTCCCCACCATCCGCGACTTCCGCGGCGTCTCCTCGAAGCTCGACGGCCAGGGCAACTACAACCTCGGCATCACCGACTTCACCATTTTCCCTGAAATCACCGTGGAAAACGTCAAGAAGAGCATGGGCCTCGACCTCTCCATCAACACCACCGCCCGGACCGACGACGAAGGCCGCGAACTCCTCCGACTCCTCGGCATGCCCTTCCGCCGCATCGAAACCGCCGCGCCCGCCAAGGCTCCCGCCCACGCGTAACACCAACCCAACCACCTTTTCGCCATGCCGAAAACATCAGCCATCGAACGTAACAAAAAGCGCATTGCCATGACCGCGAAGTACAAGGCAAAACGCGCCGAGCTCAAAGCCATCCTCGCCAACCCCGACACACCCGAAGCCGAGTTCTACGCCGCGCAAAAGAAGCTGCAGAAACTCCCGCGCAACTCCGCCGCCGAACGCATCCGCAACCGCTGCGCGCTCTCCGGCCGCCCCCGCGCCTACAACCGCAAATACGGGGTCTCCCGCATCCAGTTCCGCGAACTCGCCCTCTCCGGCAAGATTCCCGGCGTCACAAAATCCTCCTGGTAACACTTTCGCCCGCGGGAGTCGGATATGACCCGCCGGCAGCCAACCAACAACATCCAGCAAAATGACCGATCCGATCAGTGATTTCCTGACCCGCCTCCGCAATGCGTCGAAGGCCGGTCTCGCCGAGTGCGCCGCACCGCACTCCAAATACAAGGAAGGCATCGCCGCCATCCTCAAGGCCGAGGGCTACGTCTCCGACTACGCCACCGGCGCCGACAAGCAGGGCCACAAAACCCTCGTCGTGAAAATGAAGTATGTCGGCGGCGCGCCCGTCCTCACCAACATCTCCCGCATCTCCACGCCGGGCCGCCGCCTCTATTGCGGCTACAACGAAATCCCGCGCGTCCTCAACGGCCTCGGCATCGCCATCCTCTCGACATCCAAGGGCGTCCTCAAGGATCAGGACTGCCGTCGCGAGAAACTCGGCGGCGAGCTCATCTGCAACGTCTGGTAATCAACAAGGAGAACCATCACCATGTCACGTATCGGCAAAGTTCCCGTTACCATTCCCGCCAAGGTCAAACTCGAAATCAAGGGTAACACCGTCAACGTCGAAGGTCCCAAGGGCAAAGTCTCCCGCACCTTCGATCCCGTCGTCGCCCTCGAACTCAAGGATGGCACATTCACCGTGAAGCCCAAGGACGATTCCCGCTTCGCCCGCGCCATGTTCGGCACTGTCCGCGCCACCGTCGGCAACATGGTCAAAGGCGCGCTCGACGGCTATGCCAAGGAACTCGAAATCCAAGGCGTCGGCTTCAAGGCTGCCCTCAAGGGCACGAAGCAGCTCGACCTCGCCCTCGGCTACTCCCACCCGATCATCTACGATATTCCCGAAGGCATCAAAATCACCGTCACCGATCAGACCAAGCTCAAGATCGAAGGCGCTGACAAGCAAGTCGTCGGCGAAGTCACCGCCAACATCCGCTCCTTCTATCCGCCCGAACCCTACAAAGGCAAAGGCGTCCGCATCGTTGGAGAACACGCCGAACGCGTCCGCCGCAAGGAAGGCAAGACCGTCGCCTAACGGAGAAATTAAGAAGGAAGAATTAAGAATTAAGAAACCAAACCTGCGAAATTCGCGGCCATCCGAACTTAACTCCACATTCTCCCTTCCGAAGTCCGACTTCTTAATTCTTAAATCTTAAATCTTAATTTTCAAAATGAGCACCATTCGCAAAGCCGACCTCCTCCAGAAACGCCGCTGGAGAATTCGCAAGAAGGTACACGGCACCGCCGAACGCCCGCGCCTCTGCGTGCGCTTCACCACCAAGCACATCTACGCCCAGGCAATCAACGACGAGACCGGCGCCACGCTCGCCTATCTCTCCAGCCTGGACAAGGAACTCCGCGCCAAGAAACTCGCCGCCAACATCAAGGGCGCCAAGGAACTCGGCGTCGCCTTCGCCTCCAAAGCCAAGGCCGCAGGCATCGAGACAGTTGTTTTTGACCGCGCTGGAGCTCCCTATCACGGCAAAGTCAAAGAATTCGCTGACGCAGCACGCGAAGGCGGCCTCAAATTCTAATAAAATGAGCACCGAAAACGAATCTCCCGATACCACAGCCGCCGAAAACGCCGCTGATCCCGCAGTCGAGACCGTCGCCGAAACGCCCCGCCGCGGACGCACATCCCGTGGCGAGCGCCGTGAAGGTGGCGACCGCCGCGGCCCCCGTCGCGACCGCCGCGACACCGCCAATATCGACCCGAACGCGCCCGAACTCGTCGAAAAAGTCGTTTACATCAACCGCTGCGCCAAGGTCGTCAAAGGCGGACGCCGCTTCAGCTTTTCCGCCCTCCTCGTCGTTGGAGATAAAAAAGGCTCCGTCGGCATCGGCTACGGCAAAGCCAACGAAGTCCCCGACGCCGTCAAGAAGGGCACCGAGCACGCCAAAAAGAGCATGGTCTCCGTGAAACTCAAGGGCGACACCATCCCCCACGAAGTTTACGGCGAATATGACGGCGGCCGCGTCCTCCTCCGCCCCGCGATTCCCGGCACCGGCCTCATCGCCGGCGGCGCCGTCCGCGCCGTCCTCGAAGCCGCGGGCATCAAGAACATCCTCACCAAGTCGATGGGCTCCAAGAACCACATCGCCGTCGTCCACGCGACGCTCAACGGCCTGAAGAAACTCCGCCTCGCCGAGCAGATCAAGACCGCTCGCGAGACCGTGGTTGCTCCCGCCGAATAAAAAACGAAATCCGAGTCCCGCCGCGAAAAAACACGCGCGGCGGGGCGCCCAATAACCAGGACACACACTCATGAAACTTCACGAACTCAAAAACGTAAAAGGCGCGGTTCACCGCAGGAAGCGCGTCGGCTGCGGCGAAGGCGGCGGCCACGGCAAGACCTCGGGCAAAGGCGGCAAGGGGCAGACAGCCCGTTCCGGCGGCTCCATCCGCCCCGGCTTCGAAGGCGGCCAGATGCCCCTCTATCGCAAGCTCCCGCACCGCGGTTTCAATAACTACAACTTCCGCACCGAATACGCGGTTATCAACGTCGGCGATCTCGCCGCCCTCGATGACAGCATCACGGAAGTCACGCCCGCGCTCCTCGCCGAGGCCGGCCTCATCCGCTGCGCTTGCGCCAAGCTCAAAGTTCTCGGCAACGGCGAAGTCTCCCGTCCCTTCAAAGTCACCGCCGCCAAGTTTTCCGAGTCCGCCAAGGCCAAGCTCGAAAAAGCCGGCGGCTCCGCGACAGTTGCAGCCTGAACCAATTTACGATTTACGATTTACGAATTACGATTGAGCGTCACCGCGCGAAATCGGGCAAAACAGGGCGAAAGCTCTTTTCAAATCGTAAATCGTAAATCGTAAATCGTAATTTTCCCTCATGTTCTCCGCCTTCTCCAACTCCTTGAAAATTCCCGAACTGCGTTCGCGAATTTTTTATACGTTTGCCCTCCTCTTTGTCGCTCGCGTCGGCGCGCATATCCCGCTCCCCGGCCTCGATCCGCGTCCGCTGATGGATTTCTTTGCCACGCAAAGCGCAAGCTCCGGAGCCACCGGCTCCCTGATGGGTCTCTATAACATGTTCACAGGCGGCGCTCTCATAAAGGGCGGCATCTGCGCGCTCGGCATCATGCCCTACATCAGCGCGTCCATTATTTTCCAGCTCATGAACGCCGTCGTGCCCTCACTTGCGCGCCTCGCGCAGGAAGGCGATGTCGGACGTCAGAAGCTCACCCAATACACCCGTTACCTCACGGTTATCATTTGCGTTATCCAGGCCGTCCTCCTCGTCCTGACGCTTGAAAACCCGAGCACGCTCTTCGCCGGCTACAACGGCGGCTCGATCATCCTCGTCAACCATACCTGGTTCATGTTCACCTCGGTGATCTTCATCACCGCCGGCACCATGCTCCTCATGTGGCTCGGCGAGCAGATCACCTCGCGCGGCATCGGCAACGGCGTTTCGCTCCTCATCACCGTTGGCATTCTGGCCGATCTTCCCGGCGCCGCCCAGACCACCTGGCAGCTCTTCACCGGCCCCGTCGGCGTCAACAAGCCCAGCGCGCTCGTCGCCGTGTTCATGGTCGCGCTTTTCCTCATCGTCACGATGGGCATCGTCCTCGTCGTCCAGGGACAGCGCAAAATCCCCGTGCAATACGCCAAGCGCGTCGTCGGCAACAAAGTCATGGGCGGCCAGAGCTCCTTCCTCCCGCTCAAGGTCAATTATTCCGGCGTCATGCCCGTCATCTTCGCGAGCGCCATTCTCCTTTTCCCGCAGCAAATCCTCCAGATGCTCGGCGGCTACATGGGCTGGCGCTGGATGACCGAACTCGCCACCGACCTCATCCGCGGCCACTGGATTTACTACTCGCTGATGACGTTCCTCATCCTCTTCTTCAGCTACTTCTGGGTGTCCGTCATGTTCAAGCCCATCCAGATCGCCGATGATCTCAAGAAATACGGCGGCTACGTGCCCGGCGTCCGTCCCGGCGACCCCACCGCCAAGTTCCTCGATTTCATCATGACGCGCCTCACCCTCGCGGGTGCGATCTTCCTCACGATCATCGCCGTTTTCCCGGACGTGCTTCTCTTCAACTTCCATGTTCCGCAGCGCGTCGCCTACTTCTTCGGCGGCACCGGCATGCTCATCACCGTTGGCGTCGTCCTCGACACCATGCGCCAGGTCGAGACCTATCTCCTCCAGCGCCATTACGACGGCTTCCTCAAAAAAGGCCGCATCCACGCCCGCAATCCCAACGTTGCCAGCGCCACCGGCGAAGCCGCCGACTGGAAGACCGTCTCGCAACTCTGGTATGTCTTGGGCGCGCTCTTCCTCATCGGCCTTGTTTCCTGGTATCTGATGTATGCGGGTATCGTGAAATAAGAGCTTTACACCGGTCAAAGTGTCTGGCCTGCTGTCCCGCTTTTCCAATCAAGGCTCACCGGCCAAGATCAAGCTAGTCATCGTTGGAGCATCCGCTTCGAAAATCGAAAATGTGATGAACCGACTCCGTTCTTTGAATCCAGAGCACGTCTCTCCCACCGGCCTTATGCGCCAGGAGATTTCGCGTCACACGCCGCTCGGCCAGAAAGCCGCAGCCGGGCAAAAGCGAGGCCAGCCCCTCGTCGATGAAACCACGCTCGCGCTCATGCGCCGCTGGTTTTGGACGCGCAAACCTGATGCGGGATTTGTCCTCACGGACTTCCCGGCTACGCTGCTCCAAGCAAAAGTATTCGACGAATGGCTCGACGCGCGCGACGAGTCGATCGACGCCGTCATCGAGGGCGCCGACTCCCGCGACACCGCCGCCCGCCTCGTCCTGAACCACTACCGCGAACACGGACTCCCCATCGTCATCGACGAAGCCCTTCGCGCGGTTTGCGCAGACTGAAATCATGGCGATCCCGATCAAAAACAAGGAAGGCATCGCCCGCATGCGCGAATCATGCGCCATCGCCGCGACTGTCCTGCACCGCCTCAAATCCGCCGTGCAACCCGGCATCACTACTTTTGACCTGGATGACCTAGCCCGGAAATACATCGAGGAATACGGCGCGAAAAGCGCCTGTTACGGCTACCCGTCGCACTCGCGCGGCGTTCGTCCCTATCCCGCCTACTCCTGCATTTCCGTAAACGACGAAGTCGTCCACGGCATCGGCTCCTTCAAGCGCATACTGCGCGACGGCGACATCGTCACCCTCGACATCTGCGTATGGTACAACGGCTATGTCGGCGACAACGCCTTCACCGTTCCCGTCGGCGTCGTTTCGCCCGCAATCGCGAAACTCCTTCGCGTCACCGAGGAAGCCCGCGCCGTCGGCATCGCCCAAGCCAGGGTCGGCAACCGCATCGGCGACATCTCCGAAGCCGTCCAGAACTTCATCGAGCCCCACGGCTACGGCATTGTCCGCGACATGGTCGGCCACGGCGTCGGTGTCTCGATGCACGAAGAACCGCAGATACCGAACTTCGTCGATCGCAAGAAATCGCGCACCGACCTCATCAAGCCCGGCATGACGCTCGCCATCGAACCCATGATCAACCTCGGCGCATGGCGCACCAAAACCGCCGCCGACGGCTGGACGATCATCACCGCCGATGGCAGTCCCAGCGCCCATTTCGAGCACACCGTGCTCACGACAGAATCCGGCCCGGAAATCCTCACGATTCCGCGCCAATAACCATTTTCCGCCCACTTTTTCCGACTTAAATCGACTTAAGTCGATTTAAGTCGGCCCGCCAGACTCACAACAATCTCTAAACCAACCAAACCACACACACACTATGCCACGTCTCCTCGGTGTTGACATCCCCGCGAAGAAGAAAGTCCTCTTCTCGCTTAATTACATCTACGGCATCGGCCCCAGCCGGTCCTCCATCATTTGCCAGGAAGCTGGCATCGACGGCAACATGCGCGCCTCGGACCTCACCGAGGAACAACTCAACAAAATCCTCCAGGTCATCACGGAGCACAAATGGGTTGTCGAAGGCGACCTCCGCCGCGAACTCACCGCAAACCTGAAGCGCCTCCAGGCCATCAACTGCTACCGCGGCGTCCGCCACCGCAAGAGCCTCCCGGTTCGCGGCCAGCGCACCTCCACCAACGCCCGCACCCGCAAAGGTCCCCGCCGCACCGTCGGCGTCACCAAAGCCGCCGCGTAACCACTTAAACTCAAAACACCAAACCCAACTTATTTTCCATGGCTGAAGACAAGTCCACTCCCGAAAAGGAAACCGCCGCGCCGAAAGCCGCCGCCGCCGCCCAGAAGCCTGCAAAAGCTCCCAAGGCCAAGAAACCCGCCGCCGAAGCCGCTCCCGCCGCGCCTGCCGCCGACGCTGCGGCCCCCGCCGAGAAACCCGTCGAACTCGTCGGTGGCGTCGCCCGGCAGCCCACCGCCGAAGAACTCCTCAAGGAGGAAATCGGCGCCATCAAGGTTCGCAAAGCCAAAGGCTCGAAGAACATCACCTCCGGTATCGTCAAGGTGAACGCCTCCTTCAACAACACCATCGTCTCGATCACCGACCAGAAAGGCGCCGTCATCGCCTGGTCGAGCGCCGGCAAGTGCAACTTCCGCGGCTCCCGCAAGTCCACCGCCTACGCCGCGCAAGTCGTCGCCCAGGACGCCGCCCGCAACGCCATGTCGCACGGCCTCAAGGACGTCGTCATCGAAGTTTCCGGCCCCGGTCTCGGACGCGACTCCGCCATCCGCGCCATCCAGGCCATCGGACTCGAAATCACCTCCATCATCGACGTCACGCCCATCCCGCACAACGGCTGCCGCCCCCGCAAACGCCGCCGCGTCTAAGATTTTTGATTTTGGATTCTCGATTTTCGATTGCGCGCTGCCGCGCGGCGCTAAAAACGAAACCGGAGCGGTAGCTCCCAATCGAAAATCGAGAATCCAAAATCGAAAATTCCTCCCAACCCACTCACAACTTAAACTTAAACTCTAAACTTAAACTAAATCCACCATGGCTCGTTACACTGGCCCAACAACCCGCCTCAGCCGCCGCTTCTCGCAGCCGCTCTTCGGCTCCACCAAAGCCTACGAAAAACGCACGTATCCCCCCGGTCAGCACGGACCCAAGCTCCGCCGCAAACTCTCGGAATACGCCGTCGGCCTCAACGAAAAGCAGAAACTCCGCTACATCTACGGCCTCCTCGAACGCCAGTTCCGTCGCGTCTTTGCCAAGGCAAAACGCACCCGCGGCGTCACCGGCGAAGTGTTTCTCCAACTCCTCGAAACTCGCCTCGACAGCGTTGTCTATCTCCTCGGCTTCGCGAAATCCCGCGCCGCCGCTCGCCAGATCGTCAACCACGGCCACATCCGCGTGAACGGCCACAAGGTCGACATCGCCAGCTACACCGTCAAACCCGGCGACGAAATCGAAATCAAAAACGCGCCTACCTCCCGTCAGATTGCCACCCGCAATCTCGAGGAAACCAAGGCGCGCAACGTCCCCGGCTGGCTCACCCGCAACGACGAGGCGCTCAAGGCCACCATGGTCCGTCTGCCCAATCGCGACGAGATGGAGCCCGGCATCAACGAGCAGCTCATCGTCGAATTCTATTCGCGCTAATCCGAAATGTGGCACGGGCGCTTCCCGCCTGTGTTACAATGAGAACCGCGCAACACGTCCACGTTCAAAACCTCCCGGCCCGAAAGCTGCCTCCGCCCGACGGCCCGAAGAAAAAACTGGACTCATCAACTTCGTAACAGTCCCATCCAACAGCGCTTGCCGCGCAACCGACAGAAAATCTTCTCCACATTCCCGCCATGCCAAAACGTCTCGGAAAGTTCGAACTCCCCAGCAAACTCAACAAAGTTGAGGAGGGCTCGACGCCCACCTATGCCAAATTCATCGCCGAACCCTTTGAAGCCGGTTACGGCCACACCATCGGCAACTCCCTCCGCCGCGTCCTTCTCAGCTCGATCGAAGGCTCCGCCATCTCGTCCATCAAAATCGACGGAGTGAACCACGAATTCCAGAGCATCGACGGCGTCGTCGAGGACGTCACCGACATCGTGCTCAACCTGAAAAAAATCCTCATTGTCTCGGAAAAACGCGAGCCCTTCACCCTCCTCATCAAAGTCAACCGAGAAGGTCCCGTCACCGCCGCCGACATCCAGGCCGACGCCAACGTCAAGATCATCAACCCCGAGCAAATCATCTGCACGCTCGACAAAGCCAAAGCCTTCGAAGCCGAAATCGAAATCAAGACCGGCCGCGGCTACTATCCCGGCGAAATAAACAAAAAAGAAGAGCAGACCATCGGCGTCATTCCGATCGACTCCCTCTTTTCGCCCGTGAAACTCGTCAAATACACCGTCGAGAACACCCGCGTCGGCCAGATCACCGACTACGACAAACTCATCCTCGAAATCTGGACCGACGGCCGCGTCACCCCCGACGACGCCCTCAAGCAATCCGCCTCGATCCTCGCCCATCACCTCGATGTCTTCAACCGCGTCAGCAACGAGGAATACGCCTTCGAAGCCCAGGCCAGCGAAGTCAGCGAAGAGCAGAACAAGCTCCGCAAGCTCCTGAACATGTCGGTCAACGAAATCGAACTCTCCGTCCGCGCCGCGAACTGCCTGAACAACGCCAACATCACCACCGTCGGCGAACTCGCGATGAAGACCGAGCAGGAAATGCTCAAATACCGCAACTTCGGCAAAAAGTCCCTCAACGAAATCAAGGACAAGCTCGAAGCCCTCGGCCTCTCGCTCGGCATGAAGTTCGACGAACGCCTCCTCGACTCAAAGAAGGACCTTTAAAAAAGTAGGAAGTAGAAATTAGGAATTAGAAAAACGGAAACGGCGCGGAAGCGCCTGGCTCTTACTTTCTAATTCCTACTTTCTACTTTTGCCTCGCTTCTCGCGCCGTCCGCTGCCGCCCAACGCTGCGACCGGAAAGCCGATCGGGAAGCGCCAACAAAAAACAAGAAAACCTAAACCACAATGCGTCACAAAACACACAAATACGGACTCGGCGTCACCCGCGAGCATCGCAAAGCCATGATGTCGAATCTGGCCGCCGCTCTCATCACGCACGAGCGCATCCAGACCACGCTCACGAAGGCCAAGGCGCTTCGCCCCTTCATCGAAAAGATCATCACCAAGGCCAAGAAAGCCGGCCTTGCGAAAGACAGGAAGGATGCGATTCATCTCCGCCGCCTCGCCCTCGCCGACGTGCGCGACGAGAACGCCATCACCAAGCTCTTCAACGAGACCTGGAAACAATTCGAAAACCGCAACGGCGGCTACACCCGCATCTACAAACTTGGCCGCCGCGACAGCGACGCCGCCGAGGTTGCGCTCATCGAGTTCGTGAAAGCCGATGATCCCGGCTACAAGAAGAACAAGAGCCGCGCAAAGAAGGCGAAGAAACCCGCCGCCAAGCCCGCTGCAGCCCCCGCTGCTGCCGCTGCTGCCGCTGCCGCTCCCGCAGCCGCCGAAGGCGAAGCCAAGGCATAAAAGCCGGTTTTCATAAAGCTCACCACAAAGCCGCAAGCCGTCAGGCCCGCGGCTTTTTTATGTCCCGAGTAGACGCGACGGTCTCCGTCGCGTTTATCTGTTCACAACGGCAGCCACGCGCCGGCGGTGGCGCAGACGCGGGCGGCGAGGTCGCTGCCTCGCTTTGCGGCGTCGGCGTTCGACAGGCCGCGCAGACGGGCGTCGATAAAACCCGCCGAAAAGGCGTCTCCCGCGCCGACGGTGTCGGCGATCTTTTCGACCCGGGACGCCGGCACGCGCGCGGGTTCGCCGCCTTTGTCGAAAATATCCGCGCCCAATGGCCCTTTTGTCAGAAGCACCGTGCGGATGGGATAACGCGCGAAAAGCGCGTCGGCAAAGCCGCGCTCGTCGCACGGCAGCGCGAGCCAGTTTGCGAGCAGGGGCAATTCCTCGTGGTTGAGCTTCAGGATGTCCGCGTGCGCCAGCGAAGCGTCGAGCGCATCGGCTGCCGGCCAGGGCTTGCGCAGGTTCACGTCGAAAAAGCGCAGGCAGCGCGCGGGGATGGTTTGCAGGAGTTTTTTCAGCGTGTCGCGCGATTGCGCGGAGCGTTGCGCGAGGGAGCCGAAATAAAACGCGCCGGCGCGCGCCGCCGTCTGCGCGAGCGCGGGCGGGCAGGCGATGTGATCCCACGCGACGTTTTCGAGAATCTGATACGACGGGATGCCGCCTTCGGTGATGGTCACATCGACCGCGCCGGTCGGGATGCCGTCGAGTTGCTGCACGTGCGTGGTCGGGACGCCGCGCTCGCGCAGGCGCGCGAGCATGTCGAGTCCGCAAGCATCGCCGCCCACGGCGCTCGCGAGAAAACTATTGGCGCCGATGGCGTGCGCGAGCACGGCGACGTTTGCGGGAGCGCCGCCGGGTTGCGCGCCTGCGGGGAGCAAATCCCAGAGGATTTCACCGAAGACGAGCAGCAGCGGATTGTGTGAGCGGTCGGGATTTGAGCCCATGCGTGTTCAGGCGCGACCCTTTCTCTCGGCCAGCCGTTTTTGCATGTCTTCGAGCGGGACGCCCTTCGTTTCGGGAAACCAGCGCAGCAGGATGACGATTTGCAGCGCCATCATGGCCGCGAAAAAGTAGAACGGAATGCCCGCGCCCGGCTCGCCGGCGTTTTTGGCGAACATGGGAAACAGCCACGAAATCGCAGCGGCCATGATCCAGTGCGTCGAGCTGCCGAGCACCTGGCCTTTTGCGCGCACGGAGTTCGGAAAAATCTCGCTGATGTAAACCCAGATGACCGCGCCCTGCCCGAACGCGTGGCAGGCGATGTAGCCGACGAGCAGCCAGACGAGCGCGCCCTGATACTGGTTGACCGTGAAAATCCACGCCACGCCGAGCAGGCAGAGGCCGGTGCCAACCGCGCCGCCGAGCAGCAGCGTCTTGCGTCCCACGCGGTCGATGATCGCCATGCCGAGCATGGTGAAAACGAGATTGGTCGCGCCGATGAGCACCGACTGCAAATCGCCGGAAACCTTGTCGAAGCCCGCCATGCCGAAAATGGGATTGAGGTAGTAGAGCAGGGCGTTGATGCCGTCCAACTGGTTGAACATCGCTATCGAGATGGCGAGAAAGACGGGCAGCGAATGGATGCGCCTGAAAAGCGGCTCGGCCTTTTTCCGTTCGCCGGTGTCCTCTGCAATCGACGCCTGAATGACCGCGACCTGCGCGCCGGGATTTTCGACGCCGGTTCCGGCAAACACCTCCGCGGCCTCGCGCGTGCGGTTGCGCATGATGAGCCAGCGCGGGCTTTCCGGGATGGCGCGCAGCAAAATCCAGAACACGAGCGAGGGCGCGGCTTCGATGCCGAGTTTCCAGCGCCATTCGTGCGCGCCGAGGTCGGCCTGTCCGAGCAGATAGTTCGAGAGGTAGGCGAGCAGGATGCCGAGCACGATGTTGAACTGGAAAAACGCGCCGAGCCGTCCGCGCCAGCGCGGCGGCGAGATTTCCGCGAGATAGAGCGGGCAGATCACGGTCGATGCGCCGATGCCCAGCCCGCCAATGATGCGGAACGCGACCAGCGACCAGAAATCCCACGCGAACGCGCAGCCGGCAGCCGAGACAAAAAACAGCACGCCGGCCCATTGCAGGCAGCGTTTGCGCCCGAGCAGGTCGCTTGGCCGCCCGGCGAAGAGCGCGCCAATGACGGTGCCGATGAGCGCCGACGCGGTCATGAAACCCTGCATGAAACCGCCGAGTTGAAACAGGTCCTTGAGCTGGTCTTGCGCTCCGGAAATGACAACCGTGTCGAAGCCGAAGAGGAGGCCGCCGAGCGCGGCGACGAGCGAGCAGCGAAGCAGGTAGGCGTTGGGTGAGCCGCCTTGGTTTTGCGAGGTCATGGCGATGTTTTTTTGGTTTCGGTTTGGGAAGATTATTGCGTCGGGCGCATGTCCCAGACTTGGAGTTTTTCGATGGTCACGGGGGCGCCCTCGGCGACAAGGGAAATCTCCTGCGCGTCGCGGCGGCTCGGGTAAACGCGCTGCGTGAGGCACTGGCGCTCGTTCACGAAGATTTCGATGATGCTCCTGTCAATGAACACCCGCAGATCGACGATCTCGCCGGGCGCGAGCGTCAGCGGCGCGGTTTGCTCCGTGACGAAATGCTCCTGCGGCGGCAGGTTTTTCAGGAAGTCGGCGCGGCCTTTTGTCCACCGGGCTTTTGGGTCGAGGGTCGATTTGGAGATGTCGGCGGTGAGCGTGTGTTTGTCGAGGTCGATCCAGATCGGCGTGCGCTCCGCGTCGTCGGGAGTCTGCCGGACGACGACGCCGAAGCGTCCGGATTTTCCGGGACGGATGCGCGCGCGGATTTCGAGCGTGTCGCCGCGAATGCCCGACAGATTGCGCTCGCCGGAAACAGTGAAGTTTTCGAGCACGCGCTCGTTGTGGCGGAGGACTTCAAGCTCGGGCGCGGGCTGGATGCGAAGCGTGTTGTCGGGAAAGAGCGAGAGGATGCGCGGCAGCGTGGTGACGGAGGCCCATGTCACCGAGGCGGAGGGCATTTTGGGCATTTGCGTGGGGCGGTAAGGTTCTTGCACCCAGCCCCAGAAAACGCGGCGGCCCTTGTCGTCGAGCAATGTCTCCGGCGCGGCGGTGGAGCCTGCGGCCCAGCTCATGCGTCCGTGCGATTCGGGGATGAACTTCTCCGACGCGCGATCCCAGATGCCGATGTAATAATGCGTGCTGTTGAACGGACGGTGGCAGTGCATCAGGAGCATGTGCCTGCCATTGCCGATCGGAAAAAAGTCGGGGCAGGCGGCGTCCTCGTATTCGCCCGTCCACTTGCGGTCGGATTTGTAGAACGGTCCGCGATACTCCCAGTTCACGAGGTCTTTCGAGCGGTAGAGGCTGGTCGAGTCGCCCTCGTAGCCGGGCGTGCCGTTTTTGTTGCCGATGAGCGCGTAGTAAGTGCCGTCGGCTTCGCGCCACGCGGCCGGGTCGAAGACGCGCACCTCGGGCGGCTGTGTTTTGTCGGAAATCACGGGATTTTTCGGGTGGGGCGTCCAGCGGACGAGTTCGGGGTCGTCGGGATCGGCGGCGGTGGCGATGCAGGTGCCCTGGCCGGGGACGTGATAAATGAGCGTAGGCACGGGTGCGTCGTTGACGGCGTCGCCGCTGTAAATGCCGCGCGGCATGGAGCCGTCGAAAACCGGCGTGAGCGCGGGCGTGTGATGCACCCAGTGCACGAGGTCCGCGCTCGATGCGTGCAGCCAGATTTCGCGCGGGTGGGCGGTGTCCTTGCCGTCGAGAACCGTCTGCGCGTCGGGCGCCTGCCGTCCGAGAAACATCACATGGTAGCGGCCCTTCCAGTAGAGCGTGCCGTTGACGTCGTTCCAATAGCCGTCGGGCGGCATGAGATGATAGCGCGGGCGGTGCGGGTCGTCGGCGAGCTTGGCGCGCAATTCGCGGGCGGCGCGGAGCTGGTCAACGGTGGTGAGATTGTCCTTGCCGGTGATGGCTTGGATTTGCGGAAGGCGCGAGGTTTGCGCTTGGGCGACAGCCCCCGGGCCGCCGCTGAGGGCGATGATTTCGGCGTCGGAAAGCGCGCGCGTCCAGAGCGCGGCGTGGTCGATGTCGCCGCGCATGGGGCGACCGATGGTCAGCGGCTCGGCGTTTTCGCGCAACGCGCCGGAGACCGGCTTGGACAGGACGCGCCTGCCGTTCACGAACAAGGCGATTTGCGATCCGTCGTAACGCGCCACGATGTCATGCCACGCGCCGGGTTTTATGGCGTCGGGTTCAAGGCGGATGTCCGCCGCAAGGCTGGTGACATCCTTGGTGCCGATCTGAAAGCCGATGCGCCCGCTGTTGACGTAAAGATTGAAGGAGGTTTTGGCATGTCCGCCGTGCTTGGAAAACAGTTCGCCGTTGGGCAGGGCCGCCGATGGTTTTATGCGCAACAGCAGCGTGAGTCGGTCGCCTTTTGGCTGGAGTTGTTCATCCTTGATAAAGCCGCCCGCAAACCGCGCAGCGAGTCCGTCGCCGCCGCGTGCGCGCGAGGCTGCGAGCTCCGCGCCTTGGAGCGCGTGCCCAAACGACACCGCGCCTGAAACCGCCGCGCGCGCGCCGCCGGCGGTCTTCGGGGCGTCCATGTTCCAGACAGCCGCGGCGTCCCTGAGGGCGGTCCGCGTCGCCTGCCCGGACGCGGGCGGATTTGCGGCGGCGGCTTGCTGCTGCGGCGCGACGAGTTTTTTCGGGGCGCGGTCGCTTTGGATGATGTGATCGATATTGATGTGGCCCCAACTGCCCGAGTTCATGTCCGCAATCTCGATGCGAGCGGATTTTCCGGCGAACTCGCCCACGTCCCATCCGGCCTCGGAGAGGTTCTCGGAGCCGGGACCATATACGTTGGGCCCGGAGGCGGTGCGGACAACCTTACCGTCAACGAGCAGGTTGACGCAGGTGTCGGGATGCCCGCCGCCGCCGATGAGGAAACGCACATAACGGCGCTGGATCGTGAAGGCGGGCGACGTGAGCGTGCCCGTCGGCCTGTCATTGGGGTTGTAGGTGTTCACGTAGCCGGAGCCGAGATAACCCGCCAGTCGCGACTGGCGCGTCGTGGCCGCGGTTGCGGGCGCCTTGCCGAACGCCTCGCCGGTGACGGTCCAGCCCTTGCCATAGGAGCGGCCCTCAAAATCGGCGATGACAATGGCGCCATCGCCCTCGAATGCTTTCACGGCGGCTGATTGCGCGAAAGCGCCGGGCGTCGCAAAGAGAAGGAGGCCGGCGGCCAGGGCGGAGAGTTTTAGCGTGGGTGGGAGTGTGGTTGTGGATGTGGCTTTTGTTGTCATGTATGGAAATGTGGCAGTCTGCGGATGCGGTTGCGGACGGGATGCGGTTTTCATGGCGCAAAAGGGCTATTGTGTCGGGTGCATATCCCAGACCTGGAGTTTTTCGACGGTGATGGCCGGTCCGTCGGCGAGCAGGGCCAGGCCGGTGGCGTCGCGGCGGGTCGGATAAACACGCTGAGTGAGGCATTGGCGGTCGTTGACGAAGATTTCCACGACGCTCTTGTCGATGAATACGCGCAGATCGACGGTTTCGCCGGGCGCGATGGCGAGCGGGGCGACCTGACGGGTCACATAGCGTTCGTTTTCGGGCAGCCTGTCCATGAAATCCTTATAGACGGATCGCGGATAGCGCGTGCCGGGGCCGAGGGAGGATTTGGAAAAATCGGCGGTGAGCGTGCGCTCGTCGAGATTGATCCAGATGGGAAGCTGCTCCTCGTTGTCCGGCGAGCGGCGCACGGCGATGCCGAATCTGCCGGAAGCGCCGGGCCGGATGCGCGCGCGGATTTCGAGCATGTCGCCCCGAATGCCGGCCAGATCGCGTTCGCCGGAGACGGTGATGTTTTCGAGGACGCGCTCGTTGTGGCGCAACACTTCAAGCTCGGGAGCAGGCTGGATGCGCAGGGTGTTGTCGGGGAAAAGAGAGAGGATGCGGGGCAGCGAGGCGACCGATGCCCACGCGGACGATGCGGCGTCTCCCTCCCGAACCCAGCCCCAGAAGATGCGGCGTCCCTTGTCATCGAGCAAGGTTTCCGGCCCGCCGAGCGTTCCGCCGGGCCAGGTCATGCGTTCGTGCTGTTCCGGGATGAATGTCTCCGACGTGCGATCCCAGACACCGATGTAATAATGGACCATCGGAAAAGGACGATGCCCGTGCATGACAAGCATGTGTTTGCCATTGCCGATGGGAAAGAAATCGGGGCAGGCGGCGTCCTCGTATTCTTCCGTCCACTTGCGGTCGGATTTATAGAACGGGCCGCGATACTCCCAGTGTATCAAGTCGCGCGAACGATACAGGCTGCTGCCGTCGCCCTTGTAGCCGGGGGCTTTGCTTCTGTTGCCGATGGTGGCGTAGTAAGTGCCGTCGGCCTCGCGCCATGCGGCGGGGTCGAAGACGTTCACCTCGGGCGGCGCGCCTTTTACGGGGATGACGGGATTTTTCGGATGCGGCGTCCATTGTATCAACTCGGGGTCGTTGGGGTCGGCGGCGGTGGCAATGGAAATGCCCTGGTTGGGGATGTGATAAATGAGCGTGGGCACCGGCGCGTCGTTGACGGCGTCGCCGCTGTAAATGCCGCGTGGCATGGAGCCGTCGAAAACCGGCGTGAGCGCGGGCGTGTGGTGCACCCAATGCACCAGATTGGCGCTTGATGCGTGCAGCCATGTGTCGCGCGGAAGGGTGGTGTCGCGTCCCTCCAAAACCGTCTGCGCGTCGGGAGCCTGCCGTCCGAGAAACATCACGTGATAGCGACCTTTCCAATAGAGGGTGCCGTTGATGTCCTTGTGATAACCGTCGGGCGGGCGGAGATGATAGCGCGGGCGATGCGGATCGTCGGCGAGCTTGGCGCGCAATTCGCGGGCGGCGCGGAGCTGGTCAACGGTCGTGAGATTGTCCTTGCCGGTGATGGCTTCGATTTGCGGAAGGCGCGAGGCTTGCGCTTGCGCGACAGCCCCCGGGCCGCCGCTGAGGGCGATGATTTCGGCGTCGGAAAGCGCGCGCGTCCAGAGCGCGGCGTGGTCGATGTCGCCGCGCATCGGGCGGCCGATGGTCAGCGGCTCGGCGTTTTCACGCAGCGCGCCGGAGGCCGGCTTGGACAGGACGCGCCTGCCGTTCACGAACAAGGCGATTTGCGATCCGTCGTAGCGGGCGACGATGTCGTGCCACGCGCCTGGCTTTATCGCGCCGGGTTCAAGCCGGATGTCCGCGGCAAGACCGGTGGCCTCTCTGGTGCCGATCTGGAAACCGATGCGCCCGCTGTTGACGTAAAGATTGAAGGAGGTTTTGGCATGTCCGCCGTGCTTGGAAAACAGTTCGCCGTTGGGCAGGGCCGCCGATGGTTTTATGCGCAACAGCAGCGTGAGCCGGTCGCCTTTTGGCTGGAGTTGCTCATCCTTGATAAAGCCGCCGGCAAACCGCGCGGCGAGTCCGTCGCCGCCGCGTGCGCGCGAGGCCGCAAGCTCCGCGCCTTCGAGCGCGCGTCCGAATAAAATGGCGCCGGAGGCGGTCTTCGGCGCGTCCATGTGCCAGATAGCGGCGGCATCCTTGAGAATAGCCTGCGGCGTTTGCGCGCGTGCCGTCGAAAACACTGTGAGCAGACTGGCGATGACAAACAGGCTCATAAGGCATGCACATCGCGAAGGCTGCGCCAGGGATGGGGACGGTGTTTTCATAAAGGGAGGGAAGGATAAATGCTGTCGCGAGGCTTGACCTGGATAAATCCCTGTCAATGCTGCCGGCATAAACTCTGTCATATACCTGACATTACAGGATAATTACATGTCATGACCACCCCGAACAAGAAAACCGCCGACGATTCCGGCGAACCGAAGTATCAGGCGATCGCCGCGTGGCTGCGCGAAAAGATCCTCGCCGGCGAATATCAGGGCGCGCAGCGGCTCCCGAGCGAGGCCGCGCTCGTGTCGCGCCACGGCGTGTCAAGGCCCACGGCGGCGCGCGCGTTGCAGGAGCTGGTGCGCGAAAAACTCATCGAACGCCGCGCGGGCGTGGGGACTTTTGTCGTTGAAAACCCGGAGCGCAGCACCCGGCAGCGCGAGTTCGGGCTGCTCACGCCGCAGTGGGAGACCACGGAAATCTTCGAGAAAATCTGTGCGCAACTCGCGGGGCTCGCCCGCGCGCACGGCTTTGGCATGATCTGGGAAAGCGCAAGGCCCGGCGTGACGCCCCACGGAAAAGCCGCGAAGCCCGAGGGCGCGCAGGCGGAGCGGCTCTGCGCGGAGTTCATCAAGCAAAAACTCGACGGCGTGTTTTTTGCGCCGCTGGAGCTTTCCGAAAGCGGACGCGAAACGAGCCTGCGCATCACGAGCCAGCTCCAGCAGGCGGGCATCCCCGTCGTGCTGATCGACCGCGATCTCGCGGACTTTCCGGAGCGCAGCGCGTTCGACATCGCCAGCATGGACAATGTCGCTGCAGGCAGCCTGATCGGATCGCATTTGCTGAAACTCGGCTGCCGCCGCATCGCGTTTTTTTCGCGTCCGCTTTCCGCGCCCACGGTGGCAGCGCGCATTGCCGGCGTGCGCGAGGCGATGGCCAGCGCGGGCATCGAAGGCTGGGGACGCAACAGCCTGATTGAGGGCAACCCGTCCGACGAGGCGCTGGTGAAGCGCGTCTTTGTGCGCCAGCGCTGGGATGCGTGCGTGTGCGCCAACGACAGCACGGCGGCGCGCCTCATGCAGACGCTTTTGCGCCTCGGCCTGAGCGTGCCGCGCGATTTGCGCGTGGCTGGTTTTGACGATGCCAAATACGCCACGCTGGTCGCGGTGCCGCTGACAACGGTGCACCAGCCCTGCGAGGAAATCGCGTCGCTCGCCTTTGATGCGATGCTGCGCCGGCTCGCGAATCCACTCGCGCCTTCCTGCGCTTTTCTGGCCTCGCCGCGCCTCGTCGTGCGCGAATCCTGCGGGACCTACCTGCCGCGGTGATGGCGGAGGCGCGCCTGGCTCACGCAATCCCGTTTGTGTTTTATAAATCACGGAAGCACGGAAAAGGAGGGGAAATTCTGAAAGCCGCGAAGCGGCTCAATATGAATAACCCTGGGGTGAAGCCGTCAGGCGGAACCCACGGAAAGACGCTAAGAAGATACGTCCGCGAAGCGGGCGAACCCTGGCTTTCCTCCAGAAAAGTTCGCCCGCTTCTCGGACGCATCGTTGTGTTGCCGGTCCATTACCCTCATCGCATTTCCTCGAACCCCAAACCGTGCGCGACGGTGTCGCCTCCGGCGGCGGGGACGCCGCCGCTCCGTGCGCCTCTTTCCGCTCAATCCCGCTCATGTTTTATAAATCACGGAAGCACGGAAAAGGACACAAAGGACGCAAGCGTCGGATTTGCCGCGATAGCGCCGTAGCGCAGGCTTCCAGCCTGCTTGCCGGAATGCAGGCTGGAAGCCTGCGCTACGAAAGGCATTCGCCGTCTCGCGCCAACGTGCCGGTAATCCTCAGCGCCCCGGCGGCGGATTTTATTTCGCCCCGGACTTGCGTCGGAGCGCGGGAGTGCTGTTTGATTGGCGAAACCCGCTTTTTCCCATGAGCATCATCAAAAAACTTCCCGCAATCCTCCTCCTGGCGCCGGCGCTCTGCCTCTTGGCCGTGCTGCGCGCGGAGGACGCCGCAGTCATCGAGGTGGCCACCGCCGACTCGTCGCTCGTGCTCGTCACCACCGGCACCAACGCGCCCGTGGTGCTCCGCCATTACGGCTCGAAAACCACGGACACCCGCGCGCTGCTCGCGAAGACGGTTCGCCAGAACCAGGTCTATCCCGCCTTCGGCGGTGTCGAGCACGCGAATCTCGCGCTCAATGTCATCCACGCCGACGGTTCGCTGACGACCGAGCTTGTTTACGACGGGCACGAACAGCGCGCGCTCGACGCGGACCGTCAGGAAACCGTCGTGCGCCTGCGCGACAAACAGTATCCGTTTTTTGTCGAGCTGCGCCTCGTCGCGCACAAGGCCGCAAACGTCATCACGCAGCGCGTCACCGTCTCGCACAAGGAGCCCGGCCCGGTGCGCGTGGAAAACATCGCCTCCGCCTATCTGCCGCTGCGTGCCGGCGCGTATTGGCTGACCCATTTTCACGGCGCATGGGGACGCGAAATGCGCGTCACCGAGGAGCGCCTGACCTCGGGCGGCAAGGTCATCGAGGAGTTCCGCAAGATCGTGCAGGCGACGATGGCGGACAATCCCTCCTTCATGCTCTCTCTCGAACACGCGGCGGAGGAGGAGTCCGGCGAAGTGTATGCCGGCACGCTCGCGTGGTCGGGCAATTACAAGCTGGCCTTCACGCTCGACGAGCGCGAGACCCTGCACATCACCGCCGGCATGAACCCGTTTGCCGCCACGCGCATCCTCGACGCCGGTGCGTCGCTGGAGACGCCCGAAATGGTGCTCACCTACAGCGCGCGCGGCAGGGGCCAGGCCTCGCGCAACCTTCACGACTGGGCGCGCAAATACGCGCTGTATCACGGCGACCAGCTTCGCCCCATTCTGCTCAACAGTTGGGAGGGCGCCTACTTCAAGTTCGATGAGAAAACATTGACCGACATGATGGACGATACCGCCGCCTTCGGCATCGAAATGTTCGTGCTCGACGACGGCTGGTTCGGCAACGGCAAATACGCGCGCGACAGCGCCCGCGCCGGCCTCGGCGACTGGCAGGTCAACAAGAAGAAACTCCCGCGCGGCATCGGCTACCTCGCCGACTACGCCGTCTCGAAGGGCCTGCGCTTCGGCATCTGGATCGAGCCCGAAATGGTGAATCCGAAAAGCGAACTCGCGAAAAAGCATCCCGAGTGGATTGTCAAAAGCCCGGGCCGCGACATCCCGCAAAGCCGCAACCAGTGGCTGCTCGACCTGAGCAACCCCGCCGTGCAGGACTTCGTCGCAAAGGTCTTCGACGACACCGTCGCGCTCTCGCCCAACATCACTTATATCAAATGGGACGCGAACCGTCCCGTCTATAGCGTCGGCTCCGCATGGCTGCCCGCCGACCGGCAGGAGCACTTCTGGAAGGACTATGTTGACGGCCTCTACAAAGTGTATGAACGCGTGCGCGCCAAGCATCCGCACATCACCATCCAGCTCTGCTCCAGCGGCGGCGGGCGCGTTGACTACGGCGCGCTGAAATACCACGACGAGTTCTGGGCCAGCGACAACACCAACGCCGTTGACCGCGTGCTCATCCAATACGGCACCAACATGATTTATCCGCCCATCGCCACCGGCTCCCACGTCTCCGCCTCGCCGAATCACCAGACCGATATGATGATTCCGCTGAAGTTCCGCTTCGACGTGGCCATGTCGGGCCGCCTCGGCATGGAGCTCCAGCCGAAGGACCTCGCCGGCGCCGACCGCGACTTTGCAAGGAAGGCCATCGAAAACTACAAGCTCATCCGCCCCGTCGTGCAGTTCGGCGATTTGTATAGATTGTATTCGCCGTATAATGAAAACGGGCGCGCCGCCATCCAGTATGTGGCGAAGGACAAAAAGCAGGCGGTGCTTTTCGCTTACAACCTGTATCATCTCACCTCGCGCGGTTTTTCGTTTGATATAAAGCTGCGCGGCCTCGACCCGGCGAAAACCTACAAGGTGACGGAGATGAACCGCGAACCCGACCGCGGCACGTTTGCGAACGACGGCCAGCTTTACACCGGCGAGTTCCTGATGAACGTCGGCGTGAGCATCCAGGATTCCCGCAGCCACAAAAACCTGCGCCCGCAGAAAAGTTCGGTGCTCTGGCTGGTGGAGCAATAAGCGACTCCGCCCTCATTAAAAACGGTTCGGGCGGGGGGCGGAGAAGTTAGAATACAGAAGGATTCACCACTAAGCAACGGTGTCAGCGAACAAGCATAAAATCAGGATATTTTAAGGCGAGGTTGAGCAGTTCTGCGAGTTTGCGCATGACCGCGCAAAGGGCGACTTTGGGGAGTTTGCCGCGGGCGCGCAGGCGCTGGTAAAAGAGCTTGAGGACGGGGTTTGAACGAGCGGCGCTGATGGCGGCCATGTAGAGGACGCGGCGGGGGCGGGAGCGTCCGCCTGCGATGCGGCGTTGTCCTGATTTTGAGCCTGAGTCATCGCAGAAGGGGGCGACGCCGAGCAGGCAGGCGGACTGGCCCCGGTCCAG
>JARKRC010000074.1 GCA_029974595.1 Ereboglobus sp. | reverse complement strand
GGACGCAAAAACGATGCGCCCCCCGGCATCAAGGCCATGTGGATCGGCATGACCCGCCTCTGCGACCTCTCCCTGGCATGGGAACGCTTCGGCCCAGCTTCTCCATCTTGTGTATAAAGCTATGGCGTCTCGCCCGTGTGGTTCGGGCCAATTTTTTAACCGCGAATGAACGCCAAAAGCCGCGAATAGTACCCTTTCCCAATCAGAAACAGACTTTGGCAGGCAGCGCGGAGGGCGGAGGATGGAAGGAGTCAGGAGGTAGAGGAGCCAGGAGGGTTTAAGATTGAAGATGAAGTTTAAGGGAGGGAGCGGGCGGATCGGGTGGCACGCGCGTGTGGTTCGGACCAATTTTTTAACCGCGAATGAACGCCAAAAGCCGCGAATAATACCCTTTCCCAATCAGAAACAGACTTTGGCAGGCAGGGCGGAGGGCGGAGGATGGAAGGAGTCAGGAGGTAGAGGAGTCAGGAGATAAAGGAGTAAGAAAAAAGCACTCCGGCTTCTGCTGCCTGCATCCTGACTCCTTTACATCCTCCCAACCCATCTACTCTCACACCGTCGCGATCGGGATGGATTTTATTTTTTTCCAATCGCCGCGCGTGAAGTCGGGGACGGCTACGGGCATGCTGCCGGTTTCGACGGACTTGGCGGACAATTCGATGATGCAACTCCACAGGGCCGCGTCATAGACGGTCATGTCCGGCGTAATGCCCTTGCGGATGCAGTCGAGCAGGCGGTAGCTCATCACGTAATCCATGCCGCCGTGGCCGCTGGCCTTGGCGCGCTCCTTGAGCCGGTCCCACAGGGGATGCGTGAAACGCTCGCGCATCTTGACGAGGTCGTCGGGCGATATCCACTTGTGGCTGCTTTTCGCGGAGAGTCCGTAGCGCGCGGGGGAATCAATGGCGAGCTGCGGGGGATAGCCGAAGAAGGTCGCCTCGGTGCCGCTGAGGGCGTTGATACGGCTGTAGGGGCGCGGGCTGATCACGTCGTGCTGCAACATGATGGTGCGGCCAAGCTCGGTCTTGATGATCGAGGTGTTCATGTCGCCGCACACGTAGCGCTCGCCGGCGTGGCGGCCGCTGTTGGGCTTTTTTTCGCGGAGCCATTTTGAGAGGCCGCGCTCGGGCGAACTGACGGAGACGAGGAATTTCATCTGGTCGCCGCGGCCGATGTCCATGTATTGGCAGACGGGGCCGAGGCCGTGCGTCGGATAGAGGTTGCCGTCGATTGTCTTGTGATATTCGCGGCGCCAATCGCCCTCGGTGCCGAGCTTGAAGAGCATGCTGCGGAGGTCGTGGATGTAGGCGCACTCGGCGTGGTTGAGTTCTCCAAAAACGCCTTCGCGGGCCATGTTCAGCACAAAGAGCTCGTTCTCGCCGTAACAGCAATTTTCCAGGATCGCGCAGTGGCGCTGCGTGCGCTCGGAAGTGTCCACGAGCCGCCAGCATTCATCGATGGTCACGGCGGCGGCGACTTCGACGAAGGCGTGTTTGCCCTGCTCCATCGCCTTGACGGCCATGGGCACGTGCCACTCCCAGGGCGTGGCGATGTAAACGACGTCGATGTCGTCCTGCGCGACGAGTTTTTCCCATGCGTTTTCGCTGCCGGCGTAGGTTTTCGGGGAGATGCCGCGCGCGGTTTGCGCGCTCTTGAGCGATCTGTCCACGAGCTCCTGGCGGATGTCGCAAAGAGCCGTGACCTCGACAAAATCAATCGCGAGCAGATCGCGCAGAAGCGAGCGCCCGCGCCCTCCCACTCCGATGACGCCCACGCGCACTTTTTCCAACGGCGCGGTCGTGAGCGCATGCACGGGTTTTTGCCCGGCGGGGCGCGGTCGTGTCGCGCTGATGTCCCCCGCCTTGCTGCGGATGTCCCCGGCGGGGGCCGCGAGGGCGCTGGAGCGTCCGAAAAGGCTCGCGCCAAAACCTGCCAGCGCGGCGGTTTTAATGAATGTGCGTCTCGATGTTGAGGTCTCTTTTTTCATGGAATTTCTTTTCGTTGTGAGGAAAAAGCGGAAGGGCGGAAAGGGCTTTCGGGTTGCGGATTTTTCACGCACAAAAACGAACGCGGGCGGCGTTGTCAAAAGCGCGTTTTTCAAAGTTGGGAATGGCGGCGCGCGGTCATCCAAAGCCACTTCTGGCCCTTGTCGCGATGTTCGTCCGTCGCGGCGCGCAATTCCTCGCGCGTCGCCTGCAGCGCGCGGCTTTGGAGCACGGCGTCGATCCAGCCCTCGCGATCCGTCGATGTTATTTCCTCGATGCAATGCGTGCCGTTGAAGCGCGATTTCAACAGATCCGATGTCGGCGGCAGCCAGATGCCTTCATGCGCCTCGACGAGAATGTCCGCGCGCCGCAATGCATCGCATGCAACCGGATCAAGCAATGCGCGCTCGCATCCCTCGATGTCGCATATCACCAGCGCGCGCCCCGCGGCGCGACGGGCGATCCCGGCATGGCTGCACCGGCTGCGGACGCGCACCTGCCCGCCGACTCCGTTGAGCCGGGCGAGCCTGCGCGTCTGGCGTCTCGACCCGTAATCAATATCATAAGCCATAACGCTCGCGCGCGGCATCCGGCGGGCAAGCCCGACAGCGTAATAACCCTCCGCGCATCCCGCGTCGATGATCGTCGCATAATCCGTCGCGATGATTTTTTCCACGATGGCGGCGAGCTCGTGTTCGTAGGAGCCGAGCCATTTGGGCGTGATCGGCCCGACCACCGGCTCGTCCAAATACACAAGCCCCTTGAAGGGACCGGAGGCTATTCTGATGCCGCCGCCTTCCGCACCGCCTCCGAGGAGCCGCCGCATGCGCCCGATGACAGCCGCGCCGTGCCGCCAGGCATCGCGCCGGATTTTTATGGAGCGATACGCATTGAGCAAAGGCAGCGCGTGCAGCTCCAAAAAATTGATGATGCGCCGCCTCATGGCTCGCGCCGCTGCCGTTCCGCAGCCGTCACTCTCGCAAAGAACAAGGCGCGCGCGTTTCCGCCCAGGACGGCCTCCAGCTCGCGCGGGCCAAGTCCGCCCGCGCGGGCCTCGGCCAGGAGCGACGGCATCGAGTCCGCCGCGGTCGCCGTATCATTTTTTGGATACAGCACGAGCGGGTAGTCCGTTCCGAACACAATGCGCTCCGCGCCCGCCGCGCCGGCCATTTCGCGCCAGATCCGGGCGCTCTCCGCCGCCCCGTAAACCAAGGGCGATGCCGCGGTGTCATAAAAAAGATTGTCCAATTTTCGCGCCGCCCCGCCCCACTCCGCATCGAGCGGCAGGCGCGCGCCCCAATGCGCCAGCACGAAGCGCGCTTTCGGAAATGCCTGCGCCCAGCGGACAAAATCCCCGGGCGGCGTTTCGATTTTCCCGGGATACTTCCGCGCGCCCGCCTCGCCCGCCGATTCGGTCGCATGCATGCACACGGCCAGCCCCGCCTCGCCCGCCAGCGAGAAAACCTCGTGCAACGCATCCAGCGCGGCCGCATCGCCGCCCGGCATCCCCGCGCCTTGCGAATGAGGCGACAGTTCCCCCAGCCCCGCAAACCCCGCGTCGGCGGCGCGCCGCACGATGTCACGCAGCGCCGCCACGCCCGCGCCCGGATGCAACGACGCGCATGCGCCGAGCCGGTCGGGATGCGCGCGCACGCACGCCTCGTAAAAACGATTCTGCCATTCGCACGTCTCCGGTTTTTCCCAATACCATCCCTGCAATACCGCGCGCGCCACGCCCGCGGCATCCATCGCCCGCAGCAATTCATCGACTCCCGGAAACGCCTGCACCGCGCGCCCGTCCCTCCTCCGGCGCGCGCACAACGCCGCCCAATGCGCCTCGCCGTGCGCGGCGGCCCACGCAGCGGGCGACGCGTTCAACTCCGGCGGATACAAATGCACATGCGAATCGACGATTTCCATTTGCCGGGAATCACAGACAAAAAAGCCCCGCGCCGCCAACACGTAACCCATGCGGCGGCGTCCCGCCCGCGCCGCCCAAACCGCCCAAAACAAGCTCGCCCACCCCCGACGCCGCCGGCAATCTCGCCTGCTTTTCATCCGTGAAGCTCTCGTTACAAAGCATTTTCAAACTCCCGGAAAACCGCACGACCGTCTCGCGTGAAATCATGGCCGGCGTGACAACATTCGCCGCCATGGCCTACGCGCTCACGGTGAACCCCTCCATCCTCGCCGACGCCGGCATGGACAAGGCCGCGCTCGTCACCATCACCGCGCTCAGCGCCGCCGTCGCCACCCTCCTGATGGCGCTCCTGTCGAACTACCCGCTCGCGATGGCCCCCGGCATGGGCATCAATGCCATGTTCACCTACACGATTTGCCGCGACATGAACACGGGCTGGTCCGACGCGCTCGGCATGGTGCTCATCAACGGCATTGTCTTTTTCATCCTCACAATAACAAAGGTCCGCGCCCGCATCGTCGAATCGCTCCCCTACTCGCTGAAGATCGCCATCACCTGCGGCATCGGGCTCTTCATCGCCTTTCTCGGCCTCCAGAAAGGCGGCATCATCGTGACGGATCGCGACACGCTTGTCGCCGCGGGCAATTTCGCCAGCCCGCATGTCGCGCTCTGCCTCGGGGGCATCATCCTCACGATGGCGCTCATCGCCCGCCGCGTCCCCGGCGCGATCATCCTGGGCATCATCACGACAACCATCGCCGGGGCCTTCATCCCCGACGCCGGCGGCCACGCCATCACGCACCTCGACCTCTCCAGCGCCCGCTGGCTCCCCGCCTCGCCCGAGCCGCATTTCTTCAAGCTCACCTTCGGTTTCCTGGCCGGCTGGGACGCTTTCATCAAGGCGGTTCCCGTCATGCTTGTGCTTCTCATCATATCGATGTTCGACAGCATCGGCACGCTCATCGGGGTCGCAAAACGCGCCGGGCTCCTCGACCGCGACGGCAATCTCCCACGCATCCAGCGCGCGTTTGTCGCCGATTCCATCGCCGCCACGATCAGCGCGCTCTTCGGCACATCGACCGTCGTCAGCTACGTGGAATCGGCCTCGGGCGTCGAAGCCGGCGGGCGCACCGGGCTCACCGCCGCCACGACCGCCGTCCTGCTTGTCCTCGCGCTTTTCCTCACGCCGGTCATCCTCTGCATCCCCAACGCGGCCATCGCGCCCGCGCTCATCATCGTGGGCGTCTTCATGATGCAATCCGTCGTTGAAATCAAAATGGACGACTTCATCACCGCCGCCCCCGCCGTGCTCACCATCATGGCGATTCCGCTCACCTTCAGCATCGCCAACGGCATCGGCATCGGCATCCTTGCGACGACGCTTCTCACGCTCCTTGCCGGGAAAGGCCGCTCGCTCACTGTTGCCGGCTGCGTGATCGCGCTTATCTTTTTCCTGAAATTCTTCCACATAGTCCCTTTCAACTGATCCTGATTTGACCACGCCGAAAAACATTCCCGAATTCGAGACGCTCATCCGCCAATTCCAACACCCGGAAGGCAGCGCGCTCAACCTGCTTGCGCCCGACGACCGCCCGCTGCACGGACGCACACTCTATCTCGCCAGCTGCGAGCTCGAAATGCGTTTCGGCCCCTTCCGCGCGCACATTTTCCAGGACATCATCGACCGGCACTACCTCATCGCGCTCGCGCACGGCGACATCACCACCGCCGAACCGCTCTGCATGCGCATGCACTCCTCCTGCGTCACGAGCGAGACGCTGCGCGGCTGCGATTGCGATTGCGTCGAGCAGCTCGAAGGCGCGCTCGAACTCATCGCGAAAAAACGCCGCGGCATCCTCTTTTACCTCATGCAGGAAGGCCGCGGGGTCGGTTATCCCGCCAAGGCCCGCGACCGCATGCTCGTGCAAGCCTCCGCCGACCGCCTTACCACATTCGACGCCTACGCCGCGATGGGCCTGCAAAAAGACCACCGGCACTACGACAACATCTCCCAAATCTGCCACCTCCTCGGCATCCGGGCGCCCTTTCACGTCCTCACCAACAACCCTGACAAAGTCGCCGCCCTTCGCGCCCAGGGCATACGCATCGCCGCCACCGAGCCGCTCGAAACCGAACCCTCGCCCTTCAACCTCGCCTACCTCACCTCCAAGGCCACCTGCGGCGGCCACAACCTCAAACGCCCCGCCGTCAGCAAGGTCCGCCGCGCCACGCTCCCCGAACCCGTCGTCCCCTTCCGCCCCCACGCGCTCGCCAGCGCCCGCCGCTTCATCTACGCCGCCAGCTATTTCCTCCCCGTCAAGCAAGTCGACGGCGAGGCGCTCCTCACCGACGAGCAATACAAAAAACTCACGCCCGCGCACGCGCCGCTGATCCTCGGCCACACGGAACTTCGCGACAACCGCCACCTCGTGAAAACCTCCGCCGCCGCGCTCGCCGCGCACCGCCTGGCCAGCCCCGGCGACACGATCACCGACCTGCTCGCCGCGCCATACTGGTTCCGCACGCACGTCTATTACGACATCGTCACGAGCCAGGACTACGTCGTGCTCACGCACGGCGTCCCGCGCCCGCGCGACGTCCCCGTGGTGCGCCTCCACAGCGAAGCCCTCTTCAACCGCTTCCCGCTTCGCGCCGCCGCCAGCCGCGACAAGATGAAACAATCCGTGAAGCACATCATCGCCTATGGCTGCGGCGTGCTCATCCTCCACAATGGCGGGCGCGGCGCGGGCTTCGGCGCCTATGCCACCGGACTCATGCTGACGCAGACCGGCCAGGCAGCCGGCACGGACGACGCTTGCCGCAAGCTCGGCGTCAACAGCGAGAGCCGCGATTGCGACGACGCGATGCTCCTCCTGAAACACCACATCCCGAATGAAAAAATCCAGATGGTGATGGACAGCCCCGACAGCCTCGTGAAGAAAAACGAATACATCGCCGCGCTCGGCGCGCACGCGATCGATGTCGACCGCTGGATCTTCCTGGACGAGCACCCGCTCTACGAGTGAGCCGCGCCCTTCGCAGCCAGCGCCCTGCCCAGCCCCCGCACATCATCGCCGCTCGGATTTTGATAAACCGCGAGGCCGAACTCGCCGATGATCGCCAGCAGGTGATCGAAAATATCCGACTGGATGCCCTCGTATTGCACCCATCGAATATCACTCGTGAAAGTGTACAGCTCCAGCGGCACGCCCAGCTCCGTGGGCTGCAACTGCCGCACGATCATGGTCATCTTCTGGTGAATGTGCGCATGCGAGCGCAGGTACGCCTCGCAATACGCGCGGAAGGTGCCGAGGTTCGTGAGCCTCCGCCCGTTGCCGAGCACGGTCAGGTCGCCCCCCGTTTTCCTGTTCACCTCGTCGATCTCCTTCTGCTTTCTTTCGAGGTAAGGCTGCAGCAGTTCGATGCGCCGCCAGCGCCCCAGCATTTCCTCGTCGGCGAAACGCACCGTTTTCATGTCGATGTTGATCGCGCGCTTGATGCGGCGGCCCCCCGATTCCGCCATCCCGCGCCAGTTCTTGAACGACCCCGAGGCGAGCGAATACGACGGCACCGTCACGATCGTCTTGTCCCAATTCTGCACCTTCACGGTCGTGAGCGATACGTCGATCACGTCGCCATCCGCGCCGGCGGACGGCATTTCGATCCAGTCGCCCACGCGCACCAGATTGTTTGCCGCGAGCATGATGCCGCCCGTGAAACCGAGGATCGCATCCTTGAAAATCAACATCAGCACGGCGGCCAGCGCGCCGATGCCCGACAGGAAATACAACGGCGATTTGCCCAGCAAAATCGACAGCGTCAGAATCGCCGCGATCAGGATGATGATGAGCTTCACGGCCTGCAGCACGCCCTTGAGCGGCATGCCCGAAAACACGTTCGTGCGCTGCGAAATCCCGTGGATCGCATCCAGCACGGAAAAAATCACGCCCACGACGATCATGATCAGGTACAGATTCACGAACCCGTCCACGAATCCCGCCACCGCCGGCATGCCGGCGAACACGGCGCGGTTGGAGGCGCTTATCAGGAGCACGGGTGCAAAATGCGCCAGCCGCGAAAACAGCCTGGCCTCCACCAGCGCATCGTCCCACGTCACCGTGGTCTTCTTGATCAGCATGTGCACCCCGCGAACGAGCGCCGCGCAGACGATCTTGTAGACGATGAACGCCACCGCGACCAGGCAGATGCCCGCGACCAAGCCGCCCGCGATCACCGCGGTATCATCCGGGACGCCCCGATTTACGAGCGCTTCCCTGAAGAAACTGCCAATACCAACAATGTTTTTCTGAATGCCGTCTTGTATTTTGTCCGTCATGATTATGGAGGAAGTTGTCCGTCAGGTAACCTCCTCATGCGCGGCATGGCCAGTTTTTATCCCGGAAAGTTTCCCCGCCGGAACGCGATGCAAAAAAAAGGCGGACCCCGCGGGGCCCGCCTTTCGAAAACGATTGAAGCGACGCGCGTATTACGACGCGGCGCTCTCGGCGCGCTTGGCCTTGACGGCCATGGCGGCCTTGCCCTGGCGGCCGCGCAAGTAATAGAGGCGCGCGCGCATCGGCACGGATTCCTTCTCGACCTCGATCTTCTCGATGTTCGGCGAGTTCAGCGGAAACACGCGCTCGACGCCTTCGCCGTAGCTGATGCGGCGGACCGCGAAAGTTTCCTGGATGCCGCCGCCCTTGCGGGCGATCACAACGCCGGAGAAAACCTGGATGCGCTCTTTGTCGCCTTCGCGAACCTTGGTGTGCACGCGCACGCCATCGCCAACCCTGAACTCAGGGATGTTGGCTTTGATCTGGCCGGCGGTGATTTCTTTGATGATCGGATTCATGACTGTTGGTGCTTGAGTAAATCTGGTCTGACTTTGCGGGTTTTCTCCAAACATTGCGCGTGCCGCCACTTTTCGATTTTGCCGTGGTCGCCCGAAAGAAGGACTTCCGGCACGGACATGCCGCGAAATTCGGCGGGACGCGTGTATTGAGGAAAGTCGAGCAACTTGCCCGTGAAGGATTCGTGCGTCAATGACTTTTCTTCACCAAGCACGCCGGGGATGAAACGGCTCAGCGCGTCGATCACCACCGCCGCCGCCAGCGTCCCGTTCGTCAGCACATAGTCCCCGATGCTGATCTCCTGGTCGATCACGGCGTCGCGGATGCGCTGGTCAATCCCCTCGTAGTGGCCGCTGAGAAAAATGATATGCCGCTGCCTCGAAAGCTCCTCCGCGACCGCCGGCGAAAGCGGCGCGCCGTCCGGCGTCAGGTAGATGCGCCTGCAACCCGGCGTTTGCAACTGCTCCATCGCCGCGAAAACCGGCTCCGGCTTGAGCACCATCCCCGCGCCGCCGCCAAACGGCCTGTCGTCCGCCGTCCGGTGCTTGTCGGTCGTCCATTGGCGCAGATCGTGCACGCGCACATCGAGGAGATTCGCGCAAATGCCCTTGCCGAGAATGCTCTCGGCGAGAAAGCCGTCGAGCATGCGCGGAAAAAGCGTGATGAGATCGATCGTCAGCGGCATGGCGCAATAAATCCGGCCTGCGGTTTGATTGTTAAAAACAAAAACCCCGGCCTGAAAAAAGCCGAGGCTCGAAAAGACAAAATGTCGGAAACCCGCGCGCGCCGCTCAGGCGGCGGGAGCTTCGACGGTGGCGGACTTGCGGGCTTTCTTGATGAGCCCCTTGGCGGTGTCGGTCGGGAGCGCGCCCTTGGTGAGCCAGTATTCCGCGCGGGCGAGGTCGAGGGAAAGCGCGTCCTTCTTGGAGCGGGGCGAGTAGGTGCCAAGGATTTCGACAGCCGCGCCATCACGACGGGAACGGGCCTCGGCCACGACCACGTGGTAGATGGGTTGGTGCGTCGCACCGATGCGGGAAAGACGGATTTTAAGAGCCATGTTGATTACTGATTGCTGAAAAGATTCTGATGAAAAGCCGACGAATGCACCGTTCCCCGCGCAACTTGTCAAGCGCGCTCCTCCATTTCCCTTAAATTCGCGCCTCGGCGCCTCCCGGCTGCCAAATGAAGCCGCCCGGCCGCTTCACTAGCCATTGACCAATTTGCATTGGTTTTTCAACATCATCTCCCGCATATATACCCCTGCGCCACGAATCACATTCCGCATTTCGCCTCCCACATCCCGCATCAAAACGTGCACACCTCGCCGCTCACCGCCCTTAGCACCCGTATCCGCAAACATGCGCTCGGCCGCCTCAATTTCACCGACACCGGCGCCGAAATCCCGGCCGCGCAACGCCTCTCCGCCTGCAAAACCTTTCTGCGCCTCGAAACGGCCATGATCCGCATGCGCCACGAAGCCGGCGAATCCGGTGTCGCCGTCGCCCGCGCGCGCGCCGCCACCGTCGACGTGATGCTCTCGCACCTCTTCGACTACGCCATCGAATCCTGGAAACGCGCCCGCCCCTCCGGCCCCGACAACGCCCCGCCCGAAGTCACCCTCGTCGCCCTCGGCGGTTATGGCCGCGCCGAGCTCAGCCCTCTCAGCGACATCGACATCATGTTCCTTTACCCCCCGAATGCCAGCCTCGCCGCTCTCAAGGACTTCCAGGAGCACCTCGTCAACGAAATCCTCTACATCCTCTGGGATTGCGGCCTCAAGGTCGGCCACTCCTCCCGCACCACCGAAGACGCGTTCGCCGAGGCCCGCGCCGACATCCAGACCAAAACCGCCCTCATGGAAGCCCGCCGTGTCACCGGCTCCGAGACCCTTTTCGAGAATTTCTCCACCGCTTACGAAAACTTTTACCGCAACGAAGGCGCCCTCTCCTACATCGCCTCCCGCCTCAAAAACCAAGCCATCCGCCGCGCCAAGTATGGAGGCACCGTTTTCCTCCAGGAACCCGACATCAAAAACGGCGCGGGCGGCCTCCGCGATTACCACTCGGTCCTCTGGCTCGCGCACGTCAAACTCGGCCTCCACAAAATCGACGACCTCGTCACCGAAGGCTACCTCCGCCCCAACGAACTCCGCGACTTCAAACGCTCGTATGATTTCCTCATGCGCGTGCGCAACGAACTCCATTTCAACGCAAAACATCTCACCGACCTCCTCAACCTCGAACAACAACCCCGCATTGCCCTCGGCCTCGGCTACACCAACACCGACGAACTCGGCCGCGTCGAGCAATTCATGCACGACTACTACCGCGCCGCCCAAACCATCCACCGCGTCGCCAAAGGCATAGAGCACCGCCTTTCCCTCACCGCCGATCCCATCAAGGCCGGCAACCCCGCTGCAAACACCGCCCCCGCCCTCTCCCTCCGCGACGCCCTCCGCATCACCCGCCACCAAAAGACCCAGCGCGTGGACGGCTTCATCCAACGCGGCAACGAACTCTCCGCCGAACACCCCGGCATCTTCCGCGAAGACCCCAAGCGCCTCATCCGCGTCTTCCGCTACGCCCAGCAACTCGGCGTCCAGCCCGATTTCGCGCTCCAAACCCTCATCCGCGACAACGTTCCCCTCGTCAACCGCCGCGTCATCAATTCCCCCGATTGCGCCGCCTCCTTTCGCGCCATCCTCCACACCGTCGGCAACGTTTATCCCACGCTCTCCCTCATGCACGAGCTCGGCATCCTCGGCCGCTACCTCCCCGAGTTCGACACCCTCACCTGCCTCGTCCAGCACGAATACTACCACCGCTACACCGCCGATATCCACACCCTCAACGCCATCCGCGAGCTCGACCGCATCTTCCTCCGCGAAGAACGCTTCACGGCCAAATACCTCACCGCCCTCCACGAAACCCCCATCCCCTCGCTCCTCTACCTCATCCTCCTCCTGCACGACATCGGCAAGGCCGACGGCATTCGCGGCCACGCCGAAAACGGCGCTCTCATGGCCGGCCCCGTCCTTGAGAGGCTGCTCATCGACGCCGCCCACCGCCCGATAGTCACATTTATTATCAAAAATCATCTCACAATGGCACGATTCTGGCAGAAACGGGACGTCGATGATCCACAAACCGCAGCCGCCTTTGCCGAAGTCGTCCAAAACGCCGACCACCTCCGCTATCTCTACGTACACACCTTTTGCGACTCCCGCAGCACCAGCGCCGACCTCTGGAACAGTTACAAGGATTCCCTCCACACCACACTCTACCGCGCCGCGAGCGAACGCCTCACCCACGACACCGCCGCCATCGCGCTTCGCAACACCGAACGCAAGCAAATGAAACTCAAACAACTCCTCTCCGAGACGATTCCCGGCATCGCCGCCGACGAGATCGCCGCGCACTTCAACCTCCTCCCCGAACGCTATTTCATCCAAACCGACACCCCCGAAATCGCGCTTCACATCCGCATGGTGAACGACCTCCTCAAATCAATCACCACCGCCGAATCCGTGGGAAGCCTCCGCCCCATCATCGACTGGCGCACCGATCTCAACCGCGCCCTCACCATCGTCAACGTCGTCACCTGGGATCGCGCCGGCCTCTTCTACAAACTCGCCGGCGCGCTCAGCGTCGCCGGCGTCAACATCCTCAGCGCCAAAGTCATCTCCCGCAGCGATCACGTCGCCATCGACACCTTCTACATCGCCCAGCCCGGCGGCGGCGTCGTCCTCAACCAATCCGCGCAGGACATCTTTGCCAAAAACGTCGAGCAAGCCCTCGTCGCCAATCGCGATCTTTACCCCGACATCCTCGCCCAAGCCAAACGCATCGGCTCGCGCTCCACCGCCGTCACGACACTCCAGGGCACATTCCCACCGATCATCGACGTTTACAACGAGCTCTCGATGCAACGCACCATTGTCGAAATCCAAGCCCGCGACCAAATCGGCCTCCTCTATCTCCTCGCAAAAACCATCTCCGACCACGGCTTCGACATCACCTTCGCCCGCATCGGCACGGAACGCGGCATCGCGATCGACACCTTCTACATCGAAGACGCCAACCACGACGCGCAAATCGAAGCCTCCCGCCTCCCCGCCCTCCGCGACGCCATCGCCACCGTGGTGGAAATCAAGAACTGATATCCGTTACATATAAATCGCGGGCTCCAACAACGGCAAAGCCGTTTTATATGGCGCGGCGCGCAGCGCGCGCCGATCGCGCGGCATTTTATCCCGCGCTTTCGTAATGATATTATATCCAAACCAGGATTGCTTCTGAATGCGCGCGACGCCGCCGGAAGGCTGGCACGCGTTCTGCTATCCCGGAGGCGCGTCCGAAACAGCGTATGTGTTGATAAGCCCCGTCGCCACCGACGCAAGCGGGCGTGTTCCAACATCAAGAAAAATATAAATATAATATAGAATACAAACACCATGAATAAAACCTTCAACCCTGTCCGCGTCGCGTTTGCGGCGCTGCTTATAATGACGCCGGCCTTCGCGGAAATCACTCTCACACCGGCTTTGTCGGTTGACGGTTATGCCGCCGCCTCCTACACAAAAACCGAAAAAAGGGAGAACACCGATTTCTACATTCCCGGCCGCTACGACCTGGACTGTGCCAAGCTCGGCTTCACCTTCAAATACGCGCCCGTCAAAACATATGTCAGCCTGTATTACAACAGCGAGGACACCGACGTGCTTGAAGCGTATGCCGACGTGGACATCGGAAAAGGCTTCACCCTCACGGGCGGGCGCTTCCTGAGCTATCTCGGCTTCGAAGCGTTCGACGCGCCGCTGATGTATCAAATCAGCTACGCCAACGGCGACTTCCTCGCCCCGATCCCGGTTTTTCACTCGGGCGTGAAACTCACTTACGCCAGCGACGTGTTTTCCGTTGGCGCGGCGTTTCTCGACTCCGTCTATGCCGATGGCCGCGCCCTCGGCCTCACGGGTGACGGCGAAGTGAAAAACAATGCCGGCATCGAGGCGTTTGTCTCCGTCACGCCCGCGAAAGGCCTGACCTTCTTCCTGGGCGTCGGCCATGAGACGAAATACAGGGACAGCGGAATTGTCATATCGCCCTCAATCACCGTGGTTGATTTTTGGGTCAGCTATGAAGTCACTGAAAAACTGATGTTCGCCGGTGAATACGCCAACAAGCAAACCAGTGACGGCGGCGACAAAGGTTACAACTGGCTGGTTCTCGGCAAAGCCGGCTTTACCGACAAAATCGGCCTCGTCGCCCGTGTGAGCGGTGAAAAAATCAAAGACGGCCCGGGTTTCACCAAGTGCACCCTTTCGCCCTCCTACACCGTCAATGAAAATTTCTCCATCCTCGCCGAGGCTTCGATTTATAAATACAAGGATTACGTTGTGAAGGACGACGCCTTTTTCAGCGTCCAGGCCATCTTCACCTTCTGATTTCGTGAGGCCATAATATATAATAAAACGGCTTTGTCATAACAACAGAAAAGCCGTTTTATATGACACGCCAGTCTGATTACTGGACAGGATGGACAGGATTAACGGGATTAGAGCATCTTAACTAAAGTTGTAGCCGTTTCTCATGAGTTTTAAGCTCACGCGGAGACCCAGAGACGCAGAAAATCGATTGTAATCCTCCGCGTCTCTGTGCCTCCGCGTGAAAATAAAGCGATCATACTTCAATTTGAAATGCTCTCGTTCTACTTTGGCAAACCGGGCTGCGGGAAATCGTCTTTGTCAAAGTAAAGAAGGGAAAGTCTGAGAGCCGCGAAGCGGCTCAATCTAAATAACCGTGGGTGAAGCCGTCAGGCGGAACCCACGGGAAGACGCTAAAAAGATACGTCCGCGAAGCGGGCGAACCTTGGCTTTCCCTCAAAAAAGTTCGCCCGCTTCGCGGCTCCTTCCCGCTATCCCAAGCCATTACCGAATCCAACTTAACAAAGTAGAATGAGAGCATTTCCAAGAATAATGCAGCCCAAAAGGCAGGACACGCGCGCCGAACGCGCCCTGAATATCTTTCGACAAAATCGGCTGCCAAAAACGGCTACACTTCAATTTGAAATACTGTAACAGAATTAACAGAATGCCTGTTTCTTAATCCTGTTCATCCTGTCCAAAAACAAACCGTCATTCACCTCGCTCAAATCAACCCCGCCGCCTTGAACGAATACCAGCCCTGCCCCGCCGGATCGCTCCCCGCCTCGCCGACGATCACGTGGTCGAGCAATTCCACGCCCACCACCCGCGCGCCCTCACGCAGCACCCGCGTCGCATGGATGTCCTGCGCGCTCGGGATCGGATCGCCGCTCGGGTGATTGTGCACGCAAATGATCGCCACCGCCCCCTCCAGCAACGCCTCGCGAAAAACCTCCCTCGGCCCCGCCAGCGCCTGCGTCGCGCTTCCCGACGACACCTCCACCCGCTTCATCAGCCGGTTCTTCCGGTTCAGGCAAAGCACCCAGAATTTCTCCACATCCAACCCCGCGCAAAACGGCCTCATGTAACCCGCTACCTTTACACCGTCATTCAACACCGGAACCTCCCCGGACTCCTGCGCCAGCACCCGCCGCGCCACCTCCATGACCGTCATCAACTGCAACGCCTTCACCCGTCCGATCCCCTTCAGCCTCCTGAAATCATTTTCCCTCCACCCAATCAACGCCCGCAACGACCCCGCCTCCCGCAGCAACGCTCCCGCAAGCGACAGCACATCGTGCCCCCGCGTCCCGCTCCGCAACAACATCGCCAGCAATTCCACATCGCTCAACGCCCCGGCCCCCAGCCGTTGCAGCCGCTCCTGCGGCCTGTCCGTCGCGGCCAATTCCTTCAACCGGCTTGTGCCATTCGCAGCTGCATTCGTCATAAATCAGGGTAAATTGTATCTGAAAACCACTACGCGCGCCGAGCGCCCCCACTGCAACGCCAAAAAGAACGCACACCCGCCCACTCGCCCCTCCGCATTTTCCTGCTTCATAATTCCCAAATCCTGCTTTCCAATCCTTGGCTCATACTTCCTACTTTCTCCTTCCTACTTCCTACTTTTCCGCACATGTCCCGCATCACCGACACCTTTGCCCGCGCCCGCCGCGAAAACCGCGCCGCCTTCATCGCCTATCTCTGCGCCGGCGATCCCGATTTCGACACCTCGCTCGCCGCCTGCCGCGCCGTCATCGACAACGGCGTCGATATCCTCGAACTCGGCGTCCCCTTTTCCGATCCCGTCGCCGACGGCCCCACCAATCAGCTCGCCGCGCAACGCGCCCTCGAATCCGGCATCACCGCCGCCCGCGTCCTCGAACTCACCGCCCGCCTGCGCGCCGAGTATCCCGAAACCCCGCTCGTTTTCTACACCTACTACAACCTCGTCTACGCCCACGGCATCGAAAACTACGCCGCCCGCGCCGCCGCCGCCGGACTCGACGCCCTCCTCGTCCTCGATCTCCCCCCCGAAGAGTCCGCCGAACTCGCCGCCGCCTGCGCGAAGCACAACCTCCAGAGCGTTTACATCGTCGCGCCGACGACTCCCGAAGAACGCATTGCCAAAATCGCCTCCGCCGCCACGGGCTTCCTCTACTACGTTTCCCGCGAAGGCGTCACCGGCGTGCGCGACCAGCTCGCCGCCGACATCCCCGCCGCCCTCGCCCGCATCAAAAAGCACACCAGCCTGCCGGTCGTCGTCGGCTTCGGCATTTCCACCCGCGCGCACGTCGCCAGCCTCGCCCCGCACGCCGACGGCGTCGTGGTCGGCAGCGTCCTCGTCAACTGCATCCGCGACACCCTCGCCGACCGTTCCACGACCGCCGCCGTCATCGGCGCCAAGGCCCGCGACCTGAGTGCCGGCTGCGCGCGGTAAAAAAGCACACCAGCGACCGGGCGCGCCAGCATTCTGCCGGCATTTTCACACATCCGTGTAAAATGCCTTGTCCCGCGCCGCTGAGGGCGAACCATTGGGTATTTTCATCTTTCAGTCAGCAGCGCGCCTCCGCGCGCCACACTTCATTTTCACTCTTCACCTTTCACTCTTCACTCTTTCCATCAATGGCAGCAGCAAATTACGACGAACAATCCATCAAAACCCTCTCCGCCCTCGAGCACATCCGCCTGCGCCCCGGCATGTATATCGGACGCCTCGGCAACGGCTCCCACCCCGACGACGGCATCTACGTGCTCATCAAGGAAACCATCGACAACGCCATCGACGAATTCACGATGGGCTTCGGCAAAAAAGTCGAGATCCACCTCGCCGACCGCTCCATCTATGTGCGCGACTACGGACGCGGCATCCCCCTCGGCAAACTCACCGAGTGCGTCTCCATCATCAACACCGGCGCCAAATACGACTCCGAAACCTTCAAAAAAGCCATCGGCCTCAACGGCGTCGGCCAGAAAGCCGTCAACGCCCTCTCCCTCGAATACCGCGCCCAGGCCATCCGCGACGGCAGGATGCGCACCGTCGAGTTCTACCAAGGCCGCCTCAAGAAAAACGGCGAAGGCAAAATCGTGGCCGCCCCCGACGGCGAACGCAACGGCACCCTCATCGAGTTCACCCCCGACGACGCCCTCTTCGGCAAAGACTTCCGCTTCCGCACCGAGTTCATCGAGGAAATGCTCTGGAACTACGCCTACCTCAACCGCGGCCTCACCCTCAGCTTCAACGGCAAAAACTTCCGCTCCGAAAACGGTCTGAAAGACCTCCTCTCCAAAAAACTCACCGGCGAACCCCTCTACCCCATGATCCACCTCGAAGGCGACGACATCGAAATCGCCATGACCCACGGCGGCCACTACGGCGAAGACTACTACACCTTCGTCAACGGCCAGCACACCACCATGGGCGGCACGCACCTCTCCGCCTTCAAGGAGGGCATCGTCGCCACCGTCCGCAACTTCTTCAAAAAAGACTACGACGCCGGCGACATCCGCCAGTCCATCGTCGCCGCCGTCTCCATCCGCGTCATGGAGCCCGTCTTCGAATCCCAAACCAAAACCAAACTCGGCTCCATCAACATCGGCCCCGAAAAAGACGCCCCCTCGATCCGCCAGTTCGTCGGCAACTTCCTCCAGCAACACTTCGACAACTACCTCCACCGTAACCCCGAAACCGCCGACGCCATCAAACGCAAAATCGAGGAAAGCGAACGCGAACGCAAGGAACTCGCCGGCATCCGCAACATCGCCCGCGAACGCGCCAAGAAAGCCTCGCTCCACAACCGCAAACTCCGCGACTGCCGCGTGCACCTCGACAGCAAGGACAAACGCGCCGAGGAAAGCTCCCTCTTTATCGTCGAAGGCGACAGCGCCGCCGGCTCCCTCACCGCCTGCCGCGACGTGCAGACCCAGGCCGTCTTTGCCCTCAAAGGCAAACCCCTCAACACCTACGGACTGACAAAAAAAGTCATCTACGAAAACGAGGAATTCCACCTCCTCCAAAGCGCCCTCAACGTCGAGGACGGCATCGAAGGCCTTCGCTACAACAAAATCATCATCGCGACCGACGCCGACGTGGACGGCATGCACATCCGCCTCCTCCTCCTGAGCTTCTTCCTGCAATTCTTCCCCGAGCTCATCACCAACCACCACGTCTTCATCCTCGAAACACCCCTCTTCCGCGTCCGGAACAAAAAAGAGACGATCTATTGCTACAACGAAGCCGAAAAACAAAGCGCCCTCCACAAGCTCGGCCAATCCGCCGAGACCACGCGCTTCAAAGGCCTCGGTGAAATCTCGGCCGGCGAGTTCAAGGATTTCATCGGCGAGGATATTCGCCTGGAAAAAGTGACCCTCGACCAAGTCCACAACAGCGACCAGCTCCTCAGCTTTTTCATGGGCAAAAACACGCCCGACCGCCAGGAGTTCATCATCCAAAACCTGCGCGCCGAAAAAGACCTCGTGGAAGTGTGACGCAAAAAAAGTGATGATCGCAATTTTTCGGGACAAAACCCGGCCCGCCTTTCATCTCATCCCCTTGAAATCATGACAAAACCCGCCTGTCCCGAATGCACGCTTGAAGACGTCCTCGAACATCCCGCGCACTGGGAGTGTTCCACCTGCGGTCACGAATGGCCGAAGGAAACCGCTTCCGCCGACGAAGCCGGCGGCCCCCGCGTCGTAAAAGACGCGCATGGCAACATCCTCGCCGACGGCGACTCGATTGTGTTGATCAAGGATTTGAAGCTGCGCGGCGGCTCGGGCGTCCTGAAACAAGGCGCAAAGGCAAAAAACATCCGCTTGGTTGACGGCGATCACGAAATCGACTGCCGCATCGACGGTGTCGCCATGGCCTTGAAAGCCTGCTTCGTGAAAAAGGCGTAATGCCTTAAACCTTTGGACAGGATTAACAGGATGGACGGGGCATCCTGTGCATCATGTTCATCCTGTCTCAAAACCAAGTCTTCCAATCGAGCCACAGGCCGGGAAAGCAAAAGCGTGCAATCCGGGATATGTTAACAAAAAGACATAAATCCGTGCGAAATCAGACCTTGCATCTTGAAGTGCCCTCGATATGAATTGGCATCGTCAAAGTCTCCCAAAAACAGACAAATGCCTCCATCCATTTCATAATCTCACATGCTGCCCGATTGCATGGCTTCCGCCCGTCAATTTCAAAAACAGGAACCTAGGAAGCAATACTCACCGCTAACGCCCCTCAATGAACAATGAAAAAATCAACATCTCTCGGATTGGCCCTTTTTCGGCCTCAGGAGTTCATCGTCCAAAACCTCCGCGCCGAAAAAGACCTCGTGGAAGTGTGACGCAGGGCCGCAAGATCACTTGGCACAAAAGGCGAGACACGGCCTCCCACGAGAACTTAAAAAACAACAATGCCCGGCCTTCGGGTTGTCCGCTTGCCCGCTTGAATTCGACGGCGTTCCATGTCGCCACACGCATATTGTGGCGGAGTGCAGCGGCAGCAATCATCATGTCATGTGAGTCAATGCGCATACCTGCAGATTCAAGCTTTGCTCATAGTTTCGCGTAAACACGTGCGCAGCCTTCGTCAAAATCCATGATGGAAACGGTAGGAAAAAAGGATTGCGGCCATGCATTACCGGCATTGTCACGTGCGACTGTATCGGATCGCTCGGCGCGGTGGAGTTTTCGGGAAGAGTGGTTGTTGCGACGGTAATCGGACAAGGTGGTAAATCGCATATGGATTTAGAAATCTATGTTTTATATAAAACATTGACAAACAAAGAGAAACAAAATTAGCTGGTCTCTAATAGAGACCAGCTAATTTTGTTGCATATCGCCTGAATTTAGCACAAAGGTGGTTTAGAAGCGCAATATCAACAATTCCCACTGCTTTAACCCCATAAATTTGCCGCATGTAGTAAAAACCTGCGATATGAGAACAAGAAAACCCTGTAATTTGTCTGCCGCCCTATTTGGCGAATTCAAAACCCGTCCGGAATGCGCTCGCATGCATAATACGCTGGCTGGCGGGCAGGACCAGCGTTTCGCCATGGGAGCATTTCGTCACGAAAATATCGATAGGCGATCCGCGATGTCCACCAGAGCTGAGAGGATGCGGGTTTTCTCATATTATTATTCATCTCAATAAAACCACTGGATTAAATTATGAAGACTCAAAGCAGGCCGTCAGGGAGCTCAATATTGCAGACAAGCATTGTGGCCGCCCTTATATTTGTCTTTCTTCCATCGGAAGCCTTGGCTTGCGGAGGGAGCGCACCCTTCCAGGTTTTCAGCGGAAATGCGGTTCGCAAAGTGGAAGATATGACCGTCATTCCCGGCCGCAACGCAGCCCCGAAATGGGGTCGGTTCCACAATACAATGCCAAGAAGAAGGGACTTTTGGTTTGGGACGGGCGGATGCTGGCGGCATTACTGGCAGTATGATCTGATTATAACCGAGCATGGCGCGGAGTTCATCTATCCCGCAGGCGTAAGGCGGTTCTTCTTTCACAATGAGAACGGTTCATGGGAGGCAAAGGAGCATTTCAAGGAAACGCTGCTTATGGAAGACGACGAGTGCATGGTCACCGCGGCCGATTCATCAATACTGCGCTTTATAAAAGCCAAGGACACAGGGGTGATGTTGACCTACCGTCTTGTGTCGGTGACGGATTCCTTGGGCGCGACTACAACACTCGATTATGACGCCCGAGGCAGGCTGGTCGGGGTGCGTAACACCAAGGGTGGGGCGCTCGCAATTGATTACAGCGAAATCGAAGGCAGGACGGCGATTGCCAAGGTGACAAGCAGCGACGGACGCACGGCATTGTATAGTTATGAAGAAATGCCCGGAGGCAGGCACCTTGTGCTTTCGGGCGTGCGATATAGCGACAACACAAGGGCATCCTACACTTATAAATACATTTATCCCGGCAAGCCTCCCATGCTCGAAACAGCGGACGACCCAAGATGCGCGGAAGCGGTCAAACGGATAAAATATGCCTACCAGAAAAGCCCGCGCGTCGGGGAGGTTTATCAAGAAATCAACCCTGAAACCGGAACGGCATACGCGACGCTGGAATTCCATCGGCGGTACAGAAACCTGAGAACGGTCAGATACGCCGGGGGTCGGACGCTCACCTACGAAACGCCATTGGAGACAAACGGGAGGACGACCCGGATGATCGACTCGCTTGGCAGGGTGACGAGGATGGAATATGCCGACAATGGCAGGGGATTGCTGGAGGCTGTGACAGATGCCTCGGGATCGAGGATGGTTATAGAGCGGGACCGGCACGGAAACGCAAAACGGCTCGTTCGTGAAGCGAAAGCAGGCGGCACGCCCGTACGGGCAATTGATGCGCCAGGCATCCAATCACCGAATTATTTATCACACACTCATGAGCTAACCCGAAGGGCCGAAGGAAACATTTTTTCAATAATAAAAGGCATGAATTTACGGAAAGAAAAAAATGCCCTTAAAAAAGCGCCGAAACAACCGCCCTGTTTTGTTCCCGCCCCCGGAGCCAGGCGCTCATTCAACGAAAGGGGCCAGGTAGTTCGAGCGGTCAATCCCGATGGCGGGGTGCTGGAATACGTTTATGATGATTACGGACGCCTTTTGTCCGAGAAGGACGCACAAGGCAATCGCATGGAATACACCCATGACGATTTTGGGAGAATCATCACCCAAAAAGACCCGTCGGGTGGAGTGACAACATTTGCCTATTCCGGCATTCCCGACGGATGCAAAATCTGCGCGATTGGCCTGAACCCAACGCGAATCCGGCATTCGGATGGCCGCGTGAATGAAATGACCTATGACACCGAGGGCCGGTTGCGAAGCAAAAAGCTGGACATGGGGACGGCAAAGGCCGCCGTGACCACCTATGACTATGACGAACTCGACAACATAATCAAGGTGACCCTGCCGGACGGCACAGTCGTCATGGAGCCGGATGACACCGTCTTGTCCTCCATGTAAAAGCCACTGAACCCAGCCATGAGCAACCAAGCATGAAAAAACAAATGAAAACCCTGTTTTTGACAGCGACAATGGCCTTGCTGGCCACAGGCCTCCGTGCCCAGGTGTTTATTGTCGATTCCGGCACACAAACCAACCGTCACGTTTTAATCACCGGCACTTATATGCAGGATTTTGATTCGCTGCCCATGCCGGAGGCGAAGGAAAACGGTTATCCCTTGCTCGCGACATGGCGCAACAATGAGACGCTGCCCGGGTGGTATTGCTCCAGACGGGCGGCAGCGAAAGACGAAAAAGGCAAAATTCTCCCAATGCTTCCTTATTTTTACTCATATGGCAGCAAAGGATCCACTGACAGGGCGCCCGGATTCAGAACTGACATGGGAAAATGCCCCAGCGCTGCCATCGGCGTGGTCTTCACCAACAAGAGCAGCAAACCCATTACGTCGATTACCGTGGCCTATGCTGGAGAACAGTGGAGCAGTCACGAGAAAACCTCGCCGCGAGTGCTCAACTTCGCGTACAAACCGTTGGAAAAGGGATTCAAGGCGGATAAATTCGACCTGCGAGTCGAATCAAGATGGTTTGATAGAAGCAGTCTCGATTTTTTGGCGCCCCACACTGGCAGGACGGAATTGCTGGATGGGAATGATCGCCAGAACCGCAAGGAGTTTGACACGGAAACAATAAACTTTCACGAACCGGTGATGCCGGGTGAATCCTTCGCCTTGGGGTGGTTTTATCAGGCGAGCACCGACATGATAGGACAGGGGCTGGCGATCGACGACATAAAGGTTACGTTTTCAACGGACAACTTCGACATTTGGAAAGTCAGCGGACGCAAGCAGCGCATTAGTGTCAGCCAAAGATTCGAGGCCAATCTTCCTGCAATGTATCCTGTCATTAATAAGTATGAAAACGGCGTGGCCACGAGCATCAAGATCATGAACCTGAATGCGTTTATGTACAAGGATGCGGAGCGGCTTGGAAGGGTTTTGAGACGCCATGTCGATGATCTTGCGAATTTTGACGGCTATTCGATGAAGGATTTTTCGCTGCATGGCTCGCAGATCAAGGCCCGGGAGCTTGTGATCGTCGCCCCCGAAAACTGGGCTCCCGACGAGAAACAAAAAGAAATCGTGGCCACCATTATAAAAGAGGCGACGAATAAAAACGTGCGAATGGAAATTGTACGAATGAATTGAGCCATCTACGGCATGAGCCAAGAAAATGTTATCAGTGAGAAAAACTAAATACCTGGAACAATGATGCATAATCAAATACTTTTGAAATTGGTGTTTTTCTCATTGATATTTTTTGGGCTCTTGATGCCCGTGAGCCACGCATGCTGGGATGATGATTGGTGCCCCAATTGCGGAAGTTACTTGTGTGATGGCAGTTGCCCTCCTCCGTGCTGGAACTGCGGAGACCCTTCGTGCAATCAGGAGTGTGTAGTTTGCGAGTATTGCGGAAACACCCGGTGCCATGGAGAATGTCTGGAGCCACAAGATCCGGATCCGGAGGATCCGGACCCGGATCCATGGCCATGGGTCATTACAATAACAACACAGGAAAGCCAGACTATCACTCTGGGGCAGTTCTTGACCTACAGTTCGGATGCATCTGTACCAAGTAATGAATTCATCATTGCACATGATTTTGACTGGAAGCCGCCCGGTGGTGAATGGGTTTCCTCAGTTGCAAACTCCAGCGGAGCGGGGACTGTTGAGCTTGGAGCGCTAACCGGTGGCGTGGCACGCTGCCAGACGGTGCAATCAGCCCAATCTCACCAGCGTTCAATAACAATAACGCCTACGCGTGCGGGAGATTATTGGGTTCGTTCTACTGCGATTTATGAAACCGCTGCCGGCAATTCGACGATGTCCTCGGCTATGGTCATACTCACGGTTGTCGACTCTGGAACGTCCGGAGGCGGCTCTAACGGTTCGAATGGTTCCGGGGTCATCACAGGCACAAACACTGTTACCGGATACGCCAGTTACGACGATTTTCAAGCGTTGGACTTCCCGCAAAAGATCACCCACGGCAACCTCAAGAAACTCACGACCGATTTTGGCGATGGATTCACAGAAACGGTCACGACCACCTACAAGGCTCCCGTGGGCGTGCTTACCGGCTTGGTCGACACTGTCACGACCAAGGTCACCTCTCCCCGCCACGGCACAGAAAACGCCCCGGTCAAATCCTACACTTATTGGAACAGCACACCGCTTGTCGCCACGGAAACAACGGATGCCGCCGACAATACCCTCGATCTGACCACCACCTATTCGCGTGATAATCTTGGCCGTGTCACCATCACCGGTATCTCTGGCCATGACAGTCCCGGCAGCCCGCAGCACGTCGGCAGCTACACGACATCGCAGGCCACTGCCTTCGACAGCCGTTTTGACCAGCCCACCACAACTAAAAACGCCTACGGCCACGCCACGACTGCGGTTTACCACGACACCCTCGGGCTTCCCACCAGCGTCACCGATGTCAACGGTGCGGAAACCACCACCACCTACGATGCGCTGGGCCGCGTTGTACGAACACGCAATGAGCTTCTGGGCCTGCAAACCGACACCACCTACGCGTGGACGAGCGCCGCCTCCTCCGATTGGCGGAAGACGCAAACCGTCTCTCCTCCCTCCGGAGTGGATGGCCTTGCCATTTCCTCGGTCTTCGCAATCCGGACGAAGTCAACCGCCCAACCGGCCACCGTCACTTATCACGACCGCCTCGGGCGTGTTATTCGCACCATCAAGGAAGGCTTCAACGATCAGGATGCCATCACCGACACCGTTTACAACAAACTCGGCCAGGTCGTCGCCGCATCGCTCCCGTATGTTTCCGGCCACACGCCACTCTGGACAAAAACCACCTACGATCACTTCGGGCGCGTCTCAAAGATCACCGCGCCCAACGGCACCGAGACCACCACCACCTATGCCGGCCGCGCCACCGCAGTCACGGTCAAGGCCATCGACCGCGAGGAACAGACCAATGTCACCCTCGTTGATGCCAAGGGCCGCACTGTGAAAGTCTGGAACGCCGACAATGCGCCGGCCACGAACTCCCTCGACACGAGCACCGGCAGCAGCCAGGCCGCTTCCATCGAGTATAAACTCGACGGTTTTGGCCGCATGCGTGAGACGATCCTCAAGGACCAGACGCAAAGAATCTTCGCCACCTACGACGCCCTCGGACGCCAGACCACGCTCGACGATCCCGACAAGGGCCAATGGCACTACACCAACAACGCCCTCGGCCAGGTGGTCAGCCAGACCGATGCCAAAGGCAACGTCACCACATCCACCTTCGACCGCCTGGGCCGCCCGCTCACGCGCACGACCACCGAGGCGAACAACGGGCCGGTTGAAACCGCCCGCTGGCATTACTTCGATGTCGAAAACGACACGGCGCGCCATCTTGTCGCCAAAGGCAACAAGGGCTGGATCGGTTCGCTCCAGCGCGAAGAGTCGCTCACCGTCGGCGCATCCGGCTACGGCGCGTATGTGCCGGCAGCTACCACGGCGCATTATTACGATTCGAAGGGCCGCCGGGAAATCACGCTGCGGAGCATCGACGGCAAATGGTTTTACACGAGCACTGTTTACGATACCTACAGTCGGGTTTCTCAAATCAACCACTACTGGCGTCCGGCAGGTGATGAAACGGGTGCGCAAAATCCCTTTCAGTGGGAAAACTTCGGTTACACCCACGCCTACGATTCGCGCAGCTACCTGATCCGCATCACCGACACCACGCCGCAACGATCCGTCTGGTGGGAGGCGCACGCCACCTCCGGCTACGATCATTTCGACCGGCCCGTGCTCGTGCGCAAGGGCGGCGCGCACTGGACACAGCGCACCTACCGTGCCGAGGACGGCGTGCTCACGGCGATCAAGACCGGCCCGAGCGAGGGTGGCACGGTCATCCAGAACCTGAGCTACGACTTCGACGGGCTCGGAAACCTCAAGTCACGGGGCAACGGCACGCATTCCGAAACCTTCGGTTACGACAACCTCAACCGCCTGACGAAACGCAATGGCAACACCATCGCCACATATGCGGACAACGGCAACATAACCGGCAAGGTCGATGTGTCGGGCAACGCCAGCGGCAGTTACGCCTACAGCCCCGCCAAGCCCCATGCGGTGACGGACGCGTGGGGCTACACGATGACCTACGATGCCAACGGCAACCTCTCCACGCGCACGGGCAATGGCGATACATGGGTAACGCAGTGGACTGGCTTCGACAAGCCACGCTGGATGGCAAAAACCAGCAGCGGCGGCACGACGGTGGGAAGCGAGTTTTTATACAATGCCAACCGCTCGCGGGTGGCGCACCTTGAGTTTGACCAGATGGCGGGCAACGCGCCCTCGCACTATGCGAGGAAGAAAATCTATGCCGCCGGCCCCGATGTTGAAATCGATTACAAGAACGAGTCGGCGGAGGGAACGTCATGGACACGCGAGAAGGTACGCGTGTATGTCAATGCCCCCGACGGCAGTGCCGGCACAATGGAATATGGTTCGGGTGGCACGGGCGTCCCGCCCGTGGAAAAGGCGCTTGTTTACCATTTGGATCACTTGGGCTCGATTGAAAGCATCACCGAATACGGCGCCACCTCGTCAAACCTCGCGCTGGACGATTCGGGCAAACCCAGCCGCTACAGCTACGATCCATGGGGCGAGCGCCGCAACCCGGAGACATGGCTGGGCAAGCCTGTGACGACTGATGCCGGAGGCTCCGATGGCACGGCCTCACGCGGCTACACCGGCCACGAGATGCTCGATAACTTGGAGCTTGTTCACATGAATGGTAGAATCTATGATGCAATGCTTGGTAAAATGCTATCCGCCGACATACTCGTATCAGACCCCGCAAATCGCCAGTGCTTCAACCGCTATGGGTATGTTCGCAATAACCCACTCGCTGTCGTGGATCCATCTGGTTTTTTGGACATGGATATAGAGTATTCTAAAATGCGTGTTTTTGAAAGAGACGATGGCGGTTCGCCTGGCGAAAAAGTATCACCATTCTGGCGCCCATCACGCAATCAGCCCGCCAATCCCATCGATCGAAAAAGGGGCAGTAACCCCTTAGATTGGTATGGCCCATCACAAAATGCAGAACGTGCCGCCAGAGCTGCCGCGGCATTCGTTGGAGGAAGATATTACTTTGAGTGGAAAGTTTGGTCTCACTCAGTGGAAAATAAAAGTGGAGATGTTGTTTCCCCACAAACACCGGCTGTAGGTCCAGACAGTGGAGACAGAATTACTGACCTGAGAACGGCACATGTGAAAGCCATTAATACGCTCACCATGATCTCGAAAAATGGTTTAATGGGACAGGGTAGAGAGGATCATATTCTTATACGTGAAAAAATCGATAAGGATGGAAAATACTATGTGCTTAGTAGAGTAATCCTTGGTGGTCCTGAACCCAGTAAAGTTCCGGATTCCACGATGGAAATAATTGCAGGCGATAAAAGTGTAGTAGGCTTAAGCCATTTACACTTCAATGGTGGTTGGTTATCAGGTGGAGATTTTAGATCAGCTATCGCCTATGGCATTTCTATCTCAGCAGTAGATACACTAGATAACAAGGCAGAAGTATTCATTTCAAATTTTGATAGAAATGCAAATGAGAGAGAACGCTGGAATTTTGCCGTGCAATGGCAAAATAATTATCGCAATAGCACATCGGGCCCTGGTGAGTGGAGAACCGACACACAAGATTTTCGGTTTCGCTATGCTCCTGAAGGATACAAAAATTATATTCCAAACGGTTCTTATTACAATATAAGCATAAAATAATAAAAAATGAAAAAGACAATATTAATATTATTTATAGCAATCTGGCAGCCGTTGCTGTCAGCGCCTAGTACTGAAGTCTATTCTGAATTATTAACAGTGATCAATGCAAGCGGTCTTGTGCATGAAAAAAATGAAATCGTTTCCAATGTTGGAACATGGCAGATCTACGAGGCAAATTGTATTATGCAATCGCGCAACTCGATTACAGGCGATCGAACAGAGACTAAATTTCTAGTTTATTTTATAAAAGACAAGAACAGTGGTTTTTCAGATTTCTGTGTTTTCAAATCCAAGGCAGAAATTAGTCAGATAATAAATTATTTTAAAGATCGATGGAGCTATCTTGCTGATGGCATAGACAAAGGCTTGATAAATTTTATGGAAGCCGGCATCACTGACAAATCGACTTTAGGATTTTACTTTGATAACGGCGGTGGATGGAGAGTGGAAGGCAAAAATGGAAACTTAATATTAGATAAAATGAAGTCTGCTTTCTTGAGAAGATATATCGAAGAGATTTCTTCTAGTCAGCCGACGGAGTCAGTCGACGGGGTCAGGCCTTTCTCTTTGCAATGAAGTGGGAAAAAGGGTCAATCCGAGAAATACATAAGTCCATGAAAAATCATATATTGCATCTTGCATTTTCAAAAACAGACAAATGCCACCATCCATTTCATCATCTCACACACTGCCCGATTGCATGACCCAATGAGCAAGGAAATCAACATACCTCGGATTGACTCTTTTTCGGTCCATGACTAGTGAAACTTACAAATTTGAAACCCCGTTACCTGGAGTAGAGATGTCTTCTTCGGTCGCGAAAAATATTTTAGCTAAATTTCGATCTGTGTTCCGCCCTGCTGGGACCGTGATGATTCCGTCAAATATTCCGACTGCATGTCTTCTGCGAGGAAGAAAGGACCATAATGTTTTAAATACATCCCAATTTTTGAAACACCAAACAATTTTTTTTGTAATTGAAGGCACTCATACTGTAATACGTAGTGCAAGACCTTGCGAAATAGTAAACTACATTAAAAAACGAGAGCCTTGCGAGGACTATGACATCTGTTTATTTGATAGCTCGTTTAGCTGGTGCGTGGGCATTACTCATAACGATGATATTGTCATAGTTGAAAATAAACGTGATACACAAGACGCTTCAAAACCAAGCAAGAGGCATTCTTAATAATATATTTTTATATAAAAACTTAAATAAGAAGATTTATAGCATTACACAATTATTATTTATCATGAGTAGAATTTTAAAAACTTTGTTACTGCTAGCTGCATCATGCACAATCTTTGTCCAAATTTCCAATTCCCAATCCAATGACATTACCGATGATGGGAATGCTGTCTTGATGCCCAGCGAAGCGGATGTCGCGTGGAATGAGCTTTCTGCACATTTGGAAACTACAGCGCGGAAGTGCGCAGCGAATATCACTTCAGTTGCATCTACGTCTGTGACTTCTAGCGGTATGTCGGTTGAAATCGGCGGCAGACAAGATTCAACTGCAATCAAAACCTCCGATTTTGCGATGGCTGGGTCCCTTGCGCGCGAATTCATGCAAAAATTTCCCGATGATCCGCGCGTCCAAGATGCCAAGAAAATCGAGCTTTCCTCATTGCTGAATCAGCAACGCGCAAGCGGAGCGAAACTTCAACCGCTGGAAGATGCAGAAATCGACAGTTATATAAAAAATCCGTTGATTCCCGCAAAGGATCGCTACGACATCAGCGCATTGGCCAAGAGCGTGCGTGTGGATCGCACAAAGATCAAAAATGCCGCAGACTCGCGCGCTGTTCATGCCAGCCATGCCCGGGAGCTTATCCAGGAGTTCCCCGAAGACGCGCGGGGCTATGGATATCTGCTTGCCGTGGCCAAAAGCATGCCTGCCGATTCCGCGATCGAGGCCGCGAGCGACCTTCTCGCAAGCAATGTGCCGGAGAGGCTTAAAAAGGCCGCAAACTCGCTTCTCCGGCAGAAAAGCATGGAGGGCAAAAAACTCCAGATTGACGGATTGGACATCGATGCCTTCAAAGGCAGTCCGGTCGTTATTTATACCTGGTCGAGGCAGCGCCCTGATATTTTCCAGTTCATCAAACACCGCTGCATCTTGCCCGGAGTCAAATTAATAGGAATCAACATGGATCCCGACGTGGACGTTGCGAAGCAAATTGCTCATGCAGTGCGTTTACCAGGCGAGCAGTATTACGACAGCGGAGGCATGGAAGGTCCTTTGGTTTCCCAGCTGCACATTCAGGCAGTCGTCTCCGTGTATATTGTCGATGCAGAAGGCAGGCTTTTCGACACGCGCGGTTATGAAAATACCAAGGAAAAACTGGAAGCGTTGCTCCGTGCGGCTGGCCCCCTTGGTCAAAGCACCACTACAGATGAAGAGGAAACACAATGAAACCTATATACACTTTGTTTTTAGCTGCTATTTTGGCAACAACATCAATATCAAAAGGTGAAGTGCTTTATATAACATTCGACTACTCCAGCGATGAAATACGAGTAAATGAGTGGTACTTTGTGGAAGCCTCTGCCGTATATATAAACTCATCGGGCGCGGGCGCCAACGGCCAGCTAATGGAGACTTTTCTGAATTTATATAGAAACCAAGTCCTCGTAGAATGGCATTCTTTTTCTTGGTATTATAATGAAGAATGGATGGCTGATGCTGTCGGTTCATACCGCCAAGAAACAACTGTCGGCGTGGTTGAATATATGGCCGAGGCAGTTGATACTTTCGGCGGTTACGACTTGGGCTTCCATTATGTCACCGTTTCTGACGGGACGCCATCATGCTCGGTGGAAATCGAAAATCACAAAAGTGGTGATACCATTGTAAGGCAGGCGCGTCAGCCAGCCACAGTCACTGTGCGGTTCAAGGCCACTGATATTGACGGGGATCTCGCGGGCATCCGCCCCAACATATTGGCGCCAAACGGCACCCTCAACAATAATGATTATGAATTTATTCCCCAATCAGGCCCGGATGGAGTTGTGGAATGGACTGTGACGCTCAACCAGAACGGCATATGGTATTTCTGGACCGATGCCCAGGACAGCGAGCAGGAGGCTACGGGTGAATATTCGCAAAGCCCGGCTTGGTATTCAGGCTTTTGCATTTTTGTCGAGGAGGGCAACCTTCTATGGGCGGACAGGCTTAATGATCGGGTTACATTGGTATGGGATGCGGCAGCAGGTGACGGACAGGGTAGTTTTTATGATGTATACCGGGATGGTGATTGGATCGCGGAAGTTCAACGCCAATCTGATACGAACACTTACTTTTTTTCTGAAACCGGCATTGCGGGCAATGCCGCTGTCACTTATCAGATTCATGCACGCGGAACTGTTTTTGACAGCGTAACTGTAAGAACATGTACGATTGACATGCAATCGCCGCCATCGTGGTGGAATGATGTCCACTTGGGCATATTTGCCGGAAACAATCAAACAGCCAGACCGGGCCAGTTTTTGGAAGAACCCATAATCATACAACTCACAGGTGCTGATGCCGTCAACTTCCCCGTCACTTTTACAATAGATCAAGGCGGAGGCTCGCTGCATGTGGATAAAAACAACCCTGCTTCCTCCGAAATCACCCTGATATCCGACGCAGAGGGCAAAGTTCAGCTATGGTATCGGCAGCCGCCAGAAAACATGTTGCAAAGCAGGATATGCGCATCTTCTGCGGGGAAACAGGTCTTCTTCCATACGATGAGTGACAGCACTTATGTGCCAGGCTCGGGCAGCGGCAATTCCGGTGAGAATCTTCCCGAAGGTTTCGCAGCGTGGGCGCTTGCACATGGACTTGATCCAACCCGTCCTTACGACGATTCAGACAGCGACGGTGTAAACAACCTTAACGAGTTCCTTATGGGCACCAATCCGTTGGACGCAGGTTCCATCTTTCATCTGGTTTTGGAAACACCAGGGCAATCCACACATGGTGTAAACACAACCACATGGGAGATCACCCCGATCACAAGTCCCTGACTGGCATCATTGCTTCCACCGGACTTAATCGAATCAAAACAAGCCAATGAAATGATAGAGTCATGTCCCTTATGAATTCGAAAAAGAAAAAAATTGTTTCTGCGAGCATCGTTTTGACCATCGCTGTGGTCGGCATTTGGTTTTACAAGACCCATCCCCGCATGGAGCCAAAGTCTCCTGAGGCAGAGCAGCGCCACCCTGCGCAAGCATCCAAAACAATCGTGCCTGTTGTTCCAACGGAATCCCCGGCCGTGGATGATTCGATGAAGGCACAGCCCGTTTCGACCATGCCGCGGCCAAACGAACCCCTGGCCACAAGACGAATGTACGCGGCACATGCGCCGCTGCGCGTACCCGAAGTTGCGGATCCCGATTCCGACACCAACCGTAAAATTTTGCAAACAATGGTGCTAAAGGCAATACAACACCAAGCCACTGATGAAAAGGCGAGCAATGCCAAAACGAAACAATAATAAACAAACAATAATCCCGTGAAACCAATTTTTCGCATATCCTTGTCAGAAATCATTTCAATGACCGTGCTGATCGCATGGGGCGCAACACATCTGGCACAGGCGGAGCCGCTGGTTGGCGCGTTACCGGGAGATTTTTCAATCGATAACAAGGGTGCGGCCAATTATGTAATACCACTGCAAATCGTGCCTGGACGCGGCAGCATGCAGCCGCAATTGGCGCTATGCTACAATAGCAAGGCAGGCAATGGTCTGCTGGGCGTCGGATTTTCGCTCTCGACCGGATATCCCCGCTCAATTGAACGCGGACGCACCATCTTGGCGCGTGATGGCGTGGTGAGCGGCGCCAAATTTGATAATAGCGACAAGCTCTATCTGGATGGCAAACGACTCATTTGCGTAAGCGGGACGCACGGCATGCCGGGCAGTGTCTACCGGACCGAAGTCGATTCGTTTGTTACAATCACAGCGTTTGGCAGTGGGGATAACATTGAAGGATTTCGCTTGATGGACAAGAATGGCACAATGCTGTGTTTCGGAAAGAATGTCATGGATGCCGGCAATGCGCTCGTATATCCTGCCACAGATGGTTATCAAATGCTCGCTGGCGAAACCACGGACAAGGCTTATGCATGGGCGCTCAAGTGGGTCGAGGACGCGGTCGGCAATTATATTGAATTTTGTTATGATGAGTGGTTTTTTTATGATAAGATAGATTTTGAGAATATCCTTCGCAGCTCAGGCGAACATCTGCTTGTATCGGTGAAATACACAGGCAACCGCAAGCAGGCAATTTCGCCCTCCCAAACCATTACTTTTCATCACAATGAATTAAATAACGCATCCGGGTTTGCCGCTGATTACATACGTCCGGACGGTGGCATACAGTACAGGTATGGCCGGCATAAGATTGTTCATGCCCGGCTTGATCGGATTTCGACGGCAGCCCATGATTACAAGCTGCAATATGAGCCGGCCTCTATTTACAATGAGGTGTTGCGTCTGGAGCGTGTTAGCCTGGACGTCGGAGGTTCCTCAGTTTTTACAGATATCAATTGGGGGAAAGGCTTTTGGGAGGACGAAGCAATCCGTCACATGGAGCCCGAAGTTTTTCACACACAGGGCAAGTATTACTTTAGTTACGGCCGTTTCAGCGGAGATTTCAAAGGAGATGGACGTACCGAGCGTATCGCGCCATTGCCTGCCGTGAATCCTGATCCGAATACAAAGACTCTTGGTATGTTTGATGGCACCACAGAGAGGACAATTGTGTTGAATGGAACGAATATATCCAAATGTGCATTGGCTGGCGTGGGAGATTTTAATGGTGACGGTCGCACGGACATAGTGCTGAGCTACCGAGCTGATGGACAAATTGGCGGGGGGTGGTATGTGGCGCTTTCAACAGGCACCGACTTTTCGACGCCAGTTCGCATTAGTATAAACCATAATAATTTTTTGAATACTTACAATAAATGCGCTGGGTATCCTTTTTGCTTTGATATGGATGGCGATGGTCTGGACGAAATACTTGTGAATGAAATGGATATGAGGCCTCCTCGCGGCAGTTTGTCGTTGACGGTGCAGGAAGATGCGTTTGGAAATTTATATGAAACCATCGTCGAGAATGGCGACGGGGCAACATTTATGCCAGGGGGATTGCCACTTTTAATGTCTCCAAGAATGGTGAATGGGGCTCCGGCTTTCACAGAGTCACTCTCAGGAACACATGGCGGGGGAGGCGGAGGCGCTGTTTATCAAAAGGCGGACTTTGATGGTGATGGCAAAGCTGATAATGTAATAATTTCTTCATTTTTGGATGCTGACGATTATTATGGCTCGGACAGAAACTTTGCATATGCGTCTCACTCAATAGGATTATACTTAAATCCTCCTATTTCTACGCCGTCGCCAGCTTCGACGATAATAAGATATCGTGGAAAATATGTTCATAAGTCGCCAGATTTATCAGGTGGGTTTATGTGGCTTCTCGGTGATGTAAATGGTGACGGGTTAGATGATCTAGTTGTTTTTAGAAAAAATGATTTAAACGGTGAAAATGATGGTTGGACTGTTTACTTATCCAAAGGGGACGGCACATTTGATTCAAGTTCGTTTAGTGGAATCCCACTTACAACGGAAAGTGGCAACCCAACTTATACACAAGTAGAAGGCTGTGTTCGGATTGGATCCAGTTACACCGAGGGCGGGTCATCGTATTACGTGGAGGAGGCTTCTGATCTTGATATTTCAGGCGCAGTTTTGATGGACGTCAACGCTGATGGGCGTAAAGACTTTGTTTATTATGAAAATACAAAAAATCATCCTGCAGGCAGGTTGGTGTGTATATTAGCTGGTCCGTCAGGATTCAGGACAGGCTTGAGCCGCGATATTGGTGGTTGGAGGTTTGAAAACCTGCTTCCCCAGATATGGCCTTCAGGCACAATTCCACCTGCAGGAACTGCCAAGTATGTCCTTGATGCGGCGGATATGGAAGGACGCGGTCGCGATGGGCTTTTATTTGCTGCCAACGTCCCTGCAGCCAATGCAATCATGCGAATCACATTTCCGCAATCATACCCCAATCTTGTCCACTTCATTACAAATGCCTTTGGTGAAACTACAAAAATCGCCTATGCTCCTATTACCTCTGACAATGTCTACACAGCAGGCACACCGGTTACTTATCCAATACGCGAGGATCGACGGCCTCAGCATGTCGTTTCAGATATTTATAAAGACACAGGCGCCACATCCTCCTCGGAGCGAGCGCATTTCAGCTATCAATATTCAGGCAACCGCACGGATCTCTCGGGTCGCGGGCCCCTCGGCTTCCACAGTTTTGTAACGCTAGATCGTCAGACCAATTTTTTTAAATACCAGTTTTTGACACAGTCATTCCCCATGACCGGTCTGACCAAGCGTGAGCAGACCTATCGGTACTGGAATGAAGGCGGACAATCCAAATTCCGATTGATCTCCAGTCACGACAACACCGTTGTTTTCGACGAAGTCGTGAATCCTGCCAACAACACCGCATGGGGCACAGTTTATCCTTTCATCTCAAGGGCCGTTGAATCGCGCTGGGAGGACTCCGAAATTGCTCACTACACATTTGCGCCTTCAAGCGTCACTTCCCAGCCGGAGACAATATTCACACGGGCAAACCCGGCTGGGGCGCATATAACCATCCAATCCGAATCACTTTTTGACAACCAAACTGCCGTGCAGACCACACTCCCAGGCTCTTATCAACCAAGCGATATCACCCAAGTGCCAGACGATCCAGAAGAATGATGAGTAAAATCGTAAGCTCCTCCAGCATCATAGAAAAAAAAGGGTGACTCAAGATATGTTAAGAAAAGACATGACTCTATGCAGAATAACATCTTGCATTTTGCAGTATCCCCGATACTAATTGGCAACGTCAAAGCCTCCCAAAAACAGACAAATGCCGCCATCGCTCCCCAATGAACAATGAAAAAAACAACATCTCTCGAATTGGGGCTGCCCCGAATTGACGGACACGGGAAGAGGGGCGTGCCCAGATAACATGAGCGGGAGGTCTGCAAAAGTGGGCAAGGGCCGGCCATAACCATCCGTCCATCCTGTAAATCCTGTTCATCCTGTCTCAAAACCAAGTCTAGTAATCCAGCCACGGGCCGAGCCATTTTTCGGCTTCGGCGAGCGGGATGGCCTTGCGTTTTGCGTATTCCCCGACCTGGTCGCGGCCCAATTTGCCGACGCCGAAATATTTGCTGTCGGGATGATTAAAGTACCAGCCGCTCACCGATGAGCCGGGCGTCATGGCGCAGGATTCGGTGAGGGTTACGCCCGTCGCGGCGGTTGCGTCGAGAAGACGGAAGAGGGTTTGTTTTTCCGTGTGATCGGGACACGCGGGATAACCCGGCGCGGGACGGATGCCGCGGTATTTTTCGTGGATCAGGTCTTCCGGCGTGAGGTTTTCGGTTTTGCCGTAACCGCAGAAATCGCGGGCGTGCTTGTGCATTTTTTCGGCGAGGGCTTCCGCGATGCGGTCGCCAAGGGCTTGCGCCATGATGGCGTGGTAGTCGTCGCCTATGCGTTTGTAGTGGGCGGCGAGTTTTTCGACGCCGTCGCCAGCGGTCACGACAAAGCCGCCGATGTAGTCGAGGCGTCCGCTGTCGCGCGGGGCGATGTAATCGGCCAGGGAATGGTTGCGCTGGTCGGCGGGTTTCTGCATTTGCTGGCGCAGGTGGTGCAGGCGGGCGACGGGCCGGGCGGGTTGAGTGGCACGGGCATCCTGCCCGTGTTCCGAAGGCATCGCGGGATCGGCCATGTGATCCGATCCCACGGGCGAGTCGCCCGTACCACCCGACCCGGCTTGCGCCACGCTGTTATCATAGAGCTCGATGTCGTCGCCGTCGGCATTGCAGGGCCAGAAGGCGATGACGGCCTTGGGTTGGTAGAGTTTTTCGGCGGCGATTTTTTCGAGCAGGCGGAGGGCGTCGGAATGAACTTTTTTGGCTTCTTCGCCGATCGTCGGGTCATCAAAAATCCGCGGATAGCGGCCAGTGAGCTCCCATGCGCTGAAGAAGGGCGACCAGTCGATGAAGGGGATGATGTCCGCAATAGGGATGTCGGCAAAGACGCGGGCGCCGAGGAATTCGGGGCGCGGAATATCGACCGCGACCCAGTCGGTGGGCTGGCGGTTGGCGCGCGCGGCGGCAATGGAGAGGAGCGGTTTTTGCGCGCGGCGGGCGGCGAAGTCGTCGCGGAGTTTTTGCTGCTTCGCGGAGATATCGTTGAGATAGGCGGTTTTTTGCGCGGGGGAAAGCAGGGCGCTGGCGACATTGACGACGCGGGAGGCGTCGAGGACGTGCACGACGCCGGGGGCGTAGACGGGGGCGATTTTCACGGCGGTGTGCGCGGCGCTGGTGGTCGCGCCTCCGATGAGGAGGGGTTTGTCAAGGCCGGCGCGGGTCATCTCGGCGGCGACGTGCGCCATCTCGTCGAGCGAGGGCGTGATGAGACCGGAGAGGCCGATGAGGTCGGCGTCGAGGCGCCTGGCTTCGGAGAGGATTTTTTCGCAGGGCACCATCACGCCGAGGTCGTGGACTTCGTAGTTGTTGCAGGCGAGGACGACGCCGACGATGTTTTTGCCGATGTCGTGGACGTCGCCTTTCACAGTGGCGAGGACGACGCGGGGCGAGCGGGATTTTGCGGGCGGCGCGGCGTGGGTGTTTTGGGCGCGTTCCGAAGGCACGGGCGAGTCGCCCGTGCCACCCGATCCGGCGGCGGCAGCCTGTGCAGCGCGGGCTTTTTCTTCTTCCATGAAGGGCGTGAGGTAGGCGACGGCGCGTTTCATGACGCGGGCGCTTTTCACGACCTGAGGGAGAAACATTTTTCCGGCGCCGAAGCGTTCGCCGACGATGCGCATGCCGTCCATGAGCGGACCTTCGATGACGTCGAGGGGGCGGGGGAATTTTTGCCGGGCGATCTCGGTGTCGGCTTCGATGTTGGCGTCGTTGCCGCTGACGATGGCGTGCGCGAGACGTTCCTCGACGGATGCGCTGACGGTATTCGTGCCGGGGGCCTCGGATTTGAGATTGGCGTTCTGCGAGGACGCGCCGGCGGCCTTGATTTGTTCGGCGAGAGTGATGAGGCGGTCGGTGGCGTCGGGACGGCGGTTGAGGAGGACGTCCTCGACGTGTTCGCGGAGCGCGGGTTCGATTTCGTCGTAGTTGCCGAGCATGCCGGCGTTGACGATCGCCATGTCGAGCCCGGCGCGGATGGCGTGGTAGAGGAAGACGGTGTGGATGGCTTCGCGCACGGGATTGTTGCCGCGGAAGGAGAAGGAGACGTTGGAGACGCCGCCGGAGACTTTGGCGCGGGGGAGCGTTTGCTTGATGATGCGCGTGGCCTCGAAGAAATCGACGGCGTAGTTGTTGTGCTCCTCGATGCCGGTGGCGACGGTGAGGATGTTGGGGTCGAAGATGATGTCCTCGGCGGGAAATCCGACGCGTTCGGTGAGAATTTTGTAGGCGCGGGTGCAGATGCGGACTTTGTCGTCGCGGGTGGCGGCCTGGCCTTGTTCGTCGAAAGCCATGACGACGGCGGCGGCTCCGTAGCGGCGCAGGAGCGAGGCGCGGCGGAGGAATTCGGCCTCGCCGTCCTTGAGCGAGATGGAGTTGACGATGCCTTTGCCCTGGAGGCATTGGAGGCCGGCTTCGAGCACGCTCCATTTGGAGGAGTCGAGCATGACGGGGATGCGCGCGATGTCGGGCTCGGCGGCGATGAGGTTGACAAAATGCACCATCGTAGCTTCGCCGTCGATAAGGGCTTCATCGACGTTGATGTCGATGATGTTGGCGCCGTTTTCGACTTGCTGGCGGGCGATTTCGAGGCAGGCGCGCCAGTCGCCGGCCTTGATTGCCTTGGCGAACTTGGGCGAGCCGGTGATATTGGTGCGCTCGCCGATGACGAGAAAGGAGCTGGCTGCGTTGGTGGTGCTAATTGCGCTGGTGGACACGATTTTATCTGTTTCGCTTTGAAATTGTTTTTTCACCTCGAAAGCAGCGGCATCGGAAAACGCTTTTCCAAATCTACGCGCTGTTTTTTACTCCGTGTTCTTCGTGCCTCCGTGGTGAATCTGGGCCTTCAGGAAATGGTCAACGGTTCGAGCCCGCTCAGGCGCAGCGTCTCATGGCGCGGCGGGATGGCGCGCGGCGGCAATCCGCGCACGGCGTCGGCGATGGCCCGGATGTGCGCGGGAGTGGAGCCGCAGCAGCCGCCGACCAGGTTGACGAGGCCGGCTTCGGCAAAACTGCGCAGGATGCGGGCCATGTCGTCGGGTGTTTCATCGTAGCCGCCGAAGGCGTTCGGGAGTCCGGCATTCGGGTAGCATGTCACGGGGCACTCGGCGAGGCGCGCAAGCTCTTCGACGAAGGGGCGCATGCCCTCGCCGCCGAGGGCGCAGTTGATGCCGACGCTGAAGGGGCGCGCGTGGCGGATGCTGTTGTAAAAGGCTTCGGGCGTCTGGCCCGAGAGCGTGCGTCCGGATGCATCGGTGATGGTGACGCTGATCATCACGGGTACGCGGCGGCCGGTTTCGAGGAAAACGTTTTCGGCGGCGAAGAGCGCGGCTTTCGAATTGAGGGTGTCGAAAATGGTCTCGATCAGGAGCGCGTCCACGCCGGGTTCTCCGTGAGTATCCGGGGCGGGTGCGATGAGCGCGCGGATTTGCTCGGTGTAAGCGGCGACGACCTGGTTCCATGTGACGGCGCGATATTCGGGGCGGTTCACGTCGGGCGACATGGAAAGGGTGCGGTTGAGCGGGCCGATGGCGCCGGCAACGAAGCAGCGGCGCGTGACGCCTTCCGCGAGCGCGGCGGCCTCGGCTGCGCGGGCGGCGCGGCGCGCGATGGCGGCGGCGGCGGTGTTGATTTCCGCGACAAACGGCTGCATGTCGTAATCAGCCTGCGAGATGGCGGTCGCGTTGAACGTATTCGTTTCAACAACATCCGCACCCGCCGCGAAGTAGTCGGCGTGAATGGCCTCGATGATGTCGGGCCGCGTGAGGCAGAGCAGGTCGTTGTCGCCGCGCAGATCGGTCGGATGCGCCGCAAAGCGTGTGCCGCGAAAATCCGTCTCCGAGAGCTTGTGGGTCTGGATCATCGAACCCATCGCGCCATCGAGGATAACAATGCGCGCGGCGAAGAGTTCGCGCAACGCGGCAAAAGAGTGCGATTCCGGGACGGGTGTGATTGCGGTTGCTGGCATGTGAGTGCGACAGGAAAAAATACTAATACCGAAAAAAAGCAAAAACAGCGCGATTGCAAGAAACATATCATTGAATACAGATATGTTGATTTCACAAATACAGAAGAAAGATTTATTCTTTATTTATTAAATGTCTAACAATATCTTGCAATATTTTTAGTCGTTATCTAAAATCGCTTCATCTGCGCCCAATCGCAGCAAAAAGACGTAAATCAAACGCAAAAGGGCGGGTTGAGTTTCGGATACCTCCCGCCTCTCCTCAGCTCAGATGGCGCGCGGCAAATCCTTCAGCCGCTCGCGCAGCAATTCGCGCGCGCGATACAGGCGCGTTTCGATTGCCTTCGGCGTGCAGCCCGCGACTTGCGCGGCTTCGTTGTAACTCAAATCCTCCAGCTGCACGCACACAACGGCGCTGCGGAGTTTATCCGGCAGCGCGTTCACTGCGGCGCGCACAAGCGGGCCGATGTCCTCATCCGCGCCGCGCTCCGCATCCGCCGCGTGCTCCGCGCCGACCGCCTCGATGCTTTCCTCACGCCGCCGCCAGCGCCAGCGCAGACGGTTTCGCCCGAGATTGCCCGCGATGGTGAGAATCCACGGCTTGAAAGACGCGCCGGCGCGATACGCGGCGCGCTTTTCAAAAACGCGGATGAATGTCTCCTGCGCCACATCCTCGACATCGGATGCCGGCACGCCGAGCCGCAGCAAAAACGCCTTCACGCCGGTCTCCCAACGCGCCATCAATTCGTTCAGCGCGCGCTCGTCGCCGCGTTGCAGCGCCTGCATCAGCGCCTCGTCGTCCGGACCGCCGCCGGCTTTGCGCGCCGTGTCAGTTTCCGGGACGTTCATGCGTCGAGGTGGAATGCGCTTTTCCCGGCGCGCCGTACAAGGCAGACGCCGCCATCGGTGAATGATCAAAACACGCCACGCGCGGAAGCACGATCCCGAGGTAACGCTCCCCTTCCCTGCCGCCGATGATTCCGGCTATTTCCTGCACATAAGCCGTCGTGCCGGCCTTGCACTCGCCGTCCAGTTTTCCGAGCGCCGTTTCCATCGCGGCGATTTCATCGGCCGGGCGCTTTTGCCCGCGCGCCTCCGCAAGCCCCGCGCGCGCCTCCGCGAGCATGTCGCAATGCTTCCGGCACACCACGCGATACGCCCCGTGCACCGCCTCGATCCGCCGCAACTGCGACGGCGCCAGCCTGAACTCATGCCGTATCCACGCCAGATCGTCACACGCCTCAGCCGCCGTGCAATCGCACGCCGCCGCGGGCCGCATGAAGTGATACGCGATGCAACCCGATGCAATCGTGACAAACGCGATGATGATTCCACTGAGCCAACGGTATTTCATCGGTGATAATGCCCGGTTTCGCCCTGTATCGGATCAATGCTCGTGATGTAGCGCTGAATGAGCGCCTCGCGCTCGCGCTTCGACTGGTTGCTCGCGAGGATGCCCGCCGACATCACCGCAACCGCGACGCACGCCGCCGTGCACGCCGCGACGCCGAACACATGCGCCCGCAGCCACGCCGGCCATGAGGCCATCGCCTCGCGCCGCGCATCGATGCGCCGCCACACCGCGGCGCGGAAATCCGGGGTCGCGCGCGCATCCGCCATCACATGCTCGCGAAGCAGTGAGCGAAGCCGCGGGTCGTCGTTGTCATTGGTCGTGTTCATGGATTGCGCGTGATTTCAGCTATCATACACCGGAGCCCGGACAAACCCTCAATTTTATCGCAATTTTTTCATCAAAAAATTCCAAGGGTTTTTCCGCCCGCCGGTGTAATATGCATGCAACCATCCAAATCAACCAACCAGTCATGCACATGAAAAAACTCACCTTCACGACCTTGCTTGCCACCCTCGCCGCCGGTTTCGCGCTCACGCTTTCCGCAGCCGACAAACCCGCCTCGTGTCCCGTCAAGGACGACAACGCCAAACAAACCTGCCCTGACGCGAAAAAATCCTGCTGCCAGGCGCCCGTCGACGCCAACCGCGACAAACCCAAGGCCGATTGCTGCGCAAAACCTGCCGACGCCAACTGCGCGAAAGACAAGGCTGCCTGCAAAAAACCCGCCGACGCCTGCCCGCAATGCGCCGCCGGAAAAACCACCGCCGCCAGTGCCGACGCCAACACCTGCCCCGTCTCCGGCGAAAAACTCGGCAGCATGGGCGAACCCTACGTCCACACCCACAAGGAAGCCGGCAAAGCCGATCTCGCCGTTTCCCTCTGCTGCAAGATGTGCGTGAAAGCCTTTGATAAAAATCCGGCGAAATACCTCGCCAAACTCGACGCCAAATAATCCTGAAAAAGCGGAGGGCGCGGACCGGCCCTCCATTTTTATTATCATTTCCATGAGCGTGACACGGTCCGGCGCAAAACCGCGGCGAAACCATTGCGGCGCGAAAGCGCCCGTCGCGTCGTAGCCCTCCCTTGCGCGAGTCAGCAAGCCATCCTCCTGTTCGACTTATTTCCATGTCTGCCGTCAAAACCGCCACTCTCATTCTCCTCACCGCCCTTGCCGCCGGAAGCACGGGCTATTTTCTCGCGCGCAAAACCGCGTCGTCTCATGCGCCCGCCGCCGCGTCCGCGAACGGCGAGCGCAAAATCAGGTTTTATCAGTCGCCGATGCACCCGTGGATCAAATCCGAGCGTCCCGGCAAATGCACCATCTGCGGCATGGATCTCGCGCCGGTTTACGAGGGCGACGCCGGTTTCGACAAGGGCAACGGCAGCCTCATCACACTCCAACCCGCCACCGCCGCCGTCATCGGCGTGGAAACCTCCCCCGTCACACGCGGCCCGCTTGTGCGCACGCTCCGCGTCACGGGCGTGCTCGACGACGACGAGACGCTCCACCGCATCCTCAGCGCGCGCGTTCCCGGCCGCATCGAAAAACTGTTCGTCAACACCATCGGCGCCAGCGTCGAGGCCGGCGCGCCCCTCGCCACGCTCTACAGCCCCGACATGCTCACCGCGCAGCGCCAGTATCTCGAACGCTTCCGCGCCGCGGCGGCCTTCGCCGACGCCGAGCGCTCCGAGGCCCGCGAGCGCCTCCTGCTCCTCGGGCTTGAACCCGACGACATCACCCGCCTCGAACAAACCCAGCAGCCCTCCGCCATTCACACCCTGCGCGCGCCCGCCGCCGGCACCGTCATCAGCCGCAACGTTTACGAGGGCCAGTATGTGCAGGCCAACGACCGTCTTTTCGAAATCGGCGACTTCACGCACCTCTGGTTCATCTTCGACGCCTACGAGGCCGACCTCCCCTGGCTTCGCCCCGGCCAGGCCGTTGATGTATCCATCCCATCACTACACGGCGAAACCATCACCGCGCCCATCGCCTTCATTGATCCCAACCTCAACGAAATGACGCGCACCGCCCGCGTCCGCGTCGTCATCGACAACACCGCGCGCCGCTTCCTCCACCGCCAGACCGCCTACGGCCTCGTGCACATCTCGCTGCCCGGGCGGCTCCTCGTCCCCCGCACCGCGCTGGTGTTCACCCAAAGGCAGCCCATCGTCTATGTCGACAAGACCGGCAACACCTACGAGCCGCGCGCCGTCACGCTCGGCCCCGCCGGCGACGATCATTATGCCGTGCAAAGCGGTTTGCGCGAAGGCGACCGCGTCGTGACGCAAGGCGCGCTGCTCATCGACGGCCAGGCCCAGATTGCCCGGCAGAGCGGCATGGGCTCCCAGCCCGCGCCCGAGCACGCGCACGATGTCCACGCCGCGCAACCTGCCCAATCCGATTCCGCCGACATCGCCGCGCTCACGCCGCTCGTGCTCGCGGCCGCCGATGCCGCCGCCGCGCTCGCAGCCGATGATCTCGCCGCGTATCAAAAACAAATCCCCGCCATCCAGACCGCGCTCGCCGATTACATTGAAAAAGCTCCCAACGCCAAAAGCGGCCCCCTCGCGCAATTCACCGCCGGCCTCAAACCCGGCCCCGCCATCAAGGACGCCCGCGCCTCCTACGAAGTCTTCAGCACCGCGGTCGCCGATCTCGCCAAGGCCGCGCGCCTGCACCACAGCGGCGCCGTGCGTATTTACCAATGTCCCATGACGCCGGTTCTCGGCACCGGGCGCTGGGTGCAGCGCGCCGCGCCTTCCTCCGCCGCCGCTCTCGCCAACCCGTTCTTCGGTTCCGCCATGCTGGAGTGCGGAGAGGAAATAAAGTAAGTGAAATTACGATTTACGAATTACGATTTACGATTGAAGGAGGCGCTTCCGCGCCGGAGTCGGAATCGTGTTTTTTCCAATCGTAAATCGTAATTCGTAAATCGCAAATCCACATGATCAACCACATCATCGTCTGGTCACTGCAAAACCGCTTCCTCGTCATCGCCGCGTTCATCGGCGTCTGCGCCTGGGGCGTGCACGCGCTGCGCACCGTGCCCATCGACGCCATTCCCGACCTCTCCGAGAATCAAGTCATCGTCCATGCCGACTGGCCCGGACGCTCTCCGCAGGAAGTCGAGGATCAGATCACCTATCCGCTCAGCGTCTCCCTCCAGGGGCTCGCCGGCGTGAAAACCGTGCGCGCGTCGTCGATGTTCGGCTTCAGTTTTCTCACGGTCATTTTTAATGACAACATCGACACCTACTTTGCCCGCTCGCGTGTTCTCGAACGCCTCAACTCGCTCGGCAATCTGCTCCCCGAAAACGTCACGGCGCGACTCGGCCCCGACGCCACCGGCCTCGGCTGGGTGTATCAATACTATCTCAAGGTCGATGCGGGCAATGCCTCCAAAGCCCTCGACCTCGGCTCGCTCCGCACGCTTCAGGACACTTACATCCGCCCCGAGCTTGCCTCTGTTCCGGGCGTCGCCGAGGTCGGCAGCATCGGCGGTTTCGTGCGCCAATACCAAGTCGAGGTCTCCTCGCTCAAGCTCCGCCAATACAATGTCTCGCTCGGCGAAATCATGGACGCCATCGCCGCGGCCAATCTCAACGTCGGCGGCAAAACCATCGAGGAAAACGCCGCCGAATACATCGTGCGCGGCGTCGGGCTCGTCACCTCGCCCGCCGACCTTGAGTCGATACCGCTCATGCCGCGCTCCGGGACGCCGCTTTACCTGCGCGATGTCGCGCGTGTCGAGATCGGCGGCGATTTCCGGCGCGGCGCGCTCGACGTCAACGGACGCGAGGTGGTCGGCGGCATCGTCGTGATGCGCTACGGCGAAAACGCCCACCAGGTCATCCAGGACGTGAAGGCGCGCATCGCGCAAATCACGCCCGGCCTTCCGTCCGGCGTCACCATCGCGCCATTCTACGACCGCAGCGATCTCATCGACCGCGCCATCGACACGCTCAAAGGCGCGCTCACCGAGGAAATCATCCTCGTCGTCCTCGCCCACATTTTATTCCTCTTCCATTTCCGCAGCATTCTCATCGTCACGATTCCGCTGCCCGCCTCGATCCTGATTTCGTTCATTCTGATGAAGCAGTTCGGCATCCCCTCGCACATCATGTCGCTAACGGGAATCGCCATCTCCATCGGCGTGCTCGTGGATGCCGGCATCGTGATGACCGAAAACGTGATCCGGCATTGCGAACGTGCCATCGAGGAAAAGCGCAAGGCGGGGTCGCAGGCCGCGCTCACTCCACCCGAAATCTTTCAGATCACCCTGCGCGCGTGCACGCAAGTCGGACGCCCCATGTTTTTCTCGATGGCGATCATCATCCTCGCCTTCGTGCCTGTGTTTCTTCTCACCGGTCAGGAGGGAAAACTTTTCCATCCGCTCGCCTACACAAAAACCTTCGCGCTCATCGGCGCGGTGCTTCTCGCCGTGACCGTCGTGCCCGTGTTCTGCACGCTTCTCGTGCGCGGACCGTTCCGCCCGGAGAACAAAAACATTCTCATGCGCGGGCTTCTGCGCATCTACGATCCGCTGCTCGATTGGGCGCTGCGTTTTCGCAAAACCGTCCTCGCGCTCGCGTTCGCGCTCTTTGCCGTCTGCGTCGTGATTGCAGCCGGGCTTCCGCGCGCGGTCGTGGCGCGCATCGACGGCGCCGGCTTTCACCGCACGGCGCGCGTCCTGAATGGATTCGGCAGGGAGTTCATGCCGCCGCTTGAGGAAGGCTCGCTGCTCTTCATGCCCGTGCTTTTGCCCGCGACTTCGCTCACCGAGGTCAAGCGCATCATGTCATGGCAGGACAAGGTCATGAGCGAATATCCCGAAGTCCTCATGTCCGCCGGAAAACTCGGACGCGCCGAGACCGCCACCGACCCCGCGCCCGTCGAAATGATCGAAACCACGATCACGCTCAAACCCCGCGGGCAATGGCGGCCCGGCGTCACAAAACAACAAATCATCGCCGATCTCTCGGAACGCCTCACGCAAGTGCCCGGCTACGTCCCCGGATTTTTGCAGCCCATCGAAAACCGCGTGCTCATGACGAGCACGGGCATCCGCGCCCAGGTCGGCGTGAAAATCTTCGGCGACGACCTCGACGCGCTCACGCGCAAAGCCGCCGAAATCGAGCGCATCATCACCACCATCCCCGGCGCGTTTGGCGTCGCCCCCTCGCGCGACCTCGGCAAACCGTATCTCGAAATCGCCCTGCGCCGCGACCAGATGGGACGCTACGGCCTGCGCGCCGCCGATGTGCTCCACTACGTGGAAACCGGACTCGGCGGCACGACCGCCACGACGACAATCAAGGGACGCGAACGCTGGCCCGTGCAGGTGCGCCTCGAACGCGCGGATCGCGACGACCTCGAAAAACTCGGGCAACTCCTGATCCCGACGCCCTCGGGACCGTTTGTCGCGCTCGGCCAGGTTGCCGAGATAAAGCGCGTAATCGGGCCCAATGAAATCTCCAGTGAAAACGGACGCCTCCGCGTCTATGTGCAGGCCAATGTGCAGGACCGCGACCTCGGCGGATTCGTCGAGGAAATCAAGGCGCGCATCGAAAAGGAAGTGCCCAAGGAAGCCGGCATCACGATTGAATACAGCGGCGATTACGAAAACCAGCTTCGCGCGAGTCGCACGCTCGCGATCGTGTTCCCGTCCGTGGTCGTGATCATTTTCCTGCTGCTCGTGATGACGTTTCACAGCGTGCTCGAAGCGGCGCACGTGATCCTCGCCGTCCCCTTCGCGCTGACCGGCGGCGTGCTGTTGCAGGCGGCCCTCGGGTTTAATTTCAGCGTGGCGGTGTGGGTTGGTTACATCGCGCTTTTCGGAACGGCGATCCAGACGGGCATCGTGATGGTGATTTATCTGGAGGAAGCCGTCGCAAAAGCGAAGGCGGCAAAACAAAGCGGCGCGGCGCAGTCCCGGCTCACACACGCCGAGCTCATCGCGGCGGTAAAAGAGGGAGCGCGGCTGCGTTTGCGCCCGAAAGTCATGACGGTGGCGACGACGATCGCTTCGCTGCTTCCGATTTTCTGGAGCACGCGCACGGGCGTCGAAATCATGCAGCCAATCGCAGCGCCCGTGGTCGGAGGCATGATCAGCAGCCTGCTTCACATCCTGATCGTCACGCCGGTGATCTTCGCGTGGTTGCAGGAGCGAAAACTGAAAGCGTGATGCGCCCCGCCTTTTTCAATCCTCCCCAAAATCACGCGTGCGACAAGGAGGGGCGGCTTCCAGCCGCCCGACGAGGCGAAGCCTCGCCCCTTTGTTTTTGCGTTCCCGAATTTTCCAAACCGTGCGCGACTGCGTCGCGTCGGGCGGCGAGGACGCCGCCCCTCCTTGTCGCACGCGTTCTTCGGTTGCACGCGTTCTTCGACGCGCGTCATCCGGAATCACTTCACCAGCGGACGCAGCACTTTTGTCCAGACCGCGTAGCCGTCCGCATTCATGTGCAGCTTGTCGGCGCGGTAATATTCCGGGCGGGCTTTGCCATCGGGAGTGAGGATCACGCTGTTCATGTCAACGTAGGTCAGCCGCGGATCCGAATGGCAGAAGGCGGAGACATAGGTGTTGGCGAGCGCGGTCTCGGCGCGGTGTTTCCAGCGCGATTCCACGAGCGGCAACGATATGAAGATCACGCGCGTCTTGGGGAGCGCGTTGTGGACCTTGGCGCAAAATTCCCGGAAATTGGCCGCCACCTCCTCCGCGGTGTCCCCGGCATTGATGTCGTTCCCGCCGGCAAAAAACACGATCAGGCGCGGCTTCGACGGCATGACCAGCTGGTCGAAATAATAAATGCTGTCGGGAATCTGCGATCCTCCGAAACCACGATTGAGAACGGGCACGCCGGGAAAATCCTCCGCAAGCGTTTTCCAGAGCCGGATGCTGGAACTGCCGAGAAAAAGCACGCCGTTTTGGGCGGGGGGATTTGCGCGATCCTGCTCCTCAAACACCGCCATCTGCTTCTGCCATTTCGCGGGATTGGCGGCGGCGAATGCCGTAGTCTGGGCGGCGATCGCGAGAAGAGCGGCAAAGATGAGGATGTTTTTTGGGAATGTTTTCATGGGATTCTTGAGGGTGGCATCATTGCCGTGTGAATCATATTTGAAAATACATAATTTCGACAATCCTCGCGGCTGAAAACGGCGCGCGCCTTGCGTTCCAAAACGCGCCGTTTCTTAATGCGCCCATGAACACGGAACCAATGCAAGTCACCCGCCGCGACGCGATCAAAACCCTCGGCGCCTCCGCCGCGCTTCTCGGGCTCAACCTCTTCGCCGGAAAACTCTCCGCCGCGCCCGCCTCTGCTGCCTCCTCGAAAACCGCCTGCGCCTATCCCTTCGCGCTCCCGCCGCTCGGCTGCGCGTTCGACGCCCTCGAGCCGCACATCGACGCGCGCACGATGGAAATCCACTACACGAAGCACCACCAGGCCTACGTCACCAACGCCAACAACGCCCTCGCCTCGCAGCCCGCCCTCCAGAAACTCGACCTCAAGGAACTGCTCGCCCGCATCAATGGCGATACCATCTCCGAACCGCTCCGCACCGCGCTGCGCAACAACGCCGGCGGCCACGCCAATCACGCGTTTTTCTGGCAAATAATCGCGCCCGGCGGAAGCAGCGCGCCCTCCGGCAAATTCGCGGATGACATCGCCGCCGCATTCGACAGCTTCGATTCCTTCAAAAAGCAGTTTGCCGCCGCCGCGACGGCCCGCTTCGGCAGCGGCTGGGCGTGGCTTGTTTATTCGCCCGCGACCGGCAAACTCGCGATCACATCGTCCGCGAACCAGGACTCGCCCCTTCTCACCGGCGATGTCCCCGTGCTCGGCATCGACGTATGGGAGCACGCCTATTACCTGAAATACCAAAACCGCCGCGCCGATTACATCGCCGCCTTCTGGAACATCGTCAATTGGACGCGCGCCGGTGAATTTTACAGCGCCGCAAAAACAGCGTAAAGTTACGTCTCTACTTCCGGGCAGGCTCGGCGGCGTCCAGGGCGAGGCAGGATCGCAAGGTTGCCATCGTCATAGCCTGCCGCTTCTGCACAAACGCGCGCGCCTGCTGCGCCTTGGCTTTCGCCGCCGCCGGGTTGCGCGCCATTGCCAGTACGGTCGCGGTGATGCGGGCGCGATCGGATTCGTTGTCCAGGTCAAAGAGCCAGTCGCCAAGCCCGATGTCGCGCCACATGTATCCCTTGGTGGTCTGCTCCACGAAACGGCACACAATGGCGGGAATGCCATGTCCCACACAGAGAATCGGACTGTGCATTTCGTTGCCAAAAAGTCCGGCCGAGCGAAGGTAGGTGCTCATCGCTTCATCCGTGAGCCAGTACGTCGGACGCCAGACCACACGCGGCTTTACATCGTCCGGCAGCGGATCGACCAGCAACTCCTTGCCGGTGGCCATCTGCGTGGAGTCTTCCGGACAGACAAGGACTTTCAGGTCCGTCTGCCGCACAACTTCGACGATGGCGTCCCGCAGCGGCGCATGATCGTGCTCCTTCATTTCCTCGTTACGGCGATGCTTCACCGGATCGAAAGTGTACCTGGGATTGATCTGCCAATAGGGCGCATTGCGAAGATTTGGAATGCAGCAGAGATACTTCCCGTCCTGGAGCCGGTGTTCGCGGAGAAACGCATCCGCAGTCTCGTCATTCCGCACGTCCGACGCGAACGCGGCATCGGGGCCGAAATCCACAACCGGCGCGGTGATACCGGCAGCCCGGACGACCTCGAGCGATACGGAATCGCGCAAAAACACAAAACTGGCTCCATTGAGCAATTCACGCGTGTGCTCATCGAGTCCGTTGTTCTTCATGATCTTCATGCCCGGATCGCCGGCGGGCGCCATCGTTATACCACAGATTCCATACGGCTTGCGAACGTGGCGACGCCAGTAATCGATGTCACGGTGCGCAACCAGGTAAGGCCCGGAGCCGTGGAGCAGGAAATCGCCGGTTCCGATGATTGAATGGTCTCGTGTTATGACCAGTCGCGGGAAGCGGCGCCGCAACATGGCCTCGACTCCATCGCCGACATTGCTCGGCCAGAGGATCACCTCGGCTTCGGGCAGGAATTTCTCCAGTAACGCAAGGAGCCCCGGCGTGTGGGCTATATCGCCGATGTTCGCGGTCTTCCACGACGAACGCAGCACGATTTTCGGCGACTGCTTGCCGACGGCGGCACGCAGCACCACGCCGAGAGATGCGAACAAGGATGCAAGAAGAAAGGATCGCCGGGTAACCATAGATTCAAAACGGAAGTTCCATTGAATAGAGTGTCAATTAATTTAAGGGCCCCTGAATGGCATCCCATCAAAGAAGGAGATGCAGTAAATTGAAACAAAGCGGATTAAACTCAACGAAGGTGAATCGAATAATTCGATCCTTTTGCGAGGATGCGGCAGCCGCGGGTGCGGTGCTCTCCTTGGCTTTCAAAACCCGCGCAAAAGAAAAGGCCGGGCCTGGATCAGGCCCGGCCTTTGGGTCGGTTTGGAAATGTTCTGTATCCGTTTTCCAATTACAGCGTGCCGGCGTAGATCGCCTTGGCGCCGAGTTCCTGCTCGATGCGGAGGAGCTGGTTATACTTGGCGATGCGGTCGGTGCGGCTGGCGCTGCCGGTCTTGATCTGGCCGGCGTTGGTCGCGACGGCGATGTCGGCGATCGTGGCGTCCTCGGTTTCGCCGGAGCGGTGCGAGATGACGGCGGTGTAGGCAGCCTTGTGCGCCATTTCGACGGCGTCGAAGGTCTCGGTGAGGGAGCCGATTTGGTTGACCTTGACGAGGATCGAGTTGGCGACGCCCTGCTGGATGCCTTTGCGGAGGAAATCGACATTGGTGACGAAGAGGTCGTCGCCGACGAGCTGCACCTTGTCGCCGATGGCGTCGGTGAGCTTTTTCCAGGTCGCCCAGTCGTTTTCGGCGCAGCCGTCCTCGATGGAGTCGATCGGGTATTTCGCGGTGAGCTCCTTGTAGTATTGCACGAACTCGTCGCCGGTGAACTGCTGGCCGGTGCTCTTCTTGAAGACGTATTTGCCGGTCTTCTTGTCGATGAACTCGGAAGAGGCGACGTCGAGGGCGAGCATGATGTCCTTGCCGAGCTTGTAGCCGGCGGCCTTGACGGCCTCGGCGATGGCGTCGAGCGCGTCGGTCGTGGAGGCGAGGTTCGGGGCGAAGCCGCCTTCGTCGCCGACGGCGGTGGAGAGGCCCTTGGATTTGAGGACTTTCTTGAGGGCGTGGAAAACTTCGCAGCCCGCGCGGAGGGCTTCCGAGAAGGTGGCGAACTTGACCGGGCGGATCATGAATTCCTGGAAGTCGATGGGGGCGTCGGAGTGTGCGCCGCCGTTCATAATGTTCATCATGGGAACGGGGAGAACCTTCGCGTTGACGCCGCCGAGATAGCGGTAGAGCGGGAGTCCAACGGCGGCGGCGCCGGCGTGGGCGGCGGCCATGGAGACGCCGAGGATGGCGTTGGCGCCGAGCTTCGACTTGGTCTTGGTGCCGTCAAGCTTGAGCATGGCGCGGTCGATGCCAACCTGATCGGTCACGTCGTAACCGACGAGAGCGGGGGCGATGATGCCTTTGACGTTGCCCACGGCGGCGAGGACGCCTTTGCCGCCGAAGCGGGTCTTGCCGTTGACACCCTTGGGAAGCGATTTTGCGGGAGCGGCTCCGTCGCGCAGTTCGAGGGCTTCGTGTTCGCCGGTGGAAGCGCCTGATGGAACAGCAGCGCGTCCGACGATGCCGGAGGCGAGTTTAACTTCGACTTCGACGGTGGGGTTGCCACGCGAGTCGATGATTTCGAGCGCATTGATAGCGGTGATGGTTGTGTTCATGTGGTGGAAAAGTCAGACGCGAATCGATGAAAGGATGAGATATAAGAGTGAAAATTTTGTGAGGTAAAATGTTTTCGCAACGAACCGCGCGGAAAGCCCGGATTCTTAAGCTCACGCGGAGACGCAGAGGCGCGGAGAATGACGAATGATTTTCCGCGCCTCTGCGTGAAAATAAACCGGCTGCACTTCTTTCCGTGCGGGCGAAACCGCCGCGGCACGTTACAGTGCGTGGATTGCGCTTTTGCTGACGGCGAGGGCGGCTTCCTTAACGGATTCGCCCAACGTGGGGTGCGCGTGGATCGTGCGCGCGAGGTCTTCGGCGCTGCCGCCGTATTCCATGTGCGCGACGACTTCGGCGATGAGCTCGCCCGCGCCGTGGCCGAGGATTTGCGCGCCGAGGATGCTGTCGGTCTTTGCATCGGCGATGATTTTCACGTAGCCGTCGGCGGCATCGTTCGCAAGCGCGCGTCCGTTGGCGGCGAAATTGAAACGGCCGATATTGACGGGGATGTTTTTCTCTTTCGCGGCATCTTCGCCGAGGCCGACGGTCGCGATTTCGGGCGCGGTGTAGATGATCGCAGGAACGAAATCCCAGTTGATGTGGCCGTATTTGCCCGCGATCCATTCGGCGGCGGCGGCGCCATCCTCCTCGGCTTTGTGCGCGAGCATCGGGCCGGCGACAACGTCGCCGATGGCGCGGATGCCGGGGACGTTGGTGCGGAGTTCAGAATCGACCTGGATGCGGCCTTTCGAATCGAGCGCGACACCGATTTTTTCGAGGCCGAGCTTTTCGGTGTTCGGGCGGCGTCCGACGGCGAGCAGGACTTTGTCCACGGCGAATTCGAGCGGCGCGCCGGCGCGTTCGGCGACGAGGACGCCGCTGGGACCGTTGAATTTCACGCCGGTGACTTTTGCGCCGGTTTCGATTTTGATGCCCTGCTTTTGGAGAAGCCTCGTGTAATTGCGCACGATGTCGTCGTCCGCCGTGGCGGCGATTTTCGGCAGGAACTCAACGATGGTGACATCGGAGCCGAGGCGCGCCCACACGGAGCCGAGTTCGAGTCCGATGGCGCCGCCACCGATGACGACGAGTTTTTTCGGCACCTCGTCGAGCGCGATGGCCTGATCGCTGGAAATGATGTGCTTGCCGTCGATTTTGACCGCAGGCAGTTCGGCGGGAAGCGAGCCGGTGGCGATGACGATGTTGGGCGCGGCGATGGTCTGCCTGATGGCCTTCCCGCCCGCGTCGGTCATGGCGACCTCGATGGAGTGGCACGGGCTGCCAGCCCGTGGGTTTGCCGCCGTGTCATGGGTAGCCTGCCCATGTGACGGTGAAGACACGGGCAAGCTGCCCGTGCCACCAAAGCTCGCCGTTCCGTTGAACACGGTGATTTTGCGCGCCTTGGCGAGCTGGGCGACGCCGCCGGTGAGCTTGGCCACAACGGCGTCTTTGCGTTTCATCATCGCGGGGACATCGGCGGCGAGATTGTCGAATTTGATGCCATGCGCCGCAGCGTGATCGCGGGCGAAGGTAAACTGCTCGGTGGAGTGCAGGAGCGCCTTGGTTGGGATGCAGCCGACATTCAGGCAGGTGCCGCCGAGCGTGACGCGTTTTTCGACGAGCGCGACCTTGAGGCCGAGTTGCGAGGCGCGGAACGCGCAGACGTATCCGCCGGGACCGCCGCCGATGACGATGAGATCGAATTGGGACATGGTTGGATTTTCGATTTTTGGAAGGCTGATTTTCAATTGAAGAAACAGCCATCAGCCGAAGAGTTCGCTGTGGGTGTTGATGCGGACGAAATAAAGCATGTCGTCGGCAATGCGATAAATCACAACCATGTCGCCGCGCAAATGGCAGTCGCGATAGCCTTTCCATTCCCCGGCAAGGGCATGATCGTGGTAATTGCGCGGCAGCGGCGTGCCGCTCAGAAGCATATCCAGCAACTCCTCAAACTCGGCTTCCATGCGCGTGCCTTGGATGCGACGGGCATAATCTTTTTTGAATTGCTTGGAAAATGCGGGCGTCATTTCGCTTTAAGCGCATTCAGAAACGCCCCTTTGCTGGCGTATCCCGGCGTCTTGTTCCGAACCATTTCATCCACTTCGTGCATGGCGGCGCGGGTGGTGGCATTTGGGATCTCGCTGACCGCCACATCGAACGGCAAACGTCCGCTGCGTTCGACTTGGGCCAAAAACATGTTCACGGCCCCGGTAACGTCGGTGCCCATTTCATCGAACATGCGCTGCACTTTTTTCATGCGTCTTGCGGGCACACGAATGCGGATTTGTGTGGTTTGTGTCTCAGTGACCATGATGTCTCAAACTGTCTCAATTTGCCTCATACTGTCAAGGCTGTCGAAACTTACAATCCCAGCACCAGCCGCGCGGGGTCTTCGATGGCTTGTTTTACTTTTACGAGGAAGGTCACGGCTTCCTTGCCGTCGATGAGGCGGTGGTCGTAGCTGAGGGCGAGATACATCATCGGGCGGATGACGACCTGGCCGTTCACCGCGACGGGGCGCTCGTTGATGGCGTGCAGGCCGAGGATGGCGCTTTGCGGGGTGTTGATGATCGGGGTCGAGAGCATCGAGCCGAAGATGCCGCCGTTGGTGATCGTGAACACGCCGCCTTCGAGATCGGGGAGCGTGATTTTGCCGTCGCGGGCTTTTTTGGCGAGGTCGCCGAGCTGTTTTTCGATGTCGGCCATGCCGATTTTGTCACAATTGCGAAGGACGGGAACCATCAGGCCTTTTTCGGAGGAGACGGCGATGCCGATGTCGTAGTAATTGTTTTGGACGATCGTGTCGCCGTCGATCTGCGCGTTGATGCCGGGGACGGCTTGCAGGGCGTGGACCACCGCCTTCGTGAAGAACGACATGAAACCCAGCTTGATGCCGTGGCGCTTGGTGAAGTCGTCCTGGTATTTCGAGCGCAGGGCCATGACGGCGGACATATCGCACTCGTTGAAGGTGGTCAGCATCGCGGCCTGGTGCTGCGCCTGCACGAGGCGCTCGGCGATGCGTTTGCGCAGAGGAGTCATTTTCTTCCGAAGCTGGCGGGCGCCAGCTTCGGAAGAAGAATGCGGAATGGGGAATGGGGAATGCGGAATGTCGGAGGCAGGCGTGGGGGCGGGGGCGGGTGATTGTGCGGAGGATTTTTCTTTCAGGGTTTCGGCTTTTTCCAACATGTCGGCTTTGGTGACGCGGCCGCCTTTGCCGGTGCCGGTGACGGTCGCGGGGTTGATGCCGGTTTCGGCGGCGAGGCGCTGGACGGCGGGGGAAGGCACGGGCGGGACGCCCGTGCGACCCGATCCCACGGGCTGGAAGCCCGTGCCACTCGACCCACTCGACCCACTCGAACCCACGGGCGAGTCGCCCGTGCCACCTGATCCGACGGAGGTGTCGATTGTGGCGACGATCTGGCCGATTTTCACTTCGTCACCGGCGGCGGCCTTGAGGGTGATCTTGCCGGCGGACTCGGCCGTGGCCTCGGAGGTGATTTTGTCGGTTTCGAGTTCGTAGAGGGGCTGGTCTTTTTTGACAATGGCGCCGTCGGCGACGTGCCATTTGGCGAGGATTCCGGAGGTGATGGATTCGCCCACAGGCGGGATTTTGACTTCGATGAGGCTCATGAGAAATGTGGAATGCGGATTTGGGAATGCGGGATGAGTGGAGGACGGTGCGGTTTTTTTGAGGTTATCGGATTTTAGTTATGTTTTTGGTGAATATTAAAGGTTGAAGGCGTCGCGGAGGAGCATGGTGAGTTCGCGTTTGTGGAGGGCGAGCGCGCCGACGGCGGGGCTGGCGCTGGGCTTGCGGCCGGCGTAGGTGGCTTTGCGTCCGAAGATTTCCTCGAATTGCGGGGCAATCCATGTCCAGGCACCCATGTTTTGCGGCTCTTCCTGGCACCAGATGAGGTGGCCGCCGTGACCGTAGGTGTCGGCGAGCTCGGCAATGCGATTGCGATGAAGCGGGTAGAGTTGCTCGATGCGGAGAATGGCGGCGTCGGTGATTTTGTGGCGGTCGCGATAATCGCAGAGGTCGTAATAGACTTTGCCGGAGCAGAGGATGATGCGGCCCGGGGGACGGTGCGACTTGGGGGCGTCCTCGGTTTTGCCGCCGGAGGGAAGCGGGCACGAGGCCCAGTCCGCCCAGGCGGGGTCGTCGAGGATTTCTTGAAATCCGTCCGTAGTGAAATCCTGGATACGCGAGACGGCGGCGGGATGGCGAAGGAGGGATTTGGGCGACATCACGACGAGGGGTTTCTTGAAGTCGCGTTTCATCTGGCGGCGCAGGAGGTGGAAGATTTGCGCGGGCGTGGTGGGGTTGACGACCTGTATGTTGTTTTCGGCGCAGGCTTGCAGGTATCGTTCGAGGCGCGCGGAGGAGTGCTCGGGGCCCTGCCCTTCGTAGCCGTGCGGGAGGAAGAGGACGATGCCGGCGGTGCGCTGCCACTTGGACTCGGCGCTGACGATGAACTGGTCGATGGCGACTTGCGCGCCGTTGGCGAAGTCGCCGAATTGCGCCTCCCATATGCAGAGCATTTTCTGGTAATCCATTGAGTAACCGTAGTCGAACATGAGCACGGCGGCTTCGGAAAGGAGGGAGTTGTAAACGCAGAAGCGCTCCTGGTCGGGCGCGAGGTTCTGGAGCGGGATGTAGCGTGCGCGGGTTTCCTGATCGTAGAGGACGGCGTGGCGGTGGCTGAATGTGCCGCGCTCGCAATCCTGCCCGCTGAGGCGCACGGGCGCGCCCTCGAGGAGGAGCGTGCCGAACGCGAGCGCTTCGCCGTAGCCCCAATCGACGGGGCCGCCCTCGGCGAAGGCCTTGGCGCGGTTGTCGAGGAGGCGTTTGACCTTGGAATTGATGTTGAAACCCTCGGGGATGGTGGTGAGGGCGCGGGTGACTTTTTCGATCAACTCGCGCGTGACGCCGGTGGCGACGGGGGTGTGTTTGTAGGAGGGCTGGAAAACGGCGTTGGAACCGCGGAAACGGCGGGTGGAGGGATCGTAGTCCTCGGGCGGTTTCGCGGCGGCCGCGGCTTCGGCGGCCTTGGCCTTGGCGAAGGCGGCTTCCATTGCGGCGGTGTATTCGCTGACGATGGCGTCGTTGTCGGCGGAGGTGATCGTGCCTTCGGTGATGAGGCGCTTGGAGTAGATTTCGGAAACGTGCGGGTGCGCGGCGATTTTTTTGTAGAGCGTGGGCTGGGTGAACGCGGGCTCGTCGGACTCGTTGTGGCCGTGGCGGCGGTAGCAATACATGTCAACGAATACGTCGCGGTGAAACGTCTGGCGGAATTCGAGCGCGAGGAGCGTCGCGAGGCAGACGGCCTCGGGGTCGTCGCCGTTGACGTGGAAGATCGGCGCGTCGGCCATTTTCGCGAGGTCGGTGCAGTAGCGCGTGGAGCGGCTGTCGTCGGGCATCGTGGTGAAGCCGATCTGGTTGTTGATCACGATGTGGAGGGTGCCGCCGGTGCGATAGCCGGGAAGCTGCGAAAACTGGAGCGTCTCGTAACCGATGCCCTGCCCTGCGAGGGCGGCGTCGCCATGGACGAGAAGCGGGATGACTTTGCTGCGCGTCGCGGTGTCGCCGCGGAGACGCTGGCGGGCGCGCGTCTTGCCTTCGACGCCGGGGTTGACGATTTCAAGATGCGAGGGGTTGGGGGCGAGCCGGACTTCGACTTGCGCGCCGCCGGAAGTTTTTAGGATGGCCTCGTAGCCGAGGTGATATTTCACGTCACCGTCGCCCGCGACGGTGTTCGGGAGGTAGTTTTCGGAGAATTGCTCGAAGAGAACGTCGAAGGGTTTCCGGAGGATGTTCGCGAGCACGGAAAGGCGCCCGCGGTGCGCCATGCCCACGACGATTTCCTCGATGCCGAGCGTGGGACAGCGTTCGATGATGGCATCGAGCGCGGCGATGAATGTCTCGCCGCCTTCGAGCGAGAAACGTTTCTGGCCGACGTATTTTGTGTGGAGAAACTTCTCGAAGATCTCGGCTTTGTGGATGCGCCGGAGGATGCGTGTTTTCTCGGCCTTGTTGAAGGCGGGCTGGAAATAATTCGGCTCCATCGCGGCCTGAAGCCAGCGGCGGATTTCGGTATCCTGGATGTGAATGTATTCGACGCCGATGGCGCCGCAGTAGGTTTTCGAGAGCGACGCGATGAGATCGCGCAGACGCATCCGCCCGCCGTCGAGGTAGTGGCCGACGTCGAACGTCCGGTCGAGATCCGCCTCTTCCAAACCGAACTCGGCAAGCGAAAGCCTCGGCGTCGGCGCGGGAGGCGGCGAGAGCGGATCGAGGCGCGCCTGCAAATGCCCGATGCTGCGGTAGTGATAAATGAGCGAGTGGACTTGCGATTGCTTGAGCGAATCGGTGAGGGTCGCGCCTGCGCCGTCCGCGCCCGCGAGCGCCGAGACAATCGCCCCGGGCGTGGCAGCCCCGCCGTTGCCGAGCATGAACCCTTGGAAAAACCCCCGCCATGTGGGATCGACCGAGTCGGGATTGTCGAGCCAGTTTCGGTAGGCGGCTTCGATGAGGTCTGCGTTGGCGCGCGGAGGAAATGAAAGCATGTTCATTGCTGCATTATTTTTGCACGATCCTGCAGTCACAATCAACACGGCTCAAGATGAAAGGCGACCACCATCCCCCGCGCGCAGGCCGGTTTCACATTTCGTAATAGACGGCGCGCCGCTCTATCAAATAGCATAATTCATCCTGCTTTTGCGCAGGCCTCTTTTATACAAATTATACAACGACGCACACGCCCATCATGAGCACCGGCAAAGACACGCGAAAAATCCCGACCGACGGCGGCAAATCCCTCACGCAAAACGCCTTCTCCTCCCTCTCCGCGCTCGGTTCGCTCCAGAATCTCCCCTCCGCCCCCGCCTCCTCCGCCAGCACGCAACCGCCGCCCGTTCCCACCGCGCCCAAAAACCGCGGACGCGTCGATGTCATTCGCGAAAAAGCCGGGCGCGGCGGCAAAACCGTCACCGTCGCGTGCGGTTTTACCGGTATCGGCCTTCCCGAAAAAGAAGCCCTCGCCAAAAAAATGCGCGCCGCCTGCAGCACCGGCGGCACGGTAAAAGACGGGCGCATTGAAATCCAGGGCGACAAACGCGACGAAGTTGCCCGCATCCTCGCCGGGGCCGGCTTCCGCCCGGTGTTCGCAGGCGGATGAAAGCGCGAAAATAAAAACCACGGGGCACCGCGCCGCATTTCCGCGTCCGCATTTCATCGCCAGCCAAAATAGATTTAAGTCGATTTAAGCCCGCCTGCTCCCCTTTAATCCGCAGCGTGATCGACCATCTCGCCATACTCGCACCCGGACTCCTCGGCGCATCCGTCGCCAAGGCCGCGCGTGCGCGCAACGCCGCCCGCCACATCACCCTCTGGGCGCGCCGACCCGAAACCCGCGCCAATCTCCGCGCGCAATCCTGGGTCGATGCCGTCGCCGAAACCCCGGACGATGCCGTCCGCGAAGCCGACCTCGTTGTCCTCGCCGCACCCGTCGAAAAAATCATCGAACTCGCCGCGCTCATCTCCCCCGCCCTCAAGCCCGGCGCCATCGTCACCGACGTCGGCAGTGTCAAAACCCGCGTCTGCCGCGAATGCTCCGCCGCCATGCCCGCGCACGCCCTTTTCATCGGCTCGCACCCGATGGCCGGCAGCGCCAAAACCGGCTGGGAAAACGCCACCGACGACCTCTTCATCGGACGCACCGCCTTTGTCACGCAGCCTTCCGCGAACATCACCGCCGGCGCGCTCGCCCTCGGGATGAAGATCGCCTCCGTCTGCGATTTTTGGAGCGATCTCGGCGCCAATCCCGTCATCGTCACGCCGGAGCAGCACGACGAAATCGTCGCGCACATCAGCCACCTCCCGCAAACCCTTGCCACCACGCTCGCCGCTTTCCTTGGGGCAAAAAATTCCGATTGGCGCGAATTCGCCGGCAACGGCCTGCGCGACACCACGCGCATCGCCGCAAGCGACGCGAACATGTGGATCGAGATTTTTCAGCAAAACCGCGCCGAGATCCTCCGCGCCCTCGAATCCTATGAAACCGAGCTCGCCACCGTGCGCGCCGCGTTTGCCGCCGGGGACTGGCCCCTGCTCCGCGCCCGCCTCGAAGCCGGAAAAAAATTCCGGGACTCGCTATGATCCAAACGTAACCGCCCCGGCATGAACCCGCTTCCCGCACAACTTCCCATCATCCCGATCACGCGCCCCGTCTCCGGTTCCATCACGCTCCCCGGCTCGAAAAGCCTGACCAACCGCGCGCTCCTCATTGCCGCGCTCTGCGACGCGCCCGTCACCCTCTCCGGCGCGCTCTTCAGCGAGGACACCGAACTCATGATCGCCGCCCTGCGCAAGCTCGGACTCGACATCGAGGCCAACGAAGCCGCCGCCACCATTTGCGTTTCCAACCAGGAAAACTCCCTGCTCTCCCCCAATTCCGCATTCCGCATGTCTGGCCACTCGCAGACTCGTAGATCGCATTCCCCAATCGAAATCGACGTCGGCCTCGCCGGCACCGCCGCCCGCTTCCTCACCGCGCTCTGCGCCGCCGCCCCGCGCGGCATCTACCGCATCGACGGCGTCCCGCAAATGCGCAAGCGCCCCATGCGCGGCCTCCTCGACGCGCTCCGCTCGCTCGGCGCCGACATCCGCTGCCTTGGCGAGGCGCACCACTTCCCCATCGAAATCCACGCCCGCGGCCTGCGCGGCGGTCCCGTCGAAATCGACGCCACTGAAAGCAGCCAGATGCTCTCCGCGCTCCTCATGGTTGCGCCACTCTGCGAAACGCCGCCCGACATCCGCCTCTCCGCCCCCGTGCGCGAACCTTTCGTGCAAATGACAAAAAACCTCATGGCCCAATTCGGCATCGACGCCAAACACGGGCTGGCAGCCCGTGCCACGCGTCCCTACCGCTCCCCAGGCATCTACGCCATCGAGCCCGACGCCACCGCCGCCAGCTATTTCCTCGCGCTCCCCCTCGTCACCGGGGGCGGCCTCATGCTCAACGCCCTTCGCGGCCCCGGCGGCGGCAGCCTGCAGGGCGACACGCGCTTCGCGACCGTCCTACAAAAAACCGGCCTCCGTATCCAAGAAACAACTACGGGACTCGAAATCTCCGCTTCCAAAAACCACGGCGGCGCGCCCGCGCTCGACGAAAATTTCAACGAGTTCTCCGATACCTTTCTCACCCTCGCCACCATCGCGCCGTTGCTCCCGCATCCGACGCGCATCACCGGCATCGCGCACACGCGCAAACAGGAAACCGACCGCGTCTCCGGCATGGCGCGCGAACTCGCGCGCCTCGGTCAGCGCGTCATCGAAACCGGCGACTCGCTCGAAATCCATCCGCGCCCGCTCCTCACCGGGCAAACCGTCGAGACCTATCACGACCACCGTTTCGCGATGAGCCTCGGCATCCTCGGCTGCCACGATCTCCACGGCGACGGACGCCCCTGGCTCACGATCGACAACCCCGCCTGCTGCGCAAAAACCTTTCCGCACTTTTTTGAACAGCTGGAAACCATCCGCATCCAAGCCCTCCTCGTCTGATTCCGACTCCGCGCACCTTCACCTTTTTTCACCCATGACGCCTTTCATCATCGTTGCCATCGACGGCGGCGCAGCCTCCGGAAAATCCTCCACGGCGCGCGCGCTCAGCGAGCGTTTTAATCTCCTCCACGTTGACACCGGCTCGTTCTACCGCGCCATATCCGCCGAGCTGCTCCGCCGCAAACTCACGCCCGACGATCTGCCCGCGATCTGCGCTGCGCTCCCCTCGATCCGCCTCGGCACACGCGTCAACGGACGCACCGCGCACATGGAAATCGACGGACGCCCCATCGACGCCGCCGAGATCCGCAGCCAGCCCGTCAACGAAACCGTCGCCCGCTTTGCGCCGATCCCCGAACTGCGGGCCGCGCTTCTCGACTACCAGCGCGGCCAGGCCGACGTCGCCCGCTCGCACGGTTTCCGCGGCCTCGTGATGGAAGGCCGCGACATCGGCTCGAAAATTTTTCCCGACGCCGACCTTCGTTTTTTTCTCCATGCCGATCTCGAAGAGCGCGCAAAACGCCGCAGGAATGAAGGCCTGCAGGACAAGGTCGCCGAGCGCGACATCCTCGACAACAAGCGCCTGCTCGAAAGCGCGAAGGGCGCGATCATGATCGACAGCACGAACCTGACGCTCGAACAAGTCGTCGAAAAAATCTCCGGCATCGTCGCGGAAAAACTCAAATGAGCTACGGCCTCCGCCAGATCGAATGGGACCGCTGGTATGGCATCTCCCATTACGTCGACACCGTCGTAACCGACATCGCGTTTCGCGGCGACGTCGTCGGACTCGACAATCTCCCCAAGCGCGGCCCCTACATCGTCGCAAGCAACCACGCCAGCCACCTTGACCCGCCGATCGTCGGCGCGTTTCTGCCGCACCAAGTGCGCTTCTTCGCCCGGAAAACACTCTGGAAACCCGGTCTCGCGAGCTGGTGGCTCGACGCCGTCGGCACGATTCCCGTCGATCGCGACGGCGGCTCCGACGTAAAGGCGATCAAGGCCGTGCTTCAGGCCGTGAAGGACGAAAAAGTCGTCATCATGTTTCCCGAGGGCACGCGCTCGCCCGACGGCAATCTGCAAACCGCCAAACCCGGCGTGGGCATGTTCGCCTGCCGCACCGGTGTGCCGGTCGTGCCCGCGCGCATTTTCGGAAGCTACGAGGCATTTGGACGCGGCGGAAAGCTGCGGCTTTGCACGCCCGTGTCCGTCGTCTATGGCAAGGCGCTTTTGCCCGCCGATTACGACGACCCCTCGAAAGGCAAGGAACGCTACCAGCACGCAAGCGATGTCATCATGTCGCGTATCGGAGAGTTGCAGCGGCCCGATCCGCCTGTCGTTTGAAAGGCGCGCGGGAGGGAACGCGGCCGCCGCAAAAATCCCTCTCTTTTTATTTGCGCGACTCCGATCATATCCGCATCTTTCTGACTGTCGGACGCGCACCGGGCTTCCCGTTTTGCCCTCCTCGCCCACGCTTATTTCAACCACCCAAAAACACGCACACACACATACCATGGATGCCTTCAACCTCGCCAAAGAACGCTACGCCGAACTCGGCGTTGATGTAGAAAAAGCCCTCAAGACGCTCGCCCGCGTCCCCGTTTCCCTCCAGTGCTGGCAGGGCGACGACGTCGGCGGCTTCGAACGCGCCGATGCCGAGCTGACCGGCGGCATCCAGGCCACCGGCAACTATCCCGGCAAGGCCCGTACCGCCGACGAACTCCGCGCCGACCTCGACAAGGCCCTCTCGCTCATCCCCGGCAAAAACCGCGTCAACCTCCACGCCTCCTACGCCGAGCTCAACGGCAAAAAAATCGACCGCGACGCCTACACCATCGACCAATTCGAAAACTGGGTCGCCTGGGCGAAAAAACGCCGCCTCGGCCTCGACTTCAATCCCACGTATTTTTCGCACGCGCTTTCCGCCGACGGCTTCACGCTCTCGCACCGCGACCCCGCCGTGCGCGCGTTCTGGACCAACCACGGCATCGCCTGCCGCAAAATCGCGCAGGAAATGGGCCGCCGCCTCGGCAAGACCGTGATCACCAATTTCTGGATGCCCGACGGCTTCAAGGACACGCCCGTCAGCCGCCGCGAATACCGCGAGCGCATGACCGAATCGCTCGACAAAATCTTCGCCGTCGAAATCGACCAGGAGCTCAACCGCGACGCCGTCGAGAGCAAACTCTTCGGCATCGGCGCCGAATCCTGCACCATCGGCTCGCACGAGTTCTACATGGGTTACGCCGTGAAGAACCAGAAAATCCTCTGCCTCGACGCCGGCCATTTCCATCCCACGGAAATGCTCGCCGACAAGATTTCATCCGTCCTCCAGTTCATCCCCGAGGTGCTCCTCCACGTCAGCCGCGGCGTGCGCTGGGACAGCGACCACGTCGTCACGCTCGACGACCAGACCCGCACACTCATGGAGGAAATCGTGCGCGGCAATTATCTCGGCCGCGTGCACATCGGCATGGATTTCTTCGACGCGAGCATCAATCGCCTCGCCTGCTGGGTGATCGGCGCGCGCAACACGCAAAAAGCGCTGCTCCTCGCCCTGCTGGAACCTGCCGTGCAACTCCGCAAATACGAAGCCGCGGGCGACTACACCTCGCGCCTCGCGCTCCTCGAAGACCTGAAGGCCATGCCCTTCGGCCCGGTATGGGACGAGTTCTGCAAACGCAACAACGTCCCCGCCGGCCACGCCTGGCTCGCCGAGGTGAAAGCCTACGAGCGCGACGTCCTCGCCAAGCGCGCATAAAAATAACTTCCCGCAGCACGCGTGCGACAAGGAGCGGCGGCGTCCCGCCGCCCGACGAGGCGCAAGCCTCGCCAAAAATAAGACGCAAAACAAACAAGCGACGGAGATTGTCGCTTCTACCCGAAAAGGGCGCGCACGTTGTGCGCGTCGGGCGGCGGGACGCCGCCGCTCCTTGTCGCACGCGTTTGTTTTTACGCCTTGCACGCGTTTTTACGCGTAGGCAATCGCCTCGCAGCCGGGAGCCGGGCGGACATGCTCAAAAAAACCGGATTCACCGGACGCCGCGGCATACTCGGGCGCGGATTCGGCCAGCAGCTTGCGCAGGCTTTCGCGCGCGCGGGCGATGCGGCTTTTGACCGTGCCGACATTGATGCCAAGCGCCTCCGCAATTTCGTCGTAGGGCAGGCTCAGCACATTGCGCATCGTCAGGATTTCACGATGGCGCGACTCAAGGCGCTTCATGCAATCGGCGACCAGGCCGGTGAACTCCTGGAGCACCGCCTCCTGCGCGGGTGTGTGCTCCGCGGCCGCAATCAGGTCGCTGAACGCCGCGCCGGACTCGTCGCCAAGCTGCATTTCGAGCGAGATGGAGTCCTGCCGGCGGCGGCGGAAAAAATACCAGTAGCGGTTGCGCGAGAGATTGAGCGCGATGCGATACAGCCAGGTGGCGAGCGACGAATCGCCGCGAAATTCCGCCAGCGCGCGGTGCGCCCGAATAAAAGTGTCCTGCGTGATTTCCTCGGCATCGGAGGGATTGCGCAGGAGATTGTTGGCGAGGGCGAAAATGCGCGCATGGTAGCGTTCCATGATTTCCGTGAAAACGAACTCTTCGCCTTTGCGGAAACGCTCCACCAATTCCTTGTCGTATGCCGCCTCGCGGGCGGCGCTTTCGGATGGCGTAAACGCGGCGGCAGACAATGCGCCACGGTCAGACTTGGGAGGTGTGCTGCAGGGAGGGAGTGTGTTGATCATAAGCATTTTTAAGCGACTGCGGTTGGCGTTCGGATAATCGGTTGTCTCACCTGCTACAAGTTTCATGCCAGGGAGGCCATGAATTACGCAAACGAATGCCTGACAGATAATTGAAATTTACAGGTAAATTTCAAACAGGTCATTTTAATGCAAAATGCACGATCATAAATGCCTGCGCTGTGACTTTATGCACGACAACACAGTCAGCAGTCGGCAAATCCACGGCTGATCGCCGGAAGTCTCAGCGACGCGGGGATGTTTTTTTCGAATAGCTGCCGCGATGGACTGCCTTTTGAGCGGTTGGTTTCACGGGTTTCCGAAAATCGCCGGTTTTGAGCGCGTTTATCTGGTCGCGGAGGACGGCGGCGCGTTCGAATTCGAGGTGTCCGGCGGCTTCCGCCATTTCGTTTTCAAGCTCGGCGATCACGGCTTGCACGTCGTCGCCGCTGGTCTCGGCCATGGCGAGCGCGGTTTCGTCCTCGTGGTCGCCGCTGCCGTCGTAGGTGTGCAGGCTGGCTTGCGCGGCGCGTTTCACGCTGCGCGGCGTGATGCCGTGCTCGCGGTTGTAGGCGATTTGTTTTTCGCGGCGGTAATTTGTGATCTCGATCGTGCGCCGGATGGAATCGGTGATGGTGTCGGCGTAGAAAATGACGCGGCCTTTTTCATGGCGCGCCGCGCGGCCCGCGGTCTGCACGAGCGAGGTTTCGCTGCGCAGGAAACCTTCCTTGTCGGCGTCGAGGATGGCGACGAGCGCGACTTCGGGCAGATCGAGGCCCTCGCGGAGGAGATTGATGCCCACGAGCACGTCGAAGTTGCCGAGGCGGAGATTGCGCAGGATTTCCACGCGCTCGATGGCGTCGATGTCGGAGTGCAGGTATTCGACGCGGATTTTCTGGTCGCGCAGGTAGCCGGTGAGGTCTTCCGAAAGGCGTTTCGTGAGCGTGGTGACGAGAACGCGCTCGCCCGCCGCGACGGCTTTTTTGATTTCGGCGATGAGGTCCTCGACCTGCCCCTTGATCGGACGCAGGACGATTTCGGGATCGAGCAAGCCGGTGGGGCGGATGACTTGCTCGGCGACGACGGCGGATTTTTCGAGTTCGTATTTCGCGGGCGTGGCGGAGACGTAGATGGTTTGTCCTGTGACGTGCTGGAACTCGTCGAACGATTGCGGGCGGTTTTCGAGCGCCGAGGGGAGGCGAAAACCGTGGTTGACGAGGTTTTGTTTGCGGGAGCGGTCGCCGTTGAACATGCCGCCGATCTGCGGGATGGTGACGTGCGATTCATCAACGAAGAGGAGCGCGTCCTTCGGGAAAAAGTCGAGCAGGCAGAAGGGGCGGTCGCCGGGTTTTCGCCCGGCCATGTGCATGGAGTAGTTTTCGATGCCGTTGCAGAAACCCATTTCCTGGAGCATTTCCAGGTCGTAGTTGGTTTTCATGCGGATGCGCTGGGCCTCGAGCAGCTTTCCCTGCGACTCGAACCACGCGACGCGCTCGTCGAGCTCCTGCTTGATCTTGATGACGGCGGCGTCGAGTTTTTCGCGCGAGGTCACGTATTGGTTGGCTGGATACAGGTCGAACTGGTCGAGCTTGCGAAGGGTGTTGCCGGTGAGCGGGTCGAACTCGGTGAGCGCGTCCACGTCGTCGCCGAAGAACTCGACGCGCAGGCCGTGCTCGAGATACGCGGGCATGATGTCCACGACATCGCCGCGCACGCGGAAAGTGCCGCGCTTGAGCTCGTAGTCGTTGCGCTCGTAGAGGTTTTCGACGAGGCGTTCGAGGAGGCGGTTGCGCCCGAGCGGGCGGTCGCGGCGGAGCTGGATGCGCTGCTCGGTGAAATCCTCGGGCGAGCCGAGGCCGTAGATGCACGAGACGCTGGCGACGACGATCACGTCGCGGCGCGACACGAGCGAGCTGGCGGCGGCGATGCGGAGGCGTTCGAGCTCGTCGTTGCGCGAGGAGTCTTTTTCGATGTAGGTGTCGCTGGACGCGATGTAGGCCTCGGGCTGGTAGTAATCGTAGTAGGAGACGAAGTATTCGACGGCGTTGTCGGGGAAAAAATTCTTGAATTCGGAGTAGAGCTGCGCGGCGAGGGTTTTGTTGTGCGAGATGATGAGCGCCGGGCGGTCGAGGCGCGCGATGAGGTTGGCCATCGTGAACGTCTTGCCCGAGCCGGTCACGCCGAGGAGCGTCTGGTGCTTGTGCCCCGCGCGGATCGATTCCGCGAGCGTGTCGATCGCCTGCGGCTGGTCGCCCGTGGGCTTGTAATCGGCGTTGAGTTTGAAAAGTGGCATGTCGTGCTGGAAAGATGGGATCTCGGACAGGACGGACAGGATTTACAGGATGCCAGTCGTAGCGCAGACTTCCAGTCTGCATTGCATTCAGGCAGGCTGGAAGCCTGCGCTACGGCGCTGGCGCGTGTTCCGAAAACATAGGCGAACCGCACATGCGAGCGTCAGGCCACGCGGTGCTTCCAGTAATCGGGCGCTTGGTGCAGGTGCATGATCGCGAGAATCCAGATGCAGTCCGGCTCATCGAGGTAAACCACCGCATACGGAAAGGCGCGCCCGAGATTTCTTCGCGCTGGCGGATCGTATTGGCGAAAGCGGGCGGGCGCGGTTTTGATTTCGTGGATCAAGTGCTCGACTTCGTCGTAAAAGCGTCCGCCAAGCTCGGGGCTTATCGCCGCGTAGTATCCGGCTGCGACGGCATACTCCGCATCGGCCTCGGGGTGGAAGGCGTGAGGTTTCATTTGCAGATCATCTGCCAACTATGCGGCGAATCTTCGCGGAGGTTTGTTCGCCGGGAATGCCCGCGATTTTTTTACCATGAATGTCAGCGATGCGCTTTTGCACAACGGCAGACCAGGCATTCGCGTGGGTTGTTTTTTGTCCGCCATGCGATGTCATGAGGATGCGGTCAACCAGCTCGGCCACCATGTCTTGGGGAAGGGATCGGGTTTCCTCCACGATTTCGTCTATTGTCATCTGCATGGGCACAAGGTGGCGGTTTTTTGCGCCTTGGCAACTGTCGAGCGACCTCTGACCTCTGTCTTCTAGCCTCCGTCCTCCGTGCCCTTCGTGACTTCGTGGTGAACCGGATTGGCGGCTTTTCGCTGGCTTGGAGGCGCGGAGTTTGTTTCGTTTCTAGCAACATGCGCATTCTTGTCACAGGTGGAGCCGGATTTTTGGGTTCAAATCTTTGCGACCGTCTCATCAACGACGGGCATGAGGTGATCTGCCTCGACAATTTTTTCACGGGACGAAAGGCCAATATCACGCACCTGCTCAACAATCCGCATTTCGAGCTGGTGCGGCATGACGTGATCGATCCGTTCAAATTCGAGGTCGATCAGATCTACAATCTCGCGTGCCCGGCGTCGCCGCCGCACTATCAATACAATCCCATCAAGACCACGAAGACCTCGGTCATGGGCGCGATCAACTGCCTCGGGCTCGCGAAGCGCGTGAAGGCGCGCGTGTTTCAGGCGAGCACGTCCGAGGTCTACGGCGATCCGCAGGTGCATCCGCAGCCGGAGGATTACTGGGGCAATGTCAACCCGATCGGACGGCGCTCCTGTTATGACGAGGGCAAGCGTTGCGCCGAGACGCTGTTCTTCGACTACCACCGCGAGAACAAGGTCGATATTCGCGTGATCCGCATCTTCAACACCTACGGCCCGCGCATGCTTTCGGACGACGGGCGCGTGGTTTCCAATTTCATCGTGCAGGCTCTGAAGGGCGAGGATCTCACGATTTACGGCGACGGCTCGCAAACGCGGTCGTTCTGCTACGTGGACGATCTGATCGAGGGTTTTGTGCGCTTCATGAACCAGACCCAAATCGTCGGGCCGATGAATTGCGGCAATCCGGGCGAGTTCACCATGCTGCAACTGGCGGAGGCGGTGCTGAAACTCGCGGGTGGAAAATCAAAGATCGTGCACAAGCCGCTTCCCGCGGACGACCCGAAGCAGCGCAAGCCCGACATTTCGCTCGCCCGCCGCGTCCTCAAATGGGAGCCCCAGGTCGCGCTCGAAGACGGCCTGAAGCGGACGATCGCCTACTTCAAGACGCAGGTGTGAACGGCCGCGCCACGAAAGGCATGCGCATTTGATCGGGAAGACAGGCCATGCGCATTTCACTCTCCCGTCGTGTTCAGTATGTTACGGTGATAAGATAAAGATCCCCGCCGACTGATGCCGTCGGGCCAATGCTGCTTTGCTGCTTCGCAATGACGAGCGCCTGTCTTGGATTCAGCCCGCTTTCATAAAAATACACATAAATCTCCGCCGCCGCGCGTATGCGGCCGCCCACTGTCACAGGTGTCAGGCGGATGTCTTTTGAAAACTCCCTGGCCAGCGCGTCGCGCGTGGTGTCGGGAAAGGATTTAATAATACGCGCATTAGGAATGGTATAATTGCTCGATACATATCCCCTGAGGATGACAAAGGCGTCGTATTTCAAGTTTTTGACGTAATTCCATTGCTCGGTCCCGTAGAATTTCTGAATCGCATCCTTGGGCGCATCGGGATTGCTGTCCAAGGTCATCGGTGGATTTTTGGAGCCCGCGTGCTGGCAGCCGGAGACTGCAAATGCGATGAGCGAAACTGCCATGGCGACGCAACCGGAAAACGCGACACGCGAGACGAAAGGATGTTTGGAGTTTTCCATGCAAGGTTGCCTATTCTTTTTGTGCGAAAAATCCATTCAAAAACAGATGGAGTTTCTCGTCTCAAGGAGACCTGCGTTTTGGGCGCGATTCGGGCTTTGTTTGGGATGGGCGGGCTTCTCGCTTTGCTTGCGAGGATTTTTCCGCCAAGTTCCTGCGCTTCACCACGCATGCAATTCGCAAATGTCCACATCGAATCCCTCGCCGTCGCGCTTCCCGATGAAGTGTGGACATCCGCGCAGATCGAGGAGCGCCTCCGCCCGCTCTACGAACGCCTCCGCCTGCCCTTTGGCCGTCTCGAACTCATGACCGGCATCCGCGAGCGCCGCCACTGGCCCGCCGGCACACGCCCCTCCGACGCCAGCGCCGCCGCCGGGCGCGCCGTGCTCGCAAAATCCTCCCTCCGCGCCGGCCAGATCGACACGTTCATCCACTCGGCGGTCTGCCGCGACATGCTCGAACCGGCCACAGCCTCCTTTGCCCATCGCAAAATCGGCCTCTCCCCGCGCGCGCAAATTTTCGATGTTTCCAACGCCTGTCTCGGCTTCCTCAACAGCATGGTCATCCTCGCCGGCCTCATCGAATCCGGGCAGATCGGCGCGGGCATGATCGTCTCCGGCGAAAACGGCCGCCCGCTCATCGAGCAAACCCTCGCGCACCTCACCACCGCCCCGCTCAACCGAAACGAAATCAAACCCTACTTCGCCAACCTCACCATCGGTTCCGGGGCTGTCGCGGCGATCCTCTGCCACCGCTCGCTCCTGCCCGCAAACGCCCCCGCTCAACGCCGCATCATCGGCGGGGCCGCGCGCGCCGCCACGCAACACAGCGACCTTTGCCAGGGCGACACCCACGGCGCCGAAGCCCTCGCCATGCAAACCGATTCCGAGCAACTCCTCATCGCCGGCGTCGGACTCGCCCGCGAAACGTGGGACGATTTTTCCGCCGCCACCGGCTGGGACGCGCAAACGCCGAATCGCTTCATCTGCCACCAAGTCGGCTCCGTGCACCGCCGCAAACTCTACGAAACCCTCTCGCTCGATCTCGGAAGGGATTTTTCCACCTTCGAAACGCTCGGCAACATGGGCTCCGCCTCGCTCCCCGCGACCCTCGCCCTCGCCGCCGAAAACGGCGCCATCGCGCCCGGCGACCGCGTCGGCCTCCTCGGAATCGGCAGCGGACTCAACTGCCTCATGCTCGGAGTCGAATGGTGATGAATGACGAGACGCACAACGGATCGGGCAACGCGGACGACGCGCGCAATCCACACGGGCTGGCAGCCCGTGCCACGCAACCCGAGCCGCTTCCGCCGTGGCTCCGCGAGCTCTACCCGTTCGCGCAGCACAGCTTTGTCACGCCGAACGGCGGGCGCATGAACTACGTGGATGAAGGCCCGCGCAACGACGAGGCCGTGCTCATGCTCCACGGCAATCCCACGTGGTCGTTTTTCTACCGCGACGTCATCCGCGCGCTCTCGCCCGCGATGCGCTGCATCGCGCCCGACCACATCGGCATGGGGCTCTCCGAAAAACCTTCCGCAAAAAAATATCCCTTCACCCTCGCCGCTCGCATCGCCGACATCGAGGCGCTCGTCGCCCGGCTCGGCCTGAGGCGCGTGCACCTCGTCGTCCACGACTGGGGCGGCGCAATCGGCTTCGGATTCGCCACGCGCCATCCAAAAAAAACCGGGCGTATTGTGATTTTGAATACAGCCGCCTTTCCCGATTCCAACATCCCCTCGCGCATCGCGCTCTGCCGCGCGCCGCTCGGGCTCGGCGCGTTGATCGTGCGCGGTTTCAACGGCTTCGCATGGCCCGCGACGTGGATGGCCATGCACCGCCGGAAACTCACGCCCGACGAAAAACGCGCCTACCTCCATCCTTACGGCGACTGGGCCAGCCGCGCCGCCGTCCACGAATTTGTGCGCGACATCCCCATGTCGCCCGCCCATCCGAGTTATTCCACGCTCGCCGAAATCGAACGCCGCCTGCCGCTCCTCTCCGCGAATCCGAAAATGATTCTCTGGGGCGGGCGCGATTTCTGTTTCAACGACCATTTCTACAACCGCTGGCGCGCAATCTACCCTGATGCCGCCGCGCATCATTTCGCCGACGCCGGCCACTATCTCCCGGACGACGGCGGCGACGAGGTGCTCTCCAAAATCACCGCGTTTCTCTCCGCGACAAACCCATAACTCGAAACCTCCCTACATGAAATTCGAACACTTTGCCTTCAACTCCCCCGACGCCCGCGCCCAATCCGCGTGGTGGGTCGAGCACCTCGGCCTCACCATTGCCCGCCGCGTCGAAACCGCGCCGCACACGCACTTCCTTGCCGACGAAACCGGACGCGTCTTCATCGAAATCTACACCAACACCGCGGCACCCATTCCCGACTATGCGCAACAGCACCCGCTTGTCCTCCACGTGGCCTTCGTCTCGACCGACACGCAAGCCGACCGCGCGCGCCTCGAAAAAGCCGGCGCGACCTTTCTCGTCGAGGAAACCCCCGGCGGCAACCGCCTCCTCATGATGCGCGATCCCTGGGGCCTCGCCATCCAGTTTTGCCAGCGCGCGCAACCGTTCTGATTTTTTCCAAATTGGAAACCGGCCCCCGCGCCGCTTCCACGTTACCGACCGCGACACGCATGGACTGGACACAACTCGACTGGCAGGCGCTCGACCGGCTCCGCGACACGTTTATCAATCGTGCCGCCGCCGGGGCCGCGCCCTATTGGCGCGCGCCCGCCGACCTCGCCAATTACGACTTCACCTACGCCGAACGCATCGGCTGGAAATGGGACGCCGTGCTCTCCGAACTCCGACGCCGCGGCTGGGCCCCGCACGCACGCGCGCTTCTGGATTGGGGCTGCGGCAGCGGCGTCGCCTCGCGCCGCGTCCTGCGCGCCTTCGGCCCCGCGCATTTCGACACGCTTCTCCTCTGGGATCATTCCCCGCTCGCCCGCGACTACGCGGCACAAACCGCCCGACGCGATTTCCCCGCGATCAATGCCCGCCCGCTCGACTCCCTCGCGCAAATTCCCGGTGTCCCCTTCACGCTCATTCTCAGCCACGTCATCAACGAACTCCCCTCCGCCGTCCTTGCCGAACTCCTCGCCCTCGCCCGCAACGCCGGCGCGATCATCTGGGTGGAACCCGGCACGCACGCCGACAGCCGCGCCCTCGTCGCCGTGCGCGAGCAACTCCGCGGCACCCACGACGTCATCGCGCCCTGCACACACGCCGCCGCCTGCGGACTCCTCGCGCCCGGTAGCGAACGTCACTGGTGCCACAACTTCGCCGAACCGCCCCGCAACATTTACGCCGATTCCAACTGGGTGAAGTTCGGCCAGCGGGCCGGCATCGACCTGCGCAGCCTCCCTTACAGTTTCCTCGTCCTGCAAAAACACGCGACATCACCCGTCGCTTCGCGCTGCGCAGCCGCCCGCATCATCGGCCGCCCGCGCATCCACAAAGCCCACGCGGCCATCTGCGCCTGCGATGCCGGGGGCGTGGACGATCTCACCCTTTACAAACGCGACGATCCCGCGCTTTTCAAAGCCCTCGACCGCGCACCCGCGCATCCTCCGCTCTACACGTGGAAACGCGATCCCGCCAATCCCGCCAGGATTCTTGAAGGCGCGGCATTTTTGCCATCCGGCGCGGCGCAATAACAGCCGTGAGCCGCGACGAAAATAAATATGCAGCATTTCCAGCTTGTTACACACAGGCGCGATTCAGCAGAGTGAGTAAACTGTATATTTGCATATCCATGGCTTCCGGAAAAATTCCAATTCACCGATTTTTAACCGCGTTCATAACCGCGCCCGTCCTTGCGGTCGCCGCCGCCTGCCTCCTCTCCGCTCCTGCGTGCGCCCAGGCATCAACCGCCTCTTCCGGGACTCCCGCCTCAAGTCATCCCTCCATTGAGGAGCGCCTCGCGAAACTCGAGGCCGAAGTCGCCTCGCTCCGTCAGGAAAACCGGCAACTCCGCGCTCAAATCGGCATGGACGCCACCCCCGCGAATGACACAGCCGTTGCGGCCTCCACCGGTCCGGCGGCTCCCGCATCCACGCCCGCACCCGGCAAATCCATCGTTGCGCCGCTGCCACCCGCGTCTCCGGTCATCAAACCGACCGGCTCCGAACAATGGCTCTCCGTTGGCGGCTTTGTGCAATTTCAAGCCGAATTCGGCGACCCCGTCGACGTGCGCTTCAACAGCACCAACGGCACCACCGACAATGCCAAAAACGACCGCTTCTTCCTCCGCCGCGCCCGCATCGTCCTCGATGGCCATTTCGCCGAGGATTTCGATTTCAGGATCAGCTCCGAGATGGGCGGCTCGGTCACCGAATCCTCAAGCATGCGCGGCCAGCTCACCGACGGTTACATAGCGTGGAAATTAAGGCCGGCCTTCAGCCTCACCCTCGGTCAGTTCAAGACCAGCTACGGTTTCGAGTTTCTCTCCAGCGATCTCACCATCTATCCCATCGAGCACGCCCTCGTCACCGACGTCCTTTCGCTCGGACGCCAGATCGGCGGCCAGGCCAGGGGCTCGCTCCTCAACTCGCGCCTCAACTACGCCGCGGGCGTCTTCAACGGCAACAGCGTCGACATCAACACAAACGACAACGACAGCTTCCTCTACCTTGGCCGCATCAATTTCTCGCCGGTGAAGGGCCGCATCTCCGCCCTCGATTGGGACGCCATCTGGATGGTCGGCGTCAACGGCTACCGGTCAAAGGACGACGCCGTCCGGCTCTCCAACTACCTGCCTTCCACGACGAACTTCGCCGGCAAACGCAAAGGCTGGGGCGTGGACACGCAGCTGCGCATCGGCCCCTGGGATATTTGGGGCGAATACCTCGAAACCGAATTCGATCCCGACCTCGCCGTCATGTCGCCCGCGCAGATGGCCGGCTCCACAACCGCCCGCGGCTGGTATCTTCAAGGCACCTACACGATCGCCCCCGAAAAATGGCAGTTCCTCGTCCGCTACGACACTTTCACGCCCGACATATCCGTCACCGGCAACGACAGCAAATCCTGGACCTTCGGCGTCAATTATCTCCTCAAGGGCGACGACCTCAAACTCATGTTCAATTACATAAACGGCAGCCCGTTTTATCACATCAAGGCGGGCGCGACCGGCGACGACAGCGCGAGCAACGCGCAGCGTTTCCTCTTCCGCCTCCAGGCTGTGTTCTGATTCCGGGAAAACGCGCCGCCGTTTGAAAGCGGGCGCGCGGTGATTTTTTCACTTTTTCGTCAGCACATACACACCCGTCCAGTCCTCTCCCGGCGGGTTGGCCTTGTAGACCGTGCTCCATTCCATGAAGAGCTGCGACGGCGTCCTCTGCCCGTTTATCATCACCGGATACCATTCCAGTTTCGCGCTCCGGGCAAACAACGCGGCGGCGCCGTCCCAATCGCGGGCGAGGTATTTCGCCATGCCCTCGTCGAAAATGCGTTTGCACTCCAGCGCCGCGGCCGGGAGCCGGTCGCGCAGCCCCATGATTTCGTGGACGCCGATCTCATGCTGCCGGCCCTTCACCACGATCCGCCCAAGATAGCGAAACACGCAGCGATCCCCGTATTTTTCGGCGCTCTTGCGCGTTTCGTTGGCAACGAGCGTCTGCACGCCGAAGACGCGGGCCGCGTTTTCAAGCCGCGCGGCGATATTCACCGTGTCGCCCATCATCGTATAGTTGAAGCGCGTGCGCGAACCGATGTTGCCCACAATCGCCCTGCCGGTGCACAGGCCGATCTGGCTGCGCACGGGCGCCCCCGACATGATCTCCGGCCAGCGGTCGCGTATCTCCATGTTTTGCGCGTGCACGAGCTGCGACGCGATGCAGGCGCGGTAGGCGTGATCCACGCACGGAACCGGCGCGCCGAACATCGCCACCACGGCATCGCCCACGTATTTGTCGAGCGTGCCATCCTGCGCCGTGATCACCTCCGTCGAGCTCGAAAGATAGTCGTTCATGAACTCGACCAGGCGCGCCGGCGGCAACGACTCGGACACCATCGTGAAGTTTTGAATGTCGCTGAAATACGCCGTGATCGGAACCTCCACGCCGCCGAGCTGGGGTTCCTCGCCCGACTCGATCATGCGCTTGACAAGCGCCGGCGACACATAGGTGCCGAAAAATCCCGTGATCCGGTTGCGCATGTGCTCCGCCGCGAGCAGCAACATGGCCGTCAGCGCAAAGCTCGCCGAAAGCGCCGCGCCCAGCGGCGTGACGAGCGGCAGGATCAAGTTGTATTTGGAAAACACCCAGAAGACCGCGCACACGTATGCCACGACGAGAACCGCCGCCGCGATTTTCCCGGTCATCATCCATTTCCCGCGCTTCACCAGCTGCAGCCCGCAAACGGCAGCCGTCAGCCCCGCGATCAGCAGCCAGTCCAGCCCTTCCGCCGGCCTGCGCACGTAGGAGCCGGATGGAACATGCGCACGAGATTCGCAATCACGCCCACGCGCGGCACGGGCAGCGTGTCGAGCCGCGTCGGCGCGCGATCCTGCAACAGCGGATCGACCGGGCCGATCAGCACGATCGAATCCTTCATGCGCGCGAAGAATTTTTCCGCGGCGCCGCGTTCCTCCGCATTCGCCGACTTGAGCATGCGCGACGCCACGAGGGCGTTGGAAAAACTATCGCGCGGATTTTGCGGCGAGTTCCAGCGTGTCGTCCAGTTCACCTCGATGTCCTGCGCGTCGATGAGCGGCGCCGCCGCGAGCACGGCGCCGTCGGGGCGCACAAACTCGATGCGGTCCGGGTGCACGCGCACGCCGTCCTGCGGAAGCTTCCAGGCCAGACGCGCCAGCTCGACGCTCATGTTGAACCACGTTTTGGCACCCTCCGGCGCGTAAAGCGGCACCCTGTTCATCGTGCCGTCGATCGTGTCGATCAGCCCGACGTAGGGCGGCGTGTAAATGCGCCGCCCGCCCACGGGAAACTGGGGCAATTCCGGCGGCTGCATCCGGCGCGAGGAATCCAGCACGCGCGGCAGCTCGCGCACGATCGGCTCGCCATTCACATCCCGGTCCTGCGCCGAAGCGTAACCCGCCGCCAGCACGACCGGCGGCGGCGGCTCCGAAAACAAAAACGCCGCCAGACGCATCGAGCCTTCGCTGAATCTTTTCTCGTCCGCGATCTGCGGCATGCCGCGGCCCGAGAACACGTAGTCGATGCCAATCGCGCTCGCGTCGCCCGCCCGCAAAACCGCGTCGCACACCTCGGTGTAATAAGCGCGGTCCCACGCGAGGTTGCCGATGTCCGCGATGGATTTTGCGTCCACATCCAGATAAAAAATTTTTCCCTGTCCGGGCACCTCGCCGCGATATTGAAACCGCCAGTCGATCGTCTGCTCCTCGATGAAGTCGAGCAGGCCGAGATAGTTCACACCCAACCAGGCAAGTGTGATGCCAAGCAATACGGGCCACTTGAAGGCGGCGCTGCGCATCATCTCAGGCGAAGATTTCCAGCAAACGTTGGAAGAGCCTGTTCACCCTGGCCTGGTTGTCGCGCACCAGATCCTTGAACCTGGCGAAGTCGATCTCCTCGCCCGCGAGTCCGTTGGCGTAGTTGTCGATGATCGCGAGCGAATTGTAGCGCAGCCCGATTTCGCGGCACAGGTCGGCCTCGTGCGCCGCCGTCATGCCGACCACGTCGCCCCAGTTTTTGAGGATCTGGATTTCCGCCTTCGTCTCAAAACGCGGGCCGCGCATCTGCACATAGACCTTGCCTGTCTGGATCGTGAATTCGGGGGCGAGTTTTTCGACGATCATCGGGATGAGGTTGTTGTCGATGCCCGCCGCGCCCCCCTTCAGCTCGTCGTCGAAAAACGTCTGCGGCCCCTGTTGCAGGCACACGTAATCGCCGCACGAAACGATCGTGCCCGGCGTCAGGTTCAGGCGCAGCGAGCCGACGGAGTTGAGCGAAAGGATGTCCGTGAAGCCAAGGTCGGCCAGCGCCCGGATGTTTGCGCGGTAGTTAATGGAATGCGGCGGCAGCGGAAAGCCGCTGCCGTGGCGGTTCAAGATCACATGGTCTCCATGCGCCTTGTAATTGATCGTGCCGTATTTGGTCGTCGCAGAATGCGTCTTCCAGTCGGCGAAAAGATCGGAGTTTACGATGCTCGTTCCGCTTACGAATGCTATTTTCATGAAGCCATGCGAGCAGAACGCGCGGAGATGCACAAGACGAAGCTTGCACAAATCCTCTCAACCCGGAAGCGCGCCCTCCCAAAGAAAACCTTGACTCTCCGCCGCGTGTTTGGGTTTCTACGCCACTTACACATTTCATTCATACCATAAGTCATGGCCAACACCAAATCCGCCATCAAGGCAGCCCGCAAAACCGCTCGTTTCACCGCGCGCAACAAAGTCGTCAAGACCCGTCTGAAGACTCTCCACAAGAAGTTTGAATCCGCCGCGAAGTCCGGTGACGCGGCCGCCGCCAAGGCCGCCGCCAGCGCCTACGCTTCCGCGATGGACAAGGCCACCAAGTCCGGCGTCGTCCACAAGAACGCCGCCGCACGCGCCAAGTCGCACGCCGCCAAATACGCGCAGGCCAAATAAGCCGCCGCGCATCGCTGTTTCCACCTCGCAGGCTCCGCTGCAAACGGAGCCTGTTTTTTTGTGCGCGAAAACAAGAGGCTCACGCCTTCTTCTTCGCGCGCATCCCCGCCTGGATCGACGCGCGCAACTCCCGCCACCGCGCCAGCCGCTCGGCGATCCGCGCCTCCGCCCCCGCGGTCTTCGGCGTGAACAGCTCCAGCGGTTTTTCCAGGTACGCCTGGCCCGAAATATTCTCCGGGTAATCGTGCGCATACATATACTCCCTGCCCTGCCCCATGCGCTTGTTCGCCTGCCCGCTGTTTGAACGGCACGACTCGGGCACGCGCTGCACCACGCCGCCCGCAAGCGCCGCCTTCGCCGCGTGCAGGCCGAGCGTGACCGAGTTGCTCTTGCACGCGCACGCAATGTACGCCGTCGCGTGGGCCAGCGCGTATTCGCACTCCGGCAGCCCGACAAAATCGCACGCATGATGCGCCGCCACCGCAAGGGGCAGCGCCAGCGGATCAGCCAGCCCCACGTCCTCCGACGCCAGGATCACGAGCCGCCTCGCGATGAACCGCGGATCCTCGCCGCCCGCCAGCATCTTTGCCAGCCAGTAAAGCGCCGCATCCGGATCGCTCCCGCGGCAGCTCTTGATAAAAACCGAAATCGTATCGTAGTGCTCGTCCTCGTCCGCATCGTAGCGCACGCGCCTCTCCTTTGCGAACGCCTCCAGATCCGCCGTCGTGATGGCGCGCTTCGCATCGCCTTCCGCCGGCGGCATGCTGAGCACGATCACTTCCAGCGAATTGAGCGCGCGCCGCAAATCCCCGTCGCACAACACGGCCAGATCCTCCAGCAGCGCATCGCTTGCGGTCACGCCGTGCGCGCCGAGCCCGCGCTCCGCATCCGCCAGCGCGCGTTTCAGCACGCCCGCGACCGCCGCCGTCGAAAGCGGCTCCAGCCGGAACAAATGACTCCGGCTCAACAAGGGCGGATTCACATAAAATCCCGGATTGTGCGTCGTCGCCCCGATCAGCCGGATGTATCCCTCCTCCACATCCGGCAGCAGCAAATCCTGCTGCGATTTGTTGAAACGGTGCAGCTCGTCGATGAAAAGCAGCGTCGGCGATTCCGGCGCGCGCCGCGCCTCCGCAAGAATCTCGCGCAACTCCGCCACGTTGGACATCACGGCGTTGATCCGCACGAATTTGCTCTTTGTCTCGCGCGCGATCACTTCCGCGAAACTCGTCTTCCCGCAGCCGGGTGGCCCGTAGAAAATCAGGCTCCCGAACCGGTTGCTCGCAATCAAACGCGGCAGCAGCGCGCCCTTCTGCGTCAAATGCTCCTGCCCCACGATCTCGCCCAGCGCCCTCGGCCTCATGCGCGCCGCCAGCGGTTGCGCCGCAGAAGGCTGCGACGGCACGGAATGCCGCGCGCCACCGCGCCCTTTGCCCGCCGCCGAAACCGGGGTAAAACTTTCTCCAAAAAAGCTGGTCTGTTCATCAAACGCCATGATTTTTCCCCAACCAACCAAATCCCGCCCCCCACCGCAAGCTCCGCAAACCTGGCCCCAGTCTTCAAAAAACGCCTGCGGCAAAAAAATCGCCGAAACAAAAAAAATCCCCTCGCTCCCAAACCCATCCTTTGAGCACCCTTTGAACGCGCCAAAACGCATGACGATCAAACCCACAACCCAACCGGCAGCCAGACACGCGAACATGAAAACAAAAACTCCCTTCCGCTTCATTATCGCAACCATCCTGACGGCCGTCGCCGCCCTCATCGGCGGCTGCGGCAAAAAAGGCCCCGAAGCCCCCGTGCTCCGCGTGGGCTACTTCCCGAATGTCACGCACGCGCAGGGTGTCATCGGCCGCACGCTCACCGCCGAGGGCAAGGGCTGGTTCGAGCAGCGGCTCGGCCCGGGCGTCAAAGTCGAATGGTATCCCTACAACGCCGGCCCCAGCGCTATGGAAGCCATGATCGCCGGTTCCATCGACATGACCTACGTCGGTCCCAACCCCGCCCTCAACACCTACATGCGCTCCAACGGCGAGGAAATCCGCGTCATCGCCGGCTCGGCCGACGGCGGCGCCGCCCTCCTTGTGCGCCCCGGGGCAAACATCAACGTTCCCGCCGATTTCCGCGGCAAGGTCGTCGCCACGCCCCAATTCGGTAACACGCAGGACATCGCCGCCCGCGTCTGGCTGAAAGCCCAGGGCCTCAAGGTCACCCAATTCGGCGGCGACGTAAAAGTCGTCCCCTCCGCCAACCCCGACCAGATCACCCTCTTCCAGCAAGGCCGCATCGACGCCGTCTGGACCGTCGAGCCCTGGGTCTCGCGCATCGAACGCGAAGCCGGTGGCAAGCCCTACATCGAGCAAAGCGACGCCATCACCACCATCCTCGTCGCCAGCGTCTCCGCCTTGAAAAACAAACGCGAACTCGTGCAAAAGTTCCTCCAGGGCCACCGTGAGCTCACCGCATGGGTGAACGACCACCCCGCCGACGCCCAAAAACTCGTGCAGCGCGGCATCTCCGAAATTGTGAAAGGCTCCATTCCCCTCGACCTCGTGCAAGCCTCGTGGAAACGTCTCCATTTCACGTCCGAAACCAAACTCGCGCCCTTCGAGGAACTCGTCATCCAGGCCCGCGAACTCGGCTTCATCAAATCCGACACCAAACTCGACCGCTTCATCGACACCACGCTGCAACCCTGAGCTTGCATCCTTATCCGCACCTTCGTCCGCCCGTGACTCTCCAAACTGAACTCGAAAACGTCTCCCCATCGAAACTTTCCGTCCGGAATGTCTCGAAAATCTTTCACTCGAAACGCCAGATCGTGCGCGCGCTCGACGGTGTTTCGCTTGAAATCAACGAAGGCGAATTCGTCTGCCTCGTCGGCCCCAGCGGCTGCGGCAAAAGCACGCTCCTGAACATCATCGCCGGCCTTGATCTCGCCGACGAAGGCGCCGTCCTCGCTGACGGGCAGCCCGTCACCGGCCCCGGACGCGACCGCATGGTCATGTTTCAGGAACACGCCCTCTTTCCCTGGCTCGACGTCCTCGACAACGTCATGTTCGGCCTCCGCCTCAAACCCGGCCTCAACAACAGGGAACGCCGCGAAGTCGCCAAATACTACCTGCGCCTCGTCGATCTCGACAAATTTCTCCATGCCAACATCCACGAACTCTCCGGCGGCATGAAACAGCGCGTCGCCCTCGCCCGCGCCCTCGCGCCAAATCCCAAAGTCCTCCTCATGGACGAACCCTTCGCCGCCCTCGACGCCCTCACCCGGGAGCAACTCTACGGCGACATCCAGCGCATCTGGGAACAGCGCAAGAAAACAATCGTCTTCGTCACCCACAATGTTCGCGAGGCCGTCTGCCTCGGCGATCGCGTCATCCTCTTCTCGCCGCACCCCGGGCGCATCCGCAAGGAATACCAGATCGCCCTTCCCCGCCCCCGCGACATCTCCAGCGTCGCGCTCGCCGAAAAATCCTCCGAGATCCTCGTCGCCCTCAAAAGCTACCTCGATGCCGGCGGCGAAAACGCCCGCGTCCCCGGCGCCACTTTCGCGACCCACGGAGGTGCCGAATGAAAACCCGCGTCATTTCCGCCATCGCCTTCTTCCTCCTCCTTCTCGTGGCATGGGAGGTCGTTGTCCAAACCGGCATCTTGAAGGTGAACCGCATAATGACCCCCACGCCCAGCGACGTGGTCATCTACCTCTACGGCGCGATTGTCGATGGCACCCTGCCCTCCGCCGCGCTTGTCACGATGAAGCGCCTTCTCTTCGGCTATCTCTGCGGTATCGCCATCGGCCTGCCCCTGGGGCTCATAACCGCGCGCTTCAAAGCCTGCCAGGACACCATCGGCCTCCTCGCCCTCGGCCTCCAGACGCTCCCCAGCGTCTGCTGGGTTCCCCTCGCCCTCCTCTGGTTCGGCCAGACTGAATCCGCCATGTTTTTTGTCGTCGTCATGGGCACCCTTTGGTCCGTTGTCATCGCGACTGAAACCGGCGTGCGCACAATCCCGCCCATCTACGCCCGCGCCGCGCGCACCATGGGCTCGCGGGGCTTCCACACCTGGATCAACGTCATGCTTCCCGCATCGCTCCCCTTCATTGTCAGCGGCATGAAACAAGGCTGGGCCTTTGCGTGGCGCTCTCTCATGGCCGCGGAAATTTACGTCACCATCCTCACCGGCTTCGGCCTCGGGCATATCCTCCACTACGGACGCGAACTGCAGCAAATGAACCAGGTCGTCGGCGTCATGTTTGTGATTGTCGTGATCGGGCTCCTCGCGGACAAAGTCCTCTTCTCCCCGTGGGAGCGTTTCCTGCACCGCCGCTGGGGCACGCAGGGAAAGTGACCGCGCGCAACAAGGGTTCCGGTTTGATTCGAGAAAGAGGTGAATCAGGGCTGATTACCCCGAAATAGGCTGAAAAATCAGCGCGCGGCGACCCCGATACGGAATCCGGCGAAATCGAGCCTATTCCGGCACGTTTTGGAATTATTCAGGCCGCCTGCAAGACTCAGGCAAAAATCCTGCACGGCATTGCAGGGGACAAAAAAGCCCGCGGGTGCGTTTCAAAGCCCCGGCAAGCGGCGTGCATCGGGGTTGGGGGCGGGCTTTTTTGCGGGCGCGCGCAGGGGTTTTGCCTCGGCGGCTGCGCCGGGCACGAGAGCCCGGAGCCATTGCCGGCGCCATCGGGTCGTCCGTCTCTTTCAAACTGCGTGCGGTTTTATATACACGGGGCTCCCGCCGAGCCAGGTCCGGGCTGCGGTGAGGTCGGCATCCCAGAGCACGAGGTCGGCATCGGCGCCGGGCGCGATGCGGCCTTTCCGGTCGAGGCCGAGGATTCGGGCGGGATTGAGCGTGCCCATCGCCCACGTCTGCGCGGGCGGAAGCGGAAGCCAGTTGAGGAGGTTGGTCATGCCTCGATCCATGGTGAGCGCGCTGCCGGCAAGCGTGCCCTTGACGGCGTGGCGGGCGGCGGTTCCGGGAGACACATTTATCGGAAACCCCCATGGCGTGTCGTAGGTTCCGGCGGGAAGGCCGGCGCCGATGTTCGAGTCGGTGATGAGGATGACGCCCCGCCATGATTTCGCGGCAAGCGCGGCGCGGATCGCCGCCGGATGCACGTGGATGCCATCGGCGATAAAGTCCACCGTGACCCGCGAATCGGCGAGCACCGCCTCGACCGCGCCTACCGGACGCACTCCCGGATCGGTTTCGGGCGGCGGGTAAAATACATCGTAGAAATGCGTGGCATGGCGCGCGCCCGCCTCAATGGCAGCTTCGGTTTGCTCGACGCTGGCGCGCGTGTGCGTGAGGAAAACGGAAATGTTTTTTTCCCTCAGGCGGCGAATGACCGGAATGATGCCGGGCGTGTCCGGGCTGACCGACATGGCGGCGATACGGTTTCCGCACGCCGCCAGCAATTCGTCCAGCAATCCCACGTCGCCCGGCAGCGTGGGGCACGCCGCGCCTCCGACGGCCATGAAAGGGCCCTCGATGTGCAGACCGGGGATGAAAACTTCGCCGACCGAGGAGATCGCGGCGGCGATTTCGCCGAGAGCGGCAATCCAGCCGTCGCGAATTTGCGGGACGATGGTGGGGAGCACCGTGGTGACGCCGAAGCGGGCGAGTTCCCGCGCGGCGGCGCGCAAGCCGTCCGGCCCGGATTCATAAAGATGGCGCATGATCCCGTGCGTGTGGATGTCGATCAACCCGGGCGAGAGCCGGCGGCCCTCCGCTTCGACAACCTGATCCACGCCCGCCGCCGCGATGGAGCGCGGCGCGCCGATGGAGGCGATGCGCCCGTCGCGGACGAGCAGGTCGCCCGGCTGGATGTGCGCGCCGGGAACAATGATGAGCGCGTCGCGGATGAGCAGGGATGCCATGGAGGGTGGTATGCTTTGCGCGGCTGCCGGCGGCTCAGGGTTTCACCGCGATGATTTTCGGGCAGACTTTTGCGAGACGGGCCATCACGGCGGCGGGCGCGCCCTTGCTGGTGATAAGGCCGGTGACGTTTGCGAGGGTGCCGGAGCAGGCCAGCGCCGTGGTCCCGATTTTACTGTGGTCGGCGAGAATGTAGGAACGCTCCGCCACACGGCGCATCGCCTTGTCGACATGGGCGAGGCGCACGTCGGAGTTGTATATTTTCCCATCAAGCCCGATGCCGTCGGCCCCTTGGAAAGCGATGTCCGCCGCAAACAGTTCCAGGCAGTGCTCGGTGGCCGGGCCGGTCAGGTCGGGGCTGCCCCGGCGGAGCGTGCCGCCGAGCAGGATGACCTCGACGCCGGCGGCATGCTGCAACTCCGAGGCGACGGCGAGGCTGGGCGTGATGACGGTGAGGTTTTCGCCGTCTTCGCGCAGGAGGCTTGCGAGCTCAAGCGTAGTGGTGCCGTTGTCGAGGATGATGCGCTGCCCCGGAAGGACGAGCTTGCGGGCCTCGGCTGCGATGGCGCGCTTGGCGGCGTGGTTGGTCGCGCGGCGGTCGCGATAATCGAATTCGAGGATCATGCGCTCGGTGAGGATCGCGCCGCCATGCGTGCGCTGCACGTGCGACTGGCGCTCAAGCGCATCGAGGTCGCGGCGAATGGTCATCTCGCTGACATCGAACTCGCGCGCAAGCTCCGCGATGGCCGCCCCGGGCTGTTTGGCGAAGCGTTCGCGTATTTTGTTCTGGCGCGCGACTGGAGGGAGATTTTTCACGGCAGGGTGCTTGTTGAGTTACGTTTGAAAAGGCTTCAGGCATATGCGGCGATTCGCGGAAATCCACATCATTGTGCGACCGCCCCGGCGTGGAGCGAGGGCGTGCCTGCCCGCAGGCGAAGGCTTCATGGGCAGCTTTGCAAACGCGCGTTCACCCGGCCCTCCTTATGAATACGTCACGGCGACGACCGCGGCTTCTTTTTGCGAGGCCAGCGCGGCCTCCCATATCTCGTGCTGGGCCACGGCTTCGTCGGGTGTCGCGCAGCCGAACCGGTCTCCGAGCACGCCGGCGCGCTCCGCCAGATAGGCGGCCCACATTTGCATGAGCATGTCCGGAAAGCCAGGCGTGAAGATGCCGCCGGTGATTGTCTTGAAGGGCATGGAAAATCCCAGGTCGGTCTTTTCCCACCATTGCTCCCGGCCGCGGCGGTAGGTCCGGAGTGTCTTGGGTTCCTTCGTCGAATAACGCACGCCGCGATCCGTGCCCATGACCTCGAATATCCATGTGTCGGTTTCGGTCGGGGCCATGCGTTTCATCTCAAGCGTGAGCGGCACGGTCTGGCCGTCGATATGGACGTCGGTGTGCAGCGCGGCGTTGTCCCATGTGTCGCACGCGGCGGTCCCGCCCTTGCCGTCGGGCCGCGTCGTGTAGATTTTCTGGAGCTGCGCAAACACTCTCGCTGGACGCCAGCCGAGGCGCAACGGCAGGTGTGCCACGTGCAGGCCGAGATCGTTGAGCACGCCGCCCTTGCCGCAGAACTTGACCTGACGTTTCCAGTTGATCGGCTTCTGAGGATCGAGATCGCTCGAATGCAGAAAGGAGGCGCGGATGCCGAGCAGCGGCCCCAGATCGCCCGCCCTGGCCATCGCGAAGGCCCGCTGCGCGCCGGGCAGAAAGGGATATTCCGAGGAGACGCGCACAAAACGCCCGAGCTTTTTCGCTTCGTCGCGGATCGCGCGCGCGGCCTCCAGGTCGATGCCAAAGGGTTTTTCAGCGAGCAGGTCTTTTCCCGCGCGCAGCACATCGAGGTAAATCGGCTTGTGCAGATGGTGCGGCACGGCCACGTAGACGACATCGACGTCCGGCGACGCAAGCAACTCATGGTGGCTGGTCGTCAGCAACTTGACCGTCGGCACCTGCCGGAACCAGTCCAGCAGCGAGGGCTGCAAGTCGCACACCGCCGACAGCTCGGCCCTCACCGGATGATTGTCCAGGGCAAACCAGCGTCCGAACACGCTGGCGGCCTCGCGGCCCATGAGGCCGCCGCCGATGATGCCGATGCGCACCGGCGCGGGGGAATGTGTGGAATTGTTCATGTTGGTATGATGATGGCTTTGCCTGGCGATGGATTGGAGAAGATCGGTCAATGAAAACGCTGCCGGCGGGCAGACGCGCCCGATGCGCGATTGCAGGATTTCATCAACACACGATGAATCCAGCCTATGTTCGTTTTTGTCAATAAAAGAATATATTATCACATAAATTAACATCCTGCCGGACACGCGAGGAATGCGAACGGGTCGGGTGGCACGGGCATCCTGCCCGTGTGCTTGGGGCATTTTTGAACCGCGAATGGACGCGAAAAGCCGCGAATAAGAGGCGCGCTTGGATGGACTCAAAGGGGTGCCATTGGTCAGGGTGAGCGCGCAGCCGCAACCGGAAGAGGCAGAGCTTTTATAAATCACGGAAACACGGAAGCACGGAAGAAAGGAGGACGGAAGGATTCACAGCAAAGTCGCAATGGACGCAAAGAGCGAAAAAGGAACCAGCGATCAGAGGTCGGAGGTCGGAGATTAGAAGCTCGAGGTCCGAAGTGGGGAGTCCGGGCGGGTTGGGTGGCACGGGCGACTCGCCCGTGTCTGAAAATCCCAAATCCCAATTTCCTGCCGAGCGAAGCGACACTCCGCCAATCCCAAATAAATCCCAAAAAACAAATCACAAATCACAAAAACGGTGATCGAGTGGCACGGGCATCCTATCCTGCCCGTGTGCTTGGGGCATTTTTGAACTGCGAATGGACGCAAGGAAACACGCGTGGTTCTTTGCCGCATGCGTGGGTTTTAGATTTTCACGCGAATGGAAAGCAATCGAGCCTCACGGGCAGGATGCCCGTGTCACACGATCCACATGGGCGAGTCGCCCATGCCACACGATCCCACGGGCTGGCAGCCCGTGCCACTCAATCCGGGATGACGGCTTTATTCGCGTTCATTCGCGGTTAAAAACTTCCGGGTTCTTGGCGGCCAAGTGGAAACGCAGGCGATTTATTTTCACGCGGAGGCGCGGAGCCGCGAAGACAGACTGGAAGGCAGGGATTTGTCTCCGCGACTCCGCGTGAGCTTGAAAGATTACTTGAACTGGAATGAATAAAGATCCGCGTAGCTCATGTAAAACTTGAGGCGCACCGGAGTGCCGACAAGCGTTCCGACACTGGCATTGTTCCAAGTCACTTCCTGCTCAATCGTGTTTCCCTGCATTTTTTTGCAATCGGCCTTGGTGAAGCCGGGGATTGGGTTTCCGTCGGCGTCAACTATCTCCACCTGCACGCTGCCGCCGGCATATTTGTAATGTCTGGCCTTGGTTTTATAATTCAACACCAGCTTGGTTCCGGTGAACGTAAGCAGCTTGGTCTCGACTACGCCGCCCTCGGGCTTGGCTCGCATGGACACAAAGCCGTCCTTGCGATAGGTAAAACGGCGGAGGCGGGAGGGACCGTCACCGTAATACGCCTCGGTGGCGTAAATGGAATAATCCATGTCCTCGCCCGGCAATTCAAGCAGCCCCGGCCATGAGTAATTGCTGCGGTTTCCGTCGCGATCCTGCGGCGCATCAACCGGGATGACGGGCTCCTGCCAGCGATTGAAATTCACCATGTCGCGACTGCTCATGAACAACGGCTCCACTTGAGAGGTGATAGGAAGATACCGCGCGGGAAACCCGATGTAGATGGATGGGCTCCTTGGATACGGAGCGACCGTATTTGTATAAAGATGCTCGCGTGCGCCCGCGACTGAATCCACGACTCCGCCGCCGTCCTCGACTTTATCCACCACGATTTCCTTCGCGCTGGAATCGGGCTGCACAATACCAGTGTATTCCAGCATTTGCGGCGTGTCGGTCCAAGTGACAAAATCCCGCGACTCGCGCACCATGATGTCGCGGTATTTGCGGTCGCGCCAGTGCCTGAAATAAAGGACGTAGGTTTTGCGCAAATTGTCATAAAACGCCAGGTTTTGGGAATCGAACCACGGCTGCTGCCATTTGCCGAGTTTCTCCCAGTCAGATGGGAAAACAGGTTTTTCGCTCATCAGGCTCCAGTGGATCAGGTCCGCTGATTTGAACGCATAAAGTCCGCCCGTTTTGGCCAGTCCGCCCAGCGCCTTGTATTTCGCGTCCGGCGGACAGTCGGGATTGGTGTCCACAAACGGAGTGAAATTATGCTTCCCGACACCATCGTGGATGATGTTGTTTTCCTTTGAACCGTTGAACGCAACCAGACCGAGATTGGGGCGCGTCCAGTTGATGCCGTCCTTGCTGGTGGCATAGCAGGTGAGCTGTGCCGAATTCGCGCTCGATCCCCGATAATACATGTGATACAGGCCGTTTGCTTGAAACAGAGTGTAATAAGCGCATGTGCTGCCCTCCCAAGGCATGTCGGTGACAAACACGACTTCGCGAGGGACAGGCTTGTGCAAATACTGCGTTATGGCGCCCTCGGTTTTGCCAATCACATAATCGTCCACGAACATTTCCAAGCGCGAGCCAATATCAAGCGGCTCGACGACGGCGTTCGCAGCGGCGGTTTTTTGGGCGAAGGCCATCGTGGAGGCCGTGCAAAGAATCACCAAGGCGGTGATTGTTTTCGTGATCGGGTTGGATGTTTTTATTTTCATTTTATTGGCGGTTGGTGAATTGTTTCACAAGCATGGGTGAATACAAATGGACACGGATACAAACCAGCGTGATGTGGTTTTATATATCTGTGTTCATCCGTGTCCATCTGCGGTTGAGAATTGGTTTCCAAAACTTTCAGAATGAGCCGCGCACGCCAAAGGTGATGGTGGGAACGCTGCGGGTGACGCGATACGGGCGATCGACATTTTTTTTGTAGAGATACCAACGTTGCTCCACATTCGTCACGTTCGCGCAGTCCGCGAAGAGGGTGAGCCGGGAGCGGGGAAGCATGTAGGAAAGGTTGAGATTGATTATTGTGCGCGCCTCGGCAAACACACGACTCACCTCATTGCTGGACGACGTATTATAATAATCACTCGTATAATTCGCAGTGGCCCGGGCGGTCAGCCCTTTGTAGCGAAAGGTCAGCCCCACATTGCCGCTTTGAGGGACGAAATTCACGAGTTCAGTGTCATTCTTTCCGTCATTGTCATAATCGCCCTCGGTATCCATCCAGGTGTAATTGGCAAACACGCTCAGGCGCCGCAGAATGCCGGGGAGGAAGGAGAGGTCCTGCTGCCAGCTTATTTCGAGACCCTTTATCCAGGCGTCGCCGCCATTGGTGTTGTAGTTGAGGTCGTAGCCGGCATACAGGCCGCCAAAGCCGTTGTCCGGCCCTTCGGGAACCGTGCCGCGACTATCGCGGTAGATGAAATCCGAAAGCTGCTTGTAGAAGCCTCCGACTGAAAGCTGGCCGACCGGCTCGAAATAATATTCGAGCGAAAGATCCCAATTTCTGGCATGTTGCGGCTTCAGGCTGGGATCGTTATAGGAAACCAAGCCGTTTGGATAGGTTGGCGATGGCTCATACACGGTTTCGGCGGGATAAAGCTGGCTGGGCGAGGGGCGGCCAATGCCGGTCGAGTAGCTTGCGCGCGCCTGAAAATTCTTGGTAAAGTTCCACACGAGATGGAGGCTGGGGAAGGCGTCGTTATATCCGCCTTTGTTATGTCTTGCGCTGCCGTAGTCGCGCATGGCCGCGCCGGCGGGGTCGGCGGCCCGTTCGGCGGTGGTGGACAGTGTTTGGGCCTGAACGTTGCCGCGCACGTCGGTCTCGGTTCTCTCAACCCGGACGCCGCCCACAATGCTGAGCGGGCCAATGCGCATGTTGGCTTGGACGTAAGCGGCGCCGACATCCTCGGTCAGGCTCCGCAAGCTTTTCAGGCGGTTCATCGTATTGGTGTAGATGTTCTCCTGCCAGTTGCTGGGATTTTCAAATATGTCATCGGCGATGAGGGTGGGGCTGAGAAAAGGCCAGGGATTCTGCTCGTCGGCGAATGATGCGTCAATGGATGTGTCCATGAGGCTTGAGAGGGAAGAGATTCCGGCATAGGTATAGCTTTTGGTATTGTAACGGTTTACGCCGCGATTTTCGCGGTTTGCCCAGACGCCGGTTTTGAGTGTGAGGGGGAAGGTGGCGGGAATCTTCCAGCGCAGATCGCCGCGAACAGTATATACCTCGACGTAGTTGGTATAATCCCGGATACTGCCGCTCAAGGTGCCGTAATTATTGATATCAAACCAATCCGGCCCGGCCGTCTGCGTCAGGGTTTGGTTCAGGACGGATGAACCCCGGTCATAAATCCAGCCAACGCCATTCACGCGATAGGTAAAATCGCTGCCATTGTGGCGTCCGTAGCCCTTTCCCGATACAGCATTTGCATGCCTGTGATTGTAATTGGCGGCAATATCCACTTCCACGCGGCCATATTTTATTTTCGCGCCAGTGGTGACACCTCTGAGCCGGATCATGGAACTGATAAGCGAGTTCGCGAGTGTGACGCGAGAATGCGAGCCGGTCCCGTTAGGTTCGACCTCGGTGTAGGAGTTGGTATAGCCTGGTTTTATGACACCTCCAGTGGACAAGCCGGTGAGAGGGTCGTATTGGAGGGTTTGCGAGGCTTCGGCGATTCGTTCCATTTCCCTGAGACCGGGCGTGCTGTTATCTGTGTAGGTAAAGTCTGCGTTAAATTCAACATGGGGCGAGATACGATAGGCGGTCTTGAGGGAGAAATTTTTAGTGATCATAAGGTTCGAAAAATCACGCATGCGACTGTAATATACCCCAACGTCATCCGGAACCGCCTTGCCCGCGACGGTCATCTCGTTGGTCGTAATGTTGTTCCGGTAAGTAGAGTAAGCCGTGCGAACGCCAACCGCAACTTCGCGGTAGCCGGCATTAAACGAGATAGCCAGATTGCGCCGTCCTCCGAACACATCGAACATATGCCGGTGGGAAAATGAAAACTGGGGATGAATGGGCCGCTTGGCGCGCTCCGGAATGGGATCGTAAAACGGCGGCGCCCAGCGCAGCGCGAGGTTGTAGGTTGTGCGGCGGCGTTGTTTCATCTTGAAGAGCGATGGACTGTTCAGGTTGATAGTGCCGCCCAGCGAGTCAGCCCGCCGCTCGGGGGTCTGCGCCTTGATGATTTCAATATCCTCAAACATGCTGGCAAAGAGGATGCGTAGGTCGCCGCCCCGCCCCGTCTCCTCATAGCTGGCCTGTGCAAAGCCGTCGATGGTAAGCGTGTTCAGATTGCCTGCGGTGCCGCGGACTGTCGCACCATCCAGACCGAGCCCGCCGTTCGCATCCATGATGCCGACGACGCCCGGCATGCGCGTGATGACTTCGGCAATGCTGTCGTTGGGCAGGTTGCCGAGGGCGTCGCTGGCGAGCACGGTGCGCAAACTTTCGGCTGCGCGCTGGCGGACGATTGAGGCGGCGTTGCCCTCGCGTTCGCCGGTGACGACAAACGCATCCATGCGCAACACCGGCGCGTGCATCTCGACATTGACGACCGCCGGCGCGGCAGCGCTCACCGTGACGGATTTCCGGATAGTCTCCATGCCGGAGTAATTGAAGACCAGCGTGTGTTCTCCAGCGGGCACATTGGCGAATTCGAAGCCACCGTCCTCGCCGGAGATCGTCCGCACATTCAGGACGAGGATTTCGATGCTTGCTCCATGCAGGTTGCTGCCGGTGTCGCCGCTCGACACCTGACCGGAGATGGTGTGCGCCGCTGCGCGGCCAATGAAGAGTGCAGAATGAAAAATGAAGAATGAAAGAAGCGCGAGGGAGGCGGCGCGGGAACGGGGACAGACGGGAGTGTTCATGGGAGTGATTGGGTTGATTGGTTCGGTTTTAATGGCCGCAAAGAGGCGCAAAAGGCGCGAAGTTGAATGCAGTTTTCCTGTGCTTTTTGTGCCTCTTCGTGGCTGTTTATTGCTTCGGTTTTATTCACCACATCTGCCGATAGCCGAGGGAGAGCGCCCACGGGCGCTCGTAGTGCGCGGCCTTGGCGTATTCGTATGCGAAATAGAGCTGGGAAGCGCCCGAGCGGAAGTTGCAGGCGGCGCCCGCGCCGAACTCGATGCGCATGCCGTCGTAGCGCGGCGCGTAGGCGCGACCGGCGGCGGTGACCTCGCCACCTTGCGAATCGGCGAAGACGGTTGCGCCCTTGGCGTGGAGCGTCCAGCGCGGGCCGTCGCGCCCCACGCGCAACTGGCCGCGATATTGCTGCAGCGTGGCGAAGTCCACTTTCACCTTCATGCCGGTGTCGGTTGTGTAATCGACATCGCTCACGCCGCCGAGCGCGGCCTGAAGCGAAGGCTCCAGCCACCAGCCGCCTTTTTTCCGAATCAGTTTTCCAATCTGGAACGACATGCCGAAAGTGTGGCTGTCGTAGTCGGCGGACACGGGGGCGTTCCACTGGCCGTCGCGGATGTCGAGCGTGTTTTGGGAAAGGTCGTATCTGGCGGCGAAGTCCGCGAACCAGCCGGAGCGCCCGATCAGGGCGGCGTAGAATCCCGCGCCGATAAGGTCGCTGGCGCCCTCGCCTATGGCGCCAAAATCGCGCGTGACGCGGCCTGCCGTGATACTGACGCCGGTAATGGCGACGGCATTCGGGCGCGCTTTGATCCGGTCAACGCCCGCGCTCACCGAGAAGACCGTCTCGTCAAACGCCGCGCCGAACAAATCCCTTCCGGCTTCCAAGCCGTAGCCATCAGCGCGGAACCATGCGCCGCCCCTGGGCGTTTTGGCGTTCCTTTTGGCAAGCGTGTCGGCGCGCACTTCGCCGAGCCGGTTGTGCAGCGCGTCGAGCGAGTAAATCCACTCTATCCCGGCGACGCCGCCGGTGGCGAGGATTGCGCCGCCGGTCTCGCTGAGCAGGCCCGTGTCGGCCATGAACCACGAGGCGGGGTCGGAGCCGCCGTTGCCGCGCACCATTGCGTAAGCGGTCATGCCGAGGGAGGCGCTGCCGCTGAAGGTCGCGGTGCTGGCGGCGGTGGCGTCGACGATCTTGAGCATGGAGCCGGGCCCCGCGGCCGCGCCTTCGAGCGCGAGCAACACCGTGTGGGATCCGGCGCTGGAACCGGTGAGCACGATGCGGTCGCCCTCGCCGGCGGCCATGTCGCCGCGCATGACGAAGCTCCCGGTGCTTTCGGAAAGCCCGTCGAGGGTGAGCGTGGCGTAACTGGAGCCGACGCTGTTGAACGCGACGCGTCCGCCGTTGCCGATGGCGAGATGCCGGAGCCGCTGGTCGTGGCCCGCCATGTCGAAGGTGCCGCTTGCCGCGAGGGTCATGCGCGAGGCATTGGCAAACAAGTCCGGAGCCCCGGCAACCAGCGCGCCGGTGTTGACCCGCACGGCACCCTCATACGCAGGCTGCGCACTGGCCAAGGTCAGGGTTCCGGCGGCTCCCTTGGTGATGTCGCCCGTGCCGCTGATTGCACCCGCGTAGGTCAAGTCAGCCGCGTTGTTGAAAGTGAACAGGCCGTTGTTCACAACATCGGAGAGGCTGCCGGACGTGTAAATCAGAACGCCGGCTTCGCCGATGTTCGTTGTAACGTAGATGCCACGGGTCGCGCTCCCCGCGAGCACGAGGGTGCCGGAATTGATGAACAGCGAGTTTGTGATCCGTCCGTTCGCGTTAAGGTTGAACAGGCCGCCGTTTATTACGAGGTCGGGAAGGATGCCGTTGTGGGTGAAAACCCCGCCGTTTTGGATGACGGACGCCATCGTTCCGGCGGTGTTGTTGATGACAGTGCCACTGGTGATGACCGGGCCGGTGATACCGGCCCAGTTGTTCAGTAAACCTCCGGCGGCGATGTTGACAGGACCGCTAATGGTGGAGAGTGCGCCGGAGCTGGTGACGACCGCGCTGGCTGCGATGTCGAGGGTTCCGGTAATGCGTCCCCCGGCGAGATTGGAAAGGATCGCGGAACCGCTCACTGCGATGTCGTCAACGAGACCGTTGTTGACGAGGCTGCCGCCGCTCATCCCGGCGGTGTTCACCGTGCCCGCAGCCGCGTTTGTGCCGGCACCGCCGTCGATGACGAGCTTGGCGAGGAATCCGGCGTTGGAGAAGGAACCGGCGGTTTGCGCCAGTTCGGAAATGATGCCGCCCGCGTCGTTGGCGAGGGTGCCGGTATTGGCGACCGCGCCGATGATCATGCCGGTGTTGCGCAACGCGGCCGCGTTCTCCGCTCCGCCCGTGATGGTGCCGGTGTTCAGCAGCGCGCCCTCAAGCACGCGCGTCAATCCGGTGAAGGTGTTCAATCCGGCGAGCACGAGCGTGCCCGTGCCGGTTTTCTTGAGCGTCGCGCCGTCCCAGCCGTTCATGCCGGCGCCTGCGGGGGCGGCGGCATTGTTGGCGAGGCTGGCGGCGAGGGTGAAGGTGCCGCTGGCAATGTTGAACGTGCCGTGCGCGGAACCCTCCGCCGTGCTGTTCCAAACCAGCGCGGTGGTGGCCTGGATTTTTTTCGCGTCGGTCAAAACCTCCTGCAACGAGAGGAACGTGCTCTCGTCCACGGGCACCACAGGCACGGCAACGCCCGCGACGGTGAGCGTGTAGTTGCGCTCGATCGTGTTGGATGCGGAAACCAGCGTGTAAACCGGAAAGGCCGGCGTGACCGGATACGAGCCGCTCGCGGGCATGGTGTAGCCTGAGATGTTGATGACCGCGCCGGTGGCGGAAACAAACGAGCCCGCCGAGAGCGCCGTGCCGGAGGATGCGGTGATGTCGAGCACCGCGCCCGCGCCGATGGACGCGACGCCCGCGACGTCGAGCGAGCCGCCCGCGCCGATGGCCAGCGTGCCGGTCTCGGCGGCGAGCGCGCCTGCGCTGGAGGCGGCGTTGAGCGTCAGCAGGCCCGCGTCGAGCAGGACGGAGCCGGAAAATGCGGCCTGCGCGTTGAACGTGACGCTGGTGGCGGGGCCGGTGACTTGCAGATTGCCCTCGCCCGTGATGCCGGCGGCGGCGTTGGCGCCATTGAACACATAGGCGCCGCCGTCCACGAGCATGGCGGGCGAGCCTGCCACGGATTTCACAAAAACGCCGCCGGCGCCGACGATGACCTCTCCGGCTCCCGCGGTGGTGAAGCGCGCGGCGTCGTTGTTAAGAAAAAGGGTGTCGCTACCCGTCCAGTTCGCGGTGGCGTTCACATCCCACAGGCGCTCCGCGCCCGATGCGCCTCCCTGCCACGTGAGGGCATAGGTGAGCATGTTGAATGTGACGGACAGCGTCTTGGCGATGTCATCGTTGGTCGCGGTGAGGGAGGCGCGACCGGAGAGCGCGGTGTTGTTGTAGAGAATGTCATAGGCGGCTGTGCCGAAAGTGGCATTGGCCGCGTGAACGAGGAGGAATGTGTCGCCGTCGGAGATGGGACCGAGGAGGTTGATCTTTTGCGTGCCGAATTGCGTGGTGAACGCGTTCGCGTCGAGTTCGAGCAACGCGGTGGTGTTGCCGCCCGTCGCGCCGGTCAGATCAAAAGCCAGCACCGAGTCCCCCGCGAAATCGAGCGTGCCCGCCGACAGCACGACGGGCGTGGCGCCCGGGGTCAGCAGCGTGGCGCCATTCTCGAAAGCGAGCGAGGTGCCGGCGGCTTTGTTGAAGTCGGTGACGGCGCTGGCGCGCAATGTCGCGCCGGACTTGACGCTGGCCGTGGACGCAGGCGCGCCGCCGTCTTGCGGGAGCACGGCCCAGTTGTCGCCCCAGCGCGTCTCGCCGCTGGCAAACTCGATCGTCTCCGCGCCGGCCATGCGCATGGCGTGTCCGCCGTTGTCGAACACCGCGCCCGCGCCCGGCGAAAACACGAGCGCGTCGCCGAGGCCGTTCATGACAATCTCGGCCTGGCCCGCGCCCGCCGCATAATTCGCGCCCGCGGCTCCGGCGGCGTTTGTCGCGCGAATCACACCGCCTTCGAGCACCACCCGGCCCGCGCCAGCCGGGCCGGTGAGGATGCCCGCGGCGAGCGCGTCGCCGGAGGCGAGGATGGAGCCTGTCGCTTTCAAACGAATCTCCGCGCCGCCTTGCATCGCGCCAAGCGCCAGTCCAACACCGCTGCCCGTGCCCGCGCCGGAGGCGGAGACCGACAACGCGCCGTCGATTGTGAACGTGCCGCCGCTGACAAGCGCGGCCTCGATGCCCCGGGCCGTGTCAACGCCCTTCACTGTCACGCCGGAGAGCTGTGCGCTGCCAAAGGCGAGCGTGCCGGCGGACACCGCGCTCGCAGCCGCGCCGGAAATCGTGGCGTTTTGGATGGAGAGGGTTCCGCCAGCCGCATATTCGGAGACGATGCCGCGGGCGTGATCGCCAGCCGTGATGGAGACGGCATTGGCCGCGCCATTTCCGAGGGCGACAGAGGCCGCGTTGAGTTGCGTCGCGGAGACGCCCGCAGCGTCACCGGCGGCGGTTATGGACAGCGTGTCGAAACGAAGCCCGCCGGTCGTGGCCACGGTGTTTGCGCGAAGCGCGGCGGCATCCGCTCCGACGACTGTAATGGGGCCGGAGGCCGTCACGGAGGCCGCGCCGGTGAGCGTGTCGAAGGCGAAGGCGGCGGCATCGCCGGCGGCGGGGGCGCGCACGGTGATTGCGCCCGTGTTCAGCGTGCCTTGCACATTGCCTCCGGCAAGGGCCGCGGCGGACAGGCCTCCGGTTTCGCCGGAGAGGTCGACGGTGATCGAACCGGCGGCGCTGTCGAAAATCGTGCCCGCCGCGAACCCCGCGCCAAAATCGATGCCGGCGCGGACGATGCCGCCCGGCGCGGCAGTCTGTCCGCCGGCTCCGGTGCCCGTGAAAACGAGATCGCCGCCAAGAGCCAGATTTCCGGCGCCGGTTTTTTCCAGACGGCCCGTGTTTTGAATCGCGCCGCCAGTGAACGTGTAGTCGTGTCCGGCGGAGTTGTTGACGGTCATGCCGGCAACGCCCACGCCGGAGGCGGCGACGGTGATGGTTTGGGCCCCGGCGGACGAGGTGTCGTCAAATGTCACGGTGTCGTTGGAAAGAAACTTGGTGTCGATGCCGGCCCAGTTTTCCGCACCGTTCACGTTCCAAAGCGCGGGCGAGACGGAGTCGGTGGCCGACCAGACGAGGGAAGCGTTGGCGAGGTAGGCGACGAGGGAGAGGGTCTTGGCGGTGTCGTCGTTTGCGAGCGTCAGGTCGAAGCGGCCCGATCCCAAGGCGGGCGGCGCGCCGTTGAAAAGAAGCGTGTAGGAAGGCGTGGCGGCAAAGGTCGCGGTGTCGGCGCTGATAAGCGTGTAGGTGCCCGTGACGGGCAGGTTCGTTCCGAGGAGCGAGATGGTCTGCGTGCCAAACGCAGCGCCGGTAAAGCTGTCCGCGTCCAGCGTGAGCAGCGCGCCGCCGCCGGACACCGCCCCGTCGATGGAGAAGACCAGGTTGTTGTCCGCCCCGATGGAGATTTGGCTCGCGGTGATGGTCGCGGACGCCGGTGTGAGAATGCCGCCGGGGCTGGCCGAAAGGACGGCGAGCGTGCCGGTCGCGCCGATGACAAAGCCGCCGCCGGTGATGACGCTGCCGGGAAGGAGATTGAGCAAACCGGAACCGGCATCGCCGACGAAGAGTGTGCCGGTGTTCTGCCAGAGACCGGCGACAGTGGCGATGCCCCTGCCGGTGGCGGCATTGCCGATGGAGGCGTTGGCATTGATGACTGTGCCTGTGGAAGCGATTTCGAGCAGGCCCGAGCCGTTGTTGCCGATACTGAGGTTTCCTGAGTTTTCCCAGAGGCCGGCAATGATGGCCGTGCCGCTGCCAGCGGCGACGCCGCCGAGAACACCGGCGGCGCTTGTGACGGTGCCGGTGGCCTCGATGTTGAGCAGGCCCGATCCGGCCTGGCCAACCGTGAGCGAGCCAGTTTGCCAGAGACCCGCGACATTGGCGACGCCCTTGCCGTTGTTGCCAACGTAAGTGGTGACGCTGATGACGGTGCCGGTCTGGGTGATGGCAAGCTCACCGGAGCCGGTGGCATTTTGGCCGATTGCAAGGGTGTCGGTGTTTTCCCAGAAGCCGGCGATGCTGGCGGAACCAGAGCCGTTGGCCGCGTAACCGAAGTATCCGATCCTGTTTTTCATGAAGCCGCCCTGCCCGACAGTGAGAAGACCCGTGCCGGTGTTGCCGATGTAGAGGTTGCCGATAGTGGAAAAGGTGCCGGTGCTGGCGACGATCATGGTGCCGCTGCCGCCATTGTTGCCGATGACAGAGGTGGCATTTTGGGCGGTGTTCATCCAGACGCCGCCGATGTAAGCGTAGCCGGACGCGCCCGCGGCCTGGCCGACGCCAATGGCACCCGCGTGAACAGTGCCCGTGGTCCCGAGAATGAACGCGCCCTGGCTTCCGGTGCCGGTGGCGATATACTGGGCGACGTTGGTAACGCTTTGGAAATAACCGTCCACGATGACCGTGCCGCTGGCATTGATCTGGTTGGCGAGGTAGAGACTGGTGGCGGCAAGGGTGCCGCCTTGCGCGACATGGAGAAAACCGGCGCCCGCGTCGCCGATGTCGATGCGTCCGGCGGTGAACGCACCGCCGTTTTCGATGATGAGCGTGCCGGAAACGCCAGCGACGAGCCCCAAGCTGGAGGTGGAAGTGGCGGCGATTTGCACCAAGCCTCCGTTTTCAACCGTGAGGACGCCGGAACCGCTGTTTCCAATGACAAAGGCTCCGGAGTTCTCCCAGAGGCCGGCAACCCTGGCGGTGCCGGAGACGCCCACGTCGTTTCCGATAATGGCGGCGGCGCTGGTGACGGTGCCCGTGCTGGCGATATCGAGCACGCCATCGCCAAGATATCCGACGAAGAGGGTGCCTGTGTTTTGCCAGATGCCGGCGATGTTGGCGATGCCGGAGCCGGTGGCCATTGCGCCTATGAAGCCGTCCGTGTTTTTGAGTGTGCCGGAAGCGTGGATGTTGAGCAGGCCGGAGCCGGCGCGACCCACGCTGAAGCTGCCGGTGTTCACCCAGACGCCGAAGATGTTGGCGATGCCAAGGCTGCCGGCGGCAGCGTTGCCGAGGACGCCGAAGCCGCTGGTGACCGTGCCAGTGGAGAGCAGGTCAAGCATGGCGAAGCCGGAGTCGCCGATGATGGCGGCGTTGGTGTTTGCCCAGAGGCCCGCAACAACGACGGTGCCGGTGGCGGCGACGTTGCGGGCGACATAGCCAGTGGTGTTTCTCACAATGCCGCCCTCCTCAATGTAGAGGTAGCCGGTGGAGTTCGTGGCGGAGGCGATAATCAAGTTGCCGGAATTCTGCCAAAGGCCCGCGACGCTGACCGTGCCGCTGCCGCCGACGGCAGTGGCGATATTGCCGACGGCATTGGTGACGGTGCCCGTGGAAAGAATGGTGAGCACGCCAACGCCGGAGCTGCCGACCGTGAGAGCCGCGGAGTTTTGCCAGAGGCCCGCAACGCTGGCCGTGCCGCTGCCGCTGGCGGAGTTGCCGATGATGCCCGCGGTGTTGATGACGGTGCCACTATCGGCGATGGTGAGCACGCCCGTGCCGCGCTCGCCGACGAAGAGGGTGCTGGAGTTCTGCCAGAGGCCCGCGACGACGGCGGTGCCGTCGCCCGTGGCCGTGTTGCCGAGGTAGCCGAGCGAGTTGGTGACCCTGCCGCCGGCGAGAATGTTCAGCATGCCGACGCCGGAGTTGCCGACATAGATATTGCTGGAACTTTGCCAGAGGCCGGCGACATTCGCAACGCCGTCGCTGGTGGCGGTGTTGCCGACGTAGCCGACGGCACTTGTTATCGTGCCGGTGCTCCCGATGGCGAGGGTGCCGGAGCCGTTGTTGCCGACGTAAAAATTCCCCGTGTTTTGCCAGAGGCCGTCGACGACGGCGACGCCGATGCCGTCTGCGGCATGGCCAACGTATCCGATGGCGTTCTTGACGGTGCCGGTCTGGATGATGTGGAGATAACCGAAGGCTCCGGAGCCGGCAGCGACCGCAAAGTTGCCGGTGCTTTCCCATAGACCGGCAACGATGGCGGTGCCGGAAGAGCTGGCGGCTTGGGCGATGTAGCCGGTGGCGTTCCTCACGACGCCGTTTTGCTCGATGCGAAGAAACCCGCCGGAAGCGGCCGCGTAGCCGACGGAAACATTGCCGGAGTTTTGCCAGGTGCCGGAAATAATGGCAGTGCCGCTGCTGTCGGCAGCCGCGCCGATGTAGCCTGCGGTGGTGGTGGCTGAAACACCAGCCAAGGTCACGGCTCCGCCGGCGATATACGCGACATCACCAGCGCCGGGGGCGTTGTTGGCGTCACCGAAGATACTGCCATTATGCCATCCGCCGGGGGTGAACCATGTGCCGGAGGGCGATGTCCAATAAATGTTGGCCGCGCGCAAGGCGCTGAACGCGCAGAGCGCCAGCGCGCAACGCAAAAGACGGGTAAGGAAGAGGGGGATGGTAGTGATGGAGCTCGTTGTTTTCATGAATGGATGAGGAACTGTGGCGAGTAGAGGGAAGCAATCGGGAGAAAGAGAAGAAGTGGCGCGCAGGAAGGGCGTCCGGCATGTCGGATGCCGGCAATTCGATCACGACATCGCACCAGCCAAGAGCGCCGGAAGCAGACGGAAAACCAATACCGGGACGACACTTTGAAGGGTGATGAGGGAGGGTGAAATTTTGGGCATGGAAACAGAGGGGTAATTTTGTATACATAAGTCAAACATTTTTTATCAGATTTCTCAAATACGGGCAAATATCTGCTATGAAATCTATTCTTTAACGCGGATTTAAATCGTGTATGCAAATAGGAAAAAATCATCTAGTCGGACGACACTACGCGCCATCTCACGGGCGAGCCGTCCGTGCCATTCCGAAGAATGCGGCGGCTGTTTGCGGCTTTCGTTTCGTTGGAGCAGAAAAACGCAGACACGCGTCGCCAGCGGGGAAGGTCACTTGGCCGTGTGGCCGCCCTCCACGCACAGGTTGGCGCCGGTGATGTAACTGGCGGCGTCGCTGAGCAGGAACACCACCGGGCCGCAAATCTCCGGGGGGAGCGCCATGCGTCCGAGCATGGTCATTTCGCCGTAGCGGGAAAGAAACCCCTCTGGGAGGCGGCTTGGCGGGGTTGAGGATGCCGCCGGGGGAAACGGCGTTCACCCGCACCCCGCGCGGGTCTTCGCGTTCGCTCGCGGTTAGAAACCTTCGGGCTCTTTGCGGCCAAGTGGAAACGCAGGCGATTTATTTTCACGCGGAGACGCGGAGCCGCGAAGACAGACTGGAAGGCAGGGATTTGTCTCTGCAACTCCGCGTGAGCTTGAAAGATTACTTGAACTGGAATGAATAAAGATCCGCGTAGCTCATGTAAAACTTGAGGCGCATCGGGGTGCCGGCAAGCGTTCCGACACTGGCATTGTTCCAAGTCACTTCCTGCTCAATCGTGTTTCCCTGCATTTTTTTGCAATCGGCCTTGGTGAAGCCGGGGATTGGGTTTCCGTCGGCGTCAACTATCTCCACCTGCACGCCCGAGCCGGTGGGCGGCGCGGCCTTGGCCTGGATGAACGCCGGGATTGGGAAATGAAATGCCGTGAGGACGGCGAGAATTGAGTTATGTGTTATGTATTTCATCGGTTTCATGATTTATAATATTATTTCAAGGCATTTTCGGTTTATCATGTCTCACGCGGAGACGCAGAGACGCGGAAATGGAAAAATGGGGGATGTCATATGCGAGCGTAGGGGCGCAGCTCGCCTGCGCCCGTATTGATGGCATTCAGCGATGCCATGCGCGAGCGCATCCAATCATCTTACTTTGGGCCATCAGCCATCGGCGGAATCACGCCAAGTTGCAATTCGGAGACGGGCATCAGGCGGTTTGACGGATCGCGCGGATAAATTTGCACGGTGTTCCAGCCTTTCTTCAGCACTAATCCCGGATTCGGCAGCGTGATTTGATAAAAATATTTCGCACCCTGTTTCGCCGTCGGCTTCGAGGTGGAAAACTCGCCGCCGGACGACACATTTATGCCATTGATGCGTACATGCACCGGCGGCTCCTCGTAGGTGCAGGCAAAGCCAAGCCGGATTCCAACATATGCGCCTGGATCAATCGCCTTCGGATCCTCGCCGATATACAGGCCGATGGTTTTTATTTTTTCCTTATCTGTCAGCACAAAGGGAATTTGTTTGCGCGGCTCGTAGGTGTTGAGGTGATCAAAATAATAGGACGGCGTGACGACATAGGTGCGGGGCTTGGCGGTATTGTCCGCGCCTTCGAGGCAGCTTTTAAAGGCAACGACATCGGCTGTGTTCATCGGAAGATTGTAGTTGTAGATTTCGAATCCATCCACGCCCACTGACAGGCCGTTCATCACGGCGCCACGCACGTGCGCGGCATCGGGGTGACGGTCCGTGTAGTCAGCACTCACCGGCGCCTGTTTTCTAAAACCGTAGGTATATGAAGTGCGCTGGAGGAGCGAGGCGTAGACTTTCACTCCGTGCGGTTTGGCCAGCGTGACGAAGTCCTGCAGGGGATCATCATGTGACAGCGTCATGAGCGGGGCGGGAATGACGACCTGCACCAAGTTCTGGCTTATCCAGCGGCGAATATCCATGCCGAGCACCTCGCAGTTTTTCACGCCGGGCGGCACGCGCACGATGAGCGGGATGCGTCGCCCGCGCACGGGCTCCGCCTTGTCGAGCGCCTCGCGCACCGTCTTCACGAAAGCTGTTAGCAAGGGCGTTTTTGCGGGCACATCCTTGTGCGGAAAAAATAGTGGTGTGCGCATGCAATCGAGAAAAAATCCGTCCATGATATCCGAGTAGCGCTCGATGGCCTCGCGTATCACGCCAAGGCGATGCTCCCGCACCTCGGGGTGCGAATAATCCAAAAGCTCCTTGTAGTAAGCCAATTTGGGTTGTGTGTAAGGCGGCTTGTCGAAGGTGAATTTTTCCCGGTTTTTCGTCCAAAATTCACCTTCGAACCAAGGGCGTTTCAGGCTTGCGTAGTGGGCATCGTTCACGCGGAAAACGGGCACGAACGCCATGCCCATTTTGCGCGCATCTTCGGCGGCCCAACGCACGCCGTCGAAGCCGTGTTTGATGGCGGCGATGAATGCCTCGAAGCGGCGTGCCGCTCCAGACAGCTCCAACGGTCTCCACCCCCATGAGCTGCCGGCCTTGCTCGGGTAAAGAAGCAGGTCGGTGCCTGTGGCCAGCGAATACGCCAGCGTGTGCGCGGGAATCTCGCGCATGTTGGAGAGCATGTTGCTGAGGTTTGCGCGCCATTCCTCGGCGTTGTTTCCGATGTAGGTGTAGTCGCCGTCATCGTTTAATATGATGCGTCCCAAGTTTGCCTCGGGCAGCGCGGCAGGCGTGGTGACATCGGCGACCGCACTGCCGACTTTTGCCACCGCCATGTCCTTGACGTTGGCGGGATTGTTTTTTTTGTCGGCGGCGTTGATCAACGACTCGGCATCGACCTTGGTCTTGTTGCTCACCGCGGCTGCCGCGCCAGCGGAAACACCGGTGGCCGTGCCTTCAAGGACGATGCCGCCCGCGCGAGAGTGATTTGATATGGTGAGGATTCCATCCTTGAGACTTTTCTTGTTTCCAAAGCCATAGACGCGAAGGGCGAAGGGCTTTGTGATTTTGTCGAGTTTTCCCTTGAACAGCACGGTTTGATCGCCGCTTTGCGGGAGGGGACGTGTGCGGAACGGCTTCATTAAATCAGCGGCAAAGCCATCAAGGCTGCTGCGCACGACAAGCGCGTTCGGGCCGGAGCGGCTCGACGCGCGATTGGACGAGAAGGAAAGCGAGTGGATGGACAGCGTCGCGCCCTGCGTCGGTTCGATGATGATTTCGAAATAGGCTTTTAACCTTATTGCGTCGTCCAGTGTCGCGACATCCGGCTTGAGATAAAACGCCATGCTTTTCTGGCTGAACGTGCTCGCCGTGCCCGCGGTGAAGCCCGCGCCGCGCTTGATGCCCGTGGGCGTGACTGCGGACGACCACGCGAGCGGAGGTGTTTCCTCTTGCATGCCGTTGAAGCCGGAGGTGTCCCATTTGACGAGGACGTCGGCGGGGGCCGCCAGCGGTAAAAACGCGGCGGCGAGAATAATAGCGGGGCATTTTATTATGTTCATGGTATTTTGTCGTGGGAAAAATGTCTCGTAGCTCAGTCATGCATCAAATGTCGTGATATGATGGTATGCCCCCAAGCTTCCGTTTGGCCGCGAGGGCAATTGGTTGCACGCCAAAGGCGTGCGACTCGTCATCCCAAGGTCGAGTCTGCGAGACCTTGGGTAACGGGTTATCAACAAATACAACCCTGAAGGGGTTGCATAAGGCGCACTCGTAAAAATCAATATGCAACCCTTTCAGGGTTGTGTTCCTGTTGTACGCAAACCTAGGGTAGCCCTCGCGTTGCTCGGGAACCTTGGGCTGAGGTTTGCGCGCCATTTCCTCGGCGTTGTTTCCGATGTAAATGTAGTCGCCGTCATCGTTCAATATGATGCGTCCGCGGTTGGGTTCGGGCAGCGCGGCGGGGGAAGCAGGTATGGTGGATTGGGCGCGCATGTTCACGGACGGCATGAGGATGCAGGCAACCAGTGCAAAAACGCGGAGAGTGGATCGCGAGGTGTTCATGATTCGGGTGTGATAATAAAGAGCGTTTCCGGAATGTTTACTAAATAATAATTTATTTTCATACTAAATATTCGATTTATTTTTGATTAAGTTCAGAAACTACCGCTGACACCCATGGCGATTGTCGGAGCCACGCGAATATATTGATATGGACGGTTCTTATTGTATTGGTAGGTGCGGATTTCTTCGCCAGTCACATTGGCAATATTAATAAATATTGCGAAACGTCTCGTAATCGTAAGTTTGGCGTTTGTATTGATCATAATATTGGAACGCATGAATATGCGCGCTGCTGGATTATCGGAGGCCGTGCGGTAATAATCATCCGCATACCGGGCGTTGGCACTTATGACGAATCCGCGGTATTTGAATATAAGACCGAGGTTTGCGACTCTTGGTATAAAACCCGCCCGAGCCATGTCCATGCGACCGTCATTATCGTAATCACCCTCGCTCTTCAGCCATGTGTAATTGGCATAAACCCCAAGTCCTTTAAGTATGCCCGGGAGGAACGTCAGTTCCTGCCGGTAACTGAGCTCAACGCCCTGAACCGTGGCGGCGCCGCCATTTTTTGCCTCATAAATGTTAAAACCCTCATAGTCGCCACCAAACCCGTTATCAGGTCCGCTGGGCACCACACCCCCGCGGCTTGCGTATATAAAGCGATCCATATCCTTGTAAAAATAGTTGACACTGAGATGGCCGGCCGGTTCAAAATAATACTCAAAGCCCGCATCCCAATTCATGGAATACTCGGGCTTTATATTGGGGTCATTCATTGTTATGCTTCCAAGGGCATTCAGCGAGGATTCCGGTCCACGAATTACCATTGTTGGATAGAGATAGCTGGGCGCTGGACGCGCGATTGTATTCGACCAGCTCGCCCGCGCCTGAAAATTGGGCGTGATTTTGTATATCATGTGGACGCTCGGATATAGTTTTGAATAAGAGATGGTGCGCCTCTTCGGATTATTGTAATCATGTATGCCAGTGCCAAGAGGATCAGCCGTGCGATCTGCCGCAGAGCTCAAGCCATCCGCCTGAATATGGGCAAACACATCATCCTTTGTATATTCATAGCGCGCACCGGCTATCATCCTGAACGCGCCCACCTGGATATGCCCCTGCAAATAGCCGGCCATCACATCCTCGGTGAGATTATATGTGTTTAGATATAAATTCATGGTATTCTTATATATGCTTTCAGTCCAAACTGAAGGATTCTCGTGGAGATCATCTGCCACCAGTGTGGCATCGAAATATGGATAATCCCTCCCGGCCTCGACAGAGGCGGTAGTGCGCGCCGTCAGATCGAGGAATTTCCTAAACGATCCTCCGCCTGTATAATTGTATTCTTTTGTCTTGTACCTGTCACGCCCGCGTTCTTCGCGATTAAATGCAAAACCTGTTTTGAGCAATATCGGGAATTTCGTGGGCAATTGTATTCGTATGTTGGCCCGCGCATTATAAAAATCAGTAATTTCCCGATAATCTCGTTTCGTGTATCTTAATGCGTTGTAGTTGGTTACATCAAACCAATCGGGGCTGCTGATGCTTGGCGTGACCACTGGCGATCGAGAACGATCTGTTTGATCAAAAGTCCAGCCCACGCCAGTGACGGTAAAGCGAACATCCCCTGCGCCATGGCGTCCGTAATCCGCACTGTACCCTACAAGATAACGCCGGATGCTCCAGTTCAAGCTAAAATCAGCATCAATGGCTCCCCGGCGATAGCGTCCGCCCGCGGTAAATTTACGCCCACGATCAAAAGTGCTTACAAGCGACGAAAACGACATCAGGTCATTTTCACTGTGGGCTTCTACTTTTGTCACATTATTGGTGGAACCTGGCAATATATGGCCGTATTCATACTTTCCATTGCTCAAGAGGATTTTGTTTTCCTCACCAGTAACGGGATCGTATTTTAGTTGCTGCGTTGTCGTCAGCGTTTGGCTCCAATAACGATGACCCGGTCTGTCGATATCCGAATAGATAAGGCCGACGTGAAAACTCAAAAATGGATTGGCGCGGTATTCCACCTTCAGGTTTGCCGATATTTTTTTGCTAAGTGAAATCAAGTCCTGCTGATTATAGTTGAACACGCCAACTTCCTCAGGAATATCACTACCAGCCAACTGCCGCTCGGAATCTGAAATACGACTGGGATTGACACGGTAGGATATGATCTTCCTGTTCGTCCCCACCATATTTTCATAATAACCTCCGGCAACCAAGAGTGCCAAATTCTTTTTGCCTCCGCCAACATCGAAAACGTGTATGTGGTTGAAGCTGACCTGCGGGTGAACTGGCCTTCTTTCTTGCGCGGGGATTGGATCATAAAAAACAGGGGCCCAGCGCATGCCGAGCGAATAGTTGGTCCTTTTCCTATAGCCCACCGTAAGCAACGATGTTGTTTTAATATTCACATTGCCACCGATGGCGTCGGCGCGCATCTCAGGCAGAGGGGCTTTGATGATTTCGATTTCCTCGAAGATACTCGCCGGGAGGACGCTGACATCGGCGTTGCGCTCCTGGGTACTGCCGCCTTGCATGGTATCGCCATCGACTGTCAGGGTATTATACTGAGAGGCACTGCCGCGTATGCTGACCGTGTTTATCACACCTTCATCACTCACGGAAGCGCCCACGCCGGGCATCGTGGCCACGAGTTCGCCTATGTTGTCGTTGGGCAACGCGCCCAGGGCGTCGAGCGATAACGCCGTGCGCAAATTCACCGACTGGCGCTGACGCGTGATGGCGGCGGCGTTACCCTCGCGCTCACCCGTGACCACATAGGTTTCAAGCTTATATACATCCGATGTAAGCTGAACCGGCGCCTGCATCGGCGTCTCACTCTCGACGGTCACGGACGTGCGCTCGGTCTCCAGCCCCGAATAACGTGTCACCAGGATATAAGTGCCATATGGCACGGAATGGAAACGGAATTCACCGGACTCACCCGTGACTTCCTTCATGTTCAACTCGGGGATCTCGACTTCGGCGCCGACCAGATATTTACTGGTGCCAAGGTTCGACACCACGCCTTGGATTTCGCCGTGCCGAGTCTGGGCGGAGGCGATGAGCGGCAAGGCGGAACTTAGAATCAAAAGCGCGACAAACGCGGATACGCAAAAACGCAGCGGGCTTGGAATATACAAGGATTTCATGTGCGGGGAGGGGGCTAATTGTTTTCGATGTAGTTTAAAAAAAATTTAATCACGAAATAGCGGAAATATGAAAATGGTCGTAATAATTATCTCTCATGACATTTTTCAGTGATTCCGCATTTCCGTGATTATAGACTCGTATTTATTTTTTAATAACCGACGGATCCCAAATGACTGCGGCCATCTGATAACCGTCGTAGAGTTGTGTTTTCTTTGCATAGAATACGGTGAGCACCTTGCCGTCGGGCCTTTGCAGGCTGGCGGGATATCCGCCGTCACCCTCGAAATTTGCAAGACGCTGCGGTTTTGTCCATGTCTTGCCCTCATCGCTGCTGAAAACCGCATCAACTCCTTTGTTCTTCGTGCGGTTGCCGTAGGTCACGAGCAGGCGGTTGTCATTCAGACGCATGATGTGCGCCGGGTAGCGCGGGCCGTCGGCGATTTTTACGCGACTAGGCCATGTCCTGCCGTCGTCATGGGATGAATAAAGCCAGATGCCTTTTTCATTTTCACGCGCGGCGGCGAGCCAGCGGCCCTTGCCCAAGTGAAACAGGGCGGTTTCGTTGCAGTTTTGGGAGGCCCCAAGCGGCGTCGGCACGCCCCAAGTGACGCCGTCGTCCGTGCTGCGGCATATATAAACATGATAATCCTTTCCCGCGGGACCATTGGCGCTGTAGGCCGACGCGAGGAGATCGCCATTATCCGCGATTTTAATATCACCGTAGGGAATCAACAGGCCGCCGTCGGGCGCGTCCAAGGGGAAGGCCGTCTTATCCACCTGCCATGTCTTGCATCCGTCCTTTGAGCGACAAACCCACGGCTGGAGAATTGTTTTGCCAAATTGGCTCTTGAGAACCTTCTGCCCCTCGACTTCCTTGAAGGACCAACCCGAGGCGATGACGAGAAAGTCGCCGTTTTTCGCGAGACCGACGGTGACATTCATACGGTTTGTGCCCGGCTCGTGACGTGCCGGAGTGCTAGCGAGCGTCCACGAGAGGCCGCCGTCCTTGCTCGCCCAGCATTCGACATCACCTTCCACCTGGCCGTGGCTGGGTTTGTTGAAAATCGTGGCGACAAACGTGCCGTCGGGCAGGCGGTTCAGGTTGGGCCACGCGGCGACGTCTTTCACGGCCAGTATCAGTTTGGCCGGACTGCCCTTGGGCGCGTCGGCAGCGGACAATGGCGAAACCAGCGTCAAGGCGGAGAGGAATGAGAGGAGTGTTTTAATATATAGGTTCATTAGTGTTTGTTTTTATTGGTTAATATGAAAATTCCTTGCGGAAACATGGATAAGGCCCAAGGGGCTTTTGCTTGTGCCATCAACATCATTATCTGTTTTTTGTATTAATTATAAACATCCCCCGTCACCACATCTGACGGAAGCCGACGGAAAACGCCCACGGACGTGTATAAACCGACGCGTGCGAATATTCGTATTCCATATACAGCTGCGCCGAGCGCCACGGGAGGTTCCAGACGGAGCCGATGCCAAGCTCCAGCCGGGTCTCGTCGAAGTTCGGCCTGTAGGTTTCCCCGTTTGCCAGCACTTCGCCGCCCCGCGTGTCGTTGGCCGCAAACGCAATTTTTGCGTAGGGCACCCATTTGCCGAAGCGCGTGCATCCAGCGCGCACGCGCGCGCGGTATTGCTGCGCCCATGCGTGCTCCCTGTATACGTTCAAATTTGAATCTGTTGTATATTGCAGCGTGCCCAAGCTGGCCATCGCCGTCTGGAACGACACCTCGACCCAGTAATCCGGCCCGGCATCCATGATGCGGCCCACCTCGAACGAAAAACCAAAGGTCTTGTTGGTATAATCGGCATTTGCTGGCGCGCCCACATCGCCGCGCACATGGAGAGTATTTTCGCCCTTGTCATACTTGGCGATGAAATCGGCATACCACCCCTGAGAATTCAGCCAGCTTAAGTAAGCGCCAATGCTTCCGACCGTGCTGTCGCCCTCGCCGGCTTTCCTGAAATTGCGCTCGACCTGCGTCCCCTGCAGGGTGATGCCCGTGAGCGCGACCGCGCCTTTCTTTCTGAGCCACGCCCTGTCCATGCCGACTGTCAGTGTATAAACCGTCTCGCTGAACTCGCAGCCGTAGAGACTTTCGTCGCCATCAAGCTGGTAGCCGTTCACCTGCACCCAGAGGTTTCCGCGGGCGTTTCTGAGCGCCTTGCCCATGTCCGCCGCGCGCACCTCGCCCATGCGCTTTTGCAGGGAATCGAGTGAGTAATGCCACTCGGTGCCGGCGATCGCGCCGGTTTGGAGGATCATTTGTCCGGTCGTGCTCAGCTTGCCCGTGTTGGCAAAGAACCACGACGTGTTGTCATCCGTGCCGTTGCCCTGCACGAGCGTGTAACGGGTGATCCCGTAATCCGTGGTGCCGGAAAATGCCGCCCCGTAGACGCCCGTTGTGTTTTCGACCACGCGGAAAAGATCAGGGGCGACGGCTGAGCCGGTGAGCATCATCCTGATTTCATGATCGCCCTCGATGGCACCGGCCAGCACGATCTTGTCGCTGTCCATCAGGTCCATGTCGCCGCGCATGACGAAGGTGACGGTGTCGGACAGCTTTCCAAGCGCAAGGGTGGCAAAGGTGTTTCCGCTGCTGGCAAAGACAACCTGTGCATTTCGACCGCCTTTTAGGTGCTTTAGATATTGGTTTCGCCCGGCCATGTTTAATGTCGCGGTGGCCCTCATCGTTACACTTTCCGCGTTTACAATCGCATCCACCACGCCTAGCAGGAGCGTGCCCGCTGCTATATTAATCGGCCCCGTAAGCTGTGTTTGTGCGACGTTTATAGTGAGTGTGCCGGTTTTGGTTTTCGAGACAGTTCCCGCGCCGATAATCTGGCTGCTGAGAACGCTGTTGGCATCGAAAGTCACCGCTCCACTGTTGTAAATATCCATATTCCCAGTGCTGCCTGAGCGGACAAAGAACTGGCCGCCGGGGTTGACCTGAATGTCCGTTGTTATCGTTCCATAGCTATAAAATAATCCTTTGTCGCCGACGAAAACCGTGCCGGAATACACCGGCCCGGCATAGTTTATAAAAGAGCCGCCGATGACGTTTATATTTCCTTCGACTTTGCCATAGTTATATGCAAATCCGCCAGTTTGAACGATGTCATTTTTAATGACACTGCTCGCCGCGGCGTCGAGCCTGGCACCTGTGCCCGTGATGGAGAGCAACCCCGACACGGTGCCGGAATTATTGAGCGCGCCGGTGCCGAGCAGGTCGACGGGGCCGCTGATCAAACCGGTTGCGGCGTTTGCAAGCGTGCCCGAGCGGACAGTGACCGAACCACTGATGACTCCGCTATTTGTCACCGTTGCCAAAGAGCCTGTGCCCGCGATGTCGAACCGTCCGCTGACATCGCCTCCGGCATTATTGAAAAACATGGCGCCCTCGCTGATTGATGCCGCAGCAATCACGCCAGAATTGGAAGCCAAGCCCCCGGTTTGGGTAAAATTTACAATCGTGGCGCCCGCCTGATTGGCAAAGGTGCCGCCTGTGAGGGTTGCCAGCGCGATCGTGCCGCTATTATAGGCGGTGATGGAACTGCCACTACTTTGATACAGGTGCGCAATCCACGCCCCGGCGGCATTATCAAACGTGCCGCTGTTCATGAGCGCGCCGAGCATCGCGCCCTTGTTCTGTGTGGCGGCGACATTGGAAACATCACCGTGAATCGTGCCGGTGTTTATCAAGACGCCCTCGCCCACCAGCGTGAGGCCGGTGTGGGTGTTGCCGCCGCCGAGAATCAGCGTGCCCGTGCCCGTCTTCTTGAGCGTCTTGCCGTCCCAGCCGTTCATGCCTGCGCCGGCGGTTGTGTTATCCGCCAGATTTGCGTTAAGCGTGAAAGTCCCGCTGTCAATGTGGAATGTGCCGTGCGCCATGCCCGCCTGCGTGTTGCTCCAGACAAGGCCGGTCGTGATTTGGATTTTTTTTGCATCACCAAAAATTTCCTGGACGGTCAGGAACGTGCTTTCATCCGACGGCACGGTGGGCACCGCCACGCCCGCCACCAACAATGTATAGGCGCGGTTTATATCATTATTGGCCGTGACCAGTGTATATACAGGCAGGGCCGGCGAGCCCGGATATTCGAAAACACTCGCGGTGGAATAGCCGGTGATATTGATGATGGAGTCGGCCTCGGCGGCAAACACGCCCGCCGTGAGCGCCGGGTCTGACGCGATGTCCACATTGAGCATCGCGCCTCTGGCGAGGCTGGCGGTGTTTGTTATCGCGAGCGTCTTGCCGCCGGCGATGGATAGCGTGCCGGACGACACCGCCAGGGCGCCGGCGCTGCCGTTTTCGCCGTAGGTGAGCTTGCCGCCATCCAGGAGCGCCGTGCCGGTGAAGGTGCTTGTCACGTTCAGCGTGACATCCGTCGTCGCGCCGGCGACCGCAAGATTGCCCGTGCCGTGGAGCGTGGACGTGGCGTCCTCGCCGTCGAACACGTAGGTGCCGCCGTTGACCATCATGGCCGCGGTTGCGACGCCGCTAATTGTCTGCGTGCGCAGTGTCACGCCGCCGCTGGCAATAGTGACGTTGCCCGCCGCCGTGCTTGTGAAAAGAACCGCGTCGCTATTGAGGAAAATCGTGTCGTTTCCATGCCAGTTGCGGCTGGCGTTGATATCCCAAACGCGCGGATTGGCGCCGTCGGTGCCCGTCCATGTCAGCATATAATTGGTCACGTTTGCCGTGACGCCCAGCGTCTTGGCAGCGACGTTATTGGTTGCCGTTATGCTAATACGCTCCGCCTCTGGGCTGCCGTTGTATAAAATTGTATAATTATCCCCGGAAGCGTCAAAGGTCGCGTTTGCGGCGTGGAGAAGCAGGAACGTGTCGCCGTCGTCGATTGAGCCGATGAGGTTAATCGTCTGCGTGCCGAAGTTTGCCGTGAAGGCATTGGCATCAATATCGAGAAACGCCGTCGTGTTGCCGCTGCTCGCGCCTGTCAGGTCAAATGCAAGAATACTTCCGGCCAGAAGGCTGAAGGTGCCAGTGGACAACACATGCTGCTGCGCCGGGTCGGCGATGGTTTTTAACGTGGCACCCGACTCCACGCGCAGGGTCGTGCCTGCGGCCTTGTTCATGTCCATCGTGCCCGCCGTGAGCAGCGTTGCGCCGGACTTGACCGTTGCGGTCGTCGAGGGCGCGCCGGCTTGCTGCAAGAGCCGCCAGTCGTTGCCCCACTGTGTCGCGCCGGGACCGAACTCGATGTTTTCCGCGCCGTAGATGCGCAAGGCGTGTCCGCCGTTGTTAAACACATTTCCCGCGCCGCCGGGCGCAATCGCGAGGGTGTCGGCCTTGCCGTGCATGATGATTTCGGCGTTGCCGCCGGCGCCTCCCGCGTAGTTCGTTCCGAGCGTGTTGTCGTTCTTGAGCGCGCGAATTGTTGCGCCGCCTTCGAGCACGATGCGCGCCGGGGCGGCGCCCGCCATGCCGGTGGTGCCCGTGATGATGCCGGCGGCAAACGCGTCGTTCTTGGCGAGTATCGACGCCGTGTTTTTCACGCGGATTTCGCTCGTGGCGGAGGCCATGTTGGCGATGGAGATGCCCGCCGCCTGCCCGCCTGCGGAAACGGCGAGCACCGACACGGCGCCGCCGATGTTGAGCGTGCCGCTGAATTGATTGGCAATATCAACGCCACGCGCGTTTATCGCCGTGGCATGCGCCGCCGAGACGGAGATATTGCCAATGTTAAAGAGTGTGCCGGCGATGCTGGCGACTGTTCCCGATGCGAATGTCATCGAGCCACCGACATTGGTCGCGCGCACGCCGGTGACCGGCGCGCCTGCCGCCGCGTTGCTGCCGGTGATTGTCAGGCCGTCCACAAAGAGCGTCCTTGTGGCGATGTTTCCGGCGGCGATGCCGACGGCCGCGCCGCCCGCCACGGTCATGTTTTGCACGCTCACGCTATCGTTGGCGGCGAGACTGGTCGCAGTCGCCGCTCCGCCAATGTTCCCGGCCTCGACGCCAATCGCGGTTCCGGCGAACCCGCCCGCGCCGCCCTGTCCGCCGGTGACATCCGCGCGGGCAATGGCAAGCGCGCTGGTTTGCAAAGTGTCCGACACGAGAAGCCCTGTCGCATCGCCGCCTGCGCCCGCCGCGCCCGCGCCGCCCGCCGCGACCAGATGGTCGAATTGCAGGCTGCCGGTTGTCACGACGTTGCCGATAAGAACGCTCGAAGCCGCGCCGCCTGTCGCGCCAGCGCCGCCTTGCGCGGTGATTGTCCCGCTATGCGTAACTGCCGCCGCGCCGCTCAACTCGCCGAGCACCAAGCCGCCCGCCGCCCCGGCCGCGCCCGATGTGTTTCCTGCCGCTTTGGCTGTGACGGAGCCGAGAGCCAGGTTTCCGGCAACCGTGCCGCCCGTCACCGCCGCCGCAGACATGCCGCCGCCAAAGCCAGATATATCAACACTGATTACGCCCGCCATACTGGTGATATTCGCTTGCGATAAGGGGGGGGGGGGGGGGGGG
>JARKRC010000061.1 GCA_029974595.1 Ereboglobus sp. | reverse complement strand
TTCTTGCTGCCGCGGAATCCGAGTCCGCCGGCAGAGGCCCACGACAGCGCGTTTCCGGCGGTGTCGGTGATCGTGACGATCGTGGTGTTGAACGAAGAGCGGATGTGGGCTGCGCCACGCTCCACGAGCTTTTTCTCGCGGCGCTTGCGCGTCGCCTTTTTCAGCGTCGGCGTGGCCATGGGTAGTGTCCTCCTCAAAATTGAGCATGACGCGCAGGGCAATTCCCTGCGCTGTCCAAGCGCCCAACTCACCCTCCGGCAGCCCGCCCTTTGGGGGCGGGCGCCATCCCGCCGAGCTCCGGCGAAGCGAAAGGGGGATGATTTTACTTCGCCGCTTTCTTCTAGCCGACCACCTGGCGCTTGGGTCCCTTGCGCGTGCGCGCGTTCTGCTTGGTGTTCTGGCCGCGCACCGGCAGGCCCCTGCGGTGCCTGAGGCCGCGGTAGCAGCCGATCTCCATCAGCCGCTTGATGTTCATCGAAACCTCGCGGCGCAGATCGCCCTCCACCTTGACGTTGTGATCGATGTAGTCGCGCAGCTTGCTCACGTCGGCCTCGGTCAGGTCCTTGACGCGGGTGTCGGGGTTGACGCCCGTCGCCTTGATGATGTCGTCGGCCACATTGCGGCCGATGCCGTAGATGTAGGTCAGCGCGATTTCCACGCGCTTTTCCTTGGGAAGGTCGACGCCCGAAATGCGTGCCATCTGGTAAAGCACCTCCAAATTAAATCGCATGGCCCTCGCGGGCTTCTGCATGGGACGGGAACGGTCAGCCCTGCTTCTGCTTGTGTTTGGGGTTTTCGCAGATCACCATCACGCGGCCCTTGCGGCGGATGATCTTGCACTTTTCGCAAATGGGCCGGACAGAGGGTCTCACTTTCATTGCGCTTGCCTCCTTAGAGTTGTGTCAGCCTTTGCTGCGCCATGTGATCCTGCCGCGCGTCAGATCGTAAGGCGAGAGTTCGATCGTCACCTTGTCGCCGGGGTAAATGCGGATGTAGTGCATGCGCATCTTGCCCGAGACGTGCGCCAGTACCTTGTGGCCGTTTGGCAGCTGCACTTCAAACATGGCGTTGGGAAAGGTCTCGGTGACAACGCCTTCGACTTCAATCACATCAGACTTGGACAATCCCTCACCCCTCCTTGTCGGTGGCGTTCTGGATCAGCTTGCGGACGTCGGCGTTTTTCAGCTTCCCGGCCGCCGGGCCTTCACAAAAGTGGGCCGTGGGCGCGAGATGCCTGCGCTTTTTCTTCTTGGGCTTTTCAACCTTCCGAAGCTCGCCGTCGGCGATGAGCAGGTGCTCTTCGTCGAAAACGCCGATCACGAGAAAGAGCCTGCCGGAATCCCTGCCGGCCTTCGAGCGCACGATGCGGCCAACCTCGATGGGTTCGCGCGTCATGGGTTTCGCCCTCCGGGCAGCGACAGGATCTCCGGCTCGCCGCTCGTCACGGCGACGGTATGCTCGTAGTGAGCGCAGGGGCTGTGATCCAGCGTGATGACGGCCCAGCCG
>JARKRC010000015.1 GCA_029974595.1 Ereboglobus sp. | reverse complement strand
GCGCCCCCCGGCATCAAGGCCATGTGGATCGGCATGACCCGCCTCTGCGACCTCTCCCTGGCATGGGAACGCTTCGGCCCAGCTTCTCCATCTTGTGTATAAAGCTATGGCGTCTCGCCCATGTTCCGAAGACACAGGCAGAATGCCCGTGCCATACGATCCGCCCAACGCCCACGGGCTGGCAGCCCGTGCCACTCAACCCGCTCGCGCTGCGGCCATGCGTTCCAACCGTCCTCTAATACGCTCCTCCTTTTCCGACCTTTGCGACCTTCGCGCCTTTGCTGTGAACCTCACTCTCAATTTGTAATTGGTAATTCGTAATTTTCCCGCCTGCCGCGTTCATGCCAGCGCGAAATCCATCATGCGCTTGAAGCGGTCAACCTTGGCGATGACGACCTGGATTTTTTCGCTCGTCGCGAGGCGTTTTTTCCTGCGGCGGCCAATGAAGGCGGTGCCGCTCGAATTCGGAAAATAATCGTCGTCGGAAAAACCGTCGCGGCTGATGAACCCGAAGGCGCCGGATTGTGCGAGTTCGATGAAGACGCCGTTGGGGCGCACTTCGGTGATAATGGCCTCGAATCTGGTCTTGTTTTTCTTGGCGAGCTCACGCTCGAAAAATTCGAGCATCTTGATCTTCACGCTTTCGCGCTCGGCCTCGGCGCTGTTGGTCTCGGTGATGCTGAGGTGCTCACCAAGCGACTCCATGCTGCCAGTGTTGTAGCCGTATTTGTAACCGGCGGGGACGGGATGGCCGGCATGTTTTATCATGTAATAGGCGAGCACGCGATGGACGACGAGGTCGGAGTAGCGGCGGATGGGCGAGGTGAAATGTGTGTAGTCTTTTTTCGCGAGGCCGTAGTGGCCGTCGGGCGTGGCGCGGTAGCAGGCTTTTTTCAGGCTGCGCAGGAGTTGCGTGCGCAGGACGTGTCCCTGCGGGTGGTCGTCGAGCAGGGTGAGGAGTTTTGTCATCTCGGCGCGCTGCGTGAGGTCGCCGGTTTCGACGCCCGCGATGGCGAGCGTTTTCCGGAACTCGATGAGCTTGTCCTCGTCGGGTTCGTCGTGCACGCGGTAGAGCGAGACGAGGCGGTGCGTGCGCGTGAGGCGGGCGACGGCCTCGTTGGCGGCGAGCATGAACTCCTCGATGAGCTGGTGGCTTTCGTCGTTTTCGATGAGTTCGAGACGGTCGGCGTAGCCTTGTTCATCGACGAAGATTTTTGTCTCGGGCATGTCGAGGTCGAGCGAGCCGTGGCTCATGCGGTCGCGGCGGAGTTTCGCTGCGATTTTCCAGAGGCGGCGAAGCCACGACTGGATGTCAACCATCTCGATGTCGGTGAGCTCCGCGATGGCGCGTCCAGTGGAGCCGGTCTGATGCGCGGGCGGCACGGGAAGCGCGCGGATTTTCGCGAGGCTGTTTTCAAACATGAACGCGTAGGCCTGGCGGTAGGTAAGGCGTTTGCGCGAGCGGATGACGGTGCTGGCGTAGGTGGTGTTTACGATGCGGAGTTTTTTGTCGAAGGTGAGGAAGACGGCTTTACAGATGCGATCCTGCCCTTCGACGAGCGAGCAGAGGCCGTTGGAAAGTTTTTGCGGCAGCATCGGGATGACGGTGCCGACGAGGTAGGTGGAGTTGCCGCGGCGTTGCGCCTCGCGGTCGAGCGCGGTGCCGGGACGCACGTAGTTCGACACGTCGGCGATGTGGATGCCGACGCGCGTCTCGTCGTTGTCGAGTGTTTCGATGGAGAGGGCGTCGTCGAAATCCTTCGCGTCGTCGGGGTCGATGGTGATCGTGGGTGTGTTGCGGTAATCGAGGCGGCCGGGGAGTTCGCTGGCCGCAACCGATGATGGCAGAGCGGCGATCTCGCGCTCGACTTCGGGCGGGAATTTCGGATCGAGATGATATTTGATGAGCACGCCCGCGAGTTCGGCGGAGGGCTCGAAGGTTTTCCCGAGGCATTGCGTGATGCGGCCTTCGAGCGGCTTGTGGCGCGCGGTCCATTCGGCGAGTTCGACGACGACTTTGTCGCCGGGAGCGGGCGCGGGTTTGATGCCGCCCGCCGCAGGATCACCGACGGCGATGTCCTGCACGAAACGGGGGTCGTCAACATTGACGTAGAATTTGTTGCGGATGCGCGTGAGGTTTCCCACGACGGTGTTGCTCGCGCGTTCGGCAATCGACATGACGCGCCCGATGGGCTCGGGCGGGCGGCCGTTGCGGGCACGTGACATTTGCGGCGAGATTTTCACGGTGACTTTGTCGCCGTGAAGCGCGACGCCGGTGTCCTCGGGAGCGATCTGGATGGCGGGCTCGTCGATGGCGTTCGCTCCGGTGCGCCCGGGCAACGGATCGAGGATGACGTAGGCCGAGCCGCCCTGACGGAACATGATTTTGCCGGTGCGCGTGTCGTCTTCGCCGGCGAGCGCGAGGCGGTCGCCCTGCACGTAAACGATGGAGCCCTTCGAGAGGAGCTGGCGGATTTCGAACTTGAGCGAGTTGCGCTCTTTTTTGTTGAGCGCGAGCGAATGCCCGAGCGCGGCGATGTCCTGCGGTTTGTAATTGCGCTGGCGGAGCTGGGCGAGGATGCGGTCGCGAAGTTTCACGGGAGAGGGTTTTGCGGCGGCGTTTTTTCCGGGCGCCGGTTTTTCGACAGACGTTTTTGTCGGGGAAAATATGGGTCGGTTTTTGTTCATGTATGTGTGGCGGTCTTTTGAATTGTCAGGAATGGGATACGGGCGGGAGGAGCGATTCATGTCGCTTGTGTTCTCGTGATGGGTCGTTGGATTTTTTTGAGGTTGGAAACAAGAAACGAACTCCCCTACCTTGTCGCCATGAAAATCGTTCAAGTTGCGAGCGAGCTCTTCCCCTATGTCAAAACAGGCGGCCTTGCCGATGCGGCGGGCTCCCTGTCCTCCACTCTTGCCAAGCACGGCCACCAAGTCTCCGTTTTTCTCCCCGGCTACCGCGCCGTCCTCGACCACCATGACGCCGCCGGCGCCGAGCGGCTCCTGCGCCTGAAAATCGAGATGGGCGACGTCTTCATGAGCGGCGAAGTGCGCGTCTTTTCACCTCGGCCCAACCAGAAAATCTACCTCATCTGCCGCGATGAACTTTTCGACCGCAAGGGCGTTTACGGCAACGGCGAACGCGATTACGAGGACAATTACCACCGCTACATTTTCTTCTGCAAAGGCGTCATCGAATCGCTCCGCCAGCTCAATCTCCAAGCCGACATTGTCCATGCCCACGACTGGCAGGCCGCGATGCTTCCGCTGCTCCTCCGCTACACCGAGCGCCGCACCTCCACCCCGCTCGCGCTCAAGACCATCTTCACGATCCACAACATCGCCTTCCAAGGCCTCTTCCCCATGCGTTCGTTCTACCGGACAAACCTGCCCGACGAATTGCGCGGCGTGGACGGACTCGAATACTACGGCCAGATGAACTTCCTCAAGGCCGGCATCCTCTTCGCCGACCAGGTGACGACCGTCAGCCCGCGTTATGCGCAGGAAATCCAGACACCCGAGTTCGGCTGCGGACTCGACGGCGTCATCGCAACGCGCGCCGAGGACCTCGTCGGCCTCATCAACGGCATCGACACCGCCGTCTGGAACCCCGCGACGGATACCCACATTCCCGCCACATACACCGCCGCCAATCTTACGGGCAAAGCCGTCTGCCGCGCCGAACTCCTCAAGAAACTCAAGCTCGACCCTGCGCCCGCCGGCGTCCCCGTTTACGGCATGGTCTGCCGTCTCACCGAACAAAAAGGCGTGCAACTGCTCCTCGCCAACCGCGATTTCTTTCTCAACCACGACTGCCGCCTCGCCATCCTGGGCTCCGGCGACAAAGGCCTCGAACACGCCATCCGCGACCTCGCCGCCGCTGCGCCACGAAAAATCGGCCTCGCCATGCGCCTCGACGAAGGCATGAGCCACCTCATCGAAGCCGGCTCGGATTTCTTCCTGATGCCATCGCTCTTCGAACCCTGCGGTCTCAACCAGATGTATTCACTCGCCTACGGCACCGTGCCGCTCGTCACGCAAGTCGGCGGGCTCTACGACACGGTGCGCGACGCCGACGCCTCGCCCGCCGAAGGCACCGGCATCACCTTCGCGCCAAACGCCGACGCCCTCCGCGAAGGTCTGTTGCGCTCGCTCAAACTCTTTGCCGACAAGCCCCGCTACGCCGCCGTGCAGGCGCGCGGCATGGCCGTGGACAACAGCTGGGATCACGCCGCAAAATCCTACGAGCGCCTCTACAACGAAATGCTGTAACGCAAAGGGCGGATGCCACCCGCCACAACAGCACGTCCAATCCGCAGCATGATCACCCAAACGCTCACCACACGCATCGAACGCCCCGCCGAGGAAGTCACCGCATGGCTCGCGCGTCCCACCGCCGGGATGCGTGCCATGCCGCCGTGGGCGGTCGACGCGGAGCATCTGCACGTTTTCTCCACCGCCATCAAATCGCTCGACGCCGCCAGTTGCTCGCTCACCGAGGAAATACACATCCCCCAGGTACTCGAAATCCCGGCCTCCACAATCGAGCGCTACCTGGCCTGCCGCCACGCGATCATCCGCGACGATGTCGAGCACGCCGCCGCCTACGGAACCGTCCGCCGCCTGCGCATTGCGATCGCGGGCGCATCAGGGATGATTGGCCGCGCGCTCATCCCTTTTCTTCAAACACAAAACCACGAAATCATTTCCCTCGCGCGCGATCCGGCCACCGGCGCTTTTTCGCCCGAATACCTCGCAAAAACACTCTGCAGCGCCGACGCCGTCATCAATCTTGCCGGAGCCAGCATCGCCGCCAAGTGGAACCAGCCCCAGCGCGATCTCATCTGGGAAAGCCGCGCCTCGACGACCCGCGCCCTCGTCTCCGCGCTCGGCAAAATGAAGCACCGCCCCTTCGCGTTTCTCAACGCCTCCGCCACGGGCTACTACGGCACCCGGGGCGATGAACTCTTGAACGAAAATTCCCCTCGCGGCGCCGGCTTTCTCGCTGATGTTTGCGCCGGATGGGAGCACGAAGTATCCGCCGCCGCCGAATGGGGCACGCGCGTCACGTGCCTGCGTTTTGGCATGGTGCTCTCTCCCGCGGGCGGCGCGCTCGCGACCATGCTCCCCTATTTCGAAAAAAAGCTTGGCGGAAAACTCGGCCACGGACGCCAGTGGATGAGCTGGATCAGCATCGACGACGCCATCGCCGCCATTTATCACGCGCTCCTCACGCACACCTGCTCCGGCCCCGTCAACATCACCGCGCCCAACCCCGTGACGAACGCCCGGTTCGCCGACACGCTCACCCGCGCCCTCGGCAAAAAAAGCATCCCCTGCGTCCCCCGCTGGCTCGTGCGCCTGCGTCACGGCATCGACTTCGCCAACGAAATGCTCCTCGCCAGCACACGCGCGGAACCCGCCAAATTGCAGGCCGGCGGTTTCGCCTTCCGTCACCCCACGCTTGAGGCCGCGCTTGAGCAATTGCTATAAGGCGCAGGCATCAAGCGCGCCGGATTGGGTAAGTGGCACGGGCTGCCAGCCCGTGTTGGGAAAACCCAAATCCCAATTTCCAAATCCCAAATAAATCACAAATCCCAACCAACAAATCCCAAAAACAAACCCACGCATGCGGCGGCTCACAGCGCAGCCGCCGGGTCGGGTGGCACGGGCGACTCGCTCGTGCGACGGGACACAGCCCCGCCCCTTTTGTAATTTGTCATTTGTCATTTGTAATTTATTTGGGATTTGGAAATTGGGATTTGGGATTTCTCCGCTTCGGCGGGCGTCTCCTCAATTTTCCCCTTCGACAACCCCCGCCCTCCCCGTTTTGCTCGACTACTTACAAACAATGAGCAATCGCAATTTCTACATCACGACCGCCATCGACTACGTGAACGGCGCACCACACCTCGGCCATGCCTACGAAAAAGTGCTGTCCGACGTCATCGCGCGCTTCCGCCGTCTCATGGGCGACAGGGTTTTTTTCCTCACCGGCGTCGATGAACACGGCCAGAAAGTGCAGCAATCCGCGCGCGCCCGCGGCATCGATCCGCAGCAATTTTGCGACGAAATTTCGCAGCAGTTCCGCGACCTCTGCGCCAAGCTCGACATCTCCAACGACGACTTCATCCGCACCACCGAGCCGCGCCACAAAACCGTCGTCCGCGACCTCCTCCAAAAACTCTACGACAAGGGAGAAATCTACAAGGCCGACTACAAGGGCTACTACTCTACCCGCCAGGAACAATTCCTCCAGGAAAAAGACCGCAACCCCGACGGCGCCTGGCCCGAAATTTTCGGCGAAGTCACCGAAATCACCGAGAGCAATTACTTCTTCAAACTCCGCCAATACCAGGATTGGCTCATCGAATATCTCAAGAAAAACGAGGACTTCATTTTTCCCCGCTACCGCCAGAAACAGGTCCTCGAATTCCTCGCCGAGCCGCTCAACGACCTTTGCATCTCGCGCCCCAAGGAACGTCTCGAATGGGGCATCCCCCTCCCCTTCGACGAAAACTTCGTCACCTACGTCTGGTTCGACGCGCTGACAAACTACTACACCGCCGTCACCGACAAACTCGAATTCTGGCCCGCCGACATCCACGTCATCGGCAAGGACATCCTCGTCCCGCCGCACGCCGTTTACTGGCCCATCATGCTCAAGGCCGCCGGCATCGAGCCCCCGCGCTCCATCCTCGCGCACGGCTGGTGGTCGATCAATGGGAGCAAAATGTCCAAGAGCACCGGCAACTTCGTCGAGCCCGTCGCCTTCGCCGACAAATACGGCACCGACGCCCTCCGCTACTTCGTCATCCGCGAAATGAGCGTCGGCCAGGACAGTGATTTTTCGCAGACGCAATTCCTCGCCCGCTACAACGCCGAACTCGCGAACAACCTCGGCAACCTCGTCAATCGCACCCTCAACATGACGAACCGCTTTGCCGCCGGCGCAATCCCCGCCGCCGACGCAAGCACGAGCGGCGACCTCGAAAAAGAGCTCCACTCCCTCTGGGAAAAAACCCGCGACGAAGTCCTCGCGCTCAATGAAGGCTTCCAGTTCCACATCGCGCTCGAACGCACCTTCGCCTTCGTCACCGCGACCAACGCCTACATCGAAAAACGCGCCCCGTGGAAGCTCGGCAAATCCGCCGCCCCCGCTGATCAGGCCGCCCTGCGCACCTCGCTCGCGACGATGGCCGAGTCCCTCCGCCTTGCCAACACGCTCCTCTATCCCGTGATGCCCGCAGCAACCGCGAAAATCAACGCCGTCCTCGGCAACAAACCCGCCGAAAACTGGCGCGACGAACTCAACTGGGGCACGACGCTCACCGGCTCCAAGGTCGCCGAGACCGCGATCCTGTTTCCTCGCCCGACTACATCGGACTCGGAAAAAAAGTGAAGGGTGAAAGGTGAAGGGTGAAAAACAAACAGAAGGCCGGCCCCACGCGTCGCCTGCCTTCACTCTTCACCATTCATACTTCACACTTTCATGCGAAGCATGACGATTCTCCCCATCAATCCCGCCGCCCCCGAAAACGCGACGCCCGCCGCCCTCCTTGCGTTTCTCGAACAATGCCGCGCGATGGCCGTCGCGATCAGCCGCCCGCGCCTCGTCAGCATCACCCTTGAAGTCTCCGCGCTCGATCCGCTCGCCGTGCTCGAATCCATCTTCGAGCCGGGCGAACGCCACTTCTACGTTGAACGTCCCGCCGAGAATTTCGCCCTCGCCGGAGCCGAGGCCGTGCTCGAATTTTCCTCGCAGGGCGAACAACGCTTCGCCGACTGCCAGCGCTTCATCGACGCCACCCTAGCCGACGCCATCGTCGTCGGCGACCAAACCGCGGCCTTCAGCGGCCCGCATTTTTTCACCGCGTATTCATTTTTCAACGACACCGAGCCCGGCGAGCCCTTCGAGTCCGCAAGCGTCTTCATCCCACGCTGGCAGGTCGCCCTCGCCAACTGCCGCGCCACCGCCGTCGCGAACTTCGTGATGCCTCCCGACGCCCGCGCCGACCTGCGTCCCCTCGCCGAAAAAGTCTGGCGCGCGCACAGGAAATTCACGCGGTTTGATTATAGTGTGAGCGAACCAAGCAGGACGGACATCCAACCTGCAAGGGTCGGGTGGCACGGGCTTCCAGCCCGTGGTTTGGAAACTCATGAAACGATACATGGGCTGGAAGCCCATGCCACTCAATCCCACGGGCAGGATGCCCGTGCCACGCAACCAGCCGCCCAATCCGCCACGCATGAATTGCAAATCCGCCAAGGCGCCTATCTCCCTCACTGGACGCGTGACGGCGCCATCTACGCAATCACCTTTCGCTTGGCCGACTCCCTCCCGAAGTCCGTCTTGGAATCATGGCTAGCCGAGCGCGAGGACATCATCGCAACGGCAAAGCAGCTTGGGCGTCCGCTATCACAGCACGAACTGGAACGTCTTGATTTCCTGCATTCGCAAAAAATCCAGGATTACCTCGATGCAGGCGCGGGCGAATGCCATCTGCGCCATCCCGAAATCGCCACGCTTGTGCGCGATGCCATGCGGCATTTCGACGGCCAACGCTACCACCTGCACGCTTGGTGCGTGATGCCGAATCACGTGCACGTGATTTTGCAGCCGATTCACGGACACACCCCAAAAGAGATTCTGCATAGCTGGAAATCGTTTACGGCAAACGCGGCAAACCGTTCCCTAGGGCGCACAGGAGAGTTTTGGCAGTCGGAATACTATGACCACCTCATTCGCGACGAATTTGAATACGCACATGCCCAAAATTACATCCGTGAAAATCCTGCTAAAGCCGGTTTGAAAAACTGGCCCTGGGTCGGGTGGCACGGGCTTCCAGCCCGTGGTTTGAAAACTCATGAAACAACACATGGGCTGGAAGCCCATGCCACCCAACCGCACGGGCAGGATGCCCGTGCCACTCACCCCGACTACCGCGCCTCCGTCTCCCGCGCGCTCGATTACATCGCACGCGGCGCTTTTCAGAAAATCGTCCTCGCGCGCGCGATCGACTTTATCACACCCGACGACGCCCCTCTTCACCCGCTACGCGTCCTCAACACCCTTCGCGAACGCTTTGCCGACTGCTACAGTTTCTCCCTCGCCAACGGCAGCGGCCAGAGCTTCATCGGCGCAAGTCCCGAACGGCTCCTCCGCGTGCGCGACCGCCGTCTTCTCACCGAGGCGCTCGCGGGCTCCGCGCCGCGCGGTGCATCCGCAAGCGGCGACGCCGCGCTTGGCAGCGCGCTCCTGCACAGCGAAAAGGATCTCCGCGAGCAACGGCACGTCCTCGACTCCATCCGCCGCCGCATCGAGCCGCTCGGCCTGCGGCTCACCCATCCCGCCCTCCCCGGCCTCCGCAAGCTCGCCAACGTCCAGCACCTCCATACCCCGGTCGAAGCCGCCCTTCCCGAAAACGTGCGATTGCTCGACGTCCTTGCGCGCCTGCATCCCACACCCGCCGTCGGCGGCACGCCGCGCGAAGCCGCCATTCCTCACATCCGCGAGCTCGAAGATTTTTCGCGCGGCCTCTACGCAGGCGCCATCGGCTGGATCGATTCGCGCGGCAACGGCGAGTTTTTCGTCGGCCTGCGTTCCGCGCTCATTGACGGCCCGCGCGCGCGCCTCTATGCCGGCGCGGGCATCGTGGCCGGCTCGTCGCCCGACAAGGAATTCGACGAAACCGAAATCAAGTTCCGCGCCATGCGTGAAGCACTGCTTGAATAGCATTTATGCCCGGCACGCGCTTTAACCCTTGTAAATAAGCCAAACCCTTTCACGGTTCCCTCCCTCAAAATGGAACTTCCCCAAATTATTCAGGGCGGCATGGGCATAGCTATTTCCAACTGGCGGCTCGCCCGCGCGGTGGCGGAAAGAGGTCACCTCGGTGTCGTCTCGGGCACAGCCATCGACACCGTGCACTCGCGCATCCTGCAAAACGGCGACGAAGGCGGACTGCTGCGCAACATTTATCAAAAATTTCCCATCCAGGAAATCGCCCAACGCGTCATCGCCCGCTGGCACTCCCCGGCGGGCCGCGACAAAACGCAGCCCTACAAACCCATCCCCCTGTGCAGCGAAAAACCCGCAAAATCGCTGCTCGAATTGACCGTGATGGCATGCTTCGGCGAAGTCGCGCTCGCCAAAAACGGCAGCGAAAAAAACCGAATCGGCCTGAACCTCCTCGACAAAATCCGCCTCCCCCAGCTCCAGTCCCTCTACGGCGCCATGCTCGCCGGCGTGGACTACATCCTCATGGGCGCCGGAATCCCGCGCCACGTCCCCGGCGCGCTCGACAAACTGGCCGACGGCCAACCCGCGACGATCAAGTTCGAAATCGCAGGCGGCGGCGAAGCCGAATACACTTTCGACCCCTCCAGCTTCCTCGGGCAACCCGCGCCAAAACTCAAGCGCCCCAAATTCCTCGCCATCGTCAGCTCAGCCGTGCTCGCCCTCTCGCTCGCGAAAAAATCCTCCGGCAAAGTGGACGGCTTCGTCGTCGAAAACGCCACCGCCGGCGGCCACAATGCGCCCCCTCGCGGCCCCCTGCAACTCGACCCCGCCGGTCAGCCCATCTACGGCCCGCGCGACAACCCCGAACTCGAAAAAATCAGCGCCCTCGGGCTGCCCTTCTGGGTGGCCGGAAGTTACGCCACCGAAAAAGGCCTCGCCGAAGCCAAGACCGCCGGCGCCACCGGCATACAAGTCGGCACCCCCTTTGCCTTCTGCAACGAATCCGGCATGGCCGCCTCGTTGAAACGCAAAGTTATCGAACTCGCAAAAGCGGGCCGCGCAAAAATCTTCACCGACCCCTTTTCATCCCCGACAGGCTTCCCCTTCAAAATCGCCCAAGCCGAAGGCACCCTCTCGGAAAAGAAAGCGTATGAAGCACGCGAACGCATTTGCGACCTGGGCTACCTGCGCACGGCGTATAGAAAAACGGACGGCGGCATCGGCTACCGCTGCGCCAGCGAACCCGTGGACGATTACGTTGCCAAAGGCGGAAAACCGGGGGACACCGCAAACCGCATGTGCCTCTGCAACGGCCTGCTCGCAAGCACCGGCTTCGGCCAAATCCGCAAAAACGAGGCCCTCGAAACCATGCTCGTGACCGCCGGCGATTCGATAGCGGACATCGTGCGCTACATCAAGGAAGGCGCGGAATCGTATACGGCAATCGAAGTATTAAATTCAATCCTGGGCATCGACCAGACCCCGGCCGCAGCGTAACAAATCCGTGCATCCGCGACGCGCTTCCCGGATGAAGTTTAAGTTGAGAGTTTAAGTTTAAGTGAAACCATTCCCCATGCCGCAAGCGTTCCACCTTAAACCTAAACTTTAAACTTAAACTTTTCCCGCATGCCTCTCGATTTCCGAAACACCAATTCGCTCTGGTGCAGCGTGCTCGCCGAAACCCTCCGCCGCTGCGGCGTGACGCACGCCGTCGTCTCGCCCGGATCGCGCTCCACGCCGCTCGTGTTTGCATTCGCAAATCATCCGGAAATCGAAGCTATCCCCGTCCTTGACGAACGCTCGGCGGGCTTCTTCGCGCTCGGCCTCGCCAAGCAAACCGGACGGCCCGTCGCGCTCGCCTGCACCTCCGGCACCGCGGCGGCCAACTTTTTCCCCGCCATCATCGAAGCGCAGGAAAGCGGCGCGCCGCTCCTCGTCATCACCGCCGACCGGCCGCCTGAAATGCGCGAGTGCTCGTCCGGGCAGACCATCGACCAGCAAAAACTCTACGGCGCGCACGTGAACTGGCATCACGAACTCGCCACGCCCGAAGCCACGCTCGAACGCCTTCGCTACCTCCGCCAGACAGCCGCCTTCGCCTGCGAACGCACGACCATGCCCGAGCGCGGCCCGGTGCACCTGAACGCGCCTTTCCGCGACCCGTTGCATCCCGCCGAGGACGGCATCGCCGAAAAATTGCGCGGACATATCACAGCCGATTTTTTTGCGCATGTCGGCAACGGCGGGCAAAGCCCGAGCTGGCTCGCGTCGCGTGTCACCTTGAGCGCCGCGGTCCGGGGCGTCATCATCGCCGGGCCGGGCGCGGACGGCTTTGATGAGGTCGCCGCGCAAACCGGCTGGCCGATCCTGGCCGACGCGCTCTCAAAAATGCGCCACGGCAGCGCGGGCGCCGGCATTGTGCGCGTGTCGGCCTACGACGCCATCCTGCGCAACGAAACACTCGCCCGCCGGCTCGCGCCCGAATTCGTGCTCTGCGTCGGCGGCTGGCCGACAAGCAAAGTGCTCCGCGCGTGGCTCGAAAAACACCAGCCCGAAATCCTCATGATCGCGCCGTCCACGCGCAATCGCGACGCGCTCCACGGACGCACACGCTCGCTCATGGGCGCGAGCACCGAGCTGGCATTCACCGCAGGCCAACACCCGCAATCCGACGCGTATCGCGCCGCGTGGCAAAATGCCGAGGCTGCCGCCCGCGCCGCCCTCGACAAAAACCTCGCTGCAATCGCCGGCCCCGGCTTGAGCGAACCCTGCGCGACGTGGCTGCTCGCGCAAAATCTTCCCGCGCGCACGCCGGTGTTTGTGGCAAATTCGATGCCCGTGCGCGACGTGGAATGTTTCTGGCCCGCGACGGATCTCGCCTTTCAATTCTTCTTCAACCGCGGCGCAAACGGCATCGACGGCACGCTCTCGACCGCGCTCGGCATCGCGCACGCGCGCGCCGACAATCTGCCCGCCGTCCTGCTCACCGGCGACCTCTCGCTCCTGCACGACACGAACGGATTTCTTGTCGCGAAACACCTGCGCGGTTCGCTCACCATCGTTCTCATCAACAACAATGGCGGCGGCATCTTCGAGCATTTGCCCGTTGCAAAGTTCGACCCGCCTTTCGAGGACTACTTCGCCACGCCGCAAAACATCGACTTCGCCAGACTCTGCGCGACCTACGGCGTGGAGCACACGCTCGTGCAGGATTGGGCCCAGTTCGCAAAACTCGTCTCCGCGCTCCCCGCGAGCGGCGTGCGCGTGCTTGAAATCCGCACCGACCGCAAACGCGATACGGCCCGAAGGAAGGAATTGCTATCGGTATTTTGTAGCGCAGACTTCCACCCTGCTTAACCGGTCACTCGCATTTTTATTCCCGACAGCCTGCAAGGTTGAGCCACAAAATACCATCAGCCTTGTTGCTCGTTTTATATGAAAAATTCCCTTCGCTTTCTTTTTTCGCTGTTGCTGCTCGTTTCACTCTGCGCGCTCGGCGCATGCAAAAGCAATGGTGGCAGACCATCCGCGAATTTTCCCTACAACGAGGGCGACATCATTTTCCAATCGCTTCCGCACAACCGGCTCGTCGATGCAATCGAGGGCGTCACAAAATCGTCGTGGTCGCATTGTGGAGTCATCATGAGGGAAAACGGCGCGTGGGTGGTTTACGAGGCGCTTGGCACCGTGCATCGTACACCACTCGAAAAATGGATCGCGCAAGGACGCAACGGCGGCGCGTGCGCCATTTACCGTCCTGTTCCCTCCGCGACTCCGGATATTGAAAAATTGCGCGCACAACTCGGCGCAATGCTCGGCAAGCCCTACGATTTTCATTACGCGCCCGGCGACGAGGAGATTTATTGCTCCGAACTCGTTTACAAAGCCTACGACCGCGCGCAGGGGCTCAAACTCGGCACGTGGGAAAAACTGGGCGATTTGGATTGGAAACCGTTCGAGGCGTTCATCCTCACCATTGAGGATAGCGTGCCGCTTGAGCGGCCCATGATTACACCAGTCGCGTTAACGCGCAGCGAACTTTTGCAACGCGTCTTTCCGGCGGACAACAAAAGCGACTGATGACCATCGGTCGGCGCAAGACCTGCGCACGCGGCAGAGGCAGCTTGAAATTCAGAGGGCGGAAGTGATGCGCAAACGCGTCCGAAGTATGAATCGTCCGAAGTGTGAAAAGAGAAGTGTGAAACCGAAACACGCCAAAGGTGTGCTCGGGTTTCACGCTTCACTTTTCACCGTTCACCCTTCTTTTGCGCATGCCTCTCCGTAAAATCTGTTTGCCCGCGCACGGACAGTCCCGTTTTCTCTCCCGTTTCCATTTTCCCATGAAGAGCACACATCACTGCGCACAGCTCACCAAGGCCGACATCGGCAAAACCGCCACTCTCGCTGGTTGGGTCGATACCATTCGCGACCAAGGGGGCATCGTTTTCGTGGACTTGCGCGACCGCAAAGGCGTCACGCAAATCAAGCTCGAAGCCAGTTCAAATCCCGCTCTCGCCAGGGACATCGCCCACCTCAAGCCCGAGTCCGTCATCGCCATCACCGGCACGGTCGCGACACGCCCCGAAGGCACCGTCAACCCCGCGCTCCCCACCGGCGAGGTCGAGGTCGATGCCACCGCGCTCACCATCTTCAACATTTCCGACACGCCGCCCTTCCCGCTCGACGACGCGGGCGGCGACAAGGTCAACGAAGACCTCCGCCTCACCTATCGCTATCTCGACCTGCGCCGCCCGAAGATGCGCAACAATCTTCGCGTCCGCCACAAGGCCACCAAGGCGATCCGCGATTATTTCGACTCGCAGGAATTCATCGAGGTCGAGACACCCGCCCTTTTCAAAAGCACGCCCGAGGGCGCGCGCGAATATCTCGTGCCCTCGCGCATCCATCCGGGGCAGTTCTACGCGCTTTCGCAATCGCCGCAGCAATTCAAACAGATCCTCATGGTCGCGGGCGTGGAGCGCTATTTCCAAATCGCCCGCTGCTTCCGCGACGAGGATTTGCGCGCCGACCGCCAGATGGAGTTCACACAAGTTGACGTCGAGGCGTCGTTCATCGACCGCGAAGACGTGTATCGCATTTTCGAGGGCATGTTGAAAAAAGTCTGGAAGGACGTGCTCGATTGCGACGTGCAGGAGCCCTTCCTGCGCATGCCTTTTGTCGAGGCCATGAACCGCTTCGGCGTGGACAAGCCCGACCTGCGTTTCGCGCTCGAACTCGTCGACTTTTCCGAGACTTTCCGCAACTCCTCCTTCAAGGTTTTCCAATCCACCATTGCCGCCGGCGGCTGCGTGAAGGCGCTCAACGCGAAAGGCCTTGCCGACATCACGCAGGGCGAGCTCAAGGCAATGGAGGACGCCGCAAAATCGCTCGGCGCGAAGGGGCTCGCGTTCATCAAGGTCGAGGGCGGCGAGTGGAAATCGCCCATCGTGAAATTCTTCACCGACGCGGAAAAAGCCGAGCTGACCAAACGCCTCGACATCGCCGACGGCGACATCGTTTTCTTCGCCGCCGCCGAGTGGGAGCGCGCCTGCGCGATCCTCGGGCGCATCCGCCTCGACGCCGCGCAGTTGCTCGTGAAACGCGGCAAGCTCGCAATCCGCCACGACGACTGGAAGTTCCTCTGGGTCGTCGATTTTCCGCTGATGAGTTACGACGAGGAGCAGAAGCGCTATGTCGCCACGCACCATCCCTTCACCGCGCCGGTGCCGGAGGATATCCAATATTTGGATACAGATCCGAAGCGCGTCCGCGGCCAGCACTACGATCTCGTGCTCAATGGCATGGAGCTTGGCGGCGGCTCGATCCGCATTCACCAGCCGTCATTGCAGAAAAAAGTTTTCGAGGACGTGCTCAAGATTCCTCAGGATGTCGTCGAGAGCCGCTTCGGCTACATGCTGAAAGCCTTCACGTATGGCGCGCCCCCGCACGGCGGCATCGCCTTCGGCCTCGACCGCCTGTGCGCGCTGCTCTGCGGCACGACGAGCATTCGCGACGTGATCGCCTTCCCGAAGACGCAAAAAGGCCAGTGCCTCATGACCCAGAGCCCGACGCCCGTGACGGCAAAACAGCTCAAGGATCTGCACATCCAGACGGTGATGCCGGCGGCGGAGTGAGCGCGTGAGTGTGAGTGAAGTTCATGCCGCGCGAATGATACGCGCGGCATGATGGCATGACGCGTGCGGGATAACGCGCGCAAACTGACGCGTGCGATAAGGAGCGGCGGCGTCCCGCCGCCGGACGAGGCGAAGCCTCGCCAAAAAACGAAACGGAAAACAAACACGCGAGGCGAACAGGGAAAGCGAAGCAAGGCGAGCAAAGGAAGCAGGCAAGCGACGGGGAACGTCGCTTGTTTGTTTTCTACTTTCGTTCGGAAGGGCGCGCACGTTGTGCGCGTCGGGCGGCGGGGACGCCGCCCCTCCTTGTCGCACGCGTGGTTCGATCAGTTACGCGGCGGGTTTGGTCGCTTCGCGCTTCGGCGCGCCTACTTTTTCGCCTTCTTCCTCGCGCCGGCGCGCTCGATGTTCAGATACGTTTTTGCCTGCATCTGGTTTTCGAAAAACTCCAGCAGGCGCACGCCTTCACGCGGCTTGACCAGGTCCTTGCGCGTCGCGGTATCGATCTGCGCCTTCATGCGACGGCAGAGCTCCTCCCATTGGTATTGCACGCCCTCGATCACCTCGGCGATGCGGTTGCCGTTGATCGCCTCCTCGATGTAAAAGCCGTTCGGTTCGTCGGGCTCCAGAAAGATGTGCACCTCGTTCACGCGGCCGAAAAGATTATGCAGATCGCCCATGATGTCCTGGTACGCGCCGGTCAAAAACACGCCGAGGTAATAGGGTTTGCCGTTGAGCGGATGCAGGGTGAGGTAGTCCTTCGTGTCCTGCAGATCGATGAAGCTGCTTATCTTGCCGTCGGAGTCGCAGGTGATGTCCACGAGGATCGCGTTGACAGTGGGTTTTTCCTTGAGGCGGTGGAGCGGCACCACGGGGAAAAGCTGCTTGAGCGCCCAGTGGTCGAGGAGCGACTGGAAGACGGAAAAGTTGCAGACATACTGGTCGGCGAGGAGTTTTTTCAGGTCGCGCAATTCCTCCGGCTGGTAGCCGGTCTCGTTGCCTTCGCGGTCGATTTTTTCGCAGATCTGCCAGAAGAGCGACTCGGCGGCGGCGCGGTTTTCGATGTCGAGATAACCGAGGTTGAAGAGCGAGAACGCCTCCTCTTTTTTCTGCAGCGCGTCGTGAAAGCGTTCGAGGCGTCCGAGTCTCGACTTGTTTTTTAACTGCGCCTCGAGCGCGTGGACAATGTCGTGTTTTTGCGCGGGCAGGTGCTGCTGGCCGAGCGTTTCCTTTTTGTTGATGCGCTCAAAGACCTCGACGACGAGCATCGAGTGCGGGGCGACGGTGGCGCGGCCGCTTTCGCTGATGATGTCGGGGTCGGCGACGTTCGACGCGCGGCAGATTTCGCGGACGTTGGCGACGACGTCGCGCGCGTATTCGTCCATCGTGTAATTCATCGACGACTCGAAGTTCGTGCGCGAGCCGTCGTAGTCGACGCCGAGTCCGCCGCCGATGTCGAGGTAGCCCATCGGAAAACCCATCCTGGAGAGCTGGCAGTAGAAACGCGTAGCCTCAATGACGGCGTTTTTGATCGTGAGGATGTTCGGCACCTGCGAGCCGATGTGGAAGTGCACGAGCCGCAGCGATTGTTTCAGCTTGGCGGCCTTGAGTTTTTCGATGGCGAAAAGAATTTCCGCCGTGTTGAGGCCGAACTTCGCATTGTCGCCCGAGGACGACGACCACTTGCCTTCGCCCCGGGTCTGGAGTTTCACGCGGAAACCGATCAGCGGCTTCACGTCGAGCTCCTGTGAGATGCGGATGATGTCGTCCACCTCGATCAGTTGCTCGACGACGATGATGATGCGCTTGCCGATTTTTCGCCCGAGGAGCGCGAGGCGGATGTAGTCGTTGTCCTTGTAACCATTGCAGATGATCAGGCGCTGGTTGTTGTCGTGCATCGCGAGCGCGATCATGAGCTCGGGCTTCGAGCCGGCTTCGAGGCCGTGGTTGTAGTCCTTGCCCGCGGACATGATTTCCTCGACGACTTCGCGGAGCTGGTTGACCTTGATCGGAAACACGCCGCGATAATCGCCCTTGTAGCCCTCGTCCTTGATCGCGCGGAGGAAAGCCTGGTTGAGACTTTGCACGCGGTGGCGCAGCAAATCCTGGAAGCGGATCACCATCGGCGCCTTGATGCCCATGCTCGCGGCCTCATCGACGACATCCATGATGCGGATCGCCGGACCTTCGGGGATGGGTTGCACGTCGGCAAACCCCTCCTCATCAACGCCAAAATGGCCGGAGCCCCAGCGTTTGAAACCATAGAGATCCTCTGATTTTTCAGCAGACCAAGTGGAAGCGGATTGTTTTTTCAAGATAGGTGTAAGGGAAATTGAAAGAAAACGGGCTAGGTTTGTTGCTTGCTATTTAATTGGCAGGATTGGTTTACTTCGTGTTTTCTTTTCGCAAAACACTCAACACTCAAATGACGACCATCGCCACTCTCTCCAACTTTGCCATCAACCTCATTGCGCAAGCCGCCCCCGAAGGCGCGCCTGCCGGCGCTCCCGGCGGCCAGCAGCCCGGCGGCCTTTTCGGCGGCGGATTGATGTCCATGCTGCCCTTCATCCTGATGATGGTCGCCTTCTATTTCCTCCTCATCGCCCCGCAGCGCAAAAAACAAAAGGAGCACCAAAAGCTCCTCTCCGCGCTCGATTCCGGCGACCAGGTGCTCCTCGCCAGCGGCATCTTCGGTGAAATCACGAACAAGAAGGACGACCGCTTCGTGGTTCGCATCGCCGAGGGCGTGAAAATCGAAGTCGCGAAAAGCTTCGTGCAGACCGTCATTAAAAAGAAGAACTCCGACGATTCGGACAAAAAGTAACCGCACCCCTGCCCCGGCGTTCCCCGCGCGATTCCGGCACCGTTTGTCATGGCCCCCCCAAAGACACGGTTCCGGAACGCAGCCAAGGTGTCGCGCCACCTGAAACATACAACCGACGAGGCCACGGGCCCGCTGCCATTTGACATTCCCCGCTCCAACGACATTGCGCCAATTCTGAAATTCATCCCAAGCTCCCCGCTGCTCCCCAAACACTCCCCGCCCCGCGCGGCACGCCACTTTCAACCAATAATAAACACATATGATTAAACGCAACCTCTGGAAGATCATCATCAGCCTCGCTGTGGTGATCTTTTGCACAACATCACTGGTCCCGCTCAAGGACCGGGATTTCATAGACTTCGTAAAAGTCGAAGCCCATGCCAAGCAAGCCGAGTTCAACGCCCTCGTGAACGAAGCCGTCACCCGTAAAAACTCCGGTCAGGCCCGCACCGCCTACCTCGCCATCAAGGACATCGCCAAGGAGCGCAAGATCGACCTCCAGGCCCAATACTTCCCCGGTATCAACGTCGGCCAGTCCAAGAACAGCGACACCAAAAACGACATCCTCCTCAAACACCTCCTCAAGGAATCGAAATCCAAGCTCCAGCTCGGCCTCGACCTCAAGGGCGGCGTCGCATTCACCCTCGAACTCGATCCCGTCGCCACCGCCGACCTCGACTCCTACGCCCGCTCCGAAAAATTGAAAAAAGCGCAGGAGATCATCGAAAGCCGCATCAACGCCTTCGGCGTCACCGAGCCCATCATCCGCGCCGTCGGCAACAACCGCCTCGAAGTCCAGCTCCCCGGCGTCAACACCAAGGACGACCCCGGCGTTGTCGATTCCCTCCAAAAACCCGCCATGCTCGAGTTCCGCCTCGTGTATCCCTTTGCCCGTCCCACAGGCCAGCCCGGCGAGGAGATTCCCCCGGGCTACGAGAAACTGACCTCCGCCGAGACCGACTCCGGCCACACCGAGGAACTCTTCGTGCAACGCCGCCCCATGGCCGACGGCAAAATCATCAAGCGCGCCTACGCCACCCTCGACCAGTATAACAATCCGCAAATCAACATGGACTTCACCGACGAAGGTCGCGTGAAGTTTGCCCAGATCACCCGCGAAGTCGCCGGCTACACCGCGCAACTCCAGGCCCAGCAAGGCCCGCAGGCCCGCGCCCAGCTCGCCATCGTCCTCGACGGCAAACTCCAGTCCTATCCCGGCGTCGAAAAGGAAATCGACGGCGGCGGCGCGGTCATCAACGGCCGCTTCACCGCCATGGAAGCACAAAACCTTTCCGCCGTCCTCAACAACCCCCTCGACGTCCCGATGCACGTCAAGGAGCAATACGAAATCGGGCCCTCCCTCGCCGAGGACGCCGTTTCCTCCGGCCTCATCGCCTCCGTCATCGGCTCCGCGCTCGTCGCCGCGTTCATGATTCTGTTCTATTCCAGCGGCGGCTTCCTCGCCGTGATCATGCTCGCCATCAACGTCGTCATCATCTTCGGCGTCATGGCCAACTTCAACGCCACCCTCACCCTCCCCGGCCTCGCCGGCATCGTGCTCACGATCGGCATGGCCGTTGACGCGAACATCCTCATCTTCGAGCGCATGCGCGAAGAGCTGCACGCCGGCAAATCGCTCAGCACCGCCAACCAGACCGGCTTCGTGAAAGCCCTCTGGACGATCCTCGACGCGCACTTCGTGCAACTGCTCATCTGCGCCGTCATGATCGGCCTCGGCACCGGCCCCATCAAAGGCTTCGGCGTCACTCTCGCCATCGGCGTGTGCTCGACGCTCTTCTCCGTCCTCATCACCGGACACATGCTCCTCGAATTCCTCGTTGACGGCGGCATCCTCAAGAAAATCACCATGCGCCACCTTCTCCGCCACGCCCCGCACTGGGACTTCGTGAAGTGGGGATGGAAGGCGCTCATCGCCTCGTGGATCATCGTTGTCATCGGCATCGCCGGCATCATTTACACGGGCAACGCCATTTACGGCATCGACTTCGCAGGCGGCGATTCCGTCTCGCTCAAGTTCGACAAGAAAATCGACACCGGCGCCATCCGCTCGGCCTCTGCCAGCGCCGGCATCGGTGAAATCATGCCCGCCTACGTCAAGGACATCGGCTCCGACAACGAAATCCTCCGCATCGACAGCGTTTACGGCAAGGCCCCCGCACTCGTCTCCGCCCTCCAGGCGAAGTTCCCCGAGGCGAAGTTCCAAAGCCTCGGCGTCAGCTCGGTCGGCCCCTCCATCGGCAATGAAATCCTCTGGAACGCCATTTACGCCGTCGCCATCGCAATGCTCGTGACGCTCCTCTACATCGCCTTCCGCTTCGAATTCGGCTTCGGCGTCGGCGCCATGATTTCCTCGCTGCACGACATCCTGATGACCATCGGCGTGTTTGTGATCATCGGCCACGGAATCCTCGGCTTCCAGTTCACCGCGCCCATGGTCGCCGGCATCCTCGCCATCGCAGGTTATTCGATCAACGAAACCGTCGTTGTCTTCGACCGCATCCGCGAGGAACTCCGCACCAACCTCACCGGCTCGCTTAAGGAGATCGTCAACACCGCGATCAACAAAGTCTTTGCCCGCACGATCATGACTTCGACGAGCACCCTCCTTGCCGCCGCCGCGCTCTTCGCCTTCGGCAGCGGCGTGTTGAAGGAAATCGCCTTCACCTTCCTCATCGGCATCATCACCTCCACCTTCTCCGCCATCTTTATCTCCTCGCAAGTCTTCTACTGGTATCACAAAGGCGACCGCAAACGCGTCGAAAAACACCAGGACGTGAAGCCCACCTACGAGTGGACCGGCGCCAGCAAGGCCAGCGAATAAGCCAAATGCGGATTGCCGAATGCGGATTGCGGAATGAATAAAACACACCCAGCGCGCAAACACTGGATCACGTGACGACACGCGCCCCGTGCGCGCACATTTCATTCCGCATTCCGAATTCCGCATTCCGAAATTCGAGAAATGCGCTGGATATACACGCCCTTTCCAACCGACGAGGTTGAGAAACTCGCCCACGCCGCAGGCGTGAGCCCCGTGCTCGCCGAGCTGCTCATGCGCACCGGCTTGCACACACCGGACGAAGCCTCGAAGTTCCTGCAACCCACCCTCAGCGAACTCAACGATCCCTTCCGCCTCCGCAACCTTGAGCAAGCCGCCGCGCGCCTCCGCGCCGCCATTGCCAACAAGGAAGAAATCGTCGTCCTCGGCGACTACGACGTTGACGGCGTCACCTCGACCGCCCTCCTCGTCAACATCCTGCGCGCCTTCGGACTCTTCCCCCGCTTCATCGTCCCCCGCCGCATGGAAGACGGCTACGGCCTCTCCCGCTCCGCCATCGATCGCGCCCTCGAACTCGGCAAACCCCAGCTCTTCATCGCCCTCGACTGCGGCACCAATTCCCACGAGGAAGTCGCCTACCTCATCTCGCAGGGCATCGACGTCCTCGTCGTCGATCACCACCGCTCCCGCGAGAAAACCCTCGCGCAAGGCATCCTCGTCAATCCCCACGTCTCCGAGGACGAAGGCGACGCCCCCTGGCGCAACCTCTGCACTGTCGGCCTCGTTTTCAAACTCGCGCACGGCCTCCTCAAGCAACTCCGCGCCGAGAACAACGAAACCGCCTTCAACATAAAACTCCGCGACTCCCTCGATCTCGTCGCCCTCGGCACCGTCGCCGACCTCGTCCCGCTTCACGGCGAAAACCGCATCCTCGCCCGCAACGGCCTGCGCATTCTCCAGAAAACCAGGCGCCCCGGCGTCACCGCCCTCATGCAAGTGGCCGGGGTGAAACCCGAAAACGAGATCATGCCCGTCGACGTCTCGTTCCGGCTCGGCCCGCGCATCAACGCCAGCGGACGCCTCGCCGACGCCGCCATCTCCGTCGAACTCATGCTCTCCGACGACGTCGAATTCTGCACCAAAACCGCGCAGGAACTCGACGCCTTCAACCGCGAACGCCAGGATATCGAGCGCCAGATGACCGAGGAAGCCGAGCGCATGGTCGAAACCCTTTACGCCGACCGCCCCGGCCTCGTCCTCTATTCCGAAGCCTGGCACCCCGGCGTCGTCGGCATCGTTGCCGGACGCATCTCCCGCAAATACCACCGCCCCGCCATCGTTCTCGGCCACGAAATCGAGCAAGCCAAAGGCTCCGGACGCAGCGTTGACGGCGTCAACCTCGTCGAAGTCCTCGGTACCTGCGCCGAACACCTCAACAGCTGGGGCGGCCATCCGATGGCCGTTGGTGTCTCGCTCGCACAACAAAACATCGACACCTTCCGCGACCAGTTTGAAAAAGCCGTCGTCGAGCACTCCGGCTCCGAACTCGCCGAGCCCACGCTCGACCTCGCCGTCTGGCTCCAGCCCGAGCAAGTCCGCGAAACCCTGATGGAGGAAATCTGCGCGCTCCACCCCTTCGGCCAAGGCAACCCCGAACCCGTCTTCGGCATCCGCGGCATCGTCTTGGAGCACCGCCCCGACGTCTTTAAGCAGCAGCATTTCCGCTTCCATTTCGACGACGGCCTTGGCCGCCGCCTCTTCGGCGTCGCTTGGAAAATGGCCGACCGCCTTCCCCCCGTCGGCGAACCCATCGACATCGCCGTCAAGATAGCCTGGAACCATTTCAACGACCGCCGCCTCCTCCAAATGGAACTCATCGACTGGCGCCCAAGTGTCTGAGAAAACAAGATTCACCACAAAGGCACGAAGCAACGGTGTCAGCGAACAAGCACAAAATCAGGATATTTTAAGGCGAGGTTGAGCAGTTCTGCGAGTTTGCGCATGACCGCGCAAAGGGCGACTTTGGGGAGTTTGCCGCGGGCGCGCAGGCGCTGGTAAAACAGTTTGAGGACTGGGTTGCAACGAGCGGCGCTGATGGCGGCCATGTAGAGGACGCGGCGGGGGCGGGAGCGTCCGCCTGCGATGCGG
>JARKRC010000014.1 GCA_029974595.1 Ereboglobus sp. | reverse complement strand
CTTATACTCTTTGGTGAACTTTCTCTTTTCTCTGACGGGTTTGCTTATCTGCGTTTTCATTCGCGTTTCCTTCTGTTTTTACCCCTTCCACCCTGTCCGTCAATTCGGGGAAGCCTCAGATTGACCCCTTTTGCGGGCCCTTTGCAATGCCCTTTCTAGTCCTTCTTTCGCATTCTGATATGCGGCATCAATTTCGATCGCTCTATTAAAACACTCAATAGCTTTAGAAACATCATTTGAACGCAAATGGATTTCACCTGCACCATACAAAGCAATTTTGCTTTTTGGATTAATTTTTATTGCCGATTCATAATCAGCTAAAGCCTGTTGATATTTACCCAACTCCCAATAGGAAACACCCCTATTATTGTAAGCTATATCATGAGGTTTCAGATCAATAATCAAGGAATAACAGGTAATAGACTCATCGTAACGCTTATCATCCAAATAGACATCCCCTCTCAGATATAATATCTTAATTAATTTTTCAGCCGAATCACATTTTTCCAAAGCCATATCTAACACATTGAGTGATTCCGCTATTTTTTTCTTAAGTCTTAAATAGTTGGCGGATTTTAACAACAAGGCAAATCCGCTTTGAATCATTTCTTCTGAAAATAAAAATTTTCTAAGAGCAGCCATGTCAAGTGTGTCAATACTTTGTTTTATTTCGTCCCAGTTCATAAAATTACCATTCTTCAAATTCATCTACGTTGTCTGCTCCGCGACGTCCATCTAAACGTTTTTGATCGTGACGGTCTTGCTTTTGACGATCATGTTCTTTTGAATCCTTGGGTGGTTTCTTTTTTCCTTTGTCAGGATCATTATCTTCTCCCCCCATTTTAGGGTCTAGATTTTCACGTGATTGCTCGCGGGGAGTCGGCTTATGTTCTGCTTCATCACCTGAATCTGCAGTTGCATCAGATCCTGTATTATTTAGTGTATTTGCGTTTGGTGCTGCTTGAGTAGAAGTGTCTGTTGCTGGCGCTTGACTGTCAACAGCGCCAGTTTGGCTAGCATTAGGAGTTTTTGGTGCTGCATCCGCAACCCCATCAGCTGCAGGAGAACTGCCACCAGCTTGATCTGCGCTTTGTTTCGTTTGGTTGGATGCCGCATCTCCATTTGCAGTTGTTGTTGATGTCTGATCTGTTGATTTCTGAGAAACCTCGGCCATACGCGCATGGTATGTCACATAAGGATCATCAAACACTATCGGTGCAGATGTGATCTGTGCGACTGCACCCAATCCTAGAACAGCAACACCTTTTGCTCCATCTCCAATTTTACTCAAAACCTCACCACCAGCTCGTGTGGTAGCTATAGACGCTTCTTTGCCCTGTGGAGTCGAAATAGCGTAACCACCCGCCACCAATATAGTGACGCCACCGCCCGCAAGCAGAATGCCCGCGAGCGGTACCGCTGCCACGATGATATGACCACTAGGATCTGTATTCGATAACGGACTATTATAGACATAGCTATATCGGTTATAACTCTGTAAATTCCCAGAAAACTGCACGATTGGGTCCGCCGACAACATCCTACCGATGAGCGGGTCATAGATACGACCGTTCATGTGGACAAGGCCGAGGCGGTCCATCATCTCGTGGCCTGTGAAGCCGCGGGAGGCGGTCCCGTCGGGGCCGCCGGCGTCGGTCGTCACGGGTTTGCCGACCCAAGTGAGCGGGTTGCGGCGCTCGCCCCAGGGGTCGTAGCTGTAAAGGCTGGGTTTGCCGGTGTCATCCGACGCGAGGCTGGCGGTGGTGTCGCCCCATGCGGTGATGCTCTCAATGCTGCCGAGGTGGTCGGTGTGATACACCAACGCCTTGGCAAGCGTTGGTGGGTTTAAGTCGGGAGATGAAGTTGAAGTGAATTCAGCGGTGCCGACCATGCCGTCGGGGGCGTTGACATACACGCGCACGGTGTCGCGTTTCCAGTCGGGCAGACCGGTCGCGGCGGCGTTTTTGTAGTCGATCTCCACGTCGGGGCCGGCGGCGTAGATTTTCTTCCTGGTGTAGTGCGAGGGCGCGCCAGCCGCCATCTGGTCAAACTCCAGATGCATGATGCGGGAGCGGTTGGCATTGTATAAGAACTCGCTTCCGATCGTGGTTGCGCTGCTGCTCCTGGCGAGCCAGCGGGGTTTGTCGAAGCCAGTCCACTGCATTGTCCACGTGTCGCCATGGCCGGTGCGGGTGGCCAAGTTACCATTGGCATCGTAGGTCATGCTGTAACCCCACGCGGATAACACGGCATGGGGCTGCTTGGCGGGTCCATAGGTGTAATCGCCACTGCCATTGCCCAGAACATCGACTTTGGAGGTTATATTGCCGTTGGCGGCATAGGTGGCGATGGCGCTGCCGTTGCGGGTGGTGAGGCGGTTGAGGATGTCGTAGTCGAAGGTTTCCGAATGCCGGCCATCGCTGCGGGACGTGAGGTTTCCAAGGCGATCAAAATCATAGCTGAGGTTCTGGATCGCGGTGTCGCCGGGGTTCGGGCCGGTTTTTATCGAGGTGAGGACGCCGTCCTCGGTGCGGTAGTCGCGCCGGGTCCAATGCGCGTCGCCCTTGCGCACGAGCACGGGACGGTCAAGGTGATCGTAGCCGGAGGAGGAATCGGCCTCCCACCAGACGCGGGCCTGCGGCGTGGTGTCGGTGAGTTTTAACAGATAGCTGCCGGCGTCGTAGGTGTAGGAGTAGCCAAAACTGTCCCACAGATAGGGGTCGCGAAGGCCGGATTCGTTGTTGGCGTGGCGCCAGTGATGGGTGAGCTGGGAGACGCGGCTGTAGTGGTCGTAGGCGGTGTTGGTGTAAAACCATTTACCGTCAATGCCGCGCAGGGTCGTTTCCACGCGGCCCTTGGCGTCGTAATACCAAGTGGTCGTGGTCGAAGGCATGGTGGCGGCGTAGCCGGGCGCGCCGGTGGTGGTGTATTCCTCGCGCTGGGGGGAGCCGATCCAGCCTTTGGAGCCCTTGGCGACGAGGTGGCGGGCGGGGTCGGCGGACTCGTCAAAATAATACCAGAGGGCGGTTTCAAAGGCGCCCTTGGCAGGCTCGGCGGTGCTGCGAGTGAGGGGGCGAGCGAGGCGGTCGAAGGTGGAGAGGGTCGTGTTGCCCTTGGCGTCGATTTGCTGGACGACCTGGCCGAGGGCATTGTTGAGATAGGTCCATTTGCCCTTGTCGGGGTCCTCGAGGCTGGTCTGGCGTCCGAGGGCGTCGTAGTCGGTCTCGATCGGCAAGGCCTGGCCCTTGAGGATGGTTTGACGCATGCGGCCAAAGCCATCGAGTTTGTATTCGATGGAGGCGGTGAGCGCGCTGCCGGTGATCGGATTGAGGGAAGCGAGGTCGGGGACATTGTCGGCGTTCCAGACCTTGACGGTGCGGCCCTTGGGGTCAACGAGGGTGACATTGGTCTGGGGCTCGCGGTCGGGGGCGTCCACGGTGACGGCGGTGGCGCGCCCGGCGTAGATATTGGTGGTGACGGTGCCATTGGGCGCGGTGATGGTGGCGACGCGGCCCAAGGGATCGTAGGTGGTTTTTGTCCACAAGGGCGCGCCGCCAGAAGGATAAGGCAGGGAGGTGGCGACGGTTTGCCCGAGGTTGTTGTAGATGGTGTCGGTAATGACATGCTGGCCGTTAAAGCCTTCCTTGATGACGCGGATGGGGCGTCCGAGCCGGTCGTGATAGGTGGTGACGGCGGGCTGGGCGGTGGCCGCGGTGCGGATGGCAAAGACCGAGGAGAGCGTGAGCGCGCCGGCGAGGCCGGCGGGTGGCGTGACGGTCTGGGTCTGCTGCCAGTCGGAGGCGCTGGACTCGGTCCATGCGTAGGTGGTGTCGGTTTGCAGGCCGAGCAGCTCGTTGCGGGTTCGGACGACGCGGCCGAGGGCGTCGTAGGTGGTGGTGGTTTGCGCGCCGTTGACGTCGGTGATGCTGGTGGGGAGGCCGAAGGTGGAATGATAGGTGGTGGTCGTGCTGTGGTCGTAGGCGTTTTGGGCGATGGTGGGCAGATCGAAACGGGAATCGAAGGCGGCGGCCTTCGAGGTGGCATAGCTGCCGATGTGCCGTGGATCGCTGGTATTGTCGTAGCCGGAAAGGGTGGTAACGGTGACGCGGCCGAGCGAATCGCGAGAGTAGGTGATCGTGGTACCGAGGGCTGAATCGGAGGCGGTGGTCGTCTCGGTCTTGACAAGCGGCGTGGGCGTGGAACCGCTCCAGTAGGTGTAGGATTTTACAGGGGCGGTTTCCGTGCCATAGCTGGAGGTGACGGTGGTGGCGACGGTATCTATCAACCCGGTAAGCGCGCCAGCCGGACTTTTGTAAGTGGTAGTGACTTTTTCCGTAAAGCCATCGCCGAAATCGGTCTTCAATTCGACGAGATTGCCATAGGTGATCTTTCTTGGGAAAGGAAGATTGTGGAATGTGGAATAGTCGGGATACCCGGTGACGACATTCGAACGGCTGTTGGAGTCGAAATCGCCAGGTTTGTAGGAGCCGGGCACCGTGGTTTGAACACTGCTTTGATTGTCGAAGCGTGACTCGGCGGTGATGGTGATGTGCGCGCCGCCGGGCTTTATCTGCGTGAAAATGGTTTCCGGTTGCGACGATGCAGCAACGGAGGCGAAGGTGTAGTGGGCGGTGTTAGCGTCCTCCCAGCGCGACTCGACAGCACTGGATATGAAGGGATAAACCGTGCCCCAAGGCGCGCCACCGGCCGGGTTGGCGACTTCATCGAAGACCACGGTGTTGTCATGCGAGGAGATGAGGCGGAACCTGACATTCGAACCGTCTTCCCAGAAGCGGTAAGTCTGCTCGCGCATCGTCAGGCCGGTCATCGGGAAGGATTGCGTGAGGAATTGGTATTTGAAGAGATTAGTCTGGTGATCGAGCGTCACAAAACTGTGGAAGCCGAGCGGCCCGCGGCCCGAGAGATCGAGACGGTTGCCGGAGTATTGGTAGCTGAAGTGTGCCCGGTCGGCGGAATTGTCGCTGCCCGAGTCCTTGTAAACATCGGAGACGACATGCTGCGGACGGCGATCCTCGCGAATGGGATAGGACACGGGGGCTCCCGGCGTGTAAACCCGGTCGCGGGTGACCGGGGTGTATTGGATGTGGGTTTGCACCCCGAGCCCGTCCTTCACGGCAACAAGACGATTTGCATCCGAGCTTGGCGCAAAAATACAGCTGACACTCTTGGTGAGTGGATACGAGCTTGGGCTGGTGGATTGCAGAAGCAGTATGTCATCGCGTCCGTCCCCGTCCAGGTCGGTAGCTTGGGCCAGATAGCCAAAGAAGGAGCCGAAAATATAAATGTTGGTTTTATTATAATCAAAAGATGCCGCTTCCGGGGATTGGATGGCAATGGGGTTGTTCGCATCGAATCCCGAACGGGTTGCAAGAAGGCAGCGCCAGCCGCCTTGCTCCGTATACCAGACAAGGTCCTTTTTCCCATCGCCGTTATAATCAATCAAAAGCGTTGCCCTGATATCAAATCCTTCGAATCTTCCGTCTGTATAGCCAGGACGCTGGTTGTAGGTTGGCACGACTGTCCCGCTTCCCACTGTGACCGTCAGGGGCGGGGCGGAAAAAGACTCCTCATCGAAAGTCCCGTCGCCCTTGGAAAGATAGACAGTCCAGCCATTGATCGGCTCCGGCTCGTCAACGAGCCTGTCCATTTTTACCCTCAAACGGAAGAAAACGATATCATCCAAGCCGTCTCCATTGACGTCTCCAATCATATAGGTGCTTGCCCCCGGGGGCGAGGATGGGTCGGGGTCGGTCTGGTAATAGCGCTCTCTCCAATTCCAAAGTTTCAGGGCGACTCCATATCGATTCAAGTATGTTTCTCCGCCTCCTATAGGCCTTGCCTCCAAGGTTTTGCTCCCAGTGTTGATGACCGACCACAATTTGCATGATTTCGCATAATAGGGGCCAAGTGCGTCGCCTGAATCGGCAATACGATCAAAGGCCATCTCGGTTGCGAGAAAATCCGTAAGCCCGTCCCCGTTAAGGTCCATCGGCACATATGCGGTGGAGTTCCTGAGCTTGGTCGGTGTTGGGATTGAATATTCCGGCTTGTAACCTAGGGATCCGCTTGAGACCACCGGGCTTTTTACATGGAATGCGCCCCCTGGAATCATGACATGCTCGAATGTTATGCCCAGAAAATGCATGAGGGCGGTGGCTGACTCATCCTCATCCCGGCCCCCATCACCACCACCATAATCAGGAAAACTGGGGAAAATCATGACCTTTTCCTTGCTATAAATCAGATCATCAAGTCCGTCACCGTCGATATCGGTGATTATTTCCGGGCCGTTTACAACGCTCACATTGAGGACGCCATCATTTATGACACGTTCGGCCGGGGCAAATCCACTGCCGGTTGCAAGCGACACATACCATCCGCCTTTGTTCGGATTCGGGTTCGTTCTTCCGTCATGCACCTTGAATATCAAGTCTGTTTTCCCGTCGCCGTTGATGTCGCCGCTGGAGTAAATCCAGGACCGCACATGAGTATTCAAATTCAAGTAATCATTGTTCATGCTCACGAATTCATCGGGCATTGCGATGGGCGTCTCGGCAAAGGTTTTGCCTTCGTTTCCGGAAATCAAATGGGTATTGGTAATGACGCCGAAGATGCTGCCGTCCACGGGGGCGTTTGTCGCCTTTCGCCCAAGCACATCCTTTCGGCCGTCGCCGTTAAAATCTCCAATGAATTTCGGCAGTGTAGATAGCCACGAGTCCAGGCTTTTTACCTCGCCCAGTTGCCCCGGCGGAGCGCCCCAGGTCAATTCCGTGCTGCGCATGGCGGTGGTGCCCGCCGAATAGTCAGCAAGGCCGACGGACTCAAGTTTGAGCGGCGCATGGGCCGCGCTCGTCTTGTATTTTAACGAATAAACCCGAATAGGGGAAGAATCGGGTTGCTTGGAGGATTCGTGCACGATGATGCGATCCAGGCGGCTGTTCATTACGGTTTTGCGTCCGTAACGATAGGCAAGACCGCCATCGGGGCGCGGATTGGAAGACGAAATGCCGGAAAGGTTTGAGGGCTCGTTATATCGCAGGGAAACCATGAATTGCGGAGAGGCAGCCGGCTCGCTGCGGTTGCCCGTGTAGCGCATCGACGTAAGCACGTGCTCCCCCTCGCCCAGCGTGAATCCATCCGCTCCCGTTTCATCATAGCGGAACTCAATATAATTGCCGACCGTATCCTCGACCCACTTGAGCGCCCATGCATAGGCCCTGCCGGTGGTTTCGCCGCCGAGCATGTGATAGCCGTCGTCTCCGCTATCAATGCCCGTATTTTTGCCGAAGCAGAGCGTCGTGCCGTCCTTGGGGATCATGCGGAATCCCTCGATATTGTCCCCGGTGCCATAGGCGGTGATGGTGGCAAATGAATCGACCTCGGTCCTGTAAACGCTGTTGGGCATGCCATAAGTGCCACCGGTGCAGATCAGCAGCTTGCCGTCGAGATAGAGTTTGTCCTGCGAATCGAATTTGACGCCGCGCACCACGCCGTCGCGCGCGAGGATGCTGCGTCCGCGTGTGATGGACTGGGGAAAGCCGGTCGAAAGGGAAAAGCCGATGCCGAGCGGCCCGTTGCCGGCGTTGCTGTTGTAATGCAGGGCGAGCCGCGGCTGCATGCCCGAGCGGCCCGGAGGGATTTGCAGGGGAATAGTATAATTGGCCGAGCCTTTGTTATCGACCGAAAACTCGCCGGGCAAGGTGCCCACAAGGGTATTGGCCTGACAGACGGCGCACCATGCGGCGAACAGGACGGCAGCAAGCACTATCTTTTTCAGGAAAGTGGGGACGTGCGTGGCTCTCATGAGAAAATCATCAAGGTTTGGGTTATTGTTGGGGCGTGGCAGGGTTGTTTCTAACGGGATCCGAGGCTTTATGCTGCAAAGCCTTTTGCACCATCGTTTGCAAAATCTGCCGGTTGGTTTCGGAATCGGGATCGGCAACTTCCGGCACGCGCAATGGCGCGTGCGCCGCATACATCCGGCGTGTGGCGTCGGGCTCATTCAGTGGCGCCGAGGCAACCGAAGCCGTTGCGCCAGACTCGGCTGGCTGTCCGCCGGAGGGGTCCGGAGCCGGGACAACGGGAGGCATTGCTTGCGGTGAGGCTGCAACGGATGCGACATTCTCTTTTTGTTCGGAATGCCGGCTGCCAGCGCGTTTTTGAAGAAACAGAACCACGACAAGGGCCAGAATCGCTGCGCAGAGGAGAACTTTTGCGGGGGTTTTCATGATCGTAATGAAGGATGAATGCCAGTGGTTGCTCATTGATTTGAAGCCGGGGCGATGGCCCATGTCTGCGTTTCAATTTGCCAGTATTGCCGGTCCACCATCCGAATAATCAGGGATGACATGTCCCTTGGGATGCCTGGCTGGAGGCTGTCCAGATATTTCTGGAGGTGGGTGGTGCCATGGCCGTCCGCATCACCCAAGGCGTCCGAGGGGTCGAGGGGATTCAGCCCGTTGCGGATTTCCCAGGCATCGGGTATCCCGTCCCCGTCGCTATCGCGGCGGGAGGAGGCCACAAAGACACCATATTTGGAGCTGAGATAGCTGTTTACCGATTCATCCGCCGGGGCAGTCTGGTCATAAATCAATATTTCAGCGATCTCGCCTTTGAATCCGTTGCCTATTTCAGGCAATGCCGCAAAGCCGAACTGGCTTTTTGTTTCGGTGCCGGCAATGGCAAAATTGGTTTTTATGTCGTGATTATCCAAGAAATACGAAATACCCGCATAGCTGCCGTCGGCATTCAAGGCAACAGATTCGAGCTCCAGATTGATGCGTGATATCTGTTTGTCCCGCAAACTGGTTCCCAGGAAGGTCTCAACCTCGTCGAGCGCCAGCGTAAGCCGGGCGGTGCCGCTGGTGAACGGTGTTTTTTTCACGTATGCCTCATTAATGCCGGGCAGGTAATCAAGCCAGGAGCCGTCCTCCAGCCTCAATCCAATGTAATTCAATCCGAAGTAATTGTTGGCAAGAGATGGATCCGCAGCCTGCACAGTGGCGTCGAAAAGATACCCCTTCTCAGGCAAAAGCGCGGGCAGCGGTGAATCCGTGCCTGATTCCGCAAAGTAGGCTATGCTCATCTCCGAGCGCGTCGGGAACGCGATGGTGTCACTCCATGTGAATGTTTCCACAGCCATGTTCTTTTTTATTGGCAGTAATGTTTGGTCTATTGCAGGCCACCATACACCGTTTGACGATGTGACCTGATAGGCATGCCATTCATACAAGGGGGGATTTGAGGCTCGTATGGCCTGAACTGTCGTGCTGGCAAAGTCGTCCTCGATCCGTCCGGATTCGCCCGGATAAAGAGTGCCTGCCGGGGTGTCACCCATTGACCAGAGCGGATTGTTCGTTTTTTCCGACTTCACTATGGCATAGGCTATCGCCGCGGTCGCGTTGTCCATGAAAGGCGGCAGTTCCAGTGCATTTGTCTGCCCGTTGAATGCAATGGTTGTGAAGCCCAGGTCGCTGGAAGTGTTGATTTGGGGGCCGATGCCGCCCTGCGCCAGTATCGCATGGGCTTGCGATGTGCTCTGATCGCGCCACAGCAGGACCCGGCCCGCGCTGTCAGTTTCAATTCCAGCAGCGGCCTTGAGCCACAGACGCAAGCCCGTCTGCGGCGGGGTATCGACAGGGTCTGGCGGCTGCGGAGGCGGCGGTCTCGTGGTTGTGACCGTGGACGTGTAGCCGGACGTGCCGCCGCTGCCGCTCGTGCGAATGCGGTAGTAATAGGTGACGCCCGACTCGACCTGCGTATCGGTGTAGGTGAGCGCGCCGGTGATGTCCTGAATCTTGGTGAAATTGATACCATCCGTGCTACGTTCGATTTCGTAGGTGATGCCGGGATGCGTCGAGCCATTCCATGCAAGGGTGATACCGGCAGGGGTGATGTCGCTGATGACGGGATTGTCGAGCCGGGTTGTTATCATTAGGGGGATGCCCGGATCGGAAACATTGCCGGCACTGTCCAATATCTGCACGGTGATAGTATAAGTCGTGGCCGGGCTGAGGCCTGTCAGCGTGTATGTGGTGGCTTTTGTCGAGACAACTGCGGCCCCATTGAGAAGAATCCGATAGGTTTGGTTGTTGCCATATGGCAGCCATGTTATGGTTGCCCAGTTGCTCGCAATTCCCAATGCCTTGGCCCCAACGGTCTGGAGCACCTGCACCGAATAAATCTCTCCGCTGTCAGAAGTTTCCGGCACCCACTGATTTCCCGTTCGAACCCTATAATTAACCGTTCCCTTTTGGGTCACCGGACTGGCAGTCCCGCTCCACGTGTGTATTTGCGTTCCTGCCAATCCGGCCTGGCTCGCAATGATTGTCCAGTCTTGATACACTGTGCCGTCATCCGTCGTTCGCTTTTCTTCAATTTGATAAGACAATAAATAATGGTCAAGCCCGGTTGTATTGCTTATCGTCAGTTGTATGGGTAAATCTTGGTCGACATGTATGATTTCCGGAATATTTATTGATGCAGCGGGTTTTGCGTTGGCCACATTCAGGGTTCGCGTCCGAGAATAGATAGCGCGGCCATTTTCAGCGACTCCATAAAACCTGACTGAATACGAGCCCGGCTCGCTCGGGGTTAGCGTGATGGAGAGCACGTTTTCTTCAAACAAGCCGGCAACCCCTCTTGGCATATCGCCGGTAAGTGCGCCGAGGCTTGTCGAGCCCGGGGTTCCCATGCTTGTGAAAGTGGATACCCAGTTCGCATCGGGTGCTTTCCAGTCAATACTGTGGGCGCTAAGCAGGCAGTTTTTATCGGTATCCAAAAGGTATAGCCCTTTCCATGCAGTGGAAGAATAGGTCTGGGATTGTCCAAGTGTAAGGCTCACCGTGGAGTCTGGATTGATGTTGACCCATGCGGGCTCATCCTCCCACTCATCCGAACAATCTTCGATATAATAATAATGACATTCTATCTGAAAGTCATCTATCCATTCCTCTATCCACTCGCATACTTCATATTCTTCTTGGGAGCCCTCTTCTCCGTCCTCCATATCTCTGTATTCCGTCCAGCACTCTTCATGCATATCCCAATAACCATATGATATAACATCACATTCCTCGTAGTCATTTGATGCGCAATGTTCTATGTATCCGGCATGCAGCGCCGGGTTGATGAATAGCGCCACGACAATGATCATTATAATATTTTTAGGGAATTTTGAAGGTATCATGGCGACTTGACCTGGTTGCTCGCAGATGTTGTGATTGGGGAAGAACTTAATTTACATAATGATTCCATGCGACAGACGAGCGCTATGACGTTCAGTCCACTTATAGCCGTTCGATGGCATATGGCATCACTGCTCCTCTGGATATGGAACTTGATTCAAGATTTTAAATGCGAGAATAGTGGCGCAGAGCGCACTATGCCGTTTCATCGGACCATGATTCTCGACGAGCTGGGATCCCTCACGGCGGCAATCATCCTAGCCTTTTCCACAGTGCCGTCTTGCGCGGTGACATCGATATAGATAAATCCCCCGGTGGCCTTCTCCGTCGAAAGCGCCCTTACAACAATGGGATAGCTCCCATCGGGTCTTACCGGTTTGATTTCAACCGTAAAGTTGGCGTTCGTGGAAAACGCAGATGTAGGTATGAGCCCTAGTTCTTTTACATCCTTGAAGAGCACTTCCTTTGCCCCGCTTTGATCTCCCATGCCCCAGTGAAGCCTGCTGGGAGCGATAACATAGCCGGATGAGTTGGCAACCCTGACGATGAGTTCCACGGTCGGATTCTGCGCATCAGTGGTATGGACCGTGATCTTATAATTCACAGGGCCGGGTTGATTAGTGCGAGCATACTGGACCTCCAGCATCCCGCTTTCCCCGGGCTGATAGTCCTTCTCTATCGCAGAAAGCTTCAGGCATCCGCAGGAGGGCACAGCCGAAAGGATGGCAATCGGTTCATTGCCTGTATTTGTGAAGGGGAACATGAGTTTCGTGTGAGGTTGGCTTACCCCGAGGGTAATCGTCTGATCCTTGTGCTCCCATTGCATTCCGGCAAGTATGGGGCTCAAGCTTATCAAAAAGGCAGCCAGAAAGACCGCGATTTTAGCGTTCATAGGGTTTTTATCGGTTGGGTGTTGGGCGTATTGAGATTTGCGTCATTATATCACGCCTTTGAGATAACAACGAAGTTTTAAGAGATGAAGCAAGCTTGGTGCATCCATGATAATTTCCTGTTATCGTGTAAAGGATTTTTTAATGAATAAACATTCACCATCTCAATCCATTTGTAATCAAAGAATTGAGATAATTTGAATTTATCTTGAATGTTTTGCGCGGATATCCCGGATTAACGGCACACGCAGGAGCAACGCATACGAAAAGGCGGTCAGGCAAGCATGTGGAATATCAGTGCGAAATACCCGAAAACACCGGACGTCTTCTGGGGGAATGTTGCACGGTGTCCAATCGGATTGCCGGTTTTTTATTCAGGAAACCCCAAACTGCGGCTTGTGTTTTGTTCAATATGGCCTAACTAGACTTATTATATGCCCGCCGAGTATTTTTACAACGGTCATTTGCGCTGGAGCGTCTATTGGGAGAACCCCAATTTCATGGCTTGTTTTTTCTCGTGCGTGCTTGTGTGGCTTTGGTGGGTGGAGCTTCTATGGACACGATCCAAGCGGCGGGACGCACGCATTGTGACGCTCGTATTACTCCATGGTTTGGAGCTGTGCTGCTGGTTTGTAATCGCCAAAACCTACTCCCGGGGAGGAATGCTTGCGGCCCTGTGCGCATTGTTATGTTTTTTCGCAGTGGCGAGGCAGGATGGATGGCATCCTTTCTGGCGCAGGGGGCTGAATGTGCTTGTGCGGGCGGGATTGGTTTTTCTCATTTGTGTGATCACTGGATTTGCCGGGCGGGTTTCGCCCGGGCATCTGGCCCAGGACATGTCAGTATCCAATCGTCTGGAGCTATGGCGCGGAGGCCTCGCAATGATCTGGGATTCTCCGTTTGCAGGATGGGGATTCAAGCAAGGGGGCATGGCGTATGTGAACTGGTATCAAGCAATCGAGCGAACCGTGAAGCCGACGGGTTTTGTAAACAGCTATCTGGAGCTCGCGGTTAATCACGGGATTTTTGCTTTGTTCCTGTCATTATCCGTCCTCATGGCCGCCGTGCTGATCGCATTCAGGATGCGCAAGCGCAGCTGGTGTGTGGCTGCCGGCTCATGCGTGGTCGCATGGATGGTGGGAAATGTCTGGACCTGCTGCTGGTATGAGTGGTCGTTGTGGGTGCTTCCATGCGCATCAATGTTTTTGCTTTTTATCGCCGGAGCCCGAAACAAAGTGGCGCTGGTGAGCTGTATTCACAGCGCGGGTTTGGCGTTATTTGCCGTCGCGGTTTTGCTCGGCTCGGGATACGCTGCCGCCCAAAACACTTGCTGGAAGGTAAAGCCCTTGGCTGGGGCCGATGTTGTGATGCTTTCAAAGCGCGATTCCAGTGAAACGCCGGACAAGGCGGATGGCTTGTGGGTCGATGGCGCCATTTTTGGCGCGTATTATGGGAAAGCCATACGGGCTTCCTGCCCTGGCGTTGCGTCGAAGGCGCTGGTTGTATATGCGCCGTGGTATCGTTCGGGACAGCGCGCCGGCTTGCGGCATGATATTTGTATCTTTTCTGGATTTCATGCGGACCGGATTCAATCGGGCGAAAGGGGATTGCAGAAAACAATTATTTTTTATCCTTCCGTATATCCTCCGGAGAAAAGTCTGCCGGCAAATCACGGGATGATGCTTTGCCTGCCTCTGGCGGACACTTCCCAATATGACCGGGTGTGGCGTATCTGGGCGAAGAGAACGGGGGTAAAACTGATCCATTTGTCACAGGGAGGACGGTTGATTTCCACATCAAACAAGACTGCATTTTGGAGCACTATTTTGGAGCAATGAAAAAAATAATGCTGACTGTTTTATTGTGCGGGTGGTTTTTGGGACAAGGCGCGGCAGCCGGCGTGGAGCAGCGTGTCGCGCGTTCGGAAATACTGTCGGGCATGGGCAATGTTGATTTGAGCGGGTTGCCACGCTTGTCATTGGATCCGGGGGGAGTCCCTGAACTTTCCAAATTGGGATTTTATTTTCGGCTCATGCATAAAATCCAGATTGGCAGCGACCAAAACGCCCGAAGCGAATGGACGGTGAGCGGATTGAGGACATGCGTTTATTTCGAGCCCCAGGGCGATCTGATCTGGATGAAGCCGAATGGTCAGAATGTGCGGTTTCCCCGGCAGGGCGCAAAGTTTGGCAATGGCAACGATGGCTCGTCCGCCGGCATTTTTGAAGCCGGAGTCATAGAGATAAAAACCCGGCAGAGTTCGCTTTGGAGGTATAAGGACGGCTTTGTTGAAAGCGTTGACGATGCGCAGCTGGGAACTTTCTCCATCGCAAGTGACAGGGAATCCATTCTTCAAATATTAAAGCGGAAAAATAACGCCAGTATTGCAGTGATGCGAGCCGAGTATTCCGAAACCGGGATGCTTCAACGCATGGTGTTTTCCGGTGGCAGGGTGTGCAGCTTTGAGTGGGACGGCATGCATCGTCTTTTGAGCGTTGAAAACCTTTCCGGGGCTCGGACGCGCTTTGAATACGATGGTGCGTTGTTGATCCGGTGGAGCAAAAGTGATGGTTTTTCGGATGCTTATAGCTGGAAGGCGCGAGCCGACGCCGCGCGAGGCATCGCGCTTGGCCGCGCCCCGGTCGTGCTCGGCGCGGATGGATCTTTTCGTTATGAATATGCCCGCAAGGGCAATGTGAATATCGTCCGGGTTCGTACCGCGGATGGTACGTTTGTAAGTGAAACATCATCCGGACCCGGCGGACTGATGCAGAAAACACCTGATACGATAAAACGCGAGCCACGCCGCAGGAACTAGCTGTTCAGTCCTAAAAAGAGGTAGTGAGGGTATTGGAATTTGCGCCATCTCACGACCCATTAATAATGCATTATTTTATATTTTTCCGACTTTTCAGATGGTTTCTAGGGCCAGTTGCTTGTATTCGCCGGTGCGGGATTGGACAGTTTCAGCAGGGAGGCGGCGACTGCGTTGGCTACGAAGGAGCGTAGTCGCGCCACATCTCCGGTGTCGTCGGGGTGGGTTCTGTTGGCGAGCAGGATGATGGCGATTCCATTGTCGGGATCAATCACGAGGGAGGTGCCTGTGTATCCCGTGTGGCCGTAGGTGTTCGGGCCGAGCAGGTCGCCCGTGTTGGAGGCATAGGGTGAAAAAACATCCCAGCCGGGCGTGCGTCCGAATTGCTGGACGTGCCGCGGCATCGTGCGCATGGCTTTGACGGCGAGGGGACTCAGCAGTCTCCGGCCATTCCACTCGCCGCCGTTTTGCAGGGCCGCCACGTAGATCGCCAGATCGGCGGCGCTGGAAAACAGGCCGGCGTTGCCGGAGATGCCGTCGTTCATGATGCGGGCCAGCGGGTCGTGTACCACGCCGCGCAGCACGGAGCCATCGCTTTGCCGTTGCGTGGGCGCGGTCAGGCGCAGCAGCTCGCCGGCGGGCTTGAAATCGGTGTGGGCCATTCCCAGCGGGTCGAAAATGTTTTTCCGCGCAAATTCCTGCAAACTTTGTCCGGAGACGGTTTCGATAATGCGTTGCAGGGCGATGTAGTTCAGGCAACTGTATCGCGTGCCGGTTTGGGGCTCGAAATCGCGTTTGCAGGTGGCGATGTATGTGATCAACGCGTCCGGGTTGGGCGCGCCGTATTGTTCCTTTAGCTGGTTGGCGTTCGCATAGGACGGCAGGCCGGAGGTGTGTGTCATCAGGTCCACGACGCGGATATCCACGGTTTTGCCGTCGGGCGTTTTCCATCCCTCAAAATCCGGTATGAAAAGTTTGACCTTGTCCAGCAGGCGCAGCCTGCCCTGTTCGATCAGGATGAAGGCCGAAGTGGCCGTTGCGATGGGCTTGGTGAGCGACGCGAGATCGAAAACGGTGTCCGCTTCCATTTTTTCGATTTTCGGATAAACGGATTTGTTGCCGTAGGCTTTCAGATAGGCCATTTTGCCATCCTTCACGACGGCAAGCACTGCGCCGGGAATTTGTTTCTCGGCAATGGCTTTTTCAATGGCTTCATCGGCATGGCGCAGGCGGGTTGGGCTTAAATTGACGTCTTCGGGCTGCACGACGGGCAGTTGCGCATAGGCACAACTGGCAAACAGCACGGACAAGAACAGAGTGCTGAAAAAGGGGGCAATTCGAGAGATTTTGGTTTTCGTATTGTTCATTGGGAATTGGTGCGGGGCGAGTGTCGGAAATGTTGAGGGATGCGATATTATCAACTATTAAGCTCGTTAAGCTCAATCCACATCCAGCATAGCGGCCTGTAATAAATTTTATATAAATAGAGTTTGTCGCCTTTATACTTATAGGCTTTTCCAATATTTTCGTAGTTATTGTCGAAACGCAACTTCGGACCAATAAGATCACGGTTTGATCCGATGACGGGTCCGCTGAAAAACTCAAACAAGATCAGGAATGACAGCACATATGCCATTATGAGCATAATAACATATTTGAAAATCTTCTTGATGATGGGGAGCGCGTCCTTGGTTCGCATGGCGAGTTTTGTTTGAGGTTAAGCTTGTTTCGCGCGGCCGGAGGGCGTCGAAAATGCTGAATGATGCGATATTGTCAGCTATTAAATCCGTTAAGCTTGATCCACATCCAGCATAGCGGCCTGTAATAAATTGTATATAAATATAATTTATCTCCATGATATCTGTATGCCTTTCCAATGTGTTTATAATTATCGTCAAATCGCAACTTTGGACCAATGATGCCATGATTGATGGTAAGGGTGGGCCCGCTGAAAAATTCAAACAAGATCAGGAATGACAGCACATATGTCATTATGAGCATAATAACATATTTGGAAATCTTTTTGACGATGGGGAGCGTGTTCTTGGTCCGCATGGCGGGTTTTGTTTGGAGTTAAACTTGTTTTGCGCGCTCCGAGGCTGTCAGACGCCTGACGGTGTAGGCTGCGGGGGAGACGGTTTTGCGGCGGGATTCGGGCCATGCGGCCATTTCGTCGAGCGATTCAAACAGGGCGTTGCAGGCCGTTTCGTAATCGACGGCGGCGAGTTCGCTGACGAGGCGGATGCTGCGGTCGATCAGCTTTTTGTTCGAGGCATCGACATGCGCCATCCAGTTTCCGCTAAGGCGTTCGAGTTTGCCCATCGTTGCGGAGGAGACGTTGTTGAGCGCGAGTTTCACCGTCAGGTGCGCAATGACTTCGAGGGGCGACGAGGGGATGTCCGCCTCGATGAAACAGATTTCGTCCACGGGATTCGCGGCGGGGCGGCGGGGGCCGATCAGGATGACGGCGCGGCGTTCGAAACCGGCGGCGGCTTGCTCGAATGCCTCATACCATGCGTCGCGGTTTTCGAGATGCGCGGCCTCCTGGCCGACGAGAAAGGCGACGGCGGCGTTGGGGCGGACGCCGGTTCTCGATGCGTCCGGCTCGCGCCCGATGCCGTAGGTTCGCAGACGCTCGCGGTCGATCTTGGGCGGGTTTTGCAGGATGCGCTCGGGCGCGTTCATCGCGCGATAGTCGTCGAGCGTCCACGGGATGCAGCGAGGCTCGTGGCCGAGCATCTCGCCCCATGCGGTGTCGGTGTCGCGGAGCGCGTCCTTGACGAAGGCCCATGAAACGGGGTTTTGCGGTTCGAGCGTCGAGCGGAACGGGGGAACCATGAAGGTCGGCGCGCGCTCGGTCGTGTCCGTGAAAATGTCGATCATGTATTCGTCGGGGAAATACGTGACGAGTCCCGACCGGGCGTAGATGTCGCGCTCGAAATCGACCCATGCGGCCAGCGCGCGAAGGTTTTCCGGCGAGCGCAAACGCTGGAGGAGCTGCCCGAAACGCGCGGCGGTTTCGGCGGGCGACGAGCCGGGCGGGATGAGCGCGGCGACGACGTCGGCGGGCAGGCGGGCGGGGAGAAAATCGGAAAGCGCGGCCTCGAAGGCCAGTCCGGCGACGAGCAGCTCCATTGTCGTGGCCTGCATGCGGGTGGAGCCGGCGACGGCCATCGGGCCGGTCGCGAGATCGAGGATGTTGACGCGCGGGTCGGTGATGACTTTGCGCGAGCGCTCGACTTTGCGGACGAGGAGTTCGGCGGGGTTGTTGAACAGGAAATGCGTGCGGCTGCCGGCGGCCAACGCGCCGTGGATGGTGCCTATGACCGACGAGGTTTCGCCGCCCTCGCTGATGGCGACGAGGCAGTCGCCCGGCCCCATGCCGAGGTCCTGCACCTGACGCTGCCCGAAGGGGATGAAATCCTCGAAGGATTCGACGGAGCGGATCAGCGCGAAATCGCCGCCGGTCATGATGGCGGCGGTTTGCTCCAGCAGGGTGTTGAAAAAGGCGCGATGCTCGGGAAAGCGCGCCGCGGCTTTTGCGCAAAACCGGCGGTGCGCGGCGTCGAGCATGATGGCGAGCCGTCCGGTCGCGCCGCAGCCGCTGAAGACAATGCGCCCGCCGCCTTGGAGCGTCGCCAAGACATCCGCGTGCAGTTTCGCGAACTCCTTTGAGGCGAGCATGCGGTCGATGACGGGCGGGAGGTCGTCATCGACGCGCAGCAGGAGTTCGATGCCCTTTGCGGTGTCCTCCGCGAGCGTTTGGGAGAGCCGGCGTGTGACCGGATGCGATTGCTCGGTGAGCATGTCGCCGAGGTGAAACGGCGTTTCGTTTTTGAGGAAGTGTTCGGCGGCCTGGCGGATGGATTCGGCGGACATGTGATAAGGGCGGTTTGTTGATGCGTATGCTGTCAGTTGTCTTTCAGACGGTCGCGAGTGTAGGTGAATACAAGGGCCGTAATGAGGCAGAGCCCGCCGATCAGCCATGCGAGGGACAGGCCGGAGAATCCCGCGCCGAGACCCGCCGCCGTTCCGTAACGGTCGCCCAACATGCCGAGCAGCAGCGGCGAGAGGGAACCGATCAGGAATGCGCACATGATCATCAGGCCGACGACCGTGGAGCGAAGCCGTGGCGGAACGACATCGAAGATGGCGGCATGCGTGTTCGATTCATAGAGTCCGCGGACGAAGCCGAAAAGGGCGATGACAATCCAGAGCGCCGCCAGGGAATTGACCCGCCCGATCAGGAATATGAGCGGGACGCCGCAGAGCATCGCGGTGGCTTGCAATTGCAGCCGGAATCGCGGGCGGCGCGGCACCACGGCATCGGCCACCGCACCGCCGATCAGGACGCCGACGAGCGCGGCGAGATGATGATAGAGCATCGAGAATCCGCCCGCCGTGATTTCCGACACGCCGAACTTGGCGCCGATGAACAGGGGAGCCCAGACGAGATAGGCGTTGTTGACAAACACGATCGCGGTGAAGCCTGCGGTGAGCAGGAGGACGGTGGGGATTCGGGCGAGGGTTTTGACGGCTTCGAGCGGCGGGAGCGGCTTGGCGGATTCCTGCGCGGAGATTTCCGTTTCGCCTGGGCCGGGGTCGCGCAGCCGGAACATCAGGACGCCGCCGAGCAGGATGCCCGCGCCGCCGAAAATATAAAACGTGGCGCGCCAGCCGAACTGCTGCGAAACCCACGCCGCGAGAAATCCGCTGACCATGATGCCGATGTAGAGCGAGCTTTGGTGGAGCGAGAGGGCGAGCGCGCGCGTTTTTTTGTGAAAGGCGGCGATCAATGCCGTCGATGCCGGCCCGTAGAACGATTCGCCGCCGCCGGTCGCCACGCTGCGGAATGCGATCAGGCCGCCGAGCCCGCGCGAGATTCCGGTGAGCATGGTCGAGATGCTCCAGAAAATCAGGCTGCCGGTGATGATCCATTTCTTGCTCAGGCGGTCGCCGAGCACGCCGCCGACGGGCACCATGATGGCGAGCACGAGAAACAGCACCGTGCCGCTGACGCCGATTTCCGTGTCGGTGAGCTTCAGGTCGCTTTTGATCGAGGGCAGCACGATGCCGAAAATCGCGCGGTCGGCCTGATGAAGGAAATAAGTGAAGAACAGCAGGAGCAGCAGTTCCCAGCGGTAGTGAATCGGGCGCGGTTTGGGGTCGGGCGAGGCGGGAGGCATGGGCGGGTGGGTGGATTGGGAGAGCGGGTGGGTGATGGGAAAATCGGAAACATTGAGAGCGCGGCGGGATGTTCGCGAGGATTATCCACAAGCTGGCGCAAACATACGCTGGGTGAGAGGAAGGATTGGGGAGCACACGCGTTTCGCGTGTGGGCTTTGGCGTCCCGCCAAAGCCTGGCAGGGGCGTTTGGCACCGGAAGCGTTGGGCGGGACGCCCAACGCAGCACGCGAGACGCGCGCGCTCCCCGGACCAATCGATGCCCGGGTGACTTGTGGGTAATCTTCAGGAGATGTCCGCTGCGCGCCTTTGGCGTCGTGTCTTATAGTTTGTAGAATTGCTCCCAATCCTTGCGGGGCGGGACGCCTTGGAGGAGTGCGTTGGCGACTTTGTTGTTGGTGAACTGTTTTGTCGTCCGGTCGAACTTGAGCCTGGCGTTCAGCCGCTGGGCGATCACGCCCATGCCCATCGCCTGGCAAAGCGGGCCGGCGACGGCAAACGAGGAGCGGCATTTTTCCCTGCCTTTGCAGGCGAGAAGGAAGTTGGCGAAGTGATTCGACGGGCTGATGGGCACCTCGGGCAGGCGCGAGGCCATGTCGCGCGCTTGCGTTCCGGGGATGATCTGGAGCGTCGAGGCGTGCGAGCCGCCTTTGAAGGTGAGGCCTTCGCCGTAGATGACTTTGCCGGGAGGGAGTTTTTTCGTTTCAATCGTGCCGGCGGAGGGCGGAGGAATGTCGGTATCGGCCACGGCTTCGCCCATGTCGGCGGGGAGGGGCGGAAGGTTTTTCACGCCGTCATACCAGGTGAGTTCGAGCGGGGGCATGCCGCCGCGTTTCGGGAAGCGGAAGGCGAGGGTGGAGGCCTGCGGGAAGACGAAGGAGTTGTGGCCTTCGAGTTTGACGGCTTCGACTTCCGAGGGGAGGCCGAGGTCGAGGAATTCGTGCGCGGTGTCGAAGATGTGCGCGCCCCAGTCGCCGAGCGCGCCGTTGCCGAAATCATACCAGGATCGCCATTCGCCGTTCATGTAGCCGTGGTTGTAGCGATGTTGCGCGGCGGTCGCGAGCCAGCAGTCCCAGTCGAGCGTGTCGGGTACGGGTTCGGCGGGGAGGTCGCCGGCGAGTTTGCTGTAGGAGAATTTTTCGGTGTCGTGCCAGCGGCGGCCGCTGTTCATGTAGGCGGTGATGCGGGTGACGTTTTTGATGATGCCGGCCTGGGTCCATGCCTTGAACTGGAAGTAATTCGCCTCGGAGTGGCCCTGATTGCCCATCTGCGCGGCGACCTTGTATTTTTTCTCGGCGGCCATGAGGAGCTCCATCTGGCGGAAGCTGTGCCCCATGGGTTTTTCGACATAGACGTGCTTGCCGAGCGACATGGCGAGGATGGTGACGGGGAAGTGCGAGAAATCGGGCGTGGCGATGGCGACGGCTTCGATTTGTTTGCCGAGTTTGTCGAACATTTTCCGGAAGTCCTGGAAACGGGGGACGTCCGGGAACTTTTGCAGGATGTTTTGCGTGTGAGGGGCGCCCATGTCGGTGTCGCAGAGGGCGACGATGTTGGCGAGGCCGGTGCCGTGGAGGGCGTTGATGATTTGCTCGCCGCGGTTGCCGATGCCGACGCAGGCGAGGTTTACTTTTTCGCCGGTGTATTTTTTCGGCGGGCCCTTGGGTTTTTTGGCGGGCTGGGATTGGGCGATGAGGATGTTCGGGGCGATGGCGGTGATCGCGCCGGCGGCGAGGATGTTTTTGATGAAGTCGCGGCGGGGGAGACCGGCGCGCTGGTTGTCGCGTGTGTGCATGACGGGTTTAGTTGCGGATTTTGATGTTGCGGAAGGAGACCTCGTCGCCGTGTTCCTGAAGGAGGATGTGGCCGTCGGGCCATTCGCCAAAGTTGGGGATGTTTTTGTATTTGCTGTTCGCAACGGCGTCGCGAAAGGCGGGGGCGCCCCGATCGTATTCGAGGACTTTTTTGCCGTTGAGCCAGTGTTCGACGTGGTTACCGCGAACGATGAGGCGGGCGCTGTTCCATTCGCCGACGGGGTTGGGCTTTTTGTCGGACGAGGCGGCCATGAGATCGTAAAGGGATGAGAGGGTGCGGTTGCCGTTGCGACCGAGTTTGGCGTCGGGATGGAGGCTGTCGTCGAGGATTTGGTATTCGAGGCCGATGGCGGAGCCGACGGCTGCTTTCGCGCCGGTGCCGGTGATGGGGTCGAGGTTGGGCTGTACGAAGTATTTTATGCCGCTGTTGGCGCGGGGCGTCATTTTGAATTCGAGGCGGAGTTCAAAGTTGCTGTAGCGGTCGCGGGTGATGATGTCGCCGCCGGCGACGGATTCCTGGCCGGCGTTGGCGAGGACGGTGAGGACGCCGTCCTTCATGATCCAGCCTTTGGCGGGGAAGGCGTCGGCTTTGGCGCTGCGCCAGCCTGTGGTGGTTTTGCCGTCCCAGAGGAGGCGCCAGCCGGTGGCTTTTTCGGCGTCGGTGAGGGTGTTGGGGGCGGTTTTTTCGGGCGTCTTGAATTCGGTGATGGTGATGTTGCGCCAGCGAACTTGGGTGCCGTCCTTGTTTTTGTCTTTGCCGATGCCGTGGACTTGGAGGGCGATGAAGCCGCGTGGGGTCATCGCGTCGATGATGTCGGCACAGGGCGTGCCGTTGAGCCAGGTTTTGATGGAGTCGCCGATGGCTTCGACGCGGATGTGGTTCCAGTCGTCGGGTTTGAAGATGCGGCGACCGAGTTCGCTGAAGGCGGCTTCCTGCGCCTTGCCCTTGGGGAAGAGCCAGCCGCGGCGGGCCTCGTCGTAGATGCCGGCGCTCCACATGCGTGCGCGGGGGACGTCAGGGTCGATTTCGATTTGGTAACCGTGGACGCGCCCGGCGGGGATTTTTATGGTTTTGCCACCAACGGTGATTTCCTTCGGCGTGTCGAAACTTTCGCTGCGGATCTGGACGCCGGAGTTGAGGCGCTGGTCGGCCTTGAATTCGTATTCGAGGATGAAGTCGCCGTAGTCCCTGACGGTGCAGAGGAAGGTGTTGGGCGTGTTGAGGGTGGAGGTGCCGACGATTTCGTTGCCTTCGATGTGGTATTTGGCCTGTCCGCCGCGCTGAACCCAGCCGTCGAGGTTTTTGCCGTTGAAGAGGGCGGCGGGCTTTTGCGCGGACGCGGCGGGCGCGAACGCGGCGAAGGCCAGGAGTGCGATGAGCGGAAGTTTGATGCGGGTGTGTTTGTTCATGATTGATGAATGGGAAATGCGGGTGAGAAAATGGGCGGCGCGGGATGGAGGTTTTTGTGCGGGGGAAAAAATTTCCAATCAGCAAAACAAAAGATGCGGCGCATGAAAAGCGATATGATGCGGGTTTTTTCGCGGACGGCGCGGCTCGAAAACGATGGTTTGCAGCGGGCGGCATCATCGGCTACGCTCTGGTTTCATTTTTCAAAAGCCCTATGAAAAGTCCTGCGATCACCCGAAGCCTGATTGGAATTGTCACGTTGTGTTTTTGCGTTGTGCCCGGTTTTGCCGTGGACGCGCCGGCGGTGGAGCTGCCCGATCCGCTGGTTTCGCGGAGCGGCGTCCGCATCGGCTCGGTCGCGCAATGGGAGCAGGCGCGCCGGCCCGAATTGCTGGAGCTTTTTCGCCAGCACGTTTACGGGCGCAATGCCGTCGAGCGACCGGGCGACATGCGCTTCGAGGTGATTTCCACAAGGGATGCATTCGACGGGCTGGCGGTGCGCCGGCAGGCGCGCATCACATGCGCCGGGCCGGGAGGCACGCTGTCGTTCCCGCTGACGCTTTATATTCCGAAAAACCGCGTCAGGCCGCTCGGCTGTTTTTTGCTGATTGTGAATCGCAGCATAAAAATCGTGCTGGAGGCCGAGGAGAATCCGCAGCCATTCTGGCCGGTGCGCGACCTTGTCTCGCGCGGTTATGCGACGGCCGCGTTTCACAACGGCGATGTTGCGCCGGATGACAAGACCGACGGCTTCAAGAGCGGCGTGTTCGGCGTTTTCGACGCGACTCCCGGCGCAGGGCGCCCGGCGGACGCGTGGGGGACGATTGCCGCGTGGTCGTGGGGCGCGAGCCGCGCGATCGATTATCTCGTGACGGAGCCGGCATTGCGCGGCGTGCCGATTGCGGTCGCGGGGCATTCGCGCGGAGGCAAGGCTGCGCTCTGGTGCGGCGCGCAGGACGAGCGCGTGGCTCTTACGATCAGCAACAACTCCGGCTGCTCCGGGGCGGCGCTGGCCCGGACGACGCGCGGCGAGACCGTGAAAAAGATCAATACGAATTTCCCGCATTGGTTTGCCCGCGCCTATCACGCGCACGGCGACGACGTCTCGCGGATGCCGGTTGACCAGCACGAGTTGCTGGCGCTGCTCGCGCCGCGCCTCGCGTATGTGGCCAGCGCAAGCCGCGACGCGTGGGCAGATCCCGACGCGGAGTTTCGCGCGTGTGTCGAGGCGTCGCCGGTTTACCGGCTTTACGGGCTCGACGGGCCGGGACGGACGGAGCGGCCCGGTGCCGCGCAGCCCCTCCACGGCGGCGCGATCGGCTATCACATGCGCGACGGCAAACACGATCTCACCGTCGAGGACTGGCGTTATTATATGGATTTCGCAGACCGTCACTGGCGCGCCCCCGGCGCTCCGTGAGGCTGCTTTGCCGCCGGCGCGCGGCTGGTTTTATTGTTTTTATATTATTGATTATTAATATGTAATCACATTCATAAAACATGACGAGAGCTTGGCATCAAATGTGCTTTTGTGGTTCCTGACCGACACGGCAAAACTTGGATTCGCGCAGTCGCGCATCCGGGAACACGCCGCCAGGCCAAATCAAAAACCACGCTTACATTGATCACCATGACACCCAAAGACGTCATCAAACTTGCCAAGGAAAAGGACGTGAAGATCGTCGATTTCAAACTCTGCGACATCCACGGCACCTGGCAGCATTTCGCAATTCCTACCTCCGAGCTCACGGAGGAAGTCTTCACCGAGGGGCTCGGCTTCGACGGCTCGTCCGTGCGTGGTTGGAAGGTCATCAACTCGTCGGACATGATCGTCATACCCGATCCCGCCACGGCGTTCATCGACCCGTTCGCCGCCAACGCCACGCTTTCGCTCACCTGCGACACGTTTGACCCGCTCACCCGCGAGCCCTACGAGCGCGACCCGCGCGCCATCGCGAAAAAAGCCGAGGCCTATCTCAAGGGCACCGGCCTTGCCGACGCGGCCTATTTCGGTCCTGAGGCGGAGTTCTTCATTTTCGACAGCGTGAGCTACGGCGGCGGCTCCAATTTCGCCAGCTACAAACTCGATTCCATCGAAGGCATCTGGAACACCGGACGCGAAAAGGAGGAAAACGGCGCGCCCAACCTCGGCTACAAAATCCGGCACAAGGAAGGCTACTTCCCCGTCGCCCCCACCGACAAGCTCATCGACATCCGCAACGAGATGATCCTCACGATGATTTCGCTCGGCATCAAAATCGAGCGCGAGCACCACGAGGTCGCCACCGCCGGCCAGGCCGAGATCGACATTGTTTACGACACGCTCCTGCGCACCTCCGACAAGATGTCGCTCTACAAATACGTCGTCAAAAACGTCGCCTACAAGCACGGCAAAACCGCGACCTTCATGCCCAACCCCCTCTTCGGTGACAACGGCTCCGGCATGCACACGCACATATCGCTCTGGAAGGACGGCAAGCCCCTGTTCTACGGCAACGGCTATGCGAACCTCAGCGAAATGGCGCTCTACTTCATCGGCGGCATTCTCAAGCACGCCCCCGCGCTTTGCGCCATCTGCAATCCCACCAACAATTCCTACAAGCGCCTCGTCCCCGGCTATGAAGCGCCGGTGAACCTCGCGTATTCCGCGCGCAACCGCTCCGCCTCGATCCGCATCCCGACCTACAGCCCGAGCCCGAAGGCCAAGCGCATCGAATACCGCACGCCCGACCCGGCGGCCAATCCCTACCTGTGCAACGCCGCGCTTCTCATGGCCGGCCTCGACGGTGTGATGAACAAAATCCATCCGGGCGAGCCGTTCGACAAGAACCTCTACGACCTCCCGCCCGAGGAGCTCGCCAAGGTGCCGCACGTGCCCGATTCGCTCCGCGGCGCGATCGACGCGCTGCAAGCCGACCACGATTTCCTCCTGCGCGGAGGCGTCTTCAGCAAGGATTTCATCGACAATTACATTGTCATGAAAAAAGGCGAATACGACGCCGTGCGCCTGCGCCCGCACCCGCACGAATTCCACCTCTACTTCGACATCTGAGGACGCGAGAAACAGCTCCGATATAAACAAGACCGCAGGCAAAGCCATTCAGGCTGCGCCCGCGGTCTTGTTTTTTTATGGGGAGGGGATGCCAGAATATAGAATATAGAATGTAGAATATAGGAGATAGAAGATCGGAGGTGGATGATGAGGCGGATGGTTTTAATCGCGAATGGTGGGTTGGGTGGCACGGGCTGCCAGCCCGTGGGCTTGGGCGGTTCGGGTGGCATGGGCGACCCGCCCATGTGGGTCGGGTGGCACGGGCATCCTGCCCGTGTCTTCGGAACACGGGCGAGTCGCTCGTGCCACTCAACCCCTTTGGAGCGCACGGTCATGTCCTGAAGATTAGCCGTTGGGTGCAGAGCCTTGTTAGGTTTCTTCCTTTTGATTAATTATGTCACGGTAAAGTTTGCTCCACCAGCGGACGAGTTCGGTGTGCTGTTCATATGAAATCCAAATTATATTCTCTTTCGCATTTGGATCGCCACCAAACAAAATTGGCTTCACATACCACTTCACTTTATTTCTGAAACGTTCGTCGGATTTTATGGCCGCTAAATCCACTGAAAAGCTAAATGGTTCAATATGCTTCGGCTCCAGTGGCACTGTGGGAATAGTGAAAAACTGCCCTTGTGCGTCGGCGAGGATGAAGTCGTCCCAGCCACGTAGTCCTAAAATCGTGTAGTCAGGTAAATACTCTCGCAGACCATAGGCTTCCGTTAAACGGATTGCCTCTGCTTGGTCTTCGAAAAGAACCAGATAGTCGTCGTTGTGCCAGCCTTCGATCACCTTGTTATCCGCATTGGCTTTGGCTGCTGGTTAGTCTCTTTCTTAAACCTCTTCGTCGGAGGTGACGTGCGAAAGGAAAACGCAGTAAGGAAGCTACCAAACGCGGGTGAAAAACTCCAACACTTCATATATCCAGTCTTTCTTCATAAAAAAACCACAAAACGAAAATAATACTAAAAAAGGAATAATAATATATGCAGGAAACGACTCTCCTTGTCGCCAGACAAACCAAGCCGTAATAACACCGAGCACAAGGCCGACTAAACCGGCAATTAGGGCAAACTTCAATCTCGTGGTCATTTTAGCGTAACAGTGTTATTAAGCAAAACTCGGAGTTCCGGTTTTGGGCAGAGGAGAGAAAGAAGGGATGTAGAATTTTATCATGGATAAGTTTTTTATGATGAGGATGTCAGAAGTCAAACGTAACTTGATTTTCGGGTTGCGTTCGGCTTTTTGGGGAAATGGAAACCTTGTAAAGCGGAAGCCGAAAAACGGAACCGAAGCCGGCAGAAAAATGTGAGAGCGAGGATGCCCCGGAATCATGCGTAGGAGCCGGCGGTTGTGGACCGGAGATGGGCACAGATACTCGCAGATGTCGGAGCAGGTGGCATGACTTGAAGTGGCACGGGCTGCCAGCCCGTGAGCTTGGGCGGGTCGGGTGGCACGGGCATCCTGCCCGTGTCTTCGGAACACGGGCGAGTCGTCCGTGCCACTCAACCCCCTTTGGAGCGCGCGGTCATGTCCTGAAGATTAGCCGTTGGCTCTATCGCCTTGTTCGGCATTTTTTATGCACGCTGCTTGCCAAACTGTCGTCCAATTCTCAACGAACGGCGGCTGCACGACCGTTGCATACCAATCGGTCTGAAAGCCGGGGAATCGCGCGACAACGAGCCTGCTGAAGTTGTCGAAGTTCACTTCGTGTTCACCGACGGACTCATAAACGCCCGAATCATCGCAGCGAAAGCCGAAACAAATGCTGTCGAAGGAAAAGAGATCCTGCTTGAATGCCACAATCTCCAAGACTTCGTCCCATCGAACCGATTTTGCGAGCACTCCATCGAAGTAGACGTTGAATCCGTCCGCATCGTATTTGATGCTCCGCTCGGTGTATTTCCTTAGCGAAAGGAGTCGGCGCAACTTCGATAGAACGTTCATTCTTTGCCTAGTGGTTTGGCTCTTTCTTCGATTCAGTCAAACTCGTATCTATAAACAAACCAATCTGGCTCTGACTCTATGGGGCGAAGATACAGACCTGCTGCTATGTGGCCATCCTTTTGAGGAAGCCGTTTTTCCGATAGACTATCAACGATTTCCCTCCCTCGCTTGTCTGGTTTGTAAACTATGCCTACGTATGTGCATGGAGCAATCACAAGTAAACCACGGACTGCAAAATTAAAAGTAACCTCCTCTCCACTACCAACCGTCAGCCCATGGCGTAATCCGATGCTATGAAATAGTCTCACGTATTCGTCGAATCGCTCCAGTGGCATCTCCTTGGTCCGTGAATCAACTTTGTCGGGGCGTCCCCAGCTTGGGTCAATGCGAACTGGGTGAGCAGGAATCCATCCATGAGCCCTATCATCCCGAACCATCGTCAGAATCTTATCGAACTCTGTGCGGTGGCTACGAAAGGTGGCAATTATAGAATCATCCGATGGCAGATGTAGCCAAAAATATATGATTCCAGCGAAAATCGACACGCAGAGCATTAAGAGCGCAGCACCAATAATAATAGGGTTTCGCATATATCTTTTGTCAACGTTCAAGATGAGCCACGCCTACGGCTGGCGCGACTCCTGCGCAGCAGGAGACGTGACAGCCGTGGGCGTTGGCTCTGACGCCTTGTTAGGCTCATTTCAAGTTCCTTTAGGGAATATGAATACTTCGACGTCGATAGTGTCGTCTTTCCGAGAAAGGTCGCTTTCCAATCCAGCAGGATTCGAAATGCGCCCTTCTGGATCATAAACAAAGCAGAAGAGCGAGCGACATTCCGGATGAGCTGAGTATCTCCCGGTGTCTATAATCAACTGATCCCCTACTTCCTTTGCCTGAAGTCCTTTCCTTGTCTTTTTTACTTCAATAACAATTTTTTCTTTTTTTAAGAGGAAATCCATACGCGCTCCGCCGCCGGCATATGACGGCGTCCACTCCTCGGCCCGAATGTCATCTGCATATAGATGCAAAAGGGAGTGAAGCATGTCTTGGACATCGTATTCATCTTCGATTTCGATTGTGGGCCGAGCCTCCCGTCTTTGGCGCAGCTGGCGTCCTACCAGATGGAAGCGCCGAAATAGCTCCCTCAACCTGGATTTGATATCTGTCGGTCCATCAGCCGCCTCATCGCCATAGAGATCAAGCTCCTGAATCATCGAGGCAAGATACTGCCGAGCGGTCTCCATTCCCTTATTATAGGAATTCACCTTAGTCGATTCAGGCATCCCTGAATACCAAACTCCGGGTGAGTAGGATATGTCTGAGAAATCTTTAAGGTTTCGAGAGTCAGTAGAAAATATCCTCTCGATAGCAACCTCTGTCTCGCGCTGCCATGCATTCCATTCTGGAGAGAACTTCTCCCTATAAGGAAACGAACGCGACTTCTCTATTAGTTCCTGCAGAAGGGACTTAGCTTTTTCAGGTTTCATTGTATTTTTCTGCCTAATAGTGTTATTGAGTGGAACTCAGAGTTCCGGTTTTTGGGAGAGCAGAGAAAGAAGAGATATTGGATCTCATCATGGATAAGCTTTTTATGATGAAGGCATAAGAAGTCAAATGTAACTTGATTTCCAGATTAAGTTTGGCGCTTTGGGGAAATGGAAACTTTGCAAAGCGGAAGCCGAAAAACGGAACCGAAGCCGGCAGAAAAGCGTGAGAGGGAGGATGTCCCGGAATCGCGCGCAGGGGCCGGCGGTTGTGGCCCGCAGATGGGCACAGATGCTCGCAGATGTCGGAGCAGGTGGCATGGCTTGAAGTGGCACGGGCTGCCAGCCCGTGGGCTTGGGCGCTTCGGGTGGCATGGGCATCCTGCCCATGTGAGGAAATCCCAAATCTCAATTTCCTACCGAGCGAAGCGAGATTCCGCCAATCCCAAAAAAATCACAAAGGACAAATTCCAAATTATCAAACGGGCGAGGCTGTGCCTCGTCACACGGGCTGGCAGCCCGTGCCACTCAATCCGGCAGGCTGGAAGCCTGCGCTACGGCGCTGACGCGGCAAACTCGACGGTTGCGTCCTTTTCCGTGCTTCCGTGTTTCCGTGATTTATAAAACACAAACGGGATTGCGCGGAAAGAGGCTCACGCAACGACGCGGCGACGCAACGGGAGCTGCCGCTCCGCTGTGTTTTTCGTTGCGCCGTGGCGTCGTTGCGTGAACCCGGTTTGCTCGGAATACGCATGATGCGCGGGGTGAGAAACAAAACGTCTTCGCGATTTCCCCGCCTTCAGGCTTCGGCGGGACGCCAAAGCCTGCACGCGAGACGCGTGCGCTCCCCGAGCCAAACAATCCCCGCACCCCGAGCATGTCTGCCCCGACTTGTGGGTAATCTTCAGGACATGTCGCCGCACTCCACATTGCCGGATGCATGTTGATGCGTGGCGTCTTGATGGGCTCGGTGAACTCCCTGCCAGGGCTCTGTGCTCTCTGTGTTATTTTTTCTTCCCGAAATAGGCCCGTTTTATGCCACGAGCAGGGCGCCTTCGTGGACGAGGAGCTTGCGCTTCATGTCCACGCCGTAGGCGAAACCGGTGAGGGAGCCGTCCACGCCGATCACGCGGTGGCAGGGGACGATCAAGGGGATGATATTGGAGCCATTCGCGCGGCCCACGGCGCGCGGCGAGGAGCGGAGTTTTTTTGCGAGATCACCGTAGCTGCGTGTTTCGCCGAAAGGGATTTTGCGCAGCTCGTCCCACACGCGGCGCTGGTACTCCGTGCCGATGAACGGCGCGAGGGGGAGATCGAACTCGCGGAGTTTGCCGGAAAAATATCCGGCGATTTGCGCGCGCACTTTTGCGAGGCACGCGGGGGCGTGCGCAAGCGTGTTGCCATCCTTGTTTAGCACGGAAGTCTCCCATGATGTGGATTCGAAATCGCCGAACGCCGTCGCGGCAACGGCTCCATTTTCATCGACCGCCGCCGTGAAGTCGCCCACGGGAGTTACAAAAGTGTCGTAATAGTATTTCATGTTTTGAATGGGTTGATGGGTTGAGGCTGGAGCAGTTGCCAGAGATGCGCGGTGGCGAGACTGCGGTGCGGGGAGAAGGGTTCCATGAGCCGGCGTGTGGCGTCGGCGTCGGGGCGGATGTCGAGCTTGAAGAGGGCTTTCAGGCCGCTGGTCACGCCGGTGTCGCCATACGGCACGCAATCGCCAAAGCCGAGCGCGCGCATCATGATGTAATTCACCGACCAGGGGCCGAGGCCGCGGATGCAAAGCAGCGTGCGCTCGGCACGGGTGGCAGACAGGGCGGCGAGCTGCGCGAGGTCGAGTTTGCCTTCGGAGACAAGGCGGGCGGCGTCGATCAGGCAGCCCGCTTTCCGGCGTGAAAACTGGAGCGGCAGCAAGTCGGCGGGATCGAGCGCGGCGACGGCTTCCGGTGTGGGTGGCGCATGGAGCCCGGAGTCGCTGATGGGCGCGCTTGCGCGTTCGATCAGCCGCCGCCGGAGCAGGCATGCGAAAGGGAGATTGATTTGCTGCCCGATGATCGCCCAGGTGAGCGCATCGAAAACGGAGTGCGTTTGCGGGAGGCGCAACCCTTCGCGCCCGGCGACGAGACGCGAGAGGCCGAGGCGCCGGGTCAGCCGGACAAAAGCGGGCGCGTCTTGCGCGAGGCCGAGGATATTGGCGACAAGGGCGTGGGCGGCAGGGGCCGATCCGCCGGGTCCGGCGCACGTGAAACGAACCTCCACGGCTTGCGGGCCAAATCGCAGGGTGAGCACCGCGGGCCGGTCGTTGAGCCGCACGCCGGCGGTGTAGGTGGAGCCGTCAACTTTTTCGGTCACGCTGTGCGGATCGCGGGCAAGGGTGCGCAGGAGATGCGCGAGCGAATAGTTTTTCGGGAGGGCGATTTCGAAGCGGCGTGTGCCGGGTTCGGCGAGCTTGCGGTAGGCCGCGGGCGTCATACCGGTGAACTGGCGGAAATGTTCGTGAAAGGAGGATTGCGATTCAAAACCGGCGTCTTGGGCGACAGCTAGGATAGGCGCGGCGGTGGCGAGGAGCGCGTTTTTTGCGGCATTGAGCCGGGCTTGGAGGAGAAGGTCGGCGGGCGTGGTGTGGAAATGCTGCCGAAAAAGCTCGAAGACGCGCGTCGTGCCAAAACCCGAGCGCCGCACAATGGCGCGGGTATCGGAAAAGTTTTGCGGTGTTGCGCGAATTTCGGAAACGAGCGTCTCGATGGTTTCAAGGACGGGATCGGCGCCGCGCTCAAAATCGTCGGGATGGCATTTGAGGCAGGGCCGGAGTCCAAATTCCCGGGCGGCTTCGCACGTCGGGAAGAAACGGATGTTTTCAGGCTTGGGTTTGCGGGCTTTGCAGGAGGGAAGGCAATAGATGCCGGTGGTAAGGACGCCGGTGAAAAAACGTCCGTTGTAACTCGCGTCGCTGGCGAGAAAACGGTCATACATCTGGGCGTCGGTCATTCGCATGACGGAAAGATAACAGGTGGTCGCGGGGGTGTCGTGCGCAAAATTTCGCGGCAATTCCTAGCTGTCCAGGCGCACGAAGTGGTTTTGATCGGGAGTGATGCCAAGGGAAAAATGCCACGCGGTTTTGGGGAGCCAGCCGGCGATTTTTTCGGGCCACTCGACGGCGAGGACGCAGGGCGTCACGAGGAAATCCTCCAGCATGAGCGACTCGATCTGGCGGTCGTTTTCGAGGCGGTAGGCGTCGAGGTGGATGAGGCTGGCGCCGGGGCCGCGGTGAATCGTGAAGATGGTGAACGTGGGGCTGGTGATCGAGCCGTTGATGCCGAGGCCGTGCGCGAGGCCTTGCACGAAGGTGGTTTTGCCCGCGCCGAGATCGCCGTGGAGCGCGAGGGTGGCGTCGCGCGGGAGCAGGTGTGCGAGGCGTTCGGCGAGCGCGCGGGTTTCCGCGGCGGAGCGCGTCGTGATGCCGGCGCGCAGTTGTTCGATGATCGCGCTCATGCGGTAAGGTGCTCGTAGCCGTGGTAGGCGGAAAGATCGATTGCCCCGGGCGCAACCGGCGCGCGAGACGGAACGAAACGACCGATGCGGGTGATCGGGATTTTTTTGAAGCGGGAGCGCCAGCTTTTTTCGAAGGCGGAGAGACCGGCCTTGGCGGCGACGGTGAAAAGGAGTTCGTAGTCCTCGCCATCGCCAAGGGCGTGGGCGAGGGGAGGGCGTTTGTCCGCTTGCGCCATTTTTTTTGCGGCGGCACTGATGGGAATGGCGGCGGCGATGAGTTCGGGGCGCGCGCCGGCGGGGGTGAGGGCGCGGAGGTCCTTGGCGATGCCGTCGCTGAGATCCATCATGGAGCGGACTTCGGGACGCGTGGCGAGCCATGCGCCCTCAGCGAGGCGCGGGGTGAAGCGATAATGTTTTCCGAGGAGGCTGCCGCCGAGGGCGCCCGTGACATAGATGTGGTCGCCCGCGCGCGCGCCGGTGCGCAGGAGCATGCGCCTGGCGGTGGCGCGCCCGATGAGCGTGAGGCTGGCGGCGAGTGTGCCGGAGCATTGCGCAACGTCGCCGCCGATGATGTGGAGCCTGTGCGCGCGGGCGCAGGCGGCGAGGCCGCGGTAGAAGTGTTCGAGCCATTTTGTGCGCACGGCCGGGTCGAGCGTGAGCGCGAGGACGGCGGCGACGGGGGCGGCTCCCATCGCGGCGAGGTCGCTGAGATTGCGCTTGAGAAGTTTTGCGCCGACGGCGCGGGGCGGGACGGCGTCGTCGAAATGGCGTCCGTAGATCACGGGGTCAACGGTGACAGCCTGCGTGCGTGCGGAAGGGGCGAGGACGGCGCAATCGTCGCCGATGCCGAGGGGCGCGGGCGGGGAGACGGGACCGAGCCAGCGGCGGATGTGTTCGATGAGTTTTTCCTCGCCGAGCGCGGAAACGGTTTCGGACGGCTTGCGACTGAAAGGGTGCATGTGCTTAATCGGCGAGACCGAGGACAATGAGGCCGATGGTGCTGAGGTTCAGGAGGGCGTGCGCGATTATGGGCACGGTGAGGCGTCCGGTGCGTTCGTAGGCGATGCAGAGGATCACGCTGAACACAAAGAGGAGCGGGAATGTGCGCAGGTTCAGATGCACAAACGCGAAGAGGAACGACACGATCAGCAGCGCGAGGAGGCGTTGCATGCGCGTGCGGATGTAGCCGAAGAGTCCGCCGCGAAAGATCATCTCCTCGGTAACGGGGGCGATGATGATGGCGACGAACGCCATGATTGCGATGCGGGCGGGCGAGGTTTCGTCGCGGAAGACCTGGATGAGGTCTTGATCGACGGCATCGATGCCCGCGATTTTGAGAAACCCATCCCAGAGAAACGCGACGGGAATAAAAACCGCGCGGGCGATGCAGAAGACGCCGACGCCCACAAGGACGCCTTTGCCGATGGAGACCGGCGGGGCGGGCCTGGGCTGGGCGTGCGCGATGATTGCGATGCGGGGAAGGTGTTCGATGGTGAAGAGAAACCGCCGGGCGTAGAGAACGGCGGCGATGGCGCCGATGTCAAAAACACCGCCGGAGAGCAGTTGTATGAAACCGTCGCGCAGCGAGGCTTCCGGCTGGATCCACTTGTAGCATTGCGTGAAGAGAGCCTGCACAAAAAAGCCGGCAAAGAGCACGAAGATGCACATGGCGGCGAAGTAATACCACGAGGCGGAGATCTGGCGGACGCGCGAGTATTGCGGCGTCGTGCGCGCGGCGGGGCTCAATTCCCAAAACCAAAGCAGGATCAATCCGGCGAGGCAGATGATGACTGTCATGATGCTGACGGCAATGAGTGCGGTGGAATCGGCGGGCATTTGGTGCGAAAGGAAAAAGGTTTTCAGGAGTCCGCGCAAATGACAAGGGCCTCGCTGAAAAAATCGCGACTGCTGCGCGACAGCGGCTTTCGACTATGCCGGCAGAGTGAAGAAGAACGCGGCGCCCTGGCCGCTTTCGACGCGGACCTGGCCGCCGTGCAGTTGCACGATGTGCTTCACGATGCTCAGTCCGAGTCCCGTGCCGCCGGTTTCGCGCGAGCGGCCCTTGTCCACCCGGTAAAACCGTTCGAATATGTGCGGCAGGTCAGCCGCGGGGATGCCAGGGCCGTTGTCGCGCACGCAGACTTCGACTCCGCGTCCGCCGCCTTCGGAGGCGGGCAGGGCGCGCTGCCTGGCGGTGATCGTGACGCGCGCGCCGGCGGGCGTGTATTTGAGCGCGTTGTCGATGAGATTTTCGACGACTTGCGTGAGCTTGAATGTGTCGATGGACAGCTCGCCGATATTTGTGTCGATGTCGGTTGTGATTTCGTGCGCGGCGGCTGCGGGACGTGCGCGGTAATCGTCGATGATCGAATGCAGGAATGACGCAAAGGGCACGCGCTCGACATGCAGCCGTGGATTTGCGGATTCGAGGCGCGAGAGCAAAAGCAGGTCCTCGATCAGCGAGGCGAGGCGCTCGCTGTGGTTCTGGATTGTGCGCAGGAAACGGTCGCGGTCGTCCACGGACATGTCGCGATGCCCGTCAACGAGCGTCTCGGCGCAGCCCTTCACGAGGCTGAGCGGCGTGCGCAATTCATGCGACACATTGGCGACGAATTCCTTTCGGACGGCCTCGAGTTTTTTCTGCCGGGTGATGTTGTGGAGGACAAAAAGCGTCCATTGGCTGCTCGAATCGTTCACCGCGGGAATCATCGCGCCGGTGACCTCCACCCAGCGGGTTTCATTCGCCGTGACAAAGGCGATCTCGTGCTGCGGCTGCGCGGTGTTGTTGCGAACGGCCCCGACGTATTCGAGAAACGCGGCGCTGCGAATCACGTTTTCGAAACGCTGGTTGAGCACCGTTCCCGCGCCGGGGAAGAGGGATTGCAGGGCCTTGTTTGCAAGAAGCACCGTGTTGTCGTGGTCGATGATGATCACCGCCTCCTGCAAACTTCCGAGCGTGGCTTCGAGTTGCGCGAGGCGTCCGGAACGCGTTCGCTGCATGCTTTTGTTTTCGGCGATGAGTTCGTTGGCTTCGGAGATAAGCTCGCTCCAGTTGCGGCCTGCCGCGCCGGGCAGCCGGTTGCCGCCGATCTCCCGTCTCGTAATGAGCGATTGCATGATGGCGCGCGCCGCGCGGCGGTGCTGCGCAAGGCGGATCAGCGTTGCGACAAGTCCGGCCGCGAGGGCGATGATGATGATGCTTTGCAGCATGCCGGGTGGTGACGTTTTTTCAGGATGCGGGCGCCGGGGTGTTTTCGGCGAAGCGATAACCGACGCCGCGAATCGTTTCGATCCAGGGCGCTTCGCCGCCAAGTTTTTCGCGCAGCCGGCGCACATGCGTGTCGACCGTGCGTGTTTCGATCTCGGTTTCGTAGTTCCATACATTGAGCAGCAGATGCTCGCGTGTTTGCACGCGGCCGCGCCGCTCCATGAGGAGCTGGAGGAGTTTGAACTCGGTCACTGTCAAATCAACCGGACTGCCGTCGATCGCCACGATGTGGCGTTCGTTGTCGAGCGTGATGCGGCCCGCGCGCAGTTGTTTTTCGCCCGGGGGCGGGACGGCATCGGTGGCCGCGCGGCGAAAGATCGCCTGCACGCGCAGGGTGAGTTCCTTTGTGCTGAAAGGCTTGCAGATGTAGTCGTCGGCGCCGGTTTCAAAACCCTGCACGCGGTCGTGCTCCTCGGCCCTGGCGGTGAGAAAGATCACGGGTGTGCTCTTGAAAGCCGGATCGGCGCGAAGCATGCGGCAGAGCCGGATGCCGTCCAGGTCGGGCATCATCACGTCGAGGATCACGAGATCGGGCTTGAAGCGATGCGCGGCGCCGATGGCGGCGTTCGGATTGTTGAGTGTTTCAACAATGAAACCCTTTGCCTTGAGATTGTAGGCCACGAGGCTGGTGACGTCGGGCTCGTCATCAACAATCAGAATTTTTTTTGCTGTGTCTGCCATGAGTAAAACAGCCGGGATCATGGCATAAATATGCGCGTCATTGCGAGACTAGAGGCGGGGCGTCACACGATTGTTACAAATGACGGCGCATTGCTCCCCACAGCTCACCAAATCGTAACATTTCCGCCACGAATCTGTAACAAACGGCGGGCATTGTCTTGGCGCAATCAGCAACACGCGAATGCGAAAAAACACAACCAAGACATCAAGGCATCCCGGCGGCGCTGCAAAAAACAGCGCGCTTTCGCGACTGCGGCGTTTGTTGCGATCGCGACGGGCGGATTCGCTCAAAAAACAAACATCATGAAAACAAAATCCATTCTTTCGATCTTCCTCTCCGCGCTCGCGCTTGGCATCGCCGCCGCGCCGGCCGTCCGGGCCGAAAAAATCGTCATCAAAGGCTCCGACACGCTTGGCGCCAAGCTCGTGCCCATGCTCGCCGAGCAATACAAGGCCGTCAATCCGTCCGCCACGTTTGAAATCGCCGCCGAAGGTTCCACAACCGGCATCGCCGCCATTATCGACAACACGGCGCAGATCGGCATGTCCTCGCGCCGCGCCAAAGCCACCGAACTTTCCGCCGCCGCGGCCAAGGGCGTTAGTTTGGAAGCCACCGTTGTCGCCTACGACGGCATCGCTGTCATCATCAACGCCGGCAATCCGCTCTCCGGCCTCACGCGCCGCCAGATCGGGCAAATCTTCACGGGCGATATCACCGACTGGTCGGCGGTTGGCGACAAACCCGGAAAAATCTCGATCTACACACGCAACACGTCCTCCGGCACCTACGCGGATTTCAAGGAGCTGGCGATGAACAAACGCGACTACGCCAAGTCCTCGCAGAAAATGGCGGGCAACGAACAGATCGCCGCCGAGGTCGCAAAAAACCCGAACGGCATCGGCTATGTCGGCCTCGCCTACCTGGGCAGCCCCGGCATCAAGACACTCGCAATCGACGGCGCGCTGCCGACGAAGCAATCCGTGTACGACGAAAAATATCCCTACGCGCGCCCGACGTTCTTCTACACGAACGGCCGGCTCGCGGGCGCCGCCGCCGCGTTTCTCGATTACGCGCTCGGCGACGAAGCCCAGCGCACCGCGGAGAAAATCGGTTTCGTGCCGATACGCTGAGCTCCCCGGCCCGTTCCGCCAATGAACAGCGAAGAACAATGAAAACCAGATCGAACGAGACCGCGCCCGAGAATGAAGCGGCGGCAACCCCGCCGCCGGATGGGACGAACCCCGGCGCGCATTCCCCATTCGCTGGTTCCCGTTCCCCATTGGCGCCGGACTCCGCGCAAGCCGTCCGCCGTTCCCTTGCGGCGCGCGGCATTCGCGCATTCTTCGGCTCCACCGCGCTCGTCTCGCTTCTCATTCTCACGCTCATAACGATTTTTCTTTTTCGCGAAGGGCTTCCCTTTTTCGGAGCCAGCCAGCGCGAGATCGCCCTTTATCGCCAGGCCGGGCTCGAATACATCGATATCCTCCGGCGTGCCGAGACGGGGCACATCGGGCTCGTCCGCCAGCTCTCCGACATTCGCCTTCGCGCATTTCAACATTTTGTCGAAACCGGCCATCTCGCGGTCTCCGACGCCAACGCCCGCCTTGCGGCCTTCGATAATTTCGCGGACCGCTTCAGCGATGCCATTGGCCCGGTCCGCGGATTGGTTTCGGACATCGGCGAAGCAGCCACCGGCATCAAGACCCGCGCGGCTGTTGAAAACGACAAGGCGATACAACGCCAGCAGCTCCTCGATGCCGGAAAGGCATCCGAGGCCGGGCAGATAAAAATCGAGCCGGTTGATTTTCAAAAGGAAATCAAACCCATCCTCGACACCTTGCCCGCTTGTCGCGACGCGCTTCGCTCGACTGCCGATGAGCTGCGCGCCATCCTCGCCGCCGCGCCGTCTTTCGACGGACGCTCCTTGGCTGCGCGGATGGAAACATTTCAAAAACGCGCCCGCGCCTACATCGCGGCGCTTCCCGGGATTGAAAACGAACTTTCCGGCTGGACGCCCTCCGAGCCCGTCCGCTGGCATGCGAGCATTGTGTCGTTTCTCACCGGGCGCGAATGGATCACGGCCAGCTTCTGGCAGGATTGGTACGGCATTCTTCCGCTTTTCACCGGCTCGCTTCTCGCGTCGCTCATCGCGCTCGCAATCGCGGTTCCCTTCGGAGTCGGCGCCGCCATTTACACCAGCCAGGTCGCCGCGCGGCGCGAGCAAAGCCTCATCAAGCCCGCCATCGAATTCATTTCCGCGCTTCCTTCCGTTGTTCTCGGATTTTTCGGCATCGCGGTTCTTGGCGAGCTGCTGCGCTCGCTCTCGCAATCCCCGTGGCTCGACTGGCTGCCCGGCTTTCCGATTATCGAGCGCCTCAACGCGCTCACCGCGGGATGCCTGCTCGCGCTCATCTCGATGCCGACCATCTTCACGCTTGCCGAGGATGCGCTGACAAATGTGCCGCGGGCCCTGCGCGAAGCCTCGTTTGCGCTCGGCGCCAGCCGCCTGCAAACCACGCTTCGCATCATCACGCCCGCCGCGCTTTCGGGGATCATCTCCGCGGTGCTCCTCGGGTTTGGGCGCGTGATCGGCGAGACGATGGTTGTCCTTCTTTGCGCGGGCAACCGCATCGCGATTCCCGATTTCAGCGCCGGTCCCGCCGTGGTCACCCAGCCCGTGCACACGATGACCGGCATCATCGCGCAGGAAATGGGCGAGGTGGTGCGCGGCAGCACGCACTACCGCGCGCTCTTTGTCGTGGGGATGACGCTTTTTATCCTCTCGCTCGCCATCAATTATGCCGCGCAGAAAATTCTTCGCCGCTACCGACTGCCTTCCGCATGAAAAACCGCAGGACCATCGCACAGGGAACAAAATGAATTTCCAGACACAACGCACCGGCCGCCACGCGCGCGAATCAATCGTCTTCGCGCTCCTGCGCGCCGCGACTTACGCGATCCTGCTTTGCGGCACGCTGATCGTCGGCACGATTGCGTTCAAGGGGGCGCCTGTTCTCTTCAAACCCTCCTTTCCGTTTATCAACACCACTTTTCTCACATCCGCGCCCGAGACGCTCCACGTCTTTGAGTACGACGGACGGAAAATGGAGCTCGGCGACAGGGAATACCGCGCCTTCAGGGGAAAACTCGCCGCTGATGCCGCCGCGAATCCACATTCCGAAATCCGCATTCCTCATTCGGAACAATCCTATGTTTATTCCGCGGGCGGCATTTTCCCCTGCATCGTCGGCACGCTGTTTCTTGTCACGGGCTCGATGGTGCTCGCGCTGTTTTTCGGCGTTTCCTCCGCGATTTATCTCAACGAATATGCGCGGCAAAACGCCGTCACGCGCCTCATCCGCCTCGCGATCCTCAACCTGGCCGGCGTGCCCTCGATTGTTTTCGGGCTTTTTGGCTTCGGGCTTTTTGTGATCTTTCTCGGCTGGAACGTCTCGCTCATGGCCGGCTGGTTCACCCTCGCGTTCATGGTGCTTCCCGTCGTGATCACCGCGAGCGAGGAGGCGCTCAAGGCCGTGCCGCGGGGCTATCGCGAGGCATCGCTCGCGCTCGGCGCGACCCGCTGGCAGACGATCCGCAAAAGCGTTTTGCCTTACGCGCTTCCCGGCATCCTCACATCGTCGATCCTCGGTATTGCCCGCGTCGCCGGGGAGACCGCGCCGATCATGTTCACGGCCGCTTATGTCGTGCGCGACCAGCTGCCCTGGCAGGTCGCGAAACTCGGCGATTTTCTTTTCCAGGGCGTGATGGCGCTTCCGTATCACATCTACGTCGTCAGCACGAAAATCCCGCAAAACGAATACACCGAACGCGTGCAATACGGCTCGACGCTTGTGTTCCTCATCCTCGTGGCGCTGATCGCCGCGGCATCAATCCTCCTTCGCAACCGACTCCGCAAAAAACACCAATGGTAAGCGCACCCGCCGCGATTTCCTCCGATTCGCAAACAACCACCCGTATGTCCGCCGGAAACATTACATTCTTTCCACCGCAGCCAGCCTCGCCCGCCTCCGACGGGCCGGGCTCCGAATCGCGCGCGCCGGGCCTGATAGAAATCGCCGGCCTCGATTTTTATTACGGCGAAAAAAAAGCGCTCGATGGCATCAATCTTTCCATCGAGGCTAATCGCGTCACCGCCTTCATCGGGCCGTCGGGTTGCGGCAAGTCCACGCTTCTGCGCTGCCTCAACCGCATGAACGATCTCATCGAGGACGCGGGCATCCGCCGCGGAAGCATCAAGATCGGCGGCGCCGACATCAACGCGCGCGGCGTCGATCCGATCGAGCTGCGCAAACGCATCGGCATGGTTTTTCAGAAATCGAATCCGTTTCCGAAATCCATTTACGAAAACATCGCCTACGGACTGCGCATCCAGGGATTCAAAAACAAGGCCGAAATCGACAGCCGCGTCGAAGCCTCCCTGCGCAACGCCGCCTTGTGGAATGAGGTCAATGACCGGCTGCACGACAACGCGCTCGGCCTTTCCGGGGGCCAGCAACAACGCCTCTGCATTGCCCGCGCGCTTGCGGTGGAGCCGCAGGTCATTTTGATGGACGAGCCTTGTTCCGCGCTCGATCCGATCGCCACGGCCAAGATCGAGGAACTGATTCACGAGCTCAAAAAACGCTACACAATCATCATCGTCACCCACTCCATGCAGCAAGCCGCGCGCGTTTCCGACAGGACGGCGTTTTTCTACCTTGGCCGCCTTGTCGAATACGGCGGCACCCGCGCCATCTTCATGAACCCGTCCAATCCGCAAACCGAGGCCTACGTCAGCGGGCGCTTTGGCTGACGCGAAACGCCCGGAAAGTGAAATGACAATGATGAAAATACACCTTTCACTCCCCGATTCCTCCTCATCATGAAACGCTTTTACGACACCGAACTCGAAACCTTCCGTTCGCAGCTCATCCTGATGGGTGAAAAAGCCATCGAACGCGTCTGGCTTGCCATGCGCTCGCTCGCCGAGGCCGACACCGCGCTCGCAAATCAAGTCATTGCCGGCGACGACGAGATCGACCGGCTGGAAGTCGCCATCGACGACGAAGCCATGCGCTATATGAACCTCCGCGCGCCCGTCGCGACGGAGCTGCGCCTTGTGATCGTGGGCATGAAGGCCTCGCACGATCTCGAACGCGTCGGCGATGAAGCCACAGGTATTGCCAAGCGGGCTTTGCGCCTCGCCTGCGAGCCCCCGCCGGGCCCGGCGCTCACCGGGGAAATCGCGAGCCTCGCGCAGATGGCCGTCATCGGGCGGGAAATGCTTCGCGACGCGCTCGGCTGTCTTCTGGAAAATGAAAACAAAGACACCGCCCTTGCCGTCATCCGCCGCGACAAGGAAGTGGACAGGCTCAACAAGCAACTCCATCGCGCCCTGACCGTTCATGCCGCGGCAAATCCCGGAAACATCAACTGCGCCATCGAGCTCATGTTCATATCAAAGTCCCTTGAGCGCATCGCCGATCACGCCACGAACATCGCCGAGGAAATGGTTTACCTGACGCAAGCCCGGGACATCCGCCATACCGGCGAGCACAAAAAAACAGGCGGAGACTGATTTGCGTTTCCCGCCTTGCCGTATCGTCCGGGCTGGTTTGAGAATAATTCCGGCAGGTTTTAGAAAACAAAGGCTTTTATCGTATCGGCGACGCGGTTGTGCCCCATGGCCTGCAAAGCCCTGTTTTGGGCGTTGCAGGGGGCGTGCAAGGGCCGTTCAGCGGTCAGTGTGATGACCTCCCGGTAGGCGGCTTTAGCGTGACCTTTTCGGTCCTCGATGCCCTTCGCCCGCGTGATCGGGCGGATCGGCTATCAGTCACAGGAAGATCGCAAAGCAAGCCCATGCTTCGAAGCCAGGACAGGATCTCTTGGGAGCGTGCAAATGTCTGCGGAAGTCTTCCTAATTTGATAAGTTCGGATCTGAGATGCGTAAAAATCTACCCAGATGCCTGGCTTCCCAGCATCGAGTTGTTGGAAAGGCATCGGAAGAATATCGAAATGCGATGCAGCAACTCCGTCAGAAAGAGACCTTTCTGTTCATTTTATCTGGATATTTTTTATAAGGGGCCTTCAAAGGCTCCTATTGGCAATTTTGCCAAGAATCGATGGATGAATTTTTAGAAAGCTTTTAATTTTATGTTTTATATATCATTAATAACCAATTGTATATAAATAAATGTCAAAAAAAGCTGTCAATCTAATCTCAACTCCATCGTTTGTCTTGCAGCGCTTAGCATCTGTCTTCGGGACTGCACGTCTAACGATAGCTTTGGATGGTGGTGGACTGGCGGAGGTCGGCGCTGAGGTGGCGCTGGGGTTTGATTCCGAGGCGTTCGAGGTCGGCGTGATAGGCTTTCACCGCCTCGACGGGCGCGATCACTCCGTCCGTGATGTGGCGGAGGTAGCGGATAAAGCTGAGCGGGTGTTCGGAGAGGTTGATCTTGCGGCCAAAGAGTGCGACGCGCGCGCCGTATTTTTGCGCGTCGTGGATGAGCTGGAAGGCATCGAACGTGGTGCCGGCGCTGCCGCCGAGAATGCCGACGATGACGCCCGGATCGTAGGCGACGAGCTCCTCAAGCGGGCCGGGGCCGTTGTAGGGGATTTTGAGGAAGAGCGGGCGGCCGCTGCCGGTCACGCCAGCCAGAGTGCGCACGATGTGATCGTTGAGGAAGGCGGCAACAGTCCGGTCGGGGATGGCGGGGTTTACGTTGGGATTGAAGACTTCGAGAAAATAACGGAAGTGTTTCTGTTCGGCCTCGTGGCGGAACGCCTGGAAAGATTCGAGCGCGTGGTAGTCCCAGTCGATGTTGTTGGTGAAAGTGATTGAGTAGAGGCCGAGGTCGGCACCGGCAGCAGAGGCGGAGTAGTCGCGGGCCTCGCCGGGAGCAGGGAGGCGTCCGTATTTGATATGGTCGAGCGAGGCGGTGCGGAATGCACGGGAGGGATGGCTGGCGTATTTGCCGCCGCGCACGGCCCAGATGTCGGTGGTGTCGTTGGCGCGCGCGGCGGGGGTGATGGCGGAGTTTTCGAAGAGGCGCTCGTTCATGCCGAGCTGTTCGAGGTTGGAGGCGGAGAGGAGCATGATGTCCACGATGTCCTGACGGATGACTTCGCGGATTTGTTCGCGGTAGTCGGCGAGGGTTTTCCAGCACGAGGCGGCGGATTCCGTGTGGCAGAACTTCGCGTCGCGGCTTCCCGCGCAAGCGGCGGGTGCGGGGCCGGGTGCGGTGATGCCGAAGGCCATGTCGGCATCCTTGGCATCGGCAATAATGAAGTCGGAGGCCGTGGCGCGGCCTTCGCGGATGCGTGAGATTTTCTGGTCGAGGCGTTTGATGGTATTCATGACGGAATAAAGGAGAAAATGAACATGGGTTTGATCGCTTGATTAATCCCAAGGCTGTTTTCAGCGCGGGGATGCCGGGATGTAAGTGCGGCCTTCGCGCACCATGACCCCGGCGCAGGCTGCCAGCGATGGATGGAGTCCGCCGGCAACGCCGGCAAACATGGCGGCGCCGAGGCATGCGCGCTCGGGCGAGGCCGGGGAGACCACCGGGATGCCGAGCGCGTCGGCTTTGATTTGCAGCCAGAGTGTGCTGCGCGAGCCGCCGCCGGTGGCGACCACGCGGGCAACCTTTCGCCCGTCCGCGACCTTGGCCACGAGCCGGCGGTGCACGATCGCAGTGCGCTCAAGAATCCCGTGCACTGCGGCGCCATGGCGCGCGGTTTCCGCATTCGCGGGAGATGCGTCGCCGGCATGGGCGAGAAGCTGTTCGATGGTAAACCCGGGGGCATGACGCCGTTGGTAGTCATCGAGCTGGCCCGCGCCGTTGGGATCGAACGCGAGGCGGTAATAACCGTTCCCCCCGATGTGCGGACCGTGTATGCAGCCGGGGGCGGGATGGATCGCCGGAGCGAGGACGATGGCTGCCAGCACCGTGCCGGTTGAAATGCTCATGTCCGCAAGCCGTCCGAGTCCGGAGCCGATGGCGGCGAGATGATGGTCCAGCCCGCCGACCGCGAACTTTACGCCGGCGGGAACTCCGAGCAGCCCGGGGGCGCGGCTGGTGGTTTCTGCGCACGCGGCGCCGGGAAGGAGTGGCGCGGACAGCATGTCTGCGTCCAGCCCGCAGGCATCCAGCGCGGCGCGCCACCACGTTTTTGCGCCGAGGTCATACAAGCCGAGGAGCGCGGCGGTGCTGGCGTCGCCCGCGCGCTCGCCGGTCAGGGCGAAGGTGAAATAATCGGAGAGCGTCATCACCCGGCGGGTGCGCGCCCATGTGCCGGGATCCTTGTCCTGGAACCAGCGCAGCTTGGCCGCCGCATGATGGCCGGAGAGGCTGGAGAGGCCCGTCGTTTGCGCGAATGCGGGGGCTTGGCAAAATTCGCGGAGACGCGGCTCCAGCGATCCGGCGCGCCCATCCGTCCAGAGAATAAGCGGGGTAAGCGGCTCGTCGCATTGGTCGAGCAGGATGAATGTATTTGCCTGTGACGAATAGGAAATGCCGGCGATATCCTTCGCATCCGCCCCGGCGCGCGCCAGCGCTTCGGCGAGCGCGCTGCGCAGGAGTTTCCAAAAATCCGCCGCCGCCAGTTCGCAGCGATCCGGCGCGGGGGATTGTCTGGCAACGGCGACGCGACCGAGGCCCTTGAGCGTCCCGGCGGCATCGAAGATGCCCGCCTTGAAATAGGAAGTGCCGAGATCGATGCCGAGAAGCAGAGGCGTGCGGGACATAATGCGCGGGTGGAAAAAGGGTGAGGGTTGCGATCCCTTGGAATCAATCATGCGTGCCGGCGAGAAGTTTGAGCGTGGCGTCCACCACGCGCTTTCCGTTTTCCGGGGCGAAGAGCGCATTGGCCGCTTCGTAGACATTTTTCGCGGCGGCTTCCGGGGTGACGATGTATCCCTGCAATTCTCCGTTGGCAAAAGTGATGACAAAAGTCTGCGGGCTGCGAGCGCGCACTTCGAGCGCGTATTCCACAAACAACTCACCGGGCCAGGCGACGAATTTCCACGGGCCGATTTCGAGCACTTGAATCTCCGCGGGCATGCAATCCGCGGCGACGCGGGCGAGCCGCCCGTCCTCGGCTGCGCGGGCGAGGGCGACGGTTTCCTCGGCGCCAAACCAGTCGCATTCCGCCGTGCGCGTCAGCGTGCGCGGGGCGTTTGATTTCACGAGATGATCGAGGCGTGCGCGCGCGGCGCAGGCGTTTTCCCCGGCTTCGCCTGCCGGGGGCATCCGTCGCGGAGCAAGCTCCACAAATGTGCGCCGCGCCGCGAGCGGCAGAGCGGCGTGAAAGGTGATGCCGGAGGCGGCTTCGGCAATCGCGTCGCCGAGCAATTCCCCCAGGCGGCGGGCTTCGGCAAAGGTGTTTTCGCGGGTGACATGGCGGGGGCTTTGGTTGCCTGACGCGCCGGTGTGGTAAAGGATCGGGCAGCCTGAGGGAACGATTCCGCGGGCGAGCAACCGTTTGCGGGCGAAGTGCGGAAAGTCCGCGCTGATCAGCGTCGAGTCCTCGTGCAGGACGGTGGGGTGCATCGCGCACACGACCATGCAGGCGAGCGGTTCGCGGGTGGCGGCGGAACGGGCGATTAGCACCGGGACTTCGGGATCGGCCGGGCCGGCGGGATCATGCCGGTTCGTGCCCACGCCGTTTGCAGTGGCGACGGCGAGTCCGGATTCCGCAGGCGCCGCGCCCGCAATGGCGGCCAGCCCGGCGTCAACCATCCTGTCCGCGACCATGGCGAGATAGGACTCGTCGGCCTTGGGCACCACGGGATCGCCGGCGTTGCTCGCATAGTTGACCGTCACCGGGCCGGAATGGGTGTGCGTGGCCGTCACCACAATGGCTTCCTCGGGCACGCCGGCGGCGGCGTGGATGCGGCGGCGCACGCCGCCGGCAAGCTGCTTGCCGACAAAAATGAGATCGCTGGATATGAACAGCAGCGCGGCCCCGTTTGCGTCGCGCAAATAGAGCGCCGAGGTTTCGAGCCGGTCATGGATGCCGGTGCTGTCGCGCGGCGCGTGGGGGTAGCCGAAAAGGAAGACGCTCCCGGCGGGGGTGATGTCGCGCGTTGCGGCGCCGGCAAGGAAGGGAGTCCGCGATGAATGGGGGGAGGAGGCTGGTTGCATGATGGAAAAGAGAGGAGGCGTCCCCGGCACTAGAGAAAAAGCGACGGCGATTCGCAATGTTATTTTTTGTTATTTTTATTTTTTTATTGACATAATCAAACACACCGGGTCGCATCCCGTGCCATCGGATCCCCGGTCTTTCCCCTGCGCAAAGTTCCCGACGGTTCTCCTTGAAAACACATCCATCACCGCTCCCTTTCCACCATGCAAAACGACAGCACCGACACCTTCTCCACCCTCGAATGGGGACGCGTGGATCTTTCCCGCATCCCCCATGTCCCGGTCCCTCCCCCGGGCCCGCAATCGAAGCATTGGCATGACCGCTGCACGAAATACTTCAAGGGCCTGAGCGGCCAGGTGAAGCTATTCCCGGTGACGTTCGAGTCCGGCAAGGGCTGCGTGCTGCGCGATGCCGACGGAAATGAATACATTGATTTCTCGTCCGGCATCTACGTGACCACGCTCGGCCACTGCCATCCGAAGATCAGCGAGGGGATCGCCAAGGCCGCTTCGCAGTTGATGAACGCACATGATTTCACGACGCCGATCAAGACCGAGCTCATGGAGAAGCTCGCCTCCGTCCTTCCCGGCGACCTCAGCGGCTTCCAGTTGTATGATTGCGGCACCGCCGCGGTCGAGGCGGGCATTCGCGTGTTGCGCGCGGCGTCCGGAAAACACGAGACCATCAGTTGCTTCAACGACTTTCACGGCAAGACCTACGGCGCGGTCTCGCTCGGCCAGATCCGTTCCCATGTGTATGGCGCGGTGCGCGCGCCCGGCTCGCACATGGTGCCGCGCCCGGATTGCTACCGCCCGGTGTGGACGAAGCCCGACGGCTCCATCGACACGGACCAATACATCAATTTCTACGGCCAGTATCTTGACAAGGCCACGGTCGGATCGGTCGCGGGTTTTGTGGTCGAGCCGATCCAGGGCTGGGGCGGCTCGGTGATGCCGCCGGACGACTTTTTCCCGAAGCTGCGCGCGTTTTGCGACGACCGCAAAATCCTCCTCATGGTCGACGAGGTGCTCACGAGCTGGGGGCGCACGGGCAAATGGCTTTGCATGGAGCACTGGGGCGTCGTGCCCGACGTGGTCACGATGGGCAAGGGCTTCGGCAACGGCTTTCCCGTCACCTGTGTCGCCGTGCGCGAGAAGCACAAGGAAAGCTTTGAAAGCATCTCCGCGTCGAGCAGCTACGGCGGGAACCCGATGGCCTGCGCCGCCGCGCTCATTTCCACGCAGGTGATCGAGGAGGAAAACTTGCTCGACCACGCCGCGCGCCTCGGTGAAGTCGCCCTCGCGCGCATGGAGAAAATGAAGGCCGCGCACAAGATCATCGGCGACGTCCGCGCCAAGGGCTGCCTCATGGGCATTGAGCTGGTGAAGGACAAGGCGACGAAGGAGCCTTTCGACAAGGCCGGCACGCTCGTCTACCAGAAAGCCTTTCGCAAGGGGCTCGCCTGGATTCCCGCCGGGCACATCCTGCGCATGAGCCCGCCCATCGTCATGGACGAGGCCACGCTGCTCAAGGGCATTGATATCATTGACGAAGCCATCGGCGAAACCGAAAAAGAGCTCGGCTGCTGACCCGCAAGGGCAGGCCGCCGGACGCACCGCGCCCGGCGGTCCGACAACATGGCAAGACACCTCCCGTTCCCCTCATGAAAAAGAAAACAGTCCCGTTCACATTCGCGCCGGCGGATTTCATTCCATTTCGCGACCGGCGCGCGATCCGGCGTGTCCGCAACATAAAAAAGAAGGACATCGCCCGCCACCCGAACCCCGGCTTCAAAATCACCGTGATGCCCGACGCCGAGATCACGCCGCGCTGGATGAACGACATGTTCACCCGGATAAAAACGGCGATGGACGCCGGGCGCCGCTATGTGATGATCATGCCGAACCCCTGGCCCGGCTACGCGCAGCTCGCCGCCATGCTCAACGAGGCGAAAGTCTGCTGCCGGACGCTGCACACCTTCAACATGGACGAATACGCCAGCGACGACGGACTCATCGCGCCCGAGTCGTGGAGGTTCGGCTTCATGCACGCCTTCAAAAAATATTTCTGGTCAAATCTGCATCCCAAGCTGCGCCCGTCGGAAAAACAAGTCCACGGCCCGACCGACAAAAACATAAAAGTCTACGGCAGGATGCTCGCCGACCTCGGCGGCGCCGACATCTGCTACAGCGGGCCGGGCTGGACGGGGCACCTCGCATTCATCGATCCGGGAGCGCCGGAATTTGCCGCGGCCTCGCTGGAGGAATGGAAGCAGCTCGGCCCGCGCGTCTGCACCCTGCATCCGCTCACCATCGCGCAAAACTCCCTGCACGGCAGCTTCGGCATGAGCGGCGATCTTGCCGCCGTGCCGCCGAAGGCCGCCACCATCGGCCCCGCCGAGGTGGTGGCCGCGAAGCATCGCATCCAGACCCACGCCATCACGATCGACGGCTCGTTCGCCTCGTGGCAGCGCTTTGTCTCGCGCCTGGTCATGCACGGACCCGTCACGCCGCTGGTGCCGGAGTCCATCCTGCAAACCCTCCGCACCGACGCGTGGGTCTCGGAGTCCATTGCCGAGGACATCAAGCCCCGCTGGAACAAGGGATATTGAGCGCGCCGGCTTTTTATTGACCATGAACGGCAACCTTCAATTCCGGGCCTGGCTGATCGTCGGGTTGCTCTGGGTGGTGGGATTCCTGAATTACCTCGACCGCATCATGCTGACCACGATGCGCGAGTCCATCGTCGATGCCATTCCGATGAGCGATGCCCGGTTCGGGTTGCTCACATCGGTGTTTTTGTGGGTTTACGCCCTCGTGAGTCCGCTGGGCGGCTTTTTGGCCGACAGGTTCAGCCGCAGCCGGCTGATCATCATCAGTCTTCTGGTTTGGTCGCTTGTTACGTGGCTCACCGGGCACGCGCAAAATTACGGGCAGTTGATAGCCATGCGGGCGCTCATGGGAATCAGCGAGGCGTGTTACATTCCGGCGGCGCTCGCATTGATAGCGGATTATCATCGCGGGCCCACCCGCTCGCTCGCCACGGGCATTCACATGACGGGCGTGATGGCCGGGACGGCGCTCGGCGGCATGGGCGGCGTGATTGCGGAACGGCACGAATGGGGGACGCCGTTCATTTGGTTCGGTGTGTTTGGCGTCGTCTATACCGGGCTGCTCTTTTTCCTCATGCGCGACCCCGGCGGGAAGTCTGCGGACGGCGCGGAGGCGTCCTCTCAGGCCGTTGAAAAAACAAAGTTCGGCGAGGCCATTAAAAGCCTGTTCTCGCGGCGCGCGTTTCTGCTCGCGCTCGGATTCTGGGGATTGCTCGGACTTGCAAACTGGGCGGTGCTTGCCTGGATGCCGACTCATCTCGGCGCGCGTTTCAATCTCGGTCAGGGCGCGGCGGGGATGTCCGCCACGGGTTTCCTTCAGGCGGCCGCGTTTGGCGGCGTGCTTTTCGGCGGATGGTGGGCGGATCGCTGGAGCCGGACCAACCAGCGGGCGCGCATTCTGGTGCCATTGATCGGGCTGCTGGTATCGGCGCCGGCCGTGCTGCTGGTGTCCGTCACCCATGTGTTTGCCCTGGCCGTCGCCGGGCTGGTCGTGTTCGGGGGCATGCGCTGTTTTGCCGATGCCAACATGATGCCGATCATGTGCATGGTGGTGGACAAACGCTACCGGGCGACGGGCTATGGCGTGCTGAATCTTTTCGCCTGCGCGGTCGGCGGGGTTTCGATTTATCTGGGCGGCATCATGCGCGACGCGCAGATCGACCTCGGCATCGTGTTTATGTTTGCGGCGGGCGTGCTGGGTGTCGGGGCGTTGCTGCTCGCGTTGATAAAATTGCCGCCCGGGGACGCGTCCTGAGCGGCGGTTTCAGCAGCGGTTCGCGAGATTGCCGTTTCGCCGGCGCTTTGGCACAGGGTGATTTTTCGTTGGACAATCTCCGGGGGCCGGGCAAAAGCGAATCAAACAAAAAGTATACATGTTGATTTGTCGCCATGAAGGACATTAATTCGGAAATCGCATACAAGTTCATCCGCAAGCGCATACTGGACGGAAAATACCCGCCCGGATACCCCTTGATGACCGAGGATCTTGCCAAGGTGACCGGCGTCAGCCGCACGCCCGTGCGCGACGCGCTGCGCCAGCTTGAGACGGATGGCTTGGTGAGCATACGCCCCAACCGGGGGGCGCGGGTCAAGCAGGTCGACTTGAATGAATTTCGCGAGATGTGCGAATTGCGGCTGGCCTTGGAAACCTACGCGGCGGGGCTGGCGGCGCGCAACCGCACGCCGGTGGAATTGCAGGAGATGCGCGCCTGCCTCGCCAGAATGCAGGAATGCACGGACCGGCTTTTGGCATCCAAGGAAGAGCCGCAGGAGGTTCTGGAGAAATTGCTGATCGAGGACATCCGCTTCCATGTGGCGATTATCAGCAGCGCGAAAAACCGGCTCTTGAAAAAGGAGGTGCTGCGCCTCCATGTGATCAACCGGGTGGTCGCCGGCCCGATGCCCGGAAGAGCCGATCAGGAAGTGGGGAAGGGGAAAAACCGGCGCGCCGCCATCCAAAAATGCCACGATGCCATCTATCACGCGATTGAGCGCGGCGATGTCCAGGCCGCGCGGGCGACGATGGAGGAGCACATCCAGGACATCATCGACAACTTCATCAAGGTCATGGCGCAGACCGAGGCCCCTCTGGATGAGCGGACGCTCTCCGAGGAGGAATTGAGCTACCTCACCTGACAGGTTTGGGAACTCGCGATTGCCGGATTGCGCGGCACGGGCGCCCCGCCCAAGCCGCCCGGCCCCTGGATTTTTCGCGTCCATTCGCGGCTCAAAAAAACCTTCCCGTGGATTGCGGCGGGGCCGCATCGCGCGACGGAATTGGAAAAAGGGATGAACGCCCCGAATGACAAAACGAGGCGTTGCGGGAAATTGCATTTGACACCCCGATTTTATGTATACATTTTTGGGGAAATTATTTCACCCGGGCGGATGCCGCCCGCCCACGACACTCTTTTTTCGCTTCTCCCATCATGCCCAGAAAAAACATCCTCATCATCGGATGCGGAAGCATTGGCGAACGCCATTTGCGGTGCTTCCAATCCACGCAGCGCTGCGACGTTGTTGCCTGCGACACCAACGGGCGGTTGCTGGAAAGCGTGAGTGCACGCCATGGAGTCCCGTCAGAAACGGACTTTCGCACTGCCCTGGCCTCCCGCCGTCCTGACGCGGCGGTGATTTGTGTTCCGGCGCCTTTTCACATCCCGATTGCCATCGCTGCCTTGGAATCCGGCTGCCACGTCCTGATCGAAAAACCGCTTTCGACCTCGATGAAGGATGTCGGGGCGCTGCTCGACGCCGTGGCTCGCTCCGGGCGGACGGCTGCCGTCGCCTATGTATACAGAATGCATCCGGTGCTGCAACAGGCGCGCGCGTTTCTGGCCGGCGGTCCGCTGGGCGCCGTCCGGCAGATCGTGGTGAGCGGCGGCCAGCCATTCCACCTGATACGCAAGGGCTATCAAACCACCTACTATCGGGATCGCGCCATGGGCGGCGGGGCGGTTCAGGATGCGCTCACGCACTTTGCCAACGCGGTCGAGTGGTTCGCCGGCCCGACCGACAGTGTCATGTGCGACTGTGCTCACCAAGTCATTCCCGGCGTCGACGTCGAGGACACCGTGCATGTGAGCGCGCGCAACGGCAGCATCCTCGTCAGCTACACGCTCAACCAGTTTCAAGCGCCCAACGAGCACTTTATCCAGTTCAATGCCGAACACGGCAGCGTGCGCGTGGAAATAAACGGGCAGCGCTGGGGCGTCTGCCGTCACAACGGCGAAGACTGGACGTGGCGGGACGCCGCCGTGCCCGGCGCGGACTCGCACTTCATCGCGCAGGCCGGCGCGTTTCTCGACCAGATAGAAGGGGGCGCCCCGCGCCTGTGCTCCCTTCAGGAAGCCGTGCAGACACTCAAGTTCAACCTCGCCGCCCTGCGCTCCGCCGAAACCGGCGCGCGCGTTTCCTGCCATGACATCACCGCGTGATTCCACCGGCCCCGCTCCGGATTCGCCCCCGCTCCGCCTCGCCATGCTCGGCATGATCGAGGGCAACGGCCACCCGTATTCCTGGTCGGCCATCGTCAACGGTTTTGATCCCGCCGCCATGGAGCGGTGCCCCTATCCGGTGATTCGCTCCTACCTCGGCGCGCAACCGCCGGGCAGCGTCGGCATTCCCGGCGTCAGGATCACGCACATCTGGACGGACTCGCCCGCAGATGCCCCGTCCGTCGCGGCGGCCTCGCTCATTCCCAATATCCTCGCGCGCCCCGAGGACGCCATCGGCGAAGTCGATGCCGTGGTGATTGCGACCGACGACGGCCTGGATCATGTGCGGCGCGCCCGGCCCTTTGTCGAGGTCGGCCTGCCCGTTTTTGTGGACAAACCCCTCGCGACTTCGCTGGAAGACCTGCGGGCCTTTGTTCAATGGGAAAAAAACGGCGCACGCATCCTCTCCTCCAGCGGCCTGCGTTACGCGCCCGAGTTCGACCCGCTGCTTGCCAATCCCGGCAGCCTCGGCGAATTGCGCTGGATCTCCGGCGTCACCTGCAAGACATGGGAGCGCTATGGCATACACGTCCTTGAGCCCATTTTCCGACTGCTCGGCCCCGGCTTTGAGTCCGTGCGGCTCGAAACCAGTCCCGGCCTCGAAACCGCCCACCTCCGGCACCGCTCCGGCGTCCACGTCACGATTCCCGTGATCGCCGACGGCGGGGCCGTCTTTGGCTCCTTCCAGGTTTGCGGCACGGGAGGCATGGCCGCGTTTCGCCACACCGACACCTACACGGCGTTCCGCCGCCAGTTGCTCGAATACACCGCCTTCCTGCGCTCCGGGACATCCACTTATCCGTTTTCCGACACGGTCGAGCTTTGCGCCATCCTGATCGCCGGCCTGCGCAGCCGGGCTCAGGACAGCCGCCGCGTCGCCATCGCCGAAATCCTCAACGAACTTTCCTCATGAATAAAATCCGACCAAGCCGCTTGCTGGCCCGCCTCCGTCCGGGCGGCGTCGCAAGCATCCTCAAAATCAACCTGTCCGATCCGCGCGCGATCGAGATTGCCGGCCTGTGCGGCGTCGACGCCGTGTGGCTCTGCAACGAACATGTCCCGAATAGCTGGCCCGGCCTCGAAAACCAAATCCGCGCCGCCAGGGTTTATGACATGGACGCCATCGTGCGGGTGGAGCGCGGCAGCTACAGCGACTACATCCGCCCGTTCGAGGCCGGGGCCACCGGCATCATGGTGCCCCACGTCGCCAGCGCCGCCGACGCGCGGCAGGTTGTCGAGTGGACGCGCTTTCTCCCCTTGGGCAAACGCGCCATCGACGGCGGCAACATCGACGGGCAATTCTGCATGATCTCCTCCGAGGATTACGTGCGGCACAGCAACACCGAGCGTGTGATCATCCTCCAGATCGAGTCCCCCGAGGCGCTGGAAAACGTGGAGGAGATCGCCGCCGTGCCCGGCTTTGACGGTTTTCTTTTCGGCCCCGGCGATTTCAGCCATCGCATCGGCAAGCTCGGGCAGATCGGCGCTCCCGAGGTCGTGGCGGCCCGCAGGCGCGTCGCCGCCGCCGCGCGCGCGCATGGCAAATTCGCCATGGCCGCCGGCCTCATCGCGCCCGCCGCCGAGCTCGTCGCCGAAGGCCACCGGCTGTTTGGCATCGGCGCGGATGTGGTCGCCATCTCCTCCTATGTCACGCAGCGTCTCGCCACGTTGCGCGACGCCCTGCCTCCGCCGCACGCCTTGGGGTCATGAATTCCGATCGGCGGATTGCATGGAGCGGGCGGCCCGCCCGCTCCCTCCGCCGCCTTTCGTCTTTGACATGCCTCCGCGTTTTCTTGCGTTCGCTTGCAGTTAAAAATTCTTCCCTCCGACAACCCTGAACCCATTCCCGCCATGTCCCTTCCCGCATCCTTCTCCCTTTCCGGCAAAGTCGTTCTCCAATTCGGAGGCACCGGCCATCTTGGCGGCGCGCTTGTCTCCGCGCTTGCCTCCGCCGGGGCCGCCTTGATCGTCGCCACCCGCGACAAGGAATCCGTCCGGGATTCCGTCGCCCAAGCGACGCAAGCCGGGCATGCCGTGTTCGCCGAGGAGGCCGACATCCGCAGCGAGCCATCGCTCCACGAGCTGCGCGACCGCGTGCTCGCCGCGCATGGCCGCATTGATGGCGTCGTCTTCAACGCCGTCAGCCGCCCGATGTCCGGGTTCGACGACGATCTGGCAAAATGGGAAATGTCCATGGCCGTCAATGCCACCGGCTTTTTCGCCGCGGCGCGCGTTTTTGGCGACGCCATGGCAGCGCGCGGCTCCGGCAGCATGGTGGCAATCGCTTCCATGCAAGGCATGGTCGGCCCCAATTTCTGGCTTTACGACAGCCCGGCAGCGCACCCGCCTCCGGATTATTTTTTCCACAAGGCCGGCATGATCAACCTCACGCGTTACCTCGCCGCCCGGTATGGCCCGCGCGGGGTGCGGGTGAACGCCGTTTCCCCCGGCGGCATCCTCAACCCCGCCAAGCCGCCTTCAGAGGGGTTTCTTTCCCGCTACGGCGAAATGACCATGCTCGGACGCATGGCGCTCCCTCCGGAGATTTGCGGCCCGGTGGTGTTCCTGCTCAGCGACGCCGCCAGCTACATCACCGGCGCCAACCTGTGCGTGGAGGGCGGCTACACGGTCAAGTGACCTTTGCTGGCGAAGACGTATGCCTGCGTTTCGCACTCCAAAAAAACAAAATTACAAACAACCATGCAAAACCTCTTTTCATTGGAAAACAAAGCCGTCGTCGTGTTCGGCGGAGCCGGATATTTGGGCAAAGCCGTGACAAGGGCGATTCTGGCCCACGGTGGAAAAGTCGTCGTCGCCGATGCCAACGAGACGGCGTTTGGTTCCGGGGATTTTTCGGATATTCGCAATCATCCCAATGCCGTGACCTTGCGATGCGACATGGGCAGGGTCGCCGATATTCAGGCGGCATACAACCTCTGCCGCGAACGCCACGGCTTTTTTAATGGCTTGGTGAATCTGGTGTATTACGGGCGGCAAATGACGATTGAGACCGGCACGGATGAGGATGTCGCGTTTGCGCTGGAAGGAGGCGTCGGGCAGGTGTTCAGGGCGACCAGGGAGGCCGTCCCCTATTTCAAGGAGAAAGGGGGCGTTATTGTGAACACGGCCTCCATGTATGGATTATCCACGCCCGATTATCGTATTTACGGGAATTCAGGGCAGAACAACCCGCCCGGCTACGGAATGGCGAAGGCGGCGGTGATCAACTTCACATCCTACTCGGCGGCCAACCTCGCGAAATATGGTATTCGTGTGAATGCAGTCGCGCCCGGACCGGTGCCCGATCCGGCAAAGAATCCGCCGGCTGATTTCCTCGGGGAGCTGGCCAAAAAAACCATGCTCGGCCGTGTTGGGAAACCGGAGGATTTGGCCGGGGCGTTTGTCTATCTTTTGTCCGACGCCTCGGCTTTCACCACCGCCGAAACCCTCGTTTGCGACGGGGGATGGACCAAGTGGTGATTTTCCGAGGCTCGCGACTGTCGGCTTGAGTGGCACGGGCTGCCAGCCCGTGTCAGGAAGTGTGAAAGGTGAAATGCGAAGAGTGAAAATCCGGACACGCCCACGGGAAGGGTTGCGTGGGTTGCACGCCCGTAGGTTTGCCGGATCGGGTGGCACGGGCTGCCAGCCCGTGGGTTTGGCTGGGTCGGGTGGTATGGGCGACTCGCCCATGCGGATCGGGTGGCACGGGCATCCTGCCCGTGAGACGGTGCGCAGGATCATCCGATCGGATAGAATTTCCTCATTTGCATACATGATTTAAATTCGAGAAAAACAATGGATTTGATAGGTAATATTTGCCGTTATTTGAAAAAACAGGATAAAAGTTCTTGACTTATGTATACAAAATTATTCTCCTGTTTCCATGCCCAAGATTTCACCCTCCCTCATCACCCTTCGAAGTGTCGTGCCGGTATTGGCTTTCAGTCTGCTTCCCGTGCTCTTGGCCGGAGCGCCTGCCACCACGCAAAAAACGTCTTCCGCCTCGCGACCCGCCCTGCCATCGCCGCTGATCGAAGCTTCTTGGAAACGCCTGCCAAACCTTCCGCAAGGCATCGTATGGCCCGCCGTCGGCATCATCGACGGCACATTTGTCTCCGTCACCGGCTGGTGCACCGGAGAGAAGGTCGAGGAAAAGCCCGGCGTGTATCCGCGGAAGTTCTATAAGGACACCCTCGCATTTAATCTGGAGAATCCCGAAAGTGGCTGGTCGCGCCTGCCCGATTTTCCAGGCACGCCTCGGATTGGCGCTATCCATGCGACGGTGGGCAACCGCCTGTATTTGTGGGGCGGCGCCAGCTATACCGCGCCCTATTGCCACAAAGACGGCTGGGTGCTCGAAAAGAACGGCAACACTTGGTCGTGGCGCCGGCTGGCGCCCCTGCCGCATTCGCTGGCTTTTGCCGCAGGCTGCGCCATCGGCTCAAAAATCTACGCGGTGGGCGGCGCCGACTACACCCGCAAACAATATCTGACTGCGGCGGATCGCGACGGTGTTGCCCTCAACATTGGCAAACGCGTGCTGGTTTTCGACACTGAAAACCCAAGCGCAGGCTGGAAGGAGCTTTCCCCATGTCCCGGCACTGTGCGCTATAATGCCGCCCTCGCCGCCGTGGACGGCAAACTTTACTTGATGGGCGGCGCCACCGGGGCCGATTCGCCAAACAACAAAAGCAACACGGTTGTGGACAACTGGCGCTACGACCCATCCACGAATGCGTGGACGCGGCTGGCCGACACTCCGGTCGCCATCAGGAATTTCTCATCCGGGGAAATCGTTTACAAAGACCGCTATGTTCTGCTTCCGGGCGGCGCCCGGTTTCCGGGTTCGAATGTGCAATATCCCGACGGGCGGATAGCAAAATTATTCGGCAAGGCAAAGATGACCTACACCAAGACGCTGCGGAAGGATTGGAAGGGAAGAGCGCAGCGTTATGTGAGCCATGTGTTGGTCTACGACACGCAGACGGGAGCCTTTGGCGAGGCCACGATGCTGCCGTTCAACATCAGCACTCCCAGATTCGTCGTCCGGGGCGACAGGCTGTGGCTGATCTCCGGCGAAACCGGCGGGCTGATCATGGACGGAGAATACTACGGAAACAATCCCGACTTCTTTCTCGAAGGCATACTTCAATTAACCACGCCAAACTAAAATGATACCAAAAACAACCCCGCCGCACATTTCCGTTTACCTTCGCCGCTGTTCCCTCGTTCTTTCAGCGATGTCGCTTCTGGCGGCTTCGCCGGCGGCGCGGGCCGGCACTTTCGCCACGACCTTCGAGTCGGGCAGCACCTATTCCACCCGGTTGGTCGCGACCGCCGGCAACACCTATATCTATGATTTCACCGCAGCGAGCGGGACGCTGGTAATTACAATGCCGGCTGCGGTTGCGACGTCAGGCGCGGCGGTTAATTTCGCCACTGTTAATGCAGCCAACGTTTTCACGGCCACGGCATCGAACGGAGGCACAATCCTGTTTTTGGCAAACACTGCCAGTAGCGGCGCGCTCGTCTATGGCGGCGTGATATATATGAACTCCTCGGCGGCGGATCCCGGCACCATCAATATCAATGGAGTGCATTTCAATCAAAATTATGCCCATCAGTCGGGGGGGGTGATTTATGGAAACGCCGGGGTGACGATCAATGCGGAATACGCGCACTTTGAAAATAACACCGCCGGCCTCGGCGATGGGGGAGCTATCGGCATTAATGGCGGTATGATCGGGAGGTTGGATCATGCGGTCTTCAGAAATAATTCCGCCTACGGGTTTGGCGGGGCAATAGCGGCGCTCAAAAATACAGCAGACATTCAAGCCCGCCATGCTTTGTTTGATGGCAATACAAGCAAAAGTCATGGTGGAGCTATCTATATGATCAATCTTGGGGTGCTTGATGTGCAAGCTTCAACCTTTACTAATAATACTTCCTTTTCGATTGATACGGAAGATACTTATGGTGGTGCCATTTTTGCTAACTCGCTGAATCGCGTGATTGCGACCGGCGCGGTGTTCACGGGCAACACCGCCGGCAGGGGCGGAGCGATTTATCTCAATATCAACAGCACCATGGACCTTACGGAAGCAAAATTCTCGCGTAATATAGCATTCGGTTCAAATGGCGGTGGCGGCGGCGTTTACGCCGCCAGCAGTACATTGATTCTCGCCAAGACCACACTGAGTGAGAACACCTCAGCCCAGCACGGAGGAGCGGTCTACATTTCCAACGGCACGCTCAATGCCACCGCGGCGCTGTTTACCAGCAACACGACTGAAAAACTTGGCGGGGCAATCTATTCGGTCAACACGCCGATGACCCTGACCGACGCGTCGTTCCTCGACAACAAGTCCGCGACCGGCGACGGCGGGGCGATTTATTTCGGGCACAGCGGCAATCGGATTGACGAAATCGTTCTGGGCGCGACCGCGACCGGCACCTCGCGTTTCAAGGGCAACACCGCCAGCGGGGTGGCCAACAGCCTCTTCTTTTCGGGCAATAAACAAAACACGTACGCGCTGAAAATCAACGTCGCCGCCGGCGGCTTGCTCGACATGCGCGACCCTATGCGCACCGGTTCCGGCGCGGCCGTGCCGCTGGGCATGATAGGCACCCTGTCCGGGGGCGGCACCTGGCGGCTGGGCGGGGAAAACATCTGGGCTGCCTCGGGGAGCAACAAACTAGCCGTGACCGCCGGCGGGCTGGAGTTTTATTCCGGCGCATCCTTTACCTTGGGCGCAGACACCTCGGCGGGAGCGGCGCACGCGTTCACGCTGGACGGCGACACCACGCTCGCCGTCCTCGCGACCAAACCTGACGACACGCCGGCGGCGGCCTCCGCGACCATCACGGCGGGCCAAATCTCAATCGCCTCCAACGCAAACTTGGCATTCGCGCTCGACGGCGCGGCGCCGGGCGGCGCCGCCCTGCTCACGCTGGAGTCGGACGATTTTGCCGGCACTGTCTTCGGCGAGCAGACAATCCAACTCTTCGGCGCGAGCCTGCCCGTGGCGGGCACGTACAACCTCCTGAGCGCGGCCGGCGCTGATTTCGCCGCGGACGCCGACTACACCTTTCTGTTGAATGGCAAACCGTTCACACCTTCAGGTCGCTTCGATTTGGAACTGGCCAACGACGGTGCCGCCGGCCTTCTGACGCTTATTTCCAACCTCACAAATACCTCGCTCGTCTGGTCGGCCGCAGACAGTGCCAGTCCCGGACTCTGGGACGTGTACGGCGCTGAAAACTGGGCCGGGCTCGACACCAAGTTCATGCATGGCGACACGGTGACATTTGACGACAGCTCCTTTGCCAATTTGCCAGCGCCCGCCGCATCCCAAACCGTGAGCGTTTCGCCAGCAGGGGTGACGGTTGCGGGGATGGCGGTTAACAACTCCGCAGGCCACGATTACGTGTTCACGGGAGGGATTGTTGCCAACACCGGTTTGCTAAGCAAGCAGGGCGCCGGCAATCTCACCCTGTCTGCGGAGTTCAATTTCACGGGAACCGAGGCGGCGGGCGTTCGCACGACGGGCGTTTTTGCCAATCCCATCCGCGTGGGCGTCGACCTGGGTTCGGCGGGGGGGGGGGGGGGGGGGGGGGGGGGGGGGGGGGGGGGGGGGGGGGGGGGGGGGGGGGGGGGGGGGGGGGGGGGGGGGGGGGGGGGGGGGGGG
>JARKRC010000071.1 GCA_029974595.1 Ereboglobus sp. | reverse complement strand
GAATGGATCGAAGCCTTCTACAACCTGCGTCGCCGTCACTCCTCAATCGGAAACCTCTCTCCGGTTGACTTCGAAAACCTTAACAACTGATCTGCTTCCTCCACTTGCTCTCTCTGTCTTCAATACAAGGGTAATCCCAGGACGCCCAACGCGGCACGCGAGACGCGTGCGCTCCCCTTGGAGTTGCGCGGGCGGTGATAATCGCACAGAAAATCATCATGCACGTTTCCAAGCTGTTTGCGGTCGCCGTGGCCGCGCTTTTCCAGGTTTGCATTGCGGACGCCGAATCGATCCTGCGTATCGGCAATGGCGCGGAGCCGCAGGACATGGACCCGCAAACGATGTCGGCCTACACCGACCAAAACATCGCCATCGCGCTCTTCGAGGGACTCGTCGCAATCGGCGAGGCCACCTCGCAGCCCGTTCCCGGAGTCGCCGAACGCTGGGAGACATCGGAGGACGGACTCATGTGGACGTTTCACCTGCGCGCCGATGCCTTCTGGTCAAACGGCGACCGCGTCACCGCGCAGGATTTCGCGACCTCATTCCAGCGCATTCTTTCGCCCGCGCTTGGCGCCGAATACGCCTACATGCTTTACCCGATCAAAAACGCCGAGGCCTACAACACCGGCAAAATCGCCGCCGACGATTTTTCCAAGGTCGGCGTCGCCGCGCCCGATGCGCGCACGCTCGTCCTCACGCTCGGCGCGCCCACGCCGCACCTGCTCTCCATCGTCGCGCAGCCGATGTGGTTTCCGATTCACCCCGCCACGATTCTGCGCTTCGGAAGACTCGACCGGCGCGGCACGCCCTGGACGCGCCCCGGCAACATCGTCAGCAACGGCGCGTTCACACTGAAAAGCTGGGAGCCCAACAAACAAATCACCGTCGCAAAAAATCCACGCTACTGGGACGCCGCCGCAAACCGACTCGACGCCGTCGTGTTCCTGCCGAACGACGACATCGCCGCCGACGAGCGCAATTTCCGCGCCGGGCAGGTGGACATCACCTACGACATCCTGCCGGAAAAAATTTCCGCCTACCGCAAAAACAATCCGCAGGCGCTCCGCATCGACCCGCTCCTCGAAACTTTTTTCCTGCGCTTCAACACCAAGCGCCCGCCGCTCGACAATCCGAAGGTGCGCGCCGCGCTTGCCCGTGCCATCAATCGCGACGCCATCGCGCGCATCCTCCACGGCAGCCGTACGCCCGCGCGCTTCTACACGCCCCCGAACACCGGCGGCTACACCTGTGAGACGATCATCCCAGATGATTTCGACGCCGCGCGCCGCCTGCTCGCGGAAGCGGGTTATCCGAAGGGCAGGGGCTTTCCGAGGCTCGACATCCAGATGAACAACGACGCCGTCAACCGCACCGTGCTCGAAGCCATCCAGGAAATGTGGCGGCGCGAACTCGGCATCACCGTCACGCTCACAAACAAGGAATACCGCGTCTATCTCGACGCGCAGCGCGCCATCGACTACGAGATCAGCCGCTCGCGCTGGGTCGGCGATTTCAACGACCCGATCACGTTTCTCGACATGTTTGTGACCGGCGGCGGGCAAAACCAGACCCACTGGAGCAACGCCGAATACGACCGCTTCATCGCCGAAGCCGGGCGCGCCTCCGATCAGAAAAAACGTCACGAGCTTTATCAACGCGCCGAGAAAATCCTTCTCGATGAAGCGCCCATTGCGCCGGTCTTTTTCGGCGCGCGCACCTATTTGATTTCCCCGCGCGTCAAAAACTGGGTGCCCTCGCTCCTCGGCGTGCACCGTTATCAGAAAGTGTGGCTGGAGTGAGCGCCGTCCGCGCTCCAAAGGCGTGACGTTTGCCGTGAAAAATTGCTTAGCGTCCCCGCGACTTTGCTGCTCAATTCAACCGCATGACATTTCTTCCGGCCCGCATTCTTCTCGCCGCCTGCATCCTCGCCCTCGCCGGATGCGCGGGCCATGCGCCCAAGTCGGGCAATGTCGAAGTCGTGCGCGTGTGGCCGGGCTACCGCGCCGCCGCCTCGTTCGACCGCATCTCGGAATATTTCACGAACAAGGAAAATCCCGGCGATGAAATCATCCTCCGCACGCGCCCCGAAAACCGCGCGGGCTATTATTTTTTCACCCGCCTGAAAACGCCCTTCGGCATCGAAGGCGCGCGCATCGTGCTCGACCTCATCACGCCCGATTCCCCCGAGCCGAAGACCTTCACTTTTCCCGCTCCGCCACTTCGCAAAGGGGCGGTGTTGCTTAACCCCGGACTGACCGGCGACGACTGGTCGGATGCCGACGCGCGCCCGACCGCATGGCGCCTGCGCCTGCTGGCCGCCGATGGCAGCGAACTTTTCAGGCAGCAAAGTTATTTGTGGTCGAAGTAACGCGGCGATTTTCCCGCGATTCCATCCGCCATATTGCCGGGCGATGAAGAGAATGAGGCAACGGATGCAATTCTATGCTTGCGGCGGCGGGAGAGGACGTTTGTGTTTCGCCCTTTCCATTGCCCAGATGGTGGAATTGGTAGACACGCAGGTCTCAGAAGCCTGTGCCTAATCGCATGGGGGTTCGAGTCCCCCTCTGGGCACCAATACGCAGAGGGGGGAGACGATGAAATGAAGGAAACTCAAATTGTCACGATTTCGCCGGGTTTGAGCGGGTGGACGAGGTGGCTGCGCAGTTTCGCGGTGGCGGCGAAGGCGGAGGCGTCCTGCGCGATCGGGGGCCAGGTGTTGTAGTGCATCGGGATTCCGGCCTTGGGCTTGAGCATGTCGAGCGCATCAAGGGCGTCGTCGGGGCCCATTGTGAAATTGTCGCCGATGGGGAGCATGGCGAGGTCGAGGCCGCCGCGCGCGATGAGCTGCATGTCGAGAAAGAGCGCGGTGTCGCCGGCATGGTAGAGGCGTTTGCCGTCGGCTTCGATGACGATGCCGCAGGGGTTGCCGAGATAAACGGGCTGAAGCGGGTTTGTCGCATCGCTGTCTTCGCTGGACGAATGGTGCGCGATGGTGAGCTTGACGCGTCCGAAGGGAAAATTGAACGCGCCGCCGGGGTTCATGTTGTGGGCTTTTGCGCCTTGGGCGGCGAAGTAATTGCAGATTTCGTGATTCGAAATGATCGTGGCGTCATTGCGCTTGGCGATGTCGAGGGCGTCGCCGGTGTGGTCGCAATGGCCGTGCGATATGAGGATGTAGTCGCAGCGGATGTCGGCTGCCTGCGCGGCGGCGCTCGGATTGCCGGTGAGGAAAGGGTCAATGATGAGGCGGGCGGCGGAGGTTTCGACGAGGAAGCAGGAGTGTCCGAGGTAGGTTATTTTCATGATGGTTTTAGTATGGGTTTTTAAGGGCGGATTGCACGGGTTTTCATGGACGGGATTTAAGGGATGGCCGCAAAAAGGCACAAGAGGCACAAAAAGGAGAAGAAGAGCGCTCTGTTTTTTGCGCTTTTTCGCGCCTTTTTGCGGTCATTCAAAATAAATCTGCGCATATGTTTGGCGTACGATTGGAGGCGCGTTCGATAGCGGATGAGGGCAAATAAAAAAGCGCGCTTGTTGTGGAGCGCGCTTTGGGTGGTGATCGGGAATTTATGAACACGGGCTGGCAGCCTGTGCCACTTTTTTAATACCGGTAGTGCTCGGGTTTGTAGGGGCCGCTCACAGGGACGCCGAGGTAGGCGGCTTGTTTTTTGGTGAGTTTGGTCAGCTTCACGCCGATTTTTTCGAGGTGGAGGCGGGCGACTTCCTCGTCGAGGTGCTTAGGCAGGCGATACACGCCGACTTCGTATTTGTCTCGGTTTGCCCAGAGATCGATTTGCGCGAGGGTCTGGTTTGTGAAGCTGTTTGACATGACAAACGAGGGGTGGCCCGTGGCGCATCCCAGGTTCACGAGGCGGCCTTCGGCGAGGAGATAAATGCTGCGGCCGTTCGGGAAGACGAACTGGTCGTATTGCGGTTTGATGGTGATGCGCTTCACGCCTTTTTCCTTATAGAGGCGGCTGACTTGGATTTCGTTGTCGAAATGGCCGATGTTGCAGACGATGGCCTGGTCTTTCATGCGCTTCATGTGTTCGAGCGTGATGACGTCGCAGTTGCCGGTCGTGGTCACGTAGATGTCGGCGGTGCCGAGGGTGCTTTCGATGGTGTTGACCTCGAAGCCTTCCATTGCGGCCTGGAGGGCGTTGATGGGGTCGATTTCGGTGACGATGACGCGCGCGCCGAAGCCGCGGAGGGAGTGGGAGGAACCTTTGCCGACGTCGCCGTAGCCGCAGACGCACGCGACTTTGCCGGCGATCATGACGTCGGTGGCGCGCTTGAGTCCGTCGGCGAGCGATTCGCGGCAGCCGTAGAGGTTGTCGAACTTGGATTTGGTGACGGAGTCGTTGACGTTGATGGCGGGGACGCGGAGCTTTTTCGCGTCGAGCATCTGGTAGAGGCGGTGGACGCCGGTGGTGGTTTCCTCGGAGACGCCGCGCCATTCGCGGGCGAGGGGGAGCCAGAAATGCCTGTTCGTTTTGTGGACGCGCTTGAGGAGGTTTTTGATGACTTGCTCCTCGTGGCTGGCGCTGGGGGTGTTGACCCAGTCGGAACCTTCCTCCAGCTCGCAGCCTTTGTGGATGAGGAGGGTGACGTCGCCGCCGTCGTCAACGACGAGCTGCGGGCCTTTGTTGCCGGGGAAGGTGATGGCCTTGAGGGTGCAGTCCCAGTATTCTTCGAGGGTTTCGCCTTTCCATGCAAAGACCGGCGTGCCGCTTTTTGCGATGGCGGCGGCGGCGTGGTCTTGCGTGGAGAAAATATTGCAGGAGGCCCAGCGGACATCGGCGCCGAGGTGCTTGAGGGTTTCGATGAGGACGGCGGTCTGGATCGTCATGTGGAGCGAGCCGGTGACGCGCACGCCGGCGAGCGGCTTTTTGGCCGCGGCGGTCGAGGCGTATTTTTGGCGGATGCTCATGAGGCCGGGCATTTCGTGCTCGGCGACGGCGATTTCCTTGCGGCCCCAATCGGCGAGGGTAACGTCGCGGACGTGGTAGTTTTTCGTGATCGAGAAGGTGGGTTTGGACATGGTGTTTGGTCGTTTCGGCTTAAAGCGACTTAAATCGATATAAGTCGATTTAGGTCGATTTAAGCCGGGTGCTATTATTTCGCGGCGGCGCGGAGGGCGGCGACTTTGTTGGTTTGTTCCCAAGGGAGTCCTGCTTTGCCGAAATGGCCGTAGTTCGTGGTCTGGCGGTAAATCGGGCGGAGGAGGTTGAGTTGCTTGATGATGTCGGCGGGCTTGAAGCTGAAGACTTTTTGGACGGTGTTTGCGATTTTTTCGTCCGCAACTTTGCCGGTGCCGAAGGTGTCTACGAACACGCTTACGGGATGCGGGTGGCCGATGGCGTAGGCGAGCTGGAGCTCAGCGTAGTCGGCGAGTCCGGCTGCAACGATGTTTTTCGCGGCCCATCGCGCCATGTAGGCGGCGGAGCGGTCAACTTTCGAGGGATCCTTGCCGGAGAAGGCGCCGCCGCCGTGACGGCCCCAGCCGCCGTAGGAATCGACGATGATTTTGCGTCCGGTGAGACCGGAGTCGCCTTGCGGGCCGCCGACGACGAAGCGGCCGGTGGGGTTGATGAGATACTGCGTATTGCCGTTGAGGAGGCTGGCGGGGATGACTTTTCTCACGACGTTGTCGATAAGATAGGCCTCGATTTGCGCGTGTTCGATGTCGGCGGTGTGTTGCGTGGAGATGACGACGTTGACGACTTCGATGGGCTTGTCGTTTTCGTAGCGGATGGAGACTTGCGATTTGGCGTCGGGGCGGAGCCATGCGACTTTGCCGGATTTGCGGACGCGGGTGAGTTCGCGTCCGAGGCGGTGCGCGAGCATGATGGGGAGGGGCATGAGTTCGGGGGTTTCGTTGCAGGCGTAGCCGAACATGAGGCCCTGGTCGCCGGCGCCTTGCTCGGCGGTCTTTTTGCCCTTGGCGCGTTTGGCGTCGACGCCTTGCGAGATGTCGGGGGACTGGCGGGTGAGGTAGTTGTTGATGAAGACTTGATCGGCGTGAAAGACGTCGTCGGCATTGGTGTAGCCGATTTCGCGGATGGCTTCGCGGATGACGGCGTTGTAGTCGAATTGGGCGCGGGTGGTGATTTCGCCGGCGACGATGACGACGTTGGATTTCACCATGGTTTCGCAGGCGACGCGGGAGTGTTTGTCCTGGGCGAGGCAGGCGTCGAGGATGCTGTCGGAAATGTAGTCGGCGACTTTGTCGGGGTGACCTTCGCCAACGGACTCGGAGGAAAACACGAATGATTTAGCCATGATGTGTGCGTTTGTTGTGCGTGAAGTGTGAATGTGGAGATTCGGGGAAGGCTGGAATGTTTTTTACGCGGGGCAAGAATATAGCATCAACATATCTGGATTTCGTGATGCGTTGTTAAAAAATTCCAAATCCCAATTCCCAAATCCCAAAAAAACACAAATTCCAAACTCCAAATTACAAAAGGAGGAGATGCTGGGCGCAGTCGAAGATTGGGGAAAAGCTCACGGTAAGATTGCCATCAGCGCACAAAAAAATCCGCTGGTGGGAGCGTCAGCGGATTTTTGGAATTTGAATGCTGGGATTTGTGATTTTTTTGTGATTTGGGAATTGGGATTTGGAATTTCCGGGCGGCGCTCAGGCCGCCCGGCTTAATAGACGTCGCGTTGGTAGCGTTTGTCCTTTTTCATCGTTTTCACGTATTCGACGGCGGCAGAGGCATCCATGCCGCCTTGTGCGGCGATGATTTCGTGGAGGGCGGTGTCGACGTCCTTGGCCATGCGTTTGGCATCGCCGCAAACGTAAAAACAAGCGCCGTTGCTAATCCATTGCCAGAGTTCGGTGGCGTTTTCACGCATCTTGTCCTGAACGTAGATTTTTTGCGCCTGGTCGCGCGACCAGGCGAGGGAGAGCTTGGTGAGTATGCCTTTGGCGAGGTGGTTGTTCCATTCCTGTTCGTAGAGGAAGTCGCAATTTTTATGCTGGTCGCCGAAGAAGAGCCAGTTGCGCCCGGTCGCGCGGGAGGCGACGCGGTCCTGCATGAAGGCGCGGAATGGCGCGATGCCGGTGCCGGGGCCGACCATGATGATGTCGCGGGCGGTGTCGTCGGGCGGGCCAAAATGGGAATTGGATACGAAGACCGGGACGGACGCGGTGCCGAGACCCGCGCGGTCGGCGAGAAAGGTGGAGCAGACGCCGACGCGTTCGCGCCCGTTCATCGTATAGCGGACGACGGCGACGGTGAGGTGGATTTCGTTGGGGTATTGTTTCGAGGCGGAGGCGATCGAGTAGAGGCGGGGCATGAGTTTGCGGAGGTGATCGACAAACTCCTGCGGGGCGAGTCTGGCGCTGCGGAATTCGGAGAGGATGTCAACGTATTCGCGCTCCGCGAGATAAGCGGCGAGCTGTGCGGTGGACTCGGGCGCGAGGAGCGCGGCGAGGCGGGCTTTTTCGGCGTCGTTGGTGACGCGGCCGGCGAGCGTTTCCAGAATTTTGCGCATCGGGCCGGCGAGCGAAAGTTTCGAGAGGAGGGCTTCGTGGAGCGAGACGGGCGCGGGGAGTTTGAGAAGGGCGGGCGAGACGGGTTCCTCACCGCTGGCGCCGAGGAGGTTGATGATCTCGGCAACGTCCTGGGGACGATTCTGCGGATAGACGCCGAGGGAATCGCCGGTTTTATACACAAGACCGCTGCCATCGATATTGACGACGATGTGGCGGGTCTCCTTCGCGGAACCGACGCGGTTGAGGCGGCGGTTTTCCACAACCTTGGCGTGGAAAGGATTATTCTTCGTGAATGCTGATGCAGTCTCGGTTGCTGATGACATGTGTAGTCGGATGTGAGTAGAAAAAGGAGTTTCCGGCTCCTGCAAGACTTAGTTTGTGGACGCGTGTTCAACGCATTTTTTCTTATAGGCAGGGTCGGAGGCCATGTGGAGCGCTTCTGTCGTGCGGAGAGCGGCGTCAGCCTTGCTGCGCGTTTTTGCGGGCGGGCCAGAGCGCCCACATGAGGACGGCGGCGGCGGCGGAGACGTTGAGCGATTCGATGTTGCCGGCGCCGGGGATGGTGACAAAGCGCGTGCAGGCGGCGGCGACGTTGGCGGAGATGCCGGTTTCCTCGTTGCCGAGGACGAGCGCGACGGCGCGATTGGGGCCGATTTCGCGGGCGGCCTTGTGAAGAGGCGAGGGCGAGGCGACCGCGGCTCCCGCGACATCGTAACCCGCCTCGACGAGGGCGCGACAGAGGCCGGGAAGGTCGTAAACGCGAAAGATGTCCACATACTGCATGCCGCCTTCGGCGATGCGGTAGGCGGATTCGCCGGGAAGGGCCTGCTGCTGGTCGTCGGCAAGGACGATTTTGCGGATGCCGAAAAATGCGGCGGTGCGCACGAGCGCGCCGAGGTTGTGGGCGTTGCCGATGCGGTCGAGAATGAGAACGCCTTCGCGGGCCTTGCCCCATGTGGCGACTTCGTCGAGGGTGGGCTCGCGGAGCTCCGGGGCGGCGATGATGGCGACAATGCCCCCGTGGTGGACGGTGCCCGAGATTTTTTCGAGTTCGGCGGAGGGAACCATGCGATAGGGGCGCCTGATTTTCGCAAGGTGGGCGGACATTTTGCCGGCGCGGGAGGACGAGGGCGCATCGAAGAAGAGGCGCTTGATAGCGTCCGGGTTTTGCGCGAAGAGCGCCGATACGGAGGCGAGGCCGCAAACTGGTATGTCTCTGGGTCTCATTATTCGGAAAATTAAAACCGCGAATGCACGCGGATGAATGCCCTGTGGCAATCAAAGAAATGCCTTGCGGATTCCGCGCACTGAAGAGGCGAGGGAGGGAGGAAGGTAACACAGAGGGCGCGGAGGGGCACAGAGATCGGGGAGGCCTGTCCGGCTGAAGGGTTGATTTTATGCGAGGGTGCTTTTTTGAAAACAAAGATCACGCACGCCTGTTGATGCGTGAGGTCTTGGTGGCCTCTGTGTTATCCCACCTTTTCACGGAGGTCGCTCAGTCCTCGACTTCCAGTCCGATGCGGGCTGCGGATTCAAGCGATTCGATGCCCGCGGTCACCGCGGCGTCGGTCGGACCTTCGACGAGGAGGCGGAGTTTTGCCTCGGTGCCGGAATAGCGGACGAGCACGCGGCCATCGGGGTCGAGTTGTTTTTCGAGGGCGGCGATGGCCGCGGTTAATTGCGGGAGGCGGGCGAACGGGATTTTTTCGCGAACGCGGAGATTTTTTGTCGCCAGAGGGAATTTTTTCAGGCCGTGGCGGAGTTGGGAAAGCGGTTTGCCGGTGGCGAGCATGACCTCGATCACCTTGAGCGAGGCGAGGAGGCCGTCGCCGGCACTGGAGATGTCGGAGCAAATGATGTGTCCGGACGATTCGCCGCCGAGCGTGGCGCCTGTCTCGCGCATTTTCTCGGCGACGTAGCGGTCGCCGATGCCGGAGCGGACAACGCGGCCCCCGGCGTTGCGAATGGCGGCGTCGAGGCCGAGGTTGCTTTGCATGGTGGCCACGAGGGTGCCGGCGGCGAGCGAGCCGCGACCGAGCGCGTGAAGGGCGAGGATGGCGAGGATCTCGTCGCCGTCGAGGATGCCTCCATGTTCGTCGCAAAGGATGCAGCGGTCGCCGTCGCCGTCATGCGCGATGCCGAGGCGCGCGCCGGTTTCGCGAACACGAGCGGCGAGTTGCTGCGGGTGTTCGCTGCCGACGCCGGCGTTGATGTTGCGTCCGTTGGGTTCGCCGCCGAGAGCGGTGAGTTTTGCGCCAAGTGTCGCGAGGACGTGCGGGCTGGTGATGCAGGTCGCCCCATTGGCGGTGTCGAGGACGATAGGCCAGCCTTCGAGCGCGCGGACGGGAAGGATCGAGGCCATTTTGCTGAGGTAGGGACGCAGGCCCTCGGCGCGCGCCCAGAGCACCTCGGCTCCGTCCTCACGATCCGCGAGGCGGGCGAGTGTCGCGCGGCCCTCGGCCTCGCCGGGGAGATTGCCTTCGATTTCGAGTTCCTGCGCGTCGGAGAGCTTGAGCCCGTTGCCATTGAAAAATTTAATACCGTTGTCCGAGGCGGGGTTGTGCGAGGCGGTGATCATGATGCCGAGCGTGGCGTGTTCGGCGACGACCGCCATCGCGAGCGCGGGGGTGGGGACGATGCCGAGCACGACGGGTTCCATGCCTTCCGCGGCCAGGCCTGCGGCGATGGCCTGCTGGAGAATCCAGCCGGATTCGCGGGTGTCGCGCCCGATGAGAACGCGACCCCGTTTGGCAAAGCGCGCGGCGGCGTGACCGAGGCGCGCGGCAAAGTTTTCGTTGATCACCGGGCCTCCGAAGAGGCCGCGAATCCCATCGGTGCCGAAATACTGGCGCTGCGTTTGCGACATACGAGGCGAATCCAAAGTGAAAAGTCGGCGGGGCGGAAAGCATATTCTCGACAGGACGCGCGGCTTTTGGTGCACAAGAGCGCGTGTCACGGATACTTGTTTTCATGGTTTTCCTGTCTTTTTCATGCGCGGGCGTTGTCCGCGCTGAGGTTCAAGCGGCGGAAAATCCCGCCGCGCAATTGAGCGCGCGGGATGCGGTTGTCCTTGGGCTTGTCGAAGGCGTCACGGAGTATCTGCCGATTTCCTCGACGGGGCATCTCATCATCGCGACCAGCGCGCTCGGACTGGAATCGGATGCGCCGCTGATGGACAAGGATGGCGGGCCTCTCTGGCACAAAAAGCCTTCGGAAAAAAATCCCGCGGGCGAGCCGCTCACGCTGAAACTGGCGGCGGACACCTACACGGTGGTAATCCAAGTTGGGGCGATCCTGGCCGTGGCGTATGTGTATTGGGGGCAGATGCTCGCGATGCTTGGAGGGCTTTTGGGCCGCAATGCCGCGGGGCTGCGTTTGCTGCGCAATGTGATCATCGCCGTGTTTCCGAGCGCGGCGATCGGGCTGGCGCTGCATCATTACAAAATCGACGAAAAACTTTTTTCCATCGAGGCGGTGATTGCCGCGCTGGCGAGCGGCGCGGTGCTCATGTGGATGGCGGAGGCGTGGCGCAAGAACCAGTGGCCGACGCGCAACAACCGGCGCGACCTCGACTCGCTCACCGCGAAGCAGGCGCTGGGGATCGGCTTGATGCAGTGCCTCGCTCTGTGGCCCGGCATGAGCCGCTCGATGGTGACGATGGTGGGCGGTTATTTTTGCGGGCTCAGCCCGGCGAAGGCGGCGGAGTTCAGCTTTCTGGTGGGCTTGCCGACGCTGGCGGGGGCGTCGTTGCTGAAAGGGGCGAGCTCCGGCGGCGCGATGATCGCCGTCTTTGGCTGGCCGCATGTCGTGCTCGGGCTGGTCGTGGCAACGGTGTCGGCGGTGTTTGCGGTGAAATTTCTGGTGAGCTTTTTGTCGCGGCACGGGCTGGGTGTTTTCGCAATTTATCGCGTGCTTCTGGCCGTTGCGCTGGCGGCCTGGTTTCTGGTGTGATTTTTCTGCTCGTGATTTTGCCGGAATTTTGCGGCGTATAGACGCATGTTTGGAAAGAAAAAGAAGACCGAGGAAAACGACGGACCGAAGAAGCTCAGCAGCTACACCATCAAGCTCGATGACGCGCAGATGGAAAAACTGCGCGCCTACTGCGAACGGCGGCTGTGGGCGCCGTTCGAGGTGGCGTATTCACGTTTTGCATACAAGGCCGACCACCTGAAACTCAACGTGACCGCCTACACGAGCGGCAAGGTCGTCATCGCGGGAAAAGGAACCGAGGATTTTGTGCGCGACGTGATCGAACCGGAAATCACCATGGCCGCGAAACTCGGCTACGACGACGTGCTGCATCCCGACTGGTTCGAGTCGCACGCGGGGCTGGACGAGAGCGGCAAGGGCGACTTTTTCGGCCCGGTCACGACGGCAACGGTCATCGCCGACAAGGCGGCGGTCGATGCTTGGATGAAGGCGGGCGTGCGCGACTCGAAGAAAGTCGCCGACACGCAGATCATCAAGCTCGACGAAATGATCCGCAAAACGCCGGGCGTGGTGGTAGAGGTTTTCGCGTGGGAATACATGACAAAATACAACGAACTCATGATGCGTCCGCGCGCGAACCTGAACCTGCTCCTCGCGTGGCAGCACGCGCGCGGGTTGATGGCGGCGCTCGAAAAGAAAAAAGTGCCGTGGGGCCTGCTCGACCAGTTCAGCGAACAGCCGCTCGTGCAGCGCGAATTGAAGAAAAAAGGCATTGAGGGTTTTGAGTTGCGCATGCGCACGAAGGCCGAGGAAGACCCGGTCGTCGCCGCGGCGTCGATCTGCGCGCGCGCGGAATACGTGCGGCAGATGCAAAAACTCTCAAAGCGCTTTGGCGCAAAACTTCAAAAAGGCGCGGGGCCGATTGCCAAAAAACAAGCCGCTGAAATCGTCGGGCGGTTTGGCGCGCGCGCCTTGGGCGAGTTTGCCAAGCTGCATTTTCGCACGGCGTATGAAGTGGTGTCGGCGGCGGGCAAACTGGACGAGCTTCCGCTGCCGTTGCCGAAGGAGAGATTTGTGCGGGAGTAACGATACGATTATTAGAGGGTGTCGCAGAGCTTCGCTCTCCACGTCACGGCGGGAAAATGGACTTGTGATTTTTGCCAAAGACCGCAATTTTTCGAGGTAACATGTTGCTTAGAAAAATCCTGATTGCGGCAGCGGTGTTGGGCATCGTCGGCGGTTTACCGGCGCAGAATGCGGATGAAAATTTTCCGCTGGATGAAGTAAGCCAAAGACGGATGGAGGGAGTCGTTGAGGGCGAGATGTTGAAATTTGAATGGAAGGAATCGAAAATTTTTCCTGGGACGGTGCGCGAGGTGAGCGTGTATGTGCCGCGCGCGTATGACGGGAAAACGCCAGCGTGCGTGGCGGTGTTTGTCGGCGGGGGAGGTTATAGGTATGAGACGGTTTTTGATAACTTGATCGCGAAGGGCGAGATTCCGGTGATGATCAGCGTGGGTGTTGCTTTCGGAGACGTGCCGGGAGTGATAGATCCTTCGGGCGCGCGGCATAACCGGACTTTTGAGTTTGATACTCCGGACGGACAGTTCGCGCGAATGTTATTGGAGGAGATATTTCCGCAGGTTGAGAAATTGAAGACACGCGACGGGCGCGCGGTGAGGTTGTCGAGTAATGGGAATGATCGGATGATCGCAGGCGGAAGCAGTTGCGCGGCTGCGGCGTTCAATGCGGCGTGGGCGATGCCGGAGGAATTTTCGCGGGTATTCAGCACGGTCGGCTCCTACACGGGGCTGCGAGGGAGTTACATTTATCCGACGCTGATTCACAAGACGGAGCCGAAGGGGATCCGGGTGTTTTTGCAGAGCGGAACGCGCGACATGTGGACGGCGTTTGGCGATTGGTGGAGCGCGAACAACGCGATGGCGCGGGCGCTGGAGTTCGCGGGGTATGAGTTCGATTACGAGTTTGGCAATGGAAAACATTCGGGCGCGCACGGCACGGCGCTGTTTCCGCGCGCGATGCGGTTTTTGTGGAAAGACTGGCCGGCGCCGGTGAAAGCAAGCGCGAGTTCGCGGAATCACGTATTGAAGGGAGCGGTGGCGGGACAGGGATGGGCGGAGGTGGGGAGCCTGCCGGAGGAGATCCCTTGGCACACGCAGGGGGCCAGAGGAGCTTTTGGAAAAATTCGCTCGGACAAGGACGGCAAGTTGTGGGCGTCTGTGATGCATATTATCCGGCCAGCTGATGATGGGAAGATTGTTCCTGAAACCAACCCTCCACCTCCGTCGCGGCGAGTCAGCACTTTTTGGACTACTTACCGTTTCTTGGGGGATGGGAAGTGGGAGGAGGTCGCCCGCGAGGGACGGTTGTTGGCTTTTGACAAAGACGGAAGAGGTCGGATTGTGGCAAACAAGGACGACAAAGGAGTCGTTTCCACAATAGAAGCCATTGATCGTGTCGGGACGGACGACTCCCCGGTTCATTTGACGGCAGGGGCAAGGCTGAGCGTCTTTAACTGGCATTCCGCAGTCGTCACGACGCGGGGTGCTGTCTATGCGAGTGGCAACTTCGGCGGAGAGGTTTACCTATTGAGGGAAGATCAATCGCCCAAGCGAGTGAACGATTCCTCCCCGAAGAGACGGCGTGGACAAAGCCAGGAGCAGGTGTTGGTTGGTTCAGGCGACGGCAACTGGCTGGCAGGGTTTGAAAGCGAGACGACACGCGGCTGGAGCTGGCGGATTGAACAGGACGGCAGTTTGTCGTGCGGCCAGTCGTTTTACGTGTTGCACAAAAAAGACGAGGATGACGGGGCGCGGGCGATGGATGCGGCGGCGGAGGTTTCCAAGTGGGGATATATCTATGTGGCGACGGCGCTGGGGGTGCAGGTTTGCGATGCGAACGGAAGGACGGCGGCGATTCTGCCTTTGCCGCGCGACGTGGCGGCGATGTCGCTTTGTTTCGGCGGGAAGGACTTCAAGACGTTGTATGTGTTGGGTGCCGATGGGAGAATCTATTCGAGGCCGATGAAAAATCGCGGTGCGGCGCCGTGGCTGTCGGCAGAGAAGATTACCATGAAGGCAGGGTGAATGCGGCCAGAGGGCTCGCTTTTACTTTGTTTCTTCGAGTGCCAGTTCTTTGAGGTAGGCGATGAAGTCCTCGTCTTCGCCTTCGAGCAGCGTGTCGAGCGCGGCGCGGAAATCGGCGCGGCGCACCCATTCGCGCATGTAGTCCTCCCACGAGCGCCAGAGGCGCAGGCTTTGTTTGTCCATGTCGTTTTCATAGACGAGCAGATAGGCGCGCTCGAAGAGCGAGATGAGGATGCCGAAGATCGCGGTGCGCCTTTCCTTTTGCTCCTCGTTGAGCTCGATTTGCGCGCCCTCGGTGCGGAGGAGTTTCAGGTCGGCGTTGTCGAGAACGAGTTTCAGAAACTCGCGGTATTCGTCGGAGAGCCGCTGGTAGATTTCCTCATTGTCGTTCTGGCGCTCTTTTTTCTTTTCAATGAGGTAGGAGGCAATCGCGAGCGGGAGACCGACGATTGTGACAAGGTAGCTCAGTAATTCGAAGAATTGCAGCATGTCCATTTCGGCAAACATGCGCGAAGACTAGCTGACGGATCGCGGGTGGCAACTGCGGATGAGCACACACGACGCGCGCGGCGTCACTCTTTCTGGCTGACGGGGATTATTATGGTCGTCGTGGGCTCAGGGGCGAGGGTGGGCGACGTTGCAGACGGCGTTTTGTCTTTCGGGTCACCCAAGGGCCCGGGGCCGCTTGCGCGGAGGTCGGCCTGGTTTTGCGCGAGGAGTTTTTTGTAGCGCTCGTATTCCTCGCGGACGGCCGTTGCCCGCATCATCAGGAGAAGTGTTTTTCGGTATTCCAAATGCCGGATGGTGTTTTGGGCGTTTGCGACGCGCGCGCTGGAATTGTAGGCGCCAAGCCAGCTGATCTTGCGGTGGTTGAGAATCTGATCGAGCGTCGTGGACCGGGTGTAACGGGTTTCTTTGCTGATAAGGTCGTCGATTTCCGCAATCTGAAATTCGATGTCGCGCACGCGTTTGCTCGTGACGACCATTTTTTCCATGATGACATCGGGTTCTTCAAATGTTTGGCGGGGCTTCTCCGCAGGTGTTTGCGGCGTTGGTTGTGTTGTTGTTTTCGATTTTGGCTGGTGGAGCAGATGGGCGGGCAGTCTTGGCCTTGGTTGCGGTGTTATTGGCCGCGTCGATGCGGAATCATCTTTTTTCGTGGCATCGGCAGCCGTCTGTTCGGAGTTTTTCAGCGCTCGCATTTTCATCGACTCTTGGCGGATGCGTTGCATGGCGGGGTCACCATCGAGGCTTTCGAGGAGGCGTATTTTTGGGGCTGTTCCAGATGTATCAATTTGCGCGATGCAAACGAGCGGGGCGGTCATGAGGGATGCTGCACACGCCAGGATTCGCGGGGTTGTTTTCATGTTGGATGGCAAAATGAGGACACCCATTTTGCGCGGTTGTGCCAACCCGGAGGCGCGCGGTGTCACTCTTCGAGTTCGACGTTCCAGTAGGCGAGGTCGAGATAGTCTTTCCAGAGTTCGCGGTGGTGGCGCGTGAGAACGAGGCTGATCACGGGGCGCCATTTGGGTTTTTGTGGCTTGCGGATGAGGCGCATGCCGGCTTCGTGGGGGAGGCGGTTGGCTTTTTTCGTGTTACAGCGGATGCAGGAGCAGACGATGTTTTCCCATGTGGTGCGGCCGTCGTAGTGGCGGGGGATGACGTGATCGAGATTGAGTTCTTCGCGGGGGAAGATTTTCGCGCAATACTGACACTGGTTTTTGTCGCGTTCGAAGACGTTGTTGCGCGTGAGCTTGAGCTCTTTGCAGGGAAGTTTGTCGAAGAAGGTGAGGAGGATGACGCGCGGAAGGCGGATGGCGCGCGTGGGGGTGCGCACGGTTTCGTTGGGCTTGAGGGGCGGGTTGTGATGCGAGAAGTCGAGCCAGTCCATCATCGAGAAGGTTTGGAAATCTTCTTCGTGAAGATAGACGACTTGCGCATGCCCTCGCGCGAGCAGCGCGAAGGCGCGTTTAGCGCCGATTACGTTAATCGCCTGCCACAGGCGATTAAGTACCAACACGGGTTGTTCGAGCACGGCCTCCATACGGGAAAGGTGGAGTAGTAGGGCGGGATCCGGGTGTCAAGAGCGGGGCAGAGCGGGAAAGAGATTTGGGGGCGAGACGGAGTGGAAAACTCCAAATCCCAATTTCCAAATCCCAAATAAATCACAACCGACAAATCACAAATTACAAAGGGCGAGGCTTTGCCTCGTCGGCAGGCTGGAAACCTGCCCTAACGCGCTTCGATACGCGCCTTTTGTAATTTGGATTTTGTGATTTATTTGGGATTTGGAAATTGGGATTTGGGATTTCCGATGTCTCACACGAGCGGCGTCACGCCGGGGACCGGAACTTGCACGGGAGGGGCGTCGCCGAAGGCGTATTTCGCCGGTGTGAGATCCTGCGTCGAGCGTTCGAGGAGCCACTCGAATTTGATTTCCTTGCCGGTATAGGCGGAGGTGCGGCCGAGGATCGCGGTGAGCGTGCTTTCGGCAATGCGCTTGGCGTGATTGAGCGGGGCGCCGTCGCGGATGCTCTTGATGAGGTCAACGTGTTCGAGCATTAAGGCGCTCGGCGCGTCCTCGTCGTATTTCCAGTTTGTCGCGCCGGTGATCTTGCCGTCGGCCATCGCGACGCCCTTGGTGCCGACGATGCGTTCGTTAACGCGGCCCTGGGTGTTGGGCGTCTGGCGGCAGAAGCTCTGGATGCGCGCGCCGTTGGCATACTCGAACTCGACGGAGAAGTGGTCGTAGGCGTCGCCGTATTTCGGGTCGGTGCGGGCCTGGCGTCCGCCCATGCCGAGGGCCTTGACCGGGGGGCCGCCGAAGGCCCAGTTCATGACGTCGATGTTGTGGACGTGCTGCTCGACAATGTGGTCGCCGCTGAGCCAGGTGAAGTAGAGCCAGTTGCGGATCTGGTATTCCATTTCAGTCCACTCGGGTTGGCGTCCGCGGTGCCAGAGGCCCTGCTGGAGCCAGTAACACTGGCCGCCGACGAGTTCGCCGATGGCGCCGTCGTGGATGCGCTTCATGGTTTCGATATAGTTGGGAGCGTGGCGGCGCTGCGTGCCGGCGACGATGGCGAGTTTTTTCTGCGCGGCGAGTTCGCCGATCGAGATGATTTTGCGCACGCCGGCGGGATCGACCGCGACGGGTTTTTCGGCAAAGACGTGTTTTCCCGCCTGGATCGCGGCTTCGAGGTGCAGGGGGCGGAAGTGCGGGGGCGCGGCGAGAATGACAAGGTCAACGCCGGAGTTGATGACTTGCTTGTAGGCGTCGAAACCGGAGAAGCAGCGCTCCTTGGTGACGGCGAGCCGGTCGGGGCCCAGCGGCGGCAGGGGCGTGCGGGCCTTGGGGGTGCCTTCGGTGAAGTTTTTGAGGGCGCTTTCAACGCGGTCGGGGAAAATGTCGCCGAGCGCCCAGACTTGCACGGAGGGATCCGAGTCGAGGCAGTTGCGCATGGCGCCGATGCCGCGTCCGCCGGTGCCGATGACGCCGACCTTGATGCGGTCGGAGCCGGCGGCGAAAGCGGCGGCGGGCAGGCGCGAGAGGAGCGGCACGGCGCCGAGCGCGGCGGCGGCGCCAAGGAATGAGCGGCGCGTGAGCGCGGTTTGAGGCAGGGTGACGGAGGCTTGCTTTGTATTCATGGTGTCGAAGATTTTTTTAATTTATTTGAGAGGGGTGAGCGTGACGTTGCGGAACTCGATGGGCGCGCCCTCGGACTGGAGGCAGATGTGGCCTTCCTGCACGGTGACGCCGGTGACGCGGTTTTGTTCGAGGCCGTTCACCGTGAGCGTGATGGTGTCGCCCTGGCAGACGATGTCATAGCGGTTCCATTCGCCGTCGGGTTTTTCATTGGTGGGATTTTTCCTGGGGAGGCGGCGGTTGTTCTCGGCTTTTTTCTTCGCGGCGTCGTCGCTGCCCGCGGCGGCGATGGCGGCGGCGCGGCTGGCTTTGTGTTCGTTGGTGTCGACGCCGCCGATGATGAAGAAGTCGCCGGCATTTTTTTCCATGAGCTGGGCTTCGATGGACTTGGGCCAGACTTCATCCTTGCCCTGCATGTGGAGAAGCACGCCGCTGTTGCGGGTGCGGACTTTTCCTTTGGCATCGACGGGGGCTTCGAGCCAGCGCCATTCGACGGTGAGGCGGTAGTTGGAGTAGCGTTTGTCGGTGCGGATGTAGCCGGCGGGCTTGCCCGTGTCGGTGATGACGCCGTTTTTCACGGCCCAGGTGTTGACGGAGTCGGGCGAATTGTCCTTGCCGTGGATGATCCATCCCGAGAGATCCTTGCCATTGAAGAGATGGATCGTGGAGGAGTCTTTTTTGCCGCAGGCCGCGGAGGAAAAAAGGACTGTTAGCGCGAGCACGGAGGTCGTGAGGAATCGTGGTGTATGCATGAGGCGATTTATTCTGGGTTCGGAGAGTTTTTGAGAGGGGATGATGCAGACTGGTGGGAAAACATGAGGGGGATTGCGGCGGATGTCCAGAGCATGACGCATGGCTTTCCAGAAAAAATCACGCGAAATCCCGGGTGTTGCAACGGGGGCGGGATCCTGTGCTTGAATGTGGGCAACGTGAAAAAAACGACCATTTTTTCCCCGGCCAAAATCAATTTGTTCCTCGCAATCACCGGGCGCAGGCCGGATGGATTTCACGATTTGGTCTCGGTCGTCGCGCCGGTTTCGTTTGGAGACACGATTTGTATTGAGTTTTCAAATACAGCGGACGGCGCAGCGATGGAAAATTGTGCGCTGACGTGCACGGATGCATCGACGCCGGTTGACGGGGCGAACCTGGTTCTGAAGGCGGCGGAGGCGTTTCGCGCCGCAAGCGGCTGGCGGGGAGTGGCGCGGTTTCATCTCGAAAAACGGATTCCGATGGGCGCGGGGCTTGGCGGCGGGAGCAGCAATGCGGCGTGCGTGCTGCGGGCGTTGAACGAGGAGGCGGGGCGTCCGCTCGACGAGGCGCGGCTGGCGGAGGCGGCGGCGCGGATCGGATCGGATTGCGCTTTGTTTCTGCACGGCGCGCCGGTCGTGATGCGGGGGCGCGGGGAGCAGGTGGAGCGGCTGGCGGCGGGCGCGGCGCGGCGTTTGATCGGGCGGCGGCTTTTGATTTTCAAGCCGGATGTGAGCGTGAATACCGCGTGGGCCTACCGGCGGCTGGCGGCGCGCGCGCCAGAGGGTTATTTGCCGGCGGCGGAGGCGGAGGCGCGGCTGGCGGCGTGGATCGCAGGAGACGCGGGAGCAGAGGAATTGCTGTTCAACAACATGGAGCCGCCTGCGTTTGAAAAATTCGTGGCGCTGCCGGTGCTGCTGGGGCAGTTGCGGAAAAAGTTTGGCGTCGCGGCCGGCATGAGCGGGAGCGGGAGCGCGTGTTTTGCGTTGTTGCGCGAGAATGCCGCAGAGCCGGATGCGGCGCGCGAGATGACGGCGTTTGTGCGGAGCGCATGGGGGCGGGATGCATTCGTGACGGAGGCGCGAATTTTGGGGCAGGGAGGCGCGGAGTTTCAGTCGCTGTCGCCGAGGCGTTTCAAGAACATGACGGCGGCGGTTTTGAAGCCGTGACTGCGGAAGAAGCCGTGCGCCGATTCGTTACGGATGCCGGATTCGAGGATCACGTTTTCGAGTTTGGCGTCGGTCATCGTATGCATGGCGGCGGCGATGAGTTTGTGTCCGATGCCGCAGCCGCGATAACGTTCGCTCACGACGATGTCTTCGATGACCCCGTAATGCTGGCGTTTGTTGAAAAGCAGGACGGCAACGCCGAGGATGGAGCGGCCCCGTGTGGCAACAAGAACGCCGCCTTCGCGTTTTTTCAGGCGGCGTATGGCGCATTTGATGTCGTCGGCAAGAAGCGAATGGCGGAAGTGCGCCCAGCGGCGTGTGTGCTCGGCCCGGTGCTCGATGACTTCGGAGTGGGTGATGTAGTTGGTGTTGGTGTTTTCCTGGATGATGCGGACGACGGTCTGGAGGCGGCGCGCGTTGGACAGGAAAGAGACTGCGATGGCGGGTTTGATGCCGTTTTTTTTCTCTCGTGAATGGGAAAGGATGGTCGTGCTCATGCGTGGCGCCGGGGGACGCTCCCGCGAGACGTGCCGGCTGATGACTGCGAAACAGGTTGTTTGTCGTGGCTGGTTGCGATGAAAGTAGAACTGAAAGGCGGGCACTCTATCGCGGGGCAAAATCTCGCCAAGCCGATATCTCGGGTAATTTTGGAAGATGTTGAAAAATGCGGCGCGCGGAGACGGCCTTTTAGGGCAATCGCGTCGCATAAAAAGGGAAAACCGCCAGCCCAACATATTGGAGGGCAAGCGGTTTTTCTATTTTGTGTTAAGTGTTTCTTTTTGTGCTGTAATCCGCGCTTATTTGCTTCGTTTAGCGGTTTTTTTGGAGATTTTGCCTCCTTTGCCGCGTTTCAACGCGGCTCCGATGAAGGCGGCGAAGAGCGGGTGGGGGATGTTGGGTTTGGATTGGAATTCGGGGTGAAATTGCACGGCGAGAAACCAGGGGTGATCCTTGATTTCGATGATTTCGACGAGGTTGCGGCGCGGGTTGATGCCACTGACGATCATGCCGCCACGCTGGAGTTGCCCGACATAGGCGTTGTTGACTTCGAAGCGGTGGCGGTGGCGTTCGCGAATGCTGGTTTGCTTGTAGGCTTTCGCGGCGAGGGTGCCGGGTGTCAGGGCGCATTCGTAACTGCCGAGGCGCATCGTGGCGCCTTTGTCGATGATCTTTTTCTGCTCCTCCATCATGTTGATGACGGGTTCGGGTGTCTTGGGATCGAACTCCATGCTGTTGGCGTCCTTGAGCTTCAGGACATTGCGGGCAAACTCGATGACGGCGATCTGGAGGCCGAGGCAGAGACCATAGTAGGGGATTTTATTTTCGCGGGCATACCGGGCGGCGGCGATTTTTCCCTCGGTGCCGCGATCGCCAAAGCCGCCGGGGACGAGGATGCCGTCGAGCGTTTTCAGGATTTTGAGGCCGTCCTTCTTTTCGAGATCTTCGGCGTCGATACGGACGATGTTGACCTTGCAATTGTTGGCGATGCCGCCGTGGGTGATCGATTCGTAAACGGATTTGTAGGCGTCCTGGAGCTCGATGTATTTGCCGACGACGCCGATGGAAACTTCGTGCGCGGGGGTTTTGATGCGGCGGACGATTTCGTGCCAGATGTTTTTTTCGGGGCGCGGGTATTTTTGGGCGAGACCGAAGAGCTCTACCACGAGGTCGTCGAGACCTTCTTTTTGGAGCGCCAGGGGCAGTTCGTAGATGGAGGAGACGTCGGCGGCTTGGACGACGGCTTTGACGGGGACGTTGCAGAAAAGGGAAATTTTGTCGCGGAGGCCGGCGTCAAGCGGGTGTTCGCAACGGCAGGCAATGATGTGCGGCTGGATGCCGATTTCGCGGAGCTTGGCGACGGATTGCTGGGTGGGTTTTGTCTTGAGTTCGCCGGCGGCCTGAAGAAAGGGGACGAGGGTGACGTGGATGAAAATGCAGTCGTTGCGGCCAACTTCGAGGGCGAACTGGCGGAGGGCTTCGACGAAGGGGAGTCCTTCGATGTCGCCGGTGGTGCCGCCGATTTCGGTGATGAGCACATCGACATCCTTGGCGGATTGGTAGATGCGCTCCTTGATTTCGTTGGTGACGTGCGGGATGACCTGGACGGTGTTGCCGAGGTAGGCGCCGCGGCGTTCCTTCTGGATGACGCTTTCGTAAATCTGGCCCGAGCTCATGCTGTTGAGACGGGAGAGTTTTCCACTGGTGAAACGTTCGTAGTGGCCGAGGTCGAGATCGGTCTCGGCGCCGTCTTCGAGGACGTAAACCTCGCCGTGCTGAAAAGGGCTCATGGTGCCGGGATCGACGTTGAGGTAGGGGTCGAATTTCTGGATGCGGACTTTGAGACCGCGGAGTTCGAGAAGCGCTCCGAGGGCAGCGGCTGTAAGGCCTTTGCCAAGTGAAGATACAACACCACCGGTTACGAAAATGTATTTCATCGGGAAAGATAATGGATATGAGCGAGGTTCGACACGTTACAAGAAAAAGGCAAATTGAACGGGTGTTTTTTTGAGGCGTGTTTATTGCACCGAGAGCGGGGCGCAAAAAAATCCGGCAAAAAGTCCTTGCATTTGATCATGAAACTTCGATTCTCACGCCCTCTTTGGTTACGGGCTCGTAGCTCAGTTGGCAGAGCGCCTCAATGGCATTGAGGAGGTCGTCAGTTCGAATCTGATCGGGTCCACCAAAAGAAAAAAAGGCGCCGGTTCATCGTATGTCAAACGACAGGCAGGCCGGGCCGGCGAAGAGCACGTCCGTTCCATCCAACGCCGCTATTGTGCCGGCGAGGTTCCGCTGACGTTTTTTTTGGGAGTGCGTCGTGCGTGGGCGGGCCGCCCGGACGGGTTTTATTTCTTCGCCCGCACTTTCTTTTTTCCGGGCTGGGTGATGAGCATTTTTAATTTTGAATTCGGGCTGACCAATTTCCCGGCGAGGATGTCGGCCTCGGTGAACCGGCCCATGAGGATTTGTCCGGGGCCGCGATTGTAGTCGTAGGAGATGTAGATCGTGCCGTCGGGCGCTTGGAAGCCGTCGGGGTAGGTGGTTTTCTTTTCGGTGCGATCCTCGATGAGCAAGCCGCCTTTCCATGTGGCGCCGTCGTCGTCGGACAGCCATGCGCTGAGTTGGAAACGTCCGCCGTTGACGTGCAGTTCACTTCCGTTTTTCACGAGCAGCAGGCGGCCCGATGCGAGGCGGCGGAAGAAAAAGCGGGCATTGATGTTTTGTATGTTGGCGGCGGTTTCCGAGGGCTCGCTCCACGTGGCGCCTTTGTCGGTGGAATAACTTTCCATGATGCCTTTTTTCGTCCGCGCCATCATCCAGAGTTGACCGTTCTTTTTTTCCACGATCATGGCTTCCAGCCAGTCGGGATTGGGGAACGAGCGGATGCCGCGCAGCCGCCATGTTTTTCCCTGGTCGGAGGACGCAAGCAGGTTCACGCCGCGCTGCGGATCGAGCTCGGGGAAGACGTTCGCCTTGTAAGGGCCGTAGCCGGTGCGTTGCAACAGGTAGGAGGGCAGCAGCCATTCGCCCGACGAGAGCACGGTGGGCTTGTTCAACATCGAGCCGTGCCAAATGCGTTTGGGTTGCGACCAGGCCGGGTTGTCGTCGTCGGGATTTTCGCAAATGGTCGCCCACAGTCCGCCGCGTCCATCGAAATGGTTCATCGTCTGGTCGAAAAACAGCCAGAGGCGCCCCAGCGGATCAGTCCAGAAATTGCCGATGATGACGGAGCGCGGGAGGGGCAGATCCGGCGAGTGTCCGTCAATGACGAGGCGCGGCTTGGTCCATGTTTCGCCGTTGTCGTCGCTGCTCGCCCCCAGGAGGAAGGCTTTCGGGCCGTCCTCGCCGCCAATCCACGCCGCCCAGATGCGCCCCTTCGGCGTGCGCTCCGTCGTGAGCGTCATCACATAGTCCTGCGTGGACATGTCGTAGCGCGGCAGGGGAGAGGTGTTGATGACCGGCGGCGCCAGTGCGAGGTCGGCGATCTTGCGCAGTTCGTCGATGCTGAAATTCGGGGCTTTCTCCGCGGCAGGCGCCGCGGGTTGCTGGGCGGATGCCGCGGCGGGGACAAAAAGCAGACAGGCCAAAGCGGCGAGCAGGCGCGCGGTTTTTCCAAGCGCCGTGGCGGGGGAGGTGTGGTGTGTGTGCATGGTTTGGTTGTATTGGTTTTGTTATCGGTGGAAATCGGCAATCAGTCCCGGACTTGAAGCGGCTTCGGATAAAACATGGCCGCGCGCGCAAGGCACAAAGACGCCGCCGGAAAAAGAAAAGGATCAGAGGATTTTTCAGGGCGATTGCTCATGGGGCGAGAGTTTGGCAGGATGATGGTTGCAAAAGAAAGATGAGGAACGGGGGGAGGGGCGAATACAGCCACTCTGGGCCGCGGGATGCGTGATGAAAGCGCCCATTTTCGAAAATCGTTAAGTAACGTTGACCTTTTTCGTTTTAGAGCCCTTTTTCGTTCCATTCGTTTTCCGCCGTCTCATGCCTGACACCCCGAACACTATGCGCGATGTGGCGCGGGTCGCCCGCGTCTCGGTCGCCACTGTTTCAAAATGCCTGGCCAACAAGCCGGACGTGTCCGCGGCTACGCGCGAGCATGTGCTGCGGGTATGCGGCGAACTCCGCTACCGGCTCAATCCGCTTGTCGCCGCGCTCATGCAGGCCCGCCGCCGCAATGCCAACCCGGCGAGCCACCTTACGCTCGCGTTTGTAACCGCTTTCCCAACCGCGAACGGATGGCGGCAGCATCCTTCGCCCATTTTCCAGCAGATGTTTGCCGGCGCCCTCGCCCGCGCGACCGAGCGCAATTACAAACTGGAGCACTTCTGGCTTTACCAGGATGGCATGAGCAACCAGCGCTTCGGGAAAATGCTCTTCGCCAGGGGCATCCCCGGGCTGCTTCTCGCTCCGATACCGAGCACGCGCATCACGGTGGACATATCGTGGTCGCCATTTTCCGTCGTGGTGCTCGGGCTCACTCCGTCCACGAGGCAGTTTCACCGCGTTTCGACCGATTATTATCAGGGGATGCTCCTGGCGTTGGAGCAGTGCGCGAGGCTGGGCTACCGAAGGCCGGGCTTTGCGGTGCGCATGGAAACAACCGAGCGGCTTGAGCACCGCTGGGAAGCGGCGTATTTGTTCTGGCAAAAGCATAATTGCGTAAAACGGCCGCCCAAGCCGCTCATCGTCAGCGAATGGACCCGCGATGCAGTGCTCGGCTGGCTTGAGCACGAAAAGCCCGACGTGATCGTCGGTCCGGTGCTGGGCAAACTGGAATCCATCGTGCGCGAGTCGGGCAGATCCGTGCCCGGCGACATCGGCATGGTCGGGCTGCTGGTGCCCGGCGCGGGCGACCGCTTGAGCGGCATCATTCAGGATGGCGAAACGATCGGCGCGGTTGCGGCGGATCAGTTGATCAGCCAGATCGGGCGCAATGAAAAAGGAGTGCCCGCCCATCCCATCACGCATACCATGCTCGGTCATTGGAATCAGGGTGAAACGACAAGGAAAGAAAAGTGAAGTGGAAAAAGTGAAGAGTGAAAAGAGAGAGCGGGGCGCGCCTTTGAAGCTCACGCGGAGACGCAGAGAATTACGAACCGATAAAATAGCCGCAAAAAGGCACAAGAGGCGCAAAAAACAATGCGCGGGAAGGGTTGAGCGACCCGTGCCACCCGAGTCGTGGGCGTGTTCGGATTTTCACCCTTCACATTTCACCTTTCACACTTCCTGACACGGGCAAGCTGTCCATGCCGGGGCTCGGCGGGACGCGTGCGCTTCCCCGACCAACTCTGCCTCCGCAAAATTCGTTTATCGCGATTGCAGGCTGAACTTGTTCAGGCCGGTCTTGCGGCAGGTATCCATCACAAAGGCGAGCGTCTTGAGGGGCGTGTTTTCATCGGCGCTGATCAGCACGGGGATGTCGCGGCTGATGTTTTTCACCTCCTGGAGGAGCGCGGCGAGTTGTTCCTCGGTGGCGGATTTGCCGTTGAAGAGAATGGCGCCGTTTTTCTCGATCACGATGGCGACGCCCTGGGCGCTGAATTGGTTTTTGCCGGCCGTGTCAACTTTCGGGAGGGTGAGGTTGAGCGTTTGGGTGTTGGCGAAACGCATCGTCACAAACGCGAAGAGCACGAGCATGACGAGCACGTCGATCAGGGGCACCAGCGGCAGTTCGGGCCGCCGTCGGCGTCTTGCGCGGAGACTCATTGCGCTCATGGTCAGAAAGCCTTGGGGGTCGCGGTTTCGCCGGCGTTGCCGCCGGGGATGCCTTTGCGGTGCTGGAGCACGCGTTCGAGGAGCACGTCGAGCTTCGCCGCCTGGGCGTCGATGCGGCGCTGGAGATAGCCGTTGCCGAGGAGCGCGATGACGGCCACGACGAGGCCGATGAGGGTGGCGGAGAGCGCGTAACCGACGCTTTCGGTGAATTGCACGGGGTCGGGCATCTTGGTGTCGGGATCGACCTTGGAGAAGGCGGTGAGCAGGCCGGACACGGTGCCGATGAGGCCGATGAGAGGCGCGGCGGTGTAGATGACGTCGAGGTAACTGATGCCGCGTTCCATTTTCATGACTTCGAGGCGGGCGTAGGCTTTGGCGCCTTCCATGTCGCCGGGGTGACGTTCGACGAAGCCGACGATGCGGCCAAGCGCGGAGCGGGTGCCGGAGACAATGGTTTCGCCGGAGAGGACGGAGTCGGCCAGGTCGATGGGAATCGTGGCGGATTCGCGCAGGGCAAAGCTGCGTTCGCAAATGATGAAGATGGCGGCGACCGAGCAGAGGCCGAGCGGGTAGGCGAGCAGGCCTGCTTCCTTGATGATGCGCATGCCGTCAACGGCTGCGATGACAGAGAAAATTGTCGTCATGGACGTGTGTTGTGAGAAACGTGTGGCGAAATCAGACGTTGGTTTTCGGAAAAATGTTCAGAGTATTTTTTTGAACATTAAGCGCGATAAGAAAAAACGGGGAGTTTTGCGCGCGCGGTTGGGCGCGGATGCACTGCGCTCATCCGGCGGTCTGCGGCGCGGGCTGCCTGTTCTTGAAGCTCACCGCGAAAAGCACGGCGACGGCGAGGACGTAGGCGGCGAAGGCGAGCCAGATCGAGGCCCAGTCTTTCGCGCCGCCGGCGGCAGTGTAGTATTTCTGGATGACGAAGCCGCTGATGCTGCTGCCGAGCACCGCGCCGATGCCGTTGGTCATCATCATGAAGAGGCCTTGCGCGCTGGAGCGGATGGCGGGGGTGGTGCTGGTTTCGACGAAGAGCGAACCGGAGATGTTGAAGAAATCGAATGCCATGCCGTAAACGATGCACGAGAGTATGATCATCCAGAGGCCGCCTGCGGGATTGCCGAAGGCGAAGAGGCCGAAGCGGAGCACCCACGCGAACATGCTGATGAGCATGACGTTTTTGATGCCGAATCTTTTGAGGAAAAAAGGAATCGCGAGAATGAAGAGCGTCTCGGATATCTGAGATATCGACATGATGAGCGTCGAATAGCGCACGACGGGGTTGTCCGGGCCGTAGGCGGGGTTGCCGCCGAAGTCGCTGAGAAAAACGTCGCCATAGGCGTTGGTGAGCTGGAGCGCGGCGCCGAGGCACATGGAGAAGAGGAAGAAGAGCGCCATTCTGCGGTTTTTGAAGAGCGCGAAGGCGTCGAGGCCCAAGGTCTGGACGAGCGATTTGCGCTGGAGCGCGCGGCCCGGCGGCGGGCATGCGGGCATGGTGAGAGCGTAGAGTCCGAGAAAAACGGACACGGCGGCGGCGATATAGAATTGGTTTGCCGAGGCCTTGTTACCGGTGAGGTTGGTGATCCACATGGCGGCGATGAAGCCGACGGTGCCGAACATGCGTATGGGCGGAAAATCCCTCACCACGTCGAGGCCGCGGTTTTTGAGGACGGTGTAAGCGATGGAGTTGGCGAGCGCGATGGTGGGCATGTAGAAGATCATCGCGACGAGAATGCCCCAAAAAAATGTGGCGGGATCATTGATTTGCGGAATGCAGAAGAAGGCCGCGCCGCCGAGGATGTGGAGGATGCCGTAGAGGCGCTCGGCGTTGATCCAGCGATCGGCAATTATGCCGGCAAGGGCGGGCATGAAGAGCGACGAGATGCCCATCGTCGAAAAAATGATGCCGAAGTCGGCTCCCTCCCATTGCCGGGTGCCAAACCAATAATTTCCAATGGTGATGAGCCACGCGCCCCAGATGAAAAACTGGAGAAAGTTGAGAGCGATGAGACGGAGTTTCATGCGGAATGCGGAATGCGGAATGCGGAATGCGGAATGAATTTTTCAATGGGCGCGAAGATGCGCTAAAGTCACGAACAAACGCCGCCGTTTTCAGCTTGCAGGTTTTTTCAGAAGTTGGCGGTGACTTCGTGCTGGTGGCCGGGCTCAAGTTTCGGAGAGCCGATGCGGGTGCATTCGACACTGTCGTTTTTGTAGAGCTTGAAGGCGATCGGCGCGGTCGCGTCGTGCGTTTCCCAGCGCCATTTGCCGATGGAAACAAACTGGAGCGGCACGCCTTTGTCCCAGCTCAGGCCGGGGCCGTCGCCGCGGATGTGGAGCTTGTTTCCAATGCCAATGTAGGCGGTGACGATGAGGCGCGTCACGCCGTCGGCCGACATCGCCGTGGTGAAGCCGCCGTCCTCGGGTTCGCTCTGCGAATACTCGTCGGAAGGCGGAGGCAAATCGAGATCGAGCGAGGGTTCTTCGTCGCGCGGCGGCTTCGGCTTGGCGGCGCGTTTTTTTGGCGGCGGCGGAGAAGGTTGCGGCTCGGGCGGGGGCTGCCCGCTGGTTTCATCGGCGGGCGGAGGCGGGGCGGGAGGTTCGTCGGGCGGTGCGGCTTCGGGTTGGGGCGTTTCAGCGGCGGGAGATTCCGGCGGCGGCTCGGGCTGCAAAATGGTTTTTTCCGAATTGGCTTTGTCTTGGGCGCGCTCGGAGGCAGGGGGGCGTCTGGGTGTTTTTTTGAAAGGTGGTTCGCTGTTGGCGGCAGGCATGTCGTCGCCGGCATTCGATGTGACGGTGTCTCCGGGTTTCGGGGTGTTCTTGGGTTGCACTTGCATATGCGCCGGAGCGGCGGGCGGGGGCTCGGGGGGAGGGGAGGGGATTTTTTTGGCGGCTTGTTCCGCGAGCCATGCGGCCAGTCGCTCCTTGATGCCGTTTTCGATTGCCGCGAGTTCGGCGGCGAGGCGTTTCAAGGCTTCCGCGTTCCGGGTCTCGATGGATTTGACGATGCTTTCCTCAAGGCTGCGGCGCGAGGTTTCGATGGCGCCGGGGATTTGGGCCGATATGGCTTCCAGCGAGGTTTTTAGTTCGGCGGAAATGTGCGCGAGCTGGCGGGCGGCATCGTCGGATTGCTTTTGGACGCCCGTTTCGTGGGAAATGATTTCGGCGGCGGTTTTTTTGATGTTTTCGAGGGCGGTTTCGAGGCGTTCGGTTTCGGATGTGCGCAGGGTGCTGATTTCCTGTTCGAGCGCTTCGTTTTCGGCGATGTTCACCTCGTTGAGCTGTATCTTGAACTCGGCGATTTTTTCCTGGAGACGCGCCGGCAGCGCGTCGGCGTGCTTGAGCATCCTGGCGGTGCTTTCAGCGATGTTGTGAAGGCTGGAGGCGGCGATGCTGAGCTGGTTGGCGGCTGCGGCGGCGGTTTGCGCGAGGGCGGCAAGCTCGGCCTGGCGTTCGTCGAGCAGGACGTCGCAGCGGCGGGTGTAATTGAGGACGATGGGGATGCAGGCGAGGATTGCGCCGAGGGCGACGCAGGCGGTGATGGCGACGAGGGGGAGCGTGGCGAGCGGGGAGGGCGACTCAATGGCGATGAAGAGTGCCGTGATGAGCAGCACAATGTCGGCGATGATGAACGGCAGGGGATTGATCTTGGGGGTCTCGTCGGGAAAGTTCATTGGGCGTGTTGGTGTGGTTGCGCTGTCACATTGTTCTGGAAGGGCGCGCAGTTTTCTCAAGGCAAATGCGCGGAACCTTGTGAATGGGCGCTACGCGGCCCGATTCTGCGGCACGTATTTGCCAGGCTGGTGCTTCCATGTGTTTGCATGGGTTTTGTCCAAAGTATTTGCCTGATGTGCCGGCGCTGCTATAGTGGCCGTTCAATTCATGACCGGCATTTCAACCGAAATCATCATTATTTTGCTCATGTTGCTGGCCAACGGCTTTTTTGCCCTTGCCGAAATGGCCATCGTATCGGCCCGCAAGGCGCGTCTGAAGCATCTCGCCGACGAAGGCAACAAACGGGCGGCGGTGGCGCTTGCCACGGCGATTCATCCCACGCGTTTTTTGTCCGCCGTGCAAGTGGGCATCACGTTCATCGTTTTCAGCACGGCGGCGTTCAGCGGCGAGACGGTCGCGGGGTATTTCACGACATTCCTGGGACAGTTCAAATGGCTGCAACCGTATGCGCGCCACCTCGCGCTCGGAATGGTGGTCGTGGCGCTGACACTTTGCTCGGTGGTGATCGGCGAACTGGTGCCCAAGCGACTCGCGCTCGCGTTTCCGGAGCGTTTCGCGATGTGGGCGACGCCCATCATCAACAAATTCGCGGTCATTGTCGGCCCGGTTGTGGGCCTGCTCACGTATCTGACTGAATCTTTCCTGCGGCTCGTCGGCTTGCAAAAGATGCCGAAGGAAGCGCCGGTGTCGGACGAGGAAGTCAACATTCTCATCGAGCAAGGGCTTCACGCGGGCGTGTTCAACAAGGCCGAGCAGGAGATGGTCGAGGGCGTGCTGGAACTCGACCGGCTGGCGGTGACGGCGATCATGACGCCGCGGCCCAAAATCGTTTTTCTCAACATCGACGACACGGACGAGGTGAACTGGCGGAAAATCGTCGCGAGCGGGCACTCATATTTTCCCGTTTACCAAGGCGGCCGCGACCAGATCCTCGGCATGGTTGCCGTGAAGGCGCTGTGGGCGCACTCGGCGATCGGCCTGCCGACAAGCCTGAAAAACCTGCTGGTCGTTCCCCTCATCGTTCCCGAGACGATGATGGCGATCCAACTGCTGGAGGCCTTCAAAAAATCCGGGAAACACATCGCGCTCGTGACGGATGAATTCGGCGCGATCCAGGGGCTCGTCACGCTGATCGACGTGCTTGAGGCGATCGTCGGCGACATGCCTTCGCAAGGCCGCCGTGAGGCGCCGGCGGCAAAGCAGCGCGAAGATGGCTCATGGCTGATCGACGCCACGCTGACGACGGACGAGTTGAAGACGCTGCTCAATCTCGATGAACTGTCGCACGAGGAGGATGCGGATTTCCAGACGCTCGGCGGTTTTGTCGTGACGAATTTCGGACGCATTCCGGTGGCGGGCGATCATTTCGATTCCGCGGGCTGGCGCTTCGAGGTTGTGGACATGGATCGTCACCGCGTGGACAAAGTGCTCGTGAGCAAACTCCCGCAGCCATCGGACGCCAGCGCGGAGGATGCCGTCACGTCATAAGGGCGCGGGAGCGCTTGACGCAAAGCGCATGGCTTGGAAATAAAACCTTGGCTATTCGCTTTCGCTAGGATCACACAGCGGCCCTTCTTTTGGTGCGATTTTTCCCAAGGTATCCTCATGCTCTCCCATTCATCTTTACCCCGGCTCTCCCGGCGCGGATTCATCAAATCTTCCTTCTGTCTGGCGGGGGCTGTGCCTCTGTTGCCAGGCATCCTCGGCGCGGCCAAAGTCTCGACCGAAGGGGCGAGCACGGCGCAGCAGCTCGGGCTCTCCGAACTCGGACGCCGTCAGCTCGCCCATCTCGCAAACCTGCAACTGCTCAGCATCGAGCCGATCGTCGTCGCGCCGGATGGCAACATAAACCACGTTGGCTGGCCGATCTCAACGCAGCTTTCGAACGGGCTCGCCGTTGTCGTTTACCAGCGTGCCACCGGCGGCCATGCGCTGGCCGGCAAACACGCCGCCGATCTTCCGCCTGCCGGACGTTACGCGGTGTATTCGCAAGACGGAAAAACCTGGCTTCCCCATCCTCCTTTCACGGCAAGCGCCCGGCTCGGTCCGCCCGATGGCATGCACTGCATCGGCGTCGTCAAAAAGCCCGATGGGAGAGAACGCGTGATCGTCGTTACGAGCGGGGCGCCGCGCCAGGTATTGTGTTCGGACGACGGCGGCGAATCGTGGCGCGAAATTCCGGCGGCGCTCAACGGCTTGCTCAACGGCGCGGTGCATTGCGGGCCATGCATGATAAACCATCCTGACTTCGGACTCGTCGCGGCGTTCGGCCAGGAGAAAAACGGCAAGGCCCGCCGCAACTGGCTCCTCCGCACACGGGACGCCGGCGAAACTTGGCAGGAATCCATCTGGCGCAACACGCAGCCCGCGCGCAGCGTCGAACCCGCCCTCGCCACATGGGGCCCCGGACACATGGCGATGGTAAGCCGCGAATATGTGTCGGATTTTGCAACTAATCCCGACGGTTTTTATTGCTATACGCAGCATGTCCATAAGCGCGCTCCCGGGACGAAATTTGAGAAGGTGCAATTCACCACGGCGCGCACAAACATCGCTGGAAACGCCGCGTTTGGACAGGATTGCCACGACACGCCCGACCTCATCTACAATCCTGTGAGCAAGCGCATCGAATGTCTGCAAAGCCACCGGCGCGGTGGCGGCGAAGGCCGCACTGGCAGAAAAATCGAGACTGATCCCGAAAAACGCATCAACACGCTTAATCTATGGAGCATCGACCCGGATGAATTGCTCGCCGGAAGCTCGCGCTGGCGGTTCGAATGCACACTGGTTGAACGTGCGGATTATAGCATGAACGGCGCGCGCGACGGCATGCATCCGGGCGCATCCATCGTCGATGTGAAGCGCGGTGTACAACACATTTTCATCTATGCGGGATGGCGGCGGCGACCCGCGAGCGTCTTCCGCGTCAGCCGTTCGCTGGACACAAATAAACTCGCCTTCGCGTGGCGGCAGGGCCCGCAGGCGGCTTCATAAAGTATTTTTCAACCGCGCGCTTGAGGATGTGATTATCGAAGAGATTGCCGGCATCCGCCAAAGCGGTTCCTGGTGGTTGGCATGATTCAGCACTGGCTGCGCTTTAAGGCAAACGCTTCGGACTATACTCTAAAGTATTATTTTACTTAGAGATTGGTTTTAGCGTAGCGAGAAGTTCTTCGACGTGCGGCTGCCGCATTGTCAGGTGTTCTTGAGTCAACCTTGCAATGCCGTCGTAAGAAGCGAGAGCCACTTCCAATGCGAGTTTATCGAGGCCATCGGGCGCGGCTGCCAGCTTTTCAGTGATAATGGCGCGGGCTTCGGGAACACGTTGCGCGGCCAAATTGAGCAACGCGTCGAGCCATAATGGGAGAATTTGGCATGTGGTTATTGTCATGCCCGGTTCCTCCTCTCGAACAATAGGCGTTTCGTAGGGTATTGCCGTTGGGTTTCCGCTTCGGGCAATCTTCAAGCGTAGAGCCATGCATTGAGAGCCCTTGGCCGAGGCCAGCACGCGGATGAACACATCCCTCATATCATCAAGCTGAGACTGAAGCGACCATGCTGCTGCATATAGTTTTGCGAGCGTGGCATCTTCCAGATTGCGTTGATCGAGAAGCCTGAAGCGCAATGCAACCAACGCGCCCCTGATGAGTGCTGCATCGGTCGTGTCAGCTTTTGTCAATGCGTCGTTTTGTTCAGATTTCGAGGTTGCGCGGATGAGGTCATAAAGTGTTGCCTGGGGTTCTTCGGTGTTTGAGTAGTATCGTTCGTAATATGCTCCGGCGTATTCGTTGCCGATGGCGCGAAAACATATCTGCAAGATTTCAGCCTTGTTTGCTATATTGCCAAACGCGGTTGCAAGTTTGCTCTCTTTGGATTTTTGCTCGTAAGAATAATACTCTCTTTGGCCATGTTCGGGAATAAACCGGCGGATTGGTTCTGGAAACATGGCCGCCACGCGCGCGGCTTTCTCCTGATTTTGACGCAGCCATTCCGCTTCAGCATCGATTTCTTTTTGAAAATTGGGAAAGCCTTGCTTGAGAAACCATGCTGCAAATGCGGCGGCACTTTCTTTCGTGAGATCGAACTCGCCGCCAAAAGGCTGTCCGCCGGGAGTGAGGGATCTCAAGCGGGAGTAGTGCTTGTAATTCAGACGGAACTTCAGGCGAGCGCCTTCATAGAAACAGATGTCGTGCGTGCCATGGCACATGCAAGGAATACTGTAGTCCTTTTCGTCAGCAAAAGCGACGATGTCAGCAAAGGATGCAATGCGCTCGTTCCCTTTCAGTTCAAAGAGAATGCGCTGTTTGTAGGCATCGTTGCCGAAGCCCTCAAGTGGATACATGATAGTCAAACGATCCACATTTTTAAGCGCTATTGCGAAGCGTTCCCTCAGTGGAGGCAGCGGCGCTTCGGCAGGGTTTTCCTGTGCCGCAGTTGTCATGGCGAGGGAAAGTAGAAGCAGGGGTAGGATTGGACTTTTGATTTTGGGGAGCATGGGAAAAGCCTTTTGCTAATGTAATTGAGGCTACGATACCAGCGCGGGCATGGGATGCGAGGGTAATTGGGTGCCGGGCGGAATCGGGAAACCGCGAAGGAAATCGGCGGCGGGGAGCATTTTGCCACCGGGACGCTGGAGGCGGTGTATGCGCAGGATGCCGTCGGCGGTGGCGATGTGGAGGGCGGTGTTGTCGGTGGAGGCGAGGACGGTGCCGGGGACGGACACGGGCTGGAAGCCCGTGCCACCCGATCCACACGGGCTGGAAGCCCGTGCCACCCGATCATCGGGCTGCGCGACACAATCGGCCTGGCCGAACTTGACGGGCTGGCCGGCGATTTCGACGGAGCAGGCGGGCCACGGGAAAAGGCCGTTGATGCGGGCGGCGAGCACGGCGGCGGGAGCGGTGAAATCCAGCGCGCCGTCGGCTTTTTCGAGGCGGCGGCAGAAAGTGGCGGCGGATTCGTCCTGTTCGGAAAACACGAGCGTGCCGTCGGCGAGGCGGGGAAGGGCGCGGGCGACGAGCGGGACGCAGGCGGCGGCGAGTTTTTGCTCAACGTCGAGCGCTGTATCCAATGTTTCAATACGGACGCGCCCCGTGTCCGCGACGGGGCCGGCGTCGAGTTTGCGCACGATGCGCATGAGCGAGACGCCGGTTTCGCGTTCGCCGCTGGCAATGGCAGTCTGGATCGGCGATGCGCCGCGGTATTTGGGGAGGATCGAGGTGTGGAGGTTGAGCGTGCCTAAGCGGGGCGTATTGATGAAGGCGTCGCGGAGAATGTGTCCGTAGGCCATGATGAGCGTGACATCGGGTGCGAAGGCGGCCAGCTCGGCGGGGGTTTCCTCCGTGAGCTTTTCGGGTTGGAGGACGGGGATGCCGCGTTCGATGGCCCAGAGTTTGATGGCGTTGGGCTGGATTTTCTGGCCGCGTCCGACGGGGCGGTCGGGTTGCGTGTAGATGGCCGCGATGTGCGCGTGCGCAGCGCCGTCGGCGCTGGCGATCCAGTTGAGGAGCGGCAGCGCGATCGGGTCGGAACCCATGAAGACGAGGCGGAGCGGCGCGGTCATTGGCGTTGGCGGACGGGATCGACTTAAGTCGATTTAATTCGAATTAGGTCGATTTAAGTCGGGTTGGGGAATCAGTCCTCGATGGTTTCGAAGGGGTGGTAGTCATCATCGGAGCCGCCCCCGCTTTCGCCGGCGGGTTTGTTTTGTTTGAGACGGGCGAGGTGGGCGCGTTTTTCCTCGCTGTATTCGCCCACGCGCTCGGGGTCTTTCTTTTTGCCGACGAGGTCGAAATAAACAGGGCAGCCGTGGAGATCGAATTCCTCGACGACGCCGGCTTCGAGGTAGCGGCGGTAGCTTTCGGCGAGATTGCCCTCGCGGTTGCAGAAGATTTTTATGCGGAAGGGGCGCGTGCTTGTCTGCGTGGCGTAGTAGATGCGGAAGCGGCGTCCGGCGACGGCGGGGGGCGGGGTTCGTTCGGCGAGATGGATGAGGAGCTGGTTGAGGCGCGCGGTGGGGATTTTTTTGTCGAGCGTGCGATGGAGTTTCACGGCGCTGTTCAACATGCGCGAGACTTCGTAACCGCTCATGGCGGAGACGAAGATGAGCGGTGCGCCGGGTGTGAAATAAAGGCGCTCGAAGACGGCTTTTTCGTATTTTTCGCGGTATTCGCGCTCGTTCCTGAAGTGGCGGAGCGCGGTGCCCGCGGTCGTGCCGTCGGCGAAGGCTTTGTGCACGAGATCCCATTTGTTGACGACGACGATGATGGGTTTGTGCTCCTTGATGGCTTCGCCGGCGATGGCTTTGTCCTGCTGGGTGACGCCGTCCATGGCGTCGAGGACGATGAAGACGACATCGGTTTCCTTGATGGAGTCGAGGGAGCGCAGGCGCGAAAAATACTCGACGGGGGAGGCGAGCTTGGTGGCTGCCTTGATGCCGGCGGTGTCGATGAGGCGGAAGTCGTGGAGTTTTTTGTCGCGTCCGCGAAATTTGAAGTCGATGGAGACGGCGTCGCGGGTGGTGCCGGGGATGTCGCTGACGATGAGGCGGTCGCTTTTCAAGAGGCGGTTGGAGAGTGAGGATTTGCCGACGTTGGGGCGTCCGATGAAGCAGACGCAGAGGGGATCGGCGGCGGATTTCCCGTGGGGCAGGATGCCTTCCTCGTCGGAGCCGGGAGCGAGCGCCGCGGGGGTGAGGGCGGCGAGGTGGCTGGCGATGGCTTCGCGGAGATCGGTTTCGCCGCGTCCGTGCTCGGCGGAGATGAAGATGGGTTCACCGAGGCCGAGGCGGTAGGCTTCGGAGAGGTCGATTTTTTCCTCGCCGAAGTCGGCTTTGTTCACGACGAGGATGACGTCCTTTTTGCTTTTGCGAAGTTCGGCGGCGATGCGGGTGTCGAGCGCGGTGAGGCCTTCGAGTCCATCGACGACAAAGAGGATCAGCGTGGCGGTGTCTATGGCGAAGGAGACTTGTTTTTCGGAGGCGGCGATGAGTTGCGCGGGTGTTTCGCCGCCCTTGAGCCCGAGTCCGCCGGTGTCCTGCAGGGTGTAGTCGCCGTCGGCGATGCGCGTGGTGACGACGTCGCGGGTGATGCCCGGCTGGTCATGGACAATGGAAATGCGTTTGCGGGCGAGGCGGTTGAAGAGGCGGCTTTTGCCGACGTTGGGACGGCCTACGATGACGACGGTGCGAGACATGCGGAAAAAGTATGAATTAAGAATTATGAATTAAGAAGTGGGCGGCGGAGCCGCCGGAAGAGAATTTAGAATCTAGAATTTAGAAGATAGAAGCGGGGGCCTGCGGCCCCGGCAGCGCGGCTGCGCCGCAGGATTGGAGAGATGGAAGGTTGCATGGTGTTTGTCTTCTGGATTCTAGATTCTAAATTCTAGATTCTGGTTTCTTGGCGCGGGAGCGCCGGATTGGACTTCTTAATTTTTAATTCCTACTTCCTACTTTCCTTCACGAGCCTGCCTGCGTGTCGAAGGTGACTTTGTTGAGATTGTTTTTTTTGAGGTCGTCGATGAGGGAAATGATTTTTTGGTAGGGCACGCTGCCGTCGGCGCGGATGCGGATGACGAGGTTGGCCGGGTTTGCGCCGAGGGATTTGAGGCGGGCGCGGAGTTCGGGGAGCAAGACGTGCTGCTGGTCGATGAAGTAATCGCCTTGTTCGCGGATGGTGATGGCGATGAATCTCGTGCCGGGGGGAGGTTTCTGCGTGTCGCCGCGGGATTCGATGGGGAGGTTTACGGGAATGGTCTGCTCCTGGTTGATGAGGGGCGTGGCGATCATGAAGATGATGAGCAGCGTGAAGCCCAGATCGATCAGGTTGGTGACATTCAACTCTGCGATCGGGTGCGACTGTCGCGGGCGTCTTTGGAAGCGGGCCATTGTAGGAAAGTAAGAAGTAGAAAGTAGGAATTAGAAATTCAGAATAGAGCGGAGGTGGTGTGCCGTGTGTTGGTTTGCTTTCCTAATTTCTAATTTCTACTTCCTACTTTTATTCTGATTCCAGCTCGATGCGGTCGGAGAGGGAGCTGGCGTAGTTTTCGATTTCGGTGATGAGAAGTTTATTGCGTGAGAAGAGAATATTGTAGCCGAAGACGGAAGGAATCGCGACGAGGAGGCCGGCGATGGTCGTGAGGAGCGCGGCGGATACGCCGGGGGCGAGGGTCTGGATGCTCGCGGTTTGCTGCACGGAGACAGCGCTGAAGGCTTCCATGACGCCCCAGACCGTGCCGAGGAGTCCCATGAAGGGCGCGCCGGAGACGATGGAGGCAAGGAAAACCATGCTCGATTCGTAGCGGAGCACCTGACGGGCGAGGGCGCGCTGGAGGGCGTTTTCGGTGTGTTCGAGACGGTATTGCTTGGTGTCGATGCCCTTCGATTTCCCAAGCTCGGCGGCGCGCCAGTAGGCGGCGATGGCGTCGGCAAAGAGGTCGCCGTAGGGGATGCTGCGCTTGTTGCGGTAGGTCGCGGGAAGATCGATGAGGGAGGGTTGTTCGTGAAGATGCTGCTCGAAGGCGAGATTGAGGCGGCGGAGCTGCTTGAGGTCGTTGCGCTTGCCGATCATGACGGCCCAGGCGACGATGCTGAAGACGGCAAGCATGACAGTGATGGCCTGACCGACGGGATCGCAGCGCAGGAAGACATCGATGGGATTGGTGAAGGCCAGGATTGATAACATGGACGTGGAAAAGGGAAAAGTGGTTTGAACCTTGGAAAATGAAAGCGACAGCGTTGCTGTGTTTGCAGGGGGGCTTCAACAGGAAACGTGCGCGCCGGGCCGTTTTCTTATTCACAAGGCGCGTGTCGCGGAGCGGAGTTTCGCACGGAAGGGGGAGCAGTCGTTGCGCGAGTCTTTTTGTTTTGCGCAACGGCGCGACGACGCAACGAAATGGCGGGCTTCGCTGCCTTATTTGGCGAGGATGGGGGCGAGCCAGTCGGGCGGGGGAGGAGCGGCTGGGCTGTCGAGTTTTTGTTTCCACTCGGCGTCGGTGAGGCGTTTTGTGGGAGTCCATTCCTTGTAATAGGAGAGCACTGTGAACGTGTGGCGCATTTGCGCCCAGATCGCGAGTTGAGTTTGGCAAGTTTTTATCCTGCACATCCTGTTAATCCTGTCTATTCAGTATCAAGGGGCGTTTTGGTTGTTCTTTTCCGCCATTGCGTCGGGGTGGAACCGTTGAATTCGCGAAAGGCGGTGGCAAAATGCTGGCTCGACGAAAATCCAAACGCATAGGCGATCTCCGTCACCGGCAGGTCGGGCCGTTCGCGCAGCAGCCGCGCCGCCGCCTTGACGCGGCAATAGGAAAGATATTGCGCGGGAGGACGGTTGGTAAGCTGCTGGCAATACGTCGTGAAACGGCTGCGTTTCAATCCGCATGCATCAGCCATCGAATCCACCGTCCATGGCTCACCCGCCCTTCGCGGCAAGTCCGACAGGAACATTTCCACGCAGCGCTCGTTGGATGTGACCGAGTGATCGAGGGGAATTTTCATGCCCTCCAGCACCTCGGAAATAACGAGCAGAAGCTCATTCACCGCGAGCACCATGCGTGTCCGGTCGAAACGCCGCACCGACGCGCTCCGCGCGATCTCCTCGATGCGCCTGAACGCTTCGCCGGGACGCGGTCCCACATTCCACAATGGCTGTTCGTTCTGGCTGAGCAATGTGGCGAGCCGCTTGCGCTCCTCTTGGGCAAGGACAAGCCATTCCGGCCAGCGCCAGGTTTGGTTTGGGCGCCGCACGCCCACGTCGAGAATCAGCCATGCCAGATGTGAGGCCCCGACAAACGGCTGCCCGACGCGATGCCTTTGCCACGGGCGCGTGACAGTCAGGCATCCGGGGCGCATCTGGTAATTTTTCCCCTCGACGGCAAATGCAAGCTGTCCGTTGAAAAGATAGGTGAATTCGATGCCTTCGTTGCGATGCCAGTCGAGCCCCCAATCCTGGTCGTCATGCGCGTTCCACGCGCCTGCCGAGCAAAGCTGCGGCAGTGTGCCCGGCGGCAGCGCGATGCCGGGATAGGCCCCGTGCACGACTGCCGAGAATTGCACGCGCCCGGCTTCAGCGGCCGCGAGAAGCGGCTTGCAAGTGTCGGCCTGATACTCCTCGGCGTGCGAGCTTCCGTGAAATCTGGCTGGGGAGGGCTTCATGTGCGAAATTGACCAATGGCAAATGCTGGACGCAGGGCGACTGAAATCTGTGGCATGCTTCGGTTGTTTTCTCACATGCGCATGCCATCCGCCTCCAAAATCCGCCTCGTCTTTTTTCCCATGCTTGCAGCCGTGCTCGCCGCAACCGCCATGACAGCCCGTGCGGCGGATGTGCCGCTGCGGGTGATGCTGCTGAGCGGCCTCAGCAATCACAACTGGAAGCTCACCACGCCGGAGCTGTGCGCGATTCTCCACGAGAGCGGACGATTTCAGGTGGATGTTGTCGACGATGTCTCCGCGCTGAAGGCCACGGACTTCGCGAAATACGATGTGATTGTGAGCAATTACAATACATTCAAAAACCCCGTGCCCGTCGAGAAAGTGTGGAACGCCGGAGTGCGCGAAGCGTTTCTGAATCACATTCGCGAAGGGCACGGCTTTGTCGTCGTGCACGCGGGCAGTTGCAGTTTCTACGAATGGGCCGAGTATCACAAACTCGCCATCACCACATGGACGATCGGCAGGACGCGGCACGGCAAACGGCACGTCGCGCCCGTGACCTTTGAAGACAATAATCATCCAGTCACACGCGGGCTGGCGGCGTTTTGGACTCATGACGAATTTTATGAAAATCTCGTGGTGCAGCCCGGCGCGCAGACGCTGGCAAATGTCACGCCGAGCAAAGAACACGATGGCTGCGGCAAACCCAGCCCGATCGTTTTTGCCTCGGAATATGGCCGCGGACGAAGCTTCTGCCTGCTGCTCGGGCACCATGTGGTCGCGATGCGCAATCCGGGGTTCCGCACGCTGCTCAAGCGCGGCGCCGAATGGGCCGCGACAGGCAAGGTCACGATTGCGCCGGACTCCAACTGGCCCTCCACGGAGGAAATTGCGGCGGCAATGGCAAAAAGCGCCGAGGCTCAAAATCCAGAGAACGCATCCCATTGACATAACCTTTTCCCTTCAGTCTGCCGTTCCACATATGCCCATGAAAACGCCCGCTGCCTCCGCTGATTCTCGAACGCCGAAGTCTCCATCCTTGCAAATCGACCGCCGGCAGTTTCTCGCCGGCGCCGCGCTGCTGGCCGCGCCGATGATTTTGCCCTCGCGGCTGTTTGGCGCCAGCGCGCCCGGCAACCATCTTCGCATCGGCGTGATCGGCTGCGGCTCGCGCTCGAATAATCTCGTTTATGGCAATGCCGCCAAGGCGCCGAATGTGCGGATAGTGGCGGCCTGCGATTGTTTCACCGAACGTCGTGAAAAGATGGCGGGGGAACTGAACAAACGCTACGGCGCAAATGTGTGCGTGCCCGTGGCGGATCACCGCGATCTGCTCGCGCGTCCGGATATCGACGGCGTGATCATCGCCACAACCGACCACTGGCACGTGCCGCTCGCCCATGCCGCCGCGCTTGCCGGGAAAGACGTGTATGTCGAAAAACCGCTTTCGCCCGCGCTGGCGTGGTCGTTCAAATTACGCGAAGCCGCGACGCGCAAAAAAATCGTCGTCCAATACGGCACGCAACAACGCGGCAGCCAGACGCAATTCCGGCGCGCGTGCGAGTTCGTGCGCAACGGCTACATCGGCAGAATCAAGGAGGTTGTTTGCTGGTGTCCCGACATGTCCTCCGAGATCCAGCATGCGCAAGTCCAGCCCTACGGCTCCATCGAGGCGGTCGAGCCGCCCGCCGGTTTCGACTACGACCGCTGGCTCGGCCCCGCGCCCGAAAGGCCATACACGGTGGATCGCTGCACGCGTTTCGGTGGATACCACATTTACGATTATTCGCTTGGTTTCATCGCCGGCTGGGGCGCGCATCCGCTCGACATTGCCCAATGGGGACTCGACGCGGACAATACCGGTCCGGTGCGTTGTGAAGGCACGGGGCTGCAGCCGCCTCAGGGACGCCTTTGGGACTCGCTCGAATCATTCGATGTGCAATGCGACTACGCCGACGGCGTGCGCCTGCAACTGATCGGCTGGCGCGCTGCCGCGCCGCTTTTGAAACGCCGCGGCATCCACGCGCGCGCCTCGCACGGCACGCATTTTATCGGCGACAAGGGATGGATCACGGTTGATCGCAGCGCGCTGCTCGCCAGCGACCGCCGCCTCCAATCGAAGGATTTCGAAGTTTCCGGAAACGAAAAACGCCTCAAAAAAACCGAGACGCACATGCTGGATTTCTTCGATTGCATGCGCAGTCGCGAGACGACGATCAGCCCGCTCGAGGCCGCAATCCGCAGCGACACCATCAGCCACCTCGGCGACATCGCCATCCGCCTGGCGCGCCCGTTGAAATGGGATCCGGCTGCCGAAAAAATCATCGGCGACGACGAAGCGAACGCGATGCTGAACCGGCCGCTGCGCGCAAAATGGAACACCTTCGCCGCCTGACCCCGATCTCACGCGCACACTCGAAATCTCTATTGAATATTATGAGCAAAGTTAAACTTGGAATTAACATGGAGTTTGTCCGCCACGAGGACAAATCGTTCGAATGGGGCGTGGCCAAGGCCGCGTCGCTCGGCTACGAATATGTGGAGCCGATGGTGCACTGGGGTCGCGAGCTGCTGAGCGAAGCGGGTTATTTTCACAGCGTTTCCATGCTCGATGATCCGTTGAGAATCCGGCGCGCCTGCGAAAAGGCAGGTGTGAAAGTATCCGGCCTTTCCGCTCATACGCCGTTGTGCAAACCCGAGATTGGCGTGGAATACCTCAAGCAAGCGGTGCGCTTTGCCGCCGAATGCGGCGCGCCGGTAATAAACACCGACGAGGGTCCGAAGCCCGTCTGGACAACGGAAGACGAGGACTTCGCGCTCATGCGTTACACGCTCATGGAAGCCGCGAAAGTCGCGGAACCGCGTGGCATCTTCATCGGCTTGGAGCCGCACCAGCAGTATTCCAAACATCCCGACGGGCTTGACCGCATGCACGCGCTTGTGGACAGCCCGGCGATCGGGATCAACTTCGACACAGGCAACAGTTATCTTTGCGGGCACGATCCGTATGCATGGCTTGAACGCGTACTGCCGCGCCTGGTTCATCTGCACGGAAAGGACATTTCCTCCGGCCAATCGAAAGCCGAGCGCGGCAAGGTTACGGGCACGCCCGTGGGATGCGCGTGTGGTGAAGGCGAAATCGACTGGGCGCGCGTGATCGACATCTGCCGTCGCGCGCCCCGCGACATCGTGCTTTCCGTCGAATGCGGCACCGTTGAGCAAGCCGGGCATTCCGCCGCGCATCTGAAAAAATTGCTAGGCGCGTAACATTCGCCGCGCAGGGGGACGGATTTTTTTAACCGCAGATGAACACAGATGAACGCAGATGCTGGAGAGGGTCGTGTGGCATGGGCGAGTCGCCATGGCTTTATACACAAGTTCGGGAGATAAAAGCTGGAAGGCAGAGGGGTGAAAGTGCACAGAGATGGGGGATGAGCGAATGGGTTGACGAAGAATTTGAATCGGCGGATTTTGGGGACGTGC
>JARKRC010000066.1 GCA_029974595.1 Ereboglobus sp. | reverse complement strand
GCACGTCCCCAAAATCCGCCGATTCAAATTCTTCGTCAACCCATTCGCTCATCCCCCATCTCTGTGCACTTTCACCCCTCTGCCTTCCAGCTTTTATCTCCCGAACTTGTGTATAAAGCCATGGCGACTCGCCCGTGCCACCCGACCCGCCATCGCGCCCGTTTTTGTTTTGCGCCGCTCCTGCTGCAATCGTTCCTTGCGTTTGACTCCAAGAAATCCATTCCCATTTGCGGCATTCTCGCTATCGTCCGGGGGTAAATTCTCGAAATGGATTCCACGATCAACGTTCTCACGCGCGATCCCGCCCATGCGGACACCTCGCGCAAGCCCTCATGGCTCCGAGCCAAGCTGCCCTCCGGCTCCGGCTACAATGCGGTGCGCAAACTGGTGGACGGGCATCACCTGCACTCGGTATGCCAGAGCGCGCAATGCCCGAATCTCGGCGAGTGCTGGTCGCGCGGAACGGCGACGGTGATGATCCTTGGAAACGTCTGCACGCGGTCGTGCAACTTTTGCGCCATCGCCACGGGGCGTCCGTCGGAGATCGACCTGGGGGAGCCCGCGCGCGTGGCGGAGGCCGTTGCGAAGATGGGCTTGCGGCATTGCGTCATCACGTCGGTGGCGCGCGACGAGTTGCTGGACGGCGGCGCGTCCGTCTGGGCGGCGACGATCCGGGCGATCCGCTATCGCAATCCGAACACCGCCATCGAGGTGCTCGTGCCGGACTTCAAGGGAAACACGGAGCACATCGACACCGTGCTCGACGCAAAGCCCGACATTTTTAATCACAACCTCGAAACGGTGGAGCGCCTGCAAAAGCCGGTGCGGGTGCAGGCGCGCTATGAGCGTTCGCGCTCGGTGGTGCGCCATGCGAAGAGCCGCGGTTTCACGACGAAGACCGGCATCATGCTCGGGCTCGGCGAGGAGCAGGAGGAAATCGAGCAGACATTGCGCGATATTGCCTCGGACGGCACGGACATCGTGACGATCGGGCAGTATTTGCAGCCGACGCCGCAGCACTGGCCGGTGAAACGCTGGGTGCCGCCGGAGGAGTTTTTGTATTGGAAAAAATTCGGCCTTTCGCTCGGCATCGGCGTTGTCGAAAGCGGTCCGCTCGTGCGGTCGAGCTACCATGCCGACGAGCAATCCGAGAAATACACCGGCGCGGAGCATTTGAACATCGCGAACAGCCTGGCGGGGTAGGGGAAGGACTCACCACAAAGACACGAAGATCACAAAGGCCGGAAAAGAGGGAAGGGATCAGAGGTCGGAAGGCGGAAGGCAGAGGTCCGTAGTCTGCCGCGTTCGGGAGGCAGGGGCATTTCGCCCGTGTGGGGTGCGCCGCCGGGGGTGCCCGGATTTTCACACTTCACCTTTCACACTTCCTCACACGGGCGAGTCGCCCGTGCCACCCGACCCGCTCGGACTTCCGACTTCTGATCTCCTTTTCCGGCCTTTGTGATCTTCGTGTCTTTGTGGTGAATCCCTCTGCCCGTGCCGCTCAATCCGCCGCGTGTTATTGTTTCGCGGCCTTGGAGCGGGCGGCGACCCAATCGACGATCATTTTGTCATTGTCGCCCGCGCGCCAGACGAGACTCAGGAATTCGTGCGGCAGGATGTCGTGCGTCGTGAAGAAACGCCGGTCCCCGGCGCAGCCATACATCAACGACGCCGGCAGCTCGCCGCGCAGTTTTGCGCGCGCTTTCGGCATCAGGCGCGGCAGCCACTCGATCCCCGCAACGGCATCGGTTTTTGCGGGCATCGCGTCCACATCGAGCACAATCTGCGACGGCTTCCCCTGCTGCACGTTCAGAAAATAGTCGCGCCGCACGAGCTCGATCCCGAGCGCGATATCGCAGCCCGGCTGGCCGTCGTAGTTGTTATAATCCTCCGCGTAGTCATACATATGTTGCGCGGTGATTCCGTTCGCCGCCAGAAACGCGAGCTCGTCAGCCGAAAAAAACGTCCCGGCCTCGCGCCGCCCCTTCGCATAAAGCGAAACAGCCTTGTCGTGGATTTTGCGGAATTGTTCGGAGAAGTTGTAGTGGTTCATAAGTGACCAATACTATGCGCGCCCGCGCGCTTTTCGCAACAGGCAAGGAGCGCGCCTTGCCCGCTTCACATCCGCGGCATCCCGCCCTTCGCCTGCATGGCTTGCATCTGGCGCATCATCTTCCGGCCTCCCGAGCCCTTGAGCATTTTCATCATTTTTTGCATCTGCTGGAACTGCTTCATGAGCTGGTTGACTTCGATGATCTTCACGCCCGCGCCGTTGGCGATGCGCAGGCGGCGGCTGCCGTTGAGGAGCTCGGGCTTGCGGCGTTCCTGCGGCGTCATCGAAAGGATGATCGCCTCGGTGCGCGCCATTTGCTTCTCCTCGTTTCCGCTGAGTTTCACGCCGTTCATCCCGGGCATCATGCCGAGGATGCTTTCCATGGAGCCCATTTTTTTGATCTGGCGCATCTGCGAAAGAAAATCGTCCAGGTTGAAGTCGGCCTTGCGGAGTTTCTCCGCCATTTTCTCCGCTTCCTTCTGGTCGATTGTTTCCTGCGCGCGCTCGACGAGCGACACCACGTCGCCCATGCCGAGAATGCGCGAGGCGAGGCGGTCGGGATAAAACGTGTCGAAGTCGCCGGTCTTTTCGCCGGTGCCGACAAATTTGATCGGCACGCCGGTGATCGTCTTGATCGAAAGCGCCGCGCCGCCGCGCGCGTCGCCGTCGAGTTTTGTGAGAATCAAACCCGTCAGTTGCAGCGCGTCGTTGAACGCCTTGGCGACATTGACCGCCTCCTGTCCGAGCGCGCCGTCGGCGACAAGAAAAACCTCGTCGGGCTGCACGCGGGCGCGGAGTTTTTTCACCTCCTCGATCAAGGTCTCGTCGATTTGCAGGCGGCCAGCGGTGTCGAAAATGATCGCGTCGCACGTCGCGGTTTTTGCGGCTTCGAGGGCGGCGGCGCCGATGGCGGGCACGTCCTTCGAGGCGCGGTCTGCGTAGAAGGCGACTTCCTCGGCTTTCGCCAGAATCTCAAGCTGGTCGATGGCCGCCGGACGGTAAATGTCGCACGCGACGAGCATCGGGCGGTAGCCGCGTTTTTTCAGGAGCTTGGCGAGCTTGGCGCTCGATGTTGTTTTGCCCGAGCCGTGCAGGCCGACCATGAGCACTTTCAGCGGACGCGCTCCGGACAGCTCCGTCGCGCCCTCGCCGAGCAGCCGCACAAGCTCGTCGTGGATGATCTTGATGATCTGCTGGCCCGGCGTGACGCCCTTGAGCACTTCCTGCCCGGCGCACTGCTGCTGCACGCGGTCCACAAATTCGCGCGCGACCTTGAAATGCACGTCGGCGCCAAGGAGCGCGGCGCGCACTTCCTTGAGGGCCTCGGCCATGTTTTCCTCGGAAAGTTTTCCGACGCCGCGGAGATTGCGAAGGGCCTGCGAAAGTTTGTCTGTGAGCGATTCGAACATGTGGAAAGGCAGAAAAGTGAAGCCGCGCCCAAACAAATGGCCAGAGATTTGTTTGCCGCGAATCCGGCGGCAAATCGATCCGGCGTCATCCGACGAGCGTGAATTCCTCGCGGTCGTGATAGAGGTGGCGGATGCGGGCCGAGGGGATGCGGGCGCGCGCTTCCTTGAGGAGGGCCGCGGGATCGACGCGGCCAAACTTGAGGTTCACGATGTAGCGCTGGCACCAGCGGCGTTCGAGCCACGGGAGGAGTATGTTTTCGAGGACGTGATGTGGATCCTCGACGAGGTCGCAAAAGAGCCAGTCGGCGGCGCGGCCTTGCGCGGCGACGGGATCGAAGCGGAAGGCGTCCTGCTGGAGGTGCGTGATGAGCGGGTTGTCGAGCGCGCCGGCCTTGAGCGGGCCGTTGTCCACGGCGACGACGCGCGCGCCGCGTTTCGCCGCGCTGTAACTCCAGCCTCCGGGCGCGGCGCCGAGGTCGATCACGGTTTCGCCGGGCGCGGGCTCGCGCCCGATGATGCCGTAGGCTTCCTCGACTTTCAGATAGGAGCGCGAGGGCGCGAGCGGGTCGTCGGCCATGCGCCGCTGTCCGTACGAAATACGTTCACGCGAGACGAGGGCACGCTGGAAATCGGTGAGGCAGACAAAGAGGCCGCGCTGCGCGCCGGGCGCGCGGAAGCCCGGCGCGGCGAGTCGGGCGACGCGCGACATGCGTTTGCGCAGGAGTTCGCAGAATGCTTTTTCGACGGCGTCGGCGCGGCGGCCAAGTCCGTCGAGGTTTCCGGCGCAATCGAACGAGAGCGGCCATTCGCCCTCGAAGCGTTCGGAGCGTGCGGATTCGAGGAAAAAATCGGCGATGCGGGCGGCGAGGGCGTTGACGGATTCACCGGTGATTTCGACGGAGGAGGGCAGCGCGCTGTGCGCGAAGCAGAGATCGGCGGGCGCGCCGGATGCGTCGGGAGTCTGGAGCCAGCCGCCGCCGTTGTCGCTCATCACGAGGCCGAGCGGGCGCAGTTCGCGCTCAAGGTGGAGTTCGTATCCGGGCTGGCAGCGGAAGAGCATTTTTTTGAGGCAGGATGAACAGGATTTACAGGATCAAGAGTTCAATCCCGTTCGCACCGTCAATTTTATCCGGCCTTTTTGGTTTCGCGGCGGGCGCGGATGAATTCGACGACGATCGGAATCACGGAGATGATGATGATCGCGATAATCACGAGCTTGAAGTTTTTCTGGATGAAGGGCTGCCCGCCGAAGAAATAACCGGCGTAGATGAAAAAATAAATCCACACGAAACCGCCGATGATGTTGTAGGCGATGAAGTGGCGGTAGGTCATTTTGCCGATGCCGGCGACGAAGGGGACAAAGGTGCGGATGATCGGCACAAAGCGCGCCAGGATGATGGCGCGCCCGCCGTATTTTTCGAAAAAGGCGTGCGCGCGTTCGAGGTGTTTTTTGCGCAGCCAGCGGGAGTCTTCGCGGCTGAACACCTTCGGGCCGATTTTTGCGCCTATCCAATAGTTCACGGTGTCGCCCGCGACGGCGGCGGCGCAGAGGAGGAGCGCCATGAGGTGGACGTTGAGACCGGTCTCGGGTTTGGCGCTGAAGGCGCCCGCGGCGAAGAGGAGCGAATCGCCGGGAAGGAAGGGTGTCACGACAAAGCCGGTTTCCGCGAAGATGATCGCGAAGAGCAGCGCGTAGGTCCATGTGCCATACTGGGCGATGATTTCGGCCAGATGCTTGTCGATATGGAGGATAAAATCGATGAGGCCTTTGATGAGGTCGATCATGGTGGCTCAGGTGTGGTGAAAATCAGCCGGGAGAAAACACAAAAAGGCAGGCAGCGTGATGACTGCCTGCCTTTTGAGAAATGGGCATTGCGCGACGCGAATCAGACGTCGGGCTTGGTTTTGCGAAGGCCCTGAACGCGATCGCCGGCTTTCCACTGGCCGCGTTTCTTGAGCAAATCAACGCGCTCAAAACGCTTTAAGACGTTGCGCTTGACAACGATACCGCTGGAACCTTGGAGACTTTTGTGCTGTGACATGACGTTATGAAAAGTGGTTGTGACGTGTTAAAGGGTAAGAAAAGTGGAGTTCGGACGCGCGCATGACAAGTATTTTTCTGCAATGATTGTCGATGCCATTCGGCGGCGCGAAAATACCGGGAAACGAAAAAGCCCGCTTTTACGGGCGGACTTTTTTTCCAGTTTTCAACTGGTGCTCAGGACAGGACTCGAACCTGCACGCCTCACGGCACACGCCCCTCAAACGTGTGTGTCTACCAATTCCACCACCTGAGCGTTTCCAGCAGTGAAGAGCCGCGAAATAAGAGTGATCCGCGCGCTCTTGTAAAGCATGGAAATGAAGAATTTTTTATTTCAAATCGGCCTGCAACTCGGCGCTGAGCGAGGCGCGGAGGTTGCGGGGCTGCCGCGGGTGCATGGGGAAATCTTTTCTCATGGCTTCGAGTTTTGCGCGGTTGGCGTGGAAATAGCGGGCGGCTTTTATCGTGTTCGGGAGGTTGGCGGCGAGGCGCCAGAGGCTCCAGCGGTGCTGCCAGAGGTGTTTTGCGAAGCGGCGGCGGTAGGGTTTGCTGTTGTAGAAGCGCTGGATGTGCCAGTTGTAGAGGGCGTCCATTTCCTCGCGGCTGGAGAAGCCGTTCGGGATGTAAACGGAATTGAGGCAGTTGAGCAGGCGCCAGTCCTCGGTGAAGGTGCCTTCGCGCTGGCTCGCGCATTCGTCCCAGATCGGCGCGCCGTAGAGCGGGCTGAACTTGGTCATGTTCATTTCGTCGAGGTCGATCGAGAGGATGAAATCGCTCGTGGCGCGGACGGTGGCGGGCGTTTCGCCGGGCAGCCCGAAGATGAAGAGGCCCTTGGCGCGGAGGCCGGCGGCGTGGATTTTTTCGACGGTGGCACGGACGGCGTCGAGGGTGACGCCGGCCTTGTGGCGGCGCATCATTTCGGGATCCGCGGATTCCACGCCGAGGGAGACCATGAGCGCGCCGGCGCGCTTGAGGAGCTTCAGCATTTCAAAGTCGTCATGGCCGGTGCGGATGGCGCAATTGAAGCCGACGCCGAGCGGTTTGTTGATGAGCAGCTCGCAGAGTTCGTAAACGCGTTTCTTGTGGGCGCTGAAGAGGTCGTCGTAAATGTTGATGTGGTGGACGTCGAAGCGGTCGCGGAGATACCGCATGTGCTCGTAAATGTAGGCGGCAGAGTTGTAGCGATGGAGGCGCTCGAAGACGGTGCGGTCGCAGAAGGAGCAGGTGTAGGGGCAGCCGCGCGAGGTGATCATGGTGGCGCCCCAGCGTTTGATGTAGGAGAAGAGCGGCAGGTGGTAGCCGGAGGGGAAACCGGCGAGTTTTTCGTAGGAGGGGAAGGGGAGCGCATCCAGATCCTGGATACGCGTGCGGCGGTTGTTGAAGACGATGCCGCCGCCGGCGGGGTCGCGGTAGGCGAGATTGCCGATTTCGGGGAGCGGGCGTCCCCCGGAGATGTCGAGCATGAGGCCTTCGCCTTCGCCGACGCAAAGGTAGTCGATTTCGGGAAAATGCTTGAGGAGGGCGGGGCCGATGGCGGAGACGTGGACGTTGCCGAAGATGATTTTGATTTCCGGGCGGCGCGCCTTGATGATGGCGGCGATGTCGGCGGCGTCCATGAAGCCGGCCGTGGTGGCCGAGAATCCCACGAGGTCGGGATTTGTGGCGAGGATGGCGCCGGCATTGGCCTCGATGCCTTTCGGGGCGCGGGGGCCGAGGCAGTCGTGGATGACGGCGCTGTGGCCGTGTTTTTCGAGCCAGGCGGCGAGCGAGAGGATTCCGATGGGCGCCATGCGGTTGGCCAGCTGGGTGATGTCGGGCTGGCCGGGGACGAAATTGAAGCCGGCGGGATGGACTAGGGTTATTCGCATGGCGCGTTGGGGGAGCGAAGATGGGGGAAAATCAACGGGGTGGAAACTTGAAAGACGCGGGTACAAAAAAAAATTGCCGGAATCGCGACGAATCCGGCAAAAGGTGCGGTGAAATCTGGTTGGCGTTAAATCAGGAGAATCAGGCCGCGGCCTTGCTCTTGATGTAGTCGATCACCTGACCGACGCTCTGGAGTTTCTCGGCATCGGATTCGGGGATCTCTCCCTTGATCTCGTCCTTGAATTCCTCTTCGAAGGCCATGATGAGTTCGACGGTGTCGAGGGAATCAGCGCCGAGGTCGTCCAGGAAGGAGGCCTGCGGAGTGATCTGCTCTTCATTTACGTTGAGCTGGTTAACGATGATTTCCTTAACGCGTTGTTCGATGGTTTTTTGATCAGCCATGTTAGTTTTATTACTGAGGTTGAGAAGCGGGTCACATTGCCATGCCGCCGTCAACCGTAAAAACTTGGCCGGTTATGTAGCCGGCTTCCTCGCTGGCGAGGTATGCGGTGATGTTGGCGATGTCGGCGGGCTCGCCCATGCGTTGCATGGGGACTTGGGCGACGGCGATTTTCTGGACTTCCTCGCTGAGGACGGCGGTCATGTCGGTCTTGATGAATCCGGGGGCGACGCAGTTTGCGGTGACGCCGCGCTTGGCGAACTCGCGGGCGATGGCCTTGGTGAAGGCGATCATGCCGCCCTTGGCGGCGGCGTAGTTGGCCTGGCCGGCGTTGCCGATGAGGCCGACGACGGAGGCGATGTTGACGATGCGGCCGTAACGGGCGCGGCACATGGGCCAGCCGATGGCCTTGCTCCAGTGGAAGCAGCTGGTGAGGTTGGTCTGGATGACGGCGTCCCAATCGGCCTCGGACATGCGGGCGAGGAGGCCGTCGCGGGTGATGCCGGCGTTGTTCACGAGGATGTCGATTTTGCCGTATTTGGCGAGGAGCGCCTCGGCGGCCTTTGCGACCGCGGCGCCGTCGGCGACATCGACGGGGACGGCCTCGGCCTTGCCTCCGGCGGCGGTGATGGCGTCGGCCACGGGGCCGCAGCTCGCGGGGTTCTTGGAAACGCAGATGACGGTGACGCCGTTTTTGGCGAGGGTTTCGGCGATGGCTTTGCCGATGCCGCGGCCTGCGCCGGTGACAAGTGCTATGCGGTTGTTGAAGGTCATGGGAATGCGGGAGTGTGGAATGTAAGACGCCAAGGCTGAAGTGTGGCGGCAAAAAATAGAAGCCCGAAAATCCGGCGGCCCTCCAAGGGCCGCCGGAAGTGTGAAGTGTGAAAGGTGAAGTGTGAAAAAGGGAGAAACGGAAAATGCGGGCGGCGGCACGGGCGCTCGCTGCTTCGGGCGGGCACTTCCTTGCTTCACATTCCGCATTCCGCAATCCACATTCCGCATTCAAATGAATCTCACGAAACACTGGGCCGCGCTTTTGGATGATTATGTGATCGACCTGGGCTGGTCGCCGGATGGGCAACTGCTCGCGGCGGCGTCGGCGGGCGGCGCGATTTCGGTTTTTCGTCCCGCGGCGGCAAAGGATGCGGGCGGCGGCGCGGAGTCGAGGCTTCACGAATTGCCGGGGCACGAGGATGGCACGAATTGCATCGCGTGGGCCCCGGGCGCGGCGTGTTTGCTGGCGAGCGGCGGGCAGGACGGGAAGGTGAAATTCTGGGATGCCGAGTCGGGGCAGCACACGGCCACGACGGACGCGGGCAATGCGTGGGTGGATCATATCGCGTGGCGTCCGGCGGAGAAGGGCGGGGAAGCGCGTCCGGCGCTGCTTGCGGCGGCGTCGGGGCGCGAGGTTGTTTTTCTCAATGCGGATGCGTCGGTACGGCATCGTTGCGCGCCGGCGTCGAAGACGGTGCAGGCGATCGCGTGGGAGCCGTCGGGCGGCGCGCTCGCGGCGGCGCATTTTGGCGGCGTGCGGCTTTGGGATGGCGATGATTTTTTGCTCCAAAAGGAATATCCCTACAACAACGGCATCCACGGCCTCGTGTGGTCGCCGGACGCGCGCTGGCTCGTGTCGGGCAACCAGGATCAGAGCGTGCATTTGTGGATGCCGGAGACGGGCGTCGAGCTGCACATGAGCGGCTACGAGAGCAAGGTGACGGCGCTGGCGTTCGACCGCACGGGCACATGGCTTGCGACGGGCGGCGGGCAGGATGCGTGCGTGTGGAATTGCAGCGGGCCGGGCCCCGAGGGTCGGGAGCCGGACCAGCTGCCGCATCCGGCAAAGGTGTGCGCGCTGGCGTTTCAACATGCGCACGGGCTGCTCGCCTCGGCGTCGGAAGACGGCTCTGTGATGTTGTGGAGCCTGGACAGAAACCGTCCGTTGCGCGCCACGATAAAAATGCCCTCGGCGGCAACCGGGCTCGCGTGGTCGCCGGATGATCGTTTTCTGGCGATTGGATCGGAGAAGGGTGCTGTTTACGTCCTATCCGTGGAATCGTGAGCGCGGGCGGCAAAAGCGGGGATGCAGCCATGCCGCGTCCGCCTGCGCGCGCTTCGCTTCAGTAATGCGGGGGACGATCGTCCGGCGCGGGCGTGCCGGGCTGGCCGCCTTCGTCCATCTGTTTTTTCATGAAGGAGAGCCTGGCCTTGAGCGCGTCGATCTCGAACGATTGCGCGCTGATGACGCGATCCTGCTCGGCCACATGCCGCTGCAGCCATGTGACGCGCTCTTCAAGGCGGGAAAGTCTGGTCTCTGAATCCATTTTGGAAGGTTGAAAAACACCGCGACTCAACTGCGCGCGGAGTCTTGGGTCAACGAACAAGCTCGCGATCGCAAAATGTCGTTTCCGAGACCGGTTTGAAAATATCAATAATGTTAAAACAAGATAATGTTTGACGAAATCGACTTTGTTTCCCTTTGTGAAAACACCACCATGAATTCCCCCACCTTACTTATCCTGGCAGCCGGCATGGGCAGCCGTTACGGCGGTTTGAAGCAGATCGATCCCGTGGGCCCTTCCGGGGAAGCCGTGCTGGATTACTCCGTTTACGACGCGATCCGTGGCGGCTTCAAAAAAATCGTTTTTGTCATCCGGCGCGATTTCGAGAAGGAGTTTCGCGAAAAGGTCGGCAGCCGCTTTGAGGGGCGCATTGAGGTCGATTACGTTTTTCAGGAGCTTTCGAAGTTGCCGGGCGGACATCAATGCCCCGTGGGGCGCGAAAAACCCTGGGGCACCGGACACGCGGTCTGGTGCGCGCGCGACGCGCTCGCCGAGCCGTTTGCGGTCATCAATGCCGACGATTATTACGGCGCGGACTCGTTCAGGCTGCTCGGCGCATTTCTTTCGTCGGCGGACACGACGGCGGCGCCTGCTCCCTGCTGCATGGTGGGCTTCCGGCTCGACAGGACGCTTTCCGAGCACGGCACGGTTTCACGCGGCATTTGCACAGCGGACGCGCGCGGGCAGCTCGTCACCGTCGAGGAATGCACCGCCATCGAGCGCGTTCCGTCCGGCGGCGCGCGCCAGAAAAACGCCGACGGCACCATGCGCCTGTTTGACGGCACGGAGACGGTCTCGATGAACTGCTGGGGTTTCACGCCGTCCGTCCTGCCCGCGCTCGAGGAGGGGCTCGCCGGGTTTCTCGAAAAACACGGCGCGGAAATGAAAACCGAATTCTACCTGCCCTTCGCGGTCACGGCCATGATCGAGCGGCGCGCCGCCGCCGTGCGCGTGCTGTCCACGCCGAGCTCGTGGTTCGGCATCACGTATCGCGACGACCGCCCGCGCGTCGTCGAGGCGCTTCGTGCGCTCGTGCGCGACGGCGTTTATCCCGCGCGCCTTTGGGCATGACCGGCGCGCGCGTCTTTTGATTTTCCAACTCCCAACCACAAAAAAATCCTCGATCCCATGAGCACACATACCTCCGTCTCGCCCTCCGACATCAACGCGCTGGCCGCAGCCTTTTCGATCCACGGCCAGTGTCTCGGCGGCGAACCTTACGGCAGCGGCCACATCAACGACACCTTCGTCGTCAACTTCAACCAGGCCGGCACGTGCGTGCGCTACATTCTTCAGCGCATCAACACGCGCATTTTCAAGGACGCGTCCGCCCTCATGGAAAACATCAGCCGGGTGACGAAGCACGCGGCGCAACGCGCGCTCGCCTTTGGCGACGACGCTTCGCGCCGGGCTCTCACGCTCGTGCCGGCACGCGACGGGCGGTCGTATCACACCGACGCCGGCGGCTCCGTCTGGCGCTGTTATCTCTTCATCGAGAAGGCGCGCACCTACGATCTTGTCGAGACGCCCGCGCATGCCCGCGAGGCGGCGCGCGCGTTCGGCGAGTTCCAGCGCCTGCTCACCGACCTGTCCGGCGCGCGCCTGCACGAGACGATCCCCGACTTTCACAATACGCGCAGACGTTATGAAAACTTCATGCGCGCCGCCGCCGCCGACACGCAAAACCGCGCCGCCGCCGTCCGCGCCGACATCGACTTTGCCATGCAAAACGAAGGCATGGTTGACGTGCTCGCCAGTCTCCAGGCATCGGGCGCCGTGCCCGAGCGCGTCACGCACAACGACACCAAGTTCAACAACGTCATGATCGACGACGCCACGGGCCGCGGCATTTGCGTGATCGACCTCGACACCGTCATGCCCGGCCTCGCGCTCTACGATTTCGGCGACATGGTGCGCTCCGCCACGGCGTCTGCGCTCGAGGACGAGACCGACCTCTCGAAAGTCACGATGCGCATGCCCGTTTACGAAGGGCTCGCCACCGGCTACCTGGAGGCGGCGGGCGATTTTCTCACCGAGGCCGAGCGCGCGCACCTCGCGTTTTCCGGCAAGCTCATCACCTTCGAAATCGGCCTGCGTTTCCTGACCGACTACCTCGAAGGCGATGTGTATTTCAAAACGAAGCGCCCCGGTCACAACCTCGACCGCGCGCGCAACCAGTTCGCCATGGTGCGCAGCATCGACGCGCAGCAATCGGCGATGGAAGCCGCCGGCGCGCGCATCTTCTCCAGCCTCTGACGTTCCGCGATCACACCATGAAAAAAATACTCATCACCGGCGGCTGCGGCTTCATCGGCAGCCATATCGCCGAGCAGCTCCAGCACGATTGCGAAGTGCTCGTCCTCGACAACCTGCGCACCGGGTTCCGGAAAAGTCTCGACGGCATCCGCGCGACATTCATCGAAGGCTCGATTCTCGACCGCGATCTCCTGCGCGATGCGCTGCGGGGCGTGGATCACGTTTATCATCTCGCGGCGCTCATCAGCGTGCCCGAGTCGGTGGAAAAACCGCACGAATGCGTTTCGCTCAACGTCACCGGCCTGCTCAACGTCCTCGAAGCTTCCGCCGACGCGGGCGTGAAAAAACTTTTCTTCGCATCGTCCGCCGCCGTTTACGGCAACAACCCGGCGGTGCCGAAGCTCGAAACCATGCTGCCTGAGCCGCGCAGCCCCTACGCCGTCACGAAACTCGACGGCGAATACTACTGCCGCCAGTTCGCCGAAAGCGGACGCCTCGAAACGGTGGCCCTGCGCTTCTTCAATGTCTTCGGCCCGCGCCAGGATCCGAAGAGCGCCTACGCCGCCGCCGTGCCGATCTTCATGCAGAAGGCGCTCGCCGGCGAAACGCTCGCCATTTACGGCGACGGCGGGCAGACGCGCGACTTCATTTACGTGAAGGACCTCGCCGCCGCCTGTATCCACGTTACGAATACGCCCGGTCTCACCGGCGTGTTCAACGCCGGCTACGGCGGCCAGATCACGGTGGGCGAGCTTGCCCGGCGCATCATCGCGCAGGCCGGCTCGCGTTCCGAAATCATCCACGGCCCCGAGCGCGCGGGCGACGTGCGGCACTCGCGGGCGAACGTCGATGCGCTGGCGGCCACCGGCTTCAAGCCGCGCGGCAGCCTCGAAAGCGGCCTTCGCGAAACGCTGGCTTATTTCAGGGAGCAGCACGCCGCCCGCTGATCTTTTTTTTCGTTTCCAACCTTGGAAAATCACACAATGAGCGGCGCTCCAAACGACAAGGCATTCCGGAAAATCGGGCGCGTCCTCGCGGGGCTGGTCAATCCGGTCAATCTGTTTTCCGGCGCGAAACTCGGCGAGGCGCTTGTCGCGGACAATGTGCTGCTCTTCAAGCGCACCTCGACGGAGATGATGCGCCCGCACGGCGTCACGCACAATTACCACCACCGCTTCGAGCTGGTGATTCCGCTCTCGAAGGCCGGGCGGATCCACGTTGACGGGCGCAGTTACATGCTCGATTGCGGACGCACGTGCCTGATTTTTCCGCACCAGTTCCACCATTACCTCGACATCGAGACCGGCGAGTTGAACTGGCTGTTCATCACCTTCGAGTGCAGGCGGGCGGACAGGCTCGAGCCTTTGCGCAATTCGCCCCGCGCGCTGGAAGGCGCGGCGCTCGAAATGCTCGGCGGGCTGGTCGAAAATCATCTCTCCTCCGCGCCCGGCCCCGAGCGGGATTTCGAGCTGGTCGTTGCGTTGTCGCGGCTCCTGCGCGAGCTGCTGGAGGCGCGCGCGGTCAACTGCGTGGTGGCTCCGCGCGCCATGGCCGGGCAGGAGACGCACGGCGAGATCCTGCGCGCGATCAACAGCCATGTGCGCGCAAATCTCGACAGGACGCTGACCATCGCCGATCTCGCGAAACACACCGGGTATTCGATCAGTTACCTGCGCGCGATTTTCCGGAAGGAAATCGGCGTGAGCCTCGGCAGCTACATGCGCGATTCCCGCATGTCCACGGCGGCGTCGATGCTGAGCGACCCGGATCATGGCAGCGTCGAGGAAATCGCGAAGGCGTGCGGCTTCGGGTCGCTGTTTGCCTTCAGCCGCGCCTTCAAGACCGTGATGGGCGTGCCGCCGACCGCGTATCACAAGCTGGTGCAGGGCGGGAAAATCCTCGCGTCCCCGAAAGGCATGCTTTCGCGCCGCAAGCGTGGCAAGGCGGGGGCGGTCGGGCGCCGCGCCGGTTCTGCTATTTGAAGCGTGTTCGAACGTCGGGCCGCTTGAGCCGCTGCCGCATGATCCCGTGCGCGCGAGCGTTCGCGCGTCGGCAGGCGTTGAAAAATTGGGCGTGCAACTTTACGCGGTTGCATCACGATGCGCACAATTTTTATGGATTCAACCAACCCTGCTCTTGAAACGGTTCCGGCTGCCAGGCGCCAGCTTCCCAAAGGTTTTCGTGCGCGAAGAGGTTTGAACTGGGGCATCATCGGCCTGCTCTACACTTCGTTCTACATGTGCCGCTATAATTTTTCCATAGCGAACAAGTCGATCGCCACGGAGTTCGGATTCAGCAACGAACAGATCGGCTGGATCATCTCGGTGAACATGTTCGCGTATGGCTGCGGACAGATCATCAACGGGCTGCTGACCGACAAGCTCGGCGGGAAACGCGCCATGCTGATCGGCGCGGCGGGCACGGTGATCATGAACATCCTGTTCGGCGTGGCGTCGTTCTGGGGGCTGCTGGGCCTGTTCATAATGCTGCGCGGGATCGACGGGTATTTGCAGGCGTTTGGCTCGCCGGGATTCATCAAGATCAACGTTACCTGGTTCAACAAGCGCGAGCGCGGCAAGTTTTCCGGCATCTTTGGCTTCATGATCAATCTCGGGCGGCTCGGCATTTTCTGGCTCGGGCCCTCGCTGCTGGCGGGCTTTACGCTTTTCAGCATGTTCCATGTCGATCCGCTGCACTGGCGCTGGTTGTTCTGGGTGCCGGCGGGCATCGCCACGGTGGTCGCGATCGTGTTCGCCTTTGTCGTGAAGGCCACGCCGGAGGAGGCGGGTTATCATATCGATGACTTGAAGGAGCCGGATTCCGCAGCGGCGGGCGGCGGGAAGGACCCGACGATCAAGGAGGTGTTTTTGCGGATCGTCACCAACCCCGTGATCTGGGTGGTGGCGTTTGCCTACGCCTGCACGGGCACGGTGCGGCAGAGCGTTGACCAGTGGTTCCCGCGCTACGTGCAGGAGGTGTTCAACACCGACCTGAAGAGCACGCACTTTTTCCTGCTCGGCACGCTGATCCCGATCGTGGCCTCGCTCGGCTCGCTGATTTCGGGCTATATTTCGGACACGTTTGTCAACGGACGGCGCGCTCCCGTGGCGGCGGTCATCTATTTCATAGAAACGGTGATCATCCTCGTCGCGGCGCAAATGAACACGCTCAACGGCGTCATCCTGTTTTTCGTCCTGATAGCGTTCACCGCCAACTCGACGCATTCGCTGCTCGGCACGGCTGCCGCGATGGATATTGGCGGCAGAAAAATGGCGGGTTTTGCGGCGGGTGTGATCGATTCGTTCCAGTATTTCGGCGGCCTGCTGGCGGGTTTTCTGCTGGGCCGCCTGCTCGACGGCAAAGGCTGGGTGTTCGATGTGTTCAGTTTCCTGCACAAACTCATACTTGGCACGCCGCCCGAAGGCCACATGGGCTGGGGGCTTTATTTCTACTTCATGGCGCCGTTCGGCATGCTGGGGTGCATATTGATTCTGTTTGGCGCGAGGCTGAGCAAAAAGCACGGCATGACGCTGTAACACTGGCCCCGGGGAACCCCGGCCTGGCGCGCGGGCCGGTGATTTGTCCATCCGGCAGGCGCAAAACAAAATGTCTGCCTTGCTTCTGCCGGGCTTCGGGCGCTCACTGGCGTTTTCCACATGAAAAAAGTAATTCTACTTGCGCTGCTGTTTGCGGCGGCTGTCTCCGGCATTGCGAAGGAAAACGAGGCTGCGCAGACCATGCGGCGGCTTGAAAAGACCTCCCCGTTTTTGATGAACGACGAAAGGCGGGCGCTCCTGAAAACACTTCAGGGTTACTCCGAAAAGCTGTCGCACGACGAATTCAACAACTACTTGAAAAGCCCCGCAAAAACGGCGGCCCGCATGGAGGAGGAAAGCCCCATTTTGTATTGTTACCGCCATGCCTTTCACCGCGTGCTGGACGAGGTGCAAAACACCAGGGTCGAGCCGGGCACGACCGTCGTCTGGCTGCTTTACAACATGGGGATCGTGGTGAAAACGCCCTCGGGCTGCTTCGGCGTGGATGTCAACCACCGGCTGGCGGAGAAGCTGGCGCCTTTCATCGATTTCCTCTGCGTCACGCACAACCACGGCGACCACAAAAGCGTGGAGTTGATGGCGGCGATGCGCGCCCTCGGCAAACCGGTCCTGTCCAACTTCAACCGCGAAGGGGGCAAGTATTGGTCAACGGAGCCGGCGGAGTATAAAATCGGCGCGTTTTCCATTCGCACCGACATTGCCGACCACAACGAAAAACTATTGCGGTTTATCACAATGTATCGCGTGGATTGCGGCGCGGACTCCGGGAATTTTTCGCTGCTGCATTGCGGGGATTCGAATTTCACGCCGGCGCAATTCACCCGCGTGCAGGGGCCGGTCGGCCTGCTTGTGCTGCGTTACGGCGCGCCGGAGGAAAACAGAATCCTCGGCAATGGCGACGGACGGGTGCAGCCGGCTTGCGCAATCCTGTCGCACGTCATCGAGCTGCGGCACCGCATCGACAAATCGCCGCGCCGCCGGACGCTCGATTACGCGGTGGAAAATCTGGCGAAGATAAATTGCCCGTCCGTTGTTTTGCCTTTCTGGGGCGAAAAGCTGGTTTGGAAAAACGGGAAGCTGCAGTAGGGGGGGGCGGACGGGAGGGATGAGGGAATATAGAAGATGGAATGTAGAATATAGAGGCCGGAGAACAGAGGGATTCACAGCAAAGTCGCAAAGGGCGCAAAGGTCGGAGAAGAGGGACAGAGGTCGAAGATCAGAAAGATGGAACGCAGATGCCCATGCGGATTGAGTGGCACGGGCTTCCGGCCCAAAAGCTGAGGTTTGCACGGTTCGAGTGGCATGGGCGAGACGCCATAGCTTTATACACAAGATGGAGAAGCTGGGCCGAAGCGTTCCCATGCCAGGGAGAGGTCGCAGAGGCGGGTCATGCCGATCCACATGGCCTTGATGCCGGGGGGCGCATCGTTTTTGCGTC
>JARKRC010000065.1 GCA_029974595.1 Ereboglobus sp. | reverse complement strand
GCGCCCCCCGGCATCAAGGCCATGTGGATCGGCATGACCCGCCTCTGCGACCTCTCCCTGGCATGGGAACGCTTCGGCCCAGCTTCTCCATCTTGTGTATAAAGCTATGGCGTCTCGCCCATGTTCCGAAGACACAGGCAGGATGCCCGTGCCACTCGAACCAAATCGACATAAATCGACGCAAATCGGAATGCCGCTCTTCGCTGTGAATCCTTCCGTTCTTCCGTGTTTCCGTGATTCAAAAACTACTTTTCCGGAATGCCACCAGATCTCTTTAACAGGCCCTAAAATCGGGCCGCGACGGATGCGAAGCGGCGCGCGGCTTCGCGGAGATCGGGCGCGCCGAGCACGCCGAAGCTCAAACGGATGAATTTTCTGTCCGGCGCGTCGCCGAAGCACAGATCGCCGGGCACGTAGAGCACGCCCGCCTCGACGCACGCGCGGCAGAACGCCGACTCCATGCCCGTGTCGAGTCCGCGCGGCGCTTCCAGCCAGAGATACAGGCCGCCGGAAGGTTCGTCCCATTTCCAGCCGCGCCCGCGCAAACCGGCCTCCGCGAGCGCATCGTGGAGCGCACGCATTTTTGCGTGATATGCCGGACGCAGGCGCGCGAGTTGTTTTTCGTAGTTTCCGGTCGCGATGGCGTGTTCCAGCACGGCCTGGTTGAAGTTCGCGGAGCCGAAATCGTGATGGCCCTTCACATGCAGCATTTTTTTGCGCCAATCCTCGCTGGCGCAAATGCCATAACCGACTTTCAAGCCCGTGGCGAAGGGTTTCGTGAGCGTCGCCGTGTAGAGCTTGGGAAACGCCTCCCACGCCGGCAGCGCGAACACGCTGCGCGCGGGCCATTCCTTCTCAAAATACAATTCGCGATACGCTGCATCCTCGATCACCGGCACGAACAGGCCGCGCGCGGCAAGTGTCGTGGCGATGCTGTTTTTCTCCGCCTCATCGAGACTGCGGGCCGAGGGATTGCAGAAATAGCTGACAAAATACACCGCCTTCACGCGTTTCCCCTGCGCGGCCAACGCATCGAGCAGGCGTCCGAGCGCGGGGGCGTCGATGCGGTGATTCGCGTCCACCGGCAGCGAGCGCGCCTCGATGCCGAGACCGCGCAGCATTTCAAGGAACACAAAATAACTCGGACGATCCACGAGCACCACGTCGCCGGGATCGCACAGCACCTGCATCGCGAGATACAGGGCCTGTTGCGAGCCATTGGTCATGAACACACACGGCTCCAGCGCATCCGGCTCGGTCTCCAGCCGGTCGGCGCGCACGATGCGCTCCGCAAGCATCCGCCGCAGCGCGGGCCGGCCCTGGTTTGTGCCGTATTGGAAGAATTCGTTGTTCGCCGCGGCGGCGTTCGCGCGCATCGCGCGCCATGCGTCATCGACGAAATCGACCGGCAAGGTCGCGTTGTCCGTAAAGCCCGCGGCGAGCGAAAGCATCCCGGGCGTTTCAAGCGCCATCGCCATGAGGCGGGCGATGGTGGGCGCGGCGGAGCGTTCGCCGAGTTGCGAAAACAACGCGGCATGTTCGGAATGGTTGCGTGATGCGGGCGCGGACATGGAGAAAAGCCGCATCACAACGGCGGGCGCGGCGGTTGGCGACGTTTGTTTTTTCAGCGCGCGCGAGCCGGGCCGGTCGAGCCGCGCACGATCAGGAGCGGATCGATCATTTTCACGGCGGGCTTGCTGCGCAGCGGCCTGCCCATCTGGTCGATGACAAAGGCGACCGCGACCTGGATCGTCTTGTCCACGCGCTGATCGACGCTCGTGATGTTCGGCACGACCATCGAGCAGATGTCTTGGTTGTTGAAACCCGTCACAGAAAAATCCTCGGGCACGCGCAGCCCCATGTCCCTCACGCCGTGGATCGCGCCGGCGGCGATCACGTCGTTGAGCGCGATGAAGGCGGTCGGCGGATTGCCGCGCTCGATGAACGCGCGGGCGAGCGAGCGCCCGAACTCGAAATCGTGCGCGCGCACGGCGCGGTCGTCGATGATTTCCGTGCACTGGTCGTAATCGAGTCCGCGCGACGCCAGCGCCTCGCGGATGCCGCGTATGCGCTCGTCGGTACTGCGAAATGCCTCCGAGTAGCCGAGGAGACCGAAGCGCGTATGCCCGAGGTAGAGCAGGTGCTCGGTGATCGCCACCATGCCGCGCGCGCGGTCGAGTGTGACGGTGTTCGCGCCCTTGATGCCGGAGTGGTCGATCACGAGGCTCGGCGTGCCGTTGTTCGCGAGGCTGTGAAGCTGTCGTCCGATTTTTTCCTCGTCGAAATAGCCGAGGAACACGAGCGCCTCCACACGCAGCGAAAGGAAATTGCGCACCGCGTTTTCGATGCTGTCCCCGTGAACGACCTCGATGAACGTGGTGATGCTTTTGTCGCGCAGCCGGGACTGCAGCGCGGCGAGTTTATTGACGAGGATCGGGAAGGAAAGGTTCTGCACGCAAACGCCGACGGTCTGCGTCCGCTTGCCTTTCAGGTGCAGCGCGTAGGCATTCGGCACGAAGCCGGTTTCCTCGATGGCGCGGCGGACGCGCTCGATGGTTTTTTTCTTCAGGCCGGGCTGTCCGTTCAGGACGCGCGACACGGTCGTGCGGGCGAGTCCGACGTGGCGTGCGAATTCCGTCGTCGAACGAATTGGGTGGCTGGTGCGTTTTGTTTCGGGCGATGGGCTCACGGTATGAGGCGGGAAGGGTTGCGGGTGTGGTTTGGGAAAAAATTGCATGCCGAATATCCAAGGGGCGGCGCGCAGTGTCAAACACACGCGGCGGACGCGGACAAAAACGGACAGGCTGTCCGTTTTTACGCGGACAGCGCGGGCGCGCATTTTGCGCTGTTCACCGGGCGATTACGCATACAGCCTGCCGTCATGAACTTCTTATCCCGGATGCGGCTTGTTTTTGTCGTTGCAATCTTGATCGCGGGCGTGGCGCGGGCGGAGTCCTCGTTGCGCGTGGTCAGCTATAACATCCATGCGGGGCGCGGCATGGACAAGCAACTCGACCTCGCGCGCACCGCGGAGGTGCTGCGGCGGCTCAATGCCGATGTCATCCTGCTGCAAGAGGTGGATTCGGGGACAAAGCGCTCCGGCCAGGTCAACCAGTCGGAAGAACTCGGAAAACTTCTCGGCATGCATTTCTATTTCGCAAAGGCGATGAACTACGGCGGAGGCGAATACGGAAATGCCATCCTGTCGAAGCTGCCCTTCTCGCACACCTCGACGCTGGCTCTCCCCGGCGGCGCGGAACCGCGCTCGGCGGCGATCGTGGAGGTCACGCTGCCGAAAGACGGAGCGAAAGACGAAAAATCCAAGGCAGGTTTGGACGTGATGCTTGTAAGCGTACACCTCGACCACCGGAAAGGCGACACGCACATGGAGCACGTGAAAATGATTTCCGACGAAGTCGCCCGCCTGCTGGCGAAGCGTCCGGCGGCGGCAATTTGGGCCGGGGATTTTAATGCGACCGGCTCATCGCCGATTTGGGGCGTGCTGAAAAAAGAGCACGGCTGGACGCTGCCCGTATTGCAGGCCGCGCCCGACACGGGGAAGGCGACGTTTCCATCGGCCAAACCGGCCAGGCAGATCGACTGGTTCCTGTATCGGACAAACGGAGCAAAATCCAAAGCCCCCGCGCTCACCGTGCTGGAATACAATTCGGTAAACGAACCGATGGCATCCGATCATTGCCCCGTGGTTTTCGCAGTACAATTCGGAGGAAAAAAGGACTGAGCCAAACCACGCCCCTGCGGGTTGTCCGTGATGAGTTGATTTATCAGTCGTCGTCGACGAGTTTCACGGCCCACGCGGGATACGCGGCGGCGATTCCCATTTGGGCGCGCCAAAGAATGCGATTGAGCGTGTTCTCGTCGCACAGGTCGGGTTCGTGGAGCGGCAGCTTGGCGGACGCAATGGCGTCCTTGCGCAGTTGCGCATCGGCGATTTTTTTCGGATGGGGATTCATCTCGTCGAGGGGCACTTTGTTCGGCACCGAATCAAAGGGCGTGAAATCCGGCGTGCTCGCAAAACAATCAAACATCGGGGTCGCGGTCGCGTCCATCTGGTTCATCGGGGGCAGGCCGAGTATGAGCTCCATCGTGCGCAGGATGCTCGTCTGGTTGTATTGCGTACTGACGACGGTTTTGCGCTTGGTGTAGGGGCTGATGACATAGGCCGTGGTGCGGTAGCCGCTGACGTGATCCCAGCCGTTTTGCGGATCGTCCTCGATGATGAAAATCGCGGTATCCTTCCAATATTTGCTGTGGCTCACCGTCTCGACAATGCGCCCCACGGCGAGATCGTTGTCGGCGACTTGCGCGGCGGGCGTTGGCGCGCCGTAGGCCGTGCCGCTGGTGTGGTCGTTGGGCAGGCGCACCAGCATGAAATGCGGCAGGGTGCCCTTTTCCTCGTATTCCTTGAAGATGATGCTGAACATCTTCGCTTTCCAGACGTCGGGCAGGGTCAGATCCCAGCCAACGTAGCGGGTGTCCGTGCAGGGTTTCAGTGTTTTGATGGCGGCGTCGCTGCCATAGATGATGTCGTCGGTCCCGTTTTTGAAATTGCGCCAGTTTTCCGCAAACGTAATCGGGCCGCTGCGTTTGGAGTCTTTCCAGCGCTTGCGGCGCGCGGTGGTGAACTCACCGAGATTCACCATCGTTTTCCCGTGCGCGAGAATGTTGTCCCAAAGGAAGCCCGAGGAGGCGTTGGCAATCGCGTCGCCGCCGGGCGCGGGATAGCTGCGCGGCCAGCCGGCAAATTCGCGTTCGAGGTAATCGTTCGCGATGCTGCTGTTGGACCAATGGTGCCCGTCGGCGCTGAGAATTCCCGAGCAGTAGGTATTGTCCAACAACACAAATTCACGGACGATCTTGTGCTGGTTGGGCGTCACTTTCTCGCCAAAAATACAAAGGTTGGGCGCGCCGTTGCCCTCCTTGACGTCGCCTAAAACCTGGTCGTAAGTGCGGTTTTCCTTGATGATGTAAATGACGTGGTTGAACACGCTCGGCTCGCCGACGCGCTCCGGAACGGGAACGGGCGCGATGCCTTCGCGCGGCGGCAGTTTCGCCATTGCGAGCAGCGGATAGCGCAGGTTGAGCAATACGCGTTGCGTGTGGGCCATGAGGTCTTTTTTCGAGGGCACGGGCGTGAGGCAGAGCGTGCCGCAATACTGGTGCGTCCTGAAACCCAGGCCTTGCGCGCCGCGGCCTTTCTCGCCCACGTCCTCGGGTTCGCTTGCTATATCCTTCAGGTTTGAGACGCAGATTTGTTTTCGTTGCGAATCATAGACAAGGCCCGAGGGAAACCAGCCTGCCGGAAGGAGGCCGACCATGGCGGATTCGTTGTCGGCGGGATCGAAACGAAAAAGCGCGACGGCGTTTTGCGTGCCGTTGGCACAGAAAAGCAGTTTGCCCGAGTCGTCGAAGGCGAGCGCGTTGGGCTGCGCGCCGAAGAGGTCGCTCGGCTGCACGCGCGCGCAAATGCGCTCGGCGATTTCGTCGGTGCGCGTGTTGATCGCGTAAAGCATGTCGTTGCCGGCGCTGGCGACCACGAGCCATTTTTTGTCGGGCGTGAGGGCGAGCGCGCACGCGTGCGGGCCGATGACGATTTCGGTTTTTACGATCGATTCCTGCGCAAGATCTATGACGGACACGGAGCCCTCGCTGGCGATGTCGCGGTCGTCCACGCGCACGCGGGTGCCGCGCCCGGCGGGCCCGGTCGGCGAGTCGGCGTCGGGACGGCGTCCGCCCCAGTTGCTCACGTAGGCCTTGTCATTGGCGAGAACGACAGCGAAGGGGGCGACGCCGACGTTCCACAGGCGCAGGACGCGCCCCGTCGTCGCGTCCATCTCGGCGAGCCGGTTGGAGAGATTGAGCACGACGTAGAGTTTTTTGCCGTCGGCGGAAAAGGCCATGCCTGCGGGAATATCCTCGGCGCGGCCCGTCGCGTTGGCCGCCGGAAGGCCGAAGGAAATGTGCGGCCTGACCTTCGGGGAATCGCCCCCCGACACGTTGAAAACTTTTATGTCGCCATTGACATTGGACATATAAATGCGGCTCCCATCGGGAGAAAAAACCAAGCCGTTAAAGCTCATCTGCGCCTTGCCGCTGGCCTCCAGGATTTCATCGGAAATCGCCGATTGCTCGCGAGCCATGTCCTTCGGAAATTTGACACGTTGCATGATTTTTCCCGTGCCGGGATCAATGACGATGAGCTCGTGCGTGAGGCCGGCTGTGACCAGGAGTTTTTTATTGGGGCTGAGCGCGAGGGTTTGCGGACGTACGCCGTCCAGCTCGACGATTTTCCCGGCAGGCGTGATGATTTGGTTGGCGGGCGTTACAAGCGTCTCCTTGGACACATGGCCGACGGGGGCTTTGGTTGCGGCAAAATTCCTAGCGCCGGGCGCCGCCGGCTGCGAAAAAAGCAGCGGCGTGAAAACGAGCGTGAAAAAGCCAAATAAAACGCAAAAGTTTTTTCGTTTCATAAATATCCCGGAGGTGAAGGCAGATATCTTTGATTATTATCGGGAACTTCCAAGAATTATACGAACTGCTCGAATGGGGATGTTTTTAATCCCTGCAAGCTTTGCTGGCATTCTCAATCATGACTACTTCTGCGCCTCGTCCGCCCGCGGGTCGGCGTCGTAGCCGTGGACTTTCGTTTTCCATAGGAGCGCGAAGACAACCGCGGCGGCGAGGCCGACCACGCAAAGCGCGGCAAAGGCGTGGCCCCAACTGTATTTCTGGACGAGCAGGCCCAGGCCCCAACCCGAGACAATCGTGCTCGCATAAGCGAAAAGCGAAGTGAAGCCGATCGCCGTCGCGGCGGCGCGGCGGGTGACGATGTTGGCGGTGATCACCCCGCCGAGCGCCTGCGGGCCGTAGATGAAAAAGCCCGCGGCCATGAGCAGCCCGGTCATCGCCAGCGGCGGCATCGGGAGCAGCCAGAAGAGCAGTATGAAAACCGTCGCGAGCACCATGCAAAGCACGCAGACGCGCGCGGCGCGGCCGCCAAAGAACCTGTCGGTCACCCAGCCGGAGAGAAGCATTCCGGCGATGCCCGCGACTTCAAAAGCAGCGGTCATCCACGTGGAGCCCTTGATCGAGACGAGGTATTCCTGATTCAGGAAAGTCGGCCCCCAGTCGAGGATGGCATAGCGCATGACATACACAAAAAACTGGCCGATGCCGATGATCCACACGATGGGATTGAGAAAAACCTTTTCGCGCACGAAGCGGCGGAACTCGGCGCTGTTGTCCCTGGTGTCTTTTTTGCCGGTGCCGGGCAACTCGGAAAGGCCGACGGAGGAGGGTGTATCGCGCAATGAAAACCACAAGCCGACGGCCCCCACAATCGCGATGGCCGATGGAATGTAGAAGCACCAGCGCCACGCGCCGGTGTGCTCGCGGCCGGGCCCCATGTCCACGCCGAAGTGCGACATGATATAACCGCAAAGGACGACGACGAGGCCGGCACCGATAGAGTGCGAGGCGTTCCAGACGGACATTTTTGTCGCGAGCTCCTTGGGCGGCACCCAGTAGGTGATGAGGCGCGCGCAGGGAGGAAAACCCATGCCTTGGAACCAGCCGTTGACCATCCAGACGATCCCGAAGACAACCACGGCGGAGCTGAAGCCGAAAAAGATATTGCAAGCCGCGGAGAGCAGCAAACCGACGACCATGAAAAGCCGCGAATTGACGCGGTCGCCGATGATGCCGTTGACGAATTTCGACAAGCCGTAGATCAGACCGTGCGCGGTGAGAAACAGGCCCAGGCTGGCCTTGGAAATTCCAAGGTCGGCCTCCATGCCGGGCATGGCGACGCTGAGGTTTTTGCGGACAAAATAAAACAGCGAGTAGCCGATCATCGTGGCAAGAATGGTGCGCCACTGCCAGTAATGGAAACGCTTCGCTTCGGATTCGGAAAGATTTTGGGAGCTCATCGGACGATATTGGTATGATTAAAAACAAAACTGGAGGGCCGCCCTTTCATGAGCGCGGCCTCTCCGCGGCGCGTTTTTCCAGTCCGCTCAGGGTTTCACCTCAAAGCGATAGCTGCCGGAGCCGGTTTCGCAGACGACTTCGCCCGGTGTTTCGGAAGCGAGCACGCGCACGCCGGAGACAGAGGAGAGAGCGCGGCCGCCCTCGGTCACAGACGACGCCGAGGCTGCGGGAATATGAATCCGCGCGCGCGCGCCGACAGGGATCGTCACGTCGAGCGCGAGGCCGCCGCCGGGCAGTTTTTTCCAGCCGCTCTCAACGCGGCCGGTCGCGGCCTCGTAGGCGGCGCGGGCGTGTTCGAGCCCGCCGCCGGGATGCGGACGGATGACGATGTCGCGGAAGCCGGGCGTGGCGGTGTCGATGCCGGCGACGTGCCGGTAGAGCGATTCGCCGACCGCTCCGAACGCGTAGTGGTTGAACGAATTCATGGTGACCGCCTGAAAGCCCGCCTCGGGCGTCCAGCCGTCCCAGCGCTCCCACATGGTCGTCGCGCCGAGCTTCACTTGATAGAGCCACGACGGGTAGGTGTCCTGCATCAGCACGCGCCACGCGGTGTCGTTGAGCCCGGCGTTGAAGAGCGCGGGCATAAGGCGCGGGGTGCCGATGAAGCCGGTGGCAAGGTGCCAGTCGAAGGCCTTGATGGTGTCGTTGAACCTGTCCGCCATTTTTTCGCGAAGGCGCGCGGGCACGAGATCCATCGTGAAGGCGAGCGCGTAGCCGGTCTGGCTGCTTTCAAGCAGCGTGCCGTCATCGCTCAAAAACGCCCGCTCGAACGCGGCGCGCACTTCGGCATGCAGCGTCTTGAAGCGCGCGGCCTCGGCATTGCGCCCGATGGCGGCGGCCATTTGCGACATGAGGTCGCAGAGATGCGCGTAGTAGGCGGTGTCCATCACCTCGGTCTTGGCGGTGCCGCCCTTGTGGAGCCAGTCGCCGTAGCCGCCGACAAACACGATGCCGTCACGGGCGCGGCGCTCCAGCCAGTCGATGTAGCGGGTAAGCGCGTCGAAATGCCGCTCGATCGGGCGGGTCTCGCCGTATTGCTGCCAGAGGACATGCGTGACGATTATGGCGGCGTCACCCCACGCGGTCGAGGGGCGCACATGGTAGCCGGGGAATGCGGGCGCGACTCCGGGGAAAACACCCTCGGCGTTTTGCGAATCGCAAAGGGATTCGAGCCAGCGTTCGAGGAAGGCGAGCGAGTCGAAGTTGTAGGAAGCGGTGCGCGCGAAAAATTGCGTGTCACCTGTCCAGCCGAGACGCTCGTCGCGCTGCGGGCAGTCGGTGGGGATTTCGAGGTAGTTGCCGCGCTGGCCCCAGATGATGTTGGAGAAAAGCTGATTCAAAAGCGGATCGGAGCTTTCAAACCAGCCGGTGCGTTTCATCGGCGTGTGCACGACGACGCCGGTGAAGTCCGCCGGCGCGGGCGCCTGCGCGAGGCCGCGCACTTCGAGATAGCGGAAGCCGTGGAAGGTGAAGCGCGGCTCCAGCGTCTGTTCGCCGTCACGCAGCCAGAACTCGTCCACCGCCGACGCGCCGCGCAGGTTGGAGGTGTGGATGGAGCCGTCGGGATTGAGAATTTCGCCGTGGCGGAAAATGACATGCGTGCCGGCGGCACCGTGTGTTTTCAGGCGCGCCCAGCCGACGAAGTTTTGTCCGAAATCCACCAGCCACACACCGGGCGCGGTCTCGCGCACCGAGCGCGCGGGCAGCGTCTCGGTGATGCGCACGCCGTCGAGCGTGGCGCCCTCGATCACGGTTTGGGCGAGCGGGCGCACGCCGTCGGGATGCGCAGGGGTCTGGCCCGTATCGACCGCCTTCCATCCGGAATCGTCGAAACCGGGCCGCGTCCAGCCGGGTGTTTCCAGCCGCGCGTCGTAACCGCAGCCTTGCATGAGGTCGGCGTAGCGCACGGGGCCGAATGCGGCCTTCCACGAGCGGTCGGTGCCGATGTGCGCGACGGTGCCGTCGGCGTGCTCGATCACGAGCAGGGCGCGCGCGCGCGGAAGTCCGCCGAAAGTGTAGCGCCGCCCCGAGTAGCCCATGACGCCGGCAAACCAGCCGTCGGCAAGCGTGATGCCGATGGCGTTGGCGCCGTCGGCGAGCAGGGCGGTGACGTCGTGCGTCTGCGCGTGCAGGCGGCGGCGGTATTCGGTGCAGCCGGGCGCAAAGAAATCGGCGCTGGCACGTTTGCCGTTGATTTCGATTTCGTAAACGCCGGCGGCGGTGGCGACGAGCGTGGCGCGGCGCACGGGTTTCTTCACGGAAAATTCCTTTCTCAACATGGCCGCGGGCGCGTAGTAGTGCGTGACGTTTTCCGCCGTGCCCCAGGTGGAGCGCGCGCTGACCACGGGCTTGCGCCACACGTCCTTGCCGGACAGGTCCGGGGCGTCGGGCGCGGCGGCGGCAGATTCGGCAGCGAGCCAGCTGCCGTCAATCGGCACGCGGCGCGAGCCGCCGACGGAGGCGAAGAGCTCGATCTCGCCGAGCACGGCGGGCGCGTAGCCGTCGTTTTGGGTGACGCGCAGCGCGGCCTGGTTGTCGCCGTCGCGGAGGAAAGGGGTGAGATCGATCTGGCGCGCGATTTCCCAGCGCGCGGCGGTCGCGACGCGTTTGCCGTTGATCCAGATTTCGCACTCCATGTCGGGCACGAGCCAGATGGCGGCGCGGGAGAGCGCGGTCTTGCTGTCCACGCGGAAGGTTTTCGCGAACCACGCGGTCAGCGGGCGGTCGGCGGCCATGTCGGTGTCGGTGGGCGGGGCGACGACCTTGGCATCGAACGCGGGCTGCGGGCGTTTTTTTATGCCGCTCATGACGGCCTTGACCCACTTCAACTGGCGGCGCGCGGCGCGTTCGCGCTGGGCGTCGGTGAGGTTTTCGTTGCGCTGTTTTTCGCTGGGATCGAAGCCGATCCAGTCGCCGGGCCAGTCCTTCAAGGTCACGGTTTCCTCCAATCCGCGCGACCAGGTGGCGGGCGCGCTCCAATCGGAGGCGGCACCGTCGCCGTCCCACACGCGCACTTTCCACCAGACTTGCTGAAGCGCGTCGAGTTTGCGCCCGGCAAAAACCGCGCGGACATCCGTGCCGCTGACGCGGCCCGAATCCCACACGTCGCCGGTGTCCGCCGCGAGTTTTTCGGGCGAGGATGCCACGAGCACCTGCCACGCGCTTTGCGCGAGGCCGCGGTCGCCGGCGCGGACGGCCTCAAGCCGCCAGGTGAGGCGCGGCCACACTTCGCGGAGGCCGAGCGGATTGTCGCGGTGTTCGCAACGCGGTTCCACCGGACGGATGGCGCCGGCGGCGGATGCGGCGGCGGGAATCATCACGGCGAGGGCAAGAGCGGCGAGACATGCGGGCAGGGCGCGCCGGAGGCGGCGGGCAAACAATGATGTTTTCATATGCGGGCCTTTGAGTTGAGAAGGGGGGGCGGGTTATCGGAAAACGTCCCGGCGGATCACTCCGTTTTCACCAGCACGAGAAGGCGGGCGGATTGGAGTTTGCTGGCGGACTTGGAGAACGTCCAATCGGGGCGCCTTTTTGCACCGGCGGGCTGGTTGCCGATGCCGATGTCGGCGTTTTTCCCCATGCGCCAGTTGTTGTAGGCAAAGATGGTCTGCTTCTGGGCGGTGTTGTGGATTTGCATGCAGCCGTAGCCGGGTGAGACAGTGGTGTTCATGGTGTCGCCGAAGTCGTTTACGCTATCGCTGGCGCCGGCGACCTTGGCGCCGTTGGCGGCGCTGTAGTTGCAGTCCCAGAACTCGATGTTGCCCTGCTTGAACGAGCCGGTTTTCACGCCGCTGACATTGGAGCGGACGACGAGGTTGGCGACATTCTGCTGGAAGCGCGCGCCGGAGTTTTTCGTGGGCACGCCGAGTTTCTTCGCGTCCTGCGAGAAGGGGTCGAGAGAAACAAAGGCCCAGGTGGTGTCGCCGTCCTCGCTGACGAGGCCGAGGTAATAGGCGACGCGCTTGATTTTTTTGCCGGTGAACTTGGCGGCGTTGTCAACCGAGTAGGCCACCTCGTTGCCGGTGCTGGAGAGGGGGGACAGGTCGTAGAGCACTTGGAAACCGGCGGCGTCGGCTCCGATGCGGGCGATTTCCGGGGGCGGGGGAATTTCGCCGTGGGTGAAGGCTCCGACCTGCAGGCCGCTCTCGGCGTCGCGGAGATTAGGCTCGGCGATGCCCGACCATGCGTAACGGACGGCGGCGGGATTTGTGACGCCGTCGGCGCGGACGGTGACGATGTTGCCATTGATGGTGGCGGCGGCCTTGCGCCAGCCGCCGGCATTGCCGATTTCAAACCAGTTGGGCGCGCCGCCGTCGCGGGTGTCGAGCTTCGCGGCATTGGCGAAGGTGATGACGGCGGCATCGGCGGTGAACTTGATTTCGGAGGGCGCGGGAGAATCGCATTTCACCTGCGTGAAGCCGTAGGTTTTGTTGAGGGCGATGCGGGCAAGGCGGGTGCCGACGGTGAGTTTGTCGGTCGGGTGGATGTTGTTGATGTTGCCGACGTCGTTGATGATGGCGATGCCGGAGTATTTGTCATCGCGGGCGAAGCGTTCCTGCGCGGCCCATACTTCGGGGAGGCTGGTGGTGTCGTTGTATTTGAAGGGAGCGAGCTGGGCGATGTGGATCGGGAGCGCGGGATTTTCAAACTCGGCGCGCCAGGAGGCGGCGAGCGCGTTGAGTTTGTCGTAGTAGAGGGAACCGTCGGCGCGGTTGGCCTCGCCTTGATACCAGATGACGCCCTGGATGGAGAACGGAACGAGGGGGGCGATCATGGCGTTATAGATAACGGTGGGATTCTGCTGGGGGCGCGAGGTGTTGTCGGCGCTGAGGGGGAGAAGCGCCTTGGGGAACTCGGGCGGGGGCGCGACGGGTTTGCCAGAGGCAGCGGCGGCGCGGGAGGCGGCGAGCCAGGCTTCGTGATCGGCGAGGGCTTGGGCGGTGAGCGTTTTATTGGATTCGGAGCCGGGCGTGACGGATTGGATGCGCGCATTGATGTCGGCGAGCGCGGGGATGCCGGTGAAGCCGACGGGGCTCGTCCACGGTTCGATGCGGGTGCCGCCCCAGCTCGAATTGATCAGGCCGACGGGCACGTCTTCCTTGAAAGCCTTGAGGAGGGCGCGTCCGAAAAAGTAACCGACGGCGGAAAACTTCGGCGTCGTGTCGGGGCCGGCGGAGACCCAGGCGTTTTCAAGCACGACGTCGTCGCGCGGCGTGTCGCTCCAGGTTTTCTTGACGTGGAAAAGACGGATGAGCGGATGGGACGAATTGGCGATTTCCTTGTCGCCGTCCTGCGATTTCTGGAGCGTCCATTCCATGTTGGACTGGCCGGAGCAGAGCCAGACGACGCCGACGAGGACATTGTTGAAGCGCAGGGTGTTCGAGCCGGCGATGGTGAGGGCGCGGGGTTCCTTGCTGACTTTGAGCGGATCGAGGTTGACGCGCCATTTGCCGTCGGCGCCGGCGGTGGCGGTCTTGGTCTGACCGGCAAAAGTCACGGTGACTTGTTCGCCGGGCGCGGCTGTGCCCCAGACGGGAACGGGACGGCCAAGCTGGAGCACCATGTTGTCGCCAAAGATGGCGGGGACTTTGACATCGGCATTAAGCGCGATGCACGAGAGGACGAGGGCGAGGATGAGGGCTAGTTTTGTTTTCATGGTAAAGGGGACGGAGGTGAAGCGGAGTTTTTTATGGGTATGTATTATTTGGCGGAGGCTGCGACATTAATTTCCCAGCGCCCGCCTTTTCCGAAAAGGCCGTCGAGGCAGGTTTGGAACACGCCCGCGCGCGCAGCGAGATCGAGCACCGTGAAGCGGTTGCGCAGCATCGGCGCGACGATAAGCGCGCGGCGCAATTGCGCACGCGTGACGCCGATGTCCTCCGGCTCGGCGGGCGCGCCGGCGAGGCGGAGCCGGCGCTGCGCCTCGGAAACGGCGAGGAGCTGTTTTTGCAGGCGCGCCTTGAGGCCGGGCCAGTTTTGTTTCAACAGGGCGAGTTGCGCGGCGACTCCCTCCCGGTCGGTGTATTTTGCGCGGCACTCGGAGAGCACGCGTTCGCGAAACGCGGTGCCGCCAAACTCGGCGAGCGCTGCGGCCTCGACCGCGCCGATTTCGGGCCATGCGGCGCTGCAACGGGCGATGTCGATGTGCTCGATACCGGCCTTGAAAAATTGTTCGTAGAACGCGAGGATCGCGACCGTGCCGATGGCGACCTGAAAACCATGCGAGACGCCGTGCCCGCGATAACGGTGTCCCTCCATGTCCCAGAGATGGCTTATGTAATGCTCCGCGCCCGAGGCGGGGCGGCTGATGCGTGCGTATTGCATCGCGAAACCGGCAAGCATCAGTCCCTCGACGAGCCGCCCGAGCGCGTCGGGATTGCCGGCGCGAACACCCGCGGGATCGCCGAGCGCATCGGCGAGGCTGCCTTGGACGATGTCCCAGGCGCGCGGTATGATGGGCTCGACGCCGAGCGCGTCGGCCACGAGCCAGTCGGCGCCCGCGGTGACCTTTGAAAAAAGATCGGCATAACCGGCGGCGGTCATGTCCGCCGGGGCGCGCGCGAAAATATCCAGATCCGCGAGCACGGCGCGGGGCGCGGGGCAGTTGAAGGTCTGCTTCGCGCCGTCGGCGATGATCGACGCGCCGAACGACGTGTAACCGTCCATCGAAGCCGCGGTGCCGACGATCATGTAGAGGCGGCCCGCGAGATGCGCGGCGAGTTTGCAAAGATCGTTCACCGTGCCGGAACCGACGGCGACGGGCGTCGCATCGGTCGCGCGCAAACGCTCCAGCAGCGCCTCGACATGCCGGTATTCGGCGTGCAATTCCGGCTGGGAGAACACAAACGCCGCGTCCTGCGGCACGCCCGCGTCCCGTAGAAGCGCGGACACGTCGCGACCAGCGAGGGCAAACGTGGTCGTGTCGGCGACGACGATGGCCTTTTGTCCGCCAAACTGCCCCTTGAAAACGCGCGCGACTTCGCGCAAAACGCCCCGTCCGACAACGAGCGCCTTTGTCTCGGCAGCGGTTCCCAGCAAACTCTCGACATTGGTTGTCATGAAAAATGCGCCGCGATCTTTTGATTATCTCGACTTGTAAGGACCGTGGACGGATTTCACGCGGCCGCTCTCGCTCTCCTCCTCGATCACATACACGCGATACTCGGCCCCGCCCGGACTGACACGGATGACAACATGCCCCGGAGGCGGGCCCTTCCGGTCGATTTGCGTGGCGAGTCGCGCGGCCTCCGTCTGGTTGGTGATGAAAATATCGCGCGCGCCCGGCCACGTCTTGCCAGAACGCATCAGGTGGTAGCTGTTCGCGGACGGCTGGGCGACGTGCCATGTGTCGATGACGATCACGCGCGGGCGCAGCGTGCCGAGAAAAAACGCGCTGTTCGCATCGCGGTAGCCGTGATGATTGGCCTTCATCACATCGACCGCGCCGGTGACGAGCGCGACGGGCCGCTCGATGTCCATCCAAGGCTCGGCGGTCGCGGGAAACTCCATGCCCGCCACGCTGAGGTCGCCTCCGGAAAAATAATCAAACGCGCCGTAGGTCAGGCGGAAGGCAATGCTGCAATTATTCTCGATGATCGCGCCGGGCTTCAGCGTTTTCGGATCGGGAAAATGATTGCGCGTCTCCGAGCCCGTGCCCGTCCAGACGACACCGCTGGCGGCAAGATTGCGTATTTCGAAATCCGGATATTTCGCCGGATTGTTCCGCAGCACGATCTGGTCTTTCACACCGACTTTGAAACCCTCGGCGACCAGGCCCTTGTTGGCGATCTGCCAGTCGAGGAACTTCCGGTAATTGAGAACTTCCGGAGCCTTTTGCGGAGCGGGAAAATCGTAATCGGGCCAGCCGCGATCCATGATTTTTTCAAACGGCACAAACTCGGCGACCTCAGTGATGCCGACGAGTTTGTAACCGCCCGCGGGAGCATCCTTGGAATCCTTCGTGTGCTTGCCCATGTGATCGGAATGAAAATGGGTGAGCAGCATGTAATTGAGCGAGCGCCCCGGCATGGCGGCAGTCGCGCGCTTGATGTAGCGCGCAATCCATTCGCCCGGCTCGCGGCTGTCGTCGGGCACGGATTCCATGAGGCTGCGACCCTTGACATTGATCGCGCCCGCGTCCACGAGCATCGTCGTGCCATCCGGCATGATGATGAGCGACGACTCTCCCCTGCCCGTGTTGATGTGGTGGATGTCGAGACATCCCTCGTTCCATAACGGCAGCACGTCGCCGACTTTGACATCGACGGCGCGCGCGAGGGGAAAACAGATGGCGAAAACGCAAAGGATGACCGTGCCGCAAATGCGATTTTTCATGGGTTTCAGGGAGTTTCAGTGATGCCGTGTGTTTTGCCTTATCTCGACTTGTAAGGGCCGTGGACGGATTTCACGCGGCCGCTTTCGTTGGTTTCCTCGATCACATACACGCGATACTCGGCCCCGCCCGGGCTGACACGGATGACGACGTGGCCCGGAGGCGGACCTTTCGGATCGAGACGCGCGGCGAGCCGCATGGCCTCCGGCTGGTTGGTGATGAAGATGTCGCGCGGGCCCGGCCAGGTTTTCGTGGAGCACATCTGCCGGTAGGTGTTGAGGGCCGTGTGCGCGGTATACCATGTATCAATCACAATCACCCTCGGGCGCAGCACACCGAGGAAAAACGCGCTGTTCGCATCGTGAAAGCCGTGGTGGTTGGCCTTCATCACATCGACGGGACCGGTGACAAGCGCGACCGGACGCTCGATGTCCATCCACTGCTCGGCGGTCGAGGCCGTGTGTATTCCCAGCACGCTGAGGTCGCCGCCGGAGTAATAGTCAAACGACCCGTAGGCCAGACGGAAGGCGGCGCTGCAATTATTCTCGATGATGGCGTCCTGCTCCACGTCCTTGGGATCGGGGAAATGATTGCGCGTGTTCGAGCCGACGCCCGTCCAGACAACGCCGTTGGCCGCGAGGTTGCGGATCTCGAAGTTCGGATATTTCGCGGGGTTGTTGCGCAGCGTGAGCTGATCGTTCACGCCGGGTTTGAAACGCTCCGCGACCATGCCTTTGCTGGCGATCTGCCAGTCGAGGAATTTCCGGTAATTGGTCATGGTCGCATTTTTCAGCGGCGCGGGAAAATCGTAATCGGGCCAGCCGCGATCCATGATTTTTTCAAACGCGACAAACTCGGCGACCTCGGTGAGGCCGATGAGTTTGTAACCGCCGGCGGGCGCGACCCTGGTGTCTTTCGAGGGCTTGCCCATGTGGTCGGAATGAAAATGCGTGAGCAGCACGTAATTGAGCGCGCTCCCGGGCAGGCCGGCGGTCACGCGCTTGATGTAACGGGCAATCCATTCGCCCGGCGCGCGCGTCTCATCGGGCAGTGTGTTGAGATAATGCGGCGCCTCGGTGTTCATGTCGCCCGCGTCCACGAGCAGCGTCGTACCGTCGGGCATTATGATCAGCGACGACTCGCCCCTGCCGGTGTTTATGTGGTGGATGTCGAGACATCCCTCGCTCCACAGCGGCAACACGTCGCCGACCTTGACATCGGCGGCGCGCGCGAGGGGAGACAGGGAGGCGAAGGCCGAAAGGATGGCGGCAACGCGGAATAATGCTCTTAGTGTTTTCATGGTTTTATTTGGGATCCGGTGATGCTTGTGATAACCAAGTGCGAGCCTTGCCCGGCATCATGGGCGGGGCCGGGGCGGCGTTCGCGATTCCGGCCCTGCCGGAGCCTCCGCCCTGCCCTGCGTGCAATTCATCCGAGCGGATTTTTATCTGGGATATTTTTCTGCGGCGGAAAGATCGGTGGTGAATGTCTTCAGGGAATAGGTGATCCCGAAACGATCCGTCGCGCGGATTTCGACGCGGGCGTTCGGATCCTTCTTCGTGTGGACATAGAGGTGCCTGTTCGAGCCTCCGCCAGTCTGGCCGTAATTAGGGCCTGTCATTCGAAGCACGCCCACATGGAAGCCAACGGAATAGGCGTCGATCATCCTCGGCAGTTTCCTGAGCTCGCCGGCCTCGACGCCGTTTTCGTAGGCGACGATTTTCCACTCCGGGTCGGCATTCCAGACATCGACGACGACATCGTTCGCATCCTGATTATACGAAAACGTGCCGCCGGAGCCGCCAAAGGTCACATTGCCGGGATACATGCGCATTTGGTAGCCGCGTCCGTAGCCGGTGGCCTTGTAATACCAATCCACCACTTTGTCCCCGTTGAAGGTGTAAACGGCATAGCCGTTGGGCGTGCCGTCGTTGCAGAGCACCGAGCGCCACCATGCGCCGCAGGCGGTGCCGTGTATGTGTTCGTAAACCTTGATCGGGCTATTGATGAGGTAGTTCTCATGGTTGTGGGTGTGCCCGGCCATGATGTGCACCTCGGGGTAGCCTTTCAGCAGGTTCATCAACTTCACGCGGTTCTTGGCGCCGCCTTCGCGAAGCGGAATGTGATAGGCGAGAATGATGATTTTGTCCTTCGGCACAAAGCTGAGGTTCTGCCGGAGCCACTCGACCTGCTCGTCGGTGAAACCGCCTTTGTAGGTCGTCCTGCCGTCATAGAGGATGTTGTCCATGCCGATGATGTGGACGTCTCCGCGAGTGAAGGAAAAGTTAACGGGGCCAAAAACGGACTCGAAACCCGCGGCGGCCTTGTAGTCATCCGTGAATGCCTGGTCGTGGTCGTGATTTCCGATAATGGCGAAAAAGGGGATTCCCGACAGGCCGGTGTATTCGCGCATGGTGTGGTGATATTCCGGGGCGTCGCCGCAAATGTCGCCGAGCAGGATGGCATAGACGGGCAGGCTCGCGCTCTTGTTGAACATGAAGAGATCGGCGACGGTCTCGTTTTTGTAGCGCTGGATATTGGTGTCATTCGTCGTCTGCGGGTCGCCGACACAGATGAGGTTGAAGGCTTTTTCGGGCGCGGGAAGCCTCACGAGGTCGAAGTTGTAGCGTTTCGCGCGCTTTTTGAGAGGCGAGTAAAACAGCGCCGAGCCGCCTTTCACGCCGGGCTTGCCGACCGTGTTGATGGCGAATTCCGCCGGTGTGGAATAATACACCATGCGCGCCTTCGGGTGGCGCTTCATCTGGTAAACACCGCGCGCATCGGTCGCGACACACTGGTAGCCGTCGCTCACAACAACGCCCGCGACGGGCGCGCCGGCATCATCGAGGATGCTGCCGTAAAGGTCGATGTCCGCGTCCGGTTTGATGCCGGGGTGTTTGTGCTGCGCAAGAGCGGCGGCGGAGCCTATTGCGAAAACAAGGAAGAAGGCGGCAACGCGCGCGAAAGCGCGCGCGCGCATGATTGTTGGGCGGGAGGAGATCATAAGAGGGATTTAGCGGGAGTTTCAGGGTTGAGGCAAGACGCCAGCGCGCGTCAGCGTTTCTCGGCGACAAAGGCTTCCCACGGAATATTCGCGGGCTTTTTGTCGAGCAAAACCTCGCCGAGATGCGCGATGAGCGGATAGTCGCCGAGGTCGATCCTGCCTTGCGCGTGCCAGGCGCGGAGCGCCTTCACAATGCGCTCGACGATGACATTGCCTTCGAGCGTGATGCCGGCCAGTTCGCGGAACGCGGCTTCGAGATCAAGTCCGCGCCCGAGCAGCTTGCCGAGCAGGCGGTTGCGACCGCCGAAAACCGTGACATACAAATCGCCAATGCCCACGGCGAGCTCGTTGTCGTTGCCGACGATCAGACGCATCAACTTTTGCATTTCAATCATCGACTGCCCGAAGGCCCCGGCCTGCGAATTGTAATGCGGCGCGCTGTCTATGCCGTGGATGCGCTCATTGGCGCCGATCGTGATGCACACGCCGTAGGCATATGCGTTTTTCAGCGCCACGGCGGTTTCCACGCCCATGACATCGGTCGAGACGGCGATGTGATAATACGGACGTTGCATCACCTGCCTCATCCAGCGGAGCGTTTCCAGGTCGTCGCCGCAGAAGGTGACCACGGTCTGGTCCTGCGCCACCAGTTCATAGCTGGTGCAGGGGCCGCCAACGGCGTTGAGGCGCGGTTTGCGCGGGGCCGCGCGGCGCTTCCAATACTCGGGATATGAAATGAGGCCGCCGTTTCCGTCCTCGATGAGCCCCTTGGTCACCGAGAGGATGGGCAGACCTTCGGGAATGCGCGGCAGCATGTATTCCGCGAACCAGTCCACGCCAAAGCTGCTGACGCCGCAAATAAGCATGTCCGCGCCGGACATGGCTTTTTCAAGCTCGTCGATTTGATAATATTCAACACCCGCCGGAAAATCCCTCGTGAACTTCGGGTGGCGGCCCGTCTTGCGGCAGGCGTCGATTATCCCGCGGTCGAGCGGCGTGCCGACGAGGCGGACCGTGTGGCCGTTTTCCCTGGCGGGAAACACGAGGGCGGAACCCATCATGCCCGCGCCGACAATGGTGACGACGACGGGCCTGCCCGAATTGCTATTGGTGGTGCTGGTGATCATATTTTTGGATGATTATAATATGGGATGAAGAGAATGATATTCGTGACGGGATTATTTTCCGACGCGCTTCCTGGAAAGGGGCGCGAAATCGGCGGGATAATCGGTCTCGACGATGTCGGGGTTGCGCGAAAGTTCTTTTTTATAAGCTTCAAAGCGCGCCTCGTCGGGTTTGATTTTGTCGGCGGTGGGGCCGACGGCGATCATGCACATGACACCGTGGCTGCGCAGCAAGTCATGGACCGCCTGCTGCTCCGGATCCATCGTGTAACGCACATAGGCCATGATGCGGTTCCAGGGGATGCCGGAATCGCGGTAGGCTTCGTATTGCTTCATGTCGCCGATTTCGCAGCAGAACATGACATTGTCGTTGCGCTGATAATAAAACAGGCACTCCTCCAGCGAGCGCACGGAAAGGATGATATTGTGATATTTCGCCCACTTGCCCTTGAGATTGTCGGAATAGACCTGCCAGGGGACTTTTTTATTGTCGAAATTGAACACGGTCTTGTCCGCGCCCCACTCCAGCACTTCATCGAGCATGGGGATTTTATAGGGAGTCACGTTTTTCTGCCGGTCCTTCAGGTAAAACTGCTGCAACTCCGCGTAAGTATAATCGGAGACTTTGCCCTTGCCAGTGGTGGTGCGGTCGAGTTTTTCGTCGTGCATGAGCACGAGCACGCCGTCCTTGGTCATGCGCGGGTCGATCTCGAAGAACGACGGCATGATCGAGAGCGTTTTTTCGCACGAGGCGATGCAGTTTTCGGGATAACCCTTCATCACGCCGCCGCGATGGCCGCTGATGATAATGTCCTTGTCCGGCGAGTAACGAAAATACTCCTGCAAGTCGGCCATGCTTTTTATATGCACGGTGTGCAGGGGCGGGAGCACGGCGTTTTTGCCGCGCTTGAGCGGCAGGCCGGTAAAATGCGAGGGATAATCCGTCTCGATGATGTCGGGGGCGCGCCCGATTTCCTTCATATAGGCGGTGATCTTCCCTTCGAGCGTCCCGGCCTTGTCGGCGGTGGGGGCGACGGCGATCTGGCACATCACGCCGCGGGCGCGGATGCGTTCGTAAAGCGCCTGCTTTTTCGGGTCCATCGTGTTGCGCACATAGGCCACGATGCGGTTCCACGGAATGCCGGAGGCGGCGAACTCGTCATACATGGCATCGTCGCTGATTTCATAAAAGAAGCCCGCGTTGTCGTTGCGCTGATAATAATACTGGCACTCGCGCAGCGTGAGCACGTAGAGCATGATGTGATTATAATTTTTCCACTTGCCCTTCAGGTTCTCCGACATGACTTCCCAAGGCACGTCCTTGTTGTCTATATTAAAGACGGTTTTGCCTTCGCCCCAGGCGAGCATCTCGTCGAGCGTGGGGATTTTGTATTTGGTAACATTCCCGTCGCGGTCCTTGAGGAAGAATTGCTGCAACTCGGCGTAGGTGTAATCGGACACGCGGCCCTTGCCGGTGGTCGTGCGGTCGATGGTGGCGTCGTGCATGAGCACGATGACCTTGTCCTTGGTCATGCGCGCGTCCACCTCGAAGTAGGCGGGCATGAGCGAGAGCGTTTTTTCGCACGAGGCGATGCAGTTTTCGGGATGACCTTTCATCATGCCGCCGCGATGCCCGGCGATGATGATGTCCTTGTCCGGCGAATGGCGGAAATACTCCCGCAACTGCGCCTGGCTTTTGATGTCGATTGCATGCAAGGCGGGCGCGGCGGCGAGGCCGGACGAAAACAGCGCGGCGGCGGCGAGGGCAAGGGGGATGAAGTTGGTTTTCATATCGAATTGGCTGTTTATTGTTGGAACTTATGCCGAAAAACATGAGACGGCGGCAGGCGGAAGAGATGCAACCGCCACTGAACCGCCTTATTCCTTTGCGACCCAAATGATCATTCAAGCATTTTAATCCCGTTTTCGTTATAAATAACCTATTTTTTCACTAAAAATGATTGTTTGATCGTATTTAAGATTGTTTTTTGATCGCTTTTCCAAAACATCAAAAAAACAGAACTACCATCCACCACACCATGAGCAAACGACGCGAAGAAGCCATTTTGAAGCATCTCGAAACGACCGAATTTCTGACAACCGAGCAGGCGATGGAAATGGTCGGTGGAAGCCCGGCGACGATTCGGCGCGCATTCGTCAAACTGGCCGAAAGCAATCTGGCGAGGCGGGTCCACGGCGGCATCCGGCGCCTCCCGAAAGGTGGCGACGGCTCCCTTCCTTTCGCCATGAGGGAGCGCTGGTTTGAGGAGGAAAAAGCGCGTCTGGCCGAACGCGCGATGGAGTTTTTTCCGAAAGGCGGCGTGGTGTTCATTCACGGCGGCTCGACCACCCTGAAACTCGCGCATCACATCCGGGGCGGAACGATCATCACCGACTCGATCAATGTCTGCGGCGTGCTGATGCAGCGCTTTTCGTCAGGAGGCGGGCCGGAAGTCATCGTACCCGGAGGCATGCTCGACCTGAAGGGCGACGCGCTCTTCGGCCCGCGAACCGAGGCCGCGCTGCGCGAATACCGCGCCGACGTGGTGTTTTTTTCCGCGCGCGGCATGGACGAGGAAGGCCTGCTCGACACCATGGACACGCTGGTCGCAACCGTCCGCTTGATGATACGCAACTCCGCCCTTCGGGTGATGCTTGCCGACCACAGCAAATTCCGGAAGTTCGGCCTGACGCAGATGGCGCCTTGGGAGCAAGTGGACGTCCTCGTGACGAGCGACCACCCGGAAAACCGCCCGTGGTTCGAAATGATAAAAAAACACGGCGTGAAAGTGGTGCTGGCCTGACGCTCTTTCCCGCCCCCCCGCACGCGGCGGCGCGAAAAAGACTGAGGTTTTTCAACCGCAGATGGACACTGATACACGCAGATGCCGGAGCGGATTGAGTGGCACGGGCTTCCAGCCCGTGGGCTTGGGCGGGTTGAGTGGCACGGGCGAGTCGCCATGGCTTTATACACAAGTTCGGGAGATAAAAGCTGGAAGGCAGAGGGGTGAAAGTGCACAGAGATGGGGGATGAGCGAATGGGTTGACGAAGAATTTGAATCGGCGGATTTTGGGGACGTGC
>JARKRC010000064.1 GCA_029974595.1 Ereboglobus sp. | reverse complement strand
GAGGCGTAGCCTCGCCCTTTTTTTATTCTCGAATTTCCCAAACCCGGCGCGACTGCGTCGCGTCGGGCGGCGGGACGCCGCCCCTCCTTGTCGCACGCGTAGTTTCTCCACTTCACGCGTGCTTTCCCTGCCGCACCCGTGATTTTCTTGTGCATGCGTGTTTCTCCATCGTGCGCTCTTCTGCATCTCACCGCGCGAGCATCCAGATATTGCGAAACTCGACCGGCGCGCCGTGCGTTTCGATTGCCACCGGCGCGGGTTTTTCGGATGTGCCCGCGACGGCGCGATTGTCGTGTATTTTCACGCCGTTCAGGAAGACAGTCATCCGCCCGTCGCCCGTTTCGACATCGAGAGCCTGCCATTCGAGAAGCGCGCGCTCGGCCCGCACATCGGGCGAAATTGGCGCAGGCGTGAACAGCGTACCGCAGCCGGTTTTGTCGTTGCGGCCATAGTGCGCAAAAAGCCCGATCTGCGCGCCCGCCCATGCCGACACGACAGCCGCGCTTTCGTTGTTTGTCATGCGAAACTCCAAGTGCAAGCGCCCGCCGTTTTGTTCTGCCTGCGACAAAAGCAACCCGTGCTCTTTCGCGAGAACAAAAACGCCATCCCGCATTCGCTCCCGAAAAAGCACGACCGCGCCCTCCGGAGGTTTTATGCGCAAACGCGGATTGGGACGCATGAATTGCGAGAAGCGCGCCTTTTCGCCGGTCTTGGAATTGGCGATTTCCATCTGCGGACTGCCGCAGCAATCGGGACGAATCACACCCGTCCATCCGCTGCCGTCGCCGCCGCTCAACTCGACGGGCGATTGCCCGTCGGCGCGCGAGCCGCGCAGCACGGCGACCGGCGTCGCGCTGCTTTCGTCGTCGAAAGCGGCGAGCACGTTTGCCTGATACGCATTGGCGCCCGTGGCGAAAACCTGCGCGACGTAACCGCCCGCCTCCTTCGGCAGCCAGTCGCCGACAAAAGGATCGTAGCGAACAGGAGCGAGCGGCGCATCCGGTGTCGCAGCGCAGGCGAGCAGCGACAACAGACACGAACAAACAATGAGCGACACGAAGCGCATGACAGATTCACATAGCCGCAAAGAAGCGCGAAAAAAAGCCCGGAAAAGTCTCCGGGCTTTGTGAAGCGCATTCCTGTTTTGCGCGGCTTGGCGGATGCCGGCGAACGTCAGCGGACGACGCGCGCGCCGCCGCCGGCGATTTGTTTTTCGACTTCTTTGCGGGTCGCCATCGACGTGTCGCCCGGCGTGGTCGATGCGAGCGCGCCGTGGGCGGCTCCGTATTCGACCGCTTTTTGCGGGTCGTTGTGTTCGAGGAAACCGAAGGAAAGACCGCTCGCAAAGCCGTCGCCGCCGCCGACGCGGTCGAGGATTTCGAGATCGTTGTATTTGCGGCTTTCGTAGAACGCGCCGTCGTGCCAGCAGATCGCGCTCCAGTCGTTGACGGTGGCGGTTTTGACGACGCGCAGCGTGGTGCCGGCAGCCTTGAAGTTCGGGAATTCCTTCACGGCGGTTTCGATCATGGCCTTGAACGCATCGATCTCGATTTTGCTGATGTTGTGGTCAACACCCTTGACCTCGAAGCCGAGCGAGGCGGTGAAGTCCTCTTCGTTGCCGATCATCACGTCGATGTATTTTGCGATCTCGCGATTGACTTCCTGTGCCTTCTTGAGGCCGCCGATCGTCTTCCAAAGCGAGGGACGGTAATTGAGATCGTAGGAAACGATGGTGCCGTGTTTCGCGGCGGCTTTCACGGCCTCGATCGTGAGCGCGGCGGTCGATTCGGAGAGCGCGGCGAAAATGCCGCCTGTGTGGAACCAGCGCACGCCGAGTTTGCCGAAAATGTAATCCCAGTCGAAGTCGCCGGGCTTGAGCTTTGAGGCGGCGGTGTTGCCGCGGTCGGGAACGCCGACGGCGCCGCGAATGCCGAAGCCGCGCTCGGTGAAATTGAGGCCGTTGCGAACGGTGCGGCCGATGCCGTCATCCTCGCTCCACTTGATGAAGCGCGTGTCAACGCCGCCCTGCATCACGAAGTCTTCGAGGAGGTGGCCGACCTCGTTGTCAACGAAGGCGGTGCAGACCGCGGTGCGCAGGCCGAAACATTTGCGGAGGCCGCGCGAGGTGTTGTATTCGCCGCCGCCCTCCCATACCTTGAATTCGCGCGTGGTGCGGATCCGGCCCTCGCCGGGATCGAGCCGGAGCATGATTTCGCCGAGCGAAATCTGGTCGAAGGCACATTCGTTGGGTGATTTGATTTTGAGGCTCATGATTTTTGTTGATGATGGATGAACAAGTGAGACCACGCAAGGAAACACACCTGCCGGGCATGTCCAATAAAAACTGGCACGCGTGTCCGCGATAAAAACCGCACAGTCAAATTTGACGCGCAACCGCGCGTTCGCCGCTCTGTGTAACGCCGCCGGTTTCAACCCGCCAGCATTCTTGAAAATTCCGCCTCGTCGATCACGGGCACGCCGAGCGATTGCGCCTTCGCGAGCTTCGATCCCGCCTCCGCGCCCGCGAGCACATAGCTGGTTTTTTTGCTCACACTGCCGCTCACCTTGCCGCCGGCAGCCTCGATTTTTTCCGTCGCTTGCTCGCGCGTCATCGTCGGCAGCGTGCCGGTGAGCACGAACGTCTTCCCGGCAAACAGCGCGCTCGTCGCCGCGGCGCGCTCCGGCGGAGGCGCGGGCCGCACGCCGAGCGATTGCAGTTCGCCGACCAGCGCGCGGTTTCGCGGATCATTAAAATGCTCAATGATCGCCTGCGCCATCGTTTCGCCGATTCCCTCGATCACGGTTTTTTTTCCCGCGATAAAATCCTCGTGTTTTGCCTCCGCGAGCGCGTCGAGGCTGCGGAATTTTTGCGCCAGATCCTTCGAGGCCGCGGCGCCCACGTGCATGATGCCCAGCCCGTGGATGAAGCGCCAGAGTTCCGCGTGTTTGCTCGCCTCGATGGCGGCGAGCAGGTTGTCGGTGGATTTTTCAACGCTCTTGCCGAGCGTCATCAGGTCGTCCTTTCGCAGGCGATAAATGTCCGCGACGCTACGCGCCCAGCCTTTCTCGACGAGCGTATCCACCATCGCCTCGCCGAGCCCCTCGATGTCAACGCACGCCTTCGACGCGAAATGCCGCACGCGCCGCCGCACCTGCACCGGGCAATCGTAATTCGGGCAGCGCAGCGCCACCTCGCCTTCGAGCTGCACGACGGGCGTGCCGCACACCGGACATTTTTCGGGAAACACATAGGGCGCGCATTCGGGTGAGCGCCGTTTCACGTTCACCTCGACGACGGCGGGAATGATTTCCCCGGCTTTCTCAACATAGACGAAATCGCCCAAGCGGATGTCCTTGCGCGCGATTTCATCGCGGTTGTGCAATGTCGCTCGCGACACCGTCGAACCGGCGAGGCGCACCGGATCCAGCTCCGCGACCGGCGTGAGCACGCCCGTGCGGCCCACCTGGATCGTGATCGCGTTGAGACGCGTCTCGGCGCGCTCCGGGGCGAATTTATACGACATCGCCCAGCGCGGCGCCTTCGAGGTCGCGCCCGCCTCGCGTTGCAAGGGAATCGAGTCGAGCTTCACCACCGCGCCGTCCGTCGCGTAGGCGAATTGCCCGCGCACCTTGTCCAGCTCCTGCACGGCGGCCCAGATCTCGTCGGGGCTTTTTGCGAGCCAGTACTTTTCCACCGTCGGCAACCCCCACGCGCGCACCTGCTCGTGCCAGCCGCTCTGCGTCGCAGGCAACGCGGACGCCGGCTCGCACGCGCCCAGGCCGTAGAGCACGATTTCGAGTTTGCGCTGCGCCACCTCGCGCGAATCGAGCTGCTTGACCGTCCCCGCCGCGAGATTGCGCGGGTTGGCGTAAAGCGGCTCGGCGGCTTCCTCGCGCAGTTTGTTGATGCGCTGAAATTCCGCCGTTGTCATGAAAATCTCCCCGCGAATCTCGATCAGCGCCGGCGCCTCCGAAAACAAATCGTCGCCGCGCCTCAGTGTGCGCGGAAGCGATTTGATCGTAAGCGCGTTGACCGTGATGTCGTCGCCCTCCACGCCGTTGCCCCGCGTCACGGCGCGCACGAAAACCCCATGCTCATACGTCACGCTCACCGCCAGCCCGTCGATCTTCGGCTCGACGACAAAGGCCAGCTCCTCGCGCCCGAGCAATTTTGCCAGCCGTCCGTAAAATTCGCGCAGCTCCGTTTCCGAATAGGTGTTGTCGAGGCTCATCATCCGCTCGCGATGACGGTATGTCGCAAACCCCTCCGTACGGTCGTCCCCCACCCTCGCCGTCGGCGACTCGCCCCCGGCGGACGCGAACTCCGGGAACTCCGACTCCAGCGTGGCCAGCGATTGTTTCAACCGGTCGTATTCGACATCCGTGATCTCGGGCTGGGCCTTGCGATAATAAAGCTCGTCATGATGCGCGATCGTCGCGCGCAGCTTTTCGATCTGTGCTCTTGGCTCGTCGGAATTCATGAAAATGGAAACGGGATTGCCCAAAAGAAAATCAATAGCCGCAAAGGGACGCAAGCAGCGCAAAGATATTTTCGCCGTGGCACGGGCTGCCAGCCCGTGGGATCGAGTGGCATGGGCGACTCGCCCATGTTTTTGCCGACATCACGGGCGGCTCGCCCGTGCCACGCAAGCCAATCGCTGTTTCCAATCCAAACGCTCCCTCAAATCAGAATAATCTTTCCCACGCCGCTCACCCGTGCCAAAACACGCACCCGTGCCCGCCAAAATCACCAAATCCAAAAACCGCCGCGCCGAAGCTGCCCAGACCGAAAGCGGCCCGGCCATCCACATCGCTATCGACCAGCTCGCCAATGCCATCGCGCAACAGCACCCCGCGCGCGAAAAACTCCTTCTCCTCGGCATCGCCAACGGCGGTATCGCCCTCGCCCGCCGCCTCGCCGCCAAAATCCCCGGCTCGCGCGCCGGCATACTCGACATCTCCTTTCACCGCGACGATATCGGACGCCACCCCATTCCCAAGGAATTCGCCCCCACCCACATCCCCGGCGACGTGAACGACGCCGCCATCGTCCTCATCGACGACGTCCTCCAATCGGGCCGCACTATCAACGCCGCCCTCAACGAAGTCTTCGACCACGGACGCCCCGCCCGCGTCGAGCTCGCCGTCCTCGTTGACCGCGGCGGCCACCGCCTCCCCATCGCCGCCGATTACACCGGTCTCCGCCTCGCCGTCACCGATACCGAAAAAATCCGCATCCACATCGACCCCGAAAACCCCGCCCTCGACACCTTGGAAATCACCGAGGGAAAAATTAAGAATTAAGAGTTAAGAATTAAGAAGTGACCGCCCTTGGCGGCAACAGCACTCGCTCCGCTCGCAAAACAATATGAATTTCTCAACCAACACTCTCCCAAACCCGTGCGCGAAGCGCACACTGCCGGGCCGCAGGCCCCACTTCTTAATTCTTAACTCTTAATTCTTAATTTCATTTCCTTCCACCATGCCCTGGACACGCAAAGACCTCATCACCCTCGAAGAGCTCAGCCTCGACGAGATCAACCAGATCCACGCCACTGCCGCCGCCTTCAAAAAAATCCTCGGACGCAGCGTGAAAAAAGTCCCCGCCCTGCGCGGCAAGACCATTGTCAACCTCTTCCTCGAACCGAGCACGCGCACCCGCATCTCGTTCGACATGGCCGCCAAGCGCCTCAGCGCCGATGTCATCAGTTTTGACGCCGCCGCCAGCAGCACCACCAAGGGCGAAACCCTCCGCGACACCGCCGAAAACGTCCGCGCTCTCGGCGCCGACATGATTGTCATCCGTCACGCCGCCTCCGGCTCGCCGCTCTACCTCTCGAAACTCCTCGACATCCCCGTCATCAACGCCGGCGACGGCGCGCACGCCCACCCCACGCAAGGTCTCCTTGACACCTTCACGATGCGGGAGCACCTCGGCTCGCTCAAGGGCCGCAAGATCGTCATCCTCGGCGACATCCTCTTCAGCCGCGTCGCCCGCTCAAACATTCACGCACTGAAAAAATTCGGCGCCGACGTCACCCTCGTCGGCCCCTCGACCCTCGTCCCGCGCCACTTCACCGACCTCGGCGTAAAAGTCAGCCACGACCTCCGCAGCGCCCTTGCCGACGCCGAGGTTGTCATGCTCCTGCGTATCCAGCACGAGCGACAGGCGACAGGCTATTTCCCCTCGCTCGGCGAATACACCAGCATGTTCGGCCTCAACAAAACCCGCGCCGGCTGGCTCAACCCCAAGGCCATCATCATGCACCCCGGCCCCATCAACCGCGGCGTCGAAATCGACAACGACCTCGCCGACGGCCCCAACAGCGTGATTCTCGAACAAGTCACCAACGGCATCGCCGTCCGCATGGCCGTCCTCTACCTCTGCTCCGGCGGCCAGCCCGAAAACGTAATCGCCAGCGGCGACTGACGCCGCCGAAATCCCAAATCACAATTTCCAAATCCCAAATAAATTCCAACTTCCAAATCTCAAATCACAAAACCAAACCGCGCCACATCTCGCATCTCTCAAATGCCCGCCATATCTCCCATCACCGCCACGCCGAAGCGCGCCAGCGTCGCAGCCTCGCCCTTTGTAATTTGAGATTTGGGATTTATTTGGGATTTGGAAATTGGGATTTGGGATTTTCAACTTTTCAAACGCCACACCACCCATGACACCACTCTGGATACAAAAAGCGCATATCATCGACCCTGCCGCCAAACGCGACGCCACCGGCGATCTCTACGTCAATGAAGCCGGCAAAATCGTGCCCTCGCTCTCCGCCGCCGCGAAAAAACGCGCCCGCAAAATCGACGCCTCCGGCCTCGTCGCCTGCCCCGGCCTCGTCGATATCCACGTCCACTTCCGCGAGCCCGGCCAGACGCACAAGGAAACCATCGCCACCGGCAGCCGCGCCGCCGCCGCGGGTGGTTTCACCACCGTCGTCTGCATGCCCAACACCTCCCCCGTCGCCGACAACGCCGGCACCATCCAGGCCATCAAAGACGCCGCCGCCCGCGACGCCATCGTCCGCGTTTATCCCACCGGTTGCATCACCACCGGCATGAAAGGCCAGGCACTCGCCCCCATCGGCTCGCTCAAGCGCGCCGGCGTCGTCGCCATCACCGACGACGGCGACTGCGTGCAGTCCAACGCCCTCATGCGCTCCGCCGTCGAATACGCCAAAATGTTTGACCTCCCCGTGATGGACCACTGCCAGGACCACGCCCTCACGCTCGGCGCCGTCATGAACGAAGGCGTCGCCTCCACGCGCCTCGGCCTGCGCGGCTGGCCCAACGCCGCCGAGGACATCATCGTCTCCCGCAACGTCATCCTCTCGCACTACACCGGCGCGCACATCCACTGCCAGCACATCTCCTCAAAATACTCCGTCGAGCTCCTTCGCCGCGCCAAGGCCCGCGGCGTGCGCATCACCGCCGAGGCCACCCCGCACCACATCGCCCTCACCGACGCCGCGCTCGAACACTACGACACCCACTACAAGATGAACCCGCCCCTCCGCACCGAGGAGGACCGCCTCGCCATCATCGACGGCCTGCGCGACGGCGCGATCGACATCATCGCCACCGACCACGCCCCGCACACCGACTACGAAAAAGACCGCGAATTCGACAACGCCCCCAACGGCATCCTCGGCCTCGAAACCGCCCTCCCCGTGACGCTCGACACCCTCGTGCGCCAGAACAAATTCAAGCTCCCCTATGTCATCGACCTGATGACCCGGAAACCCGCCCAGCTCCTCAAGCTCCCCGCCGGCACCCTCGCCGAGGGCGCCCCCGCCGACATCTGCCTCTTCGACCCGGCGGAAAAATGGCTCTACGACGCCAAAAAAGGCTTCAGCAAATCCGCCAACTCCCCCTGGAGCGGCCAAACCCTCACCGCCCGCGTCAAATACACAATCGTCGGAGGAAAAATGGTCTTTGAGAACGGGAACATACGATAAGTGCCACTACTCCAATATCAGGCATGGCACGTAAAATTTACCTTATTGCTTCTGCTTTGATTTTTTGTGCATTTGGGAGCGGGTGCGCCACTTCTATACATATCCACAAAAATACACTCAAGGAGCCGACCAGCATCAAAGCGCAACCCGTCTTCGTCAAAAATCCAGAAATGGAACGTGAATTCAAAATCTTAAGCGAATCCGGTATATATCAAATTTCCAATACGCCAGACAATGTTCCGAAACTCACGCTTTTACCCATCCGCCAAGGTCCTCGCTGCGGAAATCCCTTGATGCTTACAATATTCACATTCGGCCTGATTCCAAGCTGCATGCCGGGTGCTTATACATTTGAATATGAGTTGGAGACCGAAACTGGAAAAGAGCGATTCATCCATCATCTTCCGATTTATGAACGGTTCTCGATCTGGGAACGCTTGTTATTTCAAAACAAAAAATCAATTTTCAGCACGGCACTAAAGCATTCCTCAAAGGAAAAAGCAGCCGCGCAAATAATACCCCAAAAGTAATTGGCACTTTGTCTCTAAAACCATGATCTCCAAAATCGCCCTCTTCCAACGCAAGGAGATCCGCAAGACCATCCACAACGGCGAATGGTGGTTTGTCATCACCGACATTGTCGCCGCGCTTACGGACTCCGTCGATCCAGCCAATTATCTCAGGAATATGCGCAAGCGCGACACCGCCCTTGCCGACCTCTTCGACAAAGGGGGGGGTCAAATTGACCCCCCCCTTTCGCTGCCCTTCCAAACACCGGGCGGCATCCAGCGCATTCTCGCGTGGAACACCGAGGGCATTTTCCGGCTCATTCAGTCCATCCCGAGCCCGAAGGCGGAACCGTTCAAGCGCTGGCTTGCGCGCGTCGGCTATGAGCGCATCCAGGAAATAGAAAATCCCGAAATCGCCTCGAAACGCATGCGCGCCATTTACAAGGCCAAGGGCTATTCCGACGACTGGATAGAAAAGCGCATGCGCGCCATCGCCATTCGCGACGAGCTGACCGACGAATGGAAAAAACGCGGCCTCAAGGAAGAGCGCGAATACGCCATCCTCACCGCGGAAATCTCGAAAGCCGCCTTCGGCATGACGCCGACGGAATACGTCGCGTTCAAAAATCTGCAGCGCGAAAACCTCCGCGATCACATGACCGACCTCGAACTCATTTTCTCGATGCTCGGCGAAGCCTCCACGACGGAAATCGCCCGCAATCGCGACGCACGGGGTTTTGAAGAAAACAAGGACGCCGCGCACGACGGCGGCTCCGTCGCAGGCGAGGCGCGCCGCGACCTCGAACGCAAAAGCGGCCGTAAAGTCTCCACCCGCGAAAACTACCTCTCCCTTACCCAATCCGCATCCAAGGCGCGGAAAAAGCTGAAATAGCAACCAATCGCAGGCACTCCGTCTGATTGACTCACGACCCGCGCAAGCATCCTGCAATACTTGATGGGTTCGGTTTTTCAAAAAGGAGAGGGACACACCGCCATCTCCCCTTCCCTGTTTTCTTCCCTGTTTTCCGCCCGGTCAACGGTTGCGCAAATCTTGCGCTCTTTCATCTTTTCTGCCTTTTCCTCGGGACTCGGACTTTCCTACACTGCCCGCGAGTCCCCTTTTATTCTTCATTATGGCTAACCCAATACTCGGTGTTGTTTTCCATTGGCTAGGCGGCCTGGCGTCAGGCAGCTTCTATGTCCCCTACAAGGGCGTTAAGAAATGGGCGTGGGAGGTTTACTGGCTCGTGGGCGGCATTTTTTCGTGGATCGTCTGCCCGGTCTTTTTCGCGTGGCTCATTACCAAGGACCACAACGCCTTCGCCGTCCTCTCCGACATGTGGCAGAAGCAGGGCATCGCGCCCTTCGTCTGGCCGTATCTTTTCGGAATGATGTGGGGCTGCGGCGGGCTAACCTTCGGCCTCACGATGCGCTATCTCGGAATGTCGCTCGGCATGGGCGTGGCGCTCGGCTACTGCACGGTCTTCGGCACATTGCTGCCCCCGCTCCTCAAGTGCTTTGTTGACCTCGGAGCCGCCGTTCCCAAGAGCCTCGTGGACATCGTACAAACGCCGGGCGGCATTGTCACCATGATCGGCATCGGGGTCACAATCGCAGGCATCGTCGTCGCGGCCAAGGCCGGGCTCGCCAAGGAGCGCGAAATGCCCGAGGCCGAAAAGAAAAAGGCCATCGCCGAATTCGATTTCAAAAAAGGCATCCTCGTCGCGACCTTCTCCGGCATCATGAGCGCCGGCATGTCGTTCGCGATCACCGCCGGCGCGCCCATCGCCGAATCGATCGAAAGCGCGGGCACCGGCAAACTCTGGGCGGGCATCCCGCGTCTCGTCATCATTCTCCTCGGCGGTTTCACGACGAATTTCATCTGGTGCCTTTACCTGAATATCAAAAACAAAACCGGCTACCAGTATTTCGCGAGCCATCTGCATTCCGGCCACGCAGGGCTCGTCCCGCAGAATGCCGCCCGACAGTCAGCCAATGGCGCGGTCTCGGCCGACCTGCTGAAAATCCCGCGCATGAGCAACTACCTCTTCTCCGCCCTCGCCGGCGCGACCTGGTATTTCCAGTTTTTCTTCTACAACATGGGCGAGTCCCAAATGGGCAAATACGGTTTCGCGAGTTGGACGCTGCACATGGCGAGCATCATCATTTTCAGCACCCTCTGGGGCGTCTATTTCAAGGAGTGGTCGGGCGTGAGCAAAAAGGCGCGCACGCTCATCATCGCCGGCATCGCCACGCTGGTCTTCTCCACCATCGTCATCGGCTACGGCACCTGGCTCGACACCGGCTCATGACCGCGCGCATCTGACGGGCAACCTGTTTCATCCCTTGCCGGAGCTTTTTGCTCCGGCATTTTTTTGCCCATGCGCAACCGCCTTCCGAGTTTTATTTCCTTCTGCTGCATTTTCCTGCTCTCGCTCCTCCAGGCTTTCAGCCTCGCGGCGTTTTCGCTGGAGCGGCCCGATGTCACCTTCCCCGTTTTCCAATTTCCGCAGGACAAAATCCCGCGCATCGACGGCGACGCATCCGACTGGGACATCGTTCCCGAAAGCTATGTCATCGGCACCGCCGAGCTCGTCGATACCGACCGCAAGAACCCAGCGCCCAATCCGAAGACGCTCGACGTGCGCGTCCGCGTCGGCTGGGTCAAGGGGCTCAACCGCCTTTATTTTCTCTATGAGGCGTGGGACAACTATTGGGATTTTGCGCTCCCCGGCCTGCACAACGACACCTTCGAGATCGTCGTCGATGGCGACGCCTCCGGCGGCCCGCTCACAACGCACGAACAAAGCGCCTCCATCTGGACGCCCGACGCCGTCGGCGAGCGCCGCGCCAAACCCGACCCGCGCCTCTCCCCAAACGAGCGCCACTGGAGCACCTCCGGAGTCCACGCGCAAAACTACCACATCTTCACACCCGCCGCCAGCAAGGACTGGGCGATGGTCATGGGCTCCGCCTCGTGGATAAAACGCTTCCCGCACGCCAACGCCGCCTGCCGCCACGATCTCAGGCCCGGGCAGCCCGGCAAGCTCACGCTCGAATTCTACATCACGCCCTACGATTACGCCGCGCCCGAGGGGCCGCACCGCTCCGTGGAATCCGTCCTCCGCGAAAACAAAATCATCGGCCTCGGCTGGATCGTCATCGACTACGACGACGTGAACAAAAACTCGAAAGCCGGCTTCTGGGCGCTCTCGCACCGCCGCACGATGTTTGGAAACGCTTCCGACCTGTGCGCCTTCCGCCTCATGCCGCTCGAACCAAGCCTGCGCCCCGTCTCGCTCACCGCGCGCTGGAGTTTTTCCGTGATCGACATGGAACGCCGCCTCGTCGCCTTCAAGGACGAAACCGCCGGCCCCAATCCTCCGGTGAAATGGCATTGGGATTTCGGCGACGGGTCGACCTCCGGCGAGCAGCATCCGCAGCACGCCTACGAAAAACCCGGCAACTACATCGTGATCCTCGAAGCCGAGACCGCCGCCGGCGAAAAATCCCGCTTCTCCCGCATCTGGGACGTGCAACTGCGATGATTCCCAACAAAAGCAAGACATGGCAGGCGGCCATGATGCCCGCACGCTTGTCACGTATTACGTTACAAACAATCGGTGGCATTTTTCATGGTATCAATTCGCGCCTGTTTCATGTTTGTCACTTAATACGTGACAAGCGTGCGAACATTGCGCCGGTTGCGATGCGGCTCGCCGGATCGTTTTTCGGGCTCAAATGACGATGCCCAGGAACTCCCGCCCCACCGCAGACAAATCAGCGCACACGCCGCTCGCCTTCGCCGCTCGCAATTCCTCAGCGCCATGCGTGCCAGTCGTTACGCAGTAGCACGGAAAACCGCCGTTCACGCCCGTCTGCGCATCGTAGATCGAATCGCCCACCAGGCACACGCCGGGCACGCCGCCGGGCCTGCCCGCGCGCGCGGCGTCATCGCGTTTTCCGAGCGCATTGAGCGCGTGCATGGTGAATTCGTTGTGCGGCTTGAGCCACGGCGTGTCCGTCGCGCCGAAAATCCCGTCCAGCAAATGCGACACGCCCAGATGCTCGCAGACCTTGCGCGACGACGGGCCGTGCTTGTTCGTCAGCACCGCGCAGCAAACGCCCCTGTGATTCAATTCCACGAGCAGCTCCCGGGCGCCCGGCAGCAGGCGCACGCCGTCGAGCATGTTTTCATCCCAAAACGCCTTGTAGACCGGCAGGGCCTGCGGCACGAGGTCGGATCTGTCGTGTGCGAAAATCCGCGCCACCGCCACATCCACGCCCGCGCCCACCGCGCGATGCACGTCGTCCATCGACGGCTCGCGCAGCCCGAAGTGCCGGCGCGTATGACAATGCGCCCTGTGGATCGCCTCAAAATGATCCAGCAGCGTGCCATCCAAATCGAAAAATATGGTGTGAAAACGCATCATGCCCCGCCGATCATTGACAACCCGCGCGTCCGCGAACAGAGGAAAATGATTCCGGCCGCTCAAACGCCGTTTCAAAAGTTCGCCCGCGACAATTTTGTATTTCGATTCTTTCCAATTACGTTAGACCGATTGCGCGCATGAGCACATCCGCCACGACAATCACAACCGCAGCGCAGGCGCGCGCCGTCCCGGAGCAGGACGCCGTCCGCTTGGAGCTCGCCGGCTCGTGGCGCATCACCACCGACACGCCCGAGTGGGCGGCCTTCGACACCGCAAGCCTCGCCGCCCTCGTCTCGCTCACGCCCGCGCTCCGTCCCGACGTTTCGCAACTCCGGCATTGGGACACCTCCCTCATCCTCTTCCTCCGGGAGGCGGGCAACTGGTGCGCGCAAAACGAAATCGCATTCGACGAAAGCGCGCTCCCCGCCAACATCCGCCGCCTCCTCGCCGGAATGCGCGCCGCCCGCGTCCGCCCCATCGATACGCAGCGCCGGCCCAACATCCTCGCCTCCGCCGGGCTCGCCACCGCCTCCGCCTGGCAGCAAGGCAAACAATTCACCCAATTCGTCGGCGAATGCGTCATCAGCGCCCTTTATCTCCTCCGCCGCCCGCGCCGGTTTCGCTGGCGCGATTGCCTCCATGAAATGCAACGCTGCGGAGCCATGGCGCTGCCGATCGTCGGCCTCATCAGCTTCCTCGTCGGCGTCATCCTCGCCTACATCGGCGCCGTCGTCCTCCGCCAATATGGAGGCGACATCTTCATCGCCGACCTCGTCGGGCTCATCATGGTGCGCGAGATGGGCGCCATGATGACCGGCATCGTCATCGCCGGGCGCACCGGCGGCGCCTTCGCCGCGCAGATTGCCAACATGAAAGCCGGTGAGGAAATCGACGCCCTCGTCACCCTCGGCATCCGCCCCGTGGATTTCCTCGTCATCCCGCGGCTCGTCGCGCTCGCCATCATGATGCCGCTTCTTTCCCTCTACTCAAACGCGCTCGGCAACATCGGCGGCATGACCGTCGGCGCGCTCCTTCTCAAAATCCCCGTCTCCGCCTACTGGATCGAGATGCAATCCATCCTCGACCTCTCCGACATCACCACCGGCCTCATCAAGGCCGCCACCTACGGCGTCATCGTCGGCCTCGCCGGCTGCCTGCGCGGCCTCCAGGCGCAGCGCGACTCGGCCGGCGTGGGCAACGCCGCCACCTCCGCCGTCGTCAGCGCCATGCTCTACATCATCGTGGCATGCGCCGTTTACGCGGTCGTCTTCAACATCCTCGGCTGGTGACGTATCCTGAAAATGAATACAAACGCGACAACGCCCCCCGCCGCCATCGCCGTCGAAGGCCTCCGCTGCGCCTACGACGGGCGCGTCGTGCTCGACAACATCAGCTTCAGCGTCCCGCGCGGCCAGATTTTCTTCATCGTCGGCGGCTCCGGCTGCGGCAAAAGCACCCTTCTCAAGCACATGATCGGCCTCCACCAGCCCGCCGGGGGCCGCGTCGGCTATTTCGGGGAGGATTTCACCGGCGCCCCCGCCGCCCGCCGCCGCGAAATCATGAAAACCTTCGGCGTGCTCTACCAAAGCGCCGCCCTCTGGAGTTCGCTCACGCTCCGCGAAAACGTCGCCCTGCCGCTTGAGGAATACACCGCGCTCACCAGGCCCGAACGCGAACTCGTCGTCGCCCACAAGCTCGCCCAGGTCGGGCTCAGCGGCTTCGAGGACTACTACCCCGCCGAGATCAGCGGCGGCATGAAAAAGCGCGCCGGCCTCGCCCGGGCCCTCGCCCTCGACCCGCAAATCATCTTCCTCGACGAACCCTCCGCCGGCCTCGATCCCGTCACCTCGCGCAACCTCGACGGCCTCCTCCTCTCGGTCCGCGAAAACCTCGGCGCCACGCTCGTTATCGTCTCGCACGAACTCGAAAGCATCCACGGCATCGCCGACCGCATCATCATGCTCGACCGCGACGCCAGGGGCGCCATCGCCGACGGCCATCCGCGCCAGCTCGTCCACAACAGCCCCGATCCGCGCGTGCGCGACTTCCTCCAGCGCGCCGACTGCGCATCGCCGGCCGCCGAAAAACCACCCGCCTGAAATCCCGCACCTTATGAGAACAAGAGTCAGCCCGACCATGGTCGGCATATTCGTCCTCGGCGCCCTCGTCATCGCCATCATCGGCATCATGACCTTCGGCGGCATCAACTTCTTCTCGAAGCCGCAGCGCTTCGTTGTCTATTTCGATGAATCCACGCACGGCCTCGACCTCGGCTCCCCCGTCAAACTCCGCGGCGTGCGCGTCGGACGCGTCGTTGACATGAACGTCGTCTATGATGAAGCCACCAACGACTCCGTCGTCGCCGTCGTCTGCGAATTCAGCCGCAACATCATAGTCGATAACAAAGGCGGCCTCCTCGATGTCAGCGACCGCCAGCGCCTCGACTCGATGGTCGCTCACGGCCTCCGCGCCGAGCTCGGCATCCTCGGACTCGCCACCGGAATGCTCTACGTCGAACTCGATTTCCAGGATCCGCGCGAATCCACCGGACGCGCCAGCCCCCTCGCCGCCATGGCCAACGACAAGGGCTATCTCGTCGTCCCCGCCATGCCCTCCTCACTCGCCGCGCTCCAAGCCAACATCACCGAAGTCCTCGCCGATGTTAAGCGCATGAACCTCCCGGAACTCTCCAACGAACTCCGCGGCCTTCTCAAGGACGCCCGCCTGCAGGTCAACAACCTCGACCTCGCCGCGCTCAACACCCAATTCCTCCGCGCCGGCAAATCCGTCGCCGATCTCGCCGAATCCGCCGAAATCCGCCGGATGTTCGCCGACCTCGGCGCCGCCATCTCCGAGATGCGCCGCGCCCTCGCCCGGCTCGACAAATCCATCGCGCCGCTCGGCGGCCGCCTCGACACTGTGCTCGCCGACGCGCAGGTCTCGCTCAACAAACTCGGGCAGGCCGCCGACGCCGCCCGCAATTTCGTAAGCGCCCAGGACAGCCTCGGCGAGGAAGCCAGTCGTGCCCTCCGGCAAATCACCGAGGCAGCCGCCTCCCTCCAAAACCTCATCGACTACCTCGAACGCAATCCCTCCGCGCTCATCTCCGGCAAAAACAACCCTGAGCCACCCTCGCTTCAAAAAAAATGAAAACCACACACTTCACCGTCCTCTCGCTTCTGACCGCCGTCCTCTGCCTCCCCGGATGCTCCCTCGTCCCCGAGCCCAAGGCCGATGCCACGCGCCACTACGTCCTCGCCCTCGCGCCAGAACAAACACCCGCCGCCGTCGCGCGCGAAATTTCAAAGGGCAAACCGGCCGTCGCCATCCGCCCCATCGACCTGCCCGCGTATCTGCACGCCCGCAAAAACATCGTGATCCGCCGTGGCGCAAACGAAATCGTCTATCACGAATTCGCGCGCTGGGCCGAGACGCTCGAAGACGGCGTCATCCGCATCGTTTCCGAACGCCTGACCGCCACCGGCTCCGTCTCCGGCATCGCGCGCCTTCCCGCCCGCTCCGCACGCGATTGCGATCTCAGCATCCGTATTGTCGAGTGCGAAGGCGTGATCCCCTCCGGCGGCGGCAGCCCCGCGGTCCGCTTCTCTGCCGAATACGAAATCACAATCCCCGGCGCCCCCGCTGTGAGACGCACCTTCGCCGCCCCGCCCGCCCAATGGGACGGCAAGGATTTCTCCGCCCTCGCCTCGCTGCTCGCCCAATCCATCAGCGCCCTCGCCGACGACATCGCCAAAAACCTGCCGGCGGAAAAAGTAGAAAGTAGGAATTAAGAATTAGGAATTCAGCCCCCCGATCCTCAGCCCTCTGCTCTCAATTTTTCCGCCTTCTCTCTTATTTTTCACTCTTCACCTTTCACCCTTCACACTTCTACCGTCTATCCCTTTCGCAGATTAAACGTGATGATCACCACGCAATGCCGCGCGTCATCCGGCGCGTTGCGGACAAAACGCCACTGACGCAAAACCGTCGTCCGCGCCATCGCGTCCAAATCCTCATGCCCCGAACTCTTCGCAACCTCGACCGCACTCGCGCGCCCGAATGCATTGATGTCAACCGCCAGCTCCACCACGCCCTCGCGCCGCTCGCGTCGCGCCGTCTCCGGATAAGCCGGCTCCGGCATGAACGTCGCCGAAACCATGCGCCCGCCGCCGCCCGCGATGCCTGCGCCGTTCATCCTTCCAAACGAAAAACCGCCCTCCCCAAAACCGCTTCCGATGCCGCTGCCCGCCGCAAGCCGCATTCCCCCGAGTATGTCGAAGCCGCCCCCCGCGTCCGCCAGCGACATGCGCCCGTCCGCCGACATCCACGCAAACGAGTCCGATTTCAAAACCGCCAGCTCCCCGGCAATCATTTCCGCCGCGACAGCCGCGACCTCGTCCGCCGAAAGCACCTCCGCGCTTTCACCACCCGCCGCGCTTGCTCCCTGTGATTGCACGGACGCATGAGCATCCATCCCCGCCGCCTCGATCAAAATAAACGCGCGATTATCCGCCGCCGCTGATTTTTCACCCGCGCCGCCCCCGCGCGACGATGTCCCGGCAGGAATCATGAAAAGCGCCGCGTGCAATCCCGCCGTGATCACAAACGCGAGCGCATATCGCCTGATCCAAACCCGCCAGAACGGCTTGTGCCGCGCCGCCGCAAAAAACTCCGTGCCCTCTGCCCGATCCTCGCGACGGAGCGCCCATCGTTCAAAAATCCTCCGCGCAAAAACTCCCGCCGCACGCAGCCATCCGGCGTCATTCCAAACCCGTCCCGCCGGAATTCCGGCAGTCCCAAAATCACTCCTCACTTTCCCCTTTTCGCTCGGAAAAACACCCGCCACGCGAGCGTCCATGGAAATCACGTGCTCGCCCAAATGCGAACGAGTCCCATCAGGAACAAGAATTTTTCCATGTTTTAAGATCATTATGAACAACAAATAAAGAAATACGAAACAGAGTCTCGATAATTTTGATATTGAGATCGATTCCTATTAGCACCACAAATGCGCTTCTTTGCGATAAAAAAATACAAGCTGGCACAATTTCGACTTCCACAACCATGCAAACCACCATCCGCCTCCTCACCCTCGCCGCCACGTTCGCGCTGGCTCTGATCTCAATGCCGCTCAAGGCCCAAACCGACACCCAGCCGCTCACAATCACCGGCCTCGTTTCCACCGCCGACGCCAACCTTGGAAAACCGATCACCATCGAAGGCATGGCCACATGGGTCTGCCCGCACATGGGCTGCAAAGCGCAACTCGTCAACGCCGACGGCGCCTCCAGAACCACCCTTCTCATCACCCAAGGTAAAGGCATGCCCAGATTCTCGCCCGAGCTCAAAGGCGACACCCTCCGCATCACCGGCGTTCTCCACGAAAAACGCATTACCGCCGCCGATCTCGACGAGCAGGAATCCGCCATCAAGAACCCCCAAAAAGCCGAGGCCCACAATCATGCCCACGAACACGACCACGGCAAAGGCGGCGACGATTGCGCCAACTGCCCCGACAAGCAAAAACCCGCCGATCCCGCAAAACTCGCCAAGGCCAAGGAAGCCCAGCTCGCCCGCATCGCCAAGCACCGCGAACTCCTCGCCAAGAGCAAAAGAGGCTACCTCGTCTCCTACAGCTTCGAAGGCCAGTCCTGGAAAAAGGTCGAATAACATTAACCACGACCGGCACGGATTGGCGCGGCCCGCCACGGTTTGATGCAAAAAACCGAAGCCCGCATCCGTGCGCTCCCTGGTTCGGAAACCCTTCGCCGCCTCATTGCCATTGAACACCACGCCATCCCAACCCGCGCCCGTCCCGCAACGCCCTCCCCGCTGGCGCATTGTCTTCCGCGCCCTTCATCGCGACTTCGGATTCTTCTTTTTCGGCGCCACGGTCATATACGCCATCTCGGGCCTCGCCGTGAATCACCGCGCCGACTGGAACCCCAATTACAGCGTTGAAAAACGCACCCATGCCGCGCCCGCCGGACTCGCTTCGCAGACGCCTTTCACCAAGGACACGGCCCTCGCGCTGCTCTCCGACGCCAAGGTTGAAGCGCGCTATAAAAAACACTACGCGCCCGATGACCGGCACATCCGCATTTTTGTCGAGAACGGCACCGCCACGCTCGACCGCCAGACCGGCGTGCTCGACATGGAAATCCTCCGCCGGCGTCCGATCCTCGCCACCTTCAACAAACTCCACCTGAATCCCGGACGCGCCTGGCTCTGGTTCGCCGACGCCTTCGCCATCGCACTTCTCGTCATCGCGGTCACCGGCATTTTCCTTTCGCGCGGCAGGCAAGGCATCACCCGCCGCGGCGGCGTCTTTACCGCCCTCGGCATCATCATCCCCGCCATCATCGTTTATTTCAGCTTATAACAAATGTCGAACCAACCCGTCATCGAATGTGATCATCTCACGCACTACTACGGCTCCAAACCGGCCCTGCTCGACGTGTCGTGGACGCTTCGCCCCGGACGCATCTGCGGTCTCCTCGGGCGCAACGGGGCCGGCAAAACAACGACAATAAACATCCTCAACTCCTTCCTCACCCCGCGCTCCGGCCGCTGCCTTCTCCTCGGCGAGGATTCCCACCAGCTCACCCCGCGCGCCAAGGCCCGCATCGGCTACCTCATCGAGGGGCATATCCAATACGGCTTCTTTAATATACACCAAATCGAAAAATTCTATTCGCGCTTCTATCCCAACTGGAATCCCGCGATCTATTATCATCTGATGTCCAAGCTCGACATCACGCCAAGGCAGCGCATCGCCACCATGTCCTGCGGCCAGCGCTCGCAAGTCGCCCTCGGCCTCATCCTCGCGCAAAATCCCGACCTCATAATCTTCGACGACTACTCCATGGGCCTCGATCCCGGCTACCGCCGCCTCTTCATCGAGGTCATTCGCGACTACGCCGCCGACGGCAGGCGCAGCATCCTCCTCACCTCGCATATCATACAGGACCTCGAAGACCTCATCGACGATTGCATAATCTATCAACGCGGCCGGGTTTTGATAAACACCGAGACAGCCCGCCTCCGCGCCGATTTCCACAAATATACATTCGCAACCACGCCCGCCGTCGCCGACCTGCACGACGAGCCGGCCAATATCCACCTCGAACGCGGCGAAAAACAATCCGCCCTCCACGGCTTCCTCGATGAACAGGCCGCCCGCGCCTGGCTCGCCGCCAAAAGCATCCCAGCGGAAGACCTCCGCGCCGAGCCGTCAACCCTCGAGGACACCTTCATCGCCCTCACGGGAAAATATTAGAAGCAACAACCACAGATGCGAAACCTGCGCCCGCTGGCGGCCAAAAACAATGACCCTCTCCCTTTTTTATAAAGAATGGATAAAGCTCCGCCTCTGGTGGACGCTCATGCTCGTCGCCAGCACGGCGTTCGCGCTCTTTCTCTTTTTCAAACTCCGCTACGTTTATGCGATCAACGAGCCGCTCGCCGTCTGGAACGCCTGGATCACAAAGGCGTGGCTCTTCTTCCGCGCCTGGCAATACGCCCCGCTCGTCCTCGGCATCGCGCTCGGCTTCCTGCAATTTCTCCCCGAGGTCCAGTCGCACCGCATCCGCCTCGTCCTGCACCTCCCGCTCGGCGAAACCCGCGCCGTCGCCATCCACCTCCTCGCCGGAGCCGCGCTCCTCACCCTCGCCCTTTTTCCAGCGCTCCTTCTCTTCGCCATCGCAAGCGCGCATTATTTTCCCGCCGAATATCTCCACAACCTCGTCACCGTCATCGCGCCTCCCGTTTTCGCCGGTTACGGCGCTTACTTCGCGGTCGCCGCCATCCTCCTTGAAACCAACTGGCGCCACCGCGTCCTCCATCTCCTTCTCGCCGCCGGCGGCCTGCGCCTGTGCATGATGGAAAACGCTTTCGACAGTTACGAACGCATTCTCGTGCCCATCGCGCTCTGGGCGTTCGCGCTCGTTCTCCTCCCGCTTTATTCGAGCCACCGCTTCCGGAAAGGACTCGTCCGATGAAACACGCCGCCCGCATTTTCCTCCTCCTCTCGGCCACGCTTCTGCTCGCCTATTATCTCCCCATCGCGTGGCATATTCTCACGGCAACTCGCGAACGCGGCCCCTTCGTCCAATATAGCGATACCGGGCACGGCTTCCTCTTTACGCGCTACGATTTCAATCCCACCACCCGCGACGTCACCATCCGTTACACCGACACCGCAGGCCGCGCCTACGAGCGCGACGCCTTCGAGCAAATGCTCCCGCTCACCTATTACGCACAGCTCGAAAAAAACGGCACCATGCCGAGGCAAATCAACGGCGTCTCACTCACAGCCTCCGCCATACGCCGCGCAATGTGGAGCGTCCGTCTGCGCCCCGACGAACTCGACGCGCCTTCCGTTCCTCTCCTCACCGTCTTTGAAACCGCCAGCGGACGCGCCCGCCTCGAAGTGCCCCCCGATTACATGCGCATCCGCGACGATGGCCGCATCGAATTCCTCGATCCAAAAAACAATTCCATCCTCGCCCCAAAAAGCGCGCTCTACACCGAGGCATTCGCCAGCGCGAAGTTCGTCTTCCCCGTCACCGCCCTCGGCTCCAATCCCAGCCCGCGCAAACCCTACGACGAAGGCATTTACCTCACCGACAGCGAAGGCCAGACCTTCCTGCTCCGCCAAGCCCTCGGCACTCCCATCCTCGTACGCATCGCCGACATCGCCGCCGATCCCGCCGCCTGGCGCGCCCTCCGTCCGCAGCACATCATCGTCAACGAAGTCGAGACCCGCGAGCTCCGCGCCCTCATCATCGACACCGATGGACACCCCTGGCTCGCGACCGGCAAGGACCACCGTCTTATCAAGCTCCCCACGACAACCTACTCCCCCGCGACCGCATCCCTCAGCCTTCGCGCCAACCTCCTTTCGCGCCTCCTCATCGTGCAAAGCGAAGACAAACTCGAAGCCATCGCCTTCGACAAAAACTACGATGTCCTCGACCGCCACGAGGAAACCCGCCCTGCTCCCGGCCAAAAACCCGCCTCAAAAATCGCCGCGATTCTTTTCCCCGTCAGCTGGTGGCTGCACGACAACAGTTCATCATATTATAATTTCCACGGCAAATACGGCAGCCTCGTCGCGCTCGCGCTCAACGCCGTATTTTTCATAATATACCTATATATATTAGTCCGGCGCTCCCGCAAAAACGCACAGCCACTCGATATCCCCGGCACAACAACGCCCAGCCAAAACGCGAAGCGCCGTAGCGCAGGCTTCCAGCCTGCCCAATCACAACTCATGACCCACATCCCCGAACTGGCCGCCATCGCTCTCTGCGGTCTCTGCGCCTTTATCCCGGCCCTCCTGCTCCCGCGTTCGGAATAATATAAATCCGCCCCGTCTGATTTTTCCCACCATGAACACAGTAATAAACCGCAAACTTCAATTGAGACTGCGCCTCAATCACCGCATTATAATATCCACCGCGACCGCTGTGGTCGCGCTCTCCCTGCTCGCCGCGCCCGCATCCATGCTCGCGCAGCAACCCGCGTCCGCCTCAGTGACCAATGCAACTGGCAAAGAAGTCATCTCCATCACTGTTGAGGCCAAAGCCGAGCAACCCGGCACATTCACCGTCGAGCGCGACAGAATAGAGATCACGCCATCGACCACCGGCGCCATTGAAGAAGTGCTGCGCCCGCATTCCAATGTGCAATTCGACCTCAATTCCCGCAACAGCGAGCTCGGCGGCGAAATCACTCCGCCCCGTTTTTCGATCCTCGGCGGCAGTTATTATGCCAACAACTTCATGATAAACGGCGTCAGCAATAACAATTACCTCGGGCAAGGCGGTTTCCTCGATACAAACATCGCTCCAAACTCCTCTCCCATGGGCGAGGCGCAAGCCATCTTTGTTAATCCCGACCTGATTGGTTCTGTTGTCATATATACCAACAATGTCCCCGTTGAATACGGCGGTTTTACCGGAGGCGTTTTCGACGCCAAAATCCGCGATCCGAAAACCGACGGTTTTCATGCCTCGCTGAATTTTGGAAACTATACACGCGACTCGTGGACCAGCCAGAAATTCACGGAGGGCACGGATCCCGACCGCACGACGAACACCAACACTCACCAGCCCCTCTTTGAGAAATACTCTTTCTCCGCGAGTGCCGAAGGCCCGCTCACGAAAAACATCGCCGGACTTCTTTCATATTCGGAAGTTCGCTCGACCGTGCCCGTATGGGACTCGCTCACGCCCTCGAACAAATTCAAAAATCATTCCATCAACCGCAATCTTCTCGCGAAACTTTCCACCCACGGCCTCGACGGTTTCCACGCGGCGCTCACCACCACTTACGCGCCCTACGAGCGCGAATGGCGGGCCGCATCTTCCCGAAAGGACAGCCTGGCCACCAGCAAGGGCGGCGGCTGGCAGGTGATGCTCGAAGCCGAAAAAAAGATGCCATTCGCCACGCTTTCCGGCGATTTTTCATACCGAAACAGCGACGCCTCCCGCGACACCGCCACAAACAGACAGTTCTCATGGGCAAATAGCGCCACCAATGCCTATGCCAACTGGGGCGGCTCCAGTTCGACCGCCTCCGAGGGCAATAATGGCGATTTTGAGCAGCACCAAAAGACATTCGCGGCAAACGCAAAACTCGCGTTTGTGGAGTTCGGCCCAAAATATTTAAGAAATAACGTCACAACCGGCGTCCAGTTTTCATCCGCGCGCATGCAGCGCGAAACCGAGGACTCCCTCTCGTTTTTATGGCTCGCCTCCAACAGTCCGGCCGGGACGAATCGCATGAACCCCAACGCCACCGGGGACAAGGAGAACGGCGTCATCACCGGCGAGCAATGGCTGAATTATCTCGTCTATTACGGGGCGTCGAACAAGACGGTCAGTCAGACGCAAATTACCGCCTACCTGGAAGACAAAATCAAAGTCGAGCGCTTCACCGCGACCGCCGGCATCCGCGTTGACCATGAGACATTCCTGGGCACGACCGCATGGTCGCCACGCCTCCTCCTCAACGCTGATGTTTTGAACAACGGCTCGTTAAATATATTCGCCGGCGCCGCCCGCTATACGCAAAGCGCGGTGACTTCCTTCAAATATGCCCTCTTCAACAACCGGACACAGGTAAGGCAAAGGCGCGCGAATTACGACGCGGAATGGGAAACCTATCAAGAGGTCACCTCCCTGCCCTACAATACGGGCAACCTGAAGCCGCCCCACGCCAACGCGTTCAACCTCGGTGCGTCCACAGTATGGAAGGGCTTTGTATTCCGTCTCGACGGCAGCATCCGCGAGCACCGCGACATAATCCGCACCAAGCCCGGCTCGCCCGGTTTCACCCGGGAATACCTGAACTCGGGAAGAGCGGATTACAAGGGCGTCACCTTTGAAATCGAAAAGAAAACGCGCGACCTCGGCTGGGCCGGCCAGCACAAACTGCTGCTTTCGCTCACCAGCTCAAAAACCGACAGCAACTCCCGCGAAGACTACACGATGGAGGAAAACGAAGGCGGCAACTTCACGCCCTACTATGTAATATACAAGGGCGAAATCACGCCCGCCGACAACCTGCCGGCGACCAATTTCAGCACGCCGCTGGTCGTCACATTTTCCGATCTGGCGAGTTTTTGGAGCGGGCGTGTCCGCCTGTATAACACATTCCGCTTTGAAAAAGGCGGCGACGGCCTGGCGCAAACAAGCAAGGACCCGACTCTGCCGACCACCGATCCCAACTACAATAAATACTATATTTTGAATGACGGACGGGACGCCAGCCAGGGGGGCGCGTATGCGAGCAGCATTCCGACCAACCAGGCGCGGGCTGTTTATTATTACACCCAAAGAAAATACGACAACATTCTCTTCTGGGACATGTCACTGGACTTTGATGTCGTGAAAATCCGCGCCGGCACGCTCACGTTGCAGTTGCGCATGACAAACGTCCTGAACCGCCATGACCACGTGAACACCAGCCTGTCCGCCACCGGCGGCGTTTATACCGCCGGACGCCAGCTATACGCGGGCATCCAATATAAGTTCTAACAAAGATTTATATTACCAACACCCTGCAGAATAGCAGAGGACACGGCCTGCCTGAAATGAATGGAGGCCATATTCCAGAACGACGCCCGTTAGGCGTCGTTCTTTTCATACATCCTATCAATCGCCTGCGCGACCGCCGCGCGGCGCTTGTGGTAATAGCGCGCCATCAGGCCCTGATACACGCACGACACCATCGCGAGCACCACAAGCAGCGTATTGATGCTCATCCGCATTAATATCAGGATATCCGCATCGCTCGTCTTCTCATACGGATCGGGCAGCCCGTAGCGCGGATAGGTTTCGGCGGCCAGTTTGCGCATTTCGGGGATCAGCCCTCTGAAATACGCCTCGTTGAAATTGTTATAATAATAGGCCACGAACCCCAGCGCGACCAGCATCAGCAGCAGTTGCGCCCGCACCAGCCAGTTCATCCCGCTTTCATCTCCCTGCCCGAGCAAACGCGAACCATGCACCTCCATCGCGCCCGTGCCCGCCGCGAGGCAGGCCGCAACCGTGAAAATCCAAAAACCGGTTGGCGCAAAAAAAAGAGCCAGCAACCCGGCTGACAAAAGAATCACATACCCGTCGACTTTTCCGACGAGCATAACGCGTCCGTAAACGAGTTCGGGAATGGGCGGAGGCTTGGCTGGCATTTATGTGCGAAGAAAAAAGTGAGTGGCGCGTCCGAAAAACCGTGTGGATTTCGGCAAAAGAGTCGTTCTGATGTGCCTTTTTCACAGACAATGACAAGTTGAACCGCACAACCGTGACCGACAATCCGACAGATCCCTGGCAAACGCCGAAAGCGCCGCCCGCGCCTTTCCCGTTTCGGCTGGAGTTCCCGCCGGAACTGCCCATCAGCGCGCGCGCCGACGAGATCGTCGCCGCCATCGCGCAAAACCAGGTTGTCATCCTCGCCGGCGAAACCGGTTCCGGCAAAACCACGCAAATCCCAAAAATGTGCCTCGCCGCCGGACGCGGCGCGCGCGGCCAGATCGCCTGCACCCAGCCCCGCCGCGTCGCCGCGCTCTCCATCTCGCGCCGCGTCGCCGAGGAGCTCAACGTCGATTGGGGCCGTGAAGTCGGCTGCAAAATCCGTTTCGACGACAAAACATCCCGCGCCACTGTCATCAAGTTCATGACCGACGGCATGCTCCTCGCCGAGGTGCAAAGCGACCCCATGCTCCGCGCCTACGACACCATCATCCTCGACGAGGCGCACGACCGCTCCCTCAACATCGCCGTCCTCCTCGGCCACCTGCGCAACCTCCGCTTCAAGCGCCCCGAGCTCAAAATCATCGTCACCTCCGCCACCATCGACACGGAGATGTTTTCAAAAGCCTTCGACAACGCCCCCGTCATCGAGGTCTCCGGACGCGCCTACCCGGTCGAGGTCGTTTATGCCCCGCTCGACGACTTCGGCTCCGACGCCTCCAGCGACGAGGACGACAAAAACGCAAAAGCCGAGGCACTGCACTACATCGACGGCGCGGTCGAGGCCGTGGAACGCATCACCCGCGAAAGCGACACCGGCGACATCCTCGTCTTCATGCCCGCCGAGCGCGACATCCGCGAAGCCACCGACCTCTTGGAAGGCCGCGGCAAATCCTCGCGCCTCAAAAACTGCGAAATCGTCCCCCTCTTCGGACGCCTTTCCAACAGCGAGCAGCAGCGCGTCTTCGCCCCGACGCAACGCCGCAAAATCGTCATCTCGACCAACATCGCCGAGACCTCGCTCACCATCCCCGGCATCCGCTTCGTCGTGGACACCGGCCTGGCCCGCGTCAGTCGCTACGCCCCGCAAGCGCGCACACGCCGCCTGCCCATCGAGGAGATCGCCCAGTCGAGCGCCGACCAGCGCAAGGGCCGCTGCGGACGCGTCGCCGAGGGCGTCTGCATCCGCCTGTATTCAGAAAAGGACTACAACGAGCGCCCCCGCTTCACGCAGCCCGAAATCCAGCGCGCCAACCTCGCCGACGTCATCCTCCGGATGAAGGCCTTCGGCCTCGGCGACATCGAGCGTTTCCCCTTCATCAACATGCCCGCCGCGAAATCCATCCGCGCGGGCTACGCCCTCCTCGAAGAGCTCGGCGCGCTGGAAGGTAGGGCGAACCCTCCGGGTGAGCCGCAGCACCTGCCCTCCCCTTCCCGCCAAACGGCTCAGCCGGAGGCTTCGCCCTACCTTCATTACCTCACCTCCGTGGGCCGCGAGCTCGCGCGCCTTCCCGTCGATCCGACCGTGGGCCGCATGATTCTCGAAGCGCGCAAGGAAAAATGCGTGCGCGAAGTCGCCATCATCGCCGCCGGGCTCTCCATCCAAGACCCGCGCGAACGCCCCCTCGAAAAACAGGCGCAGGCCGACGCCGCGCATCGCCGTTTCGCGCACGCCGACTCCGACTTTCTCACGCTCCTCAACATCTGGGAAACCTTTCACGACGAGTTCGAGACGATGTCCCAGTCGAAACTCCGCAAGTTCTGCCGCGACCATTTTCTCAGCTACACGCGCATGCGCGAATGGCGCGACATCCACGCCCAGCTCACCGAAACCCTCGAAGACCGCGAAGGAAAAAGCAGCATCGCGCGCGCCAACCGCTCTTCAATCCTCCAAGCGACGGAGACCGTCGCTTCTACTTCTACGGCTGCTTCCACGGCGCGGCAGCGCCCAATCGAAAATCAAAAATCGAAAATCGAAAATTCCATCCCTCTCCACTACGGCACGCCCGCCTACCGCGCCATCCACCGCTGCATCCTCTCCGGCCTCCTCGGCAACATCGCCCTCCGCGACGACGAAAACGGCGGTTACAAGGCCGCGCACGACCGCCGCGTCGCCATCTTCCCCGGCTCCGTGCTTTTCAGCCGCGACGAACCCAAAAAGAAAAACGACGCCCCTGCGAAAAAAAATACCAAGTCCCCCGCCGCCATCGTTGCCGCCGAGATCATGGAAACCTCGCGCCTCTACGCGCGCACCTGCGCCCGCATCGACCCGCAATGGGTGATCGAACTCGGCGCGCACCTCCTCAAGCGCACACACAGCGAGCCGTTCTGGGACGAGGCAAAAGGCCGCGTCCTCGTCAAGCAGCGCACGCGCCTCTACGGCCTCGAACTCGAAGCCCGCGCCGTCAGCTACGGGAAAGTCAACCCGCGCCACGCCACCGAGATTTTCATCCGCGAGGCCCTCGTCAACGACACCGTCACCTGGCCGCTTGACTACCTCATCCACAACCGCGCCATCCGCGAAAAAGTCGAGGATCTCCTCACCCGCGCGCGCGACAGCCGCTACATGAACCTCGACGAGGGCGTCTATCGCTTCTACGCCGGGCGCCTCGGATTAAACGACATGCCGGGATCGGGTCGCACGGACGACCCGCCCGTGGGATCGGGTAGCATGGGCGACTCGCCCATGCCAAACGCATCGCAACTCAAACACACGGGCGGGACACCCGTGCCACCCGATCCCTCCGTCTCCTCGGTCGCCGACCTCGTCGCCCTCGTGCGCGAACGCAAACCGCGCGAGCCGCATTTTCTCGAAATGCAGATCGAGGATTTGCGCACGCCCGACGAGTTCCAGCACGACACCCTCGCCTACCCCGAAAACGTGCCGCTCGAAAACCGCGCGCTCCCGCTCTCCTACGCCTACAAGCCCGGCCAGGCCGACGACGGCGTGACCATCCAGGTCAACGTCCGCGAAGCCGAAACGCTCACGCCCGCCGCGCTCGATTGGGCCGTGCCCGGCCACTTGGAAGCCAAGGTCGAGCACCACCTACGCGCCGTCCCGAAGGAGCTCCGCCGCGCGTTCATGCCCCTCGCCGAAACCGCAAAATCGCTCGCCGCCCAAATCGTCTCGCGCGACCGTCTCACCGGACGCCGCGAAACCATCGCCGAAGCCCTCGCCGCGCAAATCGCGGAGCGTTTCCAAATCCAGATTCCGCCTTCGGTTTTCACCCAAAAAAAACCGCCCGACCACCTCCGCGTTCGTGTCCGCGTGCTCGACGACGACGGCGAAGAAATCTGCGCCAGCCGCGAGCTCGACGAAATCCACGCCGCCCTCGCCAGCCGCACGCGCGAGGTCAGCGCCGCCGTCTCGCGCGACGATCCCGCCATGTGGAAGCGCGCCCGCCAGCGACACGAAAAACCGCCTGCCGAAACCTGGACGTTCGGCGACATCCCCGACCGCATCGTCATCGGCGACCTCGCAGGCGTCCCCGCCGAGGCCTATCCGGGATTGACCAAAGTGGAACCGGACGTCCCCGCCGCTTCCCGCAATAAAACAAATCAGGCGGCCGGCACGTCCGCATCCACTTTGGTTGCGCTCCGCCTCTTTCGCACGCCGGAGGCGGCGCGGGAGGCGACCCGCTCCGGCCTCGCGCGCCTTCTCGAACTCCATCTCAAATACGAGCTCGCATGGACGGAGCGCGACCTTGCCAAATCCCTCCGCGAACTCGCCACGCTCGCGGCACCGTTCCTCCCCTTCGAAAAGCTCCAAGCCGATACCTTCGCGCTCCTCCGCCGCCACATCTGCGATCCCGCGCGCGTCCGCCCGCTTACCGCGTCGGCTTTCGCCGCCGCCGCGACGCAGGCCACGCACGACGTGCGCACGATCATTCCGCGTCTCACCGCGCTTCTGCGCGAAATCCTCACCGCCCGCCTGGCGCTCCAAATCCTCCCCGGCGCGCACGCCACGCTTGCGCGCGATGTCACGACGCTCGTCTCGGAAAACTTTCTTCGCGATTCCGAAATCACGCTCGAACGCCTCGCGCATTTTCCGCGCTATCTGAAGGCAATGCGCCTGCGCGCCGAGCGCCACAAACAAAACCCGGCGAAGGATGCCGAGCGCGCCCGGCAACTCGCCCCCTACGCCGCCGCCGCGCAAACCTGCGCCGCCAACCCGCGCCCCGAGGCGCAAGCGTTCCGCTGGCTCGTCGAGGAGTTCCGCGTGAGCCTCTTCGCGCAAGAACTCGGCACCGCCGACCCCGTTTCAAGCGTCAAACTCGACCGCCTCCTCGCCGCTCTCGGAAAAACGCCCGCTCCCTCTTCGCCGCCCCCCAAACCCGCCGCGCCCATGCCTGTCGTCTCCGCCAAAAAAAGCGCGCCGATGAAAAGCTTCGGCGCCCTCGACTCGCTCTTCAAGCGATAGAAGGAATGAGGAAGGAGGATGAAGGAGTCAGGAGTTAGAGGAGTAAGGAGAAAACACGTTTGCTCCAACAACGGCAAAGCCGCTGCCCATTACAGCCCAAGGCAGGCTCCTTCGTCGCCAGCCTTGGGCATCAGAATTGAACAAACACCCAGGGTAGCGACGTTGTCGCAACCTTGGGCTATATGAGGAAACGGCTTTGCCGTTTTATATGGCGCAGCGGAAGACCGCCCGTCTCATGCCTCTTGGGTCAGTTTTGGATCATGCGACTAAATAAGCCGACTTTGCTCCAATCAAAATTGCGGCCTTTTCCTATGACTTTTAAGCTCACGCGGAACCGTAGAGACGCGGAAAATCGCTCGTAATTCTCCGCGCCTCCGCGTGAAAATAAATCGGCTGTATTCTACATCCCGATCTCGGACTTCTGAGCTCTGGACTCCGCTCTCTGCCTTCTTCCGACCTTTGTGCTCTTGTAGGACAACTGGCCAAGCCCCGAGGAGTCATATAACGAAACGGGGCATGGCCAGTTGTCAGGAGAGGGCGGGCCTGCAGGCCCGCCCTCTCCTCCCGTCCCGTTAGCCTGATTTGTGCCCAGAGCCTT
>JARKRC010000063.1 GCA_029974595.1 Ereboglobus sp. | reverse complement strand
GGCTCTGGGCACAAATCAGGCTAACGGGACGGGAGGAGAGGGCGGGCCTGCAGGCCCGCCCTCTCCTGACAACTGGCCATGCCCCGTTTCGTTATATGACTCCTCGGGGCTTGGCCAGTTGTCCTACAAGGGCACAAAGTTCCCGGCAGCATAATCAGGCTCCCCCTTCTTTGTGCCCTTCGTGCCTTTGTGGTGAATCCTGGCGTTACTTTGACGCCGACCTCGCCGACGAGGCATACACGCCGATGGCGCAGAGCACGGCAAAGATGATGAACGTCACCCGCACACTCGTCATGAATTGCGGATGCACCTCGGGCACGATCTTCCGGTTGCCGACATTGAGCGCGATCACCATGCCGGCTATGCCCATGCTCATCGCCTGTCCGGTCAGGCGCATCGTGCCGGTAGTCGCGGAAGCCTGCCCATAATATTTTTTATCCACGGCGCTCATGATGACATTTGTGTTTGGCGATGAAAACATGCCGAAACCGGCGCCGAGCAAAACCAGCCAGACCACAATGAGCGCGAGCGGCGTCGCAGGCGTCAAAAACACCAGCCCGGCAAGCCCCGCCACGATCACCGCCATGCCGGTCGTCGCCAGCCGCGCCGCCGGAAAGCGGTCCGAAAGCCGTCCCGACACCAGCGCGGACACCGTCATCATGCAGGCCTGCGCGATCAAAATCAAACCGGCCCCGCGCGCATCGCAGCCCCGTATATATTGCAAATACAAACTCAGCATGAACCCGATGGCCGATGTCGCCGCGTAATTGATGAGCGCCGCGAGCGACGACAGCGCAAACACGCGATTTCCGCTGAACAGCGCCAGATTGATCACCGGCGACGGACAGCGCCGCTCATAATATACAAACACAATAAACGCCGCCGCGCCCGCCGCGAGCCAGATCACTCCCGTGATATGCGTGAGATTTATAAAACCGCATATCAACCCCAGGATGGTAAGCCCGTAAAACAGGCTGCCTGTATAATCGAATTTCTCGCCCCTCGACTCCGTCCACTCGCCCTTCAGGAAAAAGCGCGACATGACAACGACGGCGAGACCGATTGCGCCGCATGTGAAAAAAATGCTCTGCCAGCCGAGATAATGCGTGAGCAGCCCGCCGAGAAACGGCCCCGCCGCGAGCGATGAATACACCGTGGCCGCATTGATGCCGAGCGCCCTGCCGCGCTCCTCCGGCGGAACGACTGCCGTGAGGATGGCGATATTGGTGCCAAACATCATCGCGCTGAACACTCCCGACAAAAACCGCAGCGCGATGAGCGTCGCACCGTTTGGCGCAAGCCCCGAGGCCGCCGTGCACGCCGTAAATCCGATAACGCCCCACACGAAGACTCTTTTGCGCCCGAGCAGATCGCCCATGCGCGCAAACGGAATCTGGAAAATTGCCGTTGGAATCAGGTAAGCCGTCGCCAGCCACGTGAGCCCGACTGCCTTCAGCGAAAACGCCTCGCCGATTTCCGGCAGCGCCAGATTGATCGCCGATCCCATGAACGGCACGAGAAACGCCGACATGCAGAGCACAAGCAAGGTGCGTCCGGGATGGATGGCGGCGGCGGTTTGTTCAGGCATGGCCGTGGAGGATTGCATGATTTTGTTCTGACAAAATGAAAAAATAACGCCTTTCATCATGTCAGGCCGGAGCCCGGTGCGCAATGTCACTGCCGCGAGACGGACGGACTAAATAGGTTGCGCCCCCGGGAGGATTTGAATTGGCGCGGTTGGAGACACAATCCGCAGCGTCTGCGGATCAGGCGGATGGCAGGCAGACTTCAAAGATGGCTCCCCGGCCGGGTTCGCTTCGCGCCGTGATGGTGCCATTGTGGTTTTCTATGATGCAACGGACAATTGCGAGGCCGAGCCCCGTGTGGGGAACGTCTTGGACGCCGATGTGTGTGCGCGCTTTGTCGGCGCGATAAAAACGATCAAATATGTGCGGAAGATCCTCGGCGGCGATGCCGGGGCCGTCGTCTTCGACGACGAGGCAGACCCTGGCGTTTTCCCTGGACTGGTACGTTTTCAGGCGGACATGCCCGCCGCTGGCGTGATGGTGCTGGATGGCGTTGGCGATAAGATTCGTGACAATGATACCGAGGGATGCGGGATCGGCTTGCAGCGGAGCAGAAGCGACGGCGCTGGTGTCGATGCTGATGTAACGCCCGGCGGCGAGCGGGGCGAGCTGGCGGACGGTGTCGCGCAGGATGTCGGCGAGATCGCACGGGATGCACGTTTGTCCGTGGCGCGCGGAACCGGGGGTTTCCTCGCGGGCGAGAAGGAGGAGGGCTTCGACGAGATGGCGCATGCGTGCCGCGGTGTCGGCGCAAACCTGGAGGGATTTGCGATACTCGTCGCCGGTGCGTTCGCGTTTGAGAACGCGCTGAGTTTCAGTGATGAGAATTGCTATGGGCGTGCGGAGCTCGTGAGAGGCGTCGGCCGTGAAGCGTTTTTGCTGCTCGATGGAGGCGTGAAGGCGTTCGAAGGTGTCGTTGAGAACGCGGGCGAGCTGGCCGAGTTCGCTTTCGGCATCGCGGGTATCGATGCGCTCGGCGAGATTGCCCTCGGCGATGCGAGTCGCGGTGCCGCTGATCGCGCGGATGGGGCGGATGGCCCTGCCAGCGATCCACCAGCCGCCGGCAAGGCCGAGGAGCCAGATGGCGGCGCCGACGGCAGCGAGCCGCCAGGCGAGGTGGCGCATTTCGGTGAGCTCGGGCGTGATGTCGTGTGCAATGACGCTGATGATGCCCTCGGGTGAGCCACGAAAAATCTCACGGAGGTTGCCGGAGGTGCGCATGGGCTCGGGAAGGGCTTGGTTTTTCTCGTCCTTGGCGGCTGGCGGAGGCGGCGGGAAGTTGATCTTGTCCGGGGCGTTGGGGGTCTTGAAGAGCAGGGTGCCGTCGGCATCGCGAATGACAAAATAAGTATAGCCCGGGTTGGTGTTTTTGAAGTATTCGCCGAACTCGGCCGGAAGCTGGATGGGGCGCGTCTCGTCGCGGAGGCGTTCCATGAGTTCGGCGGGGCTGTGCGAACGGTCGGCGCCGTCAGAAGGCGCGGAGCCGAAGGCGGAGATCATCAGGGCATGGAGGATGCGGTGCTCGCTGGCACGGATGTCATTGTCGATGCGACGCTGGCCGGTATCCCAGGCGAGGCGCCACGCGGTAAAACAAAAGGCGACAGTCATCAGCAGGAGGATGAGCCCATGCCAGGCTTGCACGCGCCAGCGGATCGAGTGGAGGAAAGTCATTTGAATGCGGAGTGCGGATTTCGGTCTACGAGTCTGCGAGTGGTCTGACATGCGGAATTATTTAACCACGGGGGCCACGAAGTGATGAAATGGCCGCAAGGAAGAAGATTTTGTGAGCATGGTTTTTTTGCGGCCTTTTGCGCCTTTTTTCGGCTGTTATTTTTCTATGCTGTATCCGTGGCCGCGGCGGGTTTGAATGAGGTCGGGGCCGAGTTTTTTGCGGAGGTTGGAGACGTGGACGTCGAGGAGGTTTGAAAACGTGTCGTCGTCTTCGTCGAAGAGATGCTCGTAGAGCGTGGCGCGGCTGACGACTTCGCCGCGGTGGAGCGCGAGGTATTCGAGAAGCGAATACTCGCGGGCGGTGAGGGGTATCTCGCGCCCGTTCACGCCGGTGACGCGGCGCGCAGCGGTGTCGAGCGTGATGCCACCGGGGAGCGTAATGGCGGGGTGGGTTTTGCCGGCGCTGCGGCGGATGAGGGCGCGGATGCGCGCGAGGAGTTCGTCGATGTCGAAGGGTTTGGTGAGATAATCATCCGCGCCGTGATCGAGTCCGCGGATGCGGTCGGGAACCGCGTCGCGGGCGGTGAGCATGAGCACCGGCGTGGTGATGCCGGGGCGGAGCGACTCGAGGACCTGCCAGCCGTCGAGTCTGGGGAGCATGATATCCAGCAGGATGGCGTCGTAGGCGTTTTCGCGGGCTTTGTAGAGGCCTTCCTCGCCGTCGGGCGCCGTGTCCACGGCATAGTTTTCCTCGCGCAGCGTGGCGGCCAGGCTGCGCTGGAGCGCGGGATCGTCTTCGACGATGAGGAGGCGCATGGCGGAAGAAGAGTGAAGGTGGATGGTGAAGAGTGAAAGGCCGGAATGGAAAAGACGCGTCTGAATTTGAAGGCGGGATGATAGCAGGGCGAACCTTTAGCGGGGATGAAGGAAGGGCGGTATTTTTTGGTTTCTCCGGTTATAATGTCCCGAGTTTGCCCAAGGATATTCACTGGATCATTCAATTCAGAAACCAATCCGCCTCTGGAAGGAATAGCGGGTGTGTTTCTTGGTGTGACTGCGCGGTGAGACGGTCGTGATTGGCCACGGCGGAGTCGAGATAATGGAGGCTTTGCCGCACTGTGCGAAAACTGCCGGGCGCAAGGTCGGGGATTTTTCAAACGAGCGGCGTCGTTGCCTGCAAGCGGGACGCCGAACATCCGTTCGAAAAACAGCCGTTCGCCGGCACTCCCGGGAAAAAATGCACCGTGGACGGCGGATGCCCACCCCGGGCTGTTATCGTCCGTGCGCGCATAATCACGTGCGCAAAAACAACACTAAGAGAAACCAACGCGCACCCGCGCATGAAACAAAACCTGCATATGAAAAACCTGACACTGCTCATCGCCACCCTGACACTGGTCGCGGCCACCGGCTGCTCCACCGCCACCAAGACCCGGCAAACCACGCCGTTTCCGACCGTCATCCAGCCCGCGCCCATAAAAGTCGATTACGAGGTCAACACCAGGGAGAAGAAGACCGGGGCCGCCGCGTCTTCCTATCTCCTCGGTTTCATCAAAACCTCCGGCCCGTCCGTCTTTGCCGAGAACGCCGACGGGGACGCGCGCGGCTCCCTGCTTGGAGGCCGCATTAACCGGCTCCGCCTCGCCGCAGTCCACAATGCCCTCAAGGATGGCAGCGCCGACAGGCTCCTCGATCCCCAATACGACTGCCAGGTCATCACTTATCCATTCGGGATTTTTAAGCGCTACATCGTCACCGTAAAAGGTTACGAAGCCACGGTCAGGGATATTCAGCCCGCCAAAAATTGATTTCACAGGCAGCTAAAAAAGGCAGATGCCTGTGCATCTGCCAAAAATTTTAATATTCCATTATGATGTCATTATTCTGCTCCGAAGCGGTTAATCCGTGGAAAAAAATACATGGCTGGCTTCAACAACAAATGTTCAATCGGAATGGCGGACAGAAACGCATGGACGCCGCCCGTGCAATGCGAGTTCTGTTTCTTGGAGCCATGATCTTCAACGCCGCTGCATACGGTTATCCTGAACCCCACGGCCCGTTCGAGAAAGGCCATGCGCCACAATCCGTTCTCCGTGTGGACTGGGAAGTGGTCAACTCTGCCCGCTTGGGTGATGGCGAGCCCGGCCCTTGGTGTTTTGTCGCCCCCGACGACAGCAAAAAAACAACGCTGGAACTGGAGCGGATAATGGAGGCGGAATCCTGTTTCTTGCGCATCACCGTTGTGGATGGTCATGGCCGGGCGCTTTCCAATACATGGACGAAGGCGATGCCGAGCGATCTGTTCAGGGTCAATAGTATGGACCTGAATCAGGATGGTCGTCCGGATTTTATTGTGGATATATGGAACGGTGGTTGCGGCACGGCTGCGGGAATATCGATTCTTACGTTTGTGCTGTCCACGGAAACAGGGTATTCAGCCACCGGAACCTACAGTTACTATTTCGGGTCTGGCGACATTGTCATGTTTGACAAGGCCGGCCCCTATTACTTCATAGAAACTCGTTTTATTGGCAACGGTGCCGAGCGCACCAAGGATGGGCGGAACCATAATTTCTGGGTTTATCAATTGTATCGATTCAATGAAGCTGAGGTTGTGGAGGCAAATCAAGACGCTCCGGGCTTTCCCAAATGGGTTTGGTTTACATTCAGGGAAAACCACAAGGAAACGGATCAACTGACAACGGCGCAAAAGAGACGCCTCTTTGAGGCGAAATTCGGCAGGAAGGCGCAATCGGACAGCAGCGCAGGCCAAAGCCAGTCGTCTGACCCGGAAAGGAAGCAACCTTAGCGGCGTCGGGTGCGGGATTTTTATTTTTTAATTTCTTTAATAAGATTAATAAACAGTTCTGTTTGCGCAAATACATTCTTCAAATTTTTCTCCATTTGACTCAAAACGTCTTTGGACATATATTCGCAATACCATAAGAATTGAGATGGTGTGACAGCAGTATGGTCAATACTAGGTTTTAAAGATATTATCCACCATGCGGGCCACCATTTTAGAGAGGTATCATCAGAGGTATCAATGTATTTGAATATGTTTCTTAATATTTTATATTCATGTTTACAAAGAGATTGAGCGATTCGTTTCCTTTCGCTAATACCAGCCGGCTCATATGTTAGCGATATGCCCCATGTGACTTCCTCGCACTCTGGATTTACACTCAAGCAAACCTGCAAAGGGGCATTTTTATATTTTTCCTCTTTCAAGCGCCAAAAAATATGATTGGCCTTAGGCCAGGGATCAAACGCAGTTTCCACGACCCACCGGGGATCGATTTTAAGGTCTTTAAGTTTGGCAAAAAAATGTTCCAACCAATTATCTTGTATAGATTCAAGATTTTCGAATAAATATAAAATTGTATCCCATTTCTCGAATGTGCTAAATATTTTAGATTCTCTTATTTCAGCGCTCATGGTGTTTTTATTTATCTTATTTAATGAGTAATCCATATATTGTTGTAGATATTCTTTAAGCCGGTGATTTTCTTCGGGTATTTCATTGATCAAGCCGCGAATGCAGTTCGCCAAGTCGGAAAAGGATAGAGGTGTCGGTGCCAATGGCAGTTTTTTTGGAGCGTTGCCTTTGATTTGGGGCGGGCGTTTGAGTGTATTTTCCGAAGGCTCTTTTGAGCCGTCCCATGTCAGATAAACAATTTTATACCTCTTCTCATTCTCTTTATAAAATTTTATTAAAGCCTCTTCATCCCCGTGGATTTTGTGCGATCGATCCAAATACATTTTTCTATGCCAATATCGATATAGTTGATTTTTTTGGTCGCATGCCCCATGGGATTTGTTTTCTATGATAACAATGCTTTCCGGGTTCTTCCGTTCCAGACAGATGTCGATCCGTTCGCTTTCACAGGAGACCTCCCAGTTTCCCTCTTTGGGATCTATGTCGATTTTTTTCATTTCCAGGAACCCGCGGAGGAATAGATCTCCCTGGCCGTGAGTTCCGTTGGGATCCAAGAGATGGGCCAGAATCTTGCTGTGCATCGTCTCCTTTGGAGAAAAAACATCAAATAGATTAAAGTCACATGATTTCTCCCGGCGCTTTTTTTTCACCCTTTCTTTCACCCTTTCAATAATGGGGATCAGTTTTTCCAGAATGGGATTGCAACTTTTTAGTGCTGAGGTGGTTGGTGTGGACATAAGAAATCGAAAAATAAGGCTGTTTGTCTGCTTCGGTCAAATTGGCATCTAACTGGCAAGGAATAAAAACGAATGGTGAGATTATTAATTACTTGTCAATAAAATTTGCGGTTTCCCGGCTATTGCGCCGTTGCGCTGAGATTGGGTTGGCTTGTTTTTGATTTGCCCACTTTGCCACACCTGGATGGACAATTATTGTCCAGGGTAAGGTGTTATTTTGAGAATCATGAAAAAACAGTCCAAATCGATTCGTCCGGGCGGAAATCCCAAGGGCGCCCGCGCGGGCGGAGCGCAAGGACGCACGCTGGCAACGAGGCCGCCTCTTGTCAGGATACAGCAAATCCACGCTGCTCTTGCCGAGCGGAAATATCCCAATGCCATCACGCTTGCCGAGCGGCTTGAGGTGGATCCGAAGACAATCCGGCGGGACATGGAGGTCATGCGCGATCAGTTGAACTACCCGATTGAATACGACGAATCGAAGCGGGGTTTTTATTATGCGAGGCCGGTGAGCGACATGCCGCTCATGAAAGCCACGGAGGGGGAATTGATGGCTTTGCTGGTGGCGAGGCAGGCTTTGCAGAGCTACGAGGGCACGCCTTATGCGCATGTGCTCGAAACGGCGTTCAAAAAGCTCACATCAATGCTTGGCGACGAGGTTTGTTTTTCGGCGGAGGATTTCACGGACGCCGTTTCCTTCCGCTCGGAGGGCATTGGCATTCTTGACCCGGCTTTGTATGCGGCTGCCAGCAAGGCGGTGCTGGAGCGTCGCGACGTTGCGTTTGACTATGCGAAGCCGGGTTGTGACGCGGAGCGGCGGCATGCACAGCCGTATCACCTGACTTGGATGAACCGCGAGAGTTACCTGATTGCGCATGATTTGGATAGGGGAGCATTGCGAATGTTCAAATTGGCGCGCATGGCAGGCCTTGCGGTGACGGGGCATACGTTTGCGCGCGACCCCGCGTTCACTCCGGAAAAATACTTTGGCAACAGTTTTGCCCTGTTTCCGGGCGAGGAGGGCGCGAAGTTAAAGGACGTGCAGATTCGTTTCACGCAATACGGCGCGCAACTGGCAAAGGAGCGCACATGGCACAAGACGCAAAAGCTGCGCGAACTGCCCGGCGGCGAAATGGAGATGGAGTTGCGCGTGGCCAATCTCGATGAAATCAAACGCTGGGTGTTGAAATTCTGCGGCGAGGCGCGGGCGCTTGAGCCGCCGGAATTGGTGAAGGCGATTCGGGCGGACCTGCGGCGCATGGCGCGGGCGCATGGAGGGCAAGGCTGAAAGGCGGAGGGGCGGAAAAGGGGCAGGATGCCGATGCCACCCGATCCTGCCGAGCCCATGGGCTGGAAGCCCATGCTACTCAATCTTGGGCTGGAAGCCCGCGCCACTCCCGATTTTATCCCGGGATTTCTCGGAAGAGAACTTACGGGGACAGGCTTTTTATTCATGCCGCAACGCGTCAATGGGATCGAGGCGGGCGGCGCGGCGGGCGGGCGTGAATCCGAAGAGGATGCCCACGGCGGCGGAAAAGATGAATGAGACCAGGTTTATCTGCGGATTGAAGGCCACGGGAACGTTGATGAGGGAGCCGAGCCCGTAGCAGAGGGCGACTGCGAGGGCGATGCCGAGGAGACCGCCGATGCAGGAAATGGTCGTCGCTTCGACGAGGAATTGCAGGAGGACCTCGCGGGCGCGGGCGCCGATGGCGAGGCGGATGCCGATTTCGCGGGTGCGCTCGGTTACGCTGACGAGCATGATGTTCATGATGCCGATGCCGCCGACGAGGAGCGAGACGCCGGCGACGGCGGCAAGGAGCATGGTCATCATGCGCGTGGAGCTGCTGAGGGTTTCGGCAATCTGGCGGGTGTCGAAGACGTTGAAGTTGTTGTCTTGATTTGGCTGGAGGTTGCGGCGTTGGCGCATGAGGGAGGTGATTTCGCTGATCATGCGGTCGCTGCTGGCGGCGTCCTCGGCGGAGATGCTTATCATCGTTATGTCGTGCGCGCCGGTGTGGCCGGTGAGGCGGCGTTGGAGGGTGGTGAGGGGGACGATGATGGTGTCGTCCTGGTCTCCCATGCCCATCTGGCCTTTAGGGGCGAGGAGTCCGATGACTTCGCAGGAGGCGTTGCCGATGCGGATTTTTTGTCCGATGGGGTTTGCGCTGCCGAAGAGTTCTTTGCGAACGGTGTTGCCGATGACGCAGACTGCGGCGCCGTCGCGGTAATCGGCGATGTTGAAAAACCGACCGTCAGCAAGGGTCCATTTGTTGATGCTGAAATAATCCTCGGTGGTGCCGGTGACGCTGGTCGAGCGGGCGTTTTGGAGATAGGCCGTGCTCATCGACGCGCCGCGCGCGGGGGCGATTGCGGCGATGCCGGGAATTTGCTCCGAGATCGCGGTGACGTCGCTTTCGATGAAGTTGGGAATGTTCGGCTGGCGGGGGCCGAAGCCGGCGCCGGGGCGAAGCATGAGGAGATTGCTGCCGAGGCTGGAGATTTGGTTTTCGACGGCCTTGGTTGTGCCCTGGCCGAGCGTCACCATGGTGATGACGGCGGCCACGCCGATGATGATGCCGAGCATGGTGAGAAAGGCGCGGGTGACGTTGCGGCGAATCTCGCGGAGCGCGATGTGCAGGGCGTTGAGTGCGGTGGAGAGCATGAGGAGATTTTCGATTTTGGATTCTCGATTTTCGATTAGGAGCTTTCGCTCCATGCTCGCTTCTGGTTCCGCGCGGCAGCGCGCAATCCAAAATCGAGAATCGAAAATCGAAAATTTTTGAAATGCAGTTAGTGGCGATAACGACGCGGGAGGTGCGATTAGGAGCGGATATTATCCGACTCGATCAGTCCGTCCTTGATGCGGACAATGCGTTTGGCGTGGGCGGCGACATCGTCTTCGTGCGTGACCATGATCACGGTGATGCCGCGCTCGGCGTTCAGGCGGGTGAGGAGCCTCATGATTTCAATGGTCGTGGCGGTGTCGAGGTTGCCGGTCGGCTCGTCGGCGAAGAGCGTGCTGGGTTCGGTGACGATGGCACGGGCGATGGCGACACGTTGTTGCTGCCCGCCGGAGAGCTCGGCGGGGGTGTTGCGGAGTTTATCCGCAAGGCCGACGGAGGCGATGGCGGCGAGCGCTTTTTCGTGGCGTTCGCGCCGGGACAATCCCCGGTAGAGGAGGGGGATCTCAACGTTTTCAACGGTGCTGGTGCGAGCGAGAAGATTGAAGCCTTGAAAGATGAAGCCGAGGGCATGGCGGCGGAGGATGGAACGCTGGTCGGCGGTGAGCCTTTCGACGGTAATGTCCTCGTAGCGATAGGTGCCGCTTGTGGGTGTGTCGAGACAGCCGAGGATGTTCATGAGCGTGGATTTGCCAGAGCCGCTGTGGCCCATGATGGCGACGAACTCCCCGCGATTGATGTCGAGGTCGATGCCGCGCAGCGCCTGGAAGGCGGCGTCGCCCGTCCCGTAGGTTTTGGTGAGCTGGCGGAGTTGGATGAGCATGGAAAGTAGAAAGTAGGAATTAGAAATTAGGAAGCGTGGCGAAGGGATGTGAGATGCGAGAGGGATGAAAATTACGGGCGGTTGAAAAGGAGTGCGCTGTGGCGGACTTGCTTTTCCAATTCTTGGTTTCTAGTGCCCACTTTTCAGCGGGCGTTGGTGATGATTTGGATGCCGTCGGCGAGGGCGTCGCCGGAGATTTCGGTGTAGCGGCTGTCGGAGAGGCCGACCTGCACCGTGACAGGTTGAGGGTGGCCGTCCTTGAGGATGAAAATGCGGGCGGTGCCGTTGGCAGGTTTTCCTGCGGCGTCGCCGTTGGCTGCGGGGCGTCCGCTTTGGCGGCGAGGCGGCATCGGGACAAGGCTTTGAGTAAAGGATTTCGACTGGCCAGTGCCTTGCCGGGGGGCCGCCGTGGCGGGGTCAAAGCGGAAGGCGGCCACGGGGGCGAGCCAGACATTTTTGGATTCGGCCACGCTGATATCGGCGGTGGCGGTCATGCCCGGGCGGAGGCTCAGGTCGCTGTTGCTTACTTCAAGCTCGGTCTTGTAGGTGACGACGTTGTTGGTGAGGGCGGAACCGTAGGCGACCTTGGTGACGCTGGCGTTGTAGGTGCGGGCGGGCCAGGCGTCCACGGTGAAGGTGGCTTTTTGACCGGCGGCGACGCGTCCGATGTCGGCTTCGGCGATGGTGACATTGAGTTTCATATGCTCGAGGTTTTCGGCGATGACGAAGAGCTCGGGCGCGGTGAAGCTGGCTGCGACGGTCTGGCCGGGTTCGATGGACCGGGTGAGAATAATCCCGTCGATGGGCGATTTAATAATGGCCTTGGAAAGATCGGTTTCGTTGATGTCGAGCTGGGCCTGAGCCTGGCTGATGGATGCTTTGGAGGCGAGAACATTGGCCTCGGCGCGGGCGGCGGCGGCTTCGGCGGCTTCCATGTCGGCGCGCGAGGGAACGCGGCCGTCGCTGACGCGTTGGAGTTCCTGCTGACGGGCAAGGGTGGCCTTGGCTTCCTTGAGCGTGGCTTCGTTTTGGGCGAGAGCGGCCTTGGCGGAGGCGAGCGTGGCGCGGCTGGACTCGGTTTGCTGGGCGAGCTTGGTGGTGTCGAGCTTGAGGAGAGGCTGGCCCTTGGTGACGCGGTCGTTCGTATCCACATAAACCTCGAGCACGGTGCCGGAGAGCTCGGAACCGACCGTGACTTCGTTGGTGGGCTCCAGGTTGCCGGTGGCCGTGATGTTGAGGGCGATGTTTCCGCGGCGGAGTGTTTCCGTTATGAAGGGCGGCGGGGCTTCGGCGGCGCGTTTTTTTGCGGCGAAGTAATACCATGCGCCGCCTGCCATCGCGATTACGAGGATGGCGGCGGCGGCGATGAGCCAGGTGCGGCGCGTGTTTGCGCCTTCCTTGGCGAGGATGGCGGCGAGGTCGGAAGGCTTTTCGGTGGCGGTCGGTTTCATGGCAGGTGGTGAGAAGGATTTGATTTTGGATGGGATGGCTCAGTTGATGGATGTCCAACCGCCGCCGAGGGCTTTGTAGAGCTGGATCTGGGCGGTGGTGTGGTCGGCGGTGGCGGAGACCTGCTGTTCCTCGAGGGAGAGTTGTGTGCGTTGGGTGTCGAGGACGGTGGTGAGGTCAACCTGTCCGGCCTTGTATTGGATGGCGGCGAGCTCCGCCGCTTCGCGCGCGGCAGCAGCGGCGTGGTTCAGGATGGAGATGCGCTCGGTGTTGCGCTGAAGGGAGACGAGCGCGTTTTCGACGTCGGTGAGCGCGGAGAGCACGGCGCTTTCGTAGGCGATGAGGGACTGTTTTGTGAGTTCGTTTTGAATGACGATGTTTTGCTTGATGCGGCCTCCGGCGAAGATCGGCGCGGTGAGGCTGCCGAGGGCGCTGGCAACGGTGGTCGAGGGATCGAAGAGGCGCCCGGCCTTGATGGATTCAAGGCTCAGGGAGCCTGTGAGCTTGAGCGAGGGGAGGCGTTCGCGCTCGGCGGATTTCAGGCGGGCGACGGCGGCGGCGAAGCCGTATTCGGCGGCGCGGATATCGGGGCGCTGGCGAAGGATGTCGGCGGGGATCGAGACGGCGGGCGTGTCCGATTTCGGAATGCGTGATACGTATGCGGCGCCAGTCGCGGAGGCGGCCGGGGCGAGAAGTTTGTCGAGCGCGCCAGGCGCGAGGCCGGAGAGGAGCGTGAGCTGGTTGCGGGTCTGGGTGACTGTTTGCTGGAGCGAGGGAATGGAGGCGCGGGCCTGCTCGAGCGTGCTGATGGCTTGCTGGAGTTCGAGCGCGCTGGCGCTGCCGGATTGGGCGCGCCATTCGGTGATTTGCGTGGTTTCGGCGCGCGTGCGGAGTGTTTCCTGCACGACGTCGAGCTGGGTCTCGGAGGAGCGGAGGGAGACGTAGGCGGCGGCGACTTCGGCGGCGAGGGAGACTTGCGCGGCGTGAAAGTTTTGCTCGGTCTGCGCAAGATCGGCATCGGCGGCCTTGAGCGACTGGTAGTTTTTGCCGAAGAGGTCGAGCTCCCATGAGGCGTCGAGCGAGACGGAATAGCTTTGCGCGCTGGTCGTGGTGTGCGGATCAGTGGTGTGGTCTTCTTTGCGCGAGGTGCCGGCGGAGGCGCCCGCGGAGAGGCTGGGGAGGAGGTCCGATTTTGTGACGCCGCGGGTGGCTCGTGATTGGGCGATTTTTGAAAGGGCTGTGCGGATATCGGGACTGGTTTGGAGCGCGTTTGAGATGAGCTGGTTCAGCACGGGGTCGTTATACCGCGTCCACCATGCGGATAAATTGTCCGCGGCTGCGGTTTGCGCGGGCTGGTTGGTGTTCGCCGCTGATGTGTTTTGCCAGGATGCCGGAACGGCGATGGTCGAGTCACTGAGGGAGCGGGGGCCGGACGGCGTGGCGCAGGAGGCGAGCAGGAGCAGCGAGGCAGTGCCGATGCCGCGGGTTAAAATCGAAAAGATCGTGTGTTTGTGATGAGCGCGCATGGCGGTGGTCGCGTTGAATGCGCGCAAACAATACACAAGCGAACCTTTAGAATTTATTAAGGAACGCTTTCCCCGGATTTTTCTGAAGACGGCAGGACGCCGCATCCATTTTATTGCGACGGTTGCGCGCTGGCCGCCGGCGTGACGGCCGTGAGGGGTGGGGTGACGAGGAGTTGGGAATTGAGGCCGGGGAGGCGTTCGGAGAATTCGTCGTCGGGAGCGGCCTGGCGGAGCGTGCGCTGCACCATGCCCATCTTTGCGTCGAGATTGTCCACCATCGAAACAAAAACCGCCTCGGGCGTGGCGGCGTAGATGGCCGCGCCCCACTCGGGTTCGCCCTGATGGGAGAGGACGATGTGTTCGAGGCGTTCGAGCAGATCGGCGTTGAGGCGCGCCTTGAGGCCGTGCTTGCGCGCGATCTGGTAGCCGAGGACAACGTGGCCTTGGAGGATGCCTTTGCGGGAGCGGCGCGTGGCGAAAGCGCCCTCGTATTCGATGGTTTTTCCGGTGTCGTGAAGGAGGATGCCGGCCATCGCGAGATCGGCATTCACTTCGGGGTAAACGGGGAAGAGCGCTTTCGCCGCGCGGGCCATGTGCGTGGTGTGTTCGAGGAGCCCGTGGCGGTAGGCGTGGTGCATGGCGACGGCGGCGGACGAGACGCGGAAAGTCTCGCCGATTTCCTCGAACACGCCGCGCACCGTCATGCGCAGTTCGTCGTGCGTGATGGATTCGATGTAACCTTGAAACTCTGTCCAGAGCGCGTCGGCGTTTTCGGGCGGCGTCTCGACGAGGTTTTCAAGCAGCTCGGGCGCGGCGGCGAGTTCGTCCTCGGAGAGCGGCACGAGTTTCAGGAGCTTGGGAGAGAGGCGTCCGTTGTAATGATCGACGCGACCCTCGATGCGCACAGGCGACCCCTCGGCGAGCGCGCGGATGATGTCAAATTGCGGATGGTCGCCGAAAAGATTAGCGTTGAACGAGCCCGTGCGGTCGCCGATTTCGAGCGAGAGAAACGGGTTGCCGTTCGAGGCGGTCTTGACCGCGGCGCGTTTGAGGATGTAAGTCCCCGTGAAAGGCGCGCCGGCGGGCGTGTCTTTGGAGCGCAAGTCGCGGACGGTGTGCTGGGGAGGCGTGTTGTCGGAGGGTGAAGTGGTGGCGGACATGAGAGAATGTTTCGGGAGATTTTTAGACAGGATGGACAGAATGAACAGGATGAAAACAGGCCATGAGGCGCGGCATTCAAGGCCAGCCGCTCAATTAGATTGCGCGGCGTGGGCGATGGCTTTTATCTGCGTGTGATCCGATTTTTTTAACCACCCAGGAATCTATCATCACATAAACCAATATAACTTTGCGTAGCTAAGCTACTGTCCGAGTCGAAATTACCACAACCACACGGGACAGAAGTGCTTTACGGCACGCGCTCAATCGAGCGTGTCGGCAAGCGCCTGTTCCAAGGCATGTGGTAATGCCTGACTCGGAGCGTGTCACCGGCACGCTCTCTGTTTTCAGGCATTACCGCGCGTCGCGCGAACCAGGGCATTAGCAAGAAATTACGCATTTCTTGCCATGCCCAAACTCACCTCTCAAGGCGATGCAGGTTCTGCTGCTCGCACGCGTTCTGCCACTCCGCCACGGCCTCGCCTTGAAACCCCCGATGGCGTTCAGGAAAACATTGCGAGGATTGCCCGCTTGTTTCCCGGCGTCGTAACCGAGGCACGCGATGCCACCGGACAACTGCGGCGCACGATTCATTTTGAGCGCTTGAAGGAAGCGCTGGGCGAGGCGGCGAGCGAACCTCGCGAGGCTTACGATTTCACTTGGGTGGGCAAAAAGGCTGCCGCCTTGGAAGCAGGCAAACCCATCCGAAAAACACTGCGTCCCTGCCCCGCGGAGAGCAAAAATTGGGACACCACCGGAAACCTTTATATCGAAGGCGACAATCTGGAGGTCTTGAAGTTGTTGCAGGAAAGTTATCTCGGAAAGGTGAAAATGATCTATATTGATCCGCCCTATAATACGGGGAATGACTTTATCTATCGGGATAATTTTGCGGCGAAAAAGGAGGATTACGAGGCGGAACTCGGCATTGAAGATGAGGAAACCGGAGAGCACTTGTTTAAGAATACGGAAACCAACGGGCGCTTTCATTCCGACTGGTGTTCGATGATCTATTCGCGGTTGCTCATTGCGAGAAGTTTGCTGCGAGAAGACGGGGCGATTTTTATTTCAATTGATGATGGCGAAGTTGCGCAGTTGATAAAAATTTGCGACGAGGTGTTCGGAGAAGAAAACTTCATTACCAAATTTATTTGGCATAACAATAAGAAGGGACGTCAGATGGATAAGCATATTAAGACAACATGTGAATATATTTTAATGTATTCAAAAAATGAGTCAAAATTAATCACATTCAGCAATCAAGTTGAAGTGGACATCAAAAACTATAGCCTAAAAGATAATATATCTTTTTATAAAAAAGGTTATCCATTGCATAATGGAACAGCAGCATTTGATGTAAACAATCGGCCCAACCTATGCTATTCGATATATTATAATCCAGAGTTCAATGAGGCAATTACTATTGATGAAAAAAAACGCGACAATGATACATGGGAGATCAACACATCCGAATGCGGTATCTCACTCATAAAAAAAGGATTTAAGCGAATTATTCCTAAATGGAACGAAAAATATAAAAAACAACGCGTATGGCGTTGGGGCATGGAGAAATTTAGAAATGAATATCAGCAAAACCTCATATTTGTTAAAGAACCCGACGGATGGTATGTTTATCAAAAAGATCGAGTAAGCGAAGATGGCCTTAAAGAGCAGAAATTCGTGAATTATATCGACGTTGATACGTCGCGAGGACGCTCTGAAATGAATGTTTTATTTCAAAATAAGGTTGTTTTTGATTTTCCAAAGCCAATTGATATAATTAAATTATTGACAAATATATTTATCAAGGAGGATTCTATCATCCTTGATTTTTTCTCTGGTTCTGCAACGACCGCCCACGCCGTGATACAGCTCAATGCCGAGGATGCGGGGAAAAGAAAGTTTATTATGGTGCAGTGGCCCGAATCCACTCCGGAAGCTTCAGAAGCAGCCAAAGCGGGGTTCAAAAACATTTGCGAAATTGGCAAGGAACGCATTCGACGCGCAGGCGAAAAAATTGTCGCCGAGCTGAAAAAGAACAAAAAGGCGGACGACGCATCCCTATTTGAGGGTCAGGAATCCGGGGAGGTGTCCATGCCCGACATTGGATTTCGAGTGTTCAAGGTGGATTCCTCCAACGTGGAGGACATTTATTATAATCCTGACGCGATTGCCCAAGATTTGCTGGAAGGGGTGACAAGCCACATCAAGCCCGACCGGAGCAGCGAGGATTTGTTGTTCGGGTGTTTGCTGGATTGGGGGCTGCCGCTTTCGCTGCCTTGCCGCAGCGAGCAACTCGCGGGCGTGACCGTCCATACCTATAATGACGGCGATCTGGTGGCATGTTTCGATCCCGCCATTCCGGAAAAGGCGGTGTTCACGATTGCGCAACGCGCCCCCTTGCGGGCGGTGTTTTGCGATGCGTGTTTCGCCGACAGCGCGGCAAAAATAAATGTCTTTGAAATCTTCAAGACGATCTCCCCCGGCACCGAGGTGAAGGTAATATGAAACTGAAATTCAAGCATCAACCCTTCCAATCCGACGCCGCCCATGCCGTTTGCGAGGTCTTCGCAGGCCAGCCCTACGCCACGCACCGTTATCTCATGGACAAGGGCGCGGCGGCGAATGCGCAACAGCAGACCGAGGCCGACATCCATTTCACCGGCTGGAGCAATGCCCGCATTGCATTGCCGGATGCGGCGGTATTGGATAATGTGCGGCGTGTGCAACGGACAAACGGATTGCGGACCGACGGACAGCTTGACGGGCGCTACAACCTCACGGTGGAAATGGAGACCGGCACCGGCAAGACCTACACCTATATCAAGACGATGCTGGAGCTGAACAAACGCTACGGCTGGAGCAAATTCATCGTGGTGGTGCCGTCGGTGGCGATTCGCGAGGGCGTTTTCAAATCCTTTCAGATCACCGGAGAGCATTTTGCCGAGGACTACAACCGGCGGATTCGTTATTTCATCTACAATTCAAAAAATCTGACGGAGATCGAGCGTTTCGCATCCAGCGAGGCGGTGAACGTGATGATTATCAATGCGCAGGCTTTCAATGCCAAGGGCAAGGATGCCCGGCGCATCGACATGGAGCTGGACACGTTTCGCAGCCGCAGGCCGATTGATGTGCTGGCGAAAACGAACCCGATCCTCATCATCGACGAGCCGCAAAGCGTGGAAGGCCCGGCCACGCAGGCGGGACTGAAAAAGTTCAATCCGCTGTTCACGCTGCGCTATTCCGCGACGCACAAGGAGGGGCGCGAATACAACATGGTGTATCGCCTGGACGCGCTCGACGCCTACAACAAGAAGCTGGTGAAAAAGATCGCGGTGAAAGGCATCACGCAGCTCGGAAGCTCCGCGACCGGCGGATATCTGTATCTGGAAAGCATCAATCTCTTTCGCGACAAGCCGCCCTCCGCCACGATTGAGTTCGATTGCAAGGGCGCGCACAGCATTCGCAAGCGGCGTCAAACCGTCACCGAAGGTTTTAATATTTACGAACATTCCGGCGACAAGAGCGGCGATAAACTGGACGAATATCGCGAAGGCTGGACGGTGGTGCGCATCGACGGACGCGACAACAGCGTGGAGTTGAGGAATGGCAAAAAGATTCACGCCGGCGAGATGATCGGCGCGGTGGACGAAGGGCAGTTGAGGCGCATCCAAATCCGTGAGACTATCCTTTCGCATCTGGAAAAGGAGCGGAGGCTTTTTCCCCACGGCATCAAGGTGCTCTCCCTGTTTTTTATTGATGCGGTGGCCAAATACCGCGCCTACGACGACAACGACGAAGGGAAGCCGGGCGAATACGCGCACATTTTCGAGGAGGAATACCGCGCCATTTTGCAAGGCTGGCAGACAGAGTTTGGAGAGGGGGATTACCAGCGCTACCTGTCGGGCATCTCGGCGGAGAAAACCCATGCCGGATATTTTTCGGTGGATAAAAACAAGAAGACCGGGGCAAGCCGTTTTGTGGAAAGCAAAAAGGCGCGGGGCAGCGATGAATCCGAGGACGCCGACGCCTACGACCTCATCATGAAAAACAAGGAGCTGCTTTTGAGCCGCGAGGAGCCGGTGCGCTTTATTTTTTCACACTCCGCCCTGCGTGAAGGCTGGGACAACCCGAATGTTTTCCAAATCTGCACCCTCAAAACGAGCGGCAGTGACGTGCGCAAACGGCAGGAAGTGGGCCGCGGCCTGCGCCTCTGCGTCAACCAGCACGGCGAACGGATGGACGCGCAGGTTTTGCAGAACGCCGTGCATGATCTCAACGTCCTGACCGTGGTGGCCAACGAGAGTTACGACGCTTTCTGCACGTCGTTGCAGAAGGAAATGGCCGAAGCGCTGGCGGATCGCCCGCGCAAGGTGGACGTGATGCTCTTCGTAGGAAAAGTCTGGAGCAACGCGACAACAGGGGCCGGCGGTGTCATCGATCAGGAGGCGGCGCAGGAGATCTACGAGGCGCTCATCACGCAAGGTTATGTGAAAAAGGGCGAGTTGACGGAAAAATACCATGCGGCAAAGGCGGCGGGTGTGGTGGAGTTGCCGGCGGAATCATTGCCCCCCGGCGTGGAAGCGCGGCATGTCGCGGCCATTCTCGACACCGTGTATGATCCCTCCGCGCATCGTCCCGAGAATGGCAAAGGCACGGAAGTGCCGGTGCGGTTGAACAAGGACAAGCTGGAGTCGGCGGAATTCAAAAAACTGTGGGAGCAGATCAACCGGAAAAGCGCCTATACCGTGAGTTTTGATTCGGAGGAATTGATCCGAAAGGCCGTTGCAGAGCTGAATCAAAAACTGGAGGTGACCAAAATCCTGTTTGTTGTGCAGGGTGGCGAGCTTCAGAAAATCGAATCGAAGGCAACGCTCGCAGCGGGCGGGGCGATGTCGATGACTGCGACAAAAAGCCATGTGGCGAACGTCGCGAGCGGCGCGACGGTGAAGTATGATCTCATCGGACGCATCGTTACCGAAACCGGCCTGACCCGGGCGACCGTGGCGGCAATCCTGAAACAAATGGCAGCGCCGCGCTTTGCGCAATTCAAGGACAACCCGGAGGATTTCATCATCAAGGCCTCGCGTCTCATCCGGGAGACCCTGGCGACGGTCATAGTGGAACACATCACCTATAATCCACTGAAGGAAACCTACGGCATGGAGATATTCACCGAACCCGGATTGAAAGGCAGCCCCGCCAACACGATGGCGGCTAGGCGGCATTTATACGACCATGTGCTGTTTGATTCCGATTCGAAAACCGAGCGCGATTTCGCGGCGCAACTGGAAGCGGCCAAGGATGAAGTGGCGGTATATATAAAACTGCCGCGGGGATTCTTCATATCGACGCCTGTCGGAAAATACAGCCCCGATTGGGCGGTGGCGTTTTACGAAGGCAAGGTAAAGCATATTTATTTTGTCGCCGAGACAAAGGGCGACATGGCCACGCTGCAACTGCGCGGGATCGAGGCGGCTAAAATCACCTGCGCGCTCAAACACTTCACCGCGATCAGCTCCAAGAATGTCCGCTATGACGTCGTGGATTCCTACGCCGCCCTGCTCGGAAAGGTAATGAAATAACACAATCGCACACCACCATGCAAATCTTCGACAATATAAACCGGATTCTCCGGGACGATCTGGAGAAAACCATCGTTCCCGAAAGCCGCCTGAGCATCGCCGCCGCCTGTTTCTCCATCTATGCCTACAATCAGTTGAGAATGCAATTGGATGCGGTGAGCGAGTTGCGATTTATTTTTACTTCGCCGACTTTTGTCGCTGAAAAGGCCAGAAAGGAGAAGCGCGAATTTTATATTCCGCGCCTGAACCGTGAGCGCACGCTCCACGGAAACGAATTCGAAATAAAGCTGCGCAACGAGCTCACGCAAAAAGCGGTGGCGCGGGAGTGCGCGGAGTGGATTCGCCGCAAGGTGGTCTTCAAATCCAATGTGACCAATGAAAACATGGCCGGATTCATCCATGTCGCCATGCCGGACGCGCCCGCCTCGACCTACATGCCGGTCAGCGGATTTACCACGGTGGACATTGGATGCGAACGCGGCGACAATGCCTACTACATGGTCAACAAATTCGGGACGCCCGCCAGCGACGAGTATCTCCGCCTGTTCAATACTATTTGGAATGACAAGGCCAAGGTGCAGGAGGTCACCGACGAGGTCATTGATTGCATCACCGCCGCCTACGAGGAAAATCCGCCGGAGTTCGTCTATATTGTAACCCTCTATAACATTTTTAAGGAATTTCTGGAGGATGTTTCGGAAGACGTGCTGCCCAACGAAGCCACCGGTTTCAAGAAGAGCCGGATTTGGGGCAAGCTCTATGATTTCCAGCGCGACGCCACCCTCGCCATCATCAACAAGCTGGAACGCTACAACGGGTGCATTCTCGCCGATAGTGTGGGATTGGGCAAAACATTCACCGCGCTCGCGGTCATCAAATACTATGAGGATCGCAACAAAAACGTGCTCGTTTTGTGTCCCAAAAAACTGTCTGCAAACTGGAATACCTTCAAGGCGAATTACGTGAACAATCCGGTGGCCGCCGACCGTCTGCGCTACGATGTGCTTTTCCACACCGATCTTTCACGTGATGGCGGCGAATCAAACGGACTGGAACTGGGCCGGCTGAACTGGGGCAACTACGATCTCGTGGTGATTGATGAGTCGCATAACTTTCGCAACGGCGGCGCGGGTGCCGATGATTCCGAAAATGATTCCGGCGCGGAGAACCGTTACACCCGGCTGCTCAACCGCGTCATCCGCTCCGGAGTAAAAACAAAGGTGCTGATGCTATCGGCGACACCGGTGAATACGCGCCTGAACGATTTGAAAAACCAGCTCGCGCTGGCTTATGAGGGAAACCCGCGTTTGATTGACGACAAGCTGGATGCAAAGCGCTCCATCGACGAAATTTTTCGCAGCGCGCAGCGCGCATTTAACGAATGGAGCGCGATGCCTCCCGAAGAGCGCTCCACGGCCTCATTGCTGGAGCTGCTGGACTTCGATTTCTTTGAAGTGCTCGATAGCGTGACCATCGCCCGCTCTCGCAAGCACATTGAGAAATACTATAACATGGCAAACATCGGGAAATTTCCCGAACGGCTGCCGCCCCGCTCGCTGCACCCACCGCTGACGGCTCTTCCCGGGGCTATCAGTTACAAGGAGATTTTTACAAGGCTGATGTCCCTAAACCTGACCATCTACACGCCGACGGTGCATGTTTTTCCCAGCAAAAAGGCGCTTTACGACAAAGCGACCGACGATGCCGGGAAAAGCGGGCTTACCCAAACAGGGCGAGAACAGGGATTGCAGCGACTGGTTGCCGTAAACCTGCTCAAGCGTCTTGAAAGCTCCGTATATTCATTCGGGAAAACCATCGGAAAGATCAAGGAATTGATCGAAGGTGCCATTGCGCGCATCGATACCTATGAGTCGAATCAAAGCGGAGGTGTTTTTGATACGGAATCAGCGCCTGCGACGCGAGATTTCGACGGGGATGATGTGAACACCGATTTTTTCTCGGGCGGCAGGCAGCCGGTGAATCTGGCCGACATGGATTGGCGGACTTGGCGCGACGAATTGAGACAGGATGCGGCCACGTTGTCAGAGCTGGCGTCCACAATCGCGATCATCACGCCGGAGCATGACAGCAAGCTGCAAAAATTGCTGGAAGTGATTAAGGAAAAAGTCGCAGCACCCCTGAATCCCGGCAACCGGAAGGTCCTTATTTTTACGGCCTTTGCCGATACAGCCGAATATCTTTACGAACACACCGCGCCTTTTGTGAAGGCCCAGTTTGGCTTGGATACGGCCATGATTACCGGTGGCGTGGATGGCCGCAGCACCGTGCAAAAGTTACGTGCCGACTTCAACACCGTCCTCACCTGCTTTTCGCCCCTCTCCAAGGAAAAGGCGCTGCTCATGCCTGGCAATGCGGCGGAGATAGATGTGCTCATTGGCACCGATTGCATTTCCGAGGGACAAAATCTTCAGGACTGCGATTTCCTCATAAACTATGACATTCACTGGAATCCTGTGCGCATCATACAGCGGTTCGGTCGCATTGACCGCATTGGCAGTCGCAATGGATGCATCCAGCTTGTCAATTTCTGGCCGGATTTAAGGCTCGACGAATACATCCAGCTCAAGGAGCGGGTGGAAACCCGCATGAAAGTCGTCTTCCTCACGGCAACAGCGACTGCCGGCGACAATCCCATCAATAATGAATCCACCGCCGGGCAGGCCGAGTCGGATGGCTACCGTGAAAAGCAGCTAAAGCGGCTTCATGAGGAGGTGGTGGACATCGAGGAGATGAGCACGGGGATTTCCATCATGGATTTGGGATTGAATGAATTCCGGCTCGATTTGCTCGAATATGCAAAAAGGCATGAGGACTTGGACGAGGTGCCATTCGGGATGAGCGCGGTGGCTGCCGCCTCGCCCGACGCCCCCCCCGGTGTTGTTTTCATATTAAAGAATCGCCACGGCAGTATCAATGCAGACAAACAAAACCGCTTGCATCCTTTTTATTTGGTTTATGTCCGTGATGACGGGACAGTCCTGCTCAATCACCTGTCTCCGAAGGAAGTGCTCGATAAACTGCGCTTTCTTTGCAAGGGAAAAACCAAGCCGATTCATTCGCTTTGCCAGAAGCATAACCAGAAGACCAAGGACGGCAGGGACATGCGGTTTTATTCAGAGCTGCTTGGCAAGGCGGTGAAAGCCGTGGTGCAGGCAAAAGACCAGTCCCAAGTTGACGACTTTTTGGGTGGAGATGCGGTGAGTCTCATTGGTGATGGCATCTCCGGATTGGATGATTTTGAACTCATTTGTTTTCTCATTGTAAAGGAGTCTGTTTAATCGTCCCCGCCATGCTTCACCTCCCAGTCGGCACTGAAATATCACGCACGCTTCCCAAGAAAAGTTTTTTTGCCAAATGCGGTTTGGGCGCGCCGGACAGGCAGCGTTTCGATGATGAAATCAGACAGATGTTTTTTGTGAACGAAATCTCGCCGGCCACCGTAAATTGCAGCGCAGGGGATCAGGTAAAGGCGGTATTCGTGCTGCGTTTTGTATTGCGAACGAAAAAATGCGACAAACGAAACCTTCTACTGTTTTCCAAAGGGACGCGGCAGCATGTGCTTTTCCTGCTTGAGCATGATGAGAGAGCGCGTCTGGCGATTGTTCATGCAGGGCATTTTTTCCAGACCGAATGGAGGCCGGTAAACGAATGGCGGATCACCCTCATCGGGCTTGGTCTGGATGCGATCTGGCAAAATTTGGTCGCCCAAATCAGCGGTATCAAGATCGCTGAAGAACATTCACTGAACGATGCCCTGAAGCTGGCGAAGCAATCAAAAGACCTGGAGGAAAAAATCGCCGCATTGCAAAAAAAGGTTTCGCAAGAAAAACAGTTCAACCGTCGTGTGGAAATGAATGCGGAGCTGAAACGATTACGGGTGCAAATGGGGAAAAATATGGGCGAGGCAGATTGCCAATAAATCCATTATGAATACCACGGAAGCACGGTTTGTATTATACCAATCAGAAATATTTCTTCACCAATTTGGTGAAGTCCTTGAAGGCGGGATGACCGGTTGCGCCGACGATTGAGTAGAAGATTGTCTCGGAGGGCAAGGCGTAGGCGCCGAGGCGGATGAGAGCGTCGAGGGCGGTTTTGGCGTCGTCGGGGCGGCGGGCGGCGAGGCAGTCGGTCAGGAGGGTGACTTGGAGGTCGCTGTTGATTGCGTCCAAGGCGGTTTGATAGATGCAGATGCTTGTTTCCAAGCCGCAGAGAATGATGTGCTCCGCCTTGTATTTTTCAGCGAGGGTTTCGCGGATGGAGTCGTCGGCGAGGGCGGAGAAGGTGTTTTTGGCGAATTGGGGCGGTTTTTTGCCTGCGAGTTTCAGGAATCGCGGCGCGGTGGGGCCGAGTTTTTGCGGGACTTGCTCGGTGAAGGCGACGGGGATGCCGAGGAGGCGGGCGGCTTCGATGGCAAAGGCGCAGCGCGAGGAGAGGCGGTCGGCGTCGGGGATGGACTTCAGGAAGATGTCCTGCAGGTCGATGCAGAGCAGAACGGCGCCGGGGATGGGAGATTCGGGCATGGGAAAAGGATGGGAGGAGGTAAAGGAGTCAGGATGTAGAGGAGGTAGAGGAGGCAGAATGGGAGGGGTTAGGAGCTAGAGGAGTCAGGAGGTTCGTGGGGGGTTGGCTCCTTTAACTCCTGACTCCTTCCATCCTGACTCCTCCCACCAAGCAGCTTACGCGGCTCTGTAGGTGGACTTGAAGATGTTCGCGTGGGCTTTCTTTTTGATGACTTTGTTGGCGGCGAGGTGCTCCAGGATTTTGAAGGCGAGCTCGGGGTCGCCGTTGACTTGGGCGGCGAGCTGCTCGGCAGTGGCGGGTTTGGCTTCGGGGGCTTGCAGCGCGGCCATGAGCTTTTGCTTGAGGGCGATCACGGCGGTGGCGGCTTTCTTGCCGGCTTCGACGCCGGGCTGGTGATAGGCGTTGATGTTGATGAGCGTGGCGTAGAGGCCGGTGGCGCGTTCGTAGAGGGCGATCAACATGCCGAGGGTGCGCGGCGAGGCATCGGCGACGGTGATGGTCATCGAGGCGCGGTCTTTTTCGCTGAGGGCGGCGCGGGTGCCGAGGTAGAAGCCTTGCAGGTAGTCGCCGGTGGTGACGCCGGGTTCGACTTCGATGACGGTTTTGGCGGAGCGATCCTTGAGGACTTCGATGAAGGTGATGAAGAAGTTGTTCACGCCTTCGCGGAGTTGCTGCACGTAGGCGTGCTGGTCGGTGGAGCCTTTGTTGCCGTAAACGGCGATGCCCTGATTGACAACATTGCCGGCGAGGTCGAGTTCCTTGCCGAGGGATTCCATGACGAGTTGCTGGAGGTAGCGCGAGAAGAGGAGGAGGCGGTCCTTGTAGGGGAGGATGACCATGTCCTTCGCGCCGCGTCCGTCGGTGGCGTAGTGCCACATGAGGGCGAGGAGGGCGGCGGGGTTTTGTTTTGCGTCGGTGTTGCGCGTGGCTTCGTCCATGGCGGCGGCTCCGGCGAGCATGGCGTCGATGTCGATGCCTTGGAGGGCGGCGGGGAGGAGGCCGACGGCGGAGAGTTCGGAGGTGCGGCCTCCGACCCAGTCCCACATGGGGAAGCGGGCGAGCCAGCCGCCGGCGGTGGCGGCCTGGTCGAGTTTGCTGCCTTCGCCGGTGATGGCGACGAAGTGCTTCGCGTAGTCGAGGCCGGCGGCCTTGAAGGCGGCGGCGGCTTCGAGCTGGCCGTTGCGGGTTTCGACGGTGCCGCCGGATTTGGAGATCACGATGACGAGGGTGCGGTCGAGACGGCGGCGGATGCCGTCGAGGACGTAGTCGATGCCGTCGGGGTCGGTGTTGTCGAAGAAGTGGATGTCCATTTTGTCGCGGCGGGGCTGGCCGAGAGCGTGCTGGACGAGTTGCGGGCCGAGGGCGGAGCCGCCGATGCCGACGACGAGAAGGTCGGTGAAGGTTTTGCCGGTGGAGCCTTTGATTTCGCCGGAGTGGATTTTGGCGGCGAAGTCCTTGACGGAGGCGAGGGCGCTGGTGATGGCGTCGCGGAGCTCGGCGGTGGGGGCGAGGGCGGCGTTGCGGAGCCAGTAGTGGCCGACCATGCGGTTTTCGTCGGGGTTGGCGATCGCGCCGCGTTCGAGTTCGGCCATGGCGGCGAAAGCGCGCTGGATGTCGGCTTCGCGGGTGGCGAAAAAGTCATCCGGAAACGGGATGCGGCTGATGTCGAGCGAGAGGCCGAGGGAGGCGTTGTGGTGGTAGTAGTGTTGGAAGCGTTGCCAGTTGTTCATGGAAAAAATCGGTGAATGGGAGAGTTTGCGCACGCAGATGTGAAATTACAGGACAAAATGCGGATTTGTCGGTTTTGAGGCGTGACGCGCATAAGTGGATTGAGGCTATTGGCTTATATTTTCATGCGCTCTCTCGCGTTGATACTGATATTCATTGCGGAACGGTTCTTCTTCACCAAGGATGGCTTGGCCTCGCGGCGCAGCGACTCGTTTTCCCGCCGAGGGATCCATTACATCAAAACTTTAACCAGCCTCAATCACCCTGCCGATTATGAAAATGGCACACGCATATTGCCAACCTCGCTCCAAAGTGGCGGGCCTTTTTTTCGCCGCCCTCGCCCTCTCATGCGTCGCAGCGGCGCAGACCGTGACGAAGGTGATGACGATTCCCACCTATCCGAAGCATTCCATCCAAGGCATGGTTATCACCGCCGATGGGTATCTGGTGCAGTGTCACGATCAGGGCTACTGCCGGATCTACGATTTCAAGGCGAAAAACCCGGAGCCGCTGGCGGATTTCCGACTCGGTTCAAGCGGAACCGGCAACCATGCGAATGCGGCGTCGCTCAGCAGCACTTATTACAAAGGTAACAAGGACTTTCCCCTGCTTTACGTCACTGGGGGCGTGGCGTCGGGGCCGATGGTCTGCCATGTCGAGAATATCGTCAAAGACGGCAGCAGCTATTCCGCCAGGCAGGTTCAGGCAATCACCCTCGCCGATGAGTTTCGCTGGGACATGGCACCCGCCTCGCACTATAAAACCGATGACGGATTTTATAAAATATGGGGGTTCCCGTCGTGGCTTGTTGATAACGAGGAGAAGTGCCTCTATGTGTTTTCGGCCATTTATAGAACCACGCTGCCCTATGCGCGGCACAAGGAGCAAAACCGCTATGTCGCCACAAAGATGCGCCTGCCCGATGTCTCGGAAGGCGATGTTGTGCTCACGCGCGCCGACGTGCTCGACCAGATACTATATGATTTCGATGTCTTCATAACCCAGAGCGGGTGCATCAAGGATTCCAAGATTTTCTATACATTCGGTTTCGGCAAGCCGCGCGAGAGCCTTAAATCCAGCCAGATGCGCGTGTTTGATATTAAACAGCGCAAAATCGTGCAATCACTGGACCTGGCCGAGGCCATCCCCGAGGAGCTGGAAGCCTGTTCGTTTTATAAAGGCGATCTCTACGTGATGACCGTCAAGGGCAATGTGTATAAAATAGGCCTGTGATTTTGGGGAGCACACGCGTCCCGCGCGCAGGATGCTACGCTTTGGCTTCCTCGTAGGGGCCGAGGTGACGGTAGCGCTCGTAACGGGCGTCGAGAAGGGCGTCGGTGGCGAGCGGGGTGAGCGTGGAGAGATGCTTCTGGATGGCTTTTTTGAGGTTCGCGGCGGCGGCGGCGGGGTCGTTGTGCGCGCCGCCGTAGGGTTCGGCGATCACTTCGTCAACGATGCCGAGGGTGTTGAGCGTGCCGGCGTCGAGTTTCAGGGCCGTGGCGGCTTGGGCGGCGGCGGCGCGATCCTTCCAGAGAATGGCGGCGCAGCCCTCGGGGGAGATGACGGAGTAGTAGCTGTTTTCGAGAATGAGGACACGGTCGGCGACGCCGATGCCAAGCGCGCCGCCGGAGCCGCCCTCGCCGATCACAATGGCGACGGTGGGCGTGCGGAGCATGGCCATTTCGCGGAGGTTGGTGGCTATGGCCTCGGAGACGTGGCGGGCCTCGGATTCGACGCCGGGATAAGCGCCGGGGGTGTCGATGAATGTGATGACGGGAAGCGAGAACTTCTCGGCGAGGCGCATGAGGCGGAGCGCCTTGCGGTAGCCTTCGGGCTGGGGCATGCCGAAATTGCGCTGGAGGTTTTCACGGGTGTCACGGCCTTTTTGCTGGGCAATGAGCATCACGGGCTGATCGTCGAACCGCGCGGTGCCGCCGATAAGGGCGCGGTCGTCGCTGTATTGGCGGTCGCCGTGGAGCTCCTGAAAGTGCGTGAAGAGCACGGCGATGTAATCGAGGGCGTAGGGACGGCGGGGGTGGCGGGCGATCTGGACGCGCTGCCAGGGAGTCAGGGTGCTGTAGATTTCGCGCTGGGTGACGGCGATTTTGCGCTCGATGGCGGCAATTTCGTCGGCGAGGTCGAGCTTGGTGCCGATGGAACGCTGGCGGAGTTGTTCGAGTTGCGCGCCGAGATCGCGCAAAGGTTTTTCGAACTCGAGCGTGTAAGTTTTGGCATCCATCTCTTTTTACGCAGGGTACGGAGTGGAGGCGGAGGCGGGAGCGCAAAGGTGTAAGCGGGTGGTTAAAATCCCCGGGGCGGGGAGGGGCTTTTGGGTTCACCACAAAGGCACGAAGGGCACAAAGATCGGAAAAGAGGACAGAGATCAGAGGTCGGAAACCAGAAGCCGGAGAGTCTTTTCTGACTTCTGTCTTCCATCTTCTGACCTCTGCTTTTCTTTGTGCCCTTGTAGGACAACTGGCCAAGCCCCGAGGAGTCATATAACGAAACGGGGCATGGCCAGTTGTCAGGAGAGGGCGGGCCTGCAGGCCCGCCCTCTCCTCCCGTCCCGTTAGCCTGATTTGTGCCCAGAGCCTTGAGCTCGTCACGAAGCGTAAAGGCAGGGGACGGGCGGCTGGCCGACAAACTCGAACCGTTGAATGCGCCCTTGAGCGCGCCTTGACAAGAAAGAGAGCCTGCCATGCCAGCCAAAACAATCACATACATCGGCGTTGACCTCGCCAAGCCCAACTTCGTTGCCGATCTGTCGGGAGCGACCGCCACCTTCGCGCAAACCGCGCAGGGTTTTGCACTGTTCATCAAACGCCTGCCAAAGGACGCAGCCGTCGTTTGCGAATCGACCGGATGCTACGGACAGGCCCTGGTGGCCGCCCTCCACGCCGCGGGCGTGCCCGTGGCTGTCGTCATGCCCCGGCGCGTTCGCTTCTACGCCAGATCGCTCAATCTTCTGGCCAAGAACGACCGCATCGACGCCGCGTTGCTCTCCCGCTTTGGCCGGGCCAATGCCGGCATGCTGCGTTTCCATGAAAAACCCTCCGCCGCCGTTGCCACGCTCATCGAGCTGCTCCGCGCCCGCGACGATCTCGTCGAACTGATCAAACTCGAAACCAACCGCGCCGAGAAACCCCTCGCCACCCCTCTTTTGATCAAGCACGCCGCCAGCCGCCAGCGCCTGTTCGACAAACAGCTCCGCGAGATCGAGGAGGCCATCCGTTCGCTCATCGACTCCGATCCAAACCTTCGGGGGCGCAATGCGCGCATCCGCCAGATCCAGGGCATCGGCGAAGTCTCCGCTTGGAGCGTCCTCGCCGAGCTGCCCGAACTCGGCTCGCTGGACCGGGGCCAGTCCGCCTGCCTGCTCGGCGTCGCCCCCTTCTGCGATGACTCAGGCTCAAAATCAGGACAACGCCGCATCGCAGGCGGACGCTCCCGCCCCCGCCGCGTCCTCTACATGGCCGCCATCAGCGCCGCCCGCTCAAACCCCGTCCTCAAGTTCTTTTACCAGCGCCTGCGCGCCCGCGGCAAACTCCCCAAAGTCGCCCTTTGCGCCGTCATGCGCAAACTCGCAGAACTGCTCAACCTCGCCTTAAAGCAATTCCTAATTATTTAGTCGCAATCTGAAAGAAAAGCAACAAAGTAGGAGCGTATGAAGTCCTACAGCCAAGATTTGAGGGAACGTATTATTGGAGCGCGTCGGGACGGGGCGAGTGCCGAGGAAGCGGCGAAGCGCTATGGGGTGTGCAAACGCACGGTGGAGCGTTATTGGAAGCGCTATGCCCAGACAGGAAAATGCGCGGAGTTGAGGCGTGGCGGACGCAGGGTGTCGCGGCTCAAGGAGCACATGTGCAGCGTGCGCAAATGGATAGATGAGCAAAATGACCTGACGCTGGCCCAGATGCTGGAGCGGCTCGGCAGCGAGCTGGGAGTGCAAATCAAAAGGCAGGCGCTGTGGCATCAACTCAACAAACTGGGCCTGACGTATAAAAAAAACGCTGCACGCCGCCGAGCAAGAGCGAGGGGATGTGAAAGCGGCCAGGGCGCAATGGCGCGAAAGCCAGCGGTCGCTGCCGGCCAAAAAGCTCGTGTTCATAGATGAGAAACCGGGCTGAACACGAAAATGAGTCGCCTGCGCGGACGCGCACCGCGCGGGCAACGCTGCGTGAGCCGGGTGCCGCACGGGCACTACAAAACATGCACGGCAATCGCCGCGCTGCGCCACGACCGGCTATGCGCGCCCTTCGTCATTGACGGAGCCATGACCGGCGAGATGTTCCTGGCCTATGTCGAAAAAGAACTCCTGAGCGAACTGAGCCCGGGCGACATCGTCATCTGCGACAATCTCTCCTCGCACAAGAATGCCGCCGTCAAAGAACTGCTCGAACGGCACGGCTGCGAGTTGAGGCATCTGCCCGCATACAGTCCCGATCTCAATCCCATCGAACAGGCTTTCGCCAAGCTCAAAAGCGATGTGCGCAGCGCCTCGGCCCGTGAATATGAATCCCTACTCAAAGCGGTTGCCGCCTCCGTGAACAGCTTCTCCTCCTGCGTGTGCGCAAACTTCTTTCTCCACGCCAATTATACGACTAATTAATTAGGAAATGATCTAAAATATCCTGATTTTGTGCTTGTTCGCTGACACCGTTGCTTTGTGGTGAATCAATCCGCCCTCAGTTCCCCGCGACCTTGATCTTGAAGCGCACCTTGCCGCTGGCGCCGGGGGCGAGAGTGCCGCTGAATGTCCACTTGATCGAGCCGGTGCCATTCACGGCGGGGGCATCCACCGTCACTGTCGCAAGGTTGGCCGGCAGCGGAGCGTCGGCGGAGGCCGAGACGAGGACCGTGTAGGCCGGCGTGGAATCCATGATGAAGAGCTCGGTCAGCGGGCCCGCGCCGGCATTGGTGTAGGTGATCGTGTATTCAATGTCCGTGCCCGGCAAAGCGGTGGTCTTGTCAACGTCCTTGACGAGCTGGAGTCCGGCGCTGGCGGTGAGGCCGAGCGTGGTCACGTCCTGTCTCGTGAGGATGTTGTTCGGCAACGCAGGCGACGGGGTGCCGCCATAAACGAAGGTCGCCGTAATCGTCGTCGTGTTGATCGCGCCGGTGGGCGCGCCGGCGAGGGAATTGTGGCGGACGATCAGTTGATACTCCTGGCCCGCAGTGACCGCGATGGGCTTTCCGTCGATGGGCGCTCCTGTGCCGGGTTCCGCGAGGACGACCTGCGTCCAGGGGATGTCGGCGGGCGAGGCCGCGCCGGTGAGCGTGAAGGTGACGGTGCCGGACGTGCCCGCGATGAAGGTGTGTTTGTAGAAGGCCACGCTGCCAGGCAGGATGGCCTGCGCGCCGTCGGTGAGGAGCTGGTTGACGGGCACATCGCCGAAGAGGAGGCCGGTCACTTCGTTCACGGATGTGGAGAAGGTGAAGGTGATGCGATCCGTCGTCCTATCATAGGTGGCGCTTTGCGCGGTGCCGACACGGCCTCCGGTGGAGATGTGGTTGGAGGGATTGGTTTCCTCCACGATGAGCACCGTGCCGTTCGGAATGTCAGCGGGGACGCGGAGCGTGAAGGCGCCTGTGCCGTCCGTGCGCGTGCTGTCGAGTTGGGTGCCGTCCTGCTTGAGCAGGCGCAGCATGACATTGCCGATGCCGGGCTCGCCGCTTTGCTGCGCGCCGTCGTTGGCCGTCGCGCCGCCTCCGCCGATGTCGGCAAACACCACGCCCCGCACGGCGCGATCCTGGAAGAGGCCGAAATCCTGATTGGTGAAATCCGTCCCGCGCACGATTATCAGGAGCGTGCCGTCGGACGGGTTGTTGAAACGCCATCCGGTGGGCGCGGCGGCAGTCGTCGATGCCGCGCTCGTCGTCAGGATGACGCGGGCTTCGCCGGGAGGCACCAGATTGGTGAACGCATAGGTGCCTGCGCCAGCGTTGACCGTCGTGCTGGCAAAGACTGTGCCGCTGCGGACGATGTTGACGTAAACCGTCGCGCCGGCGTTCCAGTTTTCGCCGCCGTCCTTCACGGTGTTTTCGTTGAAGTCGTTGTAAACCTGGCCGGAAATGTTGCGCTTCTGGTAAAGGCCGAAACGCAGGCCGGTGATGTCATCGGTCGTCACGGTCTGGGCAATGGAGCCGGTGTTCGGCGTGTCGAAGACCCATGTGTTATTGGGAACGGTCGCCGTCGTGGTTGTCGTATTCCCCTTGGGCACGATGATGAGCCTGTAGCTGCCCGCGGGCACGCCGGTGACGGTGAACTCATCCGATGGCGACGCGCCCTTGAGCACATCGACGGAGCGGACCACGGTGTTGATGGGAATTGGAGTGCCGCCGGGAACGGTGATGGCCGCAGTGGTGACGAGATTGACGGTGAGATCGACGCCATTCGTCCAATCCTCATCGCCGTCCTTCGTGCCGTTGGTGCCGAGTTCCTGATAAACGAGGCCGGAAATGTTGCGGCCCACGAGGACATAGACCTTGGCGGGGCCGACCGCGGCGTATTTGCGGCGGTGGTCGGGATCGGCGGCGGGCTTTGAGAAGAATTCCTCTATCTTCGCGGCATTGCCCAGGAAGGTGCCGCCGATGATGGAGGCGTCCTCGGAAACCTTGACTGTGTAGGTGAGCTCCAGCTTTTGCGCCGGCAGGAGGGGCTGGTTATCGGCGAGGACGACCGTCCAGACCCTGTCCACATAAGTCGGCGTCGCGACGGCGGCGGTCACGTCGGCGCTGTTGAGGGAGATGCTGATATTAGCGGGCGCGAGGGAATCCAGCCCGACGTCGAGCGTGTCGGTGAGCTTGATGTTGTAGGCGGGCGCGGAGCCGCTGTTGGTGATCGTCACTTTGTAGGTGACGTTTTCTCCGGGGCGGCGCGTGTAATAAAAGCCGTTTGGATCGAGCGCGGGATCGGTGATGGCCTTCGCGATTGTGAGCTGGGGCTGGTTGACGATGATGGGCGCGACGGCGGCGGTGGCGGTGTGTGTTGTGCTATCAGCCTTGGTATAGGAGTGGACGGCGGCATTGTTCAGCGTCTGCGACACCGGCGTGACGGCGATGCCCGAGGCGTCCACGATGCGGGCGCGATAGACGACGGTGATGACGTTGTTGGTGGCATCGTTGTCGCCTGCGTTGACGAGGTTGCCGAAGTTCCATGTGACGAGACCGGTGGCGCCGGCTGCGGGTGTGTTCGCGCCGGCGGGCACGGTGTAGGAGAAGGGCTGCGCGACCGTGGGCGTTCCGCCATGGGGCGCGGGCGTGATGGAATCGGTCGCGACAAAGGCGAGACCGGTGGGAAGCGTGTCTTTTATCGTGAAGGTGTTGAGCGTGCCTTCCTGCAAGGTGCCGGTCACGGTGTAGGTGACGATGTCGCCGACGCGGAATCCGGCGGGCGAAGCGCCGGGCGTGTCGTCCGCAAGCCTCGGCAAAGTGTCGCCGGATTTGACCTTGGCGATGGAAGTCACGTTGCGGGTGGTGACGTTGGTGGTGTTTGTCGTTCTCAGCGTGTTGGGGGCGGTGCCAGTGCCGATGCGTTCGCCATATTCCTGCCCGACTGCCTTGAGGTCGTAGGAGTCGATATGCAGATTGGTGCCGCTCAGCGATGTCCAGTCGGAGACGAGACTGGCCTGATACGTCTGCACGGGACGGGCGGTGTCATCGACGGTGACGCGATAGGTGTAAGTGAGCGTGCCGTTGGGCGCGATGTCGATCACGACGGGCGCGACCTGCTCGCGGCCCCATGTCAAAACCTGGCTGGCAACGCTCGGCTCGAACGCTCCAACCGCCGCGCCCGTGACATTCGTCGCGACGGTGACGGCGCCGGAAGCGGCGACATAGGTGAGGCCTGCGGGCAGCGTTTCCACGAGATTGAGATCATAAGCGGGGGCGACGGTGGCTCCTGAGGCATTGACCACTGTGACTCTGTATTCGAGGATGTCACCGGCATCGGGCGCGCCGGCGTCGCCGGTGGCGATGGACCCGGAAAAAGTCGCTATGCCGCGGGTGACATTGCGCACCTGCTTCGTGACAGTGACGCTCGGAACGGCGACGGTGACGGTGACGGGTGTGATATTGGTACGCGTCGGCGATCCTCCCGTCGCCGTGGAGAACTGGGCGTTATTTGTGAGGGTCGTTCCCGCGGCATTGGCCGCGACATTGCGGACTTGTGCGATATAGGTCAGCGTGACGGTGCGCGCGGCCTCATCACCATCGTTGACGAGACGTTCTCCGAAATTCCATGTGATGTTCAACGGACTTCCGCTTTGCGGAGTGCCAGGCGTTAGCACGGGCGTGAGGGTCGGCTGGGTCGTATCTGCAAACGCGCTTCCGAAAGTTGCGGATTCGAAGGCGACGAGACCGAGGCCCGCCGGGAGCTGGTCATACACCCGAAGCTGGGGCACAGTGCCTTTCGGAACCAGAAGGCGGATTTGATACCGGATTTGTTCGCCAACATACACCGTGGTTGCGGTATCGCCTCCGGCAGAAGTCAATGTAATGGTTTTCTGTCCGCCCACAATCGTGATGGGCGAAATCGTGACCGTGCCGCTTGCGGTCACATCCAAGCGGTTGGCTGCGGGGTATGCGCCTGAGGGATTATTGATCGCAGCCGTGCCCTTCATCGCGAGCTGGTTGACGGCAACATCCGAGGCGTCCACCGGGATGGAGAAGCCGGTGGCGGAACCGCTGGTGGTCAACGTCTCAGACGGCGCAACGGTGTTCAGCAAGGTGCCGCGATAGAGCAGCGTGATGGACTTGCCGGCGTCGAGCCGGGTGAAGTTTTCGCCAAGCGTGGGTATGTTCGTGTCGGCTTGGCTGAAGGTGATCGTCCCGCCAGCACCGGAAACCGCGGGGGTGCGGGAGACTTCAATGGTGGCTGGAGTGGCATTGGTGTCGGCGCCCTGATTGATGGTCAACAAATCCAGCTTGGCGGGCGCCGTATCGGCCACACGCACATTGTAGAGCGGACGCGTTTGATCCGTGGCGGCGTTATTGGTGACTACGAGGCGGTATTCCATGATATCGCCAGCCTCGCCCGTTCCGCTCGTCACAAACGTCGTCTCGCCTTTCGTGAGGTTGCGGACGTGTTTGGTGATCGCGAGGCCGGGGCGGCGGATTATCACATTGCTGCTTTTGTAAAAGTCGGCGAGCGGGGTGCCGCCTGTGCTCATCACCAAGCCATTTCCGCTGGTCGGATTAAAGGTGACGCCAAGATAAGTGAAACTGAGGCCGATGCGGTTGGTGCGCGGCTGATTGGCGGAGTTGTTTGTGATGTTCATCACGCGGGCGACGAGATCGAACTCGATCGTTCGGCCCGACGCCATATTCGCCGACGTGATGTCGTCCACCCTGAACGTGATGGCTCCACTGGTGACGGCTGAACTTCCGGCTGCGCCATTGGTCGCAGACTCCAGCGCGAGGCCGGTTGCGGTGTTGTTGGCTGTTGGCGTGACAAAGGGTGTCGAACCCATGCGCACAAAGCCGAAGTTGTCGTTATCGGTTCCCACTGCCGCGCCACGGCGGAGCTGGTCTTCCAGCCTGATATTGGAAACGGTGTTTTCGCCGCCCCGGAATTTAGCGGTGATGCGATAGGTGAGGTCTTCGCCAATTAAAACATTGGTGCCGGTCGAAACGGTTTCCGAGGTGTCAACAAACGCCAGCGCCAGCTCGACGCCGATGATGCGCTGGGCACGTTGGTCGAGGGAGTAGTTGCCGTTGACGGTCGTGCCGTCGCGCGAGCGGGCTTCGCCTCGCGCGCGCAGTTTCAGGGTCAGCGGGCCGCTGGAAGAAGTGCTGTTATAGGTGAGATTAACGGTGACGACAGCAGACGCGCCGACAGCGAGCGTGCCGACTTGGTTGGGTGTGAAATAGCGGATGTTCGTGCTGTCGGGCAAACCGCTTCCGTCGTCGCCGGTCAAGGCCGCACCGCCGCTTCCACCCGTGCCCGGTGTGGTGAGCGTGACGGAATTGACAGTCCAACCCGTGCCAAGGTCGGGCAGCGAGAGCGTGATATACTCGGCGGTGGACGAACCGCTGTTGGTGATCGTAAAGGTGTATGCCCGGGTGGTCGTCGCGGTGAGGATATTGTTGGCATCGCTGTTGGGGCCGACGGCGGTGATGTCGAGGTCGGGCATCTGCGGCGCATAGGTTAGAGCATGCTGGACCGTGTAAGCAGTGCCACAACTGTTCGTGTAGTCGAGTTTGGCATTGAGCTGGCCGGAGGAAATCGTCGGATCGAGCGTTGGCGTTGTTTCGACGTTGCCCAGATCGGGGAAAGTCTGGGCATAGTTGGTATCGAAGACATTCGGCCTCAAATAATAGGTGAGCGTGAGCTTTTCGCCGTAGCGCAGAAGGTGCGGTGTCGAGGAGCCGACAAAGCTGAAAACAGGAGTATTGATGGTGCCTCCGAGCGTGACCGAGGTGATGTCGGATGCCGTGCTGACGAGCGTCAAGGCATCGGCCCCGGCTGTATCGAGGACGGAGTTCGACGGAATCGTGAGCGTGATGACGGGGTTATAGACAGTGCCGCCCCTGTTTTCCACGGTGATCGTGACCTTGGAACGACCACCGGAAAGGCGCTCGACCACCTGATGGTAGAGTCCGTTGACGCTGGCAGCCTCGATGACGGGGATCATCACCAGATTTGCCGAGTCGCCGGGCGAGCCGGGGGTGTTGATGCGCGGGCCGTCCGAGGAGCAGGCCCATGTGACGCTGACCGAGGGCGCGACATTGGCGCATGTGTTGTCGAGCGTGCCGGTGATGATGTAGGTGGCCGTGCCTCCCTGCGCGAGAGTGAAGGCCGAAGGAATCGAAAAGGCGGTGCCGGCTGTGATGGCTTGGGAGCCGGTGATGCCGTTGCCGCTGATCGTGGCGCTGCCTGGAACGAAGCGGGTGAGCTGGTCGGTCAACTGGAGGAAGGAAGCGGTGGCATTGCCATTATTGGCAATGGTGACCTGCCATTGCACGGTATCGCCTGCGCCGCCATAAACGGTCTTGCCCCAGGGAGCGGATGCGCCGTCTGCGGTGACATTGCGGCCCACCTTGGTAACGGCGAGGCTGGGGCGTTGCACCGCGGCGATGAGGATTTGATTGCTGGAGGCAACGACGGTGCCGCAAACGAGCTTTGCGCTGGCCGAGGTCGTAAGTTGCGGCGCCGCGCCGGCGAGGGCTTCCGTAGCGACGACGGGAACGTAAATGCGAATTTCAGGAGAGCCGGTGTCGAGTCCGGCCAGCTCGGGGATGTGCGCTTTCGTCCATGTCAGCGTCTTGTTGCCCGTCACGGTGGTCGAGCCGGTGATGTTTTGAAGCGCGCCGGTGCCGATCTTGTATTGAACCTGGCCGGAAATGGAGAGGTAGTCGGGTATGACATCCTGCACCGTGACGTCCTTGAGGAAGGTGGGGCCGGTGTTTTTGAGAACGAGGGCGATGGTGCCGGTTTCGCAAAGTTTGAGGATGCTCACGGCGGCATCGTGCGAGATCGTCATCTGGCCGCTTGGGAAAACGTAGGAGGGAGAGAGGCGACTGGCCGCGGTATCGATGGGGGTGCTGTCGCAGCCCCAAACCGCTTTGATAATGTCAATAGTCGGGCTGACGGAGACATTGCACGCGCCGAGATCGACGATGCCGACCTTCAGCTTGACCTGCACGGATTGGCCGGGGGTAAGATTGCCAAGCGACCACGTGAGCGTCTGGCGTCCGCCAGTCCCCGCGCTGATGACGACAGCGTTCATGGGCGCGGTGTTGAGGGCGTTGGTGGCGGCCTCATCCACGGTGATGCCCAGGGGAAGCGTGTTCGTGAGCTGCGCGTTCCATGCGGTGCCGGCATCGGTGTTGATGACGTAGATGGAGTATTCGGCGCTGGTGCCGGTGACGGTGATCTGGCCGGGCGTGACAGTGACGGCGAGCTTGGCCTGGCGGATGGCATACGGCGTCCACGAGGCGGCGGCGGTGTAAGCGCGATTGGAAGCCGGATCATCCACGACGGTGTCCCATGAATCGTAATCGACGCGGGCGCTGATCGCGCGCGGTGTCACGTCACCGGTGATTTTGCGGCGGAGGCGGACCTGAATGGTGCCGTTTCCAGTGAGGGAGGCGCCGGTGTAGGCGAAGGTGGGATTGCTGCCACCGTTGGCGTCGTAGGTGATGTTGCCGGAAGTGAAAACGCCGCCATAAACAGGGGTGTAGCTGGTATCGTAGGTGTAGTCGCTGCTGCTGTTGAGAAGGGTGACGAGGATGTCGCGCGCCTGTTTGGCGTTGGCGTTGGAAACGGTGATGGTGAAGAGCTCGTCCTTGCAGATTTCGAGCGCGTTGACGGAAGCGTTCGACGGGCCTATGCTGATGTTGGCGACGGCCCGGCCAATGGCATAGAATACGCCTTGGGTGAAACGGCTTTTGATATCCTGCGGGCAGCCGCTGCCGCCCGACGTGGCATTGGCAAGATCAAGCTGGGTGACATGAGTGACGTTGCGAGGAAGCGGCGCGGTGGTCACGGCGGCGTCGGTGGCGGTGACGGAGTAGCGGAACTCGACCGATTTGCCGGCGACGGCATCTCCGCCGGTCGCGGTCGTGAGAAAACCGAGGTCCATCCGGAAGCCGGGATTCTGGAGCGTGACGGAAGCGAACGGAACCGAAGCCCAAGTGCTCCAGCCTCCGCCGCCGATCTGATAGCGGTATTCGATGCCGGATTGGGAGCCATCGCGATTCGCCAAGGACATCTGGGTGATGCCGCCGAAGCTGTCGGTATAAATGGAACCGGCCCATGTGCCGGGATAGGCGGAGCCAAACTCATACCGCGCCAGAAGGGGAATGAACTCGCCTTCGCCGGGATCGCGCGTGCCCAACGTCCCCGCGTCGGCATTGCCCGCTTCGTAAATGCCGCCAGTCGGACTGCCTGTGACGCTCAGGTATTGGTTGGCGGTGGTTTCGGGGTTGTTGGTGATGAGGAAGGATGCAGCCGCCGACTCTTGCAGCGTGCAACTGCGGTTGGTGGTGACGAGGTTCGTTTGGGCCGTGTTGGTCGCGGTCTGCCCGGCAAGGCAGGGGTCAGTTTTGACGTTAAAATTGATGGTGAGTGTGCGGGTCGCGCTGAGAAGGCTCGTCGGAACATTCCACGTGACGGTGCGCGTAGCGGCGGCGTAGTCGCTCGTGATGCCGGCGCCTGCCGAAGCCGAGTGGCTGAGATATTCTATCTGGGTGGGCAGCGTATCGGTGACGGTGACAGTGCCCGTGGTGATGTTGGCGATGTTGGCAGCGGAAAGTGTCAAGGTATAGCTGCCTGCCTTCGCGACCGCGATGCGCCCGAGATCCGTTCCAACGACGGCTTTCGTGAGGGAAAGCGCGGGCAGATCCGTGGGCGGATTCACGATCTGATCCTTGACGGGTATGTAATAGTCGTCGCCGCAATCGTTGGTGTAGCGCGCCACGTATTCGATCATGCGGGCGGCGTTCACATTGCAAGGATCGCTGCTGCGGACCTCGAAGGTGAGCGTCGCGGAACCGCCGTCCTTGGGAATGGTGCCGGCGGTGTAGGTGAAGGTGCCCGCGCTGTAAGTCCAGCCCGAGGCGACGTTGGCGACCTGCAGCGGGAAATTGTTGAGCGTGGTTTGCAGCCTGAACGACTTGGCGTTGCCGAGGCCGGCGTTCGTTATGGGAATCGTCACCAGAACTCCGTTATTATAATGGAGCGTGATATCCGGCGGCTCGTATTGGACGAGCGGCACTTTCAAATCGATCTGCACGGACGCCGTGACGGAGGATGACGCCGTGGCGCGGTTGGTGCTCGTGACAGTGTTGGTGATCGTGCCGCAGGCGAGAACGGTCGCGGTGATCTCGGCGACGAATTTCTCGCCCGGAGCCAAATAAGGCAGATTGAGGCCCTGGCCGATAGGCGTGGCCGCGCGCGTTGGCGCGACTTTCGTGATGCTGACGAATTGAAGGTTTTGGAGTACGGAATCGTTAATGGTAACGTCAAAGAGCCCGCCAATACCCGTGTTCTCGACCGTGACTGTGAAAACGGCGTTCTGACCGACGGCCTTGGTTTGCTGGACGGGCGTCATGGTCATGGAAGCCGCGCCCGCACGCACCTGCACGGGCTGCGTCGCGCCGGGAGCGCTCTGGTTAACCGTGCCGCCGGACGTCAAGGCCCACTGAGCCGCGCCGTAGGAAACCGTATAAGAGCCTGTGCCAACGCCCGCGGCGGCCTGGACGCGGTAGGTGAGCGTGATGGATGCGCCCGCATCCAGCGTGTAGGCGGCAGGGGTCAGCGTGGGCGTAAGCGTCGTGCCGGCCTGCGTGGCCGTGACGTTCGTCGGCGCCACGCCCGTGCCGCTGTAGGTCAGCGACATCGCGCCTCCTGTTGTCGTATAATTAAAATTCGCAGGCAGCGTGATGGACGGCAGGGTAAAACTGTAGGCGGGGCTGGTGCCGCTGTTCGTCCATGTCACCGTAAACGTGTCGCCGGCATCGGTGAGGGTCGTGCCGTTCCATGTGCCGCCGGCATCCATCCATGTGCGGCTGGAATCGGCAGGCGTAAAAGTGGTCGAGGGCGCGGCGATGACCGCTTGGGCGCGGACGAGCGACGGAATGACGCCGAGCAGGGCGACGAGGAGCACCGGCAGGAGGAAACGCGGGCGGCCGGGGCGCGCGGGTTGGGATGGAAGGCGGGATGTCTGATCTGCATGAGCGTGTGTCATCGTGCATCCTCCGTTTTCTTGAAGCTGGCCCATTTGAAGAGGTTTTCGTCGAACTTGATGCGCAGGCTCAGGAAGAGGCCGTGCGAGGTGCTCGCGGCATCGAAGTCGCGGTCGGTGAAGCCGACAAGGTTGTAGCCGAGGCCGATGCGCACGTTCCGGGTGAAGATGCGTCCGATTTCGGGGCCGATGGCGTAGCGGACATTGTGCATCGAATCGGAGAACATGCAGGCGACGCCGAGGCCGGCGTCCCATTTCGGGTTGATTTCGAAGATGGCGCGCGCGGCAACGAGGTGCGCGCCGTAGTTGGTGTGGCCGTAGGTATCGGACTCCATCACGTATTTGCCGGCGTAGTGGCCGGAGAATATCCAGCGGGTGCCGGGCTGGTAATTGACGCTGGTGGCGATGGTGTGAACCTGGCGGCGCATGCCGGCGTCGCCGAGGATGGTGGAGCCGCTTTCGTATTTGTATTCGTAACGGACAAGGGCGTTCCAGATGTCCTTTTCCCTTTGCCTCCACGCGAAGCCGGCGAGGACGCGGCCCTGCCAGAGGTCGGGCGTGACGATGCCGGAACCGCCGGAGCCACTGCCACCGCCGCTCTGGATCTGGGTGTTGAGGATGGAACGTCCGAGGAATGTCCACTCGTCGGTGAGCTTGCGGGCATAGCCGAGGGTGCCGAGGTAGTTGTCGCTGCTGTTTGACCAGCGGCCTTCGAGGCGTCCGGTGGCCTTCCAGTCGGCGGGGCGCGTGTAGTCAGCGGCGATGGTGGCGGCGGTGGATTCGTTGTCGGAGGCGCCGCCGACGGGCGTGATGCGCTCGAAGGTCGTGTTGAGGCGGAGTCCCTCGGCGACATTCCAGACGTTGCGGAGGCCGGTGGAGGCCTCGGCCTGGCCGCCGTCGATGGCGTCGAGCACGCGGTATTCGTTGTAGAAATAGGCGTCGCGCAGGTATTCGGTCTCGATGCCGAGGAGGGTGCGGTTGTTGCGCTGGCCGGTGTTCAACTCGAAATCGCTGCCGAGCGAGGAGAGGAATTCGTGGCGGGCGTAGAGGCGGGTCTTGGTGCTGACCTGGTAGGAGCCGCCGGCGGCGATGACGCGCTGCTCGGACTTGATGATGTCCTGCTCGTATTCGCCGAAGACGGAGGCCTGCGGGAGCCAGGGCAAGGGCGTGTCGACGCGGAGGCGGAGGCTGCGGACAGTGAGCGGCGTGTCGGCAGCGTGCGGGCCGGGATTGGCCGGAGCCTGCGTCTCGATGCTGTAGCGTCCGCCGAAGGTGACGCGCACTTGGTTCTGGAAAGTGTAGGCGGCATCGGTGCGCACGCCCTTGAGATTGGCGGCGCTGGCGAGATCCTCGCTGTAGATGCCCTCGGTCACGAGCTGCACGCGGGGCATGAGCTGGTGGGTGATCTTGGCGGAGCCCTCGGAGCGTCCGGCGTTGATCGTGGAGGACGGGTTGTTGAAGGTGTCCTCGGCCTTGCCGAAATAGGCGCGCGCCTCGGTCTTTTCGGACTTGTGGCGCAGATCGACGCGGCCCGCGTAACCGACGACGCTCCCGGCATCCTCGGGCTTGAGGAACGAGTCGCTGCGCGCGCCTTCGAAGATGAAATAGGTGTTGGCGCCGACGTTGACGGTGGTGTTGAAGCTCCTCAGGTCGTAGGGCTGGGCCGGGTTTTCATCGCGGGCAAAGGAGCCGCCGATTTCGAAGCGGCTGTTGAGCTTCACTTGGGCGTCTCCGCCGTAAGCCCAGAACGAGGGGCCGTTCGTATCGACTTCATAATTGATGCGGATGGACTGCGGGTTGAAATTTTCGTCCACGGAGGCCACGGGGCGGCGCAGGAGGAGGCGTCCCGAGAAGGGCTCGAAATCGTAGTCCACGTTGCGCGTGAGTTTCGTGGTCTTGAGGATGACGGAGCGCTGGTTGCGGTCGCGCACGATGATTTCGACGGTCTCGCTGCCGAGCACGCCCTCGCCGGCGGAGAGGTTGTAGGGGCCGGAGGTGCCGTTGGCGGGGAACTCGCGGATGACTTGCTTGGTGCTGTCGTTGCTGGCCCAGAGTCCGCCCTTGAAGCGGGAGGTTTCGTGCTGGGTGCGGATGCCGTTAAAGCTGCGGTTGTAATCGCCGAGCTGGCGGGCCTCGTTTTCGGCGCGGGTGTTGAAATCGCCGAGGAGCAGGAAGGAGCGCTTGTTGTCGATTCGCACGTAGAGCTTGCCGGTGGATTGCGCGTCGTAGCCTTTTACCGAGGAGTCGCCATAGACGGGGTAATAGGCGTCGGGGTCGATGTCGCGAAAGAGGCGCGTGTCGTCCTTCTGCTTGTTGGAATCGTAGGCGATGGTGAGCAGCGTCTGGCCGCTGATCTTGCCCTTCAGGTAAAGGGCGGCGCGGCTGGAGATCGTGCCGTTGTTGCCGACCTCGCTGGACTGGCGCAGTTCGCTTTCAAAGGTGTCGTCGGGATTGAGCGGGAGGAGGTCGCTGGAACTGAGGCGGTTCAACGAGAAACGGCCTTCGATGATGCCGCTGGCTATCATCGGGCGAAGCTCGGGCAGAAACGCGAGACGGCGCTCGGCCTTCATCACGCCGGAGGAAATGACGATGCGCGCCTCGCCCGGCTCGATGGGTGGGATGAGGCGGAAGGTCGCCGCGCCGTCCTTCATGAAAACCTGCACGCCGGGTTCGCGCGGATTGGCGTCCTCGACCTCCCAGCGTCCGAGCGTGGTTTCGAGGGTGAGCGGAAGCGAGGCGGTGACGGGCACGCCGGCGGCGTCCACGGCGGTCACGCGGACTTCGAGCGGGGTGCGTCCGTCGGCGACGGGTTCCAGCGAGGAAAACGCCAGGTCGAGTTTCGCCATGCGGTCGGGCGCGACGACCTCGATTTGCGAGCGTTCGCGGATGTTTCCGAAGAGGTCGCGCTGCACCAGTTCGAGGCGGTTGGCGCCGGGGCGCATGGAAACGGCAACGTATTCGACGGCCTGCAAACCGGCCTGCCGCTGATGCACGACTTTGCCGATGCGCGTATCGGGAACGGGCGTGCCGTTGACCACCAGTTCCAGCCTGGCCTGCGACGCGCCTTTCACGCGCACGGTGGCGCGGTCGAAGGGCAGCGTGTCGCCCTGGCGCAGGTCGATGAAGCCGGGGGTCGCATCGGTAAGGCTTCCGGCCACGATTTCGAGATCGACAAGCGGAACGGAGGAAACGGGCGACGGCGGGAGCGAGGAATTGCCCGGCGTGAGCATGCCGGCAGGGAGCACGTTTTCAAACGGGCCGGGCAGCGAGCGGCCCGAGCCGATGACACCCGCGGCCTCGCGGCTTTGCGGGTCGGTGATGAGCGTCGGCGTGCCGTCGGCATTGAACGTGGTCGCAAGCGCGGTGGCGATTTCGGGCTGCCAGGCCTCGGTTTGCTTGCGGCGGAGTTTGATCGCCTCGTAGAGCGACTCGGAGGGCTCGACGACCATGAAATTGGCCTTGTGCAACTCGTAGCTCTTCAAGTCCACGAAACGCGAACCGGGGTCGCCCGCGAATCGCGGGCTTTGCGCGCCGAGCTTCGCGCCCGGCGGGAGCGTGTGCGGGTCGAGCTTGAGGACGTGCGCCACGGCGCGCTGGCCGTAGATGCTGTATTGGCCCTCGGAATCGGTGATGGCGTAGGTGCCGTCTTCGAGCACGACGCGCACGCCCGGGATGCCGGGCTCGCCCGGGTCCTGAATGTCGTTGCGGTTGGCATCGACAAAGACCGTGCCGATGATGACGGCCACGGGATCGAAGATGCCGGCCTCTGGGCGCACGCGGGCCTGCGCGCGGTTCGAGGTGAGCACCGGGGGCCCGAGCGAGGTGGCTTGCGCGGTGTTGATGCCGTCGCCTTTCTCGGCGCCGGGCGTGAGGCGGCCGCGGTAGGTGATGGTCGTGCTCTCGCCGTCCTCAAGCCTGCCGATCGGGAAGCGCAGAAACGGCCCCACCCCGCCCGCGGGATCTGCCACTGCGACGCCGTCGCGGCGCGTGGTGCCGGGCTCGTAGCGGAAGCCCAGCGGCATGCGGTCGTCGATGAACGAGCCGCGGTAATACGCGCCGGAGTTGTTGGAAAGTTTCAGCGTGTAAACGACGGAATCGCCGATGCTGGCAGTCTCGCGGGAGACCGATTTTTCGAGGACAAAACCCGTGCCGACCGTCGTGTCGAGGGGCATGTCGATAAAGACCGCTCCGATGGCGCTGTTGATGAAGAAGGTGCGTCCGTAGGAGCCGTTGGCGTCGATGCGGCGTCCGGAGGGCTGCGACACGGGCGGGATCACGCTCGGATAGGCGTAGTTTTCCGGCGGGGTGATTTCGATGCGGTAGGAACCGGCCGGGATGTTCGGATAGCGGAACACGCCGTCGTCGCCCGTGACTTGGACGCTCGAAATCTCGGACACGCCGTCCTGGTCATAAACGTGGGGCGCTACGCCGGACTCGTTGATCAAGCGCACTGTCGCGCCGGCGAGCGGGCGGTTTGTGCGGCTGTCATAAACGATGCCGGAGGGGTCGATGTAGATGACGGTGTGCACCGTGACGCCGGAGCAATCGGTAACCTCCGCAGTAAGCACGTCGCGCTGGACGGTCTGGATGATGCCGTCGCCCGCGGTCGCGGGATTCGAGGCGGCGTCCTGCGTGGGCACCGAGGGATCGATGCGGAAAACGCCCGTATTCGGGCCGGTCTCGGTGGCGGTGTAGGTCTCGCGGTCGCCGGTGAGCTGCGAGGTGATCGTGACCATCACGGTCTCGGCCACGTCCGAACGCTGGTTGCAAGCGCCGGCATTGACCTGCACATGCAGCGGCTGGAAAATACCCGACGCGGGCACGACGCGGGTATAGGGCTGGTCGTAATACTCAACCAAGGGCGATGTCGCCGGGATGGTGACGGTGGCGGGATTCGACGCGGTGACCAGCAGCGTGTGGTCGGGCTGGAGCGAATAGACCGAGGCCGTGTTGACGATGCCGCCCGTCGCCTGCGCGCCGATGCGGGCGCGGAACGAAACACTGAGGGAGACGCCCGTCGCGATCTCATCGAAGGCATACGCCACGGCATCGACCGTCGAAAGGTTCGACGGCGGCGCGGTCACGTAGGAATGGAATGGCGCGCCGTTGATGTGATAGAGCGGCGTGGCTCCGTTCGCGGCGAGGATCGCCACGAGTTCGATATTGCCGGGCAGCGGGTCGCGGACGATGACGCGCGAGACGCTCGCGCCGTCGATCGTGGCCGTGATGGGGCTGAGAGGCGCGGGATAATTATTGGTGCCGTAAAGCGTGTAGGTGATCAGGTCGCCGCGCGCGGCGCTGGCCGGATAAACGGATTTGAAAAACTGGAACTCGCCCGAGGCGCCCGGAGCGGTGTCAACCTTCGCGATGTCGGTGTTGACCGCGGTCGCGCCGGTTTCGGTGAGCGACGCCCCGACGCGGATCTGCGCCATCGGCCCCGCGGGCGTGACGCTCATGTCCACGGTCGCGGGCACGAGGCCCGCGATGATGAATTGCAGGGTCTCGCCTGCCTGGAGAGTGACGGTGTAAGGGGCGAACGGAAGCTGGGGCTCGCCGATGTCCACGGCGGAATTGAAATTGCTGTCGATGTAGAGGCCGAGGTTCTGCGGCGTAAAGTCGGCTCCGGAGACGAGCGCGGGAGTAATCGTGTAAGTGCCGGCGGTGTTGCCGGTGTTTTTCAGGACATGGACAAAACTGAAATAGGTGCCCGGCGCGTAATTGCCGGAGTTATTCTGCTGCAAATCGATACTGGGAAGACCGTTGATCGTGACGCGGACGATATTCGAGGGCGTCTCGCGTCCGATAAAAAGGATCGGATCGATATAATGAAGGAATGCCTGCGACGCGATTTCCGTGCCGGGGGCGGGCGGGGCCGCCTTTGCACGCGCGGGCGCAAACGCAAATGCGGCAAGCCACAGGGATGCGAAGGCCAGAAATGCGGGCAGACTGCTGGTGTTTTTGGAAAAACGTGTGATGTGACGAATCACCGAGGAATTTTGTGTATAAGGGCCGGGCGGCAAAATGCCGCCGCCCGGCCGTTAAATACGGGGAAGCGCCAAGAGCGCGCTTCCGGTATGGCTTGGTGATTAGTTGTTGTTAATCGTGACCGCGAAGGTCATCTCAGCGGACGCCGCAGGCGCGAGCGTGCCGATGGTAAACACAATATTGCCACCGCTCGCCGCAGCCGTGCCAACTGTGGTGGCAGGAGCGGGCGTGCTGATCGCTGTGTTCGTAGGGACGGTGTCATTGACGACAACGTCTTCGGCGGCAGCCGAGCCGACATTGGTCACAGTGATCTTGTAGTAGATCTTGGCGCCCGGGTTGGCCGAAAGCTGGCCCTGCGTCCAAGTCGAGCCGTCCAAGCTCTGCGCCTTGACGATCGTCAGGTTGCCGCGAATGACATTGGTGGTGTCGGTGTTGGAGACGACCGCGGGAGCCGGGATGGTATTGATCGCGCCTGCCGGAGTCACCGTCAGCGTGGTGACATTGGTCGCGCCGTCAGCCGCGCCAATAGGAGCCTGCACCTTCACGAGGAGGCGGATGCTCTCGCCCTTGGCAAGGCCCGTGCCCTTGACGCTCGACAGAACTGCGCTGCCTCCAGAAGTTGGGACGATGGGCTCGCCCGCATCAATGACACCGTTGCCATTGATGTCATAATAGACCACGGAGGTGAAGCCGTCCGTGCCCAGCGTGTCCGCAAGGGCAATCGTGAGCGAGCTCTGGCCAGAGGTCTGGCCCTCAGTGACGTTGCCGATGTTCGTGAGCGTGTGCTGATAGACCACGGAACCGCCGGGGAATGTCTGGCCGACGTTGTTGGTCTGAAGCGTAATGCCGCGAACCGTGTTGACGCTGACATAGTCGCGCAGGTAGTCGGAGGAACCGGTGCTGGGCGATTTCGCTTGGAAGTAGAAATCGACATCGCCCGGGCTTGTGCCGGAGGGAATGGTAATCTCGACGGTAATGTTCTTAGTGCCGCCAGCTCCGATCACGCCGGTATTGGTGATGACCGTGCTGCCGTCTTTGAAGACCAAGTTCCAGCCGGCGGGAAGCGAGTTGGTCGTGCCAAAGGTCGGCTTTACAGCGAGTTCGCCGCCGTTGCTGTAAGCAACGAGGTTGAAGGTGTCGGGATTGACTCCGGTATTTTCGACCGTGAGCGTGAGGGTCACTGTGGTGCCGGGATTGCCGGGTGCGTTATCAACGCGAGTAGTAGTTCCCGCTCCATTTCCAGTAACAGCAACGCCTTTGAGGTCAACGCCCGGGCCTTTGATCTCATTGAGAGTGTCGGTTGCCGTTTTACTCTTGCTGGAATCGACGGTGGAAGTCGCGGTCTTGGTAACACTGACCGGATCATCGCTCTTCGCATTCGAGGGAATATTGGCCCTCAGGTAAACAGTATACGAGGCGCCCTTGATAACCGGACCGGTATCGGCAATGCCGTCGCCATTGGTATCGGTGAGCGGAGTAGCGCCGTCGCTCTTCAAGAGCTGGAAGGTCGTTCCGGCAGGGAAAGTGCCGGGCTCGTTCACAACGATGTTGAACGTATCCGTGCCGGTGCCGTCATTGGTGAGCGTGTTGGCAAACACAACGCTGCTGCCTGCGTTGGCGGTAGGCTTAGTTTCGCCTGTGAATGTAAGATCAACCACGGGAAGAATCTCAAAGTTCACGGTATTGGTGTTTACACCGGGTGCCGTAAAGCCAGAAGAGTCATAATCATATTGAGCCGTGTTGGGAAGAATGGCAGGAGCTTGGCCGGTAGGGACGGTCGCCTTGATGGTGACATAGCCGCTAACTCCGGGGCCGACTGATTCGATTACAAACTTGGCCGTTTGACCTGTGAGATTGTAAGCGATGGAACCAGATGCGGGAGTCAGGGGAAGGGCAGTCGAAGTCAGTGTGCCCGAAACGGTAACAGACCATCTCGCCTCGCCGACAGTCAAACCCGTAGGAATAACGTCAGTAATCGCGAAGTTACTGGCAGCCCCAAGACCGGTGTTGCGATAGGTGATCGTATAAATGAAATCGTCACCGGGTTTGCCGGAGCTCTTGCTGGCGGCCTTGGTGACTTGCATAACCGCGCCTTCGGTGACGGTTGCGGTGTCGGTGTTGGTAATGGCAGCAATGCCGCTAAGAGGGGTCGCCGTGACGGTGACTTGGCCTTTCTGCGTGTTGGTCGCGCCGGTCGGCACCGTGGCCGCGACGACAAAGCGGAAGCTCGCGCCTGCCGCAAGCGGGCCGGTGGTCGTAATCGGCGTATAATTGTCGGGATTGCCGTCGCCATCCGCATCAATGTAAATCTTGATGCTGTTGGTAACGAAATTGAAGTCATCGCTGCCAGCGACATCGAGGGCGCCCAGAGTATAGGTGTCGGGCCCGTTACCTTGATTGGTCACGGTATGCGGGAAGAACACCTGGCTGCCGGCATTGGCCGCGCGGTCGTTGTTCTGGGTGAGCGCGAAGGCGTTCACCTGCAGAACCTCGGTCACGACGGTGTTGGAGAGGACGGAGCGCACTGTCTGCGATTCGTCTTTGTAGGTGGCGGAGGCCTGGTTGCCGATAAGCGTGCCCGCAAGCGGGGCCGCTGCGTCTACGCGAGCAAGCAGGGCAAAACTCGCGATGATAAAACCCGTGAATGCCGCACGCAGGGCGCGGCCACCGGTTATGGGAATATTCATGGATGTCATGGATATGTGATGGTTGTGTTACTGGTTGGTTGGCTGAAAAACCGGAAGAAAAGCCGGAGGGGCCGTTCCGGGGTTGAAAAAGATTTTGCTTAGCGCGCCGCCTGTTGCGCGGCAGCCGGAGTCTGCGCCGCCGGGGCGGCCTCCGCATTGACTCGCGCGCGGAGGGCAAGCGTGGCAACGCCGCGCGGCCCGATGCTGGGAAGGTTCCACCGCAAGACACGAACAAGGCCTGGCGCGATGCCGGGGTCCAAAGGCAGGGCGACAAAGTTTTTTCCGTCGATGCTGGCGAAACCGGGCGCAGGCGATGCGGCCGTGCCATTCGTCGTGGCCGGGGCGCCCGCAATCCACGTGAGCCCCGCGGGAATCGGTATGTCGAGCGAAAGCGAGGTAAGCACGCGCTCCGTGGTGTTGGTGTAGGTGGCGCGGTATTCGATGATGTCCCCGGGGAGCGCCGTGTCCGCCTTGGCAAACGCCTCCCGCGCGTTTTCAATTGCAGTCACCTTGTAGGCCTCAAGCGAAGCGACAAGCGGCTCCTGCGCCTGGGCGAATGCCCGTGGAAGGGCGATAAAAAATATGCCCATGTAAAACATTGGAAATAACAACAACGCGCGCAGCGCCGGCCTGAATGGCAAGACAATGGACTTGAAGTGCAAATGTCGGCGGAGGAGGCCTTGATCGTCAGGATTTTTGATATTCATTGGGCTTAGTGGGCGATTTTGATATTGTTTACGGCTTTCTATAGTCAAGTATATCCACATTGGTTTTCGATTTTATTTTATATAAAATATGCTAAAATAAAAAACGTATCGTAATTGATATGCATAACATGCGCGACGATTCCCGAGGCATTTGTCGATCCTGCCATGTCTACCGCCGGAAATATGCAAAATATGGGCAATAAAGCCTTTCGGTCTGGTTGGAATGGATTTCATAGCATCACCCGGAAAGCAAAAATCATGTTAAAATTAATTGTAATTAATATGCAAAATATACATGAAAATTCCCGTAATATTCGATAAATCCTGCCAAGGCCTGCGCCAAAGATGCAAATTGTCAACAAATTAATTTCAACCAAACTGGAACGAACTTCGGGCATCGGTCCGAAAAATAAAAATATGATAAAATAAAAATATATTGTGATGAATATATATTTTCAGCACTTCTCCTCTTTGAATCTCTTGCGCCTCTTCGCGACCATTAAAAATCTGAATAGCCGCGAAGAAGCGCAGAGGACGCAAAAAAGCAGGCATTGGAAAACCTGAAGACTGAAAACGGATGCGAGCGTTTCCCTCCTTCCGCCCGCTGCCTTCTCCGTCTTCGTGCCCTTCGCGTCCTGGTGGTGAGATAAAAAAGCCCGTAATTCCTTGGCATGGTCCGCCATCCCGCTACGTTTCGCCATTTTTCAAACTTCCATTCGGCATTCCGCACTCCGCCTTCCACATTTCCTCCCGACATGTCTCCCGCCGCTGAAATCGCACGACGCCGCACCTTCGCCATCATCTCGCACCCCGACGCCGGCAAAACCACGCTCACCGAAAAATTCCTCCTCTACGGAAACGCCATCCACCTCGCCGGCACCGTCACCGCCCGCAAAAACCAGCGCGCCACCACCTCCGACTGGATGGAACTCGAAAAACAACGCGGCATCTCCGTCTCCTCCACCGTCCTCCAATTCGATTACGACGGCTGTGCCGTCAACCTCCTCGACACCCCCGGCCACAAGGACTTTTCGGAGGACACCTACCGCGTGCTCACCGCCGTCGATGCCGCGCTCATGGTAATCGACGCCGGCAAGGGCGTGGAGCCGCAAACCCGCAAGCTCTTCGAAGTGTGCCGCCGCCGCGGCGTGCCCATCTTCACCTTCATGAACAAGTGCGACCGCCCCACCCTCAACGCGCTCGCCCTCATCGACGAACTCGAAAGCGTGCTTGGCATCGCCGCCTCGCCCGTCGTCTGGCCCCTCGGCAACGGCCCTTCGTTCCGCGGCGTCTTCGACCGCGCCGCGCGCGCCGTGCATCTCTTCGAGCGCGTCCCCAACGGCGCCTACGAAGCCCCCGTCAGCATCACCAGCCTCAACGACCCCGCCGTGCGCGGTAAACTCGACGCCCACACGTTCGCCGAAGCCTCGGAACAACTCGAAATGCTCGACGGCGCCGGGCACCCCTTCGACCTCGCGGCCATCCACGCCGGCAAACAAACGCCCGTGTATTTCGGCAGCGCGATCAACAATTTCGGCATCCAGCTCCTTCTCGACGGCTTTCTCAAGCACTCCGTTCCCCCCGCGCCGCGCCGCTCCGTCAGCATCACCGTGCCCAACGCCCCCGCGCCCACCGAGGCCCGCGAAATTCCCGTCACGCACGAGAAATTCTCCGGCTTCATTTTCAAGATCCAGGCCAACATGGACCCGAAACACCGCGACCGCATCGCCTTCCTGCGCGTGTGCTCGGGCAGGTTTTCCCGCGACATGGTCGTCACGCACCAGCGCACCGGCAAACAGGTGCGCCTCTCCTCTTCACACAAACTCTTCGGACGGGAACGCGAAACCGTCGATGAAGCCTGGCCCGGCGACGTGATCGGCCTCGTCGGCCACGACGCCTTCGGCATCGGCGACACGCTCACCGAGGATCGCTCCATCGCCTACGATGAAATCCCGCGCTTCCCGCCCGAGGTCTTCGCGTACCTCTCAAACCCGGCCAGCTCCGACGCCAAAAAATATCGCGCCGGACTTGAGCAGCTCCTTCAGGAAGGCGTCGTGCAAAGTTTCACGCCCCGCAACGCCCCGCCCGGCTCCACGCTCCTCGCCGCCGTCGGCCCCCTGCAATTCGAGGTCGTGCAATGGCGTCTCAAGAGCGAATACGGCGCCGAGTCGCGTCTCGAAAACACGAATTGGACGCTCCTGAAATGGCTGGAGCCGCACCCCGCGCTCGCCAACCCGGGTGCGCTCGTCGTCGCAAGCGGCGTGAGTTTCGGCACGGACAAATTCGACAATCCTGTGGTGCTTTTTCCCAACGACTGGACCATGCGTTATTTCATGGAAAAGAACCCCGAGCTGGAATTGCACGACCTCCCGATAGAGCAAACGAGGAATCAGGATTAAAGGAGTAAGGAGTCAGGATACGGAAGCGGAGCCGGAGTGTTTTCTCCTTACTCCTCTATCTCCTGACTCCTTTACATCCTGACTCCTTACATCCTGCCCCCCTCAGTTAACGTTCACCAATTCTTAGATTGTCTTCCCGCACGTTCGGCGCGCCAACTATCGGCATGCTCCCCTTTGCCCATCGCCCAAAAAACATCTTGCGGGGAAAAAGCCTCCGCTTGCTGCTTGCGCCGGCCATCCTCGCCTCGCTGCTTTTGCAAACCGCCCTCGCCGCCGCCGCGGAACTGCGCATTGGCATCATCGGGGCCGACACTTCGCACGCGCCGGCCTTCGCCAAACTCATCAACACGCCCGCCGCCAAGGATCCCATCGAGGGCGCGCGCGTCACTTCCATCTTCAAGACCTTCAGCCCCGACATGCCGTTGAGTGCCGGGCGCGTCGATGGCTTCATGCAACAACTCCTCGCCATGCCCCGCATCACCGCCGCCGCGAGCATCGAGGAGCTGGCGCAAAATGTGGACGCCATCATGATCCTCAGCGCCGACGGACGCGCGCACCTCGACCTCGCGCGCCGCGCCATCCCATTCCGCAAACCCGTGTTCATCGACAAGCCGCTCGCCTCCACGTATCGCGACGCCGTTGAGATCATCCGCCTCGCCGAGGAGCACGGCACGCCGGTCTTCAGCGCGTCGTCGTTGCGCTACACGCTCGCGAAACCCGCGCTCGCAAAGGCGGCGGCGCAGGCAAAAAAAATGGGCGCGATCAAGGGCGTCTTCGTCTGGGGCCCCGCCGCGTTTGAGCCGGTGACGCCGGATCTCTTCTGGTATGGCATTCATTCCGTCGAAAGCCTCTACGCGGTCATGGGCGCGGGCTGCGCCACCGTGCAGCGCATCCATACCGCCAACACCGACATCATCACGGCCATCTGGCCCGACAAACGCATCGGCACCATCCGCGGCATGCGCGACACAAAATCGTATTTCGGCCTCACGCTCCTTGGCGCCAATGCCGCGCTCTCCGAAAACGCGGCCTCCGGCTACGCGCCGCTGGCAAAGGAAGTCATCGCCTTCTTCCAAACCGGCAAGCCTCCCCTGCCCTACGCCGAGACGCTCGAAATCATGGCCTTCATGGAAGCCGCCGAATTGAGCAAGCAGCGCAACGGCGCGCCCGTCGCCCTCGAGGAAATCCTTAAACAGAAAACCCGCTGATTTTTTTTAGACAGGATTAACGGGATAAAAAACAAACCATCCTCCCAATCCTGTTAATCCTGTCCAAAAACAAAGTCTTCGTAGCTTTAAAATAAAATGCCCGGGCTTCCCTTTTCTCTCTTGCGCGGACTCTTCGATTTTCAGGTCAACGGTTTCGCCGGGGTCGATTTTCAAAGGCACGAGCTCACCGCCGCGCAACTGCGCACGGCCATCGACGCCCTCCGCGCGCGCGGTGTCGCGGCGATTTTTCTCACGCTCATCACCGACACCATCGAACGGCTCGCCGCCCAATTCGCGCGCATCGAAGGCTACCGCGCCGCCGATCCCGTGATCGCAAAAACCATCCCCGGCTATCACCTCGAAGGCCCGTGGCTGAGCCCGGAGACCGGCTATCGCGGCGCGCATCCCGCCGGGCCGATGCGCGCGCCCGATGTCGCCGACTTCGCGCGGTTGCAGGAAGCCGCCGGAGGAAACATCCGCCTCGTCACGCTCGCGCCCGAATGGCCGGGCAGCGCCGCCTTCATCGCCGCGCTCGTCGCGCAGGGCGTGCGCGTCTCCATCGGGCACAGCAACGCAAGCGCCGCGCACATCGACGACGCCATCCGCGCCGGCGCGCGCTTCTGCACGCACCTCGGCAACGGCGCGCCGCAATCGCTCCCGCGCCACGACAACGTCATCCAGCGCCTCCTCGCGCGCGACGAACTCACCGCGTGTTTTATCCCCGACGGCATCCACCTGCCGCCGTTTGTGCTGAAAAACTTCGTCCGCGCAAAACCGGCGGGACAGGTTCTTTTCACGACCGACTGCATGGCCGCCGCAGGCGCGCCGCCCGGCGATTACACGCTCGCCGAACTCGACGTGCGCGTGGGCGGCGACGGCATCGCGCGCGGCCCCGACGGTGGTTTTGCCGGCTCCACGCTCACGCCCGACCGCGGCGTCGCGCTCACCGCGCAACACCTCGGTATTCCCGCCACCAAGGCCCGCGAACTCTGGTCAACAAAAGCCGCCGCCGCCTTCGGCCTGGACCCGGCATCACTTTCCATCGCATGAAACAACCCCCCGACACCACGCGCCTGCCGCTCTACGAAACCTTCGGACGCCTCGCCGTCGAAATCCATCCCGACCGCGCCGCGCTCGGACGCGCCGCCGGACGCGCCGCCGCCGCAGCCATCCGCGCCATCATCAAGGCGCAGGGCCGCGCGCGCGTCATCTTCGGATGCGCGCCCTCGCAAAACGAATTTCTCGCGGAGCTCGTCGCCGCGTCGCGGCACGGCCACACGGCTTTCGACTGGTCGAAAATCACCGCGTTTCACATGGACGAATACGCGGGGCTGAAGGCCGCGCACCCGCAGAGTTTCCGCTATTATTTGCACGAGCACCTGCTCCGCCATGTGATGATCGGGAAGTTTCACCCGATCAAGGCCGAGGATGCCGACACGGAAAAAACCTGCGCCGACTACACGCGCCTGCTCGCGGCCCAGCCGATTGATTTCATCTGCATGGGCATCGGCGAAAACGGCCATATCGCCTTCAACGATCCGCCCGTCGCCGACTTCGAGGACGCCGCGCTCATCAAGCGCGTCGAACTCGACGACGCCTGCCGCCGCCAGCAGGTCAACGACGGTTGTTTTCCGACGCCTGCCGACGTGCCCCAATACGCGCTCAGCCTCACCGTGCCGGTCTTCCGCCACGCGCGGCAGCTCAGCGTGCACGTGCCCGGCCCGCTCAAGGCGAAGGCCGTGCGCGCCGCGCTGCGCGACCGCATCGCCACGGCCTGCCCCGCGACCATCCTCAGACTCCACCCGAACGCGACCCTGTATCTCGACCGCGACGCGGCGGCGTTGATATAAGGTGCGCAAACTTTCACGCAAAAAACCTGTTTTTCCCTCAATGAAACTCCACGGCCTCAGATGGTATATCGCCGGACTGCTCTGCCTGACCGCCGGGCTCAACTACCTCGACCGGCAGGCGCTCTCGATCCTTTTCAACACGATACAACAGGACATCCCCGAGATCAGCGACAAGCATTATACGTGGATCACGTCGGCGTTTCTCCTTAGCTACACGATCATGTATGCGGTGAGCGGCTGGGTGGTTGACCGGCTCGGCACGCGCAAGGCGCTCGCGTGGTTCGTCAGCGGCTGGTCGCTCGCGAGCATGTTGCACGCCTTCGCGCGGACGACGATGCAGTTCACCGTTTTCCGCTTCCTGCTCGGCGCGACCGAGGCGGCGAATTTCCCGGCGGGCGTGAAGGCCGTCTCCGAATGGTTCCCGATGCGGGAGCGCGCGCTGGCCATCGGCATTTTCAACGCGGGCACGGCGATCGGCGCGTGCATCGCCGCGCCGGTCATCGTCGGCATTTCGCTCGCGGCGGGCTGGCGCGCGGCGTTCCTCATCTCCGGCGGACTCGGGCTGGTGTGGCTCGTCTGCTGGCTCGTGCTTTTCAAGTCCCCGCGCAAGCATCCGATGATAACGGAGGCGGAGATCGCCGTAATCGAAAGCGGGCGCACGGCACAGGAAAGCGAGGGAATGAAAAAGATCCCGCTCATCAATCTGCTCAAGATGAAGGAAACCTGGGGCTGCATCGCGGCGCGGATGCTCACCGATCCGATCTCCTACTTCATCGCATTCTGGGTGCCAAAGTATTTGCAGGACGTGCACGGATTCAGCCTCAAGCAACTCGGCATTTACAGCAGCATCCCGTTCGCCGCGCTCGCGCTCGGCAACATCGCCGGCGGCGCGATTCCCCGCTGGCTCATCGGCGGGCTTGGCTGGAATCTCAACCGCTCGCGCAAAATGGTCATGGCGGCCGCCACCGCGCTGATTCTGCTGAGCTTCCTGCTCGTCACAAAAACGCCCGGCCCGGCGCTCGCCGTGACGCTGCTCTGCGTGGCGATGTTCAGCCATGCGGCATGGGCAAACATCACGCTGCCCGCGGAGGTTTTTCCGAGGCACGTCGTCGGCACCGTGTCCGGCCTCGGCGGCATGATGGGCGGCGTCATGGGCGTGATCTCGCAGCTCGCCATCGGGCGCATCACCGAGACAACATCGCCCTTCGCGATCGTGTTCACGACCGGCGCGATCGTCTATCCGCTGGCTTTTCTCCTTGTCTGCCTGCTCGTCCGCCGCCTCGGCGAAGTCCGCGAAGTGAAACTCTGAACAACCGCCATGCCCACGCCCACACGCACCCGACCGGCCTTCCCCGCATCCCTCGACCGGCGCGGTTTTCTCGCGACCGGCGCGGGCCTTCTTGCCGCCGGGGTTTTGTCGAAAAACCTCCTGCGCGCCGCGCCCGCCTCCGCGCCCGACGGCATGCAATACGCGCCCGAGCAGGCCGCCGAAAAACCCGTCGTGCAGCCGGGCGGGTTCGTCATCGCCGCCGCGCATCTCGACCACGGCCACATTTACGCGCAGTGCAAGGCGCTCATCGCCGCGGGCGCGACGCTCAAGTGGGTTTACGAGCCCGACGCGAAAAAACGCGCCGCGTTCATCAAGGCGCATCCGCAGGTGAAAATCGCGCGTTCCTACGACGAGATTCTCGCCGACCCCGAGGTGCGCCTCGTCACCACCGCCGCCGTGCCCTGCGAGCGCGGCCCGCTCGGCTGCCGCGCGATGGAGGCGGGCAAGGATTATTTCACCGACAAGCCGCCCTTCACCACGCTCGCGCAACTCGCGCAGGCGCGCGAAACCGCCGCGCGCACGGGCCGCAAATACATGGTGTATTACAGCGGGCGCATCCACAGCGAGGCGGGCGTGTTCGCGACCGGCCTCGTGCGCGAGGGCGCCATCGGGCGCGTGCTCCAGGTCATCTGCCTCGCGCCGCACCGCCTCAACGCGGGCGCGCGCCCGGCGTGGTTTTTCAAGCGCGAAAAATACGGCGGCATCCTCTGCGACATCGGCAGCCACCAGTTCGAGCAATTCCTCGCCTTCACCGGCTCGGACGACGCCACCGTGACCGCGTCCGCCGTCGCCAATTTCAACAACCCCGCGCATCCCGAACTGGAGGATTTCGGCGAGGCGCTCGCCGTCGCGCCCAATGGCGCGAGCCTCTACACGCGCGTTGACTGGCTCACGCCCGCCGGCCTCGGCGCGTGGGGCGACGGGCGCGTTTTTCTCCTCGGCACAAAGGGCACCATCGAACTGCGCAGCTACATCGACGTCGCCCGCGAGCGCACCGGAAACCACGTCTATATCGTGGACGAAAAAGGCGAGCGCCACCTCAACGTCACCGGACGGACCGGCTTCCCGTTTTTCGGACAACTCATCCTCGACTGCCTCAACCGCACCGAAAACGCCATGACGCAGGCGCGCGCCTTCAAGGCCGCCGAACTGTGCCTCGCCGCGCAAGCGTCCGCCCGCCGACTGACGCCCTGAAACGCCGCATGATTTTATACAACCGATCCCATCACATTACCATGAACACAACAACACGCAGAGACTTCATCAAAACCACCTCCCTCGGCGCCGCCGCGCTCACGCTCGGCGGTGTGCTTCCGCATTTTCCCGCGACGAGCCACGCGCAGATCGCGGGCGCAAACCGGCGCGTGCGCGTCGCCGTCGCCGGCGTGAACGCGCGCGGCCTGGCCCTCGCGAGCAACTTCGCAAACCAGCCCGGCTGCGAGGTGGCGTGCATCTGCGACGTTGACGAGCGCGCCATCGAGAAATGCCTGAAAGCCCTCGGCACGCGGACGGACAAGGCGCCCGCCACGCAACGCGATTTCCGGCGCGCGCTCGACGACAAGGACATCGATGCCCTCGTGATCGCGACGCCCGACCACTGGCACACGCCCGCCGCGCTCCTCGCGCTCCAGGCGGGCAAGCACGTTTATCTCGAAAAGCCCGTCAGCCACAATCCGCGCGAGGGCGAAATGCTCATCGAAGCCGCGAAAAAATACGGCAAGGTCGTGCAGGTCGGCACGCAGCGCCGCTCGTGGCCCAATGTCGTCGAGGCGATCCGCCACGTCCAGTCCGGCGGCATCGGCAAGGTGCATTTCGGCAAGGGCTGGTATGCGAACAAACGCACCTCCATCGGCAGGGGCAAAACCGTGACGCCGCCCGCGACGCTCGACTGGGATTTGTGGCAGGGCCCCGCGCCGCGCGTTCCCTACCGCGACAACATCGTGCATTACAACTGGCACTGGTTCTGGAACTGGGGCACCGCCGAATCGCTCAACAACGGCACGCACATGATCGACCTCCTCTGCTGGGGCATGAACCTGAAATACCCGACGAAGGTGAGCTCGCTCGGCGGGCGTTATTATTATCAGGACGACTGGGAAACGCCGGACACGCAGGTCGCCACGTTCAACTTCGGCGACCGCGCCACGCTCACGTGGGAAGGCCACAGTTGCAACCCGAAGCCCATCGAGGGCAGCTCCGTCGGCGTCCTTTTCCAAGGCGACGGCGGCAGCCTCTACATCTCGGGCGGCAATGATTACAAAATCTATGACACGAAGGGAAAATTGATAAAGCAGGTGAAACCCGACAACAGCATCGACCCGAACAACACGATGAGCCCCGCGCAAAAACTGGACGCGATCCACATCCTCAACTTCCTCGACGGTATCCGCGACGGCGCCGCGCTGAATGTGAGCGTGGAGGACGGCCACCAGTGCACGCTGCTCATGCAGCTCGCCAACATATCGCTCCGCACCGGCGCGACGCTCGACACCGACCCCGCGACCGGCCGCATCCTCGGCAACCCGGCGGCCCAGCGTTTCTGGACGCGCGACTACGAGCCCGGCTGGGCGCCGAAGGTCTGACACCGGAAAAAATCCATTTTGAACAGCAAGGGGTGAAGCGCTCTCCATCCCGGCGCAATGCGAGTTTGTAACGTAATACGTTACAAACTCCGCTCGAGGCTTCAACGGTCTTGCATCCTCCCCTTTTTCGTTTTCCGCGCTCACCGCGCCCTGCTGTTCGATCGCGCCCCAAGAAGAATTCCGGGAATGCCCATGGGGAGGAGCCAGGGTTTGCCGCCCTTGCAAAGGGGGCCGGCTCAAGCGTCCGAGAGCAGCGCCTTCACGCGGCGGCCAATCGCCTCGGAAGGCTCGATGACTTTTGCGCGTCCGGCGGCAAGCATGGTGATGAGTTCCTTGATCCAGTGATAATGCGTGCAGCCGAGGACGATCACGTCGGCGCCGTCCTCGCAAACGGTGTTGATCGCGCGCTCGATGTGCGAGCGGTTCATGAGGTTGTTTTCGATGAGCGAGGCCCATTCGGAGCAATCCGGCTCGATGATGCGCAGCGCGGCACCGTGATCGCGCACGAGGCGTTTGTAGCGGTCGCTGGCGAGCGTCGCCTTGGTCGCGCAGACGGCGATGACGCTGCGCTTCGTAAGCGCGGCGGCGGTCTTCACCATCGGCTCGATGCCGATGAATTTTTGCGCGGGGTATTTTTGGCGGAGCGCGTCGATGGCGAGGGCGGTCGCGGTGTTGCAGGCGAGGATGATGACATCGCATTTGCCCGAGAGGAGCGGCTGGATGGCGGCGTCGGTCAGGCGGAGCACCAGCGCGGGAGACTTGCCGCCGTAGGGCACGTTGGCGCGGTCGTTGACGGTGACGATTTCCGCATCGGGAAATGTCTTCCGCAACGCATCGGCCACGGCCTCGCCGCCGATACCGCTGTCAAATACGCCCAATTTCATGTGGAGACAGGATGAACAGGATGCGGCGGGTTCAATGAAAAAGCGCGCGGTGCATAGGACGAATAGGACGCATGGGACAGATAGGACGCGGAAAAATGAGTTTCATCTTGTTGCGGGTGGGATTATGGGCGTTTTTAGGGGGCATGCGTTTTCTGATCACCAATGACGACAGCCTCGATTGCAATTTTCTCCATGTGCTCGTGCATGCGCTGCGCGACGCGGGACATGAGCTTTGGGTTGTCGCCCCGAAAACCGAGCAGAGCTGGATCGGCGCGTCGAAATCGCGGCACCGGCCCGTCACCGTCGAGACGGCGGATCGCGGTTTCAAGTGCCCGACGTGGACGGTCACCGGCACGCCAAGCGATTGCGTGAACATCGCGCTGGCGCACATCCTGCCGGAATATCCCGATGCGGTGCTGAGCGGCTTTAACGTCGGCATGAATGCGTCGCTGGGCTTCATTCCTGCGAGCGGCACCATCGGCGGGGCGTGGGAGGGCGCGCTGCACGGGCTGCCCGCGATCGCGCTTTCGCAGGATTTGACGTTCGAGATTTTTGAAAGAATCAAGGAGCTGGATGCGCCCCATGTGTCCGAAGTGGAGACAACACTGGCGCATTCGTCAGCCCGCGCCGCGCGGATGATTCCCGAACTGGTGCGCGCGACGCCGCGGCACAGCTTCATCGTGCACAACCTGAACTTCCCCTACCCCTGCCGCCCCGAAAGCGAAGTGCGGCGCACGGTGCCTGCGCGCGTGGTCGTGCCGGCCATCTTCGGTCCGCAATCGGACGACGGCATGCATCGTTTCGTGTTCACCTTTGGCAAGGAGGTCGATCCGCCGGACAGCCCGCTCACCGATCGCGCCGCGCTCGCAGCCGGTTATATCAGCCACACGGTGCTGGATTACTCGAAACTCGGACAAATGCCGTAATCGCGGGGTTTATTATTCACCACGGAGGCCGAAATTTTTCACAGCGAAGACGCAAAGGGCGCAAAGGACGGAAAAGATGGAGATCAGAATCCAGAAGACAGAGGTCGGGAGCAGAGAAAACGAAATCCTCTTTCTAATTCCTACTTTTCTTATTCTTTGCGCTCTTCGCGCCTTTGCTGTGAATCAATTCTTTTCATCTCCCGGGTTTTCTCCACACGCGCTGGCGCACGCCGAAGGCGATCACGACAAGGCCCATGAGGGCGAGGAGCTGGCCGCCCGCCGCCAGATACGCCGCCGTTTTTCCCTCGTAATGCGGCGCCACCCACCGGGCAATCGCCACGCCGCCAAAGGCCGTGGCGATTCCGATGCCCCAATAGAGCGCTGTTTTGGTGCGCTGCGTCATTGATTTAACACCCCACAGGCTCAATGCATGATGGGCACGAGCGCGACATAGATGCCGGTGATGATCGCGGTCGTGATCACGCCGGAGATGTTCGCGCCGAGCGCCTCGGGAAGAATGATCGAGTTCGGGTTGACGGCGGACACTTCCTTTTGCGCGACTTTCGCGGTCGTGGGCACGCAGCTGACCGCCGCGATTCCGATGACCGGATTGATTTTGCGTCCGCTCACCAGATAGGCGATGTAACCGCCAATGATGCCGCCGACCCCGGAAAGGAGCAGCGCCAGAATGCCGAGCACCAGAAGGAGCACGACCTTCGGATTGAGGATGGTCGAGGCTTCGCAAAGGACGCCGAGGAGGAGCCCGAGGAACAGCGTCGCGCCGTAAAGGAACACGTTTTCGATAAGCGTCGAAAACACCTTCAAGCCGGATTCGCGCACGGCAATGCCGAGGAAGAGCGACAGGAACAGGGGCGCCGCGGACGGGAACAGCAGGCAGAGCACCGCGCAGCCGACGACGGCAAAGGCGAGTTTTTCGCCGGCGGTGATTTTCACGATCGGACGCGGCGGGAGCTTGATCGCGCGCAGTTTTTGGGGAACGAGGAGTCTTATCAGGTAAGGATAACCACCGTAGGCGAGCCCGAGATAGAGATACGCGACAACCGTGATCGGCACAAACAGGTGCTTCGCCATCATGAGCGAGCCGAACAACACCATCGGGCCGTCCGCGCCGCCAACGAGCGCGATCGAGGCCGCCTCGCCATTGGTCAGGCCGAGCGCGACTCCAATCGGGAACACCGCAATCGTGCCGAGCTCGGCCGTGAGCGCGAGAAACATGCTCAGGAAGGGACGGGCCAGCAAAAAGCCCACGTCGAGGAGCACGCCGATGCCCATGAACACAAGACACGCGATCAGGCTGTTGCCGAACGCGAAGGTGTAGATCGGCTGGAGGAAATTGATCTGGATGATGTCCATTAACTGGTCCGGTTGCTGCACGAGCGGGGCGAGAAACAGCGTGCCGGGCATCGCGCTGTCATTGGATTTCTTCAAGTCGGCCTGATAACGCGCGATTGTCGTTTCCAATTCCTGGCGGTGCCTGATGCCCTCGGGAGAGCCGGCCTTGGCACCTTTGTCAGCGAGATATTTCAGCATCGCCTGCTCCCTGGCCGCCTGGCGCTGCTTGAGCGCGTAATTGGTCTCGGCTGCCTTGATATCAGCCGAACGCACAACCGACTCTATTCGAGCGATCTCGGCGTTATAGCGGGCCTCGGCGCCATCGATTTCCGCCATGTAGTGCTGCACGGGCGTATCGATCGAGCCGGTGACAATGGTATTGGACATCGCGGCGGGCATGAAGAGGATGCCGGCGTTCACGGCGACCATGCCCAAACCCATCGGAATCATGAGCAGCGGCTCAAGCGTGCCCTTTTTGCCCAGATAAACGAAGAGGGCCCCGAGCACAATGAGCCCGAGACGGCCAAAAGAGATGAGCGGGGATTCTGTAAAAAACGAAGTTATGCCCTGAAAGATGTTAAGAATATCGGAGAGTTGCATGTTTGGAGTTGTGGTTCAGTTGTTTACGTAAATTTTATGGCTTTGGCGAAGGCAGAATTCAGCCTTTTTTGGCTCTGAGAGCCCGTAAAGCGCGAAAAAGTGCGCTTATAAGCACAGCCACAAACATGGCTATGACCACTGCGATTCCATAAACAACAGCCGCATTGATAATTGGTTGCATAAAAATAAAGGTGGTATAGAAAGCTTAAAAAAGGCCAAAATTTGATAAAATAAGAATAAGTTATGACCAATAACTTCACAGGATGAAACGTAAAAACGTAGTTTTACATCCGTAAAATAACGAAGTATTACGAATCGTTTTAGGTCCATTCATTTTTGCTACTGCCTCCGGCCAAAACAGTCCGAAACGATGCACAATCAGGCTGAAACGTGCGCTTATTTTGCGCCGTTGCTGTTGAAAATGACCTTTCGTACAGCGAACAGCCGGTTTGGGGCGCTCACGCGGTTCCAAACCGGCTGTTTGTTGCCTTGTCAGGCAGGCATTGCGTTGCGAATCAGCGGGATGCAGGCATGTTTGCCTTGATCCACTGTACTGTCACATCACCGAAATCGGTGAACATGCCGTCCACGTCCGCGTCGCGGAAAAGCGCGGCATGCAGGGCGTCGGAAGAGGGACAGTTTTTCGGCAAGGCATCGATGCGAATGGTGTAGGGATGCAGGGTGAGTTTATGCGCGCGGGCGTTTTTCGCAAAATCGCTCACGACGGCCTTCCCGTCCTTGTTCCATTTGACGATGGTGCTGATGTCGGGGCCGACGCCATCAACGGTTTCGGCGAGTTTCGCGAGGCCCGCGGGGCTGCGCAGGAACGCAAAATCAGTGCCATCCGAGCCTTTGTCCTTGGGGCTGAGAAGCATCAGCAGGCGTCCGCGCCAGCCGAGTTCGTTGCGAACGCGGAGGACTTCGTCGTATTCAAAGCACTGCACCCAGCAGGCGTCGGCCTTGGTCTGGTAGCCGTAGCGTTTGAGCACATCCAGCACGACGCGGCTGACATCGTAGCCTTGCTCGCGATGCCAGCGCGGCTGCTTGATCTCGGGATAAATGCCGACGTTGCGCCCGGTGCTTTTGTTCAAGCCTTGGATCAACTGCAGGTCTTCCTCCATGGTCACGAGGCGAAACTCGGCCAGGCCCGCGGGAAAGCGGTTCGGCAAAACGCGTTTGCCGGTCTTCCGGTCAAAACGCTCGGTCACGCGCAGTTGCTTGAGTTCGGCCAGCGTGAAATCGAGCACGTAATAACGGCCGTCGGCACGCTTGCGGTCGGGGAACACCTTGGCGACGTCGGTCACGGTGTCGAGGTGGACGTCGTGCGAGACGATCGGCACATTGTCCTTTGAGAGAACGACATCCTGTTCGAGGAAATCGACGCCGGCCGCGTAGGCCATCGCCTTCGCCGCAAGCGTGTGCTCGGGCAGGTAGCCGCTGGCGCCGCGATGCGCGATGACCTCGGGTTTCGCGCAGATGTGTCCGGCGGCGAGCAGCCCGCAAGCTGCCGCGAGAATGGCAAGTGCAATTGTTTTTTTCATAATCAGGCTCCTTGGTGATGTCCGTTCGATGACGGGCGGTGTTTGAGAGTGAACGCGCTAAACGCCATCGTAAGCAGGCAGCAAATGGTCATGCTCAGGAAAACGCCGTTCCATCCGAAATGCCCGGCGATCCAGCCCACTCCGGTGCCGGCGGCGGCGGAGCCGAAGGCGTAACCGAAAAATCCGGTGAAGCCCGCGGCGGTGCCGGCTGCCTTTTTCGGAACGAGCTCGAGCGCGTGGAGGCCGATGAGCATGACCGGGCCGTAGATGAAGAAGCCGGCGGTGAAGAGCGCGACATAATCGACCCACACCGGACCTTTCATGTTAAGCCAGTACAAAACGATGCCCGTGAGCGTGAGCGCCATGAACAAGATCGTGGCGGGCGCGCGGCGGCTCCTGAAAACCTTGTCGGACACCCAGCCGCACAACAACGTGCCGGGGATGGCGGCCAGTTCGAAGAGCATCCACGCGGTGCTCGACTGCTTGGGCGAAAAACCTTTCGCCATTTGCAAATACGTGGGCACCCAGTCCACCACGCCGTAGCGGACGAAATACACAAACGCGTTGGCCAGCGCGATAAACCACAGCGCGCGGTTCGAAAAGACGTGCTCGAAAAAGATTTCGCGAAACGAAAACACGCGCTCGTGCTCGGCCGAGTAGCCGGGCGGATAGTCGTTCTTATAGACCTCGATGGGCGGCAGGCCGCAGCTCTGCGGGGTGTCGCGCATGAGCAGCCACGCGATTACAGCCACGACGCCGGCAATCATGGAATTGAAGTAAAACGTCGCGCCCCAGTCGTGGAAAATCAGCACGCCAAGCAGGCCAATTTTTGCCACGAGCGCGCCGCCGACATTGTGCGCCACGTTCCACGCGGCGACGACCGTGCCGCGTTCGCGCGCGCTGAACCAATGCGTCATCGTCTTCCCGCACGGAGGCCAGCCCATGCCGTTCACCCAGCCGTTTATGAATTGCAACGCCACCACCAGCGTCAGCGACGCGTAAATCGCCTTTACGCAACCAAATAGGGCGATAACACCCGCCGAGAGCAACAGGCCGAGCGGCAGAAAAACGCGCGGGTTGCTCCGGTCGGACACCGATCCCATGACAAATTTCGAGAGCCCGTAGGCCAGCGACAGCGCCGTGAGGCCCGTGCCGAGCTGCGCCTTTGTATAATTCGGGAATTCGACCAGAATGTCGGGAATCGCGAGGGCGAGGTTTTTGCGGACAAGATAAAACGCCGCGTAGCCAATGAAAATGCCGGCGAATATGCGCCAGCGTTGCCGGCGGTATTCGGGGTCAATTCGCTCCGGGGGGAGCGGCTTTGCGACGGGAGCGGGTTTCAGGATGGATAGCACGGGTTTAATCAAAAAGTTCGTTCAATGTGCGCGCAAGCCGATATCCGGCCTTCACAAGTTGCGTCTCGGCAAGGCCGTGCGCTTTGTTGACAAAGTCCTGGCCGAGCTCCTCGCCCGGCTTGGCCCAGTCGTAGATCACCTTGCAATCGACGGCGCTCTCGTGGAACCAATCGGCGGGTGTCCCGGCGCTCATCGCCTCGCGCTCCTTCGCCGAAAACCGGTCGAGCTGCTGCTGGTATTCGGTGTAACTCCAGGCGTGCGCGGCGTTGAGCAGGCCGCTGTCCCAGAGCTTGTGATACGACATCTGCTCGCCCTTGAGCTTTACGTTGAACTTCATCTTGATGTCGGGATACTGGATGTGCACCGGACAGTGCATGTCGCCAGCGAGGTGTATGATGAATTTCAGGTTGAGGCTGACCTCGGCGGGATCGAGTTTCTTGTAATCCTTGAGGCGGGCGATGGCGTTTTCGATCTCCGTGACGCAGTCGCCGTTCTTTTTACGGGCCTCGGGCGTGCTTTTCAAATTCGCATCCACGGCGCCGCCGTGCCAGGTGGTGGTGTGTTTGTATTCGGGGGTGCGGCGGTAATGATCCATCCAGCTCGCGTAGTAAACGATCGAGCGTCCGAGGTATTTTTCAATATTGGCCTTGGCTTTCGGGGTCAGATGGCATTCGGCAATGTAGGCCACGGTATCGTGTCCTGTCCTGCCCCATGCAAACATCGTCTGCACCGAGCAGAGCGCGATCAGGAGGAATGTTGCTGATTTGAACATTTTTAATGGAGGGTTGTTTTGTTATTATTGGAGAGCGGCGGCGCGGCAACGCCCGTATCCGCGATTAATGGCACGCACGACGGCAAATTGTCACCTGTAATAATTATTCATGTGCGCCGGCGGCCTGCTTGCGTTCGAGCACCACGTGTTTTATGCGGGCGCGGTTCCATGTGTAGGTGATATGCACGCGGCCGTCCTGCGATTGGATGATCGCGGGGTAGGCATAGCCGTTGCGCACGGGAATAGCCTCAAGCGTGGCAACGCGCTCCCATGTCCCGCCGTCGGCGGAATAATCGACGACGAGCGGGCAGCGCGCGCCCCACCTCGACTTGTCGGAGGCCGCCGAATACGGATTATAGACAAGCAACATGCCGCCCTCGCGCAACATGAGCGCGTCGATCCCGGAGTTGGACGCCGCGATGCCGGCGCCCTCAAGCGGCGTCCATGTCCTGCCGCCATCCCGCGACCGGGTGCGCGAAATCTCGCGGCTCGCGCTGCGCGAAAGCGCCAGGATGGACCCGTCGGGATGGACAAGCAGCGCCGGTTGGATCGAGCGGAATTTCCCCGGATCGGCGACATCGGCGCTCCTCGTCCAGGCGGCGAGCGAATCGTCTGTCCGCTCAAAGTAAACAACCCACCTGTTTTTGTCATACTCCTGCGATGTGGGGCAAAGCAGCGCGCCGTCCTTGAGGCGCACGGGCTTGTTCTTCACGGGGCCGAGCAGGTTGTCCGGCAGACGCGCGCGGTCGCCCCAGGTGAGCCCGCCGTCCTTCGAGACAAGCAGCTCGCCCCACCATTTCTCAGGCGAGGGGCCGACCTTGAAAAACAGCACGAGACGTCCGTCCGCAGCGCGATAAAGCACCGGATTCCATGTCGGATGCCGCGCGCCATCGGGCTGCGCGCCGTCGGCAACCGCGACGCCGGGCGTCCACGCGCCGTTTTCATAACGCGACACCCAGATCGCCACGTCATCCCTGCCCTCGATGCTGCCGCCGAACCACGAGGCGACAAACGCGCCCGGCCCCGTCTCGACAATCGTGGACGAATGCACCTCCGCGACGGCCGGCGCGGCCTCGATGAATTCGCTTTTGATAATTTCCCAGCGCGGGGCCGCATGGACAGCGGCGGAAAACATGGCGGCAAAGAAAAAGGCGGTGAGGCGGAGGAATGTCGGAGAGGTCATGGATCAGGGATTCTTGTGAGGGATTCTTTTTGATTATCGGAGTGGAGGTTCGCTTTTGGAGGGAACGAGCCGGATGAACAAAACAAAAACGCACAAACCCAGGTTTGGATTTTGTAACGTAATACGTGACAAACACCCATTCGCGATTCTTCACCGGGCTTGCGTTTCCGGCCTGAAGGCGTGGAGCGCCTGGAATTTCCGCCCCATGTGCGCGGGATGCAGGAGTTGCATCAAAGCGCGCTTGCGCGTGCCCGGCGTGGCGGCGAGCGCGGCATCCTCCGCAAACGCCTTCGCCAGATAAGCGCCCGCGCGGCGCACAAAAAACGCCTCCTGCGACTCGACTTGCGGCGCGGCAAATCCCGCCTCCGCCAGCGCCTCCGAAAGCCAGTCCCAGCATATATGGCACGTCAGGTCCTGCCCGCCGGGATTTGCCAGCAAGTCGTTTGACTGCCGGTGCCGGAAATAAGCGCGCGCCGTGCCCGCGGGCGTTGACTCGATGAGCTCGCGCCAGCTCTTGCCATAGTCGCACGCCAGAAAAAGCCCGCTCCACGGCTGCCTCGCGATGTCGCGCGCCAGCACGGATGCCGCCTGCGGAAAATCGACATGCCAGCCCTCCGGCGCCGACGCCGGCAAAATCGCCGGAACGCGCTCCCCGCTCCCCCTTTCGCGCTCCGACATCTCGACCTCCGCCAGCGCGCCTGCCCCCGCATCCAGCGCCACGCCGAGTTCGCGCCAGACGCCGCCGCGAAACACAAACCGCCGGAACGGCTGCGCGTCGAAAAGCTCGTTCGAAAACACCACGCATTTGCCCGACAAGGCCGCATTGCCCGCAATCGCCTCGCCCGCCCTTATCGTCCGCCCGCCGCCAAACGGATGCTTCACACCCGCAAGCACGCCGCCATCCGGCTCCGCGCCTATTTCCACAAAAACGTAATCGCGCGGATCCGCGTCCTTTTCCCGCAGCAGTCCTTCCGCCGCCGCGCAAACCAACTCCCCGAAAACCGGCCCGCTCGTCGTCGACGTAAAAAAATCCGTGTCTCCACCCCGCCCCACCCGCTTGCGATCGCGCCGGTAATACCCGAACCCGGGATCGTAGAGCGCAAGCTCCATGAAACGGTCGAACCGCATGAACGGCGCGCCGTCCGGCCCTTCGCCTGCGCGCAAGCGAAACAATTCTGTAAAACCTGAAACCGAGGACATGCCCGCGAAGTTGATTTGCCGCGACGCGTTTGACGAATCCATTTGCATCCTCGCGCCAATTCCCAATCTACCTGCCTCAAGCCGCCATCGCGCCACATCCGCCTGCCGCCCGTGAACACATCCTCTCCCACGCCATTCCGCCCCCTCCTCATCCTCGCCTGCGGCGTCGCGCTCGGCCTTCTCATCGCCCTCGCCGCCGCGCGCGGCGGTTTCGCGCGGGGTCTTTTTGCCAGTCGTGACATCGCGCGGGCAGCCGGTTACGTCCGCGAAGTCATGTCCATTGTGAACGACAAATACGTCGATCCGCAGAAAGCCGCCGCGTCCGAACTCGCCAAATCCGCCCTCCACGGCATCCTTGAATCGCTCGACCCGCACTCGGAGTTTCTTGAGGCAAAATATTTCCGCGAACTCGAAGAGGACATGAGCAGCGAGTTCGGCGGCATCGGCGTGCAAGTCGAGCTGCGCAAAGGCCGCGTCTGCGTTGTCATGCCCATGCCGAACACCCCCGGCGAGCGGGCCGGAATCCGCCGCGGCGACGAGATCAGGAGCATCGACGGCGCGCCCCTCGAAAAACCCACGATGGACGCCGTCGTCGAAAAACTGCGCGGCAAACCCGGGACAAAAGTCGCCGTCGGACTTTTCCGCCCCTCCGAAGACCGCGATTATTCCGTGACGCTCACCCGCGAAACGATCCAGTCCGAAAGCGTGCGCAATGTGCGCGTGATCGACGGCGGCATCGGCTACATGCAGATCACGCATTTCACCGAGCGCACCGGCGCAGAGTTTTTCAACGCGCTCAACGCGCTCTCCTCGCGCAATGCCGGCAGCCTCATCATCGACTTGCGCAACAACCCCGGCGGCGTCCTCGAAAGCGCCGTGCAGGTCGCCGGCCCGTTCTTCAAAAAAGGCGAGCGCATCGTTTACACCCGGGGCCGCTCGCCGGAAGACCGAGACGATTTTCTTGCCGAATCCGACGACCAGCCGATCACCGCCCCCGTCGCCATCCTCATCAACGCGGCCAGCGCCAGCGCCGCCGAAATTGTCGCCGGCGCCCTCAAGGACGCAAACCGTGCCGTGATTGTCGGCGAGCGCTCGTTCGGCAAAGGCTCGGTGCAAACGGTCTTCAGGCTCAAAAACGGCGAAGGCATGCGTCTGACTACCGCGCGCTATTTCACGCCCGGCGGCGTCACGATCCACGAACGCGGAGTCAGCCCGCAAGTGGAAGTGGTGCTAACGGACGAAGAAGACGAAAACGTGGCCCTCCAGCTATCGCGCCCCGAGCTCGCCGCCGACCCCGCTGCGTTCAAGGAACGTTTCGACATGGACATTGTGCCCGACCGCCAGTTGCAAGCCGCCGTGGCAGTCCTCCAAGGCATCGCCACGCTCGACCGCTGGACCCCATCCGAACCGTCCTCAAGCGATGAGCGTTTGCGCTATTTTGCCACCGTCTTTGAATTGATGCCGTAGCGCGTAGCTAAGCACCTGAGGCTCTCTTGACTATATTGGATCGCCTGGCGCACCGCCGCCGTTGTGCCGGCGCAACCATGTAATATTTGTCCCATAATTGTTGTGATGTTGGTATGTTTTTCAAACCCTCACCACCTCTCTCTGGGACTGAACAGCTAATAGCGATTTAATCACGGTCGAATATAGGTGTTTGATTTCTCATCGCGTGCGGGTTGCGTTTCAACCAAGTGGGATAGTCCTTTTTCAGGATGTTTTTTGGATACTCTCCGAACCAAGGCGTACCGGTGCGGCGCTCGCGATCTATTTCATTGAAATCGTACTTTTTTACACCGTCGCGACCGGAGAAGATAGGACGATCAGTGTCCATTTCGTAACAGCGTGCCCAAATGGGGCTGGCTAACGGATCGGTGACCACGCGTTTGTCCTCGTCGGTGTTGTGGCGCAGATATTTCGCCTTTGGTGCCTTGAACTTTTCGACTCTCATGCCGGTGAGACGGACTCGCTCCATCCAATCCACAGCGGCATTGATGGAGCGAATGACGGCGTCATCGGGGTTGTCGATCCTCATGAGAAAACTGACGATCTCACTTGTATTTTGTGGAGAAATACAGGCCAGTTCGAAGTCCCGTCCATCAGAGGGCAGGCCGGTTTTTGGATCATGCTGCTGCCCCCAGCCAGTCAGAATTCCGTCTTTCTGGTGGTACTGTATGGCGAGGATGCAGGCGATGCCGCGCTCGACAGCGATTGCGGCTTTTTTTCGTCGAACGTCGTCAAGCCAGTCCCAGCCATTGGCTCCTTTGGCAGCGTCATCAAGCACGTTCATGATGCCCACCATCACACCGTCGTTGAAAGTGATGTGGGCATGGAAGGAGCGCGGATTGGGCCAACGTTGCGGAAACCCGCCGCTCTTTAACTGCGCCGCAAGCATGAAATCGAACCCACGCAGGCACGCGGCACGATAATCCTCCTTGCGCGTTGCGGAAAAAACTTTCGCAAGATAGGCGACCTGGGGATGAATGTTATGGTTATCGAAACTGGTGTCCTCCTTGTTGCGGGTGGCGGCCACCATCTGTGCCTGCTCCCGGGTGAGAATGGCGAGCATGTCGTAGTCCTTGGGCCAGCCGCCGTTCGCACGCTGGAAAAGCAGTATGTTGGCCGCAATCTGAGGGACCTGATAAACCTTGTACCTCGGCTGATTCGGGAGTGCCTGAATGACATAGCTGTCGTTCTTGATTTTGCGCCAATGGTTGGCGCTGTCCTGAAACCCACCAATATCATCGAGACGAAATGGCGGCTCTTGTGCGAAAAGACAGGGCGCGAGGAACAAAAATAACGGAAAACGGCGGAGCAAGCTCATGATGACATCCGCATGACGAGATAGGAACGCGCGGATTGCAAGAAAAGATGAAATGAAATAAATGGTGTCCATGCTCTATTTCATTCAATATATCTTATTAATTTTAATACTGTTACAAATAAATGTCATTGCCAATAAATATAAGTGACGCAGGGAAATGAAAAATAAGGCTTGTCATGGCTTCATTTCGATGCCCGACTCGGCATCGTGTCCGTTTTTATGAACGAGCACCCCTTATCCTCTTCTTTTACCCAAATTCGACCACTCCGCATATTTCCAACCTCGGCTTTTTTGGAGAAACCGACCTATCCGCTTTTGAACCAACTCCTCTCCCATGATCGCACACCGCGTTCTCCGCCCAAAAAATCAACCATTTTGCTTTGTATTCACCATTGCTGTTCTTGCCTTGTTCGCCCTTATCAACGCACTGCGCTCGACTGCACATACGTTGGATGGTCCGTCGTTCCTCGACACCATAGTTGCAACCCGCGAACGATTGATCGACGTGTGCGGCACCGAAAAACTGGCGACGATGTCACTGGATGAGCTGACCGGCCAGCTTACTGCCGACGAGAGGCACCTGCTCGGCACGACATTCATCAACTTTCATATTTCCAAACCGGCATGGGTGCATGTGGTAATCCCAACCATCAAGAAGGGAGATCCGTTCTGGCTGAATAACCGTGGCTTCATCCGTGGCGAGGGACGCTGGAACATCTCGTCGACGGAATACGAAACATGGTCGCGTCAGTTCCCGTCCGGGCATGTCGGTCTCGGTCTCCCATCGCTTTCAGGCATACCTGAGAATTACGCGGTGGTCATCACCCCAGCGGAGAAAAACGGTCCGGAACCCGAAGTCTCGGAACTTTATCCAGGTCATTTGCGACTCGGGAAGGTTGCCCTAGAGGAGCGCCTTTATGTGGACAGCGAACGCCGCCTTTCCAAGGCCCCGGATGAGTTCATCGGACACACGCTAATCTTCACGCAGCGCTCCATGCGTGACAAGGGCAAGCTCTACCGCGAATTCCGTCTCAGCCCCTATCCCAGCTCGACGAAGCCCGACAATATCCTTCTCACATGGACGGACGAGCCGGACACAACGCAGACCATACGCTGGCGCACCAACGCTGCAACTACACGGGGCGCGCTTGCGCTCGCCGAAGAGAAATCATCCTCATTCAAGATCGACAGCGCGCAAAAGATTACTGCGATCACCGAAAAATTCGTGACAAAAGACATCGTCAACGACCCCGTCATCCACCTGCACACCGTCCGACTTACCGATCTCAAGCCCGGCACCACTTATACCTACACTATCGGCGATGGCACTGACACAGGCTGGATAAAGCCGGTTGAGTTCACCACCGCGCCCGGGCGTCCAAAAACGTTCTCGTTCATTTATCTCGGCGACGCCCAAAATGGCTTCATGGAATGGGGGCGCATGATGAAAGACGCGGTGAAACAACGCCCCGATGCCGCCTTTGTTATCATGGCCGGCGATCTGGTAACACGCGGTAACGAGCGTGACGACTGGGATGACTTCTTCCACAACGCCAACGAACTCTTTGACCGCCGCCCTATTGTACCCGTGATCGGCAATCACGAATATCAAGGGGGAAAACCTCTTTTGTATCAACGCTTCTTCACCGTCCGCGACAATGGTCCTAAAAACATCAGCCCGGGCCACGCCTATTCCTTTGAATATGGCAATGCTTTGGTTATCGTACTTGACTCCAACAAGGATATTCCCGAGCAGGCTAGTTGGCTGGAGCAGCAACTCCGCGACACCAAGGCGCTCTGGAAATTCGTCTCCTATCATCATCCCGCCTACGCCTCCCGCCCCGGCCGGTCGTACCCGGATATAAACAAGCACTGGGTTCCGATTTTCGACCGTTATCATGTGGACCTCGCGTTGCAGGGTCACGACCACGCCTACCTGCGCACCTACCCGATGAACGCAGGCCGACGTGTCGGCAAACCCAACGGCGGCACAATCTATCTTATCACTGTCTCCGGCACCAAATTATACGAACAAGGAAAACATGAATATACCGAGGTCGGCTTCACGAAGGTGCCCACTTGGCAGATACTCGATATCAAGGTCGAGGACCGGACGCTGCGTTACCGCGCGTATGACGTGAATGGAAAACTGCGTGACGAGTTCGTCATCGAAAAATAAAGCCCACCCAAGGTGATTTGTAAAAACACAAACAGCCATGTCCGACATCCAGTATAATCAGGCGAAAAATCCCGCTTACCGTGGAGACCCGCCGGTCCCTTGGTTATCTTTGGTAATGATTGTCGCAGTATTCATGCCAACCCTGCATGCCACGCCCGAAACGCAGCCGGACAGTCCGCGCGAGCGCCTGCTTTTCAACAGTGGCTGGCTGCTTTTCCGCAACGACCCGCCCGACGCAGGGGACTCCCTTGTTTATGAACGCATCAAGGGCGCCGGTCCCGGCGAAATGCGCGTCGTCGGCATTTCATACACACTCGCCGATTACGACGACTCCCGCCGGCGCACGCTGAACCTTCCGCACGACTGGGGCATCGAAGAGCCGTTTTATCCCGAGCTAATCGGCAAAACCGCCAAGCTTCCCTGGTTCGGCGTCGTCTGGTATCGGAAACATTTCACCCTGCCGGCCACCGACACGGCACACTGCGTTTATCTCGACCTCGACGGCGTCATGGCCTACGCGACCGTGTGGATAAACGGCGTTTTTGCCGGCGGCTGGCCCTACGGCTACACTCCTTGGCGTGTGGATCTCACGCCGTATATGAAACTCGGCGGAAAAAGCACTCTTGCCATCCGCCCCGACAATCCTCGCGAATCCTCGCGCTGGTATCCAGACTGCGGCATTTATAGAAACGTCTGGCTCGTCAAGACGGCTCCTGTGCATATCGCGCAATGGGGCGTGCGCGTCACCACGCCCGTTATCACAAACAACTCCGCCGTGGTGAATGTCGCGGTCACGATTGACAACAAGACCGGAAATAAATCCGAGGCCGATATTATCACGAAGATATATCAGGCCGACCATGTCGGTTTACCCGTTGGCCAAGCCATTCTGCAAAGCCTGCCCGCGACAGCCCGGATTGAAGCGGGGGAACAAGCTTGGGGCTCGCATTCCCTTGTCATCCCATTCCCTCGGCTCTGGAGCCTCGAAACACGCAACCGCTACGTCGCCGGAACCGACATCACCCGGGACGGTGCAATCATCGATCGTGTGCGCACCCCCTTCGGCATCCGTGCAATCCAGCATACCGCGAGTAACGGTTTCTTGCTTAATGCGAAACGCGTGCCCATTCGCGACGTGTGCATGCATCACGATCTTGGCGCGCTAGGCGCCGCAATCAGCCTTCGTGCAATGGAGCGCCAACTCGGAGTTCTGCATGAGATGGGCTGCAATGCCATCCGCACCAGCCATAATTCCCCTGCGCCCGAACTGCTCGAACTCTGTGATCGCATAAGTTTTTTTGTGCAGGCCGAGACCTTCGATTGCTGGGCCTCCGGCAAAGTCCGCGATGACTACAGCCGCATCTTCCCCGACTGGCACGAGAAGGACTTTCGCGCGATGGTGCGGCACGATAGCAATCACCCGTGCGTCATCCAGTGGAGCATCGGCAATGAAATCCGCGAGCAAGGCGCATCCGGCGGCTGCAAAATCGCTGTACACCTCCTAGCCGGTATCGCGCGCGAGAAAAACCGTTCCCGTCCCGTCGTCGTCGGCTTCAATCTGATACAATCCGGCCACAACGGCTTGATGACAGCCGCCAATATTTTAGGCTATAATTATAAGCCGTTTGAATATTCAAAAATACACCCGACACACCCGCAGTATCCCATCCTCGGCGCAGAGGCCGCCTCCACGATCAGCTCGCGCGGTGAATATGTGTTTCCGGTCTCCGAGAACAAACTGGAGGGGCGTGACAAAAACACTTATCAAGTCAGCTCATATGATTTATACGCGCCAAAATGGGGTTCCACTCCCGACGCCGAGTGGCGGGCGCAGGACGAAAATCCAAGCGTGATGGGTGAATTTGTATGGACCGGTTTCGATTATCTCGGCGAACCCACGCCCTACACCAGCGACACCACCAATCTGCTCAATTTTACCACCGCCGCCGAGCAGGTGCAGGTGACAAAAGAACTGGACGGGCTCGCCAAGCCGCGGGTCCCGTCACGCAGCTCCTACTTCGGCATTGTCGACCTCGCCGGCTTTCCAAAAGACCGATATTATTTATACCAATCCCGCTGGCGCCCCAACCTGCCCATGGCGGATATCCTGCCCTACTGGAATTGGCCCGGCCGCGAGGGACAGGTCACGCCGGTTCATGTATACACATCCGGCGACGAAGCGGTATTGTTCCTGAATGGCAACTCGCTTGGTCGCAAAAAACGCGGAGTTTTTGAATACCGTTTCCGCTGGGGCGACGTTGTATATTCTCCGGGTGAGTTGAAAGTCGCCGTCTGAAAAAATGGGAAACCGTGGATGATCGGATGGACTATAGCCGGCAACAATCGTATTGAGCAGTAAATAAGCATTCCGTGCCACCCGTTTGTTATTAACCAGTATTATAATATCATGAAATCGTCCGCTTCTTCCATCAGGACTTCCATTCGCCTCGCATTCGCCATCGTGCTGTCGGGTCTCGCCCTCGCCTCCGCCACCGGCAGTCCTCCGGTGGTTGTTTTCAAGGACAACTTCGACCAACTCCCGTCAGGGGTGCTGCTCGGCGTCGTCGGCGCGGAGGCTGAGTATCATTACATCCGGGCCACCTCGCCGACAGCTGGCTGGGCGGTCTCAACCTATCGCTCCGAAGTGGAATGGCAGCGCGCTTGGCGCGGCATCGAGATGGACGGCCGCCGCATGGTGGGACAGTTTATGAAAAACACCAAATACTCCGATGTGCATCCCATCCTCGCCGCCGGCAATCCGCTCTGGCAGGATTACACGGCAAATGTCCGTTTCATGCCGCACGCCACGGATGGAATCAGCGGCGTGGTGTTTCGCTACCAGACCGACCGCCGCAACTACATGCTCGTAGTTGAAAAAGGCAAGGCGTTTATAAAGCTCGTCAAGGACGGCGCCGGCTTCCGAGTGCCCTTCGAAAAGATATTGGCGGAAAAACCGTTCCCTTATAAAATCGATCAGTATATAAACGCCGTCATCAGTGTCGACGGCGATAGAATCCGAGCGACCCTCAACGACAACACCGTGCTTGAGGTGATCGATGCCACTTTCCCGCGTGGCGGCATCGCGCTCGTCGCCGACGTGCCCGCGACCTTCGCCGAAGTCACGGTGACGATGACACCGGAAAGCAAGGATCTACTTGAAGCCGCCCAAGCAACCAAGGACGCCGACGAATGCGAGCTCCAGGCGAACAATCCGAAACCTGTAGTCTGGAAAAAAATACAAATCGGAAACTTTGGCATTGGCCGCAATTTTCGCTTCGGTGACTTGGATGGTGACGGGCGGAAGGAAATCGTCATCGCACAAGTCAAACACCATGGACCCAAGGATGCCAACGCCGAGATCAGCTGCATCACCGCCATCAATCTCGACGGAGAAATCCTCTGGCAGGTGGGCGAACCCGATCCATGGAACAGTCATCTGAGCAACGATGTCGCGTTTCAGATTCATGACATCGACGGCGACGGGCACAACGAGGTGATTTATACCATGGGGCAGCGCATCATCGTCGCCGACGGCGCAACCGGTAAGGAAAAATACAGTGCAGCCACGCCAGAGCGCCCGCTCGTGTCGCCTAAAATCAAGCGTCCGTCGCCGCATAATAAATGGTTTCCACGCATTCTTGGGGATTCGATCGCGTTTTGCGATGTGCGTGGCACTGGGCGGAACGCCGACATTTTGATAAAAGACCGTTACACGAGTTTCTGGATTCTGGACGATAAACTCAACCTGCTCTGGAGCGCTCAATGCGTGACCGGGCATTATCCATTTCCCTGCGATGTCGATGGCGACGGCAAGGATGAGATTGCCATCGGTTACTCACTCTACGATCATGACGGAAAGTTGCTCTGGACGCTCGACGACAAGCTGAAGGACCACGACGATGGACTGGCCGTGTTCAAGATGCACCCTGACGACAAGGAGATGTCCATCTTCATCGCCGCCAGCGACGAGGGCGTGGTCATCACCGACCTGAAGGGAAATATCCTGAAACATCACTATATAGGCCATGTGCAAAATCCCGGCGTCGCCGATTTCCGCCCTGATTTGCCGGGATTGGAAACCGTGACCGTCAATTTTTGGGGTAATCAAGGAATTATACATTTTTTCAATTCCAAAGGTGAGATTTATCACGTGATGGAACCGTTCCAGCACGGCAGCGTGTGCCTCCCGGTCAACTGGACCGGAAAACCCGGCGAGTTTGTCATGCTTTCGGCCAACCATGAGGATGGCGGCCTCTTCGACGGCTGGGGCCGGCGAGTCGTCCGTCTTCCCGCCGACGGGCATCCGGACCTGTGCTATCATGCCCTCGACCTAACCGGGGACTGTCGCGACGAGATCGTGGTGTGGGACTTGAATGAAATCTGGATTTACACGCAGGACGACAATCCCAAACAAGGCGAGCTCTATCAACCCATCCGCCCGGGTTGGCTGTCCAACGATTCCAACTACCGCGCCTATTTTTCACTGCCACCCGGCTCCAATGTGCAACCATACAGAATCGACAAGGGACAATAATTAATCTCCGCATGATCATTTTTCGGACTCCAGGCTTCATGTCCGCAGTCTGCATTTTCGCCTGAAATTCAACCCTCCGATATGAACCGCCGCTCCTTTCTTAAAACCCTCGCTGTCTCCTCCGTCGCCACTACATTTCCATCCATCGTCCGCGCCCAGACGCTCGGTCTCAGTGATGCAGTCGCGCCATCGGCCCGGCTCAACATCGGCTGTATCGGCACCGGCATCCAAGGACGCGCCAACCTAACCAACGCCCTTGCCAATCCATCAGTCCGCGTTGTAGCCGTGTGCGATGTGGATAAAAAACACCGCGAACAGGCGCACCGCATGGTTGAGGAGACTTACGCCAAGGAAAAACGCTCCGGCGCCTATAAAGGTTGCACCGAATATGGCGACATGCGCGAACTCCTGGCGCGTCCCGACATCGACGCCGTGCTCATCGCCACACCGGAGCACTGGCACGCGCTCAATGTCATTTATGCCGCGCGCGCCGGAAAACATATTTATTGCGAGAAACCCGCCGGCGCTTCCATTCCCGAGACACGCGCCATGCTTAACGCCGTGCAATTCGCCGGTGTGGTCTGCCAAATTGGCAGCCAGCAGCGATCCAGCACCTACTTTCTGCGCGTCATCGACCTGGCGCGCGGCGGCTACCTTGGCACGATCAAACGCGTGCGAGTCGGGCTCCCATCCGATATGAACAAGCGTCCGGCACGGCCCGCGCCGGGCATGCCCGAACCTGTCCCGCCGGAGCTTGACTATGAAACATGGATCGGACCGGCCGAGCCACTTCCCTACTGCAAGGCTCGCGTTCATTACAACTGGAGATGGAGCTTCGCCTTTGGAGGCGGCTGCCTGACCGACTGGGTCGGCCACCATTTCGACTCAGCCGCTCTCGCCATGCGTGTAAACAACGTGATGCCCATTGCGATCCGCGAGGCAAAGGCACGCTTCCTCGATGACAGCCCGTTATATAATACCGCTGCCGATTACTCATTCGAGGCGCATTACGCAAACGGCATTGTCATCCAGGTCTGCTCCGCGCTCCGCGAGGGCGTGCATATCGACGGATCCGAGGGCTCGGTTTATGTCAACCGAGGCATTGTGGAATACAGCGCTCCGCACCTGCGCCGCATACAAATCCCCACGCAAAGACTCTCCCTCTCGCAAAGCGGTCCGCGCGGCCATATGAACGACTTTATCGAATGCGCGCTCAACGGTGCGAGACCGCGCGCCCCGATGGGCGATGCGCATTGCGTGACGGCTGCCGCGCATCTCGCAAACATTGCCTTCCGCACCGGACGCAGCGAGCTCCGCTTTGATCCGGTCACTGAGCAAGTCGTGGGCGCGCCCGACGCCGTCCGTTATTTCCAGCGCACCCTGCGCGCGCCGTGGACGCTCGATGCGTGACGCGTGCATACCAAGCTTATTTCCTGATTTGTTATCTATTTACATAAACTCCCGCCATGCGTCCTGTTTTATATTTAATACTATTTTCCGTTTTTTTGTTTATAGCCGGACAGCCTCCATCGCCAGCCGCCGCTGCCAACAATAACACCGACATCCTGCTCGCCGATATCGCCCGTTACGACTACGGCCAGCCACTCGCACCATTGATCGCCTGCGAGCAGCACCTCCACGCCGCATCCCCGTCACAGCGCGCTGCCAGCGAAGCAGAGATGCTTGGGCTGCTCGGCGCCCCCGGCACCACCACCGCCTCGCAGCGCGTCTTCATCGACTGGCTCGGCGTAATTGGCTCGGACAAGTGCGTGCCTGCGCTTGCTCGCCTCGCTGCCAAGCCGGACCTGACTTTCAACGTATGCCGCGCGCTCGCCGCGATACCCGGCACAGCCGCAGAGAAAGCCCTCATTGCACTCCTCGACAGTCCCTCCCGCTCCGTGCGCTTCGCTGCCATCAACGCACTCGGCCAACGCCGCGCCGAGGATGCCGTGCCTGCACTCACCCGCTTCATCGATGGCGAAGACACCGGACTCGCCAACGCCGCTCTTGAGTCCATCTCCGCGGTGGGCACGTTTTACGCCGTCGAGGCACTGCGCGTGTATCCCATTCCCGGGCCGCACGAGCTTCCACGTGCCCGCGCCCTGCTTGCAGCCACCGCCAATGCCGTCAACCGCACCCCTCCTGACCAGATGGTCGCCGCGCAAATCTACGCCGGGCAAATCTGCAACGAAACCCTTCGCGCCGTTGAAACGGCATCCGGTAAAATCGAGACTGCCCGAGCCCTTGTCACACTAAGCGACCGCGCAGCCAGCGGCGACCTGCTCCCCCTGCTTGCTGATCCCAATCCTCGCTTGCGCGCCGCCGTTGCGGGCAGCCTCGCCGCCTCACCGCAACCCGCCGCAGTGAAAATGGCGCTGACTCATTTCCCCAGACTCCCGACCGACACGCAGCTCGCCATGCTGACCTCCATCACCAGCAGCCGCAATGCCGCCGCTCTTCCCATTGTCGATGCCGCCCTCGCCTCCGGCATCTCCGATCTGCGCATAGCCGCCATTGCCGCCGCAGCAGCGTGCGGCGGCGATTCACTCATTCCCACGCTTGTCCATGCTCTTGGCTCATCGGACAAGAACACCGCCCTCGCGGCTCAATATGCGCTTCAGGAATTCTCATCAAACAATATAGACGCGCTCCTCCTTACCCGCCTCTCCGACTCCAATGAAGCCACTCTCCGGGCCCGCCTTCTCACCGTCCTCGCCGCGCGACAGGAACGCGAAGTGTTCGCTTACGCAGCCAAATGGACATCCTCGTCCAACGCGCAACTCCGAGCCGCCGCCTTTACGGCCATTTCCCGCCTTATCCGTCCCAGCGACCTGGTCATCGTGCTGCCACTCGCATCCAACATCGAATCAGCGACCGATCGCCGTGAATGGACGCAGGCGCTGTTTGCCGCCGTCGCCTCTGAGCCGGATGCCGCCACGGCCGCGAAGCTGCTCGCCGGGTGGCTCTCGGACCGTGGCACACCTGAACGCGCCGCGGTCATTGGTGCTCTCACGGTAATTTCTGCTCCTGTCGCTACGGACACTTTGAAATCCATGCTCGCCTCGTCCGACTCCACCATCCGGAAAGAAACCATCCGGGCTCTTTCTGCCGCACGCACACCCGACGCTTATAGGCTCTTGCTCAAGACCGCATCCACCGCTCCCGCACCCACCGAGCAAATACTCGCGCTCGTCGGAGCCATTGCGACCCTTGAAAAACTCACCATGCCATCCGCCGAAAAAGTCACAGAATATCGCAAGACTTGGAACCTCGCCACCCGCAGCGAGGAGCGGCAGACCATCGTCGCCGCAGTGCGTAAAATCCGCCACCGCACAGCTTCAGCATTCTTAAAGGAAATCGCGCCGGAATAAGAAAATAGAGAGGAAGCATGAAAAAAAACAAAATGCACCTAATCGCCGTTGGCCTGTTGGCTGGCTCGATGATCAGTCTGGCTTCGGCACAGACGGCGAAATTACGCAAAATATCGTCCGCAGAATACCGCGACAAAATGAAAGCAGGCTGGGTCGGCCAGATCGCCGGCGTCTGCTGGGGCGGGCCCACCGAGTTCAAATGGAAAGCCTCCGTCATCCCCGCGGAAAAATGCCCTCATGGAATCCGGAAATGATCAACAACGCATTCAAGCAGGATGATCTTTATGTGGAAATGACGTTTCTGCGCAGCATGGAGGAACACGGCTTCGACGTTTCCCAGCGGCAGGCGGGGATCGATTTTCCCAACAGCGATTACAAGCTCTGGCACGCCAACCGTGAAGGCCGCAAAAATCTGCGGTGCGGCATTGCCCCGCCGGACTGCTCGCATCCGCAATTCAATGCCCATGCCGACGATATTGACTATCAAATCGAGGCCGATTTCTCCGGCTTGATCGCGCCGGGAATGCCGGGCACCGTCATTGAGCTTGGCGACAAATTCGGGCACCTGATGAATTACGGCGACGGCGTTTACGGCGGAGTGTTTGTCGGCGCCATGTATGCGGCGGCCTTTTTTGAAAACGACGTGGAAAAAATTATTGCAACCGCGCTCCAGTCCATTCCGGCGGATTCCCAGTATGCCGAAATGGTGCGCGACATGCTGCAATGGCACCGGGAGGAGCCCGGCGACTGGGAAAAGACGTGGTGGAAGGTGGAGAAAAAATACCAGGGCAATCCGCGTTACCGGCGGGTGTCTTGCGACACGAGTGAATACAACATAGATGCCAAAATCAACGGCGCGTATGTTTTGATGGGATTGCTTTATGGCAAAGGCGATCCGGACAAGACCATCATTATTTCCACGCGGTGCGGCCAGGATTCCGACTGCAACCCGTCCAGCGCGGCCGGCGTGTTCTTCACCACACTCGGTTTCGCCAGACTTCCGGCGCGATTTACCGAAAAGTTGGACGAAAACCGGAAGTTTTCCCACACAGCGTATAATTTTCCTCTGTTAGTGGATGTTTGCGAAAAACTCGCCCGGCAGGCGGTGGTCGCGGCCGGCGGGCATGTTGAGAAAGATGCCGCGGGGAAGGAGTTTTTTATCATTCCGATTCAAAAACCGCAGCCCGGCCCAGCCCTGAAAAGCTGGATGCCCGGGCCGCCGGCCAATTCCCGTTACACCTCCGCCGAGCGCGCTCAGACCAAATACAGCGAGTTTCTTACCATGCAGGATGCGGTCTCCCATTGGTTTCCCGGCTGGATCATCGCCGATTGCGGTCTGCAAATGAACTCGGGCATGCAGGAGGAGTTCCAAGGCAGACGGAACATCCTTCTGACGCACCCGAAGGCTCGCGACGTGCCGTGCATTTTGAGCCGTGAAGTCATCCTCCCCGAGGGGAAAACCTCCCGGCTGTTGCTTTCAATCACTCATGCCCGGAATGGCGGCGACTGGGATTTGGTTGTGAGGGTCAACCAAAAGGAATTGCTCAGACAAACCATCGGCGGAGACAAAAAACCCGCATGGATCGACCTTGCGGTTGATCTTTCCTCGTATGCCGGTGAAAAAATCCAAATCGAACTCCTGAACCAGTCCAACGACTGGAACCGGGAGGCCGCTTACTGGTCGCGCATTGAGATCGAGAGTCGGTGATCAGACAAAGCCAGCAGCGAACAATACACAGGCAGGGATCATCGGACATTATCACCTAATTTCATTATATTTCATCAGTCATGTAACAATCCGATATTTTTCGATTAAATTTGCTGGACACGTGACCGTATTTTTGTTTCATCCTCAAATTAATAGGTGCCTGCGTTTTAATTTTACCTCCTAAAAATCTCAAATCCCTCCCCTGTCTCCCATCTCCTCCTCCGTCGCTTAATCGTGTGTGGCCTGGTCCCCGTATTTCTCGTGCGTGTCCGTCATTTTTCACCCGACCATCATTTCATCCCGATAATTTCATCGCCATGATCTCCCCATCAAACACCACCAGTGCCCTCGACATGCCGTCGTGCGACATTGACCGTCGCACTTTCGTCAAAACCGTCTCCACCGCCGCCATCGGACTTGCAGCTGGCGACTCTGTGCTTGCTGCGGCGACTGTCGCCGTCCCCTCCGGCGCGCTGGTCACGGCCACTGGTCCGCGCCGCCGCTATGCCATCGTCGGCTGCGGCAGCCGGCACCGGATGTATCTCACTGCCATTCTCGAAAACTATAAACACATCGCCGAACTTGTCGGCGTATGCGACATGAACGAGGGCCGCGCGAGACGCTCGCAAAAATTCGCTGAGAAAGCCGGTGTGAGAATCAAGGCCTATTATCCCTCCGCGCCCAACCCGCCGATACCGGACTTCAACCGCCTGATCCCGGAATTCGAAACCATGATCCGGGAGACCAAACCCGACATCGTCATTGTCACCACGGTGGACACCGCGCACGACCTCTACCTCGTCCGCGCCATGGAACTCGGCTGCGACACCATCACGGAAAAGCCAATGACCATCACGGCGGAAAAATGTCAGCGCATCCTCGATACGCAAAAACGCACCGGGAAAAAGGTTCGCGTCACCTTCAACTACCGTTACTCGCCACCGCGCACCCAGGTGAAGGACATCCTCATGTCCGGCGAGATCGGCGAGATCCTCTCCGTCGATTTCCAATGGCTGCTCAACACCCGCCACGGCACCGACTACTTCCGCCGCTGGCACAGCAACAAGAAAAACTCCGGCGGCCTCATGCTGCACAAGGCCACACACCATTTCGACCTGGTCAACTGGTGGCTCAGCGCCTCGCCCGTCTCGGTCACCGCCGTCGGCAAGCGCGAATTCTACACGCCCGAAATGATTCGCCGCATGGGACTGAGCGGCCCCCACGAACGCTGCATGACCTGCCCCGAGGGAAAACAATGCGGATTCTATATCGACATGCCAAACAGCCCCGGTCTCAAATCCCTCTATCTCGACAACGAAAGCTACGATGGCTACATGCGCGACCGCTGCGTGTTCCGGCCCGACATCGACATCGAGGACACGATGAACGTCATCGTGAAATACGATACCGGCCCCACGCTTAATTACACGCTCAACGCCTTCAACGCGTGGGAAGGCTACCAGATCGCCTTCAACGGCACGCAGGGACGACTCGAACACTCCATCATCGAGGCAATGTATGTGAATGGCGCCGATAGCGACGACGCACAAGGTGCAATCAAGGCCGGCGGCACAAAAATCCGCATTATCCCGCTGCGCGACGGCGGTCGCGACATCAAACCTTGGAAAGGCGCCGGTAGTCACGGTGGCGGCGATACTGTCATGCTTGATGACATTTTCCTACCCAATCCTCCCGCCGACAAATACCAGCGCAATTCCGACGAGCGAGGTGGTGCGGCATCGATCCTCATCGGCGCGGCGGCCAACATCAGTTTTGTCACTGGCAAGACCGTCCACATGTCCGACATGGTCAAAAACTTGGTGCGCCCCGACTACCCCTCCATGCCCTCGCACGCCACCCTCATGCCCATGCCGCGCCAGCTCAAAGATAATGTCCTCAATCGCCCCAATCCTATCGAAGAAACTAATAAAAAATCATAACAAATCGATTATATCACTAGATAAGAAATTATAACTATTTTAGAAAACTTATCGACCTATTATTATTATCATTGTAATATAATTTTCTCCGGTCGCCATGACTTTGGTTCCATCGCCCTCGCCCTCCTCCACACAGCCCGCTGGCAATACATCCCGGCAAGGGCCTTGGCGATGCGCATTTGCTCTCGTTACCCTCACATGCCTCGCCTATATTAACACATTTTGTCCCTTACCTGTTCGATGATCCGTGATCAATTTCACTGAACAAATCCATCCAGACAATGCAACACGGCGTTGTTCCCCTCCCCCAACATCACTGGCGAAACCGGCCAGCGGAAGCCGTTCCTCACTTTTCTATGTTCCTGTGCTTTCGTGGCTAATCCCCATATCCCTTTCCATGCTGAAAACGAACAGTGCCCCCAAAATACAATAAACTCCTTCAATTCACACAAATTATGAAAATCATAATCAATTCACAAAACAGCATCAAGACGAATGCGACCTTGATTGCGATTGGCGGCGGCAAGGCAAAGTCGGGATTGCGCATGCCGGTCATTCTTCTTACCGCGGCGTTTCTCCTGCCGGGCGCCGTTCCCGAGGTTCTAGCCCAAACGGACATCAGCGGCCAAAGCTATGTCGGCAACACCAAAAGCGGAAACGGCGGAAGCACGTTCAGCGGAAACTATGCAAGCGGAAGCAATGTCCTGTTTGCCAGCAACACCTCGACCGGCGGTGCGGGCGGCGCCCTGTATTACAGCGGGACGATGATTCTGTATAGTGGTACCTTCATGGATAACACCGCGTCCGCAGCGGGCGGTGTGGTGCGGCTCCGTAACGGCGGGTTATTCGACTTCACCAACGTACTTTTCAGCAATAATCGATCCCTGACCAATTACGGCGGTGCCATCGCCATGACCGACAACGCCCCCCTAGCCGTCATTCTGCGCTCCAGTACTTTTATCAACAACGAGGCCGCGGGTGTTGGCGGCGCCATCCGCGCATCGCAGGCGGACGCCGTTTTTATGGGAACCAACCTTTGGTTTCAAGGCAACTTGTCACGCAGTGATGGTGGCGCTGTTTATAACAATATAAGCGGCACCGGAACCTTCGTGTTAAACGGCGCCTATTTTGAAGGTAACATCGCCACGGGTAATGGCGGTGCCGTCTATTTGAGCAGATCCGGCACAATCATCTCCGGCACTTTCTCGGGCAACATTGCCGGACAGGCAGGCGGAGGGCTTTATGTTAACGACAGCAGCATTACCTTGGACTCCGATTTTATCTTCACCAGCAACACCGCGAGTAGCGGCAACGGTGGCGGCGCGAATATCAGCAGTGCCGCCAGCTTGCAGGACATAACTTTTTCCAGTCGGGCAATTTTCCAGAACAACCTAGCGTCCGCCTCGGGCGGCGGCATCGCTTTGGGTGCCAATCGTTCGGTGACGTTCAAGGACGAGGTCCTGTTCAAAGGCAACAACGCCGTGGGTAGCAATGGCGGCGGCCTGTCCATGGACAGTCAGGGGATCATCATGAACAATGCCCCCGGAAAAACGCTGACGTTCATAAACAATGTGGCTGGCGGGGCCGGCGGCGCGCTTTACGGCGGCTCGGGTTCCGCAGCATTGTTGGTCAATGCGCCGGCGTCCGCTGTGGTATTTAAGCAAAACGCCGCGGCTAACGACGGCGGCGCGGTGCGCATGGCCAGCGAGGTTTCGATCACCAGTGCATCAATCGAGTTTTCCGGCAATCAGACGGGCGCTGGCGGCGGCGCCTTGTCCCTCAGCGCCAATGATGGGGCCGCGGGTGTGCCGGCCTACCGCGTCGCGCTCAACGCCCCTGCCCTGTTCAAGGATAATTCCGCGCTTTCCACCGGCGGTGGAGCGATCGCGACTGGCGGCAACGCGACCGCGGTTAATAATATCCGTGTTTCCGGAAGCAGTTCTTTTATAAGCAATCACGCGGCTGACAACGGTGGCGCGCTCTACATCACGGGCACTTTGTCAACCGTCACACTGGATGCGGGGACGGGGGATATTAAATTTATGGGCAACAAGGCGGGCGTGACTTTCGCAGGTATGCTGGACGCCCCTGCGCTGGCCCTCATTGCCAGCGGTTCCAACGGCTTCGTTTCCGCCGTGGCCGATACGGGCAGCGGCAACGACATCCATTTCGCCCACGGCGGAGCCAGCCTGATCTTGGATACTGCTGCCGGACGGACCATTTCATTTGACGGCGGCATCACCGCCGCCGACCTGCTCACCGCCATCAATGTCACCAAGAATGGCGCGGGGACGGTCGTATTCGACGGTGCCACTTCGACGGCAATGACCAACACGCAAGTAAACGCGGGCGTGTTCAAACTCACCAACAATGCCGTTTACGGCAACGGCGGCACGCTGATGCTGGCAGGGGCCGCTGCGACGCTATCGGTAAGCGGCACCTTGGATGAGACCGTCATTGGCAACGACGGCAAAATCGCGGTCGGCGACCTCAATTCGGGTGTCGCGCAAACCTTCACCCTCACCAGGGATCTCAGAGTCAACAACGCCACGCTCTCATTCGACCTGCTCGGCGGCGACGGCGTTTCCGATCCGCACGACAAGCTCTTCGTTACCGGCAGCATGACTGCTGCGGGCGTTAATAAAATTGATGTCACGGGGCTGGGTACGGGTGTTTATAAAATTGTCACGGCCGGCAGCGGCATCGCTGGCACGGACAGCAATTTCATGCTCTATGTGAATGGCGGCGCGATGACCTCGCGCAACGCCGGTTCCACGCTGACCGTCGTCGGCAACGAACTCGTGCTCACCGGCACGATGGTCAATCTCGAAACGACTTGGAGCGCGACCGCCGGCCGCCTGTGGCAAGACAGTGTCGGCGCAAGCTGGGTGGCGGCCACGGACAGTGCGGAAAGATTTTTCCGCAACGGTGACCGGGTGATCTTTGGTGCTACGGGTTCAGGCACGGTTTCGATCTTCGACGCCGGCGTGATGGTCTCAGAAATGAAGGTTGAGGGTGCATCCGATTACACATTCACCGGCTCAGGCGGCATCACGGGGTCAAAGAATGCCGCCGACACCACGCTGGCCTCACCCTCGGGCAAGCTCATCAAAAACGGCGCGGGAGTGCTGGCCTTCGCCAACACAGCCGCCAACCAGTTTGATGGCGGCATTGAGATCAACGCCGGTGCCATCGCCTTCAGCGACGGTGCGCAACTCGGCGTCACCGGCACCGCCATCACCTTCGCTGGCAGCGGCTCGCTCCGGGCTACTGCCGACACCACGCTCGCCAGTGCCGTCGCCATCGGTGCTGGTAACGCTGCGACAGTGGACACCAATGGTCGTACGGTGACCTATTCCGGCGCGCTGACTGCTGCGGCGGGCGCCACGCTCACCAAGACCGGCGCGGGAGTGCTCTCGATCACGGCGGACAACTCTGGCTTCACCGGCGCCACCACGATCCAGCTTGGTGCGATCAATCTTGCCAGCGCCACCTCCAAACTCGGCGGCGCGGTCACGATCAACAACACCGCCGCCGTGAGTGGCATTGGCGCGTTTACCGGCGCCGTCACCGCCGGTGCGGGCTCGATCATACAACCCGGACTCAACTCCGTCACCAGCGGCACGCTCACGTTTGCCACGCTCAACCTTAACAACGCCAAACTCCAATTCGATCTCTTCGACGGCAATGTGAGCGACAGGCTGGCGGTCACCGCGCTCAACGTCACCGGCACAAACATCATCGATGTCAACGCGCCCAAAGTTGGCGTGTTCGACCTCGGTAACATCGCCAATTACACCAGTGCTGGTACCAAGGTCACCATCGGCGGGCAGTACCAGGTGGTCGGTGCGCGTCAGACCGCCTCGGTCAGCGGTTCGTCCAACGGGCACCTTTACCTGACCTACACGGCCGACAGTTCGCGCCAAGTCAAGTGGACCGGCGCCGCCAGTGCCGTTTGGAATTCCACCATCACCAATTGGGCCGAAAATGGAAGCGCCATCATGTTCGCGGCCGGCGACCGCGTGATTTTCGACGCCACCGGCAACAACCGCACCATCGCGCTCGAAGGATCATCTCGCATCAATACTGTTGATATGTGGGTGCAAGGCGCCGCCGATTATACAATAACCGGCTCGACCGGCATCACGGCTGACGTGGCCAATGTCATGATGGACCAGAATGCCCTCGGTGGCGTCGCGGCAGCGGGACAACTCATAAAGGAGGGCGCGGGCACGCTCACCTTTGAAAACACCGGCACCAACATTTTCAAGGGCGGCATCGTGATAAAGGGCGGCACGCTCGCCTTCTCCGACGCGAGCCAGATCGACACGACCGGCACAAATATCAGCTTCGCCGACAATGGCGCACTGCTGGTCAAGATTGCCGCGCTCACGCTGTCTAACGCGATCTCGGTGACCGATGGCAAGAGTGGTCGAGGTGGCCGCCGCACGCATCTTCGGCGGTGCTGGCCAAGCTGCCACCGTCAACGTCCTCGGCGCCGCGAACATTCAGGTCGGCATGCCCGGCAGCACCGGTGCCGAAACTCTCGCCATCGCCCGACTCAATCTCGACACTGGCGCCCGCATCCAAGGCTCCGGCACGCTGGCGGGCGCGGTTTCTTTGACCGGCAACTACGCCAACATCGCGGTTGACGCGGGCAAAACCCTTTTCCTCACGGCCACAACCAGCGGTACCGGGATGCTCGTGACCACCGGCAGCGGCACGGTGGGATTCGCCACTCCCGCGTCACTCGGGCACGGCTCCACAGAAATCCGGGCCGGCGTCACCACACTGGGCGATGCCGTGATCGCAAGCGCAACCTCGGTCGCCCACAAGTTCGTCCTTAACGGCGGCTGGCTTGATCTTTCCGATTCGAATTTCGACTCCACCGGGGCCTCCGCCAACGACTGGGCGCGCCTCGATATCAGCTCCAATGTAAATGCCACCACGGGCGGCGTCATCGGCAGCAACGACAAGCTCACGCTGAAAAGCAGTGTCAACGTGCCCATCGGTGTCTCCGGCACCGGTGGAAAGGATGGCCTGTTTGTCGTCATCGACGCGGGCGCAGGCAAAACCGTGGCGTTGACCGGCACCAACACCTACGCCGGTTACACCATGATCAAGAGCGGCACCCTTCAGGTCAGTGCCGACTGGCAACTAGGCTCCACCACGCTGGCGCGCCCGGTCATCTTTGCCGAGAGCGGCAGCGGCGCGCTGTCTATCAGCCCGACCGGCACCGCGATATTCAACCGCAATCTGGAATTGCGCGGCGACGGCATCGTGAACGTAGCGGATGGCGGCATAGCCCGCTGGCGCTCGATTCAAGAATCGGGCGGGAGCCATTTGCTTACCATAACCGGACAGGGAGGGCTCACGCTACTGGAAGCGTCCGCGCACAGCGGCACCACCTTGGTTTACGGACCGGTGACGCTCAATCTCTGGCATGGCATGGCCTTGGGCACGAGCCTCGTCGTGGCGGGAACGGAGGACGACAATGCGTACATCACATTGGGAGTGGCGAATATGCACATCGCTAACGCGATCCGCCTCGATGGCGACTTGCAAATCCAGTCATTCAATTTCAGCGGCACGCTCAGCGGCACACTCAGCGGCTACGGAGCTTTGGAAAAAACCGGTTCCGGCGCGCTCACCCTGCTGGCGCAAAACACCTACCGTGGCCGCACGACGGTGACCGAAGGCGTCTTGCGCTCGGGTACCGCAGGCGCCATCCCGGTCGGGCCGGTCGGTGTGGCTGCGGGCGCGACCCTTGATTTCAACGGCTTTGCCCACAATATCACGGAATTGAGCAATTTCGGCACCGTCCGGATCGGCCCCTCCGGCACCACAGCGCCGTTACCCGGCAATGTGGTTACGATCTCCGGCAACTATCTGGCCCCTGTCTCCGGCACCGCCACGCTGCTGCTTAACATTGACGTGGACGGCGCTGGCAAACTCGTGTCAGATCGGCTCGATATCGGCGGTTATGCAACAGGGAACACCCGCATCGTGCTCATGCACAGCGGATCGGCCAGATATAATTTCCCGGAGGACCAAGCGGTGGATTTTCGCGGGGTGAAGTTTGTCACCATCGGCGAGGGGGAGGTGGCTGAGGCGTTTTCTGGCTATGGCCTCGAGATCGGCGGCGAGCTTTACCAGTTCGGCGACGACGGCTCCTACGGCCTCGAATTGCAGCCCAAGGGATATGCGCCGACGGTGATCGCCACCATCGGACTCGACGCGGCGGCGCTCTTCGTGGGCAAGGCCGCTAACGAATCTCTGAATCACCGTTTCACCGCGCTGCGCGCGAACAACGCGCAATCCCGGAAGAAGCGCGGCTTCGAACTCTGGTTGAACGGCCTCAAGCGCGAGGACACCGTGCGCGACACGGTTTACAAAGACGCGAAATCCAGACTACAAGGCGTGCAGGTCGGCGGCGACTTGATCGAGTCAAATCGAGACAATATATTTACGCTTGGATTGTTTGGCGACTATGTGAGCGGTGACATGAAGCTGGCCGGGAATATCGCAAAGACGGAAAGCGAAGCCCGCGGCGCCGGCATTTATGCCAGCGCCCGCAGCGGCCCGTGGTATCTCGATGCCATGTTCCGTTTCTCGTCGGACGAATATACCGTCGTCTCGGATTACACCGCGCCGTTCGACCTCAAGGGCACGAGCTATGGCGGCTCACTTGAAACCGGCTATGCCTTTGCAGTGACCAAATCCGGATGGAATGTGGAGCCGCAGCTCCAGCTTTCGTTTCACCGTTCCAATATTGAGGACGCCACGGACAGTTACAACCGAAACTATACCATCGACACCGTGCAATCGACCGTGGGGCGTTTTGGCGTGAAGGCGTTCAAAACGTTCGAGTGGCGCAAGAACCGGCGCATCACGCCCCATATCAGGGCCAGCATCGAGCAGGAGTTTGGCGGCGACGGCAGCGTCACGGTCGGCATCACCCGGGTCGGAAGCGACTTTGGCGGCTCCACGGCGCTCCTTGATATCGGCGTTGTCATGCAGATTTTCGGTCGTTTCGACCTGTCGGCGGACGCAGCTTATAACACCGGCGACAAATATGACGGCTACAGCCTGAATTTTGGCGCGCGTTTCAATTGGTAAATGACGGTTCGCCGGACCCGGCGCCCTCGCACTGGGTTCCGCAAACATTCAATGCAACCCGCAACCCTCGCATTTATGAAACGAAACACACCACTCTTTCTTGCGCGCCTGCTGGCCATGCTGGCGCTGGCTTGTGTCCTGCCCCTCGCGCTTTTTGCCCAGGAGAACAACACCGGCGTCATTGAAGGCCGGGTTTCAAGCAGAGCCGACCAGAAATACCTCGTCAACGCCCGCATCACTATAGACGGCACCCATTATCAGGACCTCACCAATGACTATGGCGAATATCGTATTGCCGGCATCCCCGCGGGCGAAGTCACGGTCACGGCGCTCTTTTCCGGACTGAATCCAAAATCATACAGAATCACTCTCGCGCCGGGCGCGCGCGTGACGCAGGACTTCGAGCTGAGTACAGCCGAGGTGGACAGCCTGGGTTCGACCGTGCTGATGGAAAAATTCGAAGTCGTTTCCACCCGCGACACGGCCAACAACATCATCGCAACGAACGAGCAGCGCTTCGCACAGAACATCAAGACTGTGATCGAGACCGATGCGTTTGGCGATGTCACCTCGGGCAATATCGGCGAATTCCTAAAATTCATGCCCGGCGTCGCCGTCGATTATGACAATGCAGACCCAAACTCGGTTTCCGTGCGCGGTTTCGGCGCCGCCTACACGGCCGTGACGACCGACGGCATGTCAATGGCCAACGCCGCGTCGGGCAGCGAGACGCGCACGTTTGAGTTCGACCAGACCTCCATCAACAACGTTTCCCGCATCGAAGTCACCAAGGTGCCGCTCCCTTCCCAGCGCGCGGACTCGCTCGGCGGCCAGGTCAATTTGGTGCCCAAAAACGCCTTCGAACGCAGAAAGATGTCTTTTAATTTCCGCGCCGCTGCCAGCATCAACAGCGAAAACCTGGATTTCTTCCGAAAAACGCCGGGGCCGCAATATGGTAACACTTACAAGATCAAGCCCAACTTCGACTTTGATCTGACCATCCCGTTCAGCAAAAAATTCGGCATCGTGCTGACCGGGATGCGCACCGAGCAATATAATGAACAGCATCGCTCGCAAATGGAATGGCAGTTCAACCGGGTGCCCGATGAATTCAGCGGCAGCGACCGGTCCAAGTATGCGAACAACCCCACTATCGTGGATCTCATCGACAGCCGCAATCTGCGCACGGATCCCTACCTGCGCAACTACAGGATGCAGGACAGCCCCAAGACGCAGATCAAAAACTCGCTCGGACTGCGCGCGGACTGGAGGATCGCGCGCAACCACACCCTGTCAGCATTTTATCAGTTTGGATCCTCGGAGGCACATACCGGCACCCGCGACATCCAGTGGGACATGAAGGAATACGTCGTTTACCATCCGACACTGCGCCCGGACGGCACCATTGATCCAAGCATCCTCCGCCGCTGGGGTTATGATGAGATGTATGGTGGCTACTACACCATGAGCACGACCGGAAACCGCGCCAAGATAAAGCACAACTCGGGCCTCAATGACAAGTATGGCACCACCAATACGCTTAATCTGAGGTATCGCTATACGGGCAATAACTGGGAGTTTGACGCGGCGCTGAACGGCTCCTTTGCCCGGAGTTGGGAGCGCGACATGTCCAACGGGCATTTCTCCAATTCTGCGACCGAGCTCGTCGGCGAGGTGGAGCGTCTCCTGATCGGCGGAATCCAGAAACAGGACGCCCCCACGGTCCTTAAAGGCTACCGGATTGACGGCAGATTGATAGATGTCTTTGATCTGACTAACTACACCGTCAGAACTGTCACGACGAACCCAAAGGATGCGCGGGATGAATTCAAGACCGGACAGTTTAACATAAAACGAAACCTCAATATGTTCCCGTTTTACGCCATGCTGAAATCCGGCGGTGAGATCAGGGAGCAATACCGCGAGATTGTGCAGCAGAGGGCGTTTCTAGAATACAACCCCACCGACGGCCGGCCCAATCAGGCCATTGATTTTCTCGATGTGCCCTACAGCACCAAGAAGCAGGCGTGGGGCATGCCCCATATGCCCACGCCCTCGCCCTACCTCCTTTACCAAGCGTATTTGGAAGATTTGCAACGGCCGGAGGGATCGCGCTTCTTCACCCTGCCGCCTGGTCGCGAGAAGGATGCCTTGGAGTCAAATTACAGAAACAACGGTTCCTTCAGCGAGAAGGTTACCGCCTTCTATGTCCAGCTTGACGCCAAGTTCTTCAACAACCGCCTGTCCATCGCCACCGGCTTCCGTTATGAAATGACGGAAGACCGCGGAAAGGGATCCTACATGCCGAACTACAAGATCCTCGATCCAAACAACCCGGACCGCTACCTCACCGACGAGGAATTGGAGGATGGCGACTATGATGTGCAAATGGTCGATTTCATAAAAAAGAACTGGAAGTTCAACGGCGTGCACACCTACCGGACTTACGGGGACATTTATCCGAGTTTCCACGCGAATTTCAATATCACGGGAAACATGATCGCACGCTTTGCCTATTCGATGACGCTTGGCCGCCCGGACCTCAAAAACATCATGCCGAACAACATCAAATATGAGACTGAGATCGACGAGGAAATGAACGAGCCCTACACCATCGTGAAGTGCAATAACCCGGCGTTGAAACCTTACGAGGCCAACAACTATGATCTGTCGCTGGAATATTATCTGCAAAACGGCGGCATGCTCAGCGGCGCGGTCTTCTACAAGTCGATCTCGGGCTTCTTCGGCCAGGAGCGCGTGCAGGGCACGACGGCGATGCTGCGGCAGGTCGGCGCCCCGCCGGGCCTGAACAATCCCATCCTGATCATGCCCATCAACCTCGATGACATGACGACCGTGCAGGGCGCGGAAGTCGCCATGCGCATGCCTCTCAGTTTCATTCCCGGTATCGGCCGATACGTAAATGTTTTTGCGAATGCGACCATGCTCGACATGCGAGCGAACTATCGCGCCAACTTCGGCGGCTTTATCGAGCAAACGGCCAATTGGGGCATTAATATAATCACGCCCAGGCTGGTGCTTCGCCTCAACTGGAACTACCGGGGGCGCCAGAAAACCGATGCGCAGGAGGGCACCGCATATCAGGACGAAGACTCGCTCGATTTCCAAGGCTACTATGAATACGTGGCTCCCCGCCTGATGATGGACATGAACCTGGAATACAAACTCAACAAATACATCAACTTCTTTATGAATGCGCGCAACCTCACCAACGAGCGCCTGGTGCTGGAGCGTTATAACGATCTCTCGCCCGACTACGCCAAAACCTATCGGGCAATGGAATACGGGGTCCAGATCACCGCCGGCATAAAAGGCTCGTTCTAACCTCTTCTTATCCGCTGGAGGAAATTTTCCGGATAAAACATGACTGCCCGGCAAGGGTTGCCATAAAACGCACAATGTATAATGCTATTTATGAAAAGACATAATCCTTCGCCGATCTCAGGACATACGGCCTGCGCCGCGTGTCTTGCCGTCGCCATGTTTTTTCTGCTTTCGTTCCGCGCCAGTGCCGCACCGGACGCCGGCTGGATGCTCAACCCATCCGACCTCGAAATGATCATCCTGCCCGCCAAAAACGAGCAGGGCGGACACAACATCCACCCCACTTCAGACGGCGGCTGCATCATTGCCGCCTGCGTCTCCAATCCCGGGCGAGGTCGTGACCTTGGCGTCTATAAATTCACCCCCGACCTGAAACCTGACCCGACCTTCGGCGACAACGGCCTCTGGACCGCCGGCTCCACCGGTGTGGATCAGGCCATTGATGCCATTGAGGTCATCGGTCCCGACGGCCAACCTGACGGATACCTCGTCGTCGGCTATGTTTCCGCAGGAGATGGTGACTTTGCAAATCGCGGCTACCATCCCTCCGCGCTCAATGCGAAACCGGGCGCGACCGGCGATATTGTTCTCGTCCGGCTCACCCGCGATGGAAAACTCGATGCCTCCTTCGGCCACGGCGGCATGCGCTGCTATGGCGGCTCCGACAACGATACCGTCATCTACCATCCGTCGAATTATTCCGAGCCAGGCAACAAACTCCTTCAGACCATGGACGGTTTCCTCCTCGCCGGTATCACGCGCTCCCGCGACGGGGATCTCCAAAACATCAAGACCATCGGTTACTCGCGCTCCTACGATACATGGATTTTCAAGGTCGATGCGCGCGGCGAATTTGTCCGTGACTTTGCCGACAAAGGCTCCTTGCGCGTCGGCACCAAGCCCGGCGAGCACATCGGCAAACGACCCGCCAATGAATACCCTTGGTCCATCAAAGCCGACCCTGCCGGCGGATTCATTGCCTCCGGCTACCATTTCGGTGCCGGCTTCCCTTATGGCAAAAAGGATGGAGCGCTCATCCCCTCGCCCGGCAACGCTGCCCTCACCTTCGCCGCCGAAAGCGCCAGCGGCGATGTCAACGACGCCAGCATGGACGGCTGGCTCCTCCGCACCGACGACAAGGGCCACTTGCGCGATGACTGGGCTGGGCACGGTCTCATCTTCATCGGCGGCACCCGTCAGGAAAAAATGTATGACCATATCGTCACCCCCGACGGCGGCTATGTTGTCAGCGGGCGAACCTCCTCCTTCGATCTCGCGTTTGCGCGTCCAAGAGGAAAAGTAGAAAACTTCGGTGCTTTCCTCGTCAAATACGACAAAAACGGCGTGCTCGTTTCCTCCTTCGGCAACAACGGGCGCGGCATCTGCTTCCTCGACTATTGTGGCGACCAAGTATCCCGTGTCGCCAACTACGGCGAGGGGGATATCATTGGAGTCGTAGCCGGCACCAACGCGGCCGCCTCGCAACTCGCGCTCCCTGCCGGTTACGGCATGCAGTTCGTCGTCGTCCGCCTCGACGCGCAAGGCCGTCCCCTTCGTTACTGGAGCCTTGGACGCGAGGGCGACGACTGGGTTTGTGGCATGGACGTGGATTCCCGGGGCCGTGTCCTCCTCACCGGCTTCAATGACAAAGGACACCCGATCGGCGAAAAAGCGCCCGCCGACGGCGGGAAAAAAGGCGTCCATCCCCACCGCGACCTCGTGGTCATGCGTTTCACTCCGCACCTCGAAAATTAAAAACACACCGTCAGGAAATCATTTTATGAAGATCATCCCACTTACTTTCAATCCTCGCCCCCTCGTCTTGCTGGTCTTTTTCGCCACCATCTGCGCCACATCGCTGCGCGCCGCCGGCGCCCTCCAGCCGATCGACATCTCCGCCTTCGCCGATAGCGCCCACCACTGGCGCAATGTTCACGGCTCCAGCGATACCCCCCTGAAACCCCGTCCGGGCCACCCATCATATAAACCGGAACAGGTCCGCGAAATCGCCGCCAACGTCCTCCTTTTCCAGTGCGACAACGGTGGCTGGCCCAAAAATTACGACATGTGCGCCATCCTTAACGACGAGGAAAAAGCCGCGGTTCTCTCCATTAAAAATCGCAAGACTGTCACTTTCGACAACGAGACCACCCACTCACAAGTCGCCTACCTCGCCAAGGCTTATACACAAATCAAAGATCCCGCCTACCGGGACGCCTGCGTGCGCGGCCTCGACTTCATGCTCTCCGCCCGACTCCCCGGCGGCGGCTTTCCGCAGCGCTGGCCGTACCCCGAAGGCTACCACGCTTATATCACCTTCAATGATCGGGTGATGGTCGGCATCCTCACTGCTCTGCGCGACGCCGGCAACGGCGTCAATGGCTTCGCCTGGCTCGACGCCGCCCGCCGTGAAAAGTGCCATGCTGCCCAGGAACGCGGCACAGCCTGCATCCTCGCCTGCCAATATCGCAATGCCAAGGAAGAACTCGTCGCCTGGGGTCAGCAGCACGATCCCAAAAACCTCCTTCCCGCCAAAGGCCGCGGCTTCGAGCTCCCCAGCCTCTGCGCGCAGGACACCGCGGAAATCATCCGCTACCTGATGGGCTTTGAAAACCCATCGCCCGAAATCATCGCCGCCATCCAAGCCGGCGCCGCGTGGCTCGAAAAATCAAAAATCACCGGCATCCGCGTCGAGGAGTTCAAGTCCACGCCGGTCAAATTTCGCTTCCACGACACCGACATCGACCGTCGCGTCGTTAACGATCCGTCCGCCCCACCCATCTGGGCGCGTATGTATGAAATGAAAACCAACCGCCCCATGTTCTGCGGTCGTGACCAGAAAAAAATATATACTTTTCCCGAGGTGGATCGCGACCGCCGCACCGGTTACGACTGGTACGGCTACTGGCCCGCCGACGTCCTCACCAAGGACTATCCCGCTTGGCTGAAAAAACACAACCTCTCGAAAAAATAATATAACCTTTCCAATGACTCACCGTCTTCATTTCTGCCTGTATATAACCCAAGGACACGAAGCCGATGCCTCTCCGTTTCTTTTTCGCCTCCTCGCGGCCATAAAATAATAATTTTATATAATCCAGCCTTCCTGCATTTATATTATGAAAAAAAACTCGCCCATCCCAGGACTGATCGTATCCGCCGTATTCGCCGCAACCGTCACCTTCGCCGGCTGCTCCAAGCCGGGGAACCCCGAACCCATCAGCGTTGATGCCTTTTGGGATGCCGCCCACCACTGGCGCGATGTCGGTGGTCCCGGCAAAATTGTGATGCCCCGCCCCGATCATCCCGCCTACAAGGCGGAGCAGGTGCGCGAAATCGTCGCCAACATTCTTCTCTACCAGCGCAACAGCGGCGGCTGGCCGAAAAACTATGACATGCTCGCCATCCTCACCGACGAGGAAAAGGCCGCCGTAGCCGCCACCCGCAATCGCGCCGACGCCACCTTCGACAACGAAACCACTCACCCGCAGGTCGCCTACCTCGCCAAGGCTTATAACCAGATCATGGACCCTGCCTGCCGCAACGCCTGTCTGCGCGGACTCGATTATATGATCGTCGCGCAAAACCCCAGCGGCGGCTGGCCTCAGTTTTACCCCAACGCCAAGGGCTACTTCGCCCAAATCACCTTCAATGACCGCGTCACCACCGGCCTCCTCACCGTTCTGCGCGACGCCGCCAATCGCACCAACGGTTTCCAGTGGCTCGACGACGAACATGCCGCCAAGGCCCGGGCTTCCGTCGAGCGCGGAGAGGACTGCATCCTCGCCTGCCAGTTCACCGCCGACGACGGCACGCTTCGCGCATGGGGTCAGCAGCATGACGAAAAAACCCTCAAGCCCGCCAAGGGTCGCGCCTACGAGCTCCCTAGTCTCTGCTCGCAGGACACCGCCGAGATTTGCACCTATCTCATGCGCATCGAAAATCCCTCTCCCGAAATTATCCGCTCCATCCAGGCCGGCATAAAGTGGCTCGAGGACGTCAAGATCGAGGGCCTCCGCTACGAGGAGTTCGAATCGACTCCCGCGGAGTTTTCCCGCCATAAAACCAGCCTGGATCGCCGTGTCGTCCCCGACCCTACCGCGCCCGTCATCTGGGCCCGGATGTATGATCTGGATACAAACCTGCCCACCTTCTGCGGTCGCAACGGCGTGAAGGTGAAAACCTTCGCCGAGGTCGACCGCGACCGTCGCACCGGCTACAATTGGTATGGTTTCTGGCCCGCCGATGTCCTCGCCAAAGACTATCCCGCCTGGCTGAAAAAAAACAATCAGAAGGACATTCGTAGCGGCAAATAAAGCAATCAACCTCATTCCATATTCATACCGTCCGCTCCCATTTTCTTTCGAATGGATTAAAGGAAAGAATAAGGAGGCGTAATAAAACGGAAACGATGAACAGATCCCGTAACTCTCGATATTCACAATAATATGAAAATTTCCCATCTCATCCTTGTCATCCTCGCGCTCGCCGATGCCAGTCTTTCCGCGGCAATCGCGGCCGACATCGAACCCATCGACATTTCCGGTTTCCGCGACAGTTCGAACCACTGGCGCAACATCAAAAACGACGGTTATTTCATCCAGGCAACCTCGAAGGACCAGCCGCGTCACGACAAAAAACAGGTCCGCGAAATCGCCGCCAACATCCTTCTTTTCCAACGTGCCAATGGCGGCTGGCCTAAGGACTACGACATGTGCGCCGTCCTGACCCGCGATCAAGCCGAAAAAGTCGCCGCCACCCGCAGCAAAACCGACACTTCCTTCGACAACCACGGCACGCATCCGCAGATTGTCTATCTCGCAAAAGTGTATGAAGCCACGAGGGAGGATGTTTATCGCAAGGCCAGTGAGCGCGGCATCGACTTCATTCTCTCCGCCCAATATAAAAACGGCGGCATCCCGCAGCGGTATCCAAGCAAGAACGCCATCGGCGTCCTCGTCACGCTCAATGACGGCGTCATGAGCGGCGTGCTCAGCGTGTATCGCGACGCCGCGCGCGGCCAGGGCGGATTCTCCTGGCTCGACAACAAGCGCCGCGAAAAATGCCGCGATGCCTTCGACAAAGGCGTCGCCTGCCTCCTCGTCATGCAAAACCGCAACAGGCAGGGGGTGCTGCAAGGCTGGGGCCAGCAATATAACCAAGACACGCTCAAGCCCGCCCTCGGACGTCCTTTCGAGCACCCCTGCAACGCGCCTGGCGAGACCTGCGATGTCCTTGACATCCTTATGAGCATCGAAAGCCCCACGCCTGAGATAGTTGCCGCCGTGAAAAGCGCCGTCGCCTGGCTCGACAAGGTCAAACTCACCGGCATTCGCGTCGAAAAGGTCGCAGCCGAGGAAAATGTTTCCAACCGTAAAACATCCAGGACCGACACCATCGTCGTGCAGGATCTGTCCGCCACTGGGCCGCTCTGGGGACGCATGTATGAGCTCGAAACCGACCGCGTGCTCTATTCCGACCGTTCCGGGGCTGTCAAATATTCGCTTGCCGAAATCGACCGCGAGCGTCGCTCCGGCTCCAACTGGTTCGTCACTGGTCCGCAGAAGATCATCGAGCGCGCGTACCCTGCGTGGCTGGAAAAGAATAATATTAAATAATAAACACGCATCATGCTCCGGCACCCCATATTATTATTCTGCATTTGTTATTCCGCATTATTCATTGGCGGCGGCGTCCGCGCCGCCACCGTCATCGACATCTCCGGCTTCAAGGACAGCGCCTCGCACTGGCGGCATATCAACGAGCCCGAGCGCGTCATGCAACCCGTCCCCGGCCAACCGTCCTATAAACCGGAGCAAGTTCGCGAGATTTGCGCCAACATCCTCCTTTTCCAGCGCGCCAACGGCGGCTGGCCCAAGGATTATGACATGTGCGCCATTCTCAACGACAACCAGATACAAGCCCTCCGTGACTCGTATAAACGTGACGACACCACCTTTGACAATCACACCACCCACACCCAGGTCGCCTACCTCGCCAACGCCTACAAGCAGCTCAAGGAGGAATCGTGGCGCGATGCCTGCCTGCGCGGCCTCGCCTTCATTTTCGATGCGCAATATCCCAATGGCGGATTTCCTCAGCGTCATCCCAACCACAAGAGCATCGCCGGCCTCATCACCTTCAACGACGGCGTCATGGTCGGCATCATGAATCTGCTCGAAGATGTCGCTCGCAAACGCAACGGTTTCGAATGGATTGACGGTGCCACCGCGAAAAAAGCCCGTGCCGCCTCCGACCGGGGACTCGTCTGCATTCTCGCCATGCAATATAAAAACAAGCAAGGCGTCCTTCAGGGCTGGGGCCAGCAGCACAACCCGAAAACCCTTTTTCCCGCACAGGCGCGCACCTTTGAATTCGCCTGCCTTAGTCCGCAGGATACCTGCAAAATTCTAACCTTCCTCATGAAAATCGAGCACCCCGGCGACGCTGTCATTCGGACGATTAAAGCCGCCGTAGCATGGCTTGACACCACGAGACTAACCGGTATCCGAGTCGAAAGCGTCAAGGCCGACTACGTCGAGTTCAATCGCCATAAAACCGGCTCCGACCGTCGTGTCGTCGAGGATCCGTCGGCCCCGCCGCTCTGGGCGCGCATGGTTGAATTGGAGACCAATCGTCCCATTTTCGCCAGCCGGGACGGCGTGCGAAAATACAGCCTCGCCGAAATCGACCGCGAGCGCCGCACCGGTTACGGCTGGTATGGATCCTGGCCGCTCGCGATTCTCGAAAAACAATATCCCTCTTGGCTCAAGAAAAACAACCTCTCCGAATGAAGTATCTTTTTCGGTCGCATGAAAAAAACAATTCTCCCCACCCTCGCCTTTTTTACCTCCCTGCTCGTCGGCCGCTCCGCTGACATCCCCGCCACCATCGACCTCAGCGGTTTCGCCGACAGCGCGCAGCATTGGTATGATTATAAAAACCCGCGCCGGGTGATGGAGTGCGTGCCCGGTCAGAAACAATACGCCCCGACCCAGATCAGGGACATCGCCGACAACATTCTCCTCTTCCAGCGTGCCAACGGAGGCTGGCCTAAAAACTACGACATGCAGGTCATTCTCACGCCGGAGCAGCGCAAGGCCGTCATCGAGTCGCACGACCACAACGATACCACACTCGATAACCGCACCACGCACACGCAGATCGTCTATCTCGCCAGGGCCTATGAACTCCTCGGCATTCCCTCCTATCGCTACGCCTGCCTGCGCGGCTTTGACTTCATCCTCGACGCGCAGCTCGACTGCGGCGGCTTTCCGCAAATCTGGCCGAATCCAGAGGGCTACCACGCCTTCATCACCTACAACGATGGCGTATCCATCGGATTGTTCGGCCTCCTGCGCGACATGGCCGGAGGCCGCAATGGTTTTTCATGGATGGACAAGGCCCGTCGCGAACAGGCCCGCGCCGCGCTCGATCGCGGCATCACCTGCCTGCTCGCCACGCAATATAAAAACAAGCAGGGCGTCCTCCAAGGCTGGGGCCAGCAACACGACCCGAAAGACATGCAGCCCGCCCTCGCACGCAAATACGAACTCCCCTCGCTCAGCGGGCAGGACACTGCCGAGATCGCGGCCTTTCTCATGGAGGTCGAAAACCCTTCCACCGAAATCATTCGCTCCGTGAAGGCTGCCGTGGCTTGGCTCGACGCAGTCAAAATCACCGGCAAAAAATTTATCACACACGACGCATCCGGCGGGAAAGTCGCCGACCGCACCGTCGTCAACGACCCGTCCGCGCCGCCCATGTGGGCGCGTCTCTACGAACTCGAAACCAACCGCCCCATCTTCGCCGGGCGCGACGGCGTAAAGCATTACGATATCGCTGAAATCGATCACAACCGCCGCAATGGCTATGACTGGTATGGGCACTGGACGCTGGATGTTCTTACGAAACAATATCCAGACTGGCTCAAAAAAATCTCCGCCTCCATCGTATCCGACGATTTTCGCCACGGCCTGGACCAATGGGCCGTCGAACAGATGCCCGGCGGCACTGTCACCGCCGCCGATGGCGTGCTCACCATCACCGATATCAAAGGTTGCACTGTCTGGTTTCGCCAGAAAGTCACTGCGCCGCTCACCATCCGCTATGATGCCACCATGGACTCCGGCGCCCGCGTTTCCGATCTCAACTGTTTTTGGATGGCCTCCGACCCCGTGAACCCCGCCGATCTCTTTCATTCCGCGCACCAGCGCAACGGAAGATTCTTCACCTATGACAGCCTCCGCACCTACTATGTGGGCTACGGTGGCAACAATAACACCACCACCCGCTTCCGCCGCTATGACGGCACCGGGGACCGCCCGCTCCTCCCGGAGCACGAGCTCACCGATCCCGCGCACCTTCTCCAGCCCGGCCGCACCTACGCCATCACGATCACCGTGACCGCCGACGGCACCACCACATACATCCGCAACGGCGAGACCATCTTCTCCTACCGTGATCCACAGCCGCTTGCCGAGGGCTGGTTCGGTTTTCGCACGGTGAAGTCCAAAATCAAAATTGAAAATTTCCGCGTCACCAAAAACTGAGCAGACCCGCCCGCATCCTTTTCTTCCCACAATCATACTCCCCCGCCATGAATCCTCGCTATCTTTTAATAATATTCTGCCTCTTTCATTCCGCATTCCCAAGCAGCAGCCAAGCTGCGCCGGGTGCGCCCTCCATCGACACCGGCGACTTCCATGACAGTGCGCAGCATTGGTATAATGTAAACACCGACAGCGCCGACCGCGTCATCCGTGCTCTGCCCGGCCAGCCGAAATATAAAGATACCCAGATCCGCGAAATCGCCGACAACATCCTCCTCTTTCAGCGGGACAACGGTGCCTGGCCTAAAAACTACGACATGCAGGCCATTCTCACGCCGGAGCAGCGCAAGGCCGTCATCGCCACCCGCTCTGCCGTGGACACCACCATCGACAACCACAACACCCATTCGCAGATTGTTTATCTTGCCAAGGTCTACGGCATTCTTGGCGACGAGAAATACCGCGTTGCCTGCGAGCGGGGTTTTGATTTCATCCTCACTGCCCAACTTCCCTGCGGCGGTTTTCCGCAAATCTGGCCCAACCCGAAGGGATTCCACGCCTTTATCACCTACAACGACGGTGTCACCATCGGCATGTTGAAAATGCTGCGCGACTGCGCCGGCGCCCGTGCCGGCTTTGAATGGTTTTCACCCGAACGCCGGGAGAAGGCGCGCGCTGCCGTGGCCAAAGGCGTCGAATGCCTGCTCGCCACGCAATATACAAACAAGCAGGGCGTCCTCCAAGGCTGGGGCCAGCAACATGACCCGAAGGATATGAAACCCGCCAAAGCCCGCAAATACGAACTCCCCAGCCTCTGCTCCGTGGACACCGCCGAGATTATACAATACCTCATGGGATTTGATAGCCCCGACGCCCGTGTCATCCGCGCCGTGCAGGCCGGCGCCGCGTGGCTCGACAAAGTGAAAATCACGGGCGTCAAGGTCGAGAGTTTCAAAACCACCGACTCGAAAACAGGCAGGCTGGTCACCGACAAACGAGAGGTGCCAGCCCCCGTATCCGGCCCTCTGTGGACACGTTTCTACGAACTCGAAACCGACCGCCCCATGTATGCCACCCTCAAAAGCGAAGTTGTATACACTTTCGCCGAGGTCGATCAGGAACGCCGCCGCGGCTACGCCTGGCATTCCAAAAAACCCGCCGGCATCCTCGCCAAATCTTATCCCCAATGGTTGAAAAAGAATAATGTAAAAATCGATACTTCAAAATAATCACGATAGGAGCCTCTCTCCGATGCCTCTCTGCACGGCCTCACGAAAAACAATCACCTCCTCGCTTTCACATGCACCGCTCAATTAAGTTCTCCCTGACCTTCTGCATTCTTCATTCTTCATTCTGCACTGGCCTCAGCATCCGCGCTGCCGACATCATTGACGTCTCAAACTTCGAGGACAGCGCACAGCATTTCCGCGAAGTCATCCAGCCTGAGCGCGCCATCCAGATGCTCCCCGACCAGAAACATTATTCTTCGGAACAAATCCGTGAGATCGCGGGCAACATTCTCGTCTATCAACATGCCAATGGCGGCTGGCCGAAGGACTACGACATGCTGGCCATCCTCACGCCTGAACAACGCGCTGCCGTCCTTGCCCGCCGCGACAGCAAGTCCAGCACCTTCGACAATAACTCCACGCACACCCAAGTCACCTATCTCGCCAAGGCCTACTGCCTCACCGGTGACACCGCCCTCCGTGATGCCTGTCTGCGCGGAATTAGCTATATACTCAGAGCGCAATATCCGATCGGTGGCTGGCCCCAAAGCTGGCCCGACCCCAAGAGTTATGCTCCGCGCCTCACGCTTAATGACGGTGTAATGGTGGGAAACCTTCGCGTCCTCCGCCACATTGCAAACCGCACCGGCGGTTTTCTCTGGGTTGACGACTCGCTCCGCGAGCAAGCCCGAAAGGCCTATGAAAAAGGTGAGGGTTGCCTGCTCGACGCTCAAATACGCACGCCTGACGGCAGGCTCACCGGCTGGGCGCAGCAATACAACGAACACACCCTCAAACCTGCGCAAGCCCGCAAATTCGAGTATCCAGGCACCAGTGGTGAAGACACGCCGGAGGTCATGCAATATCTCATGGAAATCGAGAGCCCCGGCCCGCGAATCATCGCCGCCGTGCGTGCCGCCGCCGCCTGGCTCGATGCGGCCAAAATCACCGGCATTCGCGTCGAGGAGTTCAAGATTCCCTACTACGAGACCGTCCGCCACAAAGGCGATTTCGACCGTCGCGTCGTCAACGATCCCGCCGCCCCCGCGATCTGGGCTCGCATCTACGACATCAACACCGGCAACCCTGTCTTCGCCAACCGCGATGGCACGCGCAAGGACTCCCTCGCCGAACTCGAACTCGATCGCCGCGTCGGCTACCATTGGTATGGCTACTGGCCTGCCAAAGTGATGGAGAAGGAATATCCCGCATGGCTCAAAAAACACGGCCTCGCTCCCTGATCCGCACCATTATCATTTCCCGGCAGGGATATCTTCCCAAAACTTCCGCAACCCGCAGGGAATAGTATTTCTCGACAGTTTCCCAACATCGACAAGGTCCTCCAAAAACACCTCCCTTTTCGAATATGCCGCCGCCCAAGCCCCTGCCCGATGGCCCCCTTCTTCAGATAATATAAGTATAAGCCTCATGCCATTCCGCCTTCGCTCTGTTCCAGTGCATTTTCTTCCCGCATTTCTTCTGATGCAGGTTTTGCACCCGCTTGTGACCGGTCGCGCAGCCATCGGAATCGCCGCCCCCTCCATGCGCCACTCGCTCAACGGCGACTGGCTTTTTGCACTGGCGCCCGATGCTGAAAAAGCCGACACCCGCTTCGGCGGCTTTCACAAGGACGGCTTTGACTCCTCTGCGTTCAAACCGATTCCCGTGCCCTCGAACTGGGTGTTGCATGGCTTCGAGGAACCGTCCTATGCCACCGGCACGACCGCCGAGGGATTTTACCTGCACACCTTCGAAACGCCCGCCTCCGCCGCCGAGGACCGGCGGGCGCTGCTGCATTTTGGCGGCGTGTGGGCGTCCGCGGAAGTCTGGCTGAACGGACAACTGCTTGGTCGCCACGACAGCGGCTTCACCGCTTTCGCCTTCGACACTGGCAAACTCCTCAAACCCGGCGCGCCCAATCGCCTCGCCGTGCGCGTCCGTCAGCGCGTCCCGCAATATCGCCTTGATACCAACGACGATTGGGCCCTGCCCGGTATATTCCGCGACGCCTGGCTCGAAACAATGCCGCGCGAGTTTTTTATCGAGAGCGTGGACGTGCGCGTAAAATTCGACGCCAACTGGCGCGACGCCACCGTGGGCGTCCGTGTGTTTGTCGGGCGCAACATTGCCGGCGGCAGTGCCCTCGGCGCCAAGGTTTCCCCGCCCTTCGATGTCCGCGCCACACTCTCGCGCGACGGTGGCGTGGTCGCGAGCGACACCTTCGCCGCCGCAACCATCGCTGGCACACGCAACGGCCTCGACGCCCCCCTCGCGCTTCGCGTCCGCCAGCCCGACGCATGGACGGCGGAAACCCCGGCACTCTACGACCTCCGGATCGACATTCTCTCCGGCGGGAAAATCATCCATACGTGGGCCGACCGCATCGGCATCCGCGAGGTCACTACAACCGGCGGCATCCTCCGGGTCAACGGACGTCCCGTGAAACTGCGCGGCGTTTGCCGCCACGACGAACATCCCGCCGTGGGGCGAGCCACTACGAGCGAGCACTGGCTGCAGGATCTCAAGCTCATGAAGGAGGCGAACATCAATGCCATCCGTTGCTCGCATTACCCGCCTGCCGAGGGCTTCCTCCGTCTTTGCGACGAACTCGGTTTCTATGTCCTGAACGAAATTCCACTCGGCTTCGGCGGCGACGATATGCTTGACCCTGCGTTTGCCGGCGCCGCGCTTCTCCGCCTGCACGAGACGGTCGCGCGTGACCGCAACCGCCCCTGCGTGATCATCTGGGATCTCGGCAACGAGGATCCGATCACCTCCGCGCATCTCGCCTGCCTGCGCGCGCTCAAGGGGCTCGACCCCACGCGCCCCATTCTCATGCCCTATCGCACCGAGGCATCCCTCCCGCCTGAAATCGACATCCTCGCGCCGCATTATAAAACCCGCGATTATTACGACACTCTCGCCGCAGTCTCACCCCGCCCGATCATCACAACCGAATACACACACGCAATGGGCACGGCCGATTTCGGCGGACTGCAAGATCGTTGGGACGCGCTTACCCGGCACGCCTCTGGCGTCGGCGGCATGATTTCGGACTGGGCCGACCAGTCGCTGATTCGCCGTGTGGACGGACGCCGTGTCTTCGATTCGGTGCGCGACATCGCCAGATACCGCGCTAACGGCTCCGAACTCATTCGTGGGGAGGGAGACGCCGGAGCTGATCACATCTACGATTCGCACGGCCACCGCGGCGCCGACGGCATTGTCAATGCCGACCGCAGCCCCCAGCGCGATTATTGGGAGACACGCGCTGTTTACGCCCCCGTGAGGCTGCTGGTCGGACGCCTGCCGCTGGCGCGGGACGCACAGACCGTGAGCATCCCCGTGCGCAACGATTATGATTTTCTCGATCTCTCCGCCTCCAGGTTCTCGTGGAAACTGTTTCGCGATGCCGATGTCGTGGACGCTGGAGAAACCACGCTCGCCGCTCCGCCGCACACCATCACCCAACTCGAAATCCCCCTAAAAAACATCGCCGCTGACGCGGCGGGCGCACCTGCCTCCTCGCTCCACACCTATCATGTCGAAGTCGTCATCCTTCGTCCCGATGGAAGCGAAATGACGCGCGGCAGCGTGCGTCTCGGCCTCGAAACTCAGCCTCCACCGCGCGGCCCTGCCGCAACCGGCGCCGTCCCGCCCGTTGTGACCCGGAGCGCGGACGCCATTATCATCACCGTCGGCCCTGCGCGCTACGAGTTCGATACTGCCACCGGTGAGATTGCCGCTATTTCGCTCAACGACAAACGCCTTGTCGGGCGCGCCACTCCCGTGGTCTGGCGCGCCCCCACTTTCTGCGAGTATTTTCAACTGCAACGCACCGGACGTCTCTCGCTCCAGTCCGACTGGAATTCATTCATGCAGGGACTCCCGGCCCGGCTCCTCAAACTTGATATTATCGAAAAAACCGGCGGCGTCACGCTTGCCGTGCGCGCCGAATACCGGGCCGATGAGAACAACGCCGTCATCGCCGACACCACGTATGTTATCACATCCTCCGGCACGCTCGCCATCGAGCCGCAGCCCGGTTTCCAAGTCGCGCTGCTGCCGGAAACCGGACTCGAATTCGCCGTAGATTCCACCGTCGAACACTTTGGCTGGCTCGGCCCGGGCCCGTTGGATTCCCTCCCCAACAAAATCGCTGCAACCCGTTTCGGCTGGTGGACGGCCCCGGCATCCGCCCCCATCGCACGCGGTACCAAATCGCTCATCGACTGGGCGCGGCTCGATTACACCGGCGGCGCGGCCCTGCGTGTGGACGGAGCCGCCGCCGTGCGCCTTGAGCGCGCCCCTGGCGGCGACGGCTACGCTTTTCGCATACTCACGCGCATCACGGGAGCATGGACGAAGGCCGGCCCTCCGGAGCCCCCCGCGTATCTCATCGATGCCACCCAAGGCAAACCCATCAGCGGCTCCTTCGAACTCATCCCTCTACCATGAAAAAACACGCTGTCTTCTTCTTGCTAACATGCATCGGCGCTCTCGCTGCCGGGCACGCCATGCCGCTGGCTGATTATGCGAGGGAAAACCTGCCGCTCAAAATATACACCGTTCGGCAGAAATTCGACGCGACCGGCATTCCTCTGCTAAAATCCGACCAGCTGAATAATTTCAAAGAAGGCGATAATATTCTGCCACTCTCCGGCAGGAAACTCACCGATCTAAACGGCATCAGCACGCTCAAAGTCGAGTTCAACGGGAAAACCGTCCCTGTCACTGCTGTCCCTCGGCTCCAACTTTTTTGCAATAAAAACGACCTCCGCGATATTCCCCCGGAAATCGGACGGCTGGAGAATGTCATCTTCATATATTTCAAGGAAAACAAACTGACGCATATCCCGCCCGCCATCGCCGAAATGAAATCAATCCAAGGAATGTATTTCACCGATAATAAAATCACTGAAATTCCGCCCCAGGTATTCACCCTTGCTGGGCTCCGTAAACTCGAAATCGCCGGAAACCAACTTTCCGTACTTCCCCGGGAAATCGGCAATCTCACCAAGCTGATTCATTTCCGCTTGGACAAGAACAAGCTCACCTTCCTGCCCGACTCCATCGGCAATCTGAAAGAACTGCGTGTGGTTGATTTTTCCGACAACGACCTTGCTGAGATTCCGCAGTCTTTCGCCGAGGTTTCGATTCGTTATGAACTGCGTCTTCGCGGCAATAAAAAACTGCGCACCCTGCCTTATGGGAAAGGATTTGCCTCAATGACCGCCGCCATCGGCATCAAGGACACCGGTATCGATCCCGCCTCTCTCCCGCCGGAAATCCGTGCCCGCACCGAGGCCACACGTCCGCCGGGTGCCTATGCCAAGGCTCTGGCTGAGCGCGGCGAAACGAAGAAAACGGCAAGGGATAAATAATATATTGTTCGCCGATTCTTCAACCAGACCAACCGCCACATCTCCATAATCATGACAAAATCCAGATACCTCCCCGGCGCATTTTTCTGCATCCTCGCATCGACCATCGCCTCGACAGCTCTCTACGCCCAGGCCAACATCGGCGCCGGCGAAGGCCATGAGGAGGCCACCACACCAGCCGGACGCCGCACGCCCGATCCTGGCGTCACCGTAAGGCAGCTTACCGGCGGTCCGCGCAATCACTATTTCGGCTACATCGGCCAGTGCCGCACCATCCCGTGGAACGATACCGGTCGCTACATCCTCTGCCTCGAAACACAATTCCAAGACCGTCTTCCCGAGGCCAGCGGCCCCGCCGGTGTCTGCCTTTATGACACCACCACCGGCCAACTGCGCGTCGTTGACCAAACTCGCGGCTGGAATCCGCAGCAGGGCACGATGTTTTATTGGAACCCCGAGCATCCCGAGACGCAGTTTTTCTTCAACGACCGCGATGTGAAGACCGGCAAAATCTTCACCGTGCTCTATGACATCACCGCCGGGCCCGGCGGCAAAGGCGGCCGCATCCGCGAATACCGTTTCGACGATTGTCCCGTGGCCAATGGCGGCGTCGCACAAAACGGCCGATATTTTTTCGCCATCAACTACGCCCGCATGGCCCGCCTCCGCCCCGTCACCGGTTACAAGGGCGCGACCGACTGGACGGACGGCGTCGCCGCGCCCGAGGACGACGGCATCCATCGTGTCGATATCAGCACCGGCGAACGCAAGCTCATCGTTTCCTTCGCCCGACTCCGCGAGGCCATTCGCCCCATGGACCCGAAGCGCATCGACACGCGTCACCTCTTTATCAACCACACCTTGGCCAACCGCAACAACGACCTCATCTACTTCTTCTGTCGCGCCGACTTCGAGACTGAGCCGCAGACGCGAATCAACGTTCCCTTCACCGTGCGGCAGGACGGCACGGACCTCACCGCCCACAGCATTTTCATCGGCGGTCATCCCGACTGGGATTCCGGCGCCTGCATGATCGGCTCGAACAGCGACAAACAGGTCATCTACGACACCTCCACGAAGAAAATCGCCGGCAACCTCGGCGGCAACGAGCTCTACACCGACACCGAGGGTGACATATCCGTCTCGCCCAACGGCCGCTGGTTCGTCAACGGCGACCGCATTGGAAAATATAATTATTATATATTCCTCGACCGCAAGACCGGTCGCACTCTCAAGTCCCCCGGCGTTTATATGGCCGACTGGACCATCAAATGGGGTGCGCTTCGCCTTGACCCCGCGCCCGCATGGAATCGTGAGAGCAACGCCATTGTCGTCCCCGGCATCGCCGAGGACGGCACCCGACAGATGTTCATGATTTCCCTGCCCGACTGAACCTGATATTTTATATAACATTTGGAAAAATCCCCGGCCGGGTCGATCGCTCCGAGACCGCCACAACCATGTATCTCATGAAGCATTTCTCATTATACACACTCATTCTCTCCGCGTTTTTCTCCATCGCCTCCCACGCGCAGGGCTTCTCCAACAAACCGCTCAAAGGCGCCGCCCTGCGCTCAGCAGATCCCGACGTGGCGGTCCGCCAGATAACCCAAGGGCCCGCCAATCACTATTTCGGCTATATCGGCCAGTGCCGCACCATCCCGTGGAACGATACCGGTCGCTACATCCTCTGCCTCGAAACACAATTCCAGAACCGCCTCCCCGACGCCAGTGACGCCGCCGGCGTTTGCCTCATCGATACGCGCGACTATAGTATTCGAGTTCTAGATGCGACTCGCGGCTGGAATCCGCAGCAGGGCACGATGTTTTATTGGAACCCCGAGCATCCCGAGACGCAGTTTTTCTTCAACGACCGCGATGTGAAGACCGGCAAAATCTTCACCGTGCTCTATGACATCACTGCCGGGCCCGACGGCAAAGGCGGCCGCATCCGCGAATACCGTTTCGACCACTGCGCCGTGGCCAACGGCGGCATCGCGCAAAACGGTGGTTACTTCCTCGCCATCAACTACGCCCGCATGGCCCGCCTTCGCCCCGTCACCGGCTATAACGGCGCGCACGACTGGACGGACGGTGTCGCCGCGCCCGAGGATGATGGCATTTACCGCGTCGATATCGCGACCGGCGAGCGCATACTTCTCGTTTCCTTTGCCCAACTCCGCGAAAAACTCCGCCCGCTCGACCCGGAGCGCATCGACTCGCGCCACCTGTTCATCAACCACACCCTCAACAACCGCAACAATGACCTTGTTTATTTTTACTGCCGCGCCGATTTCGAAACTGAGAAACCTGGTTCGCGCATCAACGCCCCCTTCTCCATGCGTCCCGACGGCAGCGAGCTCATACTGCATGAATCCTACATCGGAGGTCATCCTGATTGGGACATGGACGGCTGCATGATTGGCGCCATCAAGGACAGCCTCATCCGCTATGACGTACGCGCCCGCAAAGTCGTCGCCGAACTCGGCGGGCCCGAGCTGTTCATTTCACCCGGCGGCGACACCGCAGTCTCGCCTGACGGACGCTGGCTTGTGAACGGTTCGCGCATCGGTGAATACAATCATTATATGTTCCTGGATCGCAAAACCGGCCGTAGCTTCAAGTCTCCCGGCATCTGGCTTTCCGTCTGGTCCACCGGCAAAGCCGGTGCGCTCCGCCTCGACGCCTCGCCCGCATGGAATCGGGAGGGCAATGCCGTCGTCGTCCCCGGCATAGCGGAGGACGGCACCCGACAGATGTTTCTCATCAGCCTGCCGGACTGATTCATATTATATAATCAAACACAATCACCTCTTTCCCATCATGAAAAATACCACCCCATCAAACCGTATAAAATTCGCTGCTATGCTCGCGCTCGCAGCCTCATCCGTGACCGCGCTGCTCGCCGACGGTCCGTTTCGCAATCGCGATAATCCTGCGCTCTACGATATTTCCGAAGGTGGCTATCCCATTCCTTATCAAATGCCGAAAAAGGTCGAAATCATCGAGCTGCTCGTTCGCGTCCGTGATTATCTCGATCAGGCCTGCGTCACCCGCGTAATCGATAGCAGGACCGGCAACCAGATTCTTGATAAGAACACCATCATCAAAACCGCCGTCATGGAGCGTGGCGAGGCTGGCTCGCACAGCGTGTTTGATTACACCATGGGCGTCACCCATTCCGGCATGCTCCAGTGCGCCGAGGTCACCGGGGACAAAAAATTCCGCGACTTCACCGAGCGCCACATGGCCTTCATCCACGACTGGCTGCCCTACTTCAAGGCACAGCACGACAAATTTGGGAAGTCCGTACTCATCAAACAAAACGGATTCCGCAATATCATCGAACCCGATTCGCTCGACTCGTGCGGGGCGATGTGCGCCGCGGTTATCAAGGCCCGCATGGCTGGTGTCGATTCCGACTTGAAGGAGGTAATCGACCGCTGGAGCCACTACATCAGCAAGGAGCAAATGCGTCTCAAGGACGGCACTCTTGCGCGCAAGCGCCCGCAGCCCGAGTCGCTCTGGAGCGACGATTTCTACATGAGCATTCCCGCCCTCGCGCAAATGGGCCGCATGACTGGTGACAAGTCCTGGTATGACGACGCGGCGAAACAAGTCGTGCAGATGTCCCGGCGCCTCTTCAACGAGAAGACCGGCCTCTATGCCCACGGCTGGAATTCCAATCAGCCCGATAATCCCTGCTTCTACTGGAGTCGAGCCAACGGATGGGTCATGATGGCGACCATCGAGCTGCTCGACGTGCTGCCCGAAACCCATCCGCAACGCGATGCCATTCTCGACTACCTGCGCAAACACATCCATGCGATCGCCACGCTTCAGTCCGGCACTGGCATGTGGCACCAGATGCTCGACAAGGCCGAGACCTTCGAGGAAACCTCCGGCACCGCGATGTTTGTATACAGCATTTACCGCGCGATAAACAAAGGCTGGATCAGCCCCGTGACCTACGGCTCGGTCGCGCAGGCCGGCTGGATTGGCCTGAGCCAGAAGGTAAACCGCCGCGGCCAGCTTGAGGACACCTGCGTGGGCACGACCTTCGCCAGCGACAATGTATATTATTACAATCGCCCTCGCAGTCCTTACGCCACCCACGCCTACGGCGCGTTTCTCCTTGCCGGGTCGGAAATGATAAGGGCGATGGAAAACCCAGCCATCGACATCCAATACAAAACTCGCACCTACCATTACGTGCCGAAAAAGAAATAATCCAAAAAACCAGCTCATTATTTCCGTCAAGCAGGGGCTTTGCAAGCGGAGTCCTTGCTTGGCGCTGTATCTTGTTATTTCCGCCCCATGCATTGCTTCGCTCCATATATTAAAGTCGCGCTTCTCGCGGGCGGGTTGCCTCTGTTGTGTTCATGCGAACCCGCCGACAACACGTTCATAAACTCGCTCGGCATGAAAATGCTGCCCATCCCGGCGGGCTCGTTTATCATGGGCGAAACAAACGATACACCGGCTGAGGCATTCGCGCAGGGCACGCATCTTAAGCGCGGCGATTGGGACGAGCATCCTGCGCATCGGGTGACAATTTCTCATCCCTTTTATATTAGCGAGGTCGAGGTCACAACGGAGCAATTCAAACAATTCCGCAGCACCTATATAGGCAATCCCGACACACAGCCTTATGCCTCCGGCGTGAGCTGGCACGATGCCGCCGCCTTCTGCCACTGGCTCACGAAGCGCGAAGGCAAACCCTACCGCCTCCCCACCGAGGCTGAGTGGGAATATGCCTGTCGCGCCGGTACAACCACGTTGTTTTCGTCAGGCAGCGAACCACCTTCGTCGGAAACCGCGAACGCTTGGGGCGTGAAGAACATGCATACTGGGGTGGGCGAATGGTGCCTCGACTGGCACGGCGAATATTCGTTCGACGCGCAGACCGATCCAGTCGGCCCGGCCTCCGGAGTCGCCCGCGTGATTCGTGGCGGCGGGCTCGACCGCGAGACCACATTCTACGCACGCTCTGCCAACCGTGCCGGCTTGCCCCCGGATTTTCCGCCCTGCCCGCTTGAGGAATTGCAAATCGTCAGCCGCGCAGCCAATGCCGGAAAACGCCCCGCAAACTCCGGGGATGATCCCGAGCGTCATGCATTCCGCAAAACACCCAACCGCCACGGTCAGGGCCGCACCGGCTTTCGCATCGTGCTTGCGCCCCCGCCGGAATCTGCGCCAACGCCTGCAGTTACGCCGCTCACCTCGAGCGCCGTCGTGCAATCCAGCGCAAATGCCACCATCGCGCCAGACCCAGCACGCCCGTATTTTAGAAAACGCCTCCTGCTCCCCACCCCGCCGGAAAACGTCCGCCCTTCCGAACTTGTCACTTTCCGCGCGCTCGGCTGGCCGCGGGCATTTCTCCGCCACCAGCATAGCCCTGCACTTATCGCGTGCGACAACGGTGATTTGCTCGCCGTGTTTTTCAGCGCCTCCGCCGAGCACGATCCGGAAGTCGCGCTCATGGGGCTGCGTCTGCGCTTCGGCGCTGATCAATGGGATCCCCCGGACCTGTTTCTCGATATCTCCGACGTAAACGACCACGCGCCGATGCTTTGGAACGACACGGGGCGTCTCTGGTTTTTCTGGGGCTTCAACAACTACGCTGTTGGGTTTCCCTTCCAATGGATGGTGTCTGACGACCACGGCGCAACGTGGGGCACGATCAACTTTCCGGGCCTTCCCGATCCGGTCGGCCCGCATTCTGCGCAACCTGTCACCAACACTTTCCACGATCGCCACGGCGTCATCAATGTCGCCTGCGATGGCCGTGGATCTGTGTCGTTGCTCTGGCGCAGCGCCGACAACGGTGTCACCTGGGCCGACCCCGGCGGCCGCACCGGCGGGCGGCACACCGCGTTTGTCGAACTGCGCGACGGACGAATCCTCGGCATGGGTGGCAAGAGCTCCAACATCGAGGGCTATATGCCGCGATCGATTTCTTCCGATGGGGGAAAAACATGGACCGTCTCCAAAACACCCTTCCCCGCGCTCGGCAGCAACCAGCGCCCTTCGCTCATCCGCCTCGCCAGCGGCCGACTCCTCTTCGCCTGCGACCTGCAGAGCGACAAGGGCAAGGCGCCTGCCTCCATCGAGAAGCGAGGCGCGCTCGTCGCGCTCTCCGACGACGAGGGCGAAACATGGGCGACCCGCGTTCTCCCTGGTGTGCAATTGCATGAGAGGCCAGAACGTGCGACGGCGATGGGAGGCGGCACACTTGGCTACTCCGTTGCGCGCCAAGCGCCGAACGGCATGATACACCTTATCACTTCGATGAACCAACCGTGTCTGCACTTTGAGTTCAACGAAGCATGGGTCCTGCAATACGACGTCACCGCGCCCGTTTCCGATGCGGAGTTGCTGCGTTCGACAGCGTCGTACGTTCCGGTGGTGAAGGAATACACCGAGACCGACGAGGTCGGCCGCGTGCGCCTGCACTACTCAGGCGGCATCGCCGATGACGGACGCTTCCTCCTGCATGGGAAATTCCAATCCTTCTACGCCGACGGCACACCCGAATTCGAGGCTAACTACGCGCTTGGAGCCCTCTCTGGGCGTCAATCCCTGGGTCTGCCCGGCGGCATTCTGTCATGGACTCGTGAATACAAACCGGATGGATCCATGGAGTGGACGAACTACTGGCCCGATGGCTCCATCCGCACTCGCTCGACTTGGCGCGATCTCGCGGCTGACGGTCCGGCGGTTTTGTACGATCGCGTCACGAAACAAGAAATCTACCGCGTGGAATTCGAGCGCGGTCGAGTGAAGTCGAAGAAAGGAAGTCCCGGAGAAAGCTAAGCCGGCGCCCCGCACATGAAAATAACATCCATATTCCCGTTCCGTCGTGCCTCGCTCGTCGCTACGTCATCTGTCGCACTGACGCTTCCATTCGCCACCGCGCAACCCGCGGAGCCACCACCCAACATTGTCATCATCCTCGCTGATGACATGGGCTGGAACCAGACCGGCTTCAACGGCTCCACGTGGTATGAGACGCCCAACCTCGACCGCCTCGCGCGCAGCGGCGCGGTTTATACGCAGGCGTATGCCGCCGCGCCCATCTGCTCTCCAACCCGAGCGGCCCTCATGACCGGCAAATGGCCTGCGCGCCTGCATCTCACCAACTTCATCCCCGGCAGTTCCGGCAAAGGTCGCCCGCTCGTCACGCCCGAGATGCAACAAGGCCTCCCGCTCACCGAAGTCACCATCGCCGAGCGGTTGCGCGACCGGGGCTACATCACCGGATTGTTTGGCAAGTGGCACCTCGCTCCGGATTATGATTACAAACCCGGCCGGCCAATGGATCCCGAGTCGCAGGGATTCGATGTCGTGTTTCATACCCGAAAGCCCAGTGCGAAAAATGCCGACAAACCCGATGCGCACAATGTCGCCGCCATCACCGACCATGCACTGGAATTCGTGAGGGAAAACAAGGACCGTCCGTTTTTCTGCTACATCGCACACAACGTCGTTCACACGCCTCTGACCGAGCAACCCGCGCTTGTCGCTAAATACGCCAACAAATCCGGTGCGGTCCGCCCTGAAAATCATCCGGTCATGGCCGCGATGATTGAGCGCATGGACGCGCACATCGGCCGAATCCTCGACGAGCTCGATAAACTCGATTTGACGCGACGCACCCTCATCGTCTTTGCATCCGACAATGGCAATGTCATGTCCCTGCAAAGCCAGACACCGTTTCGCGGCGGCAAGGCCACCGTGTGGCAGGGCGGCCTGCGCGTTCCGGCCTGCGTGAGCTGGGCCGGCGTCATCCCTGCCGGCGCGCGTTTCGACACCCCCGTCATCACGCAGGATCTGTTCTTCACGCTCACCGAGGCCGCCGGGTGCGACACCTCCGATGTGCCGGCCGACGGCATGAGCCTGCTCGCGCAACTCCGCTCCGGCATACCGCTCGCGACGCGCCCGCTATTCTGGCATTTTCCACACTACCACAGCCTCGGAGAATATCATCCCGCCTCCGCCATCCGCGACGGAAACCACATGCTCATCGAATGGCACGAGGGCGCGCTGCTCGGCATCGGTCCGGCGACGAGCCTTTTCGATTTGTCCACCGACGAGGGACAAGAACGCGACATCGCCGCCGAAAGCCCCGCCCTGGTCTTGAAATTGCGCGCGAGGCTCGCCCAGTGGCGACACGATATTGCCGCGCAGGAAATGACCGTCAGCCCCAAGGCAGCCGCCGTTCTTTCAAGCAACACGAAAAAGTAACATCACCATCATGCATTCATACCTGAAAAAAATATCCGCCACCCTGTTCTGCCTTTCGCTCTGCGCGATTCTCACCTTGCCGATCTCCGCCGACGCGCGGAATCATAATGTCACGCAACACGGTGCCGTCGGCGACGGGAAAACCCTGGACACCGCCGCCATCCAGAAAACCATCGATGCCTGCCACGCCGCGGGCGGCGGCACGGTTTATTTTCCAACAGGGAAATTTCTCTCCGGCACCATCCATCTGAAAAGCAACGTGACGCTCCACCTTTCGCCAGGCTCGACACTGCTCGGCAGCAGGGACATCGCGGATTACCCCCCGCAGGAAAGCCTCTACTTGGAAGGCATCATCGATATCGACGGGAAAAACCAAAAAGGCTATCCGATGCGTCATTTCATCTACGCTTGCGGTGCGGAAAACATCGGCATCGAGGGGCGTGGTTTCATTGATGGCAACGGCGACTCGTTCTTCAATAATGACATCACTATCGCCCACGCCCGCCCCACCCCCTTGATTGAATTGATAAACTGCCGCAACATCCGCATCACTGATGTTGCCATCCGCAACGCGCCCGGCTGGACACTGCATCCAAAAAACTGCGACGGTGTTTATATACGGGGCATCTCAATCATAAATAACCTGCGCGCCATCAACAGTGACGGCATCGACGTCGATTCCTCGCGCAACGTCATCATCTCCGACTGCCATATTGAGGCAGGCGACGACTGTATTGTGTTAAAGACAACCAAAATGGGTGACATCACCCCGCCGGTGGAGAATGTCGTCGTGACCAACTGCGTGCTGCAAAGCTCCGCCACCGCGCTCAAGCTCGGCACCGAAAGCTACGGCGACTATCGCCGTGTGCTTTTCTCGAACTGTGTGATTCATTCCGCCCGCACCGGCCTGGGCCTCATCTGCAAAGACGGCGGCACGATGGAGAACGTGCGCTTCGCTAATATCACCCTTCTCACCAAGCGCAAATGGGGCAAGGGCTACGAGATCCCCATTATCATCGAGCTGAGCAAACGCGGCAAATCCTCGCCCGATGGCATCGTGCGCAACATAGCCTTCAGCGACATTACTATCGAGACCAATGGCCGCGTGATGGTGCACGCCATCGACGGCCTCGTACTGGAGGATATCTCTTTCTCCAACATTTCCTACCGCATTGGCGGCTTCGAAACATTCAATGAAGCACGCGGCCCATCGCCGGTGACAAATAAATCCTTCGGTGTCATCCCTTCGGCCTTCATTTTCAAGAATGTTAAGGGCCTGCGCATCGCGAACTTGAACGTCGTCTGGCCTTCCGTCGAAAATGCGCCCACCCGCAGCCTGCTCTATTTCGACAACGTGGAAAAACCCGTCCTCGAGTTCATCCACGGAGGCACCTCCACACCAAGTGCAGAGGTCATCAGCCGGCAGTAATAACACCATGGGTTTCCCATGGATAGAACTTCGCCGGATTTCTATTATCTGGAACCAAAATCATAATGATTTGATCAATCCTCGCTCATGAAGCCGATGCCTCGTCAATCCATTCACATACGCGCACGAGGCATTGGGCGTCGCCGTAGCCGCCGGGTTTCGTGATGACGAGGCGTGTACCTTCAGGACAGGGCATCCGAGCCGCAATCACGCCAGGCTCGATTTCCGCGTGAAGCTCCAGCGCCGTGCCGCCGAGGCGGCGACAAAGCGCGCGGGTGGTCTCGCCTCCAGTAACGAAAATCGTGCGGACCAAAGCAATGCGTACGACGGTCTCCACGATGTCCCCCATCGCGGCCAGGGCATGCTCCGGCAGCCCTGGATAATCCGCGCATAGCACGGCGGCCCGGCCTCGGGCCACGAGGTCGGCGGCCAGCTCATTTGCAAGTCCGAACGATTTTGGCGTCAACATGCGCAAGGGCAGACCGAGCGTGCGCATCTGATGGTGGCTCGCCGGGTGTTTGCTGCCGCACACGAAAAGCGTGCCGCCGCACATGGGCGGCGAGGCGTTTTTGTTTCCAACCATTGATGCGTTCGCGGCAGGACGCACAAGCCCCGCGACAACTGCGGCGAGCGCGCTGGAGCCGATGAACAGGGGGACGTCGTGCGCCTCGAGCGCGGCGGAGACAATTGCGCGGAGGTCGTCAATTGTCTCCGTGTCGCACGCAAACACCATGCGCGCCGCGGCTATTTTCTCACGCAGCCATCGCACGCGCATCCGCCCGCGAATCACGGAGAGCGGTAGCGTGACAGTATCGCCCGGACCGCCGCTCGCGGTGAGCAGGCGTATCAACTCGTCGTGCATGACAGGCGAGCCTGGGTCGTGACGAAACGGAGTCTGCGTGACACGTATCCCGTTAACACGCAGAACTCCATCTACTACCACGCGCCCGAGGAGCGGATTGGCGGGCGTGATGAACACCGGGCGATCCGGCCACGCCTCACGCACGGCGGCAAGTTCCGCGCCGACAGGACCGCGCATGGTGGAATCGATTTTTTTGAAAACAAGATTCGCGCCGGTCCGTCGAATTTCGTCGGTCCGCGCCGCCAGCACCGAGAGCGCAGTGGCGGGAGGGAGGGTTGCGCGTCTCGGTGGAAATCACCACCGGCGCGCCCGCCGGGGCGGCAGCGGATTCGCCAAGCGGAATGGAGGGACTCCAACCGTGGCGCATGAAGGTCGCGGCGGTTTCCATCGCACCGCTAAGGTCATCGGCAAGAATCGTGTGAGACATGGATGCAGGACAGGAGATGGCGGCAGCGGAATTTTTGCGAAGGAGAAATCGTGCGCGTGGCATCTGTTTACACGGTCTGAATGGCGGAGCCGGTGACAGCAAGGCGATTGGCGGCCATTGTCGCCGCGAGGTTGAGCGCACAAAGCAGGCTGCGTGGATCGCCGATGCCCTTGCCCGCGTTTTCAAAATCGGTGCCGTCCTCGACCGACGTGCGGATGATGGGCAGACCGAGCGTGATATTCACACCCTGCCAGATACCGAGCATCTTCGCGGCAACGTGGTCTTGGTCGTGATACATCGCGATGGCGCAATCAAACTGGCCTTGCAATGTGCGGAAAAACACCGTGTCACCCGCATACGGCCCACTCACATGGATGCCGAGCGAGCGCGCTTGCTCGATGGCTGCCTGATTTCCTCATCTCCGAACAGCCCTCCTTCGCCCGCGTGTGGGTTAAGGCCGGCGACGGCGATGCGCGGGGCCTCGACGCCCAACTCGCGCATGCCGTCACGCGCGAGTTGTATTACGGAGACAATCCGATCCGCCCGAACACGCTTGATGGCCTCTGCGAGCGAGACATGCGTGCTCACGTGGCACACGCGAAGTTTTCCGGCGGCAAGCATCATGGTGATTTTCGGGGTTCCGCAAAGCGCGGCAAGCAGCTCAGTGTGTCCATCGTAGTGGTGCCCGGCGGCATGGAGCGCGGCTTTGTTGATGGCCGAGGTCACGATAGCCTGCATGTTGCCGGACTTGGCAAACTCGACGGCGCGACAGATGTATTCATAAGTCGCATGCCCGCCGGCGGGACTGGCTTTGCGACGTTCAAAGCCGCGATGCGGGACATTGTCGAGGTCGATGACCGGTATCACGCCAGGATCGTCGGACACGGCGGACGGAGAGGAGATTTTCCTGATCTCGGGGTTAAGGCAGACAATGGCGGCAGCCTCGACAAGCATGCGCGCATCGCCCACCATAACGGGACGGCAGACAGCGCGCAATTCGGGGCGGGCTAGCGCCTTGATGATAAGTTCCGGACCAGTACCGGCTGGGTCGCCCATAGTGACCGCGAGAATGGGTTTGGCGGAGCGTGTCATGAAACCAGAAGATGGAGCCTGACAAGGCGCTGGCGAAGCTTGAAGCGTTCCGTGTCAGTCGTGGTGAGGAGCGGCGGAAGCATGTCGGGCGCGCAGAGCCCGAGCAGACTGACGCAGCCTTTGAGCGCGGAAATTTGTGCGGGAAGCTTGCGTCCTTCCTGATAGACTTTGCTGACGGCGGCCACACGATCCTGCGCGACGGCAAGCGCGGATGGCGCGACAGCGGACGAGAGAGAAAGGTCCACAAGTCGGCGACACACGGCGGGATCGAGGTTGCCGGCACTGGGCACATTGCCGTCGGCCCCGGCTGCAAGCGAACGCGCGGAGTGCGCCATTGCGCCGCAGAACACGGTGAAATCCGTACGGTCCTTATGCATGTCGGCAAGTAGTGTCTGTCGCTCCGCATCACCTTCGGAGTCCTTGATTCCCATCACGAGCGGATGCGTGCTGAGCCGCCCAATCACATCGAGCGGAATCGAGATGCCTGTGGTCAGCGGCATGTTGTAAATGAAAAACGGACCGCCGATCGCATCGATGAGTTTTAGATAATACGCCTCAATTTCGGCCGGATTTATGATGAAGCACGGCGGCGGGTGAGCGGCCACCGCAACCGCACCGGCGCGCAGGCTTGCGCGGCCAAGCTCCACCGCATCGCCAAATGCTGTGACCCCGATGCCGGCTAAACCATGCCATGTCCTGCGGTGTGTTCCACGACGGCCTCGATTTGGGCAATGCGGCGCGCGAGTGCGAGCGAGGGGCCTTCACTGTTGGTGCCTCCGACCAGGAGCCCCTGGCAGCCACCGTCGATGATGTGATCGGCGAGGCGAAATGTCGCCATCAGGTCGAGTTCGCCGGAGAGCGTAAGCGGGCTTATCATCGGCACGATGACATGGCCGCGCAGGGCGGCGCGGATGCTGCCTTTTTCAAAAATAGCCATGGATGCCGCGGGCATGCGGTGGTAGAACCTTGTTTTATAGTTAAATTCCAATACGCGGCACGGTAGATCTCAAGCGCGTCGGTGGCGGTGAGCTCACGGGGGTTGTTTTTCAAAAGGCGCGTAACCTTCATCGCCTCTTGAGCGAAACGGGGCAGGTCTGACTCGGGAACGCCGACGTCGCGAAGACGCTGAGGAATGCCGCAGGCACGAGAGAGCGCCACGAGCCGCTCCAAGCCGACGGCCGCAGTGGCGAACACTGTGGAGGCCGGCGGCAGCAAGTTCGCCGGAGATGGATTGCGCGCTGCCGCAGCCGAAGAGGAGGCGAGGAGAATAACGATGTCCATGCAAAGGAGTCTGGCCGGATTGCGCACCGCCATGGAGAATGGCTACCGCCGGTCGGTTTATTTCGCGGGATGCACCGGGAGCGGAATGCGGCTCACGACAATATCCTCCTTATTGATACTATACACGATCCAGAGGTTGTTTTTCTCTCCCGCGAAGGTGCCGTCTGTCGCCCATTCGGCAATGCCGCGAACGTATTGCGCACCGGTATTTTTATTCTTTCCCTCGTAGCGTTGCGATTGGTCACCGGGGTTGACCATGCACATGTCTCGGAAGGTAACACCGTCCTCGCCCGACACGACGACGAGAGGGAATCGGTTTTTGGCGTGCGGATTATATACGAGCGCGTAGCGTCCGTCGGTAGTGCGCTGCCCCCATACTTTGGCTGTGCCGGTAACAAGCTGCGTCGAGCGGACGGGCCGCGACCAAGTTTTGCCTCCATTGTCCGAGACAGTCACCCAGCGACTCTTACCGATGCCGACAATTGCGCCGTCCTTGCGGTGATAGAACGACATGGCTTTACCAAAGGAAGGTGCCAAGGATTCCGAATAACCGGCGGCAGTCGCCCATTCGGTGGCATTTACCCATGGCATCCGATTTTTCCTGTCGAGCATGCGACCGTAGTCCTGCTGGTTGAGCACAACGGAATCAGCGAGGAGTTTTTCACAGGCCACGATAAAATCCCTGTCATTGGAAGCTGAATACATCTCCAGAGATGCACCCGAAAGATCATCTGGTTTTTCGTCCCCGTCCCACGCCCTCGGCATGCGCAACATATACACCGGGCCGAGTGTATGATCGGGCATGACGCGGCGCACCACCATCCCGTCTTTTTTCTTTTCCGAAAGCCTGTCACGACTCAGCCGCACGCCGGCGAACATGAGCATCACATCATCGGGCGAACGATAAAAATACATGCGGAATGGCGTGGACACACCCTCGGGAAACATCTCCAGCGGCTTCGACCACGCGTGGCCGTCGGCGGACGTGCTGTAAAGCTCGCGATTGGGCCATGTGTCCTCATCCTTTACGCATGAGCTCCATGCCACATAAAGACGGCCGCGCCACACAGCCATGTCGGGATGGTGATGAAACGTCCAACCACGTCCGTCGCCAAGTTCGGGATGCTCTTTGTCCGCCCGCAGTACCGTGGATGTCTCCATGCCGCTGACCGCTGGCAGTTTGTCGGACGGATTTTTCGAGGGCCATTCCTTCAAACCCTTGATGATTATCGCAGTGCTCTCGGCCGGCTCCAGAGAGGCGGAACGGGATGGGACAGGCACGAGCGCGACTGCGCAAAAAAACGCAAGGAGAAGGTTGGGGTGTCGCAAAACGAGTGAGTGTGTTTTCATGGTGTTTGCCTGGCTGTGTGAAACGGAAATGATGTCATCCCAGCTTCAAACAAAAGACGCTGGCGATACTTAAGTTAGATATAATTTCAATGAAATTGAAATGATATATTGTATTTTTCATGAAAAAAACAAACTATCTTGCGATCAGGAATCACGCAAAGGGCATTTAACTCTGTAAAATTTAGATAATCACGTTGAAAGTATTGACCTAAGAAACGCAATGATGAATTAGCATGAAATAATAATTCATTTTGCTTGCCATTCATTTTCCACATTAGCGGAATAATCACATTGTGCGTTACTCTCCCACGCTTGTTCTCTTAGTCTCGGCCTTTATCGCAACCGGAGCCCTTCTCTCCCGCGCCGCCGCATCGGAGCTTGACCAGCCTTTTACAAACTCCCTCGGCATGCGAATGCTGCCCGTCGCGTCAGGAAAATTCATGATGGGCGAAACCAACGAGACGCCACGCGCTGCCTTCATCAAGCAACCTATCTACCTGAAACGTGGCGACTGGGACGAGCATCCCGTTCACGAAGTCACCATCAGCCAGCCGTTTTACATGGCCGAGGCCGAGGTGACAGTCGGTCAATTCCAGCAATTCCGCGCCGCATATCGCGGCGATCCGGCAACCGCTCCATATGCAGCCGGCATTAGTTGGGAAGACGCGACGGCGTTCTGCCGCTGGCTCAGCGAAAAGGAGGGCATGACCTACCGCCTGCCCACCGAGGCGGAATGGGAATACGTCTGCCGCGCCGGCACAACCACGTGGTTCTCCTCTCCGGGCGAGGCGCCGCCCGGCATCGGTGAGCCGAATGCTTGGGGTTTTATGAACATGCATACTGGAGTTCGCGAATGGTGTTTCGACTGGCACGGCGAATATCCATTCGAGCCGCAGACCGACCCGGTCGGACCATCCTCTGGCATTGCGCGCGTGATCCGCGGCGGCGGGCTTGAAAACGATCTGCCCTATTACGCGCGCTCCGCGAACCGCGCCGGCTTGCCACCGAATTTTCCGCCGGTGCCGTTGGAAGAATTACAGGTCGTCTCGCAAAAATTCAAGGCCTCCGCGAATGCCCCGTCCGGCGCCGGGCAGGCCAAATCCGGCAATTACAAAAGCGAGATGGGCTACAAAAACTTCATTCGCGACGTCCCGAACAACCAAGGCAACAGCACGATCGGATTCCGCATCGTCGCGGCCCCGCCACCTGCCACCAAACCCGGCGATCCCCACCTTCCTTTTACCGCGCTCGGCGTGCTACCGACAAACTCCACCACACGCAAACTCGCGAAGCACGGTCCACCCGCCAACAAACCGCATTTCTGCAAACGCCTTCTCCTCCCCACCCCGCCGGAAAACACCGCGCCCAGCAAGCTCGCCGCCCTCCGCGCTCTAGGTTTCCACCGCGGCATGCTCAGGCACAACCACTGTCCCGGCCTCGTCGCCTGCGACAACGGAGACCTCATCGTCGTTATGTTCACCGCCGTTGGCGAGACCACGCCCGATGTCGCCATGATGAGCACCCGCTTGCGCCACGGCGCAGACCAATGGGACATGCCCGACCTTTTTCCTTGATATGCCCGATATCGATGATCATGCCCCTCTCCTCTGGAACGACCACGGACGTATCTGGTTCGTCTGGGGCATGAACAAATTCAACGCCGGTTATCCTTTCCAATACATAACTTCCGACGACAACGGCGCCACTTGGAGCCCGGTTAAATTTCCGCATTTCCCCGAACCGGTCGGCGGCTACTCCGCGCAACCCATCACCAGCGCCTTTCGCGACCGCGCCGGCAATATTCTCATCGCCAGCGACGCCATCGGCCCCGAATCCGTCCTATGGAAAAGCACCGACAATGGAGCCACTTGGTTCGACACCGGCGGACGCACTGGCGGACGCCACACCGTTTTTGTCGAGATGCGCGATGGACGCCTCCTCGGCTTTGGCGGAAAAAGCTCTGACATTGAAGGCCACATGCCCCGCTCCGTCTCCGACGACGGCGGCAAAACATGGAAAATCTCCCGAACCCCCTTCTGCATGCTCGGCGGCAACCAGCGTCCCTCGCTCATCCGCCTCGCCAGCGGACGCCTCTTCTTTGCCGGCGATCTCCAAACCGACAAGGGCTTCACGCCTCCCGACATCAAGGACAAGGGTGTATGGGTGGCCATCTCCGACAATGATGGCGGGACATGGAAAATCCGCAAGCTCCCGGGCACGCAGCGCCACGAGCTCCCAAAACACGCTGCCGACATGGGCGGCGATACCATCGGCTACTCCGTCGCACGTCAGACACCCAACGGCGTGATTCACCTCATCGCCACCATGACCGAGCCGTGCCTTCACTATGAATTCAACGAGGAATGGATTCTCAGCGGCTCCGATGAAATCGACAACGCCTCTGAAGAGGCGCTCATGCGCAATAATGCGGCGCGGGTGGCCGGCATCCGCGAATATATCGAAAAAGTCCCCGGCGGCACTGTCCATTACTCCGGCGGAATCGCCGATGACGGGCGTTTCCTGTTTCACGGCCCCCTTCGCTGGCTCGGCCCCGACGGCGAGGTGCTGCACGACGCGACCTATCATCTCGGGCAACTTAAAGGCACCGAAACCCATTACAGACCATCCGGCACTCTGTCATGGAAACGTGAATACAAGACACCGGCTCTCTTTGAATGGACAACCTACTGGCCTGATGGCGGCATCCGCACCCGCTCGACCTGGCGTGACCTCCACGGCGAAGGAAAGGCCGTGCTGTTTGACCGCATGACGGGAACGGAGGTGTTCAGCATCAACATGCAAGACGGCGTTGTCCGTTCGCTCAAAGGCGACCCGGGGGAGAACTGAGCCCGGCATATGCCATCTACCCCCCTCCATGCATATCCTTGAATCAAGAGCGGCGTCCGACATTGTCGCCACCATCCCATCCGCGCCCCTGTCTGCTTCCGTCCTTATGAGAGTCTCACATCGCATCGCATCGCTTCTGTTTTTCACCATCATCTCATTCGTCGCTCTCGCGCCATCCCGCATCCGCGCGGCGGCCGTCACTGCCGGGCCGCCCGCACAGGCGAAAACCGCCAAACCTTCCGCCTCCGGCAAATATTATTTCGTGGACCAGGTCCATGGCGACGATGCAAACGGCAATGGCAGCCGAACGCGTCCCTGGGCGTCCATCACGAATGCGCTTGCATCGGTCGAATCTCCGCCCATCGGAACCAAGCCGGTGATCATCCTCATTTCGCAAGGACGTTATGCCGAGCCGACGCTCGTGCTGAAACCTCGCGTGAACCTCTCCGGTGGCTACACCGCCTTCGGTCCCGAGGACACCGGCGAACTCACACGTGATTGCTGGAACACGCCCACAATCCTTGATGGTGGCGGCGAGCGCCGCATCGCAATGGGAGCGAATGAGGCCAAACTCGACGGGCTGCGTTTCGAAAACGGCTTCGCGCACGATGCGGGCGCGGCAATCTTGTGCGACGGCACCTCCCCGTCCATTAGTGGCTGCGTGTTCGTTGGCAACCGTGTGGCAGGAAGCCCACGCCCGACCGGAATCCATGGCGGCACCATCGCCTGCATCAATGGGGCGGCTCCCTACATCGTGCATAATATCATCTTCGACAGCAGCACCGAGACCGGAACCGCGAGCGCGTTTCTCGCATGCGGCGGCGCCTCTCCCCGATTGAAAAGCAATGTTTTTTTTAACAACCGGTCGATTCCCGCCTCCAAAGGACTTCATGCGGCAGGTGCGGTGATATCGTATTCCGATGGCTGCCGGGGAGAAATCACCGGCAACATCGTTATCGCAAATTGCACGGATACGAGCTCCCCTGTTGATGGCGGCATCCGCGTCATCACCTCCACCCCGACTATCACGGGCAACATCATCGTCGCCTGCGAATCCATGACGGGCGCGATGCTGATTTATGGCTGCCCCGCGATCAAAGGCGATGCCACCAAGTCCGAAATTGTTAGGATCGATCGCAATATCATTGCCGGCAATTCGCTCCTCGCTCTTGTAATTCACACGGTATCCGCGCACCTCGCCCACAACGTCGTCGCGGAAAATACTGGCGGCATCATCTTGTTTGACCGCGCTCTCATCACCGCCGTGCGCAACACATTCTGGCAGGCAAACTGGAGCGTCACCGAAATCCAGCGAAACAAATCGCCATCGTATTTCACCGGCAGCATCCTCAAAAACATCCCGGAGAAAGGCGACGGGCTCTCACCCCTCTTTTCGCGCAATCTCATCGCCGATGCCTCCGGGTTCGTTTCCCGCGACGCGATTCCAATGCCGGAAGGCGGCGAAAATGCGCTTTTCCGCAACGACGGCGTGATCAATGAAATCACCGCCGTGCGTTATGATGCCGCGCGTTTTGTGACGGTTTTTACAGTGGCAAAACCCGTGCGCGCGACCACGCGCGACTATGAGTATTGCGCACGCCCGGTGCGCATCATATTCGGCACGGAGGATGACATGCTCGACCAGTGGCGCGTCGTGAAATCCGCCAGTGAAAACGAGGTGCATGTATGGGGCCGGCTTGATGCTCCGCCCGGGTGGAGCGTCCGCACGCCCAAGGCTCTCGCCGTCATGCGCAGCTATCTGACAGGTCCCGCCGCGCCGAAGGATGTCGGCGCCGATTATATCATTCTGCCAAATAACTGACGGAGGCCGCCCTCAAGCCTTTCGCTCCGGCACCGAATCACGCTCGACCAGCACGGGCTGTATCATGACCTGCGACGACGACCGATCGTCGGGATGCGCGATGCGCCAGAATAACTGATGCACAGCGCGCTCGCCAATCGCCGTCGCGCGCACGTCGATGGTCGTGAGCGGCGGATTCAAGCCGGCGATGATGGACTGCTCGTTGTTGCACGAGATGATGCCCACATCGCGACCGGGACGAACGCCCTTCGTTTCCAATGCGGCATAAAGTTGGATTGATGTGCGGTCCGCCGGAACGAAAAACGCCGTCGCACGTTTTTTCACCGGACGCGACAGCCAGCGCGCCACGAGTTCGCCCACGTTTTCCGGCGAGGTGATGGCCGGCAGCGGCCACACGCGCCGACCAGGCGGCGGCGACTCGAAAAGGTCCACCTCGCAACCGAGCCATCGCGCGTGTTCGAGAAACGAATGTTTTAGACACTCGAATTGCGACTGGCCGGGCTTCGGGTTGAGAAACGCCACGTGTCGATGCCCTTTCTCATAAAGATGCGCCGCCGCGATGCGTCCTGCATCCTCTGTGTCGAAGTTGCAGTGGTCGCCCGGCGCGCCGGGCAATCGCCCCATCAGCCACACGTAGGGCAATCGGTAGAGTTGCTGTAAAAACCGGTTGTCCGACGGCGATGGCAGCTCGCCTTGATTCGGTCCTTTCAAAATCAAACCAGCCACGCGACCGTCCGACAGAAACGCCGGCACCCGGTCCCCCTTCGGGTTGATGGAAAGCAGCAGCGAGCCACCCAACCCTGCGACGGTGCTCTCGATGCTTTGCAGCGCCGCGCTCACCACCGGAAGCTGCACCAGCGAGTTCTCCATGCCAAAACAAACCAGACCCACGTTTTTCGGCTCGTCGCCGCGCCTGCCGCCTCCCATGCGCGCGACCTTGCGGCGGCGCAGCCGCGTGTAGTTCAATGCCCTTGCGGCACAGAGCACTTTTTCACGGATACCGTCATTCACTCCGGGAATGTCGTTGAGCACCCGGGAGACCGTGCCGAGCGCCACACCCGCCTTCTTGGCCACGTCGGAAATTGTTGATTGTTTATTCATTGTGATGAAATAAAAAAGAAATAAGTGTTCCCATGACAGACAGGGAAAGACAAAAAACAGTTTCACGGCTCCGTGAAGTCAACGGAGTAAACCCGCCTTCGCCATCGTAATTCGGTTGACAGTCCGGAAAACCTCACTCCCGCCGCCCGGCTGACGTCTTCTTGTTCACCGCTTGCTTGAAATAATCGTATATGGTCAGGCTTTCGACCGGTCTTCCCTTCGGCTCGAATAGGAAGCTCGCTAGATAGCCTACCACCAGCACGATGAAATGGCTGTAAACACCGAGCATCATCTTGTGATGCGGAAAATTATACCTCCCGAGATCGAGCAGCCGCCTCCGCGTATCGCCGGCGCCGATTTGGGTGGTGGTGAGTACGGCGTATGCGGTAAAGAGCACGCATACTACGAGCCCGGTGTAGAGCCCCTGCTTGTTCGCCCGCCTACTGAACAACCCCAGCAAAAATATGCCCACGATGCCGGCCGAGAAGATCGCATATAATTCAAAGACCACGCCGAGAACCCCCTCCCCTCCCCACGCATGATAAAGTAATGCCACCACGATGCACCCGATGCCTGAAAGCGCTACCAGAATACGTCCCATGTTTAGACGCTTTCGGTCGGTGCAATTCGGACGGAAACGCTGATAGTAATCTTGCACGCCGACCGCCGCGATGCTGTTCATGTCGGCGTCGAGGCTGGACACCGCCGCCGATATGAGCGCGGCCAGCACCAGCCCGATTACACCGACCGGGAGTTGCGTTTTTATGAAATAGGGAAACACTCCGTCGGCCTTGATGCCCTCGGGTAGCGGCAGCCCGCTATTGGTCTTGTAATACACATACAGCGCGGTGCCCACAAACATGAAGAGCATCCACATCGGCACGCTCAGGAATACTCCGATATAGGCGGCTTTTTTCGCCCCCGTGTCATCCTTGGCCGTCAGATAGCGCTGCACGATCGTCTGGTCGGTGCCGTATTTCTGCACACCATAGAACAGGCCGTTGATGGCCATCACGATAAAGGTGAGGTGAGTGAAATTCCAGTCATACGGCCCGAATCCGATTTTTTTCCACTCCAACGCCCTTCCGATGGCCACCACCGGCCCCCCATCCGTGGAAAACAAAAGAACGCCCAGGCAGATGAGCCCTCCTCCAATCATCAGCAAGCCTTGGGCAAGATCCATCCAGATGACCGCCTCCATCCCGCCGAGCAGCGTAAGGAGGATGATGGCCGTGCCCAGCACGAGAATGGTCGCGGGCACGCTGAACCCTGCAACAGAATTCAGTGCCAGTGCCAAGAGATACATCACCGTGCCCATTTTCGTGAAATGGGTGAAACTGAACGCCACTGAGCTGTATATGCGCGCAAAGAACCCGAAGCGTCGCTCGAAGTATTCATACGTGCTCAGCCGGATAACTTTCCTGAACAGCGGAACAATCACCCAAATCATCCCGGCCAGCACAACCGGAACCATGAGCCCTTGGACAAGAAGTATCCAGTTCCCATTATATGAGGCCGCAGGATACGCGAGGAAGGTCACGCTGCTTATCAATGTGGCGAAAATGGACATGCCGATAACCCACGGAGGAATGCTTTTGCCGCCGGCGAAAAATTTGTCCGAAGAATCCTGGTGCCGCGCAAACCACGCCCCAAACCCAATCGTGGAGACGACCGTGATAATTACAATTGAGTAATCAATCCAGTGAAGCGTGCTGTTCATTGAGGGGCATGGGATTCCGGCCATTCATTGCGATCCTCTCCATTAGTAATAAGTTGCAAATGAAATTAGCGAAATTAAAAATGAGCAAATTAGGATTTTGTTCTCCCCCAGACTGTCATTGCGAGGACAAAATGGCTGACAAATCCACCAGATAAAGATGCCGCTCGCCGCGCTCATTCGCGGCCTGGATGGTCACTTTTTTGTAATCACGACTCCAACATGGATGCCCGTCGAGGCGGAAAACAGCGTCCGGCAGTCGGCCTTCCCATTTGATTGAGGGCAACGTGCAGACGATCTTTGCCTCGTCCGCCGTCAAGTCCGCCAAGCGCAGCAAGACTGTTTTCCGTCCGCCGTCGGTTTTGAATGCATCAGTAATCAGGTAGCGCCCGTTCTTTTCCACACTCGGATGACCTCCGCCAAGTATCTGCCCGGAGAGTTTTTCGAATGTGGAGCCGTCGTATTTGAATTTTACAAAATAGTTTTTCTCATCCTCAAATTTCAAATGCCGTATCAAATGCTCCCCGTCGGGATGCCAGTTTGGGTGCCCGCCGCCCGTCCCCCACGGCAGGCGGCCGGGTGTCGCATAATATAATTCCGTGCCATCGGGCTTGAATGTGATGTTGGCGGGATTGTGCACGCCGGGATTTTCGGCCGGTATGCAACGCACAACATTATAAACTCGCGTGCCCTGCCGATTGAATTTGCTATGCCAAAAATAATAAGTGCAATCCCGCCCAGGCGGGGGAGGCAGCACCGCCGCTGCGTCCGCAAGACTTACAATGAGTGTCTTTTTATTGGTCTTCAGGTCGGTGCGCCAGATGCCCTCCGTCCCCGATGCGCCAGGCGGCAGGGATTGGAACGCGCCGGGCGAAGCGGGCGGGCAGCCGTAGCCGAGCTGGGTGACATCAAATAATTCGAGCGGAAACCCAACCACGCACGAATCATCGGTCGCCACCGAATACATGGGACCGCAAAATGCGCTTGTTTCACCAGTGTCGATGTCCACGCGTACGCAGACCGCCGTGCCGCCTATGATATCATTGCAGTAAACATAACGATCGGTCGCCCCCCATTGCGCGTTGGTGCCTGTCTGCAATCCCCAGCTCTTTGTTTTGTAAACCGTCTGTATGGTCTGCTCGTGTGTGTCGATTATACAGACTTCCGCAAAGTCACCGACGACCGGCATGCGATCTTGGAAGGGAAACTTTGAAACCACCAGATAACGTTCCGACGGACTGTAGGGCGTGACATCGAAATAGGTTTGTTGATAAAGGCCGCCATCAGGCGTGAGCTTCAGCACGGGAGCGAGAAAGTTTTTGCCACTGACCGGCTCGAATTTGATTTGCTGTTTCTTCGCGGGTTTGCAGCCAATCGCGAGCATGTTTCCGCCTGTGGCCGCCGCAATGAACCCAGCGCTGGTTTTCAGAAATTCACGACGATTCATAAGTTCTCCGGCATATTGTTATCTGCATGTGCAGCGCGCCCTTAAATCCGCAGCAGGTGTTTCTTCAAAATTGCCATGCTCGTGTCGGGGGCGTCACAGGATCGCGGATAGTAGTAGCAAATCAAGTGATCCCATCCTTGTGCGACGACGTCCGGAAGCCGCCGATCCATGATGGGATTGCTGGTGTCGGGAAGCGCGTGGTTCTCGATGAGTGCGAACGATTTTTTGCCATGCTTGCGCGCGGCGGCGATGAAGCGCGGGCCGTCGTCGATGAGGCATTTGCGCGCGGGCCGGTCGCGACGGCTGTCGTCCGCGCCTCCGTCGGCAAGCGCCCAAGGGCGTCCGTCGCAGCCGAAAGCGTCGAGGCCGGACTGGTCAACGAGGTTATCCACTTCGTCCTGCGCGAGTGTCGCATAGGTGAACATCGAGGTATGGCAGCCGGGGCGTGCTTCCTTCGCGATGGCGTTGAGTTCGCCAAAAAAATTCGCGAAAGCGCGGCGATGAGGGTGCACGTCGGTGGGAACGGAGCCGCCAAAGGCCTTTTGCGCAGCGAGGCTGTGATCAATGACGTTGTAGGCTTTCGGTTCATCCCAGACAACTCCCTCGACCAGCCATTGTGTGAGCAGGCGGCGGAGCATTTTGGAAAAACTTTCCCGTGTGATTTCATGGTGGATGCTCGCATAGGGACCAAATTGACCCATCCACGGTTTGCCGTTGGAACGAAGCGCCCAGCAATCCGGTTTTTTGCCGGTAAACACGCACGGCACTTTTGGTGCTCCTGCCACAAGGTTTCCCCAACGGCTCGGAATGGCCCAGACTTTCAACCCGGCACGCCGGGCCTCGCTGCAAAGCACGTCGATGTTTTCACGGGCAGAGGCGAGATCCTGCTCCAGCACGCCAATGACGAGCGTGTTAATGCCGGCGTCGCGCATCCATTCCATGTCCTCACGGACCTGCCGGGGGACGATGGTATAAAGCTGCGCGCGAAAATAGAGCGCCCCGACGGTCCGCGGCCGGCTGTATCCAATTTTTGATGACGGCGATTGCGGGACATCGGCGGCGGGAGTCGTGTGGAGCGTGGTGGAGGTAAGGATGCCCCCGGTCACGGCGGCGGTGAGAAAACGGCGGCGGGAAATGTCGGGCAAGGGCATGATGAGGGACGGGGAGGCGGATGAAACATCACTCCGACGCTGCGCCGGCTTTTTGCGGACGCGGCTTCTTGGCGGGAATTATGGTCACATTATCGAAGGTAATGCGTCCGGCGTGCTCAAGATGCTCGCTGGAGTCAATGCCCTCGAACACGCAGTTTTTGAAACGGATGTCATCCGCGATCGCGCCCTTGAATCCGATGATGCGCAGGACTCGCGGGCTTTTCTTGCCGGTCACGTTTTCAAGTGAGACGTTGCGCACCACGGGCGCGTAGGGACCGTTGGCGCCTTCCTGATAGGTAAAGTCGATGCTGAGAATCGTCTCGTCAACTTGGCCGATGGTGACATTGCGCATGTGCACGTTTTCGACCACGCCGCCGCGGCGCGCGTTGGACTTGAAACGGAGAGCGCGGTTGAGGTTCGGACTGTCCATGACACAGTTCTCGACAAACACGTTACGGCAGCCGGCAGCAACCTCGCTACCGATGACCACGCCGCCGTGGCCGTCCTTCATCACGCAGTTACGGATGATGATATTCTCGGAAGGAGCGTTGACCCGGCGACCGTCCTCGTTGCGTCCGGATTTTATCGCGATGCAATCGTCGCCAGTGTCGAAGAAACAATCTTCTATCAACACATCACGGCATGAATCGGGATCACAGCCATCGTTGTTCGGACCATGGCTGCTGATTTGCACACCTCGCACCGTAATGTTTTCGCAGAGCACGGGATTCAGTTCCCAAAAAGGCGAACGCACGATGGTCACGCCCTCGATGAGAATATTTTTGCAGCGATTGGGCTGCACAAAAGGCGGACGCAAGTGATAACCATCGCCAAAAACGCGTTCGGCTACGGGCGTATTGTTGTCGCTCATTATGCCAAGGCGACGGCTGCTCGCGCCGGTCGGCGCCGGGGTGCCGGGCGGGCGTTTGCTGTTACCGTGTTTCGTCCAGCCCCACCAGTTGTCCAGCGACGCGCCGCCATCGAGCGTGCCCTTGCCGGTAATGGCGATGTTTTCCTGTTCAAAGGCGTAGATAAGCGGCGAATAATTCATGCACTCAATGCCTTCCCAGCGCATGAGAACGACGGGAAGGTAGGCCGCGGGATCTCCGGAAAAAAGAAGTGTGGCGCCTTCGCTGACATGGAGGTTGACGTTGCTTTTCAAATGAATCGCCTCGGTGAGGAACATGCCGGCGGGGACAACGACACGTCCGCCGCCGGCCGCGTGGCATGCGGCGATAGCCTTGGCGATAGCCGCGGTATTGTCGTGCGTGCCGCCCGGTTTCGCACCGAATTTCACATCGGTGATAACGAAGTCGCGATCGGGAAACACGGGAGCCTTTATGCGGGCGAGAATGCCGGGAACAGCAGTCCAAGGATCGTCCAGAGCGGCGGAATGCACGGCCGAGATGGGAAAAAATGCTGATAAAAACAGCGCGGCGGCAGGAAGGAGACGGTGAAAATTCATGATAACAAAAGGGACGGCCCCAGATGGAAGGAAGGCGCGAGGCATCAAATCAGCCTATCCAACGGAGTCGCGTTTACATAGTTTTCAATTGCGCTATATTTATTCTTTCTATATGAGCAAACATCAGGGGTCGAACGGATCGATCTCCCCCTTCTGCCCCTTGGGAAGCTCCAGCGGGAAAACACTGCTGTGGGTGCGCGCGGAAGCCAGGAGTTTTTCGAAATGCGCGACCTTGTCAGGATTGTTGCCGGAGAGATCGTTTTTCTCGGCGATATCGCTTGAGAGATCGTAAAGCTCTACCTTGGCGTTCAAGCCTCTGCGCACGGCCTTCCAGTCGCCCTGACGGATAGCTTGGCAGCCTTTGTCCTTCACAAGCAGTTCCCAGTAGAGGTAGTCGTGTTTCTTCTGGCCGTCCAAGCGACCGAGAATCGTCGGCGCGTAGCTGATGCCGTCGATGCCCTCGGGCGCGGCTTCGCCGATGATTTCAAACACAGTGGGCATGAAATCCCAGAACGCGGCCTGATGGTCGCTCGTGGAACCGGCCTTGATGTGTCCGGGCCAGCGGACAGCGAAGGGTTCGCGAATACCGCCTTCATACATGTCACGCTTGATGCCGCGCAAACCACCGGAGGAATTGAAGAAAGAATTGTCCTTGCCGTCCTCGGCATGGGGACCGTTGTCGGAGGTGAAGACAACCAGCGTGTTTTCATCGATGCCGCGCTCCTTGAGTTTCGCTATGATGCGACCGATGTCGCGGTCGAGGCGCATCATCATCGCGGCAAACATGATTCGCTTGTCAGTGTCGATAACCTTCTTCCCCTTGCTGCCTACGGTGCGAGCGTTGGCGGCATCCTTCTCGGCGAGTTCGCGCGCCCATGCCTGCTCTTTTTTGAGCTGTTCAACCGTGTCCGTCGGGCAGACGAGGTCCGCGTGCGGCGTGGTATAGGCCATGTAGAGGAAAAACGGGTGCTTTTTGTTGCTTGCCATGCGGTCTATATAATCAAGCGCCTCATCGGTGAATCGGTCGTTGGCAAAACAGTTCCGCCCATGCGAGTAGTTTTTGATGATCGGCTCCTTGACTTCGTTGCGGTAGAGAAACTCGGGATATTGGTTGTGCGCTTGCGCTTGATTGACGAACCCGTAGAAAAAATCCCAACCGCGACGCCAAGGCGCGCTGTAGCTGTCCTCCTCGCCGAGACCCCACTTGCCAATCATGGCTGTCTGGTAGCCGAAATCCTTCAGGCATTCGGGGAGCAGGGTTTCCTTGCGGGAGATGGGCACGCGGCTCGTGGTGGTCGCGCCCCAACGGTAACCGTGGTTGCCACGGATGCTCACATGGCCGGTGTGCAAGCCGGTCATAAGCGTAGCACGCGAAGGTGCACAAACCGGGGTGCCGGCGTAGTGCTGCGTCATGATCATACCCTCACGGGCGAACTTGTCGATATTGGGCGTATTGAAACGCGCCTGGCCCGTGAAGCCGACATCACCGTAACCGGCGTCATCCGCGAGGATGAAAATGATGTTGGGGCGCACCGGAATGGCGGACGATGGCAGGGCTGCTTGAACGGAGCCGGGCAGCAACGCGGTAGCGGAGGCGACCACGAGGCCCGACAAGGCTACGGGCAGATGTATGGGTGTGACTTGCATGATTTTTGCGCGATGAGTTTTGGATGAAGAAAGGGAAACTCGACGGGGTTGATTAAAAGTGTCTCAAATGAAATAGTTTTGTTTCGGCATCTGGCAATAGAAAAAATGACACCTGTCCGATTATTTCATATGATATTTATAATAAACATGTTATATACATTATAAAAATCGATGGCGATTTTTCCCACGCATTTACGGTTTTCGCATTGTATATTTTACCGCATGGTGCCGGCTCTAAATCAAATTCACAATGCGGTAATATGCCGCCCAACGAGAGTGCGATTCTCACCATTATATTAATTTCATGAAATAATTTATCATGCCCATCAAAATTGTCAGATCTTCTATCATTATTTCATCAATCATGCCACGGATTGCCGCTGGTATTTTTATTTGCCTGCTTGCCACCATTCCAAGCGAGGCCGGACTGAAGATTTATTACATCCGTCATGCCGAATTCGGCCACAATCTCCGCAGGCAATACGAAAACGTCTCCAAGGAACACTGGCCGTCATACGTGGGCGATTCCAATGCGGTCACTCCCAAAGGAAAAGAACAAATCGTGGCAGCCACCGAGAAGCTTAAAAGTTATAAGTTCGACTTCATCGTGTGCAGCCCTGTTTACCGCTGTCGCCAGACCATTCTGCCGTATTTGTGCGACACGAGGCAGACGGCAGAGATCTGGCCCGAGTTGGCGGAGTTCAACGAAGAGGTGGTGCTGTCGTTTTTCAACGAAACACTTCCGGCGCCGGGGAAAAATCTGCTCCGAGGCGACCGTGTGGAGCTGCCTGATGACGAGAAGCCGTTTTTCATCCTCCGTCCCGGCGGAGAACACCTGCTCAAAGCCGCGCCCAAGGAAGACCTCCCTCAGCGCGCCTCCGATACCAAGGCATTGTTGCAAAACGTCGTCACGCTGCTGCGGCAGAGGTTCGGAGGCACGGAGAAATCCATATTGCGCTCAGGCCACGGCACCAACGGACGCGCGCTGCTCCAGATGATTCTGCCGAAAAATTGCAGGCCTGAAAAAAACAGTAGTGAACACAGGCATCCGGATGGTCGAGGAATTGCCGGACGGAACCTTTGCACTGAGGATGCTAAACGACCAACCTGAGAACAAAGCCAAAGCAGCTAAATAAGCGTCCATTCAGGGGATCGCCGCTCCTGTGATTCGAAAACTCAATGTTTTTTCGGATCTTCCGGTCTGTAGGTGAATGTACGCCCGTAATAGGCGTTTAGCAACGCCACCGACTGGCCTTCGCCGAGTCGGCTGCGCAGCAGATCCAGCATCTGCTCCTCGGTACGGGTTGATGCTAGCTCGTCCAGGCGTTCGCGTTGCAGGCGGAATGCTTTTTCCGTCAGCGCCACGGGATCGACTTCCGTATGCAATATTTCCCGCAGCTCCTTTAGCACATCCCGCGCGGAGGGATCGTCGATGCGATTTTTCAGCTCACCGGGGTCTTCGGCAAGATTATACAATAATCCGTCATACCATGTAAAATGTATATATTTCCAATCGCCCTTCCGTATCATGAACGAACCGGTGCTGTTCCCCTCTGAATGACTTTCGGAATACGCCCAGCCGGGATGATCGCCAGTGCGTCCGTACATCAGTGCTGCGAGCGAATGCCCGCGAAGTCTGCCATGGGTCACAGCGCCGCCCCATTCGAGGAAAGTGCGGATCAGATCGACGTGCGCGACCGGTGTGTCAACCGTCACGCCCCGCGGCAAACTTGCGCCTGCCACGACCATCGGGATGCGCGCAGCCACGTCGTAGAGATTGTTTTTCAGCCAGAGCCCGTGGTCACCCAGAGACTCGCCGTGGTCGGACGTGTAGACGAAAATGGTGTTCTCAAGCTGCCCGGTTTCCTCAAGCGCCGTCCATAGTCCACCGATGTGTTCATCGAGCTCGGTTATCATCGCATAATATCCGGCACGCGCGCGCCGGATACGCTCAGCAGGGATGGGCGTGCCGAGATTTTTGTGATAGCGCATCTGCGTGAACACAATATGCTGCCGCTCGAGTTCCTCGTTTGCGACCTCGGGCATGTCCACGCGCGGTAGATAATAATCATAATATTTTTCCAGACCGGTGAACGGATCATGTGGCGCGTGCACACCGCAATACGCGATCCAAGGTTTGCCACCTGCGCGTTGCCGGCGTATAAATTCCTCGGTCGCCTTTACTACTTGGATGTCCCTGTGCAGTGTTGTGCGCGAGCGTCCGTCCACTTGGTTGCGCGCCGTGGGGCGGATGCAAAGTGGTCGCCGGAAAAGTGAGGTAATGTCGGGTTTCTTCCAATGGGAATTGATAACGGCCTTCGACTCATCGAAACCAAGGTCGAAATTATCATGGGCGTCCATTTTCCCGGTGCCAAACGTGTGATAGCCCGCGTCGCGCATGAGCATCGGCCACGCCGGGAAACTGCCGTCCCATGCAGTCGAATTGCAGAATGAATTGCAATCCGATGGATATACGCCCGAAATCATCCCAGCCCGCGATGGCGCGCTGACGGGACTGCCGCAATAGGTGTTTCGAAACACCACGCCGCTCGCGGCTATCTTATCAAGATTCGGCGTGCGCACGACGGGATGCCCCATAAAGCCGCAATATTTATAAGCATGCTGGTCTGAGAGCACCAATATGATGTTCGGCTTGCATTCGGCGCCACTCAACCTCTCCCCAGAGGTCAGCGCGCCTAACGGACGAAGCGCTGTTGCGAACGCGGCACCGCCGAGGCCACGCAACAAATTCCCGCCAAATTCGCGACGGGTCATGGCAAGTTCAGGACATTTTGTGAAAGACTGGGAGTGCATATAGGGATGGGCTTGAGGCGGTCAAACGTGCGCGTGCTTCGGCTTTTCCAAAGATTAGATTCCAATGATGCAGAAAATGCTTGCCTTTTCAAGGACTCTTGTCCGAATTTCTTGAAAACTGCCCATCTCCGTCCAAAGACAATTTTATTTTTTGTTAGCTGACTGTATCCAGTATTCAGGTATGCATGCGTTTTAAGCGCAAGGCATCCAACTTTCCTCAATACCGCCAAAATTCGATGAAAATACAAATATCCCTGCTCCTGTCCGCGCTCACCACCGCGCATCTGGCGGCTGGTCAGCCACATTATGAGCCGCGACACGATTACTCGCCATATGTCGCGACCGAGTTTGACTTGCGCATTCCGTCAAAGCAGGTGCGCGCCGCCCCGGTCAATCTTGGCGACGGCGAAAAAGGCTTTGTCATGATATTTTCGGAAGACCCCAACGTCGACCCCGCCGAAGGCAGTTTTTTCTTTCCAAAACACAAGCCCATCATGGCCGTTTTCGATCTCAAAGGAAAGGAGCTATGGCGTCGCGAACTGACGTATTCCATTCCCGGCGTCTGGTTCATCCCACTTTTGCCGATGGACATGGACAGGGATGGTGCAGACGAGCTCTATTATGTGAACAATATCGGCCCAAAGCCGTTTGTCTATAAACAATACAAGCTTGAGCGCGCCGATGCGCGCACGGGGAAGGTCACGGGCCGGTGGAACTGGCCGCAACCCACGCACAACCAGGCAAGCAGTTATAAATGGCGCTTCTCTATCATTGGCGGCTTCGCCAAAAACGGCGACCCGGTTATCATCGCCGGAATCGGCACTTACCGAGACATGCGTTTGCGCGCGTTTACCGCCGACATGAAACAGCGCTGGGAAGTTTATTATCCTGACGATTACGACGGGCCGCGTGCCAGTCACTCCAACATTATTCTCGATTTGAACAAGGACCGCAGTGGACAGTTCATGTGGGGAGAACGCTGCATCGCGTTTGACGACGGACGGGAGCTGTTCGTGCTCGACCGTCATGTGTGGTATGATCACTCCGACACGGTGCTGCCCATCTATGACCGCAACACCGGCCAATGGGATTTTTGGACGGCCCGCGAAAAAGGCGACGACGGCAAGGTATCGCGTGCGGTGATGTTTGCGCAGGATGGCAGGCACCTTTGGGAGGTGCCCGATATGTGGGGGCATTTCCACTACGGTTGGGTCGGCAATCTCGGACCCAAAGGCGAGCGCATCGCCGTGACCGGACGCTACGCAATACCAGGCGACAAGGATAAAACCGATCTCTATATCGTGAAATCGTCAAACCCGAGCAAGTCGGACGCGATCTGCCAATTCTACGACGCAAAAACGGGAAAAGAGCTTCCCCGTCAAAAATTTCCTCCGACCGGGTATCCGGTTGATTTCAATGGGGACGGGGTGCATGAGGTTTATTATGAAGGCGCACTTTACGACCGGCGCGGCGAGAAAATATTCGAGGCACCGGGTGGCGACATGGTCATCGTCAAACACATTTTGGACATTCCCGGCGAGCATATCATGTTGGCAACACCTGACGGCAAGGTGCGCATCTGGGCCGATCACCGCGCCACGGACACTCCCGAGATAAAAAAACGCTATGCCGACCCGATGTATACGGAAAATGTCCGCCATTCCGCCGTCGGCTATAATAATCGCTTCCCTATCCTGAACTATTGATCCTGCGGGCATGCCCGGATGATTCACGACAATGAAACGGATTTATAAAACGCTTTTCATATCAACCACGCTGTTCGCGATCTCAGGCACTGTCAGCGCGCAGGAACCGCTCGCCCTCGCGCGTAAGGTCGCGGACAAAGTCCTCGCCTGCGGCTCGTTCGCGTTTGAATACACCGTTCAACAACCTTATGGCGATGCGGAATCGGTTGATTTCGGGCGAAGCTGCACCCCCGTGGCCGGAGTTGCCTATGCGGTCTCAACCCTGCAAAGCGACGTCTCACAGGAGCAGACATTCGAATTCGGCTCCCGTTGGCCGGTAAAAATATGGATTGATGAAAAACTGGTCTTCGAACGTCAGACGAAGACTGATTTTACGATTACCTATGATGAAAAAAGCTATCTGCTACCCGAGCAATTCACAGTGCACCTCGCCAAGGGAAGCCATAAAATCTTGATAAAATCCGCCCGCAACAAAATGGATGCAACAGAGGATTGGTTGTTTGTCACCCAGTCCATCAATATGACACGCTATGGCGAACGGGGCAAACGCATCCGTTTCTCGCTGAACGAATACGCGCCCAAGGCCGCGCAGCTCGCCCATTGGCTGGTGCTTGGAACTTTTGCCGGAGATATCAACACCGTGCTTCCGCCCGAGACCACCCTGGAATTTCATAAGGTTTACAACGGCGCAATAGAACGCATCGCATGGAATATTCCACGTGTCAACCTACTTACAAACAACAAGGACGGCGGCAAGTTCTATGCGTGGAATTATCACGTGGGCTGCTTCAACTGGGCACTGCAGTGCCTTGGCGCCGCGACGGGAGATGCGCGGTACAGCGACTACGCCGCGCGTTGGTGCGAGTATGCGCTGGATACATTCCCGATGGTAGAACACCAGATGCGAGACCTGCTGGCGTTTCGCTCAATGAATTTCGGACAAGCCGGGCTGCCGATGCTTGATTATATGTCGGCACCGGCGATGCCTTTTGTCACTCGTCTCGCTGCGGAAAAAAACTTCCCTGGCATGGAGCGCTACCGCGAACGGGCAGCGCTGACTGTTGATTATCTGCGAAACAAACAATTTCGCGTGGATGGCATTTTTGCGCGCTCTTACACGGAATATCCATCGATTTGGGCAGACGACATGTATATGGGAATCCCCTACCTCGTGTATTGGGCAAAATGTACAAATGATGCGGCTGAGCGTATCGCTTTGCTGGACGATGCATCATTGCAGATTATAAAATTCAATTCCTATCTATATGATCCGCTGCCGGGGCTCTACCGGCAGGCCTGCTATCCATCGAAACGCGAGGAGAAGGTCCCGTTCTGGTCGCGCGGCAACGGCTGGGCGCTCTGGTCGGCGGTGGAGGTTCTCGACGCATTGCCCGAAACGCACGAGAACCGGGCCGTGCTGATGAAAATATACCGCGACCACGTTGACGGTTTGCTGCGCCAGCAGGACGCGGAAGGATTTTGGCGAAACGTGCTTGATATGCCGGCATCCGTGCGCGAGTCGTCCGGCGCTGCAATCTTTACACTCTGCATCGCACGCGGCATCAACAACGGCTGGCTTTCGCGCAAAAAATACGGCCCTGCATTGGAACGCGCATGGCGGGCGCTTGCCACCTTCGTCGACGACAATGACGATTTTAACGGCGTTAAGGGCGGCACTAACTTCAGTACCGAGGCCGCGGACTATGAGCGCATCTCCTTTATCAAAAGTGATACGCACGGGCTGCTGCCATTTATCTTCGCGTGCATCGAAATAGATAAATATTTCCGGCAGCAGACAAGTTTTTCACCATGAATCGACGCGATTTCATTAAAACCGGGCTCACATCCGGTGCATTGGCGGCAAGGGGTGGCGGCAATTTGCTCGCAGAAAATACCGGGGCGCCACCAGCCTCCCCGGTTGCAAAACCGTTTATCAAGCCCATGCCGTCGCGTCCGAACATTCTCTATATCATCCTTGAGGATATCGGACCGCAGCTCGAGTGCTATGGCGAGCCGCTCGTGCGTACGCCAAGCATCGACGCCTTCGCCGCCTCCGGTATCAGATTTTCAAATACTTTCTGCACCGCACCAGTGTCGTCGGCCAGCCGCTCCGCGATCATGACCGGCTGTTACCAGATCGCCACTGGTTGCCACAACCACCGGACCTGGCCCTGGGACAAAAAAACACTGCCCGCTCCCGTGCGCCACATCTGTGACTGGTTTCGCGAAGCCGGTTATTTCACCTGCAATATTCAGCCCTCGCCGACGGAACGCAAAGACCGATCCCTCCCACGCGCGGCGCTTAGGGGCGCGCGCGGCAACGGCAAACTCGATCTCAATTTCTCCGTCTCCGGCCCGACACCCGGAAATCCCTTTGACGGCATCGACTGGACAGAACGCGTACCCGGCCAGCCGTTTTTCGCACACATCACCATCATCGAAACCCACACCGGCACCGGCTGGGTGACGGCCCGCCAACAGCCAAAAAACGAGCTTGTCAACCCGAACAAACTCAAGCTCCCCCCGTATTTCCCCGACCACAAAATCGCCCGCGACGAATACGCGAACTACCTGGACGCGATTCATCTCGGCGATGGCTACGTCGGTCAGCTCCTCGCGCGCCTGGAAAAAGACGGCCTTGCGGACAACACGATCATCTTCTTCTCCAGCGACCACGGCGCGCTCTTCCGCGGCAAACAATTTCTCTACGACAATGGTATTCGTATTCCACTCATCATCCGTTTCCCCGATAGACGTGGCGCGGGCACAGTGGACGACCGCCTCGTGAGTGGCGTCGATCTCGCTCCAACTATGCTCGGGCTCGCCGGCATCGTCCTCCCTCCGAGTGCGACGCACGGACGCGATCTCTTCGACTCTGCGCAGCCACCGCGCGATCATGTGTTCGCCGGGCGAGATCGCATGGACGAGACGGTTGACCGCATGCGCGCCGTGCGCACCGCGCGTTTCAAATACATCAAAAACTACCTACCCGGCTGCCCCTACATGCAATACAACGCCTATAAGGAAACCAACTATCCCACGTGGAATCTTGTCGGTCAGATGGCGCGTGAAGGTACACTCGCGCCTGAGGCAGCGCTCTTCGCTGCGCCACGCAAACCCATCGAGGAACTCTACGACATCGAGGCCGATCCGCACGAAGTGCGCAACCTCGCCTTCGATCCCGCTCACGCCGACACGCTGAAAAAGCTTCGCGCGCTTGTCGACGACTGGGTGCGCGACACCAACGATCGTGGCGCTACCATGGAGGATCCGGTCAACACCTATCGCGGCTATCGGGGGCACCTTCCCGAAGACGCTTCCGCCAAGAAGTCCGATTACTCCAAGTAAACCCTCAGCCTCACGGCGAACCACAAACACCATTCATTGTATCCATTTAGTTACAATCATAATCAAAGCAAAACCGCCCCGCCTCGCCCTCTCAATCCTCATTCCACATTTGCATGAACCGCCGCCGCTTCCTCCGTGCTGCCACTACCGGCGTCGCCGCGTTTGCCGTTGGCAACCGCTTCACCCGCGCTGCCTCATCCGCAACGGACGTCGCGCCCTCGCGCGACGCCCGTCTTCCGCGCAAGCCCAATCTCCTTTTTATCCTCACCGATCAGCAGCGCTGGGACACGCTTGCTTGCTATGGCAGCCGAACCATTCATGCTCCCGCGCTTAACGCTCTCGCAGCGCAATCCGTCGTGTTCGACCGCGCTTTTGTCTCGCATCCTGTTTGCACGCCCTCGCGCGGCACGCTCATGAGCGGACTCTGGCCGCACCAGTCTGGAGTCACCGCCAACAATATACCCCTCCCTTCCTCCACCCGCTGCTACAACCAACTCCTCGCCGATCCCGACTACCGCACCGGTTACATTGGCAAATGGCACCTCGGCGACGAACTTTTTGCCCAACACGGCTTCGATGAATGGATAGCCACCGAAGACGAATACCAGGCGCTCTTCTCTGCCGGCCGCGACAAAAACGCCAAAAGTGATTACTGGCAGTTTCTCGCCGGGCATGGCCAGAAGCCCGACAAGAAAAACGGTTACTTTTCGCGCACATTTGCCGTCCGCGCGCCCATCGCACTCGGCAAACCCGCCTTTCAGGCCGCCCGAGCGGTCGATTTTCTCCAACGCCACCGCGACGAACCCTTCATCCTCCAAGTCAGTTACCTCGAACCGCATACTCCCTACCAATCGCCGTTGCACGATCTTTATGCCGACGATGACATCCCGCTCTGCAAGAGCTATTACAAAGATAGCCCCGATGATGACATCCCGTGGCGCATCCGGCTCCGTCAGATGAGCTTCGCGCGCAGCAAAACCTTTTCAAAACCGCCTGCGCAACTCGCCGACATCACTCGCCACTACTACGGCAACATATCGTGCGTTGATCGCAGCGTGGACACCATCCTGCGCGAACTCGAACGTCTCGGTCTCGCCGACCACACCATCGTCGTCTTCACCTCCGATCACGGCGACCAGATGAGCGCCCACCGCCTCTGGTATAAAGAAGTCATGTATCAGGAATCCCTCCGTGTGCCGCTTCTCATGCGCGTCCCCGGCGTGCGTGGAGGCGCGCGCATCGACGCACCTTGGTCGCATATCGACATGGTGCCCACATTGCTCGGCTTGCTCGACGCTGACAAAAAAATTCCACCGCACCTTTCCGGTCGCGACCGCTCTGCCGAAATTCGAGGCGCATCCATCCCGCCCACATCCGTCTTCGCCGAGTGGAGTCCCAACGACCGCGACGACGACGGCGAGCCCGGGAAAAAACGCCGCACCAAAAAAGATGTTTATGCCGCGAACTACCCCCATCTCGCAAAATACGTCGATGAATCCTCGCGTACAGTCATCACGCCCGACGGCTGGCGTTTGACACTCTCCGACATCGACAAATGTCAGCTATTCAACCTCCGTGACGACCCTACCGAACAGCACAATCTCTACTACCGTGCCTCTCACCGCGATACCGTCAAGCGCCTCACTGCGGAAATAGCCATGTGGCAACAATACACCGGCGATAGCCTCAGCAAAGCATTGAAATTTTGAATATGCATCGGAACTATTCAATGGGCGCGATGGGACCGCGCGTAGGCGCTTTGCCTCGTGCACAGCCTGTTTGAGGTTGCCTCGAAAAAGTGGAGTGGAGATTTGGGCAAGCGATGCGCGCGCATGGCCTGGGCGGACGCTCTCGAGAAGCAAAGACATTTTCGCGAAAAATGGCGCATAGCCCTTGAACTGCTTGATGTAATGAAATCGCAGTTGCCGGAATATGAAGCAATCATCATCGACGCGGGATACGGGGTTGTGCTGCCGCTTCTGGCAGAAGTCGAAAAACGCAAAGAACCCTATGTGGCGCAGGTGCCAAGCAACGTGGTGGCTTGGTTGCTGAACGCCCAAGCCGCGCTCAAAGAACCGAAAACAAAAGGACGTCCGGCGAAACACGCGATTGTGAACGACAAGAGCGTGAAAGCCCTGTCGATGGAGGCATGGCGCGAAGAGCTTTTGAAAAGCTCCGGGGAGTGGAAACAAGTGCGGTTGCCTCGTGCCGACGGGGCAAGCGTGCGGGCAATAACGGTATCCAATCCGGCCTATCACGCGGGCCAAGGGCATCGACAAGAAAAAAGCAAGCTGGGCACCTACCCGGACACTGGGCCCTGCAGGCCCCCTACAACGCCCAGAACAGGGCTTTGCAGGCCAAGGGGACCAACCCGCCTCGGGCGTTTTCCGCCGATTCTTGTCAAACCAATGGCGCACCCACCCCAAACCCGGCGTCGAAATACACCACTTGGTTTCCAACGGTTAAACTGGCGGAGAGAGGGGGATTCGAACCCCCGGTAGGCTGTTACACCTACAACGCTTTAGCAAAGCGCCGCTTTCGACCACTCAGCCATCTCTCCGGAAGAATGGTGCTGCGTTACGAAAACTGCGCGCGGGCGAAGAGCAAGAATGAATTTTGCAATTTGGGATTTTGCCACCCCATGCCATTCACACCGCAAAACCGGGCTTCGCAGCAGGGCGAAGACTTTCCCGCAAAAATATCCCGTGCGAATTTGTTCGTCTGACCACTTGACGACTTTGCTAGAGTGCGACTTTCACAACCGCCGATGCACTCAACCGTCCTTGCCACAATCGCCGCCACGGGCTTCACCGTCGCGTTTTTCCACGCGGCCATCCCGACCCACTGGCTGCCTTTTGTGCTCGTGTCGCGCGCGCGCGGCTGGTCGCCAGGAAAAACCCTTTCCGTCGCCCTTTTTGCCGGACTCGGCCATGTGCTCGTCACAACCCTGCTCGGACTCGCAATCGCCTGGCTCGGCTTCGAACTCGACGAGCATCTCGGCCATGCTTTTTCGTGGATCATCGGCGGCGCCCTGATGCTGGTCGGGCTTTTTTATCTGTGGCGGCAATTTCGGGGCAAAGGCGTCTGCCATCACCATGTGCCGGAAACGGCGCACAAGCCCAGCGAACATTGCGGCCATGAAGGCGAGGGCGACCACAGCCACTGGGAGGACGAGCTGGCCCAAAGCGCAATCGCGTCGAAACGCAAAAGCGACTGGGCCGCCATCGCCGGGCTGTTCGTGATGCTCACGCTTTCGCCCTGCGAGGTTTTTTTGCCCGTGTATTTGTCGGGCGTGCAATTCGGCTGGCGCGGCTTTGTCATCCTGAGCGTGATCCTCGCCCTCGGCACGCTCGCGGGCATGCTCCTGTTCACCTCGCTCACGCTGGTGGGGTTGAAGCGCACCAACCTTAAGCGCATCGAGCGCTGGGAATCCGGCTTGCTCGGCGTGCTTTTCTGCACGCTCGGCATTTTGTTCATCATCATCGAAAGCGGGCACGGACATTGAGCGTGAACGCCCTCTCAAATCCGCAGGCATTTCAGCGCGACTTGCTCGCATGGTATCGAGCCGGCGCGCGTCCGCTTCCCTGGCGCACGGCGCCCTCGCTCTACAAAACCGTCGTCTCCGAGTTCATGCTCCAGCAGACGCAGATCAAAACGGCCCTTCCCTACTTCGAACGCTGGATGCGCGAGCTGCCCGATTTCACCGCGCTCGCCTCGGCGACCGAGGCCCGCGTGGTAAAACTCTGGGAAGGCCTCGGCTACTACACCCGCGCCCGCAACCTGCACAAACTCGCCCGCGCCATCGCCGCGCTCCCCGAGCCGCCGCGCACGCCCGGGGCGTGGCTCGAACTGCCCGGAGTCGGCCCCTACACGGCGGCGGCGATCACGAGCATTTCATTCGGCGCCCCGGTCGCCTGCGTCGATGGCAATGTCGTGCGCATCCTCGCCCGGCTCACGGCCAACGACACGGTGTTCCGCGATTCCGCCAGCGCGGCAAAATTTTTCGCGCCGCTCGCCAATACGCTCGTCAACACGGCCCATCCCGGCGACCACAACCAGGCCATGATGGAGCTCGGCGCGACGGTTTGCGCGCGGCAAAACCCGTCATGCGTCATCTGCCCCGTCCGCGCCCATTGCGACGCCGCGCGCACGCTTGCCCCGGAGTCGTTTCCCCGGCTGGCCGCAAAAAAAATAGAGGAGCAGAAAATCACGCGCATCTGGCTGCTGGATGCGAAACGCGACGCCGTGCTTCTCCACCGCGCCGCGGCGTCGGCGCGCAGGCTCGCGGGCATTTTTGAGCTGCCCGCGCCGGAGCATCTCGGTCTCGGTGAAAAAGATATCACAGCGAAAAATGCAAAAAAAGCCGCCGAGCAAAAACGCAGCATAACCCGCTATCGGATTGCGGAGGCGTTTTTCAAACTCTCGCCGGATGCGGCGCTGCGCAAGCGCATAGACGCCCGGGTGGCCGCGTCCAACGACACCTTGCATTGGGTGCCGCTGTCCGCGCTGGCGCGCGCCACGCTTTCCGGCCCGCACCGGCGAATCGTGAATGCGCATTTTTCAGGCGCGCGACACGCCCGGCCCTGCATATAATATCACCAGCCCGCGCCCGCCGGCGGCATGGGCCGCCGCCATTATTTTTCCGTCATGCGCGCGGTATAAAACGCGTTGCACAATGCCTTGATTTTTGCGGTCTTGTTTTGCTTCAGCGCCTCGGCCACCAAGGATTTTGCGTCTGCCATGTTCATTGCGCGAATGAGGAACTTCACCGCCGGGATCAATGATCCCGCCATGCTCAATTCGTCCACGCCCAGCCCGAGCAACAGCGGCACATAACGCGGATCGCCGGCCATCTCGCCGCACACGCACACTTTGATCCCCGCCTGATGCGCCTGTTCGACGATGTGCCGCAACATGCGCAGCACCGCCGGATGCGCCGGCTCGTAGAGATGCGCGATCCGTTCGTTGCCGCGATCAATCGCGAGCATGTATTGAATCAAGTCGTTCGTGCCGATGCTGAAAAAGTCGCTTTTCGCGGCAAGGATGTCCGACAACATTGCGGCGCTCGGAATCTCGATCATCGTTCCAACGGGCATTTTCTCGTCAAACGCGACGCCCCTTCCGCGCAATTCCACGCGGCACTCGTCGAGTATTTCGTTTGCGCGGTCCAGCTCTTCCGGCCCGCTGATCATCGGATACATGAGCAGCACCTTGCCGAATGCGCTCGCACGGAGGATCGCGCGCAACTGGTCCCTGAACAGGTGCTCGTGCTCCAGGCAAAACCGGATCGCGCGCATCCCAAGGAACGGATTCGCCTCGTGCGAAAACATTCCCGGATTGCCCGGCATGGGCTTGTCGCCGCCCAGGTCGAGCGTGCGGATCGTCACGCTTTCATCGCCGAAAAATTCCGCCGCCGCCTTGTAAATCTGAAACTGCTCCTCCTCGGACGGAATGCGGTTGCCCTGCAAATATAAAAACTCCGTGCGGAAAAGCCCCACGCCTTTTGCGGAGTAGGAGCGCACCTGCTCCATCTCGTCGGTGCGCTCGATATTGGCGCGCAGCATCACGCCGGCGCCGTCCAGCGTGACCGAGGGGAGCCTGCTCGCCTCAAGCAGGCGCTGCTCGATGTTTCTCCGCTTCACCTGGATTTTTCCGTAGCGGAAAAGCGTTTGCTCGGACGGGTTGAGAATCACCGCCCCGTCGTAGCCATCGACGAGCACCCAGTCGCCGTCAACGATGCGCTTCGTCAAATCGCGCGTGCCCACGACCGCGGGCACGCGCAGCGTCCGCGCCACGATCACCGCATGGCTCGTGCGGCTGCCCGAGTCGGTGATGACCGCCAGCACCTTGTTGCGATCCATGCCGACCGTCTCGGACGGCGAGATGTCATTGGCCACGATGACGCGGTTGCCCTCGAAATTGCTCAGCGTCTGCTCCACCCTTCCCAGCAGGTTTTGCAAAACGCGCTGCGCCACGTCGCGAATGTCGCCCGCGCGTTCGCGCAGGTATTCGTCGTCGATTTCCGAAAACGCCTTGATGTAGCGCTTCGCGACTTTGTCGAAGCACGCCTCGATGTTTATCGAGCCCGTCTCAAACTCGCGCTCCGTCTCGCCGATCAGCGCCTGGTCTTCGAGCACGAGCAGATGCGCGTCGAAAATCCGCGCCTCATCCGCGCCGAGATTTTTTTCGACCTCGGCCTTGATGCGCTGGATTTGCTGGCGTGTCGCGAGCAGCGCGCGATCGAAACGCTCCTGCTCCGCCGCGCGTTGTTCCGGCTTCACCTGATACACGGGCAGCTCCAGATCGCACTGGATATGCCTGAGGACTTGTCCGTGCGCGATGCCCGGGGACGCGGCGATGCCTTGCACTGCGATTTCAGGTGTGTTGCGCGCATCCATGTGAGTTGGGAATCATTGCAAATAAAGAGCCGGGATGCGCGAGAATAACGACCTCATGCCCCCGGCGGTCAATCTCCCGTTTTGGGAAAATGTCGAAGTAAACGCAAACGCGGGCGCGTGACTTCGGAGTGCTGTGGGTTTCCCCAAAAGTCCGCCGCGCCTCAAGCCGCCCGGGCGTCCGCCTCTGCTTTTGCGAGGGGCTTGAGCAACGCGAATTTCCCGCTTGCGGACGGAGCAATCGTGCGCCGCTTGAAGGCATTCACACGGGCCCCGTCGCCCAGCGCCGCGGCAATCGCCGCCTCCAGCCCCTTCGGCGCGTGGCCATCCGCGACGTAATGGAAATCCCAGCGCGCCTCGCCCGTTTGCACGAGGCTGTAGTGCCAGCACTCGAAGCTGGCCGGAATCGCCGCGTCGATCTCCGTGGGCGACACAATCACCCCGCCGTCCTCGCGGAAATACAGCCCGCCCTCGCGTCCGAGGAGCCGGTGGCCTTTTTCGCAACGCCGCACAATGTCGCCCGTATGATAGCGCAGGAGCGGCATCGCCTCGCGGCCCCGCGTGGTCACGTAAATCTGGAACACGTTTTCCACTCCGCGATAGGGCGCCAGTTCGACAAATGCGTTTTCATCGATCACCCGCGAGTCGTCCTTGAACGCCTCGCCGATAAAAATGTAACCCGCCTCGGTCGAGCCGTACAAATCCACCTGCGGCGCCGGAAACACTTCCGCGATGCGCCTGCTGTGCTGCAAACTCGCCTTGCCGTAAGTCAGGATGACCGCTTTCACGCTCGGCACGCTCACCTGCCTCCGCTTCGCCGCGCGCGCGAGCAGCGACAAATACACCGGCTCGCCTTCGATGATGTCGGGCTTGACCGCCTGCAATTCCGTCACGATCCGATCCCATTCCGCCTCTGGAAACACGAAGGGATCGCTCGACAGGTTCAGGTAAACCGTCCCGTCGAAATACCGGTGCGGAAATGGATGATCCTCATACGGGCACAAATTCGACGAGCATCCCACCGGAGCCAGCACGCACTTCCGGTGCGGCTTGTCGGCAAACGGCGCGAGCAGCGGATGCGCCCGGTAGGCGCGCCGTGTCTGCTCATTCCACCATCCGTCTTCCATGATCACCGTCATCGGCCCGGCGGTGGTGCCCGAAGTCGATTCATACTCGAACCTCTTCTCCTGCAACCCCCGCTCGATCGCGCGATAATCCTCAAAAAACGCCTCGTGCCCGCGCTCCACGATCTCGCGCTTCGAGAGCGCCGGGATTTCGCGATAGCAGTCCCACTGCAACGGCTCCGCATGCAAGGGAAACCGCCGGGCATACAGCGGACTCCTCGCATAGATCCTGCGAATCTCCCCCTCCAGCGGCCCCGGCAAAAAATCACCTTCCGCACGCCCCAACGCCGCGGCGCCATTTGCAAAAAGCGGAGCCGCGACAGCACCTTCGGAAACATCGTTGATCGCAGATTTCATCGATTGCATGCTAGAAAATGCCAATCCGCCGGGCAAGTCAAACAGCCCCTCCGTCCGCCGCTGCCGCCTGCCTTGGATTTACACCAATTTCAGCCCGTTTGCGCTTCCTACAGCCGCCCCGGCTCCCGCCCGCAAACCGCAAACTGTAATCTTGGCTCTTCCCGCCCGCCCCGTCTTAATTGCCGCTTTAGACACATAATCATGATCTGGTTCATCACCGCCATCGTGCTCACAATGGGACTTTCCTTCTTCTGCTCCATGCTCGAAGCGATGATCCTCAGCACCACCGTCACCGAAATCGAATCCCTCAAAGGCGCCCATCCCCGCGCAGGCGCGATCATCGAAAAACTCAAGGCCGGCATTGATGAAACCATCTCGGCCATCGTCACCCTCAAGACCACCGCCAACACGCTCGGCTCGCTCACCATCGGCGGCATCGCGGCGAGCCTTTTCAATAGCGTCGTCGTCGGCATCATCTCCGTCCTCCTTACCATCGCCATGCTCGTTTTTTCCGAGGTCATCCCGAAAAACACCGGCGTCGCCCACCGCGTAAAACTCCAGCCCAGGATGGCCTACCCCCTCCTGATCCTCTGCCGCGGCCTCCGCCCCGTCACGCATCTCTGCAATCGCGTTGCCCGCATTTTTGTCAAAGGCACCGCTCCCGCCAGAACCTCCGACAACGAAATCATCCTCCTCGCCGAACGCGGCGCGCAACAGGGCGCCATCACCCACCACGAATCCGACATCATCGCCAACGCCCTCTCGCTCGATGATGTCCGCGTCAGCGAAATCATGACCCCGCGCACCGTCGTCACCGCGCTCTCCCGCCACGCCACCGTCGGCGAAGTTTTCAAGGCCCACCCCAACATCCCGTTCGGACGCATGCCCGTTTACGACAAAAACATAGACGATATCGTCGGCCTCGTCCGCCGTCGCGACCTCCTCAAAGCCAAGGCCAACGACCAGGACGGCGAACTCGTCGGACGCCTCATGCTGGAAGTCCATTTTATTCCCGAAACCGCCACCGCCAGCAACGCCCTCCAGGTCATCCTCAAGGTCCACCAGCAACTCCTCGTCGCCGTCGATGAGTTTGGCTACACCGCCGGCGTCGTCACCATGGAAGACCTCATTGAACACATCCTTGGCCGTGAGATTTTCGAAAAGGACGACATCGCCGTGGACATGCGCGAACTCGCCCGCCGGCAAAACAAAAAGCCGAAACACTGAACGCCTGAAACCATCCGCGCTCCTCCGCTCCGCATCACTTCAGCCCTTTTCTTCCGTGCGCACCGCCATCCTCGCTTTTAACGCCAGCAACCAGCTCGCCGTCCGGCGCGCCGGCGCGAAAACCGCCCTCGCCTTCACCGCGCCCGGCCTCCCCGAAGCCATCGCCCGCCTCGAATCCAGCTTCAAGACGCACACCGCCCCGCAGCCGCGCTTCACGACGCATTGCGACGGATTCGAAACCCGCGTCCACCTCGCGCAAGTCACCGGACAGCCTGCCGACGGCGAAATCCACTTCGCCTCCATCGACTCCCTCGCCTCCTCCGACCTCGCGCCCATCCTCGCGCAACTGGAACCCCACATCATCGAAATCCCTTACCTCCACCTCGGCGAAAACGATTTCATCTACAAGTTCCGCCCCGACAAGGAACGCAACTCCCACATCTACCAGCTCGACGATACCGCGCGCGCCCTCTACCAGTCGCAACTCTGCGCCGCCATCAAGGCGCTCTCGCGCACCAACGAACGCACCGCCTCCGCTCCCGTCCCGCTCGACTTCGGCGCCGTCCATTACCTCATCCCCAGCCACTTCGGCTTCTGCCTCGGCGTGAAAAACGCCATCGAACGCGCCTACGAAACCCTCGCCGAAAACCCCGGACGCCGCGTCTTCATGCTCTCCGAGCTCATCCACAACCCCTACGTCAACGAAGACCTCCTCCGGCGCGGCCTCCGCTACCTCCAGACCGACAAGGGCAAACCCATCCTCGCCGACGACGGACGCCAGCTATGGGACACCCTCACCCCCGACGACATCGTCATCATCCCCGCCTTTGGCGCGACCGATGACGACAAACGCCGCCTCGTCCGCAAAGGCCTCCCCGTCGTCCAATACGACGCCACCTGCATGCTCGTCGAAAAAGTCTGGAAAGCCGCGCGCGCCTTCGGACGCGAAGGCTACACCATCATCATCCACGGCAAGCACGAGCACGAGGAAACCAAAGCCACCTTCTCGAACGCCCGCCGCCACGCCCCCGCGCTCATCGTGCGCAACCTCGCCGAAGCCCGCATCCTCACCCGCATCATCGCCTCCGCCGGCACAAATGGCACGGGCGAATCGAGTGACACCAGCGGATCGGGTGGCACGGGCTTCCAGCCCGTGGCGGATCGGGTGGCACGGGCTTCCAGCCCGTGCGACAGCGGCACAGCCGCCGCCCCCTCCGACTCCGCTCCCCTCTCCCTTTCCGAAGCCCAAACCCTCTTCGACCAAACCTTCGCCGGCAAACACACTCCGCGCTTCGACATCACCCGCGACCTCCAGCGCGTCGCCGTCGTCAACCAGACGACGCTCCTCATGAACGAAACCCTCGGCATCATCGAGCACCTCCGCGACGCCTACGCCGCGAAATACGGCGCCGCCGAAGCCGGCATCCGCGTCGGTGGAAACGCCAAGCGCGACACCCTCTGCTACGCCACCCAAGTCAATCAGGACGCGCTCGCCCGCACCCTCGCCGAGCCCCTCGACGCCGCCATCGTCATCGGCGGGAAAAATTCCTCCAACACCTACCAGCTCTACCGCCTCTGCGAACAGCGTCTCGGTTCGCGCGCCTTCTTTATCCAGAGCGAGCACAACATCCGTTCGCTCGACGCCATCGAGCATTATCACTTCCCGGCCCACGGCCCCCGCGACACAGCCGCGCCCCGCGACAGCACCGAATTAAAATCCCTCCCCCGCCCCGCGATACCGGGCGCGCCGCTCCGCATCCTCATCACCGGCGGCGCATCCTGCCCCGACGGCATCATCCAGCAAGTGATCACACGCATAAACTCATTCCATGCCCCTGCGATCCTGCGCCCCATCGAAGCGATATTGGCCGAACTCAACGCCTGAAAATCTCGATTACTCGCAACTGACCATCTGCGCGCGACCGCACTTCCTGCACCGGTATTCAAGATAGAGCAGACCGCCATCCGCGTCTTTTTCGGACTCTTCGCTGGTAATCATGCCCGTGCCACAATTGGCACACTGCATTGGCGAACGCGCCTCCTTCACCAGTAGTGTAACCTCCTCCACAATACCCGCAGCTTTCTGCTGGTCGGCGCATGCCACTGAGACGCGCCAAAAAATCAACCCGCTGGGGTCTTCCGATTTGTCAACCACATGCGCAACGCCCGCTTGTTCAAGCGACACAACGACGCGCGCAAGACAGGTCTCATCGCTGGAATCAAAAACGCAATTTGAAAACACCGCCTCAGCGGCGGCTCCCTCATTGCGCCCATGCCTGGCAATCAAGCGGTGGAACTCTTCCTCATTTTGCCGTTTGATATCCTCCTCAGTCTCCGAAAAAAACTCCTGCTCATTTTCCGGCGAATCCGCATCAAAAACACCTTTCGCGCTGCGCCATGTCTTTCGAAACTCTCTTTCCATGTGCAACAGCGCACGGTCATACTGTTCAGTCAGTATGATGTGATAACCAAAAAGACGATTATTCCGCTCCATTCTGTGATTCTTTGCTTCGAGACAACTTCCGGAAAATTGAATTCCAAGCACCCTCATCTCGCCTTGCACACCGCCTCTGGCCGGGAGAGTCGGAATTGCCACAATCCTGACCTCGCTGACATCGGCCCAATAAAAAGTCTTCGACCACGACAACCAGTAATCGACCTCAAATCTATCACCCCAAAGCGTAATGCGACGAACGGTTCCCCGGATAAAAAAACATCCCAATAACAAAAGAAAAAACGCAAACCCGCACCCGAACATCACGGAATGCCCCGAAGTGCATCCCAGAACAACGATCGCTCCGACTATCGCCGCGATTTTTATTCCTGTCGTTTGCGCACGAAATATCACAAAGCGTAAAGTGCAGATCGATATTGATGGAAAGACTATGGAGGAAACCGATTCCCTCCATAGTCTCATAAGCGCTAAACTTATTTCCCCAGCACCCAGTTGAAGATCAACGGCGCGACGATTGTCGCGTCGCTCTCGACGATGAATTTCGGCGTCTTTTCGCCGAGCTTGCCCCAGGTGATTTTTTCGTTCGGCACCGCGCCGGAGTAGCTGCCGTAGCTCGTCGTCGAATCGCTGATCTGGCAGAAATATCCCCAGAGGGGCACATCCGGACGCTGCAAATCCTGGTGCAGCATCGGCACCACGCAAATCGGGAAATCCCCGGAAATGCCGCCGCCGATCTGGAAGAAGCCGATCGAGCCGTTGCCGTCGCGAAGGGTTTTTGCCGTCTTCGTATACCAATCCGCCAGCCACATCATGTATTCGATCCCCGTGCGAACCGTGTGCACGTTTTTCACGTCGCCGCTGATCACGTGGCCCGCGAACATGTTGCCCAGCGTCGCGTCTTCCCAACCCGGCACGATGATCGGCAGGTTTTTCTGCGCGGCCGCCAGCATCCAGGAATTTTTCGGATCGATCTGGTATGACTTCTTCAGTTTCCCGCCGAGCAGGATTTTATACATGAACTCGTGCGGGAAATAACGCTCGCCCGCCTTGTCCGCCCTCACCCATTCCTCAAGCACGACATTTTCGATGCGGCGCATCGCCTCCATCTCGGGGATGCACGTGTCGGTCACGCGGTTCATGTGGCGTTCCAGAAGCGCCTGCTCGTCGGCGGGCGTGAGGTCGCGATAGTGCGGCACGCGCTCGTAATAATCGTGCGCGACGAGGTTGAAAATATCCTCCTCCAAGTTCGCGCCCGTGCACACGATCGCGTGGATCTTGTCCTTGCGAATCATCTCCGCGAGCGTGATGCCGAGTTCCGCCGTGGACATCGCGCCGCCGAGCGTCACGACCATCCTGCCGCCCTTGTCCAGGTGGTTCTCATAACCGCGCGCCGCATCGACAAGCGCCGCCGCGTTGAAATGCCGGTAATTATGCGCGATGAATTTCGAAATCGGCCCCTTCTTGGCGGCGACCTCGGCGTTGGTCGGGATCTTTGATTTTTTCTGCTTTGTGCTCATGATATGAAAGTAAAGGATTTTGCCCGCCACTAAAGTCCACCCCACGCCAAGCGCGACAAAAAAACAGTTCGCCGAATACCTCCCATTAAAAAACGTATTTTCGCAAAGACACACTCGCCTTGCGTTAAAAAACTGTTTTCAAAGACGCGTCCGGCAATTTTGCTGCGTCACAAAACGACCGATTTCCCACATGAGCAAACCAGTCACCTTCAACAACACCATCCTCCGCGACGGACACCAATCGCTCGCCGCCACCCGCATGGCGACGGCCCAAATGCTCCCGATACTCGAGACGCTCGACTCCATCGGCTACGACGCGCTCGAAACCTGGGGCGGCGCGACCATCGACTCCGGCCTGCGCTTCCTGAAGGAATTTCCCTTCAAGCGCCTCGACGCCATCCGCGCCAAGACCAAGACCCCGCACATGATGCTCCTGCGCGGACAAAACATCGTCGCCTACGACCAAAATCCCGACGATGTCGTCACCGCCTTCGTGCAAAAATCCGTTTCGCACGGCATGAACATCCTGCGCATTTTCGACGCGCTCAACGACACGCGCAACATGCAGACCGCCATCCAGGCCACCAAGAAGGCCGGCGCGCACGCGCAGGGCACCATCTGCTACACCAAGTCCCCCGTCCACAACATCGAGGGCTTTGTCAAAATGGGCGCCGAACTCGCCGCAATGGGCTGCGACAGCATTTGCATCAAGGACATGGCCGGCCTGATCCCCCCCTACGTCGCCGCCGCCATCATCAAGGGCCTCAAGCAGCAAATCAAAATCCCCGTCATCCTCCACACCCACGAAACCGCCGGCCTCGGCTCCTCCGCCTACCTCGCCGCCATCGAGGCCGGGGTGGACACCGTTGACGTCGGCATCCGCCCCTTCGCCGACGGCACCGCGCAGCCCGACCACCTCCGCATGGCCGCGCTCCTCGAAAACGCCCCGCGCAAAGCCGCCCCCTACGACCTCAAGAAAGTCGGCGAAATCTCCGCCTACATGAAAACGGTCTATGCCGGCCTCTCCAAATTCACCAGCCACGCCAACGAAGTCGTGGACACCGATGCCATCACCTACGAGGTCCCCGGCGGCATGCTCAGCAACTTCCGCTCCCAGCTCAAGGAGCTCAACATGACCGACCGCTTCAACGAGGTCTTCGCCGAAATTCCCTACGTCCGCGAAAAACTCGGCTGGATTCCGCTCGTCACGCCCACCTCGCAAATCGTCGGCACGCAAGCCGTGATGAACGTCAAGTTTGGCCGCTGGAAAAACTTCATCCCCGGCGCCATGAACATCGCCCTCGGCTACTTTGGCCGCACGCCCGCGTCCGTCGATCCCGAGATCCAGAAACTCGCTGCCACCACCGCGAAAAAAGACCCGATCACCTGCCGTCCCGCCGACCTCATCAAGCCGAAGATGGAAACCCTTCGCGCCGAGCTCGCGCAAAACAAGCTCCCCACCGACGACGAACACTGCGTCATCTACGCCATGTTCCCGCAGCAGGTCAAAGAGCTCTACAACCCGCCCGCGCCCGCCGCCGCGCCCGCTCCGGTCGTCGCCAGCACGCCCGCCGCGAAACCCGCCGCCGCCGTCGCAACCACGACCGTCAGCCGCAACGCGCGCAAATACGTCATGACCATCGGCGGCCGCCGCATCGAGACCACGGTCGAGGAGCTCAACTAAACGCAACCGGCAATCCGCGTTTCAAAAAAACACAGGACGCGAAGCAGGCAATGTTTGCCTCTTCGCGTCTTTGCGTCTTTGCGTTACACCCTTTGACGCACACACCGATGTCCGCACTCACCTACGACAGCATTCGCGACGCGCTCCAAGGCCAGCCGCTCTTCGAAGACAAGACCTGGCAGCTCTCGCCATCCGCGTGGCCGCTCACGCCCGATCAGCTCGCCCAGCTCGAAGCCATCGGCGCCGCCTGCCTCGAATACCATCAGGCGCTTGAGACGCTCTACCTCCGCTCTGCCACGGGCAAAAACCTCCTCCGCAACAAACCCCTCCTCGCGCCCTGGGTCGCCGATTACCTCGACCGCGGCAAACCCGCCGGCCTCATCGCTCACGCCCGCGACCCGAAAAACCGCGGCGCATTCCCCGCCGTCCTCCGCCCCGACCTGCTTCTCACCGACGAGGGCTTTGCGCTTACTGAACTCGACTCGGTCCCCGGCGGCATCGGCCTGACCGCATTCCTCAACCGCCTCTACGCCTCCGACCGCACGCTCGGAGCCAACGACGCGATGATCCGAGCCTTTCACGAAGCGCTCGCCGCCCTCCGCACCGATCAACGCAACCCGCTCATCGCCCTCGTCGTCAGCGACGAGGCATCGACCTACCGCCCCGAAATGCGCTGGCTCACCGAACAACTCCAACGCCTCGGAAAACGCGTCGTCTGCCTCGCTCCCGGGGACATTTTTCCATTGGGCGGCACCCTCTGCTTCGACATCGACGGCGATCCCGAAAAAATCGACATCATCTACCGCTTCTTCGAGCTCTTCGACCTCGCCAACATCCCCGCCTTCCAATTCATCCTCGAAGCATGGCAGTCCGGCGAAGTCGTCATCACCCCGCCCATGCGCCCTTTTCAGGAGGAAAAACTCGGCCTCGCGCTCTTCCATCACCACCTCCTCGCCGACTACTGGGCCGAGGCGCTCAGCAGCCGCGCGCACAAACTCCTCAAGCAACTCATCCCCAATTCCTGGGTCATCGACCCCGCGCCCCTCCCGCCCGGCGCCATCCTCGACGGCCCGCGCGTCGCCGGCCGCGCCCTCTCCGACTGGCGCCAGCTCGCCGCCGCCTCGCAAAAGGAACGCGAACTCATCATAAAAATCTCCGGCTACCACGAGACCGCCTGGGGCGCGCGCAGCGTCGTCCTCGGCAGCGATTGCTCGCGCGAGGAATGGCAGGCCGGCATTGCCAACGCCATCGCCGACGCCCCGCGCAATCTCCACATCCTTCAGGAATACAAAAAACCGCGCCGCGCCCGGCACACCCTCTACAACGCCGGCAAGCAACCCGTCGAAGCCGACGGACGCCTCCGCCTCTGCCCCTACTATTTCATCGCCGGAGGGAAACCCAAGCTCGCCGGCGCGCTCGCCACCTTCTGCCCGCCCGACAAAAAAATCATCCACGGCATGCAGGACGCCGCCCTCCTCCCCTGCACCCGCGCCGAGTGAGACAAGCAAAGGAGTCAGGATGTAAAGGAGTCAGGAGTCAGTAAAAAGCACTCCGGCTCCGCTGCCTGCCTCCTCTAACTCCTGACTCCTCCCATCCTGACTCCTTTCCCTCCATGCTTCCCGCGCCCATCACGCCGAACCAGCCGCTGACCGCGCTCGCGCCGATGCAGGACGTCACCGATCTCGCGTTCATGCGCGTCATCGCGCGCTGCGGCGCGCCCGATTACTTCGTCACCGAATTCTTCCGCGTCCACGCGCAATCACGCCCCGAAAAACACATCCTCCGTTCCATTGACGAAAACACGACGGGCCGTCCCATTTTCGCCCAGCTCATCGGCGAGGACGTGTCGCTCCTCATGCGAACGGTCGAGGAACTTTTGCGCCATCCCATCGCCGGTATCGACCTCAACCTCGGCTGTCCCGCGCCGAAGGTTTACAAGAAAAACGTCGGCGGCGGACTTTTGCGCGAACCGAAAAAAATCGGCGAAATCCTCGCCGCCCTCCGCGCCGCCGTCCCCGGGCTTTTCACGGTGAAAATGCGCATCGGCTTCGAGGACACGCGGCACTACGAGGAAATACTCGACCTCATCAACACGCACCGCATCGACATGCTCAGCGTCCACGGACGCACCGTGCGCGAACTCTACCGCAGCGAGGTTCACTACGACGAAATCGCCCGCGCCGTCGCGCGCGTCCGCTGCCCCGTCCTCGCCAATGGAAACATTGTCACCGCGGCGAAAGCCTCCGCCGTCGTCGCCGAAACCCGCGCCGCCGGTGTGATGATAGGCCGCCACGCCATCCGCAACCCGTGGATTTTCCGCCAGTGCCGCGAGTATTTCTCCGGCCAGCCCGTCACGCCCGTCACGCTTGCCGACGTGCGCGACTACATCCAGCGCCTCTACGAAGCCACCGCAGCCGACGCCGGCACCGGCGAGCCGATTCCCGAGCACGCGCACATCAGCCGCATGAAGAAATTCCTCAACTTCATCGGCCAGTCCGTCGATCCCGACGCCGCCTTCCTCCGCGACATGCGCCGCGCCACGACCGCCGCCGCGCTCTTTGAAGTCTGCGACCGACACCTCCTCGCGGAACCCGCGCGCCTCTTCTCCGACGCCCCCTACCCCGGCGTCATCGCCCGCCCCAACTGCGAAGCCCCGGATTGATTCACCACAAAGGCACGAAGAGCACGAAGGTCGGAAAAGGCAGAGATCAGAGATCGGGAGACAGAGGACAAAAAGACACGTTGGCTTTTGATCTCTACCTTCGGTCTCCTTCCGACCTTTGTGCTCTTCGTGCCTTTGTGGTGAATCTCAAATACGCCCCGACGCCGCGCCCATGCGGTCGCCCATTTTGGCGAAGGTTTCCACATACGCCGCGCTCTGCGCGACCAGGTCATCGTCGAACGTGATCCGGTCCTTTTGGAACAGCGTGACCACGCATGAGCCGCCGAATTTGAACAGGCCCTTTTCCTCGCCTTTCTTCACCTGAAAATCCTCCGGATAGGTTTGCAGGATCGAGCCGACGTTTGTCGCGCCGATCTCGATGCTGGCCATCGTGCCGAAGGCATCCGTTTCGATCAGCGTGATCATGCGCTTGTTTTGCACGAGATACTCGATGCGCCTGCGCAGCGCGATCGGGTGCACGGAATACAGCGCGCCCTTGATCAGACGCGCCGCACCCGCCTTGCCCGCCGCCGCGAAATGAAACCGGTGATAATCCACCGGACACAACCGTGAAATCATCATCGCGCCGCCCGCAAATGTCTTCGACAGCTCGCGCTGCTCCTCCGGCAAATGCCCCTCGCCCAGCAAATCCTCCAGCGCAAACTTGCTCCCCTTGACATAAAAGCCGCCGGCCTTGGCCACATCCGGGAAAACCAAGTGCCGCCCGTCGGCCGGGAACACCGCCACGTCATCGCCCGGCGCGATGGGCCGTGCCTCGGATTTCAGCGCGCGCATGAAGAATTCGTTGAACGTCCTGTAATCGAAAATCGACTTGGTGAATTCCTTTTGCGCGGCGTCCTCCATGCCGTATTCGATGATGAACGGGAGCACGCGCTTCGAGCTGCTGCGCCAGTTCATTTTCCAGCCGTAATACCATGAAAAGACCTTTCGCTTCACCAACGCCCACAGGAAGAAGCGCCCGACCGGATTTTCATACGCAAACCGCAGCCAGCGCTCGCCGTAAATCTTCTCGGTTTCGAGCTGCTTAGTGTATCGGTTGTAAAATTGTGTCGTTTCGCGTGATGCCATGCGCGGAAACCTTCGGACATCGCCAAAAAAAACGGAAGCCAAACTTTGCCACGGGCCACGCGCGCGCGTGGAAAGCCCAAAAAGAAGGAGTTAAAGGAGTCAGGATGGAAGGAGTCAGGAGAAAAGCACTCCGGCTCCGAGGATCGTCTCCTGACTCCTCTAACTCCTGACTCCTCTACATCCTCCCATCCTGACTCCTCTCTACATCCTTCCTTCTTGCAACCGCCCTCTGCGCGGCGCACCCTTAATCCCTTTTTCAACTGAAACAGGCCCATTGATAATGAATCAAAACATCCGAAATATCGCGATCATCGCGCATGTCGACCACGGCAAAACGACCCTGGTTGACAAACTCCTCCAAGCCGGTGGCACCTTCCGAGCCAACCAGCAGGTCGCCGAGCGCGCCATGGACTCGATGGACCTCGAAAAGGAAAAAGGCATCACCATCAAGGCCAAGAACACCGCCGTCAAATGGCAGGGCAAGACGATCAACATCGTCGACACCCCGGGCCACGCCGATTTCGGCGGCGAGGTCGAGCGCGCCCTCCGCATGGTCGATGGCGTGCTCCTGCTCGTTGACGCCTACGAGGGCACCCAGGCCCAGACCCGTTTCGTCCTCCGCAAGGCCCTCCACCACGGACTCAAGGTCGTCATCGTCATCAACAAAATCGACCGCGAAAACGCCGACCCGAAAAAAATGTATGACCAGGTGCTGGAGCTCCTCCTCGAACTCGACGCCAACGAAGAGCAGTTCAACGCCCCCGTCGTTTACGGCTCCGGCCGCGACGGTTTCATGAAGCGCAAACTCACCGACCCCGACAAGGACATGACGCCCCTCTTCGACGTCATCCTCGAACACGTTCCGCCTCCCTTCGCGCGCCCCAACCAGCCTTTCCAGATGCTCGTCTCCAACATCGACTGGAGCGACTACGTGGGCCGCATCGCCGTCGGCAAAATCCTCGCCGGCAAAATCAACGTCGGCGACAACGTCTGGGTCATCCGCAACAAGGACAAGCAGCGCGTCCGCGCCAAAATCACCAAACTCTTCGAATACGCCGGGCTCGGCACCGAGGACGCCAGCACCGCCGCCGCGGGCGACATCGTCGGACTCTCCGGCTTCGAGGACGTGGACATCGGCGACACGCTCGCCGAAATGGAAGAGGCCCATCCCCTGCCCTTCACCGACATTGATCCGCCCACCCTCGAAATGCAGATTGCCGTCAACGACGGCCCCCTCGTGGGCCGCGACGGCAGGATGGTCACCTCGCGCCAAATCCGCGACCGCCTCTACAAGGAGGCGAAGACAAACATCTCCATCCAAGTCGGCGACTCCGACACCGCCGGCGTTTTCAACATCAAGGCCCGCGGCGCCATGCAGATCGCCGTCCTCGTTGAGACGATGCGCCGCGAAGGTTACGAAGTGCTCGTCTCGCGCCCCACCGTCATCGAAAAGCACGAAAACGGCCAGCGCCTCGAACCCTACGAAACCGTCTGGATCGAAACGCCCGAGGATTGCGTCGGTTCCATCATGCAAAATCTCGCCAACCGCAAAGGCCAGATCACGAACATGGAAAAGCACCCGCATTTCACGCTGATCGAGGCCACGATCACCACGCGCGGCCTCATCGGCCTCGAAATTGATCTTGTCAACGCCACCAGCGGACGCGGCACGATGAATCACCTCTTCAAGGAATACGGCCCCTGGGCGGGCGAACTCACCACGCGCCTCACGGGCACGCTCGTCGCCACCGAAGCCGGCACGACGACAGCCTACGCCCTCGACGCCATCCAGGAGCGCGGACGCCTCTTTGTCGGCCCCGGCGAAGACGTTTACGAAGGCATGCTCATCGGCGAAAATCCGCGCCAGGAAGACATCCCCGTCAACGCCACAAAGGCGAAACAACTCACCAACTTCCGCTCCCAAGGCGAAGGCAAGGGCATCCAGCTCACCCCCCCGATCAAACTCTCGCTCGAACGCGCCATCGAATACATCGCGCCCGACGAATACGTCGAGGTGACGCCAAAAAACCTGCGTCTCCGCAAAAGAATCCTGAGCGCCATCGAACGCCGCAAACACGACCGCGCCGCCCGCAGCGCGACCTGACGCAAACCCGCCGTCAGCGCCCGCGCGCGTCCGAAGCAAACCGCGAGACATCCCCCCGATGACCGAGCCCTCGACGACGCCGGAACTCCTCCACGCCACGCGCTGGCTCAATCTTTGCCGGCGCGGCAAATGGATCTACGCGAGCCGCCGCCCCGTTGACGCCCCGCCGCGCACCGACGGTCTCGCCATCATTGCGTTTCACGAGGAACCCCGCGCCGACGGCTCGCTCCGGCGCCGCCTCGTCGTAATTGAGGAATGGCGCGTGCCCGTGCAGGCCTGGGTGTTCGACACGCCCGCGGGCCTTCTCGAACCCGGCGAAGCGCCCGCCGTCTGCGCCAGCCGCGAACTCGCCGAGGAAACCGGCCTCACGCTCGCATCCGCGGATGCCGCGAGCGGCCCCACGTTTTCATCCCCGGGCATGACCGACGAGTCGATCGCGTTCATCGTCGCCACCTGTTCCGGCACGCCGTCGGAAAACCCGGGCGTCGAGGGCGAACGCATCCGCGTGCACCTGCTCGACCGCGCCGGCTGCCGCGCCTTGCTCGAACGCCATGCCGCCGGCGAAGCGGCGCTCTCCGCACGTTTCTGGCCGGTGTTGCTCAGCATCGCGGCGACCGGCGGCTTCGGCGGCAGAAGCGTCGATTGAGCAAAACCGGAGACGCAATTGGTGCTTGCTGCCACTCGCGAATCTGGCGCATTTCACTCCCTTTCAAAACCAATCCTCCCAACACTCAACCAATACCACACACACCATGGCAGGCGTCGGAAAACTTCTCAAACAAGCGCAGAAAATGCAGCGGCAGATCGAGTCGCTCCAAGCCCAGATGGAAGCGAAGGAAATGGAGTTCGCGCACGGCGGCGGCGCAGTCAAAATCAAGATCAACGGCGCGGGTAAATTTCTCGCGATCACCCTCGACCCGGAATTTTTGAAGGAAGACCCGAAGTTCGTGAGCGAAACCATCCTCGCCGCCGTCCAGGACGCCTCCAAGCAGGCGAAGGAACAGAACGACGAGGAAATGAAAAAAGTCACCTCCGCCTTCCAAATGCCCGGCCTGATGTGAGGATAATTTACGAATTACAATTTACGATTTACGAATGAAGAGCCCCAAACAACCGGCCACCGGCGTAAACCCGCCGGCGCGGCAGCGCCCTTCCTTCAATCGTAAATCGTAATTCGTAAATCGTAATTTTCATGACTCCTTCGTTCGAAAAACTGCAAAAGCAGCTAAAGCAACTTCCCGGGCTCGGCTTCAGGTCGTCGGAGCGGATTGCGATGCACTTGCTCGTCGAAAAACCGGAGCGCCTGCCCGCGCTCGTGGAGGCGCTGCACGAGGCAGCGCGCGCGGTAAAGCGTTGCGTGCGCTGCGGCAATCTCGCGGAAGGAAACGGCGATGCGCCGGTATGCGCGATTTGCGCCGACGAACGCCGCGACCAGTCCGTGGTGTGCGTCGTCGAGCATGTGCCGGATTTGATGGCGATGGAGCACTCGGGCGCGTATCGCGGCGTGTATCATGTGCTGCACGGGAAACTTTCCCCCATCTCGGGCGTGGGCCCCGGGCAGTTGAACCTCGCGCCGCTGTTCGAGCGCGTGGGAACCGGCGGCGCGCGCGAGTTGATCCTCGCCCTGTCGAACGACGTGGAGGGCGAGGCGACATGCCATTTCCTCACCCAGCACCTGCCGAAAACGACAGACGGCGAGCCTGTGAAAACCACACGCATCGGCTTCGGCCTCCCAAGCGGCGGCGGTGTTTTGTATGCCGACTCGGTGACCCTCAAGAGCGCCCTCGAAGGCCGCCGGGAGTATTTGTGAGATTTCCACGTTGGCGGGGCGAGGCACTGGTCCGGCCGGGAGTATTTCCGGCAAGAGCGGGCTTGCGAACTCGCGCAAAATACGCGTGGCTGTTGGCTCCGTCTTTCCTGCAACCACTCACTCACCGCCAAGAATAATCCTCCATCCATACATTTAATTTTTTCGCGTAGCTTCGGCTGCTGTCCGTCACGAAACCGCTAATTTCGAAACACAGGACGGCGCTCGATGCAGCTCCCATTGGGGGCGTGTCGTAGCGCTTCTGTGTGGGCTCTTAGCGGTGCCTGTGACGGGGCGTTTGATACGCCCCCTCTTTGTTTTCAGGCACCGCAAAAGGCACACACAGGACAAGCCATCCCGACAGGGCTGAATGTCGCGCGAGCATTCAAAAGCCCTGTCTATGTCCACACCCATCAGCAGCGCGCCTGTCGTGCGCAAAAAACTCATCGAGGTCGCCCTACCCCTCGACGCCATCAACGCCGCCGCCGCCCGTGAAAAATCCATCCGGCACGGCCATCCTTCGACGCTTCATTTGTGGTGGGCGCGACGCCCGCTCGCCGCCGCACGGGCTGTCATCTTCGCGCAGATGGTGGATGACCCATCCTCGCATCCCGAACTGTTTCCGACACAAGAGTCCGTCAAGAAGGAGCGAGAGCGGTTGTTCGCCATCATCACGAAGCTGGTGGTTTGGGAAAACACCACAAACGAAGACGTCCTCAACGAAGCGCGCGCGGAGATTCGCAAAAGCTGGGAACGCACCTGTGCCGACAACGCAAACCACCCCTGCGCCGGCGAGCTCTTTGATTCCCAAAAACTCCCGGCGTTTCACGATCCGTTTGCAGGCGGAGGTGCGCTGCCGCTGGAGGCGCAGCGATTGGGTCTGGAGTCATATGCGAGCGATTTGAATCCCGTGGCCGTGCTCATCAACAAGGCCATGATTGAGATTCCACCGAAGTTCGCGGGACGTCCTCCAGTCAATCCCGATGCACAAAATGATACCGCGCGCGAACATGGCTGGCCGGGCGCGACAGGGCTTGCCGAGGACGTGCGTTACTACGGGCAGTGGATGCGCCGGGAGGCGGAAAAAATCATCGCGGAACTGTATCCAAGAATCAAAATCACGAAAGACGTGGTGCAGAAACAACCCATCCTGCGCAGCTACCTCGGCGAGGAACTCACGGTGATTGCATGGCTATGGGCTCGGACGGTGCGCTCGCCAAATCCTGCACTCGGAGGTGCGGAAGTGCCGTTGACCTCAACATTCATACTGTCGTCGAAGGCAGGCAGAGAGGCGTGGGTGGAGCCTGTTATCAGCGGTAATAGTTACCGTTTCGAAGTGCGTATGGGCAAGCCACCAGCAGGAGCAGAAAATGGCACCAAATCGGGAAGCAAAGGTTCCGATTTCAAATGTATCTTCTCCCAAACAATCATTCCCGGAAAATATATCAAAGAGGAGAGTATGAAGGGACGCATGGGTGCCAGACTCATGGCTGTTGTCGCCGAAGGCAAACGAGGACGAGTCTATTTGCCTCCAAACCAAGATACCGACTTGGGAGAACTTGAAGAACGAGCGAAAATCATTCGAGAAACATTTCCGACGATGAACCGCGATACGGCGAATCTGGTGAGCGGCCGCGGCTATGGATTTTTTACTTGGGGCGACTTGTTCACTTCGCGGCAACTGATGGCATTGACGACGTTTGGCGACTTGATGCAAAAAGTGAGAGAAATTATCCATCAAGACGCGAAGGAAACCGATGTCCAAGACTACGCTGAAGCCGTCAGCGTATATCTAGGGTTTCTTGTAAGTCAGTTAGCGAACCACTCTTCTTCAATTTGCGGATGGAATCATCCAAATACGCAGATGCGATCGGTCTTCTCGCGGCAAGCAATTCCGATGGTCTGGGACTTTGCCGAAGCAAACATTCTTAGCGATTCAACGGGAAGTTTTAACAACCTCTTCGAACGGCAAATAAAAGGGTTGGGAGCGTTGATTGGGAATGGTGCCGGACATGCCATGCAAGCTGACGCGCAAACTCAACGCATCAGCATAGACAAGGTGATTTCCACCGACCCTCCTTATTATGACAACATCAGCTATGCAGATTTGTCGGATTTCTTCTACGTCTGGCTAAGGAAATCGCTGGGACCGATATACCCTGAATTATTCGGGACATTGGTGGTGCCGAAAACGGATGAACTTGTCGCTACGCCTTATCGTCATGGGAGTAAGGAGGCTGCGGAAAAATTTTTCTTGGACGGCATGACTTCCGCGATAGAGAACCTCGCAAAATTGTCGCATCCGGCGTTTCCCGTGACGATTTACTACGCGTTCAAACAGTCGGAACTGAAATCCGAAGGTAGGTCAAACACGGGTTGGGCGACGTTTTTGGAAGCTGTCATTCGAGTTGGATTCGCAGTCACAGGAACATGGCCAATGCGAACGGAAAAAGAAGGCCGAACTATTGGCAATGGTACAAATGCCCTTGCATCCAGCATCATCCTGGTCTGCCGCAAGCGCGATGAGAACGCGTGTTCGATTTCACGCCGTGATTTTTTGCGCGAGTTAAACACGGAACTACCAAAAGCATTGGCGGATATGACGAGTGGTTCTCCCATCGCTCCGGTGGACTTGGAGCAGGCCATCATCGGTCCCGGCATGGCCGTGTTTTCCAAATACAAGCAGGTAGAAGACAATGAGGGCAACGCGATGAGTGTGGCCGAGGCACTGGCGACCATCATCCAAGTCAAGGACGCCGTGCTCTCCGAGCATGAGGGCGATTACGACCACGAGACGCGCTGGGCGCTGGCCTGGTTTGCCCAATACGGTTTCGACGCGGCGCGTTACGGCGACGCGGAGACGCTCGCCAACGCGAAAAACATCTCCGTGTCGGCATTGCTCGAAGCGGGGATTTTGGAAAGCGGCGGCGGCAAGGCACGACTGCTGCGCCCGGCGGAACTGCCGCGCGACTGGTCGCCGAAAACAGATTCACGGCTAACCGTCTGGGAGATGACGCACCACCTCGTGCGGCTCTGGCATGTCGAGAACGCGGGCGAACCCGCGACGGCTGCGCTGATGCGCGAGATGGGCGACCGCGCCGATGACGCGCGTTCGCTGGCATATCGTTTGTTCAACATGGCCGAGCGCAGCGGGCGCGGCGCGGACGCGCAGGGCTACAACGCGCTCGTCTCCGGCTGGGGCGTGCTCGCCGCGCTCGCGGCGGAGACGCCGGCGGCAAAACCGGAACAGGGGAAACTGCTCTGACATGCGTGCGATTCACGCGATGCAAGAAACACCTGCCGGGGAGCGCACGCGTCCCGCGTGCTTTGTCCGGCGTCCCGCCGAACAACAAACAGGTTTTGGCGGGACGCCAAAACCAGCACGCGAGACGCGTGCGCTCCCCGAACCACGCTTCAACCACTAACCACAAACACCCAAATCCCATGGCAAAACTGACCAACACCGACCGCATCGCGAAGGCAATGGAACTGCTGCAAAAAACCCTCTCCGCCCACGTGTCGGGAGAGCTGCAAAAAACCTTTGGCACAAACTGGCGCGCCCAGATCGCGCCGGATTTGCGCGACCGCGCGCCGAACTGGGACGCGGCGGGTGCGTTGAACATCATGGCGCACACGATGCTCTTCAAACGCGCGCTGGGCCGCGACGGACTGGGGCATGTCCACGAGCTTGGCGAAGCCCGCAACCGCTGGGCGCACCAGGTGGCGTTTTCCAACGACGACACGGAGCGCGCCCTGGACACGGCGCGGCGGCTTTTGGAAAAAGTCGGCGATGCAAAAGGCGCGGAAGCGCTTGCCGAGATGAAGGCGGACCTGAGCCGCGCGACGCTGGAAAAAAAGATCAGCAACGAGCGCCGCAATGCGCAGTATCAGGTGGTCAACGGGCAGATCACGGGCGGGCTGTCGCCGTGGCGCGAGGTGGTGACGCCGCATGCGGACGTGCTCGGCGAGAAGTTCAACGACGCGGAGTTCGCGGCGGATTTGTGGAAGGTGGCTTTCGGCGGCGAGCAGGGCGTGGCGGCGGAATACAAGAGCCCCGTGGAGTTTTTCCGGCGGACCTTCCTGACGGAGAGCCTGCGGCGTTTGCTCGAAGGCGCGCTGGCGCGGCTGGCGGGACGGGGCGGCGATCCGGTGGTGCAGTTGCAGACGAATTTCGGCGGCGGCAAGACGCATTCGATGCTGGCGTTGTGGCATCTGTTTTCCGGCGTGGCGCTGAAGGATTTGCCAGGGCTGGAGGAACTGGGCGGCGAAAACGCGCTGCCGCAAAAAGTGAAGCGCGTGGCGCTGGTGGGCACGCAGATTTCCGCGAGCGGCCTCGACCCGAAGCGCGACGGCACGCGCGTCAGGACGCTGTGGGGCGAACTGGCGTGGCAGCTTGGCGGGCGCGAGGCCTATGACATCGTGCGCGCCGACGATGGGAACGCGACAAACCCCGGCTCGCGCCTGGGCGTGCTACTGGAAAAATTCGGCCCCGCGCTCATCCTGATCGACGAGTGGGTGGCCTATGCGCGCGAGCTGCCGGACAAGGGCGGCGGGCGCGAGCTGCCGGGCGGGGATTTCGAGACGCAGTTCACATTTGCGCAGGCGCTCACGGAGGCGGTCGCCTCGGCGGGCAATGCGCTGCTGGTGGTGTCGCTGCCCGCGTCGGACAGCGCGGGACAGGGCGACGAAATCGAGCTTGGCGGGCCGCGCGGGCGCACCGCCCTCTCGCGCCTGGACAACGTCGTGCGGCGCAAGGCGAGCGCGTGGCACACGGCGTCGGCGGAGGAGAGTTTTATGATTGTGCGGCGACGGCTGTTCGAGCCGCTGACGGCGGAAACCGCATTGAAATGCGACATGACGGCGCGGGCGTTCTCAGAGCTTTACGATGCGAAGCGGCAGGATTTCCCGCCGGAATGCGGGGATACCGATTACGAGCGGCGCATGCGCGAGGCGTATCCGGTGCATCCGGAAGTGTTCAAACGGCTTTACGAGGACTGGGGCGGCATGGCGAAATTTCAGCGCACGCGCGGCGTGCTGCGCCTTATGGCGGGCGTCATTCGCGCGTTGTGGCACAACGACGACAAGAACCCGCTCATCCTGCCCGCCCACCTGCCGGTGGCGGTGCTGCAAAGCGAGTGGATGCGCTACCTTTCCGCGCCGTGGGCGGCGGTCATCGGGGGCGAGGTGGACGGGGCGGACGCGCTGCCGTCGCGTCTCGACACGAACAATCCCAACCTCGGCAAATTTTCCGCGTGCCGCCGCGTGACACGCACGGTGTTTCTCGGCAGCGCGCCCCAGGCGGGCGCAAACAATCGCGGGCTGGAGGACAATCGCGTGAAACTCGGCTGCGCGATGCCGGGCGAAGAGCTGGCGTTCATAGGCGACGCGCTGCGCCACCTCGGCAAAACGGCCACTTATCTGCACCAGGACGGGACGCGCTCGTGGTTCGACACGGTGCCCACGCTCAATCGCATGGCGGCGGATCGCGCCGAGGCATTGCGCGGCAAGCCGGAGGACGTGACTGCCGAAATCCGCAAGCGTGTCTCCGAAAATATCCGGAAGGCGCGCGGCGAATTTGGAAAAATCCACGAGTTCCCGGAATCGAGCGGCGACGTGCCTGACGAGATGGAGACGCGGCTGGTGGTGCTCCCGCTGGAAGCCACGCACACACGCGGGCGCACGGGCGCGGGCGAAACGGAGAAATCGGAAGCGGTGACGCGCGCGACGGATTTTCTCGAACAACGGGGCAACGCGCCGCGCGTGTTTCGCAACGCGCTTGTTTTCCTGGGGGCGGACGCGCAGCGGCTGGCCGAGGTGGAAGACGCGACGCGGCTGTTTCTGGCATGGGAAAGCATTGCAAAGGACTCGAAGCGGCTCGATTTGACGGACCGCAATAAGACCGAGGCAGAGCGCAACCGCGACAAGGCGGGCGAGGCCATCCCGCCCAAACTTGAGGAGGCCTTTTGCTGGATGCTCGTGCCGTGGCAGGAATCGGCGACGACACCCGTGGCGTGGAACGAGCACCGGCTTTCTGGCTCGGATGGGCTGGCCGCGCGCGTCGCGAAAAGGCTGCGGGCGCGCGACGTGGACGCGCTCTGCTGGAAGCTCGGCGCGGCGGCGTTGCGGCGCGAGATGGAGAAATCGCTGCTATGGCGCGAGGGCGACGACGGCATGGGCGGCAAGGCGCATGTGAGCGTGGAGCAACTCGCGAGGGATTTTGCGAGCTACCTGTATCTGCCGAGGCTGAAGGGGCCGGAGACGCTTGTGGATGCGGTTGTGAGCGGCGTGGGCGACGGGGATTTGCTGTGGGCGGAAAACGGTTTCGCCTACGCCGACGAATACGACGTCGCGAAGAAGCGGTATCTGGGCCTGACGCACGGCGAGCGCATCGCACTGCCGCCGGACGGAGGCGCCGGCTTGGTGGTCAAAGGGTGCGCGGCGATGGCACAGATCGCCGCGGATTTGGAGGATGCAAACAAGCGGAGCGGAGCCGGAGTCGTTGCGGAGTCCATGGACGGCGCGGAAGCGCCGGATGGAACCGTGCCGATCGATCCGACAAGCCCGCCAGCCGAGCCAGCCCCGCCGCCGGAGATGTGGCGGCACTTCCACGGCACGGCGGTGCTGTCAAAGACGGCCAGCGGCAAAATCGAGGCCGGGGTAATCTACGACGAAATCATCAAGCACCTCGCCGCAAACCCGAATGCGGAGGTCGTGGTGACGCTGGAAATCGACGCGAAGTTCAACGACGCCTCCGGCGGCGCGGACAAAAACCTGAAGCGCACGGTGTCCGAAAACGCCGCCACGCTGAAACTCAAAAACGCGGACTGGGAGCAATAACCCATGAATCTGGCTGAAATCCAAAACGGACACATCCTTTCCGGTGTCGATGCCGCCGGAAATGTCACCGTCATTGCCGTTACGCCGATGGAGGCGGAGGCCGTGCAGATTGTTTACCGACACGCGGATGGCGGCATCGGAGAGCGGCTGCTGACTGCCGCCGAGGCGGAGGGTGTTGCCGTTGCCTGCGGAAGCGACTGGGCCTTCGATGGCGACGGGACGGAGTTCAAGCTCACTGTCGAGGCGAAGCGCATGGACCTGGCGTTCCTGTTCGATCGGCTCATGGCCGTCCACACATCCAATGTCGAGCCGCTGCCGCACCAGATCACCGCCGTTTATGAAAGCATGCTGCCGCGCCAGCCGTTGCGCTTCGTGCTGGCCGACGATCCGGGAGCGGGCAAAACCATCATGGCCGGGCTTTACATCAGCGAGCTGCTTTTGCGCGCCGACGCGCGCCGGGTGCTGATCGTCGCGCCCGGCTCGCTCGTGGAGCAGTGGCGCGAGGAGCTTTGGGAGAAGTTCGGCCTGCCGTTTCGTGTTTTTTCACGGGGAGCCGAAAACACGACGCAAACGGGGAATTTTTTCACCGACAACGAACGCGTCATTTGCCGCCTCGACCAACTGGCCCGCGACGAGGAAACCGCGCCGGAAGCGGCTTCCGACGACTCGCGCCGCCCCGGCCCCTTGCAAACGAGCGTGCTCGGCGTGGAGTGGGATTTGGTGATTTTCGACGAGGCGCACAAACTCGCGGCGCATTACGACGGCAACAAAATCAGCCGCACGGGGCGCTTCCGTCTCGCCGAGAGGCTGGGCGCGAGGACACGGCACCTGCTGCTGATGACGGCCACGCCGCACAGCGGCAAGGAGGCGGATTTCCAACTGTTTCTTTCGCTGCTCGACAGCGACCGTTTTTACGGAAAGTTCCGCGACGGCGTCCACAAGGTGGACGCGACGGACCTGATGAGGCGCATGACAAAGGAATCGCTTGTGCGCTTCGACGGCACGCCATTGTTTCCCGAGCGGCGGGCGCGCACGCTCAACTACAAACTCTCCGACGCGGAGGTCGATCTCTACAACGCCGTCACCGATTATGTGACGGATGAAATGGGCAAGGCCGACGCGCTGGACGGGAAGCGCAGGGGCAGCGTCGGGCTCGCGCTGACGACCCTGCAACGCCGCCTGGCCTCGTCGCCGGAGGCGATCTGGCAGTCTTTGCGAAACCGCCTCGAACGGCTGGAGAAACGCCTGCGCGCGGAAGAAATCGCCGCCCGCTCCGGCGGCAGTTTCCTGGAGCCGAAAGCGGAGGACTTGGATGTTGCGGATTATGACGACGAAATGACCGCGGAAGAGCGCGAAGGAATCGAGGAGGAGCTCGTTGACCGCGCCACCGCCGCTACGAATCTCGCACAACTGCGCGAGGAAATCGAAATCCTGCGGCGACTCGAATCACAGGCGCGCGCATTGCGCGCCTCCAACGTGGACAGAAAATGGGACGAGCTTTCAGGCCTGCTGCAATCGGACAGCGCCGAGTTGCGCGACTCCGGCGGACGGCTCCGCAAGTTGATTATCTTCACCGAGCATCGCGCCACGCTGGAGTATCTGCGCGAGCGCGTGAGCCGGGTGCTCGGCGATGCGCGCGCGGTGGAGGTCATCCACGGCGGCACAAGCCGCGATGAGCGCCACCGCATCCAGGCGTTGTTTCGCTCCGACAAGGCTGTGCGGGTGCTCGTCGCCACGGACGCGGCGGGCGAAGGCGTCAATTTGCAATGCGCAAACCTGATGGTGAACTACGACCTGCCTTGGAACCCAAACCGATTGGAGCAGCGTTTCGGGCGCATCCACCGCATCGGACAAACGGAGGTCTGCCACCTCTGGAATCTCGTCGCCAAGGAGACCCGCGAGGGCGACGTGTATTTCACACTGCTTCACAAACTGGATGCGATCAGCGAGGCATTCAGGGGCCGGGTGTTCGACATTCTGGGCGAGGTTTTCGAGGACAGGCCACTCAAGGACATGTTGATCGAGGCCGTCCGCTATGGCGACAGGCGGGAGGTGCGGGAACGCCTGGGCCGGAGAATCGACGACGCTCTCGACGCGGAAAGGCTTCGCGGGCTACTGGCCAGAAACGCGCTGGCCATGGAGGCAATGGACAGCAGTCGGCTGTATGCCGTGAAAGCGAAACTGGACGAGGCCGAGGCCCGCAAACTCCAGCCGCACTTTGTGCGGGCGTATTTCATGGAGACGTTCGCAAAGCTGGGCGGCTCCATCCACGCGCGCGGCGCGGGACGCTGGGAAATCACCCACGTGCCGGGACTGTTGCGCGACCGCGACCGCCTGCTGACCGGACGCAACCGCCGCGACAGCGCGCCCGTTTTGCAGAGATACGAGCGGGTGTGTTTCGAGAAAGACGCAACCCGTGCGACAAAATCCGGCGAGCCCTCCGCGGTGCTCCTGCATCCGGGGCATCCGCTGATGCTGGCGATCACGGATGTCATGCTGGACAGGCACGCCGAAATCCTGCGACGCGGCGCCATGCTGCTCGACAGAAATGACCCCGGCGAAACGCCAGCGGTGGTGTTCCTGCTGATGCACGAGGTTCGCGCGGGAAAGGACAATCGGGTGTTGTCTAGGCGCATGCAATTCGTCCGCGCGCAACCCGGCGGGGAAACCGGTTTCGCTGGCCACGCGCCGCACTTGGATTTGGAGCCTCTCGACACGACGGATGCGAATCTGATTCGCGCAAGCGCGCGCGATATCTGGCCGGAAAACATTTCCTTCGACGCGCTGGAAAAGAAGGTCGTGGCCCGCGCCGCCTCGGAGCTGGCGTCATCGCACTTCGAGGAAATCAAAGGGCAGCACCTGGCTCTCGTCGAAAAAACGCTGTCCGCCGTGCACGACAGACTGAGCGGGGAAATCGAGTTTTGGACGGACCGTTACCAGCGGCTCGCCGAGGACGGGGATGCGGGCAAGGACGTGCGGCTGCCCCTGTCCGAAATTCGCAGGCGCGTGAACGAATTACAGGACCGGCTGGACAGCCGGACGGCGTCGCTCAAGGCGGAAAAGCACGTCACGCAAGGCGTGCCGGTCATCACCGGTGGCATGCTCGTGGTGCCGGCGGGACTGCTGAAAAAGCTGCGCGACGGCAACGCAGCGGCTCCCGAAAACCGGCATGACGGCGAAACGAACGAAAATGATGAAATCCCGCGATGGGCGCAAAGCGCGGAGGCGCGGGCGCGCATAGAGCGTTTGGCGATGGACGCCGTCATGCGCGCCGAGCGCGAGCGCGGTTGCGCGGTCGAAGATGTTTCCGCGAAAAAATGCGGATGGGACATCACCTCGCAACCGCCGTCCGCCGCGCCGGGAAGCGCTTTGCCGCCCGTGCGTCACATCGAGGTGAAAGGCCGCGCCGCCGGCGCCACGACGGTGACGCTCACCCACAACGAAATACTTTATGCATTGAACCAATCGGACAAGTTCTGGCTGGCCGTGGTGTTTGTCCATGAGAACGGGAGCGTTGACGCGCCGGCATACAAGCAAGCCCCCTTCAGCGATCCGGATTCGGGCAATTTCAAGATTTCCCGCCTGTTTCGGAAGTAGATTCAGGTGAGTGTCGCAAAAAAAGATGGAAGTATCCCGGCACGCCAACAGCGTGCCACCCGTCAGCCCAGGCGTCGAGCGCGTCGCGCGAGACCCTGGGTTTCCTGTCGTTTTCAGAAAGGACCCTGTAGGGGTGCCATAGGCGTAATTCGACGAATTGTGGCGCCCCTACAGGGCGCGTGTATCCAAACTTTCGATACCCGGGGTCTCGCGCAACGCTCAACCGCCGGGCTGACGGGTGGCACGCCCTTGGCGTGCGCGACCCCGCCACTTTTCATCTCTCACCTTTTCACTCTTCTCACTTCACCTTTCACCCTTCCGCTCCGGGCTTCGTCATGCCTGCCGGGTCGAGCGCGCGGTCGAGCGTGGCGGCGTCGAGCAGGCCTTTTTCCAGGACGACTTCGCGGAGGGTTTTGTTTTTTGCATACGCCTCCTTCGCGACCGCCGCCGCCGCATCGTAACCGATGTGCGGATTGAGCGCCGTCACGAGCATGAGCGAACGGTCAACGAGCTCGCGGCAGCGCTCCGGGTCGGCTTCGATGCCTTTCACGCAGGCGTCGGCAAACTGGCGCGCGCCTGCGGCGAGACAGTGGATCGAGTCGTGGAGCGCGTAGGCCATGAGCGGAAGCGTGACATTGAGCTCGAAGTGCCCGTCGCGCCCGCACATGGCGACAATATTGGCCATGCCCTGCGTATAAATGCACACTTGCACGAGCATCTCGCTCATCACGGGGTTCACCTTGCCCGGCATGATGGAACTGCCGGGCTGCGTGGCGGGGAGCTTTATTTCCTGCAAACCGCTGCGCGGGCCGGAGCCGAGGAGCCGGATGTCGTTCGCGATTTTTGTGAGCGCGGCGGCAATCGCGGAAAGATGCCCGGCGGCCTCGACACAATCGTCGCGCGCAGCCTGGGCCTCGAAGTGGTTTTCGGCCTCGTAGAAAAGGATGCCGGTTTTCTCGGTCAGGATGCGGGCGACCGCGGCGCCGAACTCGGGATGCGTGTTGATGCCGGTGCCGACAGCCGTGCCGCCAATGGCAAGCTCGCGCAGGCAGACGACTGCTTTCTGGGCGCGCGCGGCGGCTTTCTCAACTTGCGCGGCGTAACCGGAGAATTCCTGGCCGAGCGTGACGGGAGTGGCGTCCATGAGATGCGTGCGCCCGATTTTCACAATGCCGGCGAATTCATGCGCCTTCCTGTCGAGCTCGGCCTGCAAATGTTTGAGCGCGGGCACGAGGCGGCCATGCAAGGCGAGCGCGACCGAGACATGCAGGGCGGTCGGGATGACGTCGTTCGAGGACTGCCCGTGGTTGACGTGATCATTCGGGTGCAACGGTTTTTTCGAGCCGATGGGATTGCCCGTGATCTGGCTGGCGCGGTTGGCGATGACCTCGTTCATGTTCATGTTTGTCGAGGTGCCCGAGCCGGTCTGGAAAATATCGAGCGGGAAGTGCGCGTGGTGCTTGTCCTCGATGACTTCCTGCGCGACCTGCTGGATGAGGCGGGACTTCTCCGGCGAAAGCTGGCCGAGTTGCTCGTTGGCAACGGCCGCGGCCAGCTTCACGAGCGCGAGGCCGCGAATGAAGGCGTTGGGCAGGGGCCGTCCGCTGATGGGAAAGTTCAAATACGCGCGCTGTGTGGAAGCGCCGTAAAGGGTCTCGTCGGGAACGGGCATTTCGCCCATGGAATCTCGTTCGATGCGCATGGCCGCAATATGCGGGAGGTTTTGAGAAAAGCAAATGTTCAATCCGCCCGACCCCAACGTCCGCAAACCATGCGCACCAAAAATAATTTTTTCGCTATCGTCGTAAAATCATTATCCGTGATAAAAAAAACGCCGTTCGATACCCTGATATCCGCATATAAAACAAAACCCCCTTGCTTGGTAACTTCTGACAATGAAAACACATGACAGGTCCTCCGCTCCGGAGCGCACCCACACACTCAACAATGGATTTTTGTTCGCCTTCACCACCGTGGCGGCCACTTGCGCCCTGCCGGCCCACACCCAGGCCGCCGTCGCCCCGGAGCGCCCGGCAAACATCCTCCTGATCATTGCGGACGACCTGAACGATTGGGTCGGCCCCATGGGAGGGCACCCCCAGGCGAAAACGCCCGCGCTGGACAAACTCGCCGCCCGGGGCGTCACCTTCATGAGCGCGCAATGTCCCGCGCCGCTTTGCAACCCCTCGCGCTCCGCCTTCATGTCCGGCCTGCGGCCCTCCACCACCGGCATCTATTTGAACGGACACCATTGGGTCAAATACATCGGGCCGGGCCTGTGCATCAACGATTACGTCCGCAAGCACGGCTTCAAATCCTACGCCGCCGGCAAGGTCTATCATTACAACAAATACCGGGCCGAGGATTGGGATGAAGTCTTCTACGTAAGGGATGACACCCTGCCGGGCCCGGCCGGCAAAAACGCGAAACGGCGGCCCGGCCCGTTCGGCTACCGGATGTTCACCGAGGGCAAGCCCGCAGAGCCTTTCAACGAAAAGCGCGCCGAGAAAACCCTCGTGGACGCCCGCAGCGTGGACTGGTGTATCAAAAAACTGGATACGACCGGCGAAAACCGCTTCTTCATGGCATGCGGCATCCACCGCCCCCATACCCCTTGGGACGTGCCGAAGAAATACTTCGATCTCCACCCGGAGGACGGCATACGGCTGCCCGAGACGCTGGAGAACGACCTGGCCGACCTGCCGCCTCCGGGCATCGAATTCACCAAGGACGGAAACACCCACAAAAAAATACTCGCGCAAGGGCTTTGGAAAGATCGCGTGCGCGCCTACCTCGCCGCCATCTCCTACATGGACGCCCAGGTGGGCCGCCTGTTGGACGCGCTCGCCAAGTCGCCCCATGCGTCGAACACCATCGTGGTGTTCGTGGGCGACAACGGCTGGCATCTCGGGCAGAAGGAACACTGGGGCAAGACCACCCTCTGGGCGCCCGCCGCGCAGGTGCCGATGATCTGGGCCGGACCCGGTGTGGCCAAAGGCGCCAAGAGCGATGCCGGCGTGGACCTGATGAGCATCTACCCCACCCTGTGCGAAATGGTCGCCATCCCCACTCCAAAGCACGTGGAGGGTGTAAGCATCAAGCCGCTCCTCTCCAACCCCTCCATGAAATGGGAACGGCCCGCGCTCACGACGATGAACAAGGGCAACCACGCGCTGGCGACCGCCGACTGGCGCTACATCCGCTACGCCGACGGTTCCGAGGAACTCTACAATCGCAAAACCGACCCGCTGGAATGGACAAACCTGGCCGGCAAGGCAGAGATGAAACCGGTGAAGAATGCATTGTCCGCTTGGCTGCCGAAGAAGAACGCCGAGCCAGTGCTATATGAGGCAAACATGAGGTGATTCCCCGATTCGCGCGACTGGCAGGCTGCCGGCGCCAGTTGCACGGCATGCCGCTCCGCCTTCGTGCCACGCCATCCTTGCGCGCTTGAAAACAGCGCGCTTTTAGTATGCGCATATCAGCCAGCCTTTTCGCATCCCGCCCGCCTTTCCGCATACCATGCTCCAATCGCTCCGCATCAAGAACCTCGCCCTTCTCGAAGAAGTGTCGCTCGACTTCGAATCCGGCTTCACCGCCGTCACCGGCGAGACGGGCGCGGGCAAAAGCATCCTCCTCGGCGCGCTCAGCCTGCTCGCCGGCGAACGCGCGGACAAAACCCTCATCCGCCAGGGCGCGCCCGCGTGCGAGGTCGAGGCCTCGTTTTTTTTCGAGCGCCCGCAAAAAATCAACGCGCTCCTCGCGTCGCTCGACTTGCCCGAATGCGACGACGGCGTGCTTATTCTCAAACGCAGCCTGCCCCGCGAAAAAGCCCCCAAGATCACCATCAACGGCGGGCTCGCCTCGCTCGCCATGCTCCAGCGACTCGGCGAAACGTGGATTGATTTTCACGGCCCCAGCGAACCCCGCCGCCTCCTCAAGGAAAGCTGCCAGCTCGAACTCCTCGACCTCTTCGGCCGCGCCACCGCCGAGCTCTCCGCGTATCAGGAAAAATACCGCGCATGGCGCGAACTCCTCGCCGCGCGCGACCGCATCGCCAGCGAAACACGCCTCTCGTCCGACCAGATCAGCTTTCTCGAACGCCAGCTCGCCAAACTCGACGCGCTCGATCTCACCGAGGAGGCGATCGAGACGCTCGAACGCGATTTTCAGCGCCAGAGCCGCGCGCAGGAATTGATCGGCATCGCCGCCGCGCTTGCGGGCGGCCTGACGGGCGAGGACGGCGCGATCGCCCGCGTCGCCGCGCTCGTGCGCGAGGCCCGGCGCCTCGAAACGCTCGATCCCGCGAGCAAGGCGCTCGCAGACCGCCTTGCCTCCGCCTCGCTCGAACTTGCCGACCTCGGCGCCGAATTCGAAACGCTCGGCGGTGAATACCAGTTCGACCCCGAGCAGGCCGCGGAACTGCAAACGCGCATGGACACCTGGCTCGACGCCCGCCGCAAGCATGGCAACGACGTGCGCGCCGTCATCGCCGCGCGCGACGACATGCGCCGCCGCCTCGAAATCCAGGGCGACATCGAAGGTTCGCTCGCCCGCATCGAAAAACAGATTTCCGACGCCGCCCGCGCCATGTCCGGGGCCGCGCAAGCCCTGCGCGCCGTCCGCGAAAAAGCATCGAGGGAGCTCGCCAGGGCCGCCGCCAAAAGCATTGCGCAGCTCGGTTTCAAAAAAGCCGATTTCCGCGTGAGCATCACTTCGCTTGCCGAGCCGGGGCCGGCGGGCGATTGCGGCTGCGAGTTTCTTTTCTCGCCCAATGTCGGCGAGGCTCCCCTGCCCCTCAACCGCGTCGCATCGAGCGGCGAACTCGCCCGCGTCATGCTCGCGCTGAAAACCGTGCTCGCCGACCTCGACGAAGTGCCGCTGCTCGTATTCGACGAGGTTGACGCCAATGTCGGCGGCGAAATCGGCAGCGTGGTCGGCGAAAAAATGGCCTCCATCGCGCGCAACCACCAGGTGCTCTGCGTCACTCACCTCCCGCAGGTCGCCGCGCAGGCTGCGAACCATCTTGTCGTGGCGAAAGACCAGTCAAAAGACCGCGCCGTCGTCACCATCGAGCCGATTCATGAGAACCGCAAGGCGCGCGTCAGCGAACTCGCCCGCATGCTCGGCGACCGCACTGCGAAAAGCGCCCTCGCCCACGCCGCGGAATTGCTCGGCAAATAAAAAAACGCGAGCCGCCCATGCGGACTCGCGTTGATTGCGAATAATTTCTTTGCGCTCCCGTCATTTGCCTCCACTCGATTTCAAAACTTCGAGGCGCGTTTTTTCGAGATGCTCGCGGATTTGCGTGATGCACTTGTTGAAGGCATTGATCTCGGTCTCGCCCTGGAGCTCTTTGACGACCGCAGCCTGACGCTTGGCGAATTCTTCCATCTTCTTGGGAATCTCCGCAAACTGGCGGGTGTCCATTTTCGAGGAGGATTCACAGTAATCCGCATAATCTTTCAAATAGGCGTTCACGTTTTCGCTCTTGAATTTCGGCACTTCGATAACGCCTTGCTTTTTCGAGCAGCCGGTGAGAACGAACGCGCACGCGCAAAACGCGACGAGCATGGATGTGATGATTTTATTCATGATGATTTTGAGGAGGTTGCCGGTGATGTTTGTTTTCTGCAATGGGTTGCGCAAAGCGTGCGGGTTCCGAGGCCCGCCGCAAGTTTTTTGCAGATATGCCCGCGTATTTATTTGCTTCCGCTGTGCAGCGCCACAATTCCGCACGTCATGCCGCGCGACGCTACATTTCTGAAACCCGCCGCGGCCAGCTCGGCTTCCAGCGCGGGGCGCGCCGGGAACTGCTCGATCGTGTCGTTCAGGTAATTGTATGCCTCCCGGTCTCCCGTCACCCAACCGGCGATGCGCGGCAAAACATGCCTCAGATAAAAATAATAAAACGGCCTGAACCAGCGCCACGGCTGCGAGAACTCCAGCACAAACACGCGCCCGCCCGGCCTCAGCACGCGGAGCATTTCGCAGAGCGATTTGTGCCGGTCGGCCATGTTGCGCAGCCCGAATGAAATGGTGACCGCATCCACGCACGCATCCGGCAATGGCAGGGCCATCCCGTCGCCCTGCCGGAAAACAATCCTTGCAAGACGCTCCGCCCCGCGTCCGCCGCGCGCGACGGCGTCCGCCTGCTTCGCCTCCGCCTCATCCAGCATCGGCTGGCAAAAATCCATGCCCGTGATCTGCGTGCCGGCGGCGAGTCCCCGAGCGAGCGCGAACGCCACATCGCCGCTCCCGGTGGCCAGATCGAGCACCACGCCCGGATTCCCGCTGCGCACGGCGCGGACGAGCCGCCGCCGCCACCACACATCCATGCCGAAACTGAGCAGGCGGTTCGCCACATCATAGCGGCGCGCAATGCGCGAAAACATGGAATTGACTGCGACGGGATCGGGCATGGAAAAAAGAAAAACCGAAAGGCCGGAGCGCTGAAAGGCTGAAAAACAAACGCGATTTCCCAGCCGTTCCGCCGCGCCTTTTTGTGGCGATAAAAAACCCTCTCCGTTTTGAGGAGAGGGCTCGAAAATGCTGGTTTTGGCTCGCGCTTATTTCTTGCGGCGGAACTTCGAGGTGAACTTCTCGACGCGTCCCGCGGTGTCCACGAGGCGCTTCTCACCGGTGTAGGCGGGATGCGAATCCATCGTCACGTCGCGCACGATGACAAAATAGTCCTGACCATCGATCTTCTCCTTGCGGGCCGATTTCATGGTGGACTTGGTGAGGAAACGCTTGCCGGTTGCGACGTCGAGGAAGCAAACGTTGTTAAGTGTGGGATGGCCTTCGGCTTTCACGGTAGTGTGTTCTTTAATAAATATTTAGGAGATCAACCCTGGCGTGCTTTGTAACGCGGGTCGGTCTTGTTGATGACGTAAATCTTACCACGACGACGGACAACCTGGCAGTCCGGGTGACGCTTCTTCGCGGATTTGATGGAGGAGACGACTTTCATAAAAGGCGTGAAAACACCCTCCGTCACACGTCCTGTCAAATGAAATGTGGCAAAAAATCATGCATGGGGACCGGATGCCACAACCCATCCAACCCATGCCACCCAAATCCACCGGATGAAAGCCCGTGCCACCCTACCTTTCATGCTTACTGCATTCGCCGGCTTTGCGGTACAACAGCTCCATGCTTGCAGACACCGGCCCGACGGACTTCGCTCGCGGCTCCAGAATTTCCAGCCACAACCGTCGCTCTCGCATGCTTGCGCAGCCACATTATAAAAACGATCTCTCGGCGGCCATCAACCGCAAGGATTTCGCCACGGTCAAAAAGCTCTTCGAACACTGGCTTCCGCTTGACCTCGCACCCATCCTGGCCGAGCTGCCCGTCGAGGAACTCGCCGCGCTCTTCCGCCACACTACCGAAGAAATCGCAGCATCCACGTTCGCCTATCTGCAATCCGGCGCGCAAAAAAAACTGCTCCGCCTGCTCCACACAAGCCAGGCCGGCGCGCTGCTCAACGCGCTCGCTCCCGACGACCGCACGGCGTTTCTCGACGAGCTCCCTCCCGATGTCGCCGCGCAGATGATCGCGCTGCTTTCGCCAGAGGAACGCCAGGTCACCCAAACCCTCCTCGCCTACCCGGAAAACAGCGTGGGGCGCATGATGACGCTCGATTTCGTCGCCGTGCGCCCCGAGTGGACGGTGCGCGAGTCGCTGGACTTCATCCGCAGCCACGGCTACGATCGCGAAACGCTGAACATCATTTACGCCGTCGATGAACAGGGTCGGCTCATCGACGACGTGCGCGTGCGCCGCTTCCTCATTTCCCCGCCCGAGACGCCCGTAAGCGCGCTTCTCGACGGCAACTACGCGCACCTCTCCCCCACCGACGACCGCGAAACCGCACTCGGCATCTTTCGCAAATACGACCGTATCGCGCTCCCCGTCACCGACGATGCGAAACGAATCATCGGCATCGTCACGGTTGACGACATGCTCGATGTCGCCGCGGAGGAAGCGACCGAGGACATCCAAAAACTCGGTGGCAGTGAAGCGCTCGACGAACCCTACACGACGATTTCCCTCTCGCGCATGTTTCGCAAACGCGCGGGCTGGCTGATGGCACTCTTCATCGGCGAGATGTTCACCGCCACGGCGATGGGATTCTTTCAAAATGAAATCGAAAGGGTGATCGTGCTCGCGCTTTTCGTGCCGCTCGTGATCAGTGCCGGCGGCAACGCCGGCTCGCAGGCCGCCACGCTCGTCATCCGCTCGCTTGCGCTCGGCGAGTTCAAGCTTCGCGACTGGTGGCGCGTCATGCGGCGCGAAATCATCATGGGCCTCGCGCTCGGCGTGGTGCTCGGCACGGTGGGCTTCCTGCGCATCGAGATATGGGCGGGGCTCGGCTTTGATTATGGGGCGCATCACATACTGCTCGCAGGCACTGTCGGCATCGCGCTCATCGGCATCGTTCTCTGGGGTTCGCTCGCCGGATCGATGCTCCCGTTGCTCATGAAAAAAGCGGGCTTCGATCCCGCCGCATCAAGCGCGCCTTTCGTAGCGACACTCGTGGACGTGACCGGCCTGATCATTTATTTCTCCGTCGCATATCTCATCATGCTGCGCTAGCTATTGAGCGCGTCGCTCACGGCCGTCCGAACTGCGCGAGCAAATCCTCCACGCACACGCCGCGCGACCGGAGCGTGCGCAGCGCAAGCGCATCGTGGCGTTTCGCGAGACGCTGGCCGTTCTCATCGGTCATCAGCGGGCAATGAAAATATTGCGGCGCCGGCGCGCCAAGCGCGCGCAGCACCAGAATCTGCCGGAATGTCGAGCGCACCAAATCCGCGCCGCGCACGACTTCGGTGATGCCCATCGCAGCGTCGTCCACGGCGCACGCGAGCTGGTAGCTCGGCATGTCGTCGCGACGCCACACGAGGAAGTCGCCGAAATCGCGCCCGCACAGCGCGCGTTGCGGGCCGAGGGCGTTGTCCGAAAACACCACCTTCTCTCCGTCCGGCACGCGGAAGCGCCAGTTTATCCTGACCGGCTCGCCGCGCGGCGGAAGCGAGGGAATCGCGGCATCCGCCGGAGGGCGCCACTCGCGGGGAAAAATCGGTTCGTCGTTTTGCGGGTCGTTTTCATGCGGCGCGCCGGCCGCCTCGGCCACATCGCGCCGCGAACGATTGCAGGGATAGATCAATCCCGCCGCGTGCAGGCGCTCCAGCGCCCCGCGATAAACCGCCAGGCGTCCGCTTTGCGAATACACGGGTTCCTCCCACGAAAGTCCTAGCCAGCGCAAATCCTCGATCATCGCCGCCACAAACTCCGGCCTGCAACGGGAGCGGTCGAGATCGTCGTTGCGCATCAAAAGCCTGCCGCCCGCCGCCCTCGCCCGCTCCGAGACAAACCAAAACGTGCGCGCATGCCCGAGGTGCAAATATCCCGTCGGCGACGGCGCGAGGCGTCCGACGTAACGAGGACTGGCGGTTGCTGTTTTTTCAGGAGGCACGCGACGGAAAACTGGCACAAACGGGAATGCCTGCGCTACCTTTATTTGCTTTTTCAAGGCAAGCGCGGCATGCTGCGTCTGCATTATGGTCAAAAAACTTCTCCACACGCGCATGCGCGTGAACGACATTGAAAAAACAGTCCGCTTTTACACCGGCGTGCTCGGCCTCAAGGTCGCGCGCGACAGCGTGTCGCCGCGCGGCGCGCGCCTCGTTTTTCTTCAAACGCCCGGCAGCGAGGAAGAGATCGAGCTCTGCCAGTTGCCCAACGCCGAGCCGGTCAGTGTGCAGCCCGATTTGATGCACCTCGCGTTTCAAGTGGACAACCTCGCCGCCGTCGCCGCCGCGCTTCAGGAAAAAGGCATCGCGCTGAGCGATGGCCCGCACACGACGAGCAGCGGCGACCTGATCGCCTTCATCGACGCGCCCGAGGGCTACGAGGTGGAGCTGATACAAAAGCCTCACGGAAAATAACGCGCCAAACACGCATCACACACACCATGCCAAAACGCATCCAATTTTCTTCCTGCGGCGGACCGGATGTTTTGCAATATCGCGACTGTTCCCTGCCCGTGCCCGGAATGCGCGATGTCCTCGTCCGAAACCACGCCGTCGGGTTGAACTTCATCGACACCTACCACCGCAGCGGACTTTACCCGGTGCCCGCGCTGCCCTCCGGACTTGGCTCCGAAGGCGCGGGTGTTGTCGAGGCGGTTGGCGCGGAGGTCAGCCGTTTCAAACCCGGCGACCGTGTCGCCTATGCGTCCGCGCCGCTCGGCGCTTATGCGGAGTATCACGCGGTGCCCGAAACCGCCCTCGTGCGCCTGCCGGATGCCATCGGTTTTGAACAGGCCGCGGCCGTGATGCTCAAGGGTCTCACGGTGCAATATCTGCTGCGCCAGACGTTCCCATTGCGCGGAGGCGAAACGATCCTTTTTCACGCGGCGGCGGGCGGCGTGGGCCTGATCGCGTGCCAGTGGGCAAAGGCGCTCGGCGTAAAACTCATCGGCACTGCGGGCAACGCCGCGAAGGCCGCGCTCGCGAAAGCCCACGGCGCATGGGAAGTCATCGACCTGAGCCGCGAGGATTTTGTGAAACGCGTGCATGAACTCACCGGCGGCAAAAAGTGCCCCGTCGTTTATGATTCCGTCGGCAAGGATACGTGGGAACGCTCGCTCGATTGCGTCGCGCCGCGCGGCCTGATGGTGACATTTGGCAATTCCTCCGGCCCCGTCACCGGCGTGAACCTCGGCATCCTCTCGCAAAAAGGCTCGCTCTATGTGACACGGCCCACGCTTTTTCACTACGCAAACACGCCCGAACGTCTCGCGCAGATGAGCGATGAGCTTTTCGCGCTCATGGCCAACGGGAGGATTCGCGTTGAGATAGGCCGCCGTTTCCCGCTTGCGGAAGCCGCCGCCGCGCACACCGCGCTGCAATCCCGCCAGACCACCGGTTCGACGGTGCTCATCCCCTGACACGTAAAAAATCACTCGCGCCGCCGAAAAATCGGACTGAAGATCGCGGCCCTATGTTAAAAGTCGGAGTCATTGGAGCATCGGGTTATTCGGGCGAGCAGTTGTTGAAACTGCTCCTTGCGCATCCGCGCGTCACGCTCGCCGCCGTGACATCGCGCTCGCAGGCAGGAAAGCCCCTCTCGCTGGTGGCGCCCTCGCTGCGCGGGCAGGATCGCGGGCTCACGTTTGTCGATTCCGACGCCTCCGCGCTCGCCGCGAGCGACATCGATTTATTCTTTCTCGCGCTTCCGCACGGCGCCGCGGCCGAGTTCGCAAAAGTGCTCGTGCCCGCCGGCAAACGCGTGATCGACCTGAGCGCCGATTTCCGCATCGCCGATCTCGCCGTGTATGAAAAATACTACGGCAAACACCACGCGCCGGAGCTGCTCCCGAAGGCGCGCTTCGTGCATCCCGAGCTCACGCCGCCCGCATGGAAAACCGAGGCGGCGCTGATCGCCGCGCCCGGCTGCTATCCGACAAGCGTTCTCACGCCGCTCGTGCCTCTCGTGCGCGCCGGCAACATCATCAGCCGCGAACACATCGTCGTGAATTCCTACAGCGGCGTGAGCGGCGCGGGCAAAAAAGCCGAAGAAATGTATCTCTACGTCGAGCGCGCCGAGAGCATCAAGGCCTACGGTCTCACGAAACACCGCCACCTCGCGGAAATCGAGGAACAGCTTTCGGCAAACGCCGGTGGCCGGTGCATCGTCATCCAGTTCAATCCGCACCTCGCGCCGATGCGCCGCGGCATCGCGACAACGATCACCGTGCCCGCCGCCCCCGGCGCGACGATCGACATGCTTTACGCCGCGTGGAAATCGACCTACGAAGGCCGCCCCTTCGTGCAGGTGCTGCCTTCCGGCGAAACGCCGGACACCGCGCATGTCACCGGAACGAATCGCGTGGACATGTCCGCCGTGCTCGACTCGCGCACGGGGAATTTCGTGATCACGTCGGTCGTGGACAATCTCGTGAAAGGCGCCAGCGGCCAGGCCGTGCAAATCATGAATCTCTGGTGCGGCTTCGAGGAGACAGTCGGGTTGCTGTGAGCAAAATGAAAACACGCCGCGGTTCCGCGGCGTGTTTGAATTGAAGGCGTGGCGAATATCAGCGGGCGCCGCCGTTATTTGATGAACCGCTTCAGATCACCCGGCTTGACATTGGTTTGGATGAGCTCGCCCTTGTTGTTGAAAAGATGTCCGGTCAGGTCGCCGGTGACGACCAGCTTTTGGTAGAGTTCGCCCTTGGCGCCTGCGCCGTCGAAATAGACCGGGCATTTGACCTTCGCTTTTTTCACGGTGGCCAGCACCTCGGCGCGCTTGTCCTCCGCGTCATAGCAGAACACCACGAACTCAACCTGCTTGCGGCCAAAATCATAATAGGTGTACATGAGCTTATCGAGTTCGCCCACGACATTTTTGGAGTTCGTTTTCCAGAAATACACATACAAGGCCGGGGTGCCTTTGCGCTTGGCCAGATCGAATTCCTTTCCATCAAGCGTGGTAAACGCAAAGCTGATCGGCGTCTTGCGGAGTTCGCTCAGCTTGATTTCCTGTTTGGCCCAGTTGGCCGTATCCCTGTCTTTGCTCTTCGAAAGTTCGTTGATCTGCAATTCCGCAATCTTTTGCGCGTTGGGCCCCCTCGCCCTGCTCATGACGGCGTAGAAACCCTTTTCGCGATCGAGAATGTAGGGTTGCGATTCGGGCATGCCCGCAAGGGTGTCGATCTTTGCACGCCACGAACTGAGGGCCTGGCCACTGCTCACATTGTCGAGGACCTCGCCCTCCGCGATGGCGGCGGCAAGGGCGGCGAAGGCGGCCTTGGTCTTGTCGTCGCGCGCCGAGTACTGCTTGTCGACAACGGCATAATTCAGCTTCGCGTACCAGTCGGCGCGCAATATCTTGTCTTTGGAGAGATTGTTCGTGCCGTAGCTGAGCAATTCGTTGACGACCTGCCTGGCTCTTCTCGTATCGGACGCGTATTCGGCGAGAAATGTCGTACCCGCATCGGAGATTCTCTGGCTATGGGCCGGGTTCGGCTTGGTCTCCCTGTCGTCGCGGAGTTTTTTATATTCCTTGAATGCTCCGTCCGCGTCTTGTGCGAAACCGGTGACTGTCGCAAAGAAGCTGGCAAGCGTGAGGGTAAGGGTTAGGAGGAGGGTTGTATTTTTCATGGCTAAAAGCTATTTGAGGGCTCCGAGGTGCTCCATAAAAACATCATCGCCCGCTATTTCAATGCTTAAGGGCCGGATTTCATAAAAAACATCCGGAAATTTCACGCGAACGGCTCGCGTGTCATTTTTTTCCGGAGACAAACGCCTCCATCGCCTCGCGCGTGACGATGTGACGCGCGCCGCAGCGCGGGCAGCGCATCTCGATTTTTTCCGCGCCGCCGAAAAGTCCTTCGGGATCGCGCGTCATCACGGGCAGGAGCACCTCCATCATGCGCCGCTGGTTGCAGCCGCAATGCCACCGGTAGATGCGGCGTTCGAGAAGCGCGAGCGTTTCGCTTTGATCGAGCGTGCGCGCCGCCTCCGCGGTGAGCGCGTCGAACCACGCCTTGTCGCAATCCGGATGCTCGGCAACCATCACAAAATCCTCCTCGCCGAGCTGGAAAAAGCGCGCAGGGCGCTGCTCGCTTTGGGCATGGAATTTTTCGATCCCGGCAAGCGGGTCGGAGCCTTCGAAATCGACGGCGCTGCGCCGCTTGGGCTGCCCGGGGACGACGGTGTCGGCGTAAAGCAAATTGCCCTGCATATCCTTCACATCCTCGGTGAACACACGCCCCGCAATCGCCCCGGTTTCGTTGTCGCCGGCAAGAAAAAGATTCAGCAGGGGCTGCTGAAAATGGATTGTCCACGCCGTCATCTCATTCCACGGGCGCGACGCCAGCTGAAGCGCAAAGCCGGCGAGCGCGCGCTTGAACATTTCCGCGTGTTCCGGCTCGACGCGCAACTTCTGCGCGCCGACGTGCAGGAAATAATCGACATAGAGTTCGCCGAACATGCCGCGCGCGACAAGCGCGTTGCGATTGCGCACAAAATACGTGCGGATTTCGTGGCCGGCGTCGGCGGGACCGGGTGCTGCGTTTTCGGACATGACAAACAAGCAGCGCAAATCCGGCCCTTTGAAAAGCCGTAAGGTGAGGCGCCGCGGCTGCCGCAGCAAGATCCGCCGTCCTCAGCGTGCGCCGGGCCTTCCCGAACGCGACTCGCGCGGCGTCGAGGGCTGTGTATTGCGCTGAGCCGGAGGCGATGAAGAACGCGACTGGCTCTGCTGATTCGCAGACGAGGAATCGGAGGCGCTCCGGCTCTCCTTGGTCGTGCTGGCGGAGCTTTTTGTTTCGGAACTGCTGTCGCGGGAGGCTTGCGGCGGAGGCGCGGGCGGCGGGGTTCGTCGCGTATTTTCGCGAGGCTGCGCAGGCTGGGGACGACCAGGCTGGGGATTTCGTGCCTTCGAAATGTCACGCGACTGGCGTTGTTCCGGCAGCGGAGCCTGGTCGGCGGCCCTGGGATTGCGCGGCGGACGGCTTGCGGCGGCGGGCGGCGGCTTTGCAGGATTGCCGTCGCGCTGCGTCCGCGCCTGCGGTGGAGGCGCGGCGTTTTTGGGCTGCGGAGGACGTTGTTGCGCGCCCGGCCTGACGGCGGGCTGCGCGCCTTTTTTGCCGGGATGCTGGCGCGCATCCGTGAGATTGTTTCCCGGGCGTTGCGAAGGCCGGGCCGGCGAAGACGGCGCCGCCCTCGCGACAAGCGAATCGGCAATCGGGCGCGGGCGCACGATATGCCCCGGACGCGGTGCCGGATGCGGATGGCCGGGACGATGCGGATTGGGACGCCATGTGTGGCGCTCGACAACACGCGGCGGAGGCGGACGGCGGTCAACGTATCTCCACGCCGGACGGTGGAAATAAACCGGCCTCCATGCGCCGATCCAAATGGTGCGACTGATCCAGTTGCAGTCATACATGAGCCACGGGCCGCTCACCCAGGCCGGGCCAAAGCCCCAGTGGAAGCGCGAGACATAGATCACGTCCGGATCGTAATAAGGCACGTAAATCGTCTCGGCCACGGTCGGCACGATGCGGATATAGCCGTCTTCCTTGATGACGGTAAGCTGGCTGGTCGTGGGCAGGTTGCCGAGCGCATCGGCGCGGGCGCGCAGGCGTTGCACCGCCGACATCACGTCGTCGGGTTGCGCGAGAAAAGTCACGCCGAGCTGCTGCGTCCATTCGAGGTTTTCATCCATCCATTTCAGCACGTCGGGATAATGCGCGAGGGAGCGCACGCTTTCGTCCCAAGGCTGTTTGTCCGCCTGGCCGATGTCCCCGCCTTTTTCGAGGTAACGCGCGGCAAGGACGATGTCGGTCGCATTCGTCGAGGCGGGCAGAATGATGCCGATGAGCGCGTCCGGATAGAGCGCGACCGGGGCGACCAGCGTTTCGACTTCGGCGGGGGTGAGTTTTGGAGGCGCCTCGGCTTGCGCGAACGCGGGCGAGGAGGCGAGCAAGAGGCACAGAACAACGATGCGGATTGGCGTTTTCATGTGGCGTGCGGTGTTGCCATGTTTGACTCTGCTTTTGGGAAAAGGATGCATTGGAATGCGCGCCCGGCGGCAATTATCGCCACCGGCTCCGTTCAAATCCATTTTTTATAACGCATGAGCAGCAAGGTTCCCAAAAAGCCAAACACGGTGACCCCGGCGGCAAGCAGATAGCCGTAGGTGAATTTCAACTCGGGCATGAAATCCACAAAATTCATGCCATACCAGCCGCCGACGAGGAGCGGCGGAAACGTGAGCGCGGTGATCGCCGTCATCACGCGGATGCCGGAGTTCGCCTCGTTGTTGGACTTGTTGAGAAAAATGCGGAACGACAGGATCAGGTTGTCGGACAACGACGCGGCCTGCGCCTCGATGCGGTCGAGCTCCTCCCCGAGATCGCGCAAATAGGGCAGCATCAGGCTGCGGATGTATTTGGTTTTGCCCAGGGCGAGTTCGTGCGCGACGGCGCGCTGCGGGCGCACGATCTGGCGCAGTTGCGAGAGCTGCTTGCGGATCGCGACAATCGTCGGGAACAGCTCGCTGGCGTCGATGCGCTGGATGACGCGTTGCGCGACCTCCTCAACCTGGAGGCGCAGCGATTCGAGCGAGGGTTTGTAACCATCGACCATGCCGTCGAGTATCGTATGCGCGAAGCGGTCGGGACCGCGCACGACGGTCGATGGAGACTTGAAAAAACGCTCGCGCACCTGGTCGATCACCCGGAGAGGCGCCCGGTGAAACGAGACGAGAAAATTCTTGCCGATAAACAGGTCTATTTCACTCGTCTTGAAAAGATGCTCCTCGCTGTAGGTCACCGCGTGCATGACGAGGTGCAGGCAGTCCTCGTGGACTTCCAGCTTCGGGAAAGGCGCGTCGCTCACGCAGTCCTCGATGGCGAGCGGGTGGAAATGAAACGTCGTGTCAAGGATGAGCTTGATCTCATCGTCGGTGGGATCGGAGAGATCGACCCACAGGAGAACGCCGGGCTCCTCGCGCAAAGCGCCCAGCGTCTCCGGCGGCGGGTTGTGCGAGAAGAGTTTGCTGTCGCGATATACGAGCGAGGTGATCATGGGCTTCCCGTGTGCGAGGTTCAGATCCAGCGGCGGCGTTTGCACCAGAACCACATGGCCGCGGTGAGCAGCATGGTGACGATGATCGCGACCGGATAGCCGAGCGGCGACTTGAGCTCGGGCATGTTTTCAAAATTCATGCCATACCAGGTGCCTACAAGCGTGGCGGGCAGCGTGAGCGCGGTGAGCGCGGTGAGCGTCTTGATGCCTTCGTTGGCCTGGAAATCGGACTTGCTCAGGTAAAGGTCGAACGAGATGAGCAGCTGGTCGGCATAGCTGGCGGCGGTTTCGTCAACCCGGATCAGGTTGTCGCGAAGGTCGCGAAAATAGGGCAGCGTGACAGCGCGTATGTTCTTGTTGTCGCCCATCGTGAGGCGGCTGACGACGTCGCGCAGCGGACGGATGATCTGGCGCAGGTGGTTGATCTCGGAGCGCACTTCGAGCAGCTTCGAAATGAGATTCGGGGTGTGCTTCGGGTTTTTCTCCTCGGAGAGGACGTCCTCCTCGATCTGCTCAAGCTCGCTGTGGAGCTCATCGGTGACGGGCTTGAAGTTGTCGATGAGCGCATCGAGGAGAAAATGCGCGAGGCGGTCCGGGCCGCGCGCGATCGCGGCGCCGATCGTGCGCGCGCTGCGCTCGATCACGGTCTGCACGATGTGCATCCTGGCGCGGTGAAACGTGACCAGGAAATCGCGCCCGAGGAAGAGATTCAGCTCGGTTGTATTGAATTTTTCAATACGCGTCGGGTCCACGCAGTGGGCGACCATGAAGAAATAATCCTCGTAGTCCTCGATCTTCGGGAGCGAGCTGGGCGAAACGCAGTCCTCGATGGCGAGCGGGTGAAACTGGAAAACGCCTTCGAGGATGGATTTTGTCTCGTCGTCCGTCGGGTCTTCGAGGTCAACCCATATCACGAGCCCCCTGTCCGCGCGCACGAGGCGGAGAGCCTCGACTTCGAGGTCGCGGCCCACGAGTTTGCCTTCGCTGAATATGAGGGAGCGGATCATGAATGCGTGTGTTTATTGCGCAGTTGTTTAACCACGAATTGACGGGAGGGAAGCCCGATGTTTCGAGACGCGGGCCGGACTGCGTCGTTTCCGGCGCAGCCTCAGGCGGTGTGCTTCGCGTAGGCGTCCGCGGCGAGCAACGATGCGGTGTCCGCGGCGTCCGCCACCTTGAGTTTGAGCATCCAGCCGCCGGCGAAGGGCGACTGGTTCACCAATTCGGGCGAGGCATCGAGCGCGGCATTCACCTCGACAACCGTGCCGGCCACGGGCGCGTAGAGATCGGACGCGGCCTTCACGGATTCCACGACGCCGAAACTTTCGCCGGCCTTGAGGCTCGCGCCTGCTTTCGGCAGCTGCACGTAGGTGATGTCGCCGAGGCTGCCTTGCGCGTAGTCGGTGATGCCGATGGTCGCGATGCCGTCGGCGCCGAGGCGCAGCCATTCGTGTGATTGCGCGTATTTGAGATCCTGGGGGATGTTGCTCATGGTGATTGGTTATTTCTTTGGTTGAACAAAAGGAGGCTTGACGGGCTGGAGGGCGATTTTTGCGCCGCGTATGTCGGTGAAGAGCGCGGCATCCGCGAGGCGCCGGGGAACGAGCGCGGAGCCGATTGCTTCGTTGAGCACCGGCGAGAGCGTGCCCGAGAGCACATCCCCGATTTTTGCGCCGGATGCGTCGAGCACCGCCGCGCCGGCGCGCACAATGCGACGGTCACCGGTTTTGAAAAAGATCACTTTCCTGAGGGACGTGTCGCCGTGCTCCCGGGCGGCAAGCTCCGCCGCGAGCGATTCGCAGCCGACAAAACCGCCTTCCTTTTTCAACTTCACAGTCCAGTCGAGCCCGGCGGTGAGCGGGGAAATGTCCGCAGTGATTTCGTGCCCGTAAAGCGGGAAGCCGGCTTCGAGGCGAAGGCTGTCGCGCGCGCCGAGTCCGGCGAGTTCGAGGCCCGACGGCGCGCCCGCGGCAAGGAGCGCTTCCACCAGTTTCGGCGCGGCGGACGGGTCGTGGTAGAATTCAAATCCGTCCTCGCCCGTGTAGCCGGTGCGGCTTGCGATGCAACGCACGCCGGCCACATCGACGTTTTCGGCGAAGTGATAGTATTTGATCGAACCGAGGGCGAAGCCGGGTGTGAGAGACTGCGCGATTTCGAGGGCGCGCGGGCCCTGGATCGCGAGCAGCGCGCATTCGGCGGAACGGTTGGCGATGGTCACGTCATAACGCGAGCCGCACGGTTTGCGGAGGCTGACCGATTGCTCGGCAATCCAGTCGAGGTCCTTGCCGATATTGCCCGCGTTGATGCAGAGAAAATAGTCCGCGTCGCCGCGCTTGTAGATGAGAAGGTCGTCAACGACCCCGCCGCCGGGGTAGCACATCGGCGAATACACGATGCGGCCCGGCGTCATTTTCGAGAGGTCGTTCGTGACGATGCGCTGCAAAAACGCGGACGCATCCGCGCCGCGCACATCGACCTCGCCCATGTGGCTCACGTCGAAAAGTCCGGCGGCACGCCGCACGGCCTTGTGCTCGTCGAGGATGCTCCTGTATTGGACGGGCATTTCCCATCCGGCGAAATCAACCATGCGCCCGCCGTGCGCGACATGGAAATCAAAGAGGGGCGTGCGTTGAAGGGTCATGCATCCAACTAGGGCGATGCAAACGCGGCGGGGCAAGCACGAGGTTCACGGGCGCGCCGGAAATGGCTATTTCTGCGCGGCGGCCACGGCGGCCGCGTAAGCCCCGATGCCGTCGGCGATGGCCTCCGCGATTTTCTGGCGATACTCGGGCGTGGCGATTTTGCGCGCCTCGGCATCGTTCGACAAAAAACCGGCCTCAATCAGGACGGCGGGGCATTTCGCGAGCCGGAGCACGGCGAATTTGTGATGCTTGAAACCGCGATCCGGCACTTTCAGGTCAGCGAGAAGAGCCCGGTGGATGTTGTATGCGGCGACGGCGCTCCAAAAAGCATTCGCATCGCCGGGATTCGCGAGTTTGTCCTCGGCGTTTGCTTCCGAGCGCGAAACCGGAGGCTGGTAGCGCGGCGTGAAGCGGTAAACCTCGGCGCCGCTCACGCTTTGCGCGCCGGCCTCGACCGAGTTGAAATGGATGCTGACAAACAAATCCGCGCCGGCGTTCGCGGCGATTTCGGGGCGATCCGCAAGCTCGACTTTTTTGTCGATCAAACGGGTCATCACCACCTTATAGCCGCGCTTTTCGAGCAAGGCCTTGAGTCGCAGCGCCGTGTCGAGCGTGAAGGTTTTTTCGTAAACTTTCAGGCGTTCGTTGATCTTGCCTTTGTCAATGCCGCCGTGCCCGGCGTCGATCGCGATCACTTTCAACGGCACAACGGCGGCGCGGCCAAGCGAGGGGTCCACGATGGGCGCGAGGATATTGTCGGCATCGATGCGGCTGATCCAGAGACTGCCTCTGTGGATGCGGATCGCCGAACCGGCGAAAACGCGGATGCCGTTGACATAAAAATCGCGGGAGTCGCCGGTGAACTCGATGCGTTGCGGGCCTTTTGTCACGGTGAGCCGCTCCCCTGCTTTTTTCCACCTCGCCGAACAGCCGAGTTTTTTCGCAAAATCGACCAGCTTGATGTAATCGAGCCCGCCGAGCTTGACGGACGATGCGCCGCTCGACGGAGCGGCGGGCGCGGGAGCCTTGGTTTGCCTGGGCTGGATGGCGCGCGGAGCTGTCGGCGCGGAAGCCGAGCTCGCGGCGGCGCCAGGCTGGGTCGGGCGCGAAGTCGGGGGACGCGTGGGCGGGCTGAGCGGGCGGCTTGCGTCCTGGCCGCGCGCCGTGATTTGCGCGGCGAAAAAGAGGCAGAGGCACGCAAGAAGCGCGATGCGCGCGACGCCTTTTGCGGGCATTGTCATGCGCGCGCGCAACTGCGTTTGCCCCGGGATTCCCTTACGCTTTCTCGTCATCATCGCCGTCATCGTCGGCGGAGGACGCAGAATCGTCGGGGATGTCTTCTTCATCATCGTCGGGCCGCAGGAACTTGGGTTTGCGCTTGTTTGCGGGCAGGGGCGTGAGCATCACGTTGATCTGCTTGCCGAGAAGCCTGGGCTCGGAGTCCGGGTGGCCCATGCTGGCAAGTTCGGCGAGCGCTTTGTTGATGATCTCGAAGCCGAGTTCGGGGTGCGCGAGCTCGCGTCCGCGGAATTTGAGGCGGAGCTTCACCTTGTTGCCGGTGTTGAGGAATTGCTCCGCGTGGCGGAGTTTCGTCAGGAAGTCGTTGCCGGCGATGCGCGCGGTGAATTCGATTTCCTTCACCTTGCCCGCGGTGGCCTTGGAGTGGGAACTTTTTTTCTGCTCCTCATAGACGTATTTGCCAAAGTCCATGATGCGGCATACGGGGGGCTGCGCGTTGGGTGCGATCTCGACGAGATCGAGGCCGACCTGCGTGGCAAGTTGCAGCGCCTTTTCGGTGGGCATGATCCCTAGTTGCTTGCCTTCGGGGCTGATGACCCGGGCCTGCGGGGCTTTGATGCGGTGATTACGGCGAATGCTCGCGAACGGATCGTTGTTCGTGCGTCTGTAGTAGGAGCCGCGGTTTGGTCCGCCGGCATTGGGAAACGAGTTGGCCATCAATATTACTTTGGTTTTGTAGGTGTGGTCGCCTGATGTTTTCAACCGGAACTCATGCCGTGACAACTCTTATTTGGCCGTTTCCGGGAAAGGAGGGCGCAAAAGCGCCGCATCCGGTCAATTCTGGCGGGGCGGAAGCGTGAAATAAAAATCGCTCCCCTCGCCCGGCCTGCTCGCGCAGGCGATGGCGCCTCCGTGGGCGAGCACGATTTCGCGGGCGATGGAGAGGCCGAGGCCGGCGCCTTTGCGCGCCTGTCCCGGCGCGCGATAGAATTTTTGAAACACATAGGGCACGTCTTTCGCGGCAATGCCCGCGCCGTTGTCGCGCACGCCGAAACGCACCTCGCCCGGCGTGTCGCCCGGCAGGGCGTAGAGTTCGATCCGTCCGCCCTCCGGCGTGTATTTCGACGCGTTGCCGAGGAGGTTGATAAAAACGTGCCGGATGCGCTCGGGATCGAGAAAGACCTTTCCATCGATGCCCGCGGCGGGATCGACGCGGAGGACGATGCCCTGCCCGGCACCGGCGATGATCGGGCGCATCTCTCGCGCCATTTCCTCGAAAAGCGGGCCGATCTCCACTTCGCGGCGGCTGATCGCCGCGGCGCCGCTTTCGATGCGAGCGAGGTCGAGAATGTCGTTGAGGATGCGCAGGAGCCGGTCCGCATCGTCGCGCGCGGTTTCGAGCAGGTCGCGCTGCGGGGGCGTGAGCGCGCCGGTGTTTTGTTCGAGCAGCAAATACACGGCCATGCGCAAGCTCGTGAGGGGCGTTTTCAATTCGTGGCTCACGGTGCCCACGAGGTTGTTCTTCGCGTCGTCGAGGAGGCGGAACTTGGTCACGTCCTGCAACAAAATCGCCGCGCTCCCCTGCCCCGTGAGCTTGTCGCTGATCGAGAGGATGCGGGGCAGATAAAAACGCTCGTCATGGTCCACCGCCACCTGGATGACCTGGTCGTAGCCGGCGGGCAGAAAGTGCTCCCGCGTGCGCAGCACCTCCTCCACGCGGGTGTTGAGCGGCTCAGGAAAACCGTTCGCGAACTCGGGCAGCACGGCGAGTTTGTCCGCGGCGGGATTGCGGATGGCGGGCTCGCCGTTTTGCGAAACGATGAAGAGCGGGTCGGGCGTCGATGTGAGCGTGGCCTCCATCGTGCGTTGCGCGCGCACCACGCGGGCCGCCATCGCGTCGCGGTATTCGCGCAGGCGCGCTGCCATCGTGTTGAAAGTCCGGGCAAGCTGGCCAAGCTCGTCGCGCGATGTCACGGGGACGTTGTTGTCGAGGTTCCCCTCGCCGAGCGCCCTGGCCGACCGTGTCAGCGCGCTGATCGGCCCGATCAGCATCCGCGCAAGCGCGAACGCCAGCAGCACCGACAGGGCGATGCCCGCCAGGATCACGGCAACGAGCACGCCGATGCTCACGCGCGCGATGCCTTCCACGCGCTGCGACTCCACCTGCATCACGCGCGAATCCATCCGCAACAATTCGTCCAGCGAATGGAGCACGCCGAAATACGCGCCTTCCACCTCGTCATAACCGGCCCGCTCCCGCTCCGCCGTGACCGACACCAGCGACGCGCCGACCGACTCGAAACGATCGAATGCATCCGAAACCCGACCGACCGCCTCGCCGCGTCCCGTGCCCGCCGCCGCAAACGACTCCGCCATCAGCGCGCGCTTGAAACGCCCCCGATGCTCCTCAAACACCGGGCGCGCCTCGAGCTCGCGCCCGCGCAGCGCCGCGTGCATGGCCGCCGCCATCCCGCCCGCCGCCTCGCGCATGTCGTGCCCGGCCATCATCACCGAGTAGCCGCGGCTGATTTTTTCGCTGCTCGAGCTGGCAATGTCCCGGCTGACAAAAATCCCCGCCACGCCCACCAGGATCAGGAGCGCGAGCAGGGGCAGCAGGCCGAGGTAGAGTTTGTTGCGCAGCATGGTTCCCAAAGTCGTATCCGAATGGCAAATACACGATCGTCAGCCCGCCGCGCCCTGCGCCCCGGCCATCTTCTGGCGCTTGCGATAGAGCGTCGCCGGGTCGATGCCCAGCGTGCGCGCCGCCTCCTCCAGGCTTTTCGACGAGGCGATGATCCGCCGTATGTGCTCGTTTTCCAGCGCTTCGAGCGTGAGGCGCGCACCCACCTGCGCGCCGGAGCCGCAACGGGCCGAGAATTGCTCCGGCAAATCCGCCATCACGATCTCCCCGCCCGACGAGAGAATCACCGCGCGTTCGATCACATTGCGCAATTCGCGCAAGTTGCCCGGCCACTCGTAACGCACAAACGCCTCCCGCACCTCGGGCGCAAACCCCTTGATGCGCTTGCCCATGCCGTCGCCGAAAAACCGCAGCGCATCGTTTGCCAGTTGCATCAAATCGCCCGGACGCTCGCGCAACGGCGGCAGCGTGACATTGATTACATTGAGTCGGTAAAACAAATCCTCGCGGAACTTTCCCGCCTTCACCTCGGCTTCAAGATCGCGATTCGTCGCCGCGATCACGCGCACATTGGCGCGGCGCACCTTCGGCTCGCCCACCCGCTCATATTCGCGCTCCTGGAGCAGCCGCAGCAGCTTCGGCTGGATCTCCAGCGGCAGCTCGCCGATCTCGTCGAGAAACAGCGTCCCGCCGTCGGCCGCGGCCACCTTGCCCATCGTGTCGCCGACCGCGCCGGTGAACGATCCCTTCACATGGCCGAACAATTCGCTTTCGAGCAGCTCCCGCGACAGGCTCGGGCAGTTCACCGTGACAAACGCGCCGTCGCGCTGCGCGCCGCGCCGGTGAATCTCCCGCGCCAGCACGCTCTTGCCCGTCCCGCTCGGGCCGAGCAGCAGGATCGTCGCCGGCGTCTCCGCGGCCTTGAACACGATTTGCGCCGCGCGCTGCATCGCCGGCTCCACGGACTCGAAAGTGATCACGCCCGACTCCGACGTGATCTGCGCCTCGAGCACGCGCACGCGCTGCTCCAGTTTGCGCTCCCGCTCGATCTTGCCCAGCACCTGCCTGATCTGGTCCGGCGTGAACGGCTTCGGAATAAAATCAAACGCCCCGCGCCGCATCGCCTCCACCGCGGTGCTGATATTCGCATACGCGGTGAACAGCACGACCACGATCCCCGGTTGCGCCTTCAGGATTTTATCCAGCAGATCGAGCCCGTTTTCGCCGCCCAGGTTCACGTCGAGGAAGCACACGTCGCACGGATCCTCTTCGAGCATCCTGAGGGCGCGCGGGCCGCCCGGGGCCGTCTCCGCCTTGTGCCCCATGAACTCGACCGCCATCCCGGTCGTTTTTCGGATGCTGGCATCATCATCGACGATTAAAATGCGCATGGTTCGGCAATAAAACGCGCAAACCGCGCCGCGCCGCAATGCGGAAAAACACAAATCAACCCGGGCGCAGCGGAAGTTTCAAAAAGACGTGAAATGACCGGCCTTCGCCAGCCGTTTTCGCCGTCACACCATCGGGTAGCTGCCGAGCCATTTCACCATGGCGCAATACTGGCGCATCTCGGCGATGGCCTCGCGCATGGCGGGGTCGTCGAAATGGCCGCCGACGTCGATGTAGAAATAATAGTCCCAGGCCTTGCGGCGGCTCGGGCGCGACTCGATTTTTGTAAGATTGATCCCGCGCCTCGAAAGCGGCTCGACCATCTTCAGGAGCGTGCCCGAGTGAAGCGCCGCGCTTTCGTCGAGCGACACAAGCAGGCTCGTCATGTCGCGGCCGCTGCCGACGCGGCCGGACGGTTCCCGCCCGATCACGAAGAAGCGCGTCATGTTGTTCGCCTTGTCCTCGATGTTGCGCGCGAGCACGGGGACGCCGTAGCGCACGGAGGCGAGCTCGTTGGCGACCGCGGCCACGCCGGGCTGCTCGGAGGCGATCTGAACGGCGCGCGCGGTGCTGGGCGCATCGCAAAGCTCGGCGTGCGAGAGATGGCGCTGGAGCCAGAGGCGGCATTGCGCAAGCGCCTGGTCCTTCGAATACACTTTCTTGATGCTGTCGAGCGGCTCGTTCGTGATCAGGCAGTAGGAAATTTCCATGTAAAGCTGCGCCACGATTTTCAGCTCGGAGGTGACAAACTGGTCGAGTGCGTCGCGCACGGAGCCGTCGGTCGAATTTTCAATGGGGATGATTCCGTAGTCGGCCTCCTTTTTTTCCACCGCAGTGAAAATATCCGCGAAGGTGGACATGGCGTGATAGTCCACGCTGGAGCCGAATTTCTTGATCGCCGCCTGGTGGCTGTTTGTCGATTCAGGCCCGAGGTAGGCGACCATCATCGGCTTTTCAAGCGCGATGGCCGCCGACATGATTTCGCAGTAAATCGCCTTGAGCGCTTCGTTTTTTATCGGGCCGCTGTTGAGCGAGGTGACTTTGCGCAGCACCTCGGCCTCGCGTTCGGCGACGTAGATTTTGCCGCCGACGCTGCGCTTGGCTTTGCCAATCTCGGAGGCAAACGCGAGGCGCTGGTTGATCAGGTCGACGAGCTGGCGGTCGATGAGGTCGATTTTTTCGCGAAACGGGGTGAGGTCCATGGTGCGGGAATTATTATTCGGCTTTTTCAGGTGTTTCTTCGGCGGCGGACTGACCGGGCGCATCGGCTTGCGGCTCCGGCGCAGGCGAAACGGTTTCAGCGCCCGCCGTCGTTTCAAACGGCGCCTCGGTATGGACGACTGAAACGCTGGCGAGATTCGGCGATTCGCCCTCTTCGAGCGGCAGGCCCATCTCGGCGTCGGAAGGCGGCGTGATCTTCGTGGAGTTCTGCAGCCACGCGTCGATCTGGCGCGGCGTGAGAATGTCCGACGCGGGCAATTCGACGAGCGATTTGACGCCCACAAATTCGAGGAACTTGTCCGTCGTGCCGTATTGCAGCGGACGTCCGGGCAAATCGGCGCGGCCCGTGATGTAAACGAGTTCGCGCTCGATCAATTTGTTCAGGCCCGCCTCGGCGGAAACGCCGCGGATCGACTCGATTTCGCTGCGGGTGACCGGCTGGCGGTAGGCAACGACGGCGAGCGTTTCGAGCGCCGATTGCGTGAGTTTCACGGGCGGCGCTTCGTCGCGCATGATGCGAATCCAGCGGGCGTAACGCGGATGGGTCATCAGGCGGTAGCCGGCCGGGCCTTCCACGAGAATGTAGATGCCATCCGATGCGCGCAATTCGGCGGCAATCGCGTCCATCGCCTCGCGAATCTGCGCGGCGGTGATGAGCGATGGCACGTCCTGGTAAAGCTCCGCGTCGGTGTCCTCCGGCGATTGCGCCGCGATTTCCGCCTGCTCCTCAACCTGCCCGTCAAGGGACGGCGCTTCGGAAGCAGGCGTTGCGTTTCCGGTTTCGTCGGATTGGCCGTCCTGCACGGATTGCGCGGGAGGCAGTCCGGCTGGTTTCAAGGACGGCGCTTCGGGGTCCGGTTCGGGTTCGCGTTCCGCAGCGGGCGCCCCGGAATTTTCTGCGCTTTGCTCCGCATCCTCCCCGATTTCGGCGCCGGGTTCCGCTCCGGCAGCCGGCACGGTCAATGGCGACAGCACCTCCTCGTTTTCGACTGCGGGAGGCGCCTGTTCGTGAAAACGTGCAAAAATATCCTGCACATCCTTGATGGAGAGTGCCTGGCTGGAGGAAAACAGGAGTGCGCGAAGCACCTTTTGCAAATTGAAAGCCATTGATAAAAGCCAAAAATGAATGCGCCGCGCACGGTTTGAAGCAACATCGAAAAACACCCGCCCGCACAAACGAGGAAGGTTTCACCACCAAGACTCAAAGGACACAAAGGTCGGAAAAGACAGAGGCCCGAGAACAGAGATCAAAATGCACTTTGCGTCTTCTGACTCCCGTCCTCTGTTTTTTGTCTTTCTTCGCGTCCTTTGTGCCTTTGTGGTGAAATGCTTGCCGCCCCCGCCCGTTCAACCCGCGTCGGCGATCGCTTGCACGAGATCCACGCGTTTTTCGTAAATCGCCTTGCCGATGATCACGCCGTCGAGATTGGCATAGCGTTTCGCAAGCCTGCCGAGCAGCGTCACGTCATCCTGGCGCGATACGCCCCCCGATGCGATCACACGGCATTTCACGGCCATGAGCATCGCCTCCTGCGCGGCTAGATTCGGCCCGGTCAACATGCCGTCGGTGCCGATGTCCGTGTAAATCAACGTGCCCACGCCAAGCGCGTCCATGCGCTGCGCAAGGGTCAACGCGCCCGTGCCTGTCGTCGCGACCCAGCCCTTTACGGCGACCTTGCCGTTCTTCGCGTCGATGCCAACGGCGATCCGCCCGCCAAACGCCGCCACCAGCTCGCGCACAAAATCCTCGCTTTCCGCCGCGCGCGTGCCGACGACGACCCGCGTGACTCCCATCCCCAGGGCGCGCTCCACCGCTTCGCGCGTTCGCATTCCGCCGCCGAGCTGCACCTTCATGCCCGCGCCGACGATTGCCTTGACGACAGCCAGGTTGCGCGACTCGCCGGAAAATGCGCCGTCGAGATCGACCACATGCACCCAGCCCGAGCCGGCGGCCTTGAACTGCGCGGCGACCTCGGCGGGGTTTTCCGAATAAACGGTCTGCTGGTCGGCGCGTCCCTGAGTGAGGCGCACGCAACGCCCGTCCTTGATATCGATGGCTGGATAGATCGTCATGATTGTGACAAATGGAAACGGCGTAAAACGCCGTGAAATCCGCCTTGTTGCAAAGCCAAATTGCGCGCGCACGCCGAAAAAACACCGCCGCCGCGCGCCAACGCTTGCGACCACGGACAAATTCTGTTGCACTTCGCACTTCCCATAACCACGGCTTTTCCCTAAGTCTCACACCATGCAATCAATCGGCGAACGTCTTGAAGAAGCCCGCAAGCGCAAGGGCATTTCCATCCGGGAGGCTGCGGAAGCGACCAAAATCCGCAGCGATTATCTGCATAAGTTCGAAAGCAACCAATACGACATCCGCCTGCCGGAGATTTATGTGCGCGGCTTCCTCCGCTCGTATTCCAATTTCCTAAAATTGCCGGCTGACAAAATCATCGCCGACTACAACGCCCTCCACCAAGGGATCGATACGAAGCCCAGCCGCTCCGTGAACCGGGAAGTGTACGGGCGCATGGAGATCACGACTTCCAAGGAAAAAGAGCCAAGCCCGGGGCAATCAGGCGGCGCCACCACCCCGCCGATGGCTGCGACCGCGCATCCGGCCGAACCTGCCGCCAGCCGGAATCCGGCGACCTTCGTGCCCCCGCACTCGACCGGCTCGCCGCTCGATAAAAAACTCATCGTCAAGATCGCCGGCATCGCGATCGCTCTCGTGGTCGTCATCGTTTTGATCGTCATGCTCGCGAGCGGACGCACCAGCCCGTCGGCGCCACCGCCCCCGAAGGAAATCTGGGTGGAGGCGCAACCCAACGAGCCGATTGTCACGATAGCGGCCAAAACCATTCCCGTGGAAGTCAAGGTGACTTCCGCCCAGCCCGCGCAAGGCACCGGGGCGGTCACGACTTATTACCAAGGCACGATCCCCGCGGGCCAGTCGCGCGCCCTGCCTCGTCGTGAGGCGCTGCGCGTGGAATCCGCGCAATACACAGGCGTCCAGTTCATCATCGACGGGCGTCCGTGGGACATGACCGCGGCGAAGGTCGACATCCGCGCGCCGTAAACGCGCGCGAATCATAAAGCGCCGGCGATTGGATTGAAAAGCGGCACAGGCAAAAATGCCCGTGCCGTTTTCTTACTGCAATTTCAGCGGCAGGGCTTGCACGCGCGAGGCGAGCGCGTTGATGAGGGCTCCGATGTTCTGGGACCTGGCGTCCTCGGCGGCGGTGATTGTGCGCGTCGCGAGGAAGTTGTTCACGAGCCCGCAGTAGTCCTTGTTGACCATGATGCCCAGGAGCTCGCCGGATTTGCTGATGACGATGTCGCCTCGCTTGCTCGAAAAAAAGTTCACGCGCATGTGCACGAAAGCGGGTTGCGTGGGATCGAGTCTGAAGGGCGTTTCCACGTATTTCGTCTTTGTCGGATCGCTGCTGGCGCTGATGAGGAGCGCGTCGGAAAACCGGAACGGCTCAAGCGATGTCATGTAGACTTTCGCGCCGAGGCCGGCGGCTTGTTCGGGCGTCAGCGGAATGACGAGAATGCGCGGATCGATGGAGAGGAAGTTGATTTTTCCCGCGGTGGTGCTGTATGCGCCGCGGATCAGCGTGATCGCGACGCGCGAGATGTCGGCGCCGGGATAGATGATCGCGAACGGCGTGTCATCAGCATGCAGGATCGCAAAGGTGTCCTTGCCATCGCTGACGAGGATCGTGCGGAGGTCGGCGACGCGCGCGGAGGGGCCGAAAAGCCCGGGACGCGTCGTCTCGAAGCGCACCTGGACGTTGTTCGCCATGTATTCGCTGAAAAGCGTGTTGGCGTTGATGGGGCGGTTTTCGCGGATTTCCTTCGTGAGGTCGTCGGACTTGACGGCGAGGGTGCCCACGCCTTGGGCGAGTTGCGTGGTGGTTTCCTGCACCTTGAGGCGTTCCTGGCGCTCGGCCTCGACCTGGGTTTTGTAGGTTTCGGCAGTCTCGCGGAGCATGACTTTTTCCTGCTCGGCGACGGCCACGGCGACGTTGAGTTTTTCGATGCGCTGGCGCGACTCGGCCTGGTCTTGTTCGAGTTTGGAGATGTTGGATTTTTCGCGGGCGAGCTCGGCTTCGCGGTGTTCGAGATCGCGCTGGAGGGCGGCGATGCGTTCCTTGGAGATGCCTGCGTCGCGCTTCGCCGTGTCGGCTTCCTGCGCGAGGAGCGCGACGTTGCGCTGCGTCTGGTCGAGGTTCTGCGCGAGCCTGGCTTTCTCGGCCTCGATCTGCGCGAGGTTTTGCTCGCGGGTCTGGAGGTTTTGCGCGGTGTCCTGAAGCTGGCGCGCGAGCTCGGCGCGAAGGGCCTGCTCGTCCTGCAGCGAAAGCTTCATCAGCTCAACGAGGTCCTGATCCTTGGTGGCGGCGGGGGTGTTGTTGTGCTCGGTGGTGAGCGGGGTGTTTTGCGGCGCGGGCGTCGTAACCGGCGCATCCCAGCGCGTGAGCGCAAGCAGGTTGAGCAGGAGAAAATCGCAGATGATGAGGAGGAGAGTCTTGTTCATCGGGATGATGAATGGATTTTTGATTTTCGATTCTCGATTTTCGATTGCGCGCTACCGCGCGGTTTGAAATCCGAAGATGGAGCGGAAGCTCCCAATCGAAAATCGAGAATCAAAAATCGAAAATACTAGAAGTTCGTTGCGGCGGGTTTCACGGCGGCGGCAGCGGGCGTCTGGAGGCTTCCGCCCGCGCCTGCTTGCGACTCGATGATGAGCTGGCGCTTGAAATTGCGGACATGGCGGATTTTCACGAGCGCGACGCAGAGGATGCCGAAGAGGTTCGACGAATAGGCGGCGAGGAGATTCGCCTGGATCAGGCCCAGGACTTGGAGCACGAGCGCGGCGGCGGTGCCGGCGATGCCAACGTAGAGGCCCGAGTCGAAGAGGTTCTCCTCGTTTTCCATGAGCCGGAGCTTGAGCAGCGGCGGGACGGGCTGGCGCGCGATGGAGCGGATTTTCAGCAGGCAGATCACGTAAACTGCGATTTGCAGCGCGGCGAAAAGACTGATCGAGAGGATGGTGGCGTTGTCGAGCATGGCGGTGGTGATTGGAACTGATGTGATGGGCGAGTCCGGCTGGTCGATGGCCAGCACGGGCATGTAGAGTTTGAATTTAAATTCGGAGGGAGGAGGCGTTTTGATGAGGAACGGTTCGCTGGCAAAAACAAGGAAGAGCGCAATCATGCCCGCGAGGAGCGCGCTGCGCAAGCGCATGGGCGGCATGCGCGCGCCGGCGGCGGTGACGCCGGAGAGGAAAACCTCCAGCGCGTGAAAGAGCAGGAATGCGCCGGCAAAAAAGCCGGCGTATTTGGCGATGAGCGCGACGCGCGGGTTGAGGAGCGCGAGTTCGGCGGCGGCGCCAAGGCTCGGCCCCGCGGCGTGGTTGACGGGCGCGCGATTGCGGAGAAGGAGCTGCACGGCGCCCAGTCCGTCCGCAAGCGAAAGGCGGAGATCGGCGAGGCCTTGTTTGCCGTATTCCATGAGGTAATCGGCAACATTGTCGGCGGAGCCGGAATAGAGCGCGGCGGTATAGATGAGCGGAAGGTTGTCGGAGGCAACGCGGGCGAGCTGCGCAAACTCGCCGACGGTGCGGGTGCTGCCGCTCACGCGGAGGAGTTCGCAGAGTTGCATCCAGTTGAGGCGTTTGCCCAGCGAGAGGAGATCGAGGTAAAAGGTTTCGAGCGGCCCCATTTGGTTTTCGACGGCGGCGGTTTCCGCGAGCACGCGGAGTTCGCGCTGGAGCGCGGGCGAAAGGTTCTCGGACTGGTAGAGGAGCGCGGTGAGGAGGATGACGGCGTCGAGGGCTTCGCCGCCGGCGCGGTTGGCGGGGACAAAGCGCGTCGTGCCCTGGTTTTCGCGGGTTTGCAGGATGGTCTGCACGCCGATGCTGCGGGAGTTGGAGAGGAAGGACTGGAGCGAGCGGCGGGCTTTTGCGGTGATGAAAAAATTCAGCACCGGCGTGCTTTCGGCGCGGGCGGTGTTGTCCTTGACGAGCGGATCGAGAAAGGGATCCCAGCCGCCCCACGGCACCCAGTCGGGACGGCGCGCCTCGATGTTTTGGATGCTGCGTTCGAGGCCGGGCGCGCCGGGATCGCCGGTCAGGCGCGCGGCTTCGAGGATGAGGCGGGCCGCGCCGAGTTTTTCCGCGTCGAGGCGTTGCTGCCCGAAGGCGGCGACGCCGGGCGTGTTTTCGCCGGCGGCCTTCAGGAGCGCGGGAGTGACGGATTTCAGGTTGACCGGCACCATCCATGCGAGCACGACCAGCGCGAGCCCGGCGACGAGCCAGGCAACCGCCACGGGCAAGCTGTGATTTTTTTCGCGCTTTTGTGTCATCCTTTGACGAATGGAGAATATTGATTGCGGGCCGGCAATCGCAAACCCAGCATCCGGCCCATCATCGACCCATGCTTCTTCCAATAGTTCAATATAACGATCCGATTTTAAGAAAAAAGGGTGTCAAGGTTGATGGCTTTGGCACTGAGCTCGGCACGCTTGTCCGCGACATGATCGAAACGATGCACGCCGCGCCGGGCATCGGACTGGCCGCGCAGCAGATCGGCAAGGCGTTGCAACTGTGCGTCGTCGATGTCTCCCAGGTGGATGACAATTTCGACTGGGAACTCGACGGAAGCCACCCGCCCCTCGAACTCATCATGCCGATGGTGATCGTGAATCCCGAGGTGACGGTGCATCCGGTCGAAAAGGAAATCATCGAGGAAGGCTGCCTCTCGTTTCCGGGGATTCGCGGCGACGTGGAACGCCGCGACGAGATCACGGTAAAATACAAGGACGCCGGCGGCGTGCCGCACGAACTCGTGTCCAACGGCATGTTTGCGCGCTGCATCCAGCACGAGGTGGATCATCTCAACGGCGTGCTGTTCATCGACCGCATGTCCAAAAAATCGCGTGCCGCCATCGACAAAAAAATCAAGGAGCTGGCCGCCAAAACGAGCGGTGGAAAAGCCTGATGGCGCAAATCCGGCGGGACTGCCGCATCCGGTAAAGCCGGCAGGGATGGCGGACGCATCAGCAAAAAACAACGTGTGGTGTTTTTCACCGCAGGGTGTTTAATTCCCGCCCGCATAAACCCATGAACTCCGCAAACAACGATGGCGCGGCGCAACCGCCCGGTTACGGCAAGGACAAAGTCAAGCTGGGGCTGTGCGTGGGAGCGCTGGGCGTTGTATTCGGCGACATTGGCACGAGCCCGCTCTACACCATGAAGGAGTGCCTTGCCACGCTGCCCGCGCCGGAACGCCTCGCAGGCGTGCACGGCGTGCTGTCGCTGATCTTCTGGGCGCTCGTGCTCGTGGTATGCGCAAAGTACATCTGGTGTGTCACGCGCGCGGACAATCGCGGCGAAGGCGGGATTTTCGCGCTGCTGGCGTTGAGCCAGTTCGGTCAGCCGCTCTCGGGCGGAAAATCGCGGCGAATCGTCGGGACGGCGCTGGTCATTATTTTGTTCGGCGCGGCGCTGCTCTACGGCGACAGCGTGATCACGCCGGCGATCACGGTGTTGAGCGCGGTGGAAGGCTTGCGAGGCACGGGGATTTTTTTTGCGGGCGGCAACGCCCAGCCGTTCATCGTGCTCATTGCGTGCGCGATCCTGGCGGTTTTGTTTTGGGCGCAACACAAGGGCACGGGCGCGATCGGCAGGGTGTTCGGACCCGTGATGATCCTGTGGTTCTTCGGGATCGGACTGCTCGGGCTGTGGCATATCTGTGAAGCGCCGGATGTGCTCAATTCGCTCAACCCGATCCATGGCTTCAACCTGCTCACTGCCGATCCATCGCGCGCCGCGATACTCATGGGCTCGGTCGTGCTCGCCGTGACGGGCGCCGAGGCGCTCTACGCGGACATGGGGCACTTCGGGCGCGGCGCCATCACGCGCGCATGGCTCTGGTTCGCGTTCCCCGGATTGCTGCTGAATTATTTCGGGCAGGGCGCGCACGTGCTGGCCCATCCCGAGACGGTGAATCCATTTTTCGAACTCGTGCCGACCGGCTGGCCGCGCGGCTTGCTCACCGCGCTGTCCATCGTTGCGGCGGTCATCGCGAGCCAGGCGGTGATTTCCGGCGCCTATTCCCTCACGCGCTCGGCAGTCCAGCTCGGCTATTTCCCGCGCCTTCGCATAAAACACACCAGCGCCGAGCTCGCCGGGCAGATCTACGTGCCGTTCATCAATGCCGTGCTCGCCGTGCTGTCGATCGGCATCGTGATAACATTTGCCTCAAGCGACCGGCTCGCCGCGGCCTACGGCATCGCGGTGACCGGCACGATGGTTGTCACCACATTTGCGTTTTACCGCGTCAGCCGCCTGCGCTGGCGCTGGCCCGCATGGAAGGCGCTGACGCTTTGCGGGCTCTTCATGACCATAGACCTGTCGCTGTTTATCTCGACGCTTCACAAGTTCCTCGACGGCGGCTGGCTGCCGCTTGCGATAGCGGGGGCCATCATCGCAATCATGCTCACATGGAAAACCGGACGCGCCGAGATTCAGGAAAAAGTTTACGGCACGGCGCTCACCGAGCTCGACCTGCCAAGCATCGCGCGAAGCAAATCGATCACGCGCGTCATGGGCAGCGCGGTGTTCATGGTTGGCACGCCGCGCGGCACGCCGCTGGCGCTTTTGCATCACCTGAAAGCCAACAAGTGCCTGCAGGAAACGGTCGTGTTGATGACGATCACGACCGAGGACGTGCCGCAGGTTCCGGGCGACGAGCGGCTGACCATGGATTTCCTTGGCGCGGGCGTCTGGCGCGTCATCGGCCGCTACGGCTACATGGAGACACCCGACGTGGGCAACATCGTCGAGCGGTTGAAAATGCAGGGCATCCCGCTCAATCCCATGAGCACGACGTTTTTCTTCAACCGCGAGATGATCATGACCGGCGGCAACGCGCGCATGTGGGAATGGCAGAAGCACCTCTACGCGTTTCTCAGCCGCAACGCGACGCCGGTGCGCGATTACTACAAAATCCTGCCGACACAGATTTTTGAAATCGGCCTGCCGGTGCAGTTGTAGATCGTGCCGCCGCGCTCGCGCGCCAGCGGCGAAAAGCCGTAAAATTGATCTCAACTTCCGCCTGGAGGCCCGAGCGCCTGTCACTTTGCAAACCTGCGTTTGACTCGGCATCCCATACGTTATCGTCTGTTGGGAAGCGCCAAATAATCATATGCCAGAAACCTCATCCACCGCCGCAAGCGCGCCCAAGTCTCCCACCATACTGGTCATCGACGATGACCCGGAAGTGCGCTACTCGCTCGCGCGCGTCCTTTCGTCCCGCAATTACCAGATTCTCGAAGCCTCCAGCGGCGAACAAGGCATCGCCATCGTCAAAAAGTCCCCCCCCGCCCTCGTTTTTCTCGACGTGCGCATGGGCGGCATGAGCGGCATCGAGGCCCTCCAGCACATCCGCTCCGCCAACCCGCAGCAAATGGTCATCCTCATGACCGCGTTCGGCACCGCGCAAACCGCCATCGAAGCCATGAAATACGGCGCGTTTGACTACATCATGAAGCCCTTCGATCCGCAGAAGGTGCTCACGCTCGCCGAAAACGCCCTCAAAACCCACGCCGACATCCGCGCCGCCAGCGACTACAAACCCATCATCACGAACGACGATTTCAAGGAGGGCATCGTCGGCAGCTCCCAGCCCATGCAGGACGTGTTCAAAATCATCGGACAAGTCACCGCCAGCGACGTCACCGTGATGATCACCGGCGAAAGCGGCACGGGCAAGGAACTCGTCGCCCGCTCCATCTGGAAACACAGCCACCGCTCGAACAAGCCCTTCATCGCCGTCAACTGCGCCGCGATTCCGGAAAACCTCATCGAAAGCGAACTCTTCGGACACGAAAAAGGCTCCTTCACCGGCGCGATGAACCAGCGCATCGGCAAATTCGAACTCTGCGACGGCGGCACGATCTTCCTCGACGAAATCGGCGACATGGCCCTTGCCACGCAGACCAAAATCCTGCGCGTCCTCCAGCAGGGCGAAATCCAGCGCGTCGGCGGCGCCGAGACCATCAAGATCGACGTCCGCATTCTCGCCGCGACAAACAAGGACCTCGAAGCGATGATCCGCGAAAAAACGTTTCGCGAAGACCTGTATTACCGCCTCAACGTCGTGCGCATCCTCATGCCCGCGCTCCGCGACCGCGAAGGCGACGTGCCGCAGCTCGTCGATTACTGCGTGCAAAACCTCGCGCGCCAGAAGAAAACGCGCGTCCGCAAAGTCGCCCCCGAGGCGATGGCCGCGCTCACCCGCTACCGCTGGCCGGGCAACGTGCGCGAACTCGAAAACATAATCTACCGCAGCGCCGTCATCGCCCAGGGCGACACGATCCTGTTAAAAGACCTGCCGCACGAAGTGCGCGACGCCGGAGCCGCCCTCCCCCAGCCCGCCGCAACACCGCCGCCGGCGTCTGCGTCCGCGCTGCCGGCACCCGCGCCAATTCCCGCCGCGCAGGAGCGCGCCGCGCCGCCGCTCACTATCGAGCACGCCTTGGATTTCCTGCACGAAAATCTCTCCCAAACCGGCGAGCCCATTCTCGCGCGCCTGGAGCGTGAAATGATCATGCGTGTGATGAAAGCCGAGGGCGGCAACACCGTGCGCACCTCCGAAAAGCTCGGCATCACCCGCGCCACGCTCCGCAAGCGTCTCGACGAATACGGCCTGAAAAACTGAGGTCACAGAAACGCCAGCCGTAGCGCAGACTTCCAGTCTGCATTCCGGATTGAGCGGGTTGAGATATTGAGTGGCATGGGCAGGCTGGAAGCCTGCGCTACGGCGCTGACGCGCCACTCTTTCACTCCACAGCAAAAGAAAGCCAAACGAAGATCGAAAGACGGAGAACGGAAACCAGAAATTTAGACAGGATGAACAAGATTAACAGGATGCCTTGTTTTTCATCCGGTACATCCTGTTAATCCTGTCCAAACCCGGATTGAGAATTTGATTCAACCGCCTCGCGCTCCTTCTCCGTTTTCAGACGCAACTGGCCGCAGGCGGCGTCGATGTCGTGGCCTTTTTCGCGGCGCAGGGTCACCGACACGCGCGCGTCGCGGAGCACGCCGGCAAAGCGTTCCTGCCGGTTGTTGCTCGGGCGCTTCCAAGGCAAACCCTCCACGGTATTGTAGGGGATCAGGTTCACGTGCGCGTGCAAATCGAGCGCGATGTCGCGCAGCTTTTCCGCCTGGTCGAGCGAGTCGTTCACATCCTCGATCAGGATGAACTCCAGCGTGATCATGCGTCCGTGTTTTTCGGAAAACGCCTTCACGGCGGGCAGCAATTTCGCAAGCGGATACGCCTTGTTCACGGGCATGATTTTTTCGCGCACCTCGTCGGTCGCACCGTGCAGGGAAATCGCCAGGCGGAAACCGAGCTGCTCGCCGGCGAGTTTCAGGATTTTCGGCACGAGGCCGCTCGTCGAAATCGTGATGCGCCGCGCCCCGAAACCGAGACCCCATTCCGCGTTCACAATCGTGAGCGCGCGGATGAGCGCGTCGTAATTTGCCAGCGGCTCGCCCATGCCCATGACAACGATGTTGTCGAACGACGCCAGCTCGGCGCGCGCGCGCGGCGTGAGCGCGTCCTCGCGATAGCAGACGTGCAGGAGCTGCGCCACGATTTCGCCCGCGGTGAGATCGCGCTTGAGGCCGGCGAGCCCGCTCGCGCAAAACGCACACGCCATCGCACAGCCGACCTGCGTTGAAATGCAGATCGTCTTGCGCGAATGATCGACGCCCACGCCCTCCTGCGGCGCGCGGATGATGACCGTCTCGATGAGCGAGCGGTCGCCAAGTTCGAGCAGGAGCTTGTCGGTCACGTCGGCCGACTGGCGTCCGAGGACGAGCGCGGCGGGCATCAATTCAAACGTATCGGCCAGCCACGCGCGGAGCGGCTTGGAAAGATTGCTCATCGCGTCCCAGGAACGCGCGCGTTTTTTATACACCCATTCGAGGATCTGCTTCGCGCGGAACGCCGGCTCGCCGCGCTCCGCGAGGCGGACGGCAAGTGTTTCGAGCGTTTCGCCGGTAAGCGGCGGCTTGGCGGGCGTGTATTTCATAAAACGGGCGGCGGCATTCTTGCCCGCGCGCGGAGCCGCGCAACGCTCAAGAGGGGCGGCACGCTTTCACTTCGCCGCGCCCCAATGGCTGCCGAACGGATAAAAGACCCAGAGCGGACGGCCCACAGCGTCGCGCTTCGGGACTTCGCCCCAATAGCGGCTGTCCGAGCTGCTGTATGAATTGTCGCCGAGCGCGATGTAGCCGTCGGCGGACACGGCGTGGGTTCTGCCCGCCGCGAGCAGGCCGGTGTTTTGGTAGCCCCTGTATTTGCCGGTGCGCGCGGCATTGTCGGCGAAGGCCTGCGCGCCGTCGATGGGCGCGCCGTTGCGATAAAGAACGCCGCTGCGGATTTCGAGTTTGTCGCCGGGGATTCCGGCGAGGCGCTTGATGTAATAGCTGTTGATGTGATTGCCGCGCTCATCGAGCGTTCCGGGGATGTTCGTCGTGCGGAAAACAAAACCGGAGCCAATCTGCGGCCGGACAAAATGGTAGCTGATGCGATCAACAAAGAGCTGGTCGCCGGTGATGATGTCGAAGGAGAGAACGCGCTCGCCCGCGCGCACGTGTTTGCCGGTGCGAAGAAAACGGACGCGCATCGGGCGGCCATCGGCATCGGCAACGATGTCGTCAACATACCGCCATGCGCGGGCGGCGGCGCTGAAATCGAATGCGCCCGGCGCAAAGGCGTCGCGATAAAGCATGGGCATATCGAAATCGGTCGGAACGGAAATACTTGCGAGCGGCTTGATGTCGTAGGCGGTCGTGCCGTTGGGGAGCTTGCGCTCGCTGCCGACGAAAAGCTCGTATCGGTATTGGGCTTGAGGAAAGACGATGAACTGGCGGCCCTTCGCGGGCGAGCGGAAAAGCCTCTCCTCGGTGATCGGAATGAGCACCTCGCCGCTGGCCTGGGCATCGATTCGATAGGCGCTGGCGCCCAAAGTCAGCTTGCGAAACACGCGGGCCGCCGCGCCCGGCTCGGCGTCCGTCGTGGCGTGGACTTCGGGCACCATACCGTTGTAAGTGGGCCACATTGAGTTTGTGGGAATCTTGAAAGGCTGCGCAAAAAACTGCCGCGAGCCGACGAGGAGAATCGCGGCGACGATAAAAAACTCCACCCACTCGCGAATGCCGCTGTGCGGATAAATGCGCCCGCCGTTGCGGGCGAGCACGGGTTCGAGTTCCTCGATGGCGAGCTTGAGCCTGGCGGCGTCGGCTTTTTCGCGGACGCGGGCGCGGAGCGCCTCGGTTTTCTGCCGCAGGTCGGAAAGGGCGGCCTCGCTCAACTGGTCGCGGCGGTAGTTGTAAATACGATCCGCGACATCGAGCCAGTTGCGCGCGTTGTCGCGCATTTGTTTTTCGGGGGATGTGAAAAGGCCGAACATGATGTGGAATAAAGTAGCGGGTAGTGAGTAGCGAGTAGTTGGCTGGCGGTGGCGGCAATGTTTTTCTACTCACTACTCGCTACCCGCTACTCGCTACTTTCGATTAATTTTTGAGCACCTGGATGAACGCATCCGGCGGGATCGAGACTTTGCCGATTTGTTTCATCTTCTTTTTGCCCTCTTTTTGTTTTTCGAGGAGCTTGCGCTTGCGGGTGATGTCGCCGCCGTAGCATTTCGCGGTGACGTCCTTGCGCATTTCGCGGACGTTTTCGCGGGCGATTATTTTCCCGCCAATGGCCGCCTGGATCGCGACGCGGAACATCTGGGGCGGGATGATCTCGGCGAGTTTTTCGCAAAGCTCGCGGCCTTTGCCTTCGGCCTTGGTGCGGTGCACGATGCTCGAAAAGGCGTCAACCGGGTCGCCGTTGATGAGGATGTCCATTTTCACAAGATCGTCGGGACGGTAGTCGCCAAGCTCGTAATCCATCGAACCGTAGCCGTGCGTGATGCTTTTCAGGCGGTCGTTGAAATCGACGAGGATTTCATTGAGCGGAAGGATCGCGGTGAGCATGACGCGGTTGGCGTCGAGCGTGTCGGTGTGCTCGACGGCGCCGCGCTTTTCCATGATGAGCGAGAGGATGTCGCCCATTTCCGTGTTCGGGATGAGGATGGACGCCTTGATCGTGGGCTCGGCGATGTATTCGATCGTGCCGGGATCGGGAAGAAGCACGGGGTTGTCCACGTCGATCTCGGGCTGGCCGTGCGGTTTGACGTGATAAACGACGCTCGGATAGGTCGAGATGATTTCCACGTCGTGCTCGCGGCGGATGCGTTCCTGGATGATCTCCATGTGCAGGAGCCCGAGGAAGCCGCAGCGGAAGCCGAAGCCGAGCGCGATGGAGCTTTCGGATTGGTATTGGAACGCGGCGTCGTTGAGGCGGAGGCGCCCGAGCGCGGCCTTGAGTTTTTCGTAGTCGTTGGACTCAAGCGGATACAGGCCGCAAAAAACCATGGGGCGGACTTCCTTGTAGCCGGGGAGCATCTCGGTGGCGGGCTGGCGCGTCTGCGTGATGGTGTCGCCGATCTTGATATCGGAAGTGTCCTTGATGTTGGAAACGACATAACCGACGTCGCCTTCGCCGAGGATATCGACTTTTTCCATTTTCGGGGTGAAGACGCCGACCTCCTTGATTTCGTATTTCTGGCCGGTGCTCATGAGCGTCATGGCGTCGCCGGCCTTGAGCGAACCGGAGAACACGCGCGTGTAGGTGATGACGCCGCGGTAGGAATCGTAGAGGGAATCGAACACGAGCGCGCGTGTCTGCGGATAATCGCGCCAGCGGGGCGCGGAGATGCGGGTGACCACGGCTTCGAGGATGTCCTGAATGCCAATGCCGGATTTGCCGGAGGCGAGGATGGCTTCGTCGTGCGGGATGAAAAGAATGTCTTCGAGCTGCCGGAGACAGAGTTCGAGATTGGCGCTCGGCAGGTCGATTTTGTTGATGACGGGGATGATTTTAAGATTCTGCGAACTCGCAAGATGGGCGTTGGCGACGGTTTGGGCCTCGACGCCTTGCGCGGCGTCGATGAGAAGCACGGCGCCTTCGCACGCAGCGAGGGAACGCGACACCTCGTAGGAGAAATCGACGTGGCCCGGCGTGTCCATGAGATTGAGCTTGTAGGCGCGCCCGTCCTTGGCGCGGTAGGTCATCGTGACGGGGTGGCTCTTGATGGTGATGCCGCGCTCTTTCTCGATATCCATGGAATCGAGATGCTGGTCGGTGAGGACGCGTTGCTCGACGGTGTTGGTGTATTCGAGCAGGCGGTCGGAAAGCGTCGTCTTTCCATGGTCGACGTGGGCGATGATGCAGAAATTACGTGTCAGGAGGTCGTCCATGCTATGCGGAAATGGTCTGGTGCGATATGGGCGGCGCAGTTGTGTGTGGCGATTGCGGAAGTGCTGTGAGAATTGAAACGGGACAACGTGCAGGGTTGGAGGCGCAGGAGCAAGCGGCGAAATTGGAGAAAAATCAGTGTTGATTTCCGCGCGCGGACGGGCACGGTGGCGTGCTCGCGTTTTTTTGCGTGAAAAACGTCCCGGACGCTTAGCTCAGTTGGTTAGAGCACGTGCTTCACACGCACGGGGTCACTGGTTCGAGTCCAGTAGCGTCCACCATTTGCCCTCCCAAAACGCGTTTTCATAGAGGGATTTTCGTTTCCGTTGTGCGTGGTTGTGTGCCGGGATGGACACCAAACGGACACCGGACATTCCCGAAAGCAAGGCTGCCGTTTTTGTGACGCCTTCTCATCCCCCTCCCATGCGCGGAATAATTGCTTACGAAAAGCCCGCCGGGCAAAAGCGCTTTTTCCTGCACTGGTGCGATCAGGACGGACGCAAGATCGCACACGATTTCACATCGGAAGCGACACGCGAAGCGCCGGGGTGATGGCGACGGATGCGGCGAAGTGATTCGCGATCATTCCGGCGGCATGATGCACGGCACGGGTTTGCCGTCCTTACGCCTGTAAATGGTGAAATCAGTGCGGCCTATCGTGATAAGCTTTGCACGTGGATATTGCTCCGAAAGGGCAACAAGGGTGGCGTCGGCAAGATCCATGCGGTCATATTTGCCAAACATTTCTTTTATGCGCCTGGTCTGCGCTGGAAAAATCGGATGCACCTGAACAACACCTTCCTCAATGTGCTGCAACAGTTCGTCGATGCCGGGCGATGCCTGTGCAAATGGTGGAATACTTCCGTGATAACGGCCTCCGTGGTGTGCAGCGTTTCGCCAAGGGCGCGGATTGTCGAAGTGCCCCACTTATGCCACTGGTCGGACTTGTCCAAGTGCGCGACAAGCGGCCCGGTATCAACAAAGTAATTAATCGCCGAGGCCTTCACGGGTTGAGAGGTTTCCAATACCCGTATTCACAATGCCAGATGAGCGCGCCCAAGCCTCGGCAATAGCGCGCTTGGATGGATTTGCGGAAGCGTGTTTTGGCATCGCGCGTTTGCCGGTTGTGCGGCGGGCGGGCTTTTTGAGGGCGGTTGTCTTCATGCGAGCAGACTTTGCGCGAGCGAGAGCGTTTGCCAAGCCAAGGAATGATCAAAAGGCGCCGGACGGAACTCAGACCGTCGTCAGACTAGGCGGTTCGAAAGCGGGTGTTCGCGGTCGCGAGGCCAAGGGCCTTTTTCATTGCTTCGTGCCATCGCATCCACTCGTTAATATCCCATCTTGCCCATGTCCAATGCGCCACACGGGCAGGATGCCCGTGCCACTCAACCCGTCCTTTCCCGGCGTTTCATGGCGGGGCGGCGACGGCGGGAGCCGGTTCTGCCGTTGCGGCAAATTCGTAGGTCGAGTCAAAAACGAGCGCGATTTTTTTCGTCACAAAAACACGCACCTTGATTTTGCCGGTTTTGGCGCCGGGGGCGTCGGCGGTCACATGGCCGGTGATTGGGCGCGGCGAACCGCTTTTGTTTTGGCCGTCGCCGGAAAACTCGACCCGCTCGCCCCGTTCGAGCCGCGCGAGCTGCTCGTTCGTGAATGTGATGCGGAAACCGCCGCTTTCATTGAACATGAAAAACGGCACGACCGCGGCCTTGTAGCCGGCGGCGTAGATTTCGTCGGGACCGCGCTTCAGCGGCGTCATGGTAAGCGTGACGCTGCCAATGTAGACCGAGGTTTTTATCTTGGGAACAAGAACGGTGTCGTAATCGCCCGCCGAAAAAGCAGGGAGGGCGGACGGGAAGGCGAAAAGAAACAGAAGCAGCAAAAACAGCGCGTGTCTTGGCGGAATCCGAATCTCCGCACCGGTGCTTTTGGCGGGGCTTCGCCTCGTCGGGCGGCAAGAAAGCCGCCCTTCCCTGTCGCACGCGTTATTCGGGGATTTGCTCGAAGCCATGCACTACCGCGCGATGAGTTTGAGGAACTCCTCGTTGCTCTTCGTTTTCGAGAGGCGCATGATCATCGTCTCGGTGGCTTCCTCAATGCGTTGCTGCACGAGGGCGCGGCGGAAGAAGTGAATCGAATCCAAATCCTTGGGGTCGATGAGGAGTTCCTCACGGCGGGTGCCGGAGCTGGCGATGTTGATCGCGGGCCAGAGGCGCATCTCGGCGCACTTGCGGTCGAGCACGAGCTCCATGTTGCCGGTGCCTTTGAACTCCTGGAAAATGATGTCGTCCATGCGGCTGCCGGTTTCGACGAGCACGGAGGCGACGATGGTCAGCGAGCCGGCTTCCTCGGTGTTGCGCGCGGCCGCAAAGAGCTGGCGCGGTTTTTCCATGGCGCGCGAATCGATGCCGCCCGACATGGTTTTGCCGCCGTGGCGCGCGTTGTTGTGCGCGCGGGCGAGGCGCGTGATCGAGTCGAGAAAGAGCACAACGTGCCTGCCGGTTTCAACGAGTCGTTTGGCGCGCTCGATGCAAAGGTCGGCCACGCGGATGTGGTTTTCGAGCTGTTCGTCGTTGGACGAGGCCCAGATTTCGGCGGCGACGGAGCGCTTGAAATCGGTGACTTCCTCGGGGCGTTCGTCAACAAGGAGGATCATCACGTGGCATTCGGGGTTGTTTTCGAGGACGCCGAGCGCCATGTCGCGCAGGAGCGTGGTCTTGCCGGTGCGCGGCGGGGCGACGATGAGGCCGCGGGTGCCTTTGCCGACGGGGCAGAAAAGATCGACGGCGCGCGTGGTCATGCGCTCGTCCTTCGTTTCCATGCGGAGCATTTTGTCGGGCGAGACGGTCGTGAGCGAATTGAAATCGAACTTCGCGCGGCGTTCATCGATGTCGAGGCCGTCGACTTTTTCGATGAACTTCATCTTTGGATTCGGGAACTTGCCCTCGGCGGGATACGCCGTGCCGGTGATCATCATGCCGGTGCGCAGCTTGAAGCGGCGTATCAATTCCTTGGGCACAAAGACGTCTGTCGGGCGGCGTTTCCCGTAGCGGGCGAGGTCGAGGAGCTGGCCGTTGCCGCCTTTCTGCGTGTCGATGTCGAGCACGCCTTCGACACGAATGGTGTTGTCGGGCGTCTCCGGCTTTGGCGCGGGAGGCTGCGTTGCGGCGGCTGCGGGAAGTTGCGTGGACGCGTTTTCAGGCGCGGTTGATGCGGGAGTATCTGCTGTGTCCATTATGTTACAAATTCGTTATATTCAAAAAGTTATAAAAATATTCGGATGAGTTGACGGGTGATTCCCATGTCGGAATGTGGAGCGCGTTTTTACAAATACGGGGCTCTCCAATCCAACAATCAGCTACACCAAACGTGTCGAACGAAACCATTATCTCAGTATCCCGGGAAAACCGGATTTTCAGGCCTTCGGCCGAATTTCAGCGCCAAGCAAATCTTGGAAATCAGGCGACATATAAGAAGCTTTATGCGGAGTCTGTCAACAACCCAGAGCGTTTTTGGCGGACGCAGGCTCTCAAGGAGCTTGTGTGGCGGAAGCCGTTTCGCGATGTCCTGAAGTGGTCGCCGCCCCACGCGAAGTGGTTTGCGGGCGGAAAACTCAATGTCGCCGAGAACTGTCTGGACCGCCACATGGGCACGGCGCGCGAAAACAAAGCCGCGATCATTTTCGAGGGCGAGCCGGGCGATGTGCGCACGATCACCTACCGGCAGCTGCTGTTTCACGTAAACCGGCTGGCGCATGTTTTTGAAAACCTCGGGATCGTGGCGGGCGATCGCGTGGCGATCTACCTGCCCATGGTGCCGGAGGCGATCATCGCCATGCTCGCATGCGCGCGCATCGGCGCCGTGCACACGGTCGTGTTCGGCGGTTTCAGCGCCGAGGCGCTCAAGGACCGCATCAACGATTGCAAGGCGCGGCTCGTCATCACCGCCGACGGCGGCTGGCGCCGCGGAAAAGTCGTCGAGCTCAAGGCCACGGTGGACAAGGCGCTCGAAGGCGCGCCGAGCGTGCAAACCGTGCTCGTGCTGCGCCGCTGCAAAAACGCCGTGCACATGCACAATGGCCGCGACGTGTGGTGGCACGAGGCATGGGAGGGCGCTCCGAACCGGCACGAGGCAAAGGCCTTCGACAGCGAGCACCCGCTGTATATTTTGTACACGAGCGGCAGCACCGGGAAACCCAAGGGCGTGCTACACACAAGCGCGGGTTATCTTCTCGGCGCAAAACTGAGCGCGTATTACGTTTTCGACCTCAAGGAAAACGACCGCTACTTCTGCACCGCCGACATCGGCTGGGTGACGGGACACAGCTACGTCGTCTACGGGCTGCTCTCCAACGGGGCCACCGTATTTATCTACGAAGGCGCGCCAAACCAGCCGGAGCCGGACCGCCTCTGGCGCATGATCGACCGCCACGGCATCACGATCCTCTACACGGCGCCGACCGCGATCCGCGCCTTCATGCGCTGGGGCGACAACTACGTGCTGCGCCACCGCCTCGATTCGCTGCGCCTGCTCGGCAGCGTGGGCGAGCCCATCAATCCGGAGGCCTGGATGTGGTATTACACGCTCATCGGAAAAAAACGCTGCCCAATCGTGGATACGTGGTGGCAGACGGAAACCGGCTCGATCATGATCACGCCGCTTCCCGGCGTGACACCGCTCAAACCCGGCAGCGGCACCCTGCCCTTCTTCGGCGCCGCGCCAAAAATCGTCGATGACGAGGGCCGTGAAGTCCCGCGCAACACGGGCGGCAAACTCGTCATCACAAAACCCTGGCCCTCGATGCTGCGCACGCTCTGGGGCGACGACGCGCGCTTCAGGAAAGCGTATTGGAGCCCGCTCCTCGGCAATGGCGATTGTTACATCACAGGCGACGGCGCGCGCCAGGACAAGGACGGCTATTTCTGGATCGTCGGCCGCATTGACGACGTGCTCAACGTCTCCGGCCATCGCATCGGAACGGCGGAAATCGAAAGCGCGCTCGTATCGCATCACGCCGTCGCCGAGGCCGCCGCCGTGGGCAAGCCCGATGACTTGAAGGGCCAGTCGCTCGTGGTATTCGTGACGCTGAAGGCCGGCCTGCAGCCATGCGATAAGTTGAAAGAGGAGCTGCGCGCGCATGTCGGCAAGGAAATCGGCCCGATCGCCAAGCCGGACCAAATCCGGTTCACCGCCGCATTGCCGAAGACGCGCAGCGGAAAAATCATGCGTCGCATCCTGAAGGAAATCGCCGCCGGAGGAGAAGTGAAAGGCGACACGACGACCCTGGAGGATTTTTCCGTCGTCACGAGCCTGATTGCGAACGAGGAATAAAGGCATCAGCAATAGCGCAACTTGCATCAATCCCAGTCGCAAAGCCGCTGCTGATTGGATGGCTCTCGAAACTCCGAACCAGAAGATTGAGGGCGGGCGGCGTGCCATCATGAAGCCGCCGCGCCCGGTTTTCCAGTCCACATGTTTTTTTCCGCCGACCGAGTGCGATTATTTGCCGCGGGCAATCACGAGCCTGCGCACACCCGCGAGGGCTGCCAGCGCAAGGAGGAGCCAGGGCGAAAGCGCGCCGCCTCCACCACCTCCGCCTCCGCCGCCGGAAGATGGCGGGGGTGTTGTGCTGCCGCTGGTCGTGGCTGTGATGGCGAGCGTGGCGACACGGTCGTTGACGTCGATTGAACGGAGCGCGCGGTTGCCAGTATCGGCCACGTAGAGCGTGCCGTCAGGCGCGATCGTGATGTCCTCGGGATGGTCGAACCATGCGTTCGTACCGTTGCCGTCCTTGAAGCCCGGCACGCCGGGGAGGCTGCCGATTCCGGGATAGCCGGCGACAGTGGAAACGGCGCCGCCCGCATATCTGCGAATGATGGAATTGCCCGTGTCCACGAAGTAGAGATCGGGTCCGTCGAGGACGAGGCCGCGGGGCGCATTGAGGAGCGCCGCGGCGCCCGCGCCGTCCTCGCAACCGGCGACGGCAGGCCGGCCGGCAAGCGTCGAGACCGCGCCGTTGCCGAGCGAGATGGCGCGCAGCGTGTTATTGCCGGTGTCCGCGATATAGAGTGTGCCGCTGTTTCCGGTTTCGAAAATCGCAAGGCCGGAGGGCGCGTTGAAGCGCGCGAGCGTGCCGCTGGCGTCGGTTGTGCCGGAGACGCCGGGCGCGCCCGCAATCGTGGACAGGGTGCCGGATGCGTCGACTTTGCGGATGACGTTGTTGCCCGTGTCGGCGATGTAAACATTGCCTGCGGAATCAACGGCGATGGCCCCGGGATTGGAGAGGCGCTTGCTCGCGTCGGAGTTCGCACCGGACACGAGCGTGGACACCAAGGCGCCGGGAATCGAGACCGTGCGAATGGCGTTGTTGCCCGCATCGGCGACATAGAGCGTGCCGCTGCGCACGACGAGGCCGGCGGGTTTGTTGAACCTCGCTGAGAGGCCGGCGCCGTCGAGGGAACCAGCCGCATCAAGCGCGCCGGCAAACACAGAGACGTTTCTGGCATTCGAAACCGCCTGTATGACGTGGCGCGCGGAATCGGCGACGTAGAGGACGCCGGCGGCGTCCATCGCGATCGCGGAAGATTGCGCGAACCGGCTGTCAGGGTTCGGCGTGATCGTCACTGTTACCGCGCCGCTGGTAATCGTGCCAACGGGCGTGATGACGATCACGTCGTAAATGCCCGCATCCGAGGGAAGCCCGGAGATTACAAGCGTGGAGGACGTGGCTCCGGGTATCGGCACGCCGTCCCTGCGCCATTGGTATTCAGCCTCGCCGCTCACAGTGACGGAGAGTATGTGCTGCGAGCCGTGTTGCACAATGCCGCCGACGGGCTGCACCGTGATTTGCACGGGGTTCGGCATCACGGTGACGACAGCGCGGGCGCTGACGGTGCTTCCGACATTGTTGGCAGCCACGACGTGATAAATGCCATCATCCGATTGCGCACCCGGAAGCGCGAGGACGGAAGTGGTCGCGCCAAGGATGGCGATGTTGTCGCGGTACCATTGATACGAAGCCGCGCCGGTCGCCGTGACCGAGAGTGTGAACGCCGAGCCGGCGGTGACGGCCTTGCCCTGCGGCTGGACAGTGATACGCGGCGCGCCTGCGACCGGAGTGAAGGTCATTGTGACGATATCGCTGGCCAGCGACCCGAAAACGCCGCCCACCATGCCGTGCACGACGACATGGTAGCTGCCGCTTTCGTATTCCGCGCCCGCGAGGGCAAGCGTGCTTGCAGTGGCATCGGGGATGGGCTGGCCGTTTTTATACCATTGGTAACCCTCCGCATTTTCCGCAACAATGCCGAGCGTGTGCGGCGTGCCCGCGGGAAGCGCTTCGCCGGCGGGTTGTGTCGTAATGACCACATCCGGCTTCGGGATCACGGTGAGCGTGGCGGGATCACTGACAACGTCTATGAGTCCCTTTGTGACCACGACATAGTATTCGCCACCATCGTCGGCCATCGTGGCGATGAATCCGTAGGACGACGAACGAGCGTTTGGAATCGGAACATCATTCTTAAACCATTGATAGGTGTACTGGCCGCCGGGATCGTCCGTATCGATGCTGAAGAGCACGGGCTCGCCGCTGTTCACGGAAATGCTTTCCGGATGACGCGTGATAAGCGGAGGCGTGGCAAGATAGAGCGTGTCTTCCAACCCGCCTACGGCAGCGCCGCCCCCGGCCGGTTCGCCCGTGACCGAATAGGTGAAGTATTGGGCATCGCCCGGCAGCGGCACGCTGAACTCGAACGGATACGCGGCCTTGACGACCGTCTGCTCGGCGCCGCCGTTGATACTGTATTTCAACGTGGCGGAAGTGATCACGTCCGTGCCGGCCTCAAGATAGACATAGGCGCTTTGGCGCGACGGAGAAACGGAGATTACCACACCCGTCACACGGCCAAGCTGCAGATCGGCGCGCTGGCTGAAGCTCTCCGCCGGCAACGCCTTTCCGTGCCCGTGCTCGTAATCCGACTGAAGGGCAAGCGCCGGAGCGGCGTCGTCGATGGCGATGGCAGTGATGCCGCCCGGCGAAACCGTGACAGTCGTCACGGCATTGTTGAAGGCGCCGTAGCCTTGAAACGCGTTGTCGATCCACACGCGCATGCGCGCGCCGGGCGCGAGCTGAACCTTGTCCGCGCGGAGCGAAACAGTCGCGGTGACAGCGTTCGCCGATTGATTCATGAACGCGATGTAGAGGCGCCCGTTGCCCCGGCCGGCGACGTAATTGAGCTGCGCCGCGTTTTCCCCCGCGAGCGTGACAAGCCCGCGAGGCATCCAGGGCCAGACGCCCGACTCGCCATAAAATTCCCCCGCGGCGGCGCCAAACGCGCGGCCCCGGAAGTAGATTCTCGAATCACTGATCTGGTATGGGAAACGAATCGCCTGGGCCGATTTGTATTCGACATCGGACATGAGAAAATCGATGCCAAACGCGGCGAGCATCGCCGGGTGGTTGTAATGCGCGCTCGTGCCTTGGTAGTCGGAGAACCAGCGCAATGGATAATCGGCGCCGAGCACGTCGGCCTTGTAGCGGCTGCGGATTGTGTAGCCGGGATAATTAAGCCAGCGTCCGACAATGGTGGACCGCGAAACCGCCGCATAAAACGGATCGCTTGTCAGGCCCGCCACGCGCATGAGCGACGGCGCGGCGTATGCGCCCATGAAGATGGCGCGATGGCCGGAGGACGTATCGCTCGCTTCCGAGGGCAAGCCCACCTCGGACACCATCCAGGATTTGACGGACGGGGTGATCGCACTCGCGCCGTCCACGCTGAGATCGTTCAACGCCGGGGCGAAATGCAGATGGCGCACAAAGCCGTCCATCGCCTTCATGGCGTTTTCGGCATAGGCGGCATCGCCGGTCAGTTCATACATCTCCAGCAACAAATCCCAGCGCCCGGCGATTTGATTCCAGAAGCCGCCGGGAACATCGCCGAAGGTGGCGGCGGGGCCGTCAGTGTAGCGGAACTTGATGTAATTGTCGGCAATGGCCCGGGCTTTTTTGAGATAGGCGTCATTGCCCGTGGCGCGGTAGCCCGCGACGAACGAATACCACGCCTGATGGGCGAACCTGTAAGTCTGATCGCGGGTCAGCACATCGTTGTCGCCGAAGAGCGACAGGAGCGGCGTCGAGCCGCCGTCGGATTTTGTCCAGGCCTGATCCGCGAGGACGCTGAAAGCGCTTGTGCGTCCGCCAGTCAGGGCGAGCAGCGTGAAGAAATCCGCCGAGCCGTATGCCTTTACGGGGCCGCCCATCGGGTACTCGGGATCGTAGCCGTCGATTTTGGTGATCTGATTGTCGCGCGAAATGAAATACTCGATCGTGGGAAGCGCGCGTTTTTCGTAATAGGCAGGGTCGTCGCGCACCATCGCAAGGCTGAGCGCCGTGGCGGCGGATTGGAAACGCGCGTAACCCGGCTTGTCGTTCTGGTAGCTGTTGGCCTTTTCGTTTTCGAGCCAGTAGCTGTAGCCGGTCGGCTTGCCCGTCTCCGGATCGACAGTTTCGTCGAGGAGAAAATCGAAAAGATTGTCGAGCGCGGTGTTGAGCGAGCCGCCTGCGAGGTTCCGGCGGTAATCGTGGAAGCCGTAAACATTGGTGACAACGTCGCGAACGGCATCGTCGAGCGAACCATCCCGGACCATGAGGCGAACGGAGAAGGATTGCGTGCCATCCGTCAGCGAACCCGCCGAGCCGTAGAGCGGCGCGATGACGGTCGGGACGTTTTTGGCGCTGTCCGGCGTGTTTGTCGCGAGGCCGAAGAGCGAGTTGTGCCTGGTGTTGAAACGATCGGCCTTCGTTGCGGAAACACGGTTCGGAATTTCAAACGGATCGACGGCAACACCGGCGACGACGGTTTCGCCCGAAAGCTGGCGCAGCACGGCGGGCGTCGTTGCGCGCACTTCATCGATGACATATTGCTTATCCGGGAAACGCCGTTCGTTCCAAATTCCGGGCATGTAGAAAGTGTTCACATTGTCGTTGGCCACGGCGGGCAGACCTGCAAATGCGACCGCATGGTAACGCGAAGCCGCCGGCGAAAGCGTCCAGCGCAAACGCGGCGCCGCAGCGCCCGCGGGCAGATCGAGGGATGCATGGAATCCGGCGATGGCGACCGCGCCCGGGGCAAAGCGCCACATGATGCGTCCGTCGCTGACCGTCGCATGGCTGGGAGAAAGCGAAACACGGGTGCCGTCCGCCGCGCCATAATCATGCGCGGGGGTTCCCGACGATTTCCATGTCGGCAGCGAGATTCGTATCGTTCCGCTCGTGGCCATCGCCGAAACACCCGTCTCGGCATAGGCAAACTCCGGATCCGCGTCATTGTGCACGACCTCAAAAGCGGCGGAGAAGTGCGCCGTGGCGCCGGTGGTCTTGTCTTTCACGTCAACGCCGCGGTCACTGGCGAGAGTCACGACATAACGGTCGTTTTCGAGCTTCGCAGCCGTGGTTGCGGACGGCGCACCGACTTGAAATGCGAGCGACGGCGCGGCGGCGCCGCCGGTTTCCTTGTCGGCAAAACGCACGCCGGCAAACTCCGGGCCCTCGTCGATGGAAGTGACGACAAACGTGACCCGGTGGTCGGCGTCGCTGGCGAGGCCGCTGCCGTAAAGATCGCCGCGGCGTCCGGCTGCCCAATTGAGAAACTGGGCGATGCGCGCATCGGCAAAGGTGACGGTATCGCCGGCATTGCGCGACGCCACGTCAACAGTGACCTCGGCGAGCGGCACTGTTCCGGCGCCGGGCGCGGTCTGCGAGTTTGCCGCAGCAGGCGCATTGTCCCAAGTGATCGCATTCTCGGTCCAGGTGTCGTTGCTGTTTACGATGCCATGCAGACGAAGACGCACGGGATTTTTCGGAGGCATCGCGGCCGTGCCGGTCGCGATAAACGGGGCGTTGCCAAGCGTGAGCGCGAGGGATGCGCTTGCGGCGTCCTCGGATTCGACGGCGAGCGGCAGATCAAACGAGAGATAGCTCTTGCGCGCGCCGTCCGTCGTGCCGGAAGCGGCGACGATCAGGCCGGAACCGTTCAAATTCGTCGTGGAGTTCGAGCCGTTTTCGATGGTCGCGTCGCCGGTGGAGACGGCCGAACCGGACTGCGGCGGCTTGGTCGAGCCTTTGAGTGTGAGCGCGGCGGATGCGGAGTCCACGGAGCCGACGCTGTTGGCAACGACGACCATGTAGGTCGCGCCGTTGTCCGCGGCGGTGAGATTGTTCAACGCGAGCGTCGCGTTCGTGCCGCCGGCAACCGGAGTTCCATTGCGCTTCCATTGATACGTGATGTCGGTGCCGAGCGCCTCGACGACAAAGGTCGCGGGGCCGCCTTCATAACTCGTGGCATTTTGCGGCTGGGTGATGATCGACGGCGGAATCTGGACGCGCAGCGGGACAACGGCCGATGTGACTTTGCCGAGGGCCAGGTCGGTGATGACAACATCGTAATCGCCGCTGTCCTCCACGCGCGCGGACGCAAGCTCAAACGCGCCGCCCGTCGCGCCTTCGATGGCGACGCCGTTTTTGCGCCATTGATACTTGATCGGAGGCGTGCCGACCGCCGTCACGGAAAGCGACACCGGCGTGCCGTCAACAACGGTGGACGGCGTGAGCGAGGGTTGCTGCGTGATCGCGAGCGGAACGACATCCTCGCTGACAAGCAGCACGGCTTTGTCGGATGCCACCGAGCCGGGGCCGCCGTCGTTGGTGACGATGACCTGGTATTCGCCGACATTTCCGGCCTGAACATTGGAGATCGCAAGCGACGCGGCGTTCGCGCCGGGGATAGCGGTGCCCCAGAATGTCCACTGATACAGAAGCGGCCCGACACCCGTTGCCGAAACAGTCAGCGTGGCGTTCGCGCCGCGGCTCACCGCGGTCTTGGGCGCGGGTTGTGTGAGAATCGTCGGCGGGACGGAGATGCCGGTGACATCGTAGTAGCCGTTTGCGCCGGAACTGAGCCGGAGCGAGTCGAACACGGGCGAATTGCCGGGGGATGTTCCGTTGATCGTGCCGATCACGACGCCGATGCGGGAGAGCGTCCTGCTCTCGCCAAAAAGATCGAATGGTGTGTCGCCGCTCGTGTAGGCGGGCCGCACCGAAGCGAAATCCCCGGCTTTGTCAGTGAGCGCGGGATCGACCCACACATTGAGTTTTTGCGCGGCGGTGTCGTAGGAAAAGACGACGAGCGCGGGCTGGCCGAGAATAAACGCGCCGGGAATCGTCACCGTGTCCTTCGCCGTCGTAGCGGTGGCATTCGTGCCGCTGGAATAGATGACGAGCGAAGTGCCCTTGGCGTGTATCCAGCGCATGAACGGGCCGCTCGTATCACTGATCGTGCCGGCGGTCTGGTTGAGATTGAAGGTCACGCCGCTGCGGTGCTCGGCATTGCTGTTGTTGACGAGGAAGCTGCCCCACACCACGCCGGAAAGCGGCGTGGCGAGCGAGCGTTCCTGCGTCCGCATCATCGCGCCGGTGTTGTTGAGGTAAACGCTGCGCGGCGCATTGGGGGCATCCACGGGCTGGCGGATTCCGTAGCGCGTGGCGGACGGCGGAACGAGGTCGCCGGCGATGGTTTGGATGGCGCCGGTTTGCGTGCCCCATTTCGTCTCGGAGAATCCGGAGCCGGTGTTTTCGACGAGTTTGATGTCGGTATTCACATTGGGGTAATCATTAAAATCGGCGATTACCGCAGCCTGGCGCGTGTCCACCGGAATCACGGTGAGCGCGGCGGTGGAGGAGAATGTGTAGTATTGCGGATAATCGGCATCGGACACTTTTACCGAATAGTCGCCGGCGTCACGCATCTGCGCACGCGGGATGCCGTAGGTCGCGGCGGTTGCGCCCGGGATTTCGACCGAATCGAGATACCATTGATATGCCATCGGACTGACGCACGTCGCCGATACGGAGAAGGACACGCTGCTGGAACCCATGACCGTCTGGCTGACGGGCTGCGTCAGGATGATCGGCGGACCCAGCACCGAGAGCGAAAGCGTGCCCGAAACGACTGGAACGCCCGCGAGGTCGTTGAGCCTCACGGAATAGGCTGCGGTGTCGGCCGGGCTGACGGGATCGATGGTGTAGGTGCCCGATGTCGCGCCGGAAATGGTCGTGCCGTTTTTCAACCATTGATACGTAATCGGATCGGTGCCGGTGCCGGTGGCGATCATGGAGACCGCCGTGCCCGTGTGCACGGTCGAGGAAGGAATCAACTGGAGCGAAGTGACGGAGAGCGGAACGACCTCATCCCTGAACAGGAGGGAAACCGTGTTCGAGGTCACGGAGCCCGCTCCATAGCGATGCGAAACAACCACGTCATAGTGCCCCCTGTCGAGCGGTTGCGCGCTGGCAATGCTGAACGTCGTGCCGGTGGCCGCAGGTATGTCGGTGCCGCTGTGCCGCCATTGGTAGGCGAGCTCGCCCACCCCGGTGGCGGAAACAGTGAAGGCGGCGGGCTGGCCATAATCGATCACTTGCGACGCAGGCTGAGTAAGAATGATGGGGCGCTTGGGGAAACCGACAACGTCGTAGTAGCCATTCGCTCCGGAGCTGAGGTGGATCGCATCGATTTTGCCGGCATTGGTCGGGGAGGTCTGGCCGGCGGAAATCATCACGCCGATCCGGCCCAGCGCGCCATTTGGAAATTCCGTGCCAAAGAGCTCGAGCGGCGTGGCGCCGCTGGTGTAGGTGGGAGCGACGGAGTCCATGCCTTCCGTCGTATCGGTGAGCACCGGGTTTACCCACACATTGAGTTTCTTGGCCGCGGTGTCGTAGGAGAACAGTACCAGCGCGGTCTGGCCGAAGGTGAACACACCGGGGACATTGGCAGCCTCCGCCCCCGTGTTCGAACGCACAACCAGGGAAGTGCCCCGGGCATATAACCAGCGGGTGTTGTTGGCGGTTTCACTGATGACGCCATTGGCCCCGCCCACGAGATTGAAGGTGACGCCGGTCATGTGGGTCGCGTTGCCGTTGTTTACCAGAAAGCTGCCCCAAACCGTTCCGGACAACGGCGACGTCAGCGTGCGGTATCCCTGCCGGATGATGTTGGCGCCGCTGTTGTTGCCCCACACACTGCGCGGATTGCCCGCCTGTGCGATCGCATAGCGCGTGAACGCAGGCGCAACCAAGTCCTCATACGCTATGCAAGGAACGCCGGAATTGCCTTCCCATTTGATATTCGAAAAACCAACACCGGTGTTGTCATTGGCCGCATTGTCGAGGCGTCCATTCGCAGGGGCGTTGCAGTCGTTGAAATCCGCGTTTACGGGCGCGCTTCCAACGTCCACAAATTTCACCGTCAGCGTCGCGTTCGAGGAATCCACATAATAAGTTGTATAATCCGCATTATATACCCTGGCACGATACGCGCCGGCATCGGCGCTGTCGACGCTCGGAATTATATACGATGCGTCCGTGGCGCCGGCAATGGCTGTGCCGCCATGATACCATTGATAGGTCATTGGACTTGCGCAGGTGGCGCTCACTGTAAAGGTGGCGCTTTCGCCTTTGTATGCCGTCCGCGACTGGGGCTGCGCGGTGATCACCGGCGGGCCAAGCACAGTGAGCGTGACGGTGCCCGAATACACGGATGTGCCGGTGCCATCGCTCAACCGCGCCGAATAATCGCCGGCATGAGCGACCGCCACCGAACCGATTGTATAAGTGCCGGACGTGGCTCCCGCAATGTTGGAGCCGCTTTTGAGCCATTGATAGGACAAGGGCTCGGTGCCGGTGCCCGTCACCACCATCGAAACCGTCGTGCCCGATGCCACTGTTGAGGAAGGCTGGATCGTGGGGCCGCTCAGGATTTCCAGCGGAACGGCCTGGCCGACGATTAGATTTGCCGGCGCGGAAACCGCCATGCCGATGCCGCCGCTGTTGATCACGACCACGCGGTATTCGCCGGCGTCCGACGCCTGCGCGTTTGTGATTGTCAGCGTGCCGCCCGTCGCGAGCGGGAGCGCCGTGCCGGCACGCAACCATTGATACGACAAGCCCCAGTTTCCCGTCGCGCTGACAGTGAACGACGCGGTTCCGCCCTCCAGAATCGATTGTGTTTCCGGCGATGCGAGAATCTCCGGCGGCACCGGCAGACCGGTGACCGCGTAATAGCCGTTCGCCCCGGAAGCCAGCCTCAGGGCATCGAGAACACCGCTTTTGTACGCCGTCTCAGGCGGCGTATTGCCCATGACGCCGATCGTGCTGAGCTGGTTCGAGCCTCCGAAGAGATCGAACTCCACGGCGCCGCTGTCATAAACCGGCGCAAGCGAGGAAAGCCCGGCGGCGCTGTCGGGGAGCACCGGATTCACCCAGACCCTGATGCGTTTTGCCGCGGTGTCATAATTGAACAACACGAGGGCGGTTTCATTCAGCGCAAACACGTTCGGGATGTTTTCCACGGGGCCGCTCGCATTCGCCGTGTTCGAGCGCAATTCCAGCGACGTGCCGTTCGCATAAAGCCAGCGCACCTGGTTGGCGGCGGCGTCCAAGCTTCCGCTTCCGGCCACAAGGTTGAATGTGATTCCGGTCTTTTGGACGGCGTTTGCATTGCGAACCAGAAAACTGCCCCAAACAGATCCGGAAAGCGGTGTTTCCAGGGCGCGGTGCTGCTGCCGGATATAGAGAGCCGATACGTTTCCCGCCTGCACACTGCGCGGATTTACCGACGGTTGCGTGACCGCGTAACGGGTTGAGGCCGGTGGTACCAAATCCTCGGCAATGACGACCAAGACGCTCGTTCCCGCAGCCCATGAACCGCTCGCGGCAAACCCGGCGCCTCCGCCCTGCCCGTTCAGGCTGCCGAGGTTGCAATTGTTAAAATCCGCGACGACCGGCGCGGTCACCAGATCGACCGGCGCGAATTTGCTGATGCCAGTGACGGCGAAATAAGCGTCGCCCGTATTGTCGAGCCGGATCGCGTCGAGATCACCGCTCTTGCCGCCATCGACATAATAATTGCCGCCGATGCCCAGTATCGACAGCGATCCCGTGCCGAGCAGGTCGCAAGTGCCCGACCACGCGGCGGAGACCGTCGAAAGCTGCACCGGATGCGAGGGAAGCGAGGGATCCACCCATACATCGAGCTGCTTGGTGCTGGTGTTGTAGCGGAACAGCGTCAGCGCGGTTTCATTTGCGGCGTACTGATCGGGCACCTCCACTGTCGGAGCTCCGGTGATTGTTCCGCTGTTGCTGCTGATGGCCAGCGTGGAGCCAATCGCAAAAATGCGCCGTTTGTTGCCCGCAGCCGCCGTCCCGATATCAACCGTATTGGTGCCTATGTTAAAAGTGAGGCCGGTCATTTGATAAACCGAGGCGCCCTCGCTCTCCGTTTTGCTCTGGCGCATGAGAAAACTGCCCCAAATCGTGCCGACCATGGGCTCGGCCAGAGTGCGATACTGCTGGCGGAGGGCGGTGGCGGGAGTGCTGAATGTGATACGCGCCACCATGGACGACGAGCCGGTCTGCTGCACAATCGCGTAGTTCGTCGGATAATCGAGCGCGAGCGATCCGGTCACCACCTGCACCGGATTCGTGGCTCCTTCCCAATGATCGGCGGTCGCCGCAAAACCCACGTCGATGCCCAGCGGCTGGGTGGAAGAAGGCCCGCTGTAAATGGCGCCGGGAACGTAGCCGTTAAAATCAACCATCACCTTGGCGTTGACGGTTTGCGCGCGAACCGGGGACGGAATCCCCGCAGCAAAGACCAGCAGGGAGACGAGCAAAAACGACATCGGAAAAAAATTTCGAAAAGTCATGAGACGCATGGGATCAAAGGTTGTGTGTGCTTTCATGGGGCCGAGGTTTTATGATTTTATGGCAAAGGCCTGGCTGATGCCGGCAGGCTTAAAGATTGTTGCTGTTCAAACGTTGATTCGCGGGTGAAGGTGAAAGTGGATCGGCGCATTAAAATTCGAATCGCACCGTGCCCCTGATCTCGCGGCCATTGGGCCAGTAGGAGCTCGGGGTGATTCTCATGTCGTCGAACACATTCAATACATTGATGGTCATCGACAGGTTGTATTTTTTCTTAAACGTGCGGCTGTAGCCGGCGAACATGTTCCATGTTTCCTGAGGCGGCGTGTAACGCGTGGCGCTCGCCATGGCGCTTGATGTCTTTTCAGTATACAGGGTGCGAACACGTTCCGTGGCATAAGTGTAACTGACGCCAAAGTTGAACCCGCGCACCCACTTGAACTGGGGCCGGTAGGACAGCGCCACGCCCAGCGTCCTCGCAGGTATGTTGAGAGCGCGGGTGCCGATAACATAATTGGGTTTTGAAGGATCGTCGCGTCCGGGAAATTTCACATAGTCCTTCCCGATCCATGAAGCATTGCCCGTGATGCTCAGGCCGCGCAGGAGGAGGTTGTCGCCGCCGGCTTCGATGGAGAGCCCCTTGCCCTCGGTCGAGCCGCCGTCGATATAGTAGGGAATCGATTTGTCGTTGGGATTGTTTTCCGACTCCGGATTGCGGACGGTTTCGTTTTCCTGGGTGATTTTATAAAGCGAAACAGTATAACGAAACACGCTATTCCTGGCGCCGCGCAGGATTCCCTTGATGCCGCCATCGACACCCTTCGCCCTCAAGTTTCCATAAACTTCTCCGACGTTCGGATCGACCGTCGGATTGGGATCAAAGGACTTCCCATAACTGACAAAGGCCACCACGCGCTTGTCCAACAAAGCGTAGGAAACGCCCGCGCTGTAAGACATCGCCCGCACATTGCCGGTGGCATCACGCATCGCCTTGAGCGGACTCAAAGGATACTGCCGCTTGATCTCCGAAAAATCCTGACGAATGGTCCCGATCAGATACATTTTGTCATCCAGCAATGACATCGAATGGTTCAGCAGCGCCCCGTAAGTGAGCAGGTCCGAATCAAAAATGCCGGTATACATGCTCTCCTGAATGGTGCTGCCCGCGCGCGGCACCCAGCCGGGCGCGCTGAAGGAGGGCGTTAGCGAATACCGGGGATCAAGATTGAAGGGATCGGGCGTGCGCCAAATCGTATTATACTCCGCTTCCGTCAATCCCATCGCCATGATGGCGTTCTTGAGCGCGGCTCCGGTCGAATCGTCCTTCAACTCCCACTCCATCTGACTTTGTTTGTGCCGGAAATAATCGAAAGTCAGGAGCGATTGCTGCTTGATCGCCGTCCTCCAGTTTTTTGTGAAGTCGATCTGGACGCCGTACTCATCGTAATCGTATTCATAATGGACGGCGCTAGAGCGATAGCCTTTCTGCGTGGGATCGCCGCTTTGGACGCCCCAGATGTTTTGCTGCGGATCCCAGGTCGTGAGCTCGGACAGGGAATGCCGCCAGTAGTTGCGCTTCGAATAGCCAAAATTGACGCGCATATTCACGTCGGGCGCAAAACGATGCTCCAGTTGCACGTAATATGAATCCACCTCGCGGCTGTTGCGGCGCTCGGAGCCGTTGGCGTTGAACTTCATAAGCCGCTCGGCGACCTGCTCGTCAGGATACAAATAGATGGGAATGCGTATCAGATCGGCCCCGCTTCGATCTATATAAGTGACGGCGGCGACATAGTCATTCATCAGCTTGTCCGTGTGCTCGAACTCGATGGAGACCGATGTGTCCTGGCTTATTTTGTATGTAATCCCGCCGGAATAATTCACAGTCCTGTCAAAATAAAAATCCGAGTTTCTCTCGAAATCATAATACTCGGCGTCGATACGATAATATAATTTCCCGCGAACGAGCGGGCCTGTCACATAGGCGCTTGCCCTCTGGTAATCATAGGAACCGTAAATCGCGGTGGCGCCGGTTTTGAACTTCGTCTGCGGTTTCTTGGAAAGAAAATTGACGACACCGCCGGGCGCGGCGCGGCCGAACAGCGCCGATTGCGGCCCGCGCACGACTTCCATCTGGCGGATGCTGTTCGATTCCGGCTGCTGGGTCCGCCGGAAGCCGTTTCGGAAATACGGCACGGAATAACCGCGCAGCGTGGAGCCGCCTATGCCCGTCGCCGGATCACCGGGCGCCATGCCGCCGATGTACGCCGCCTGCTCGTCAATGCTGAAGAGCTGGAAATCGTCCATGAAATCCTTGGACAATGTCTGGATGGAAAACGGCACCTCGATAATGTCGGCGACAATGCGCGTGCCCGCCGTCGTTTCAGAACCAAGATAGGAGCGCTCCTTGCTGGTCCTGACGTGAAATGTATCCAATAGCACCACATCCTCCGCTTCGTCGCTCCCCCTCTCCTGCACCGCGGACGGCGTCGCAACGGGCGCCGGCGCAGTCGCGGCGGCATCCATCGGGGAATCCGTCATCGCTTGAGCGTAAAGACCGCCGGCGCCTGCAATCAGCAGCAGCGAGCCTGCAAGTCCCGCGCCGAATATATTGTGCATTGTTTTTTTCATAAAATGAGCTCCGGAGTTCAGGGTTTTATTATAAAAGGAATGGCGTTTGCGGATGATCAGAAGCGATAGCTGCTGCCGACGTTGACGCTGAAACCGTCGATCTTGCCGGCGTAGTTCCACGCGAGATCGGCCCACAGATCCCACCGGTCGCCCATGCGCACCGAGCTGCCGGCACTGAGCGTGCCCCAGGCCCCGCCGAGTTCGTTTTTATAGCGGATCAGCTCGCCGATCGTCTGCACGGACATGTTGGTCTCGCCGTCGAATTCATAGGCGAATCCGATGCGCGCATAGGGGCGCATTTCCCACTTTTTGCCGGTTCTGTAGAGTTTGCTGGCCATCAGGCTGGCGCGCGCGGTCGTGGATTGGATGGGATCGATGCGGTATGCGCGTCCGTAGAAATTGATCCCGGTGCCGTCCACGGGCATCCTGTCCTTGGTGTTGTCCACATTCGTGCGCGTCCATGCGGCCTGGATTTCCGGCACCAGGGTGATCCCGTTCTCGAATTCGTAATGGCGGCCGATGGCGACGGAAATGCCCGCGCTGCCCGTGTCGGTTTCAACCGTTGGCGTCTGGGGGATGTTCACCTCGTACGTCCCCTCGCTCACACGGATGAGGAGGTTGAAATACCATTTTTCGGGCCTGTATGTGATGTAAGCGCCAAAACCATCCGTCGTCGAATCCGTATCCGTGGCATAGGGCATCCGGGTGTCGGAGGAAATGCGATCGATAAACACGCCGAGCGCGAAGGTGCGGTTGGCATCGGTATAGTCTATGCCCGCCTGCATGCCGCTTGTGTCGGCCCTGGCTCCCGAGTAAATGGTGCCGGAAAAACGGTCGCGGCGGTAGATGCCATTGGCCCAGACATCAAAACCCTGGCGTCCCACATACCCGTCGATCAGTCCCATCGAGCCGAGGCGCTGGGAGAGGCCGTCAAATGACGCATGATTGGCAAGCATGATGGCCGCATCGACTGCGATGATCGCGGGGATTTCAGATGCGAGCGATATCTTCCAATGGCTCGTGCCGTTCGAAGGATCGTACACAAGATTATAATCCTTCACGCCGTAGGTGACGCGGCCGGACTGGACAAAATCTCCGCCGCCGCCATCCACGCGCACCACATTAAGCGGCAGCGAGTCCGCGAAATTCGCGAGATTGTCCGCCTCGGCGCCCTGCGGCTGGGTGAAACTCACGAAGGTCGTGCCGGAGGCAACGCCTTTGACGTGAAAAATATCCGCCTCGAGAACCTGCCCGTTGACCGCCTTGCCAAGGCCGAGCATGAGGTTGCCGGGTGTTTGCGCGTCGCCGCCGTGGTAATTGCCGTTGATCGTCAGCGTCTCGATCGGATTGAGCGAGCCCGCCCCGAAGCCCACGCGGATCATACCCACGTTGGTGACAAGAGGCGCCGTGAGCGAACCGCCCTTCGGGAACCAAAATTCGCCGCGATTGCCGACATTGACCGCAGTCGAAGCCGCCAGCGTCAGCGGCCCGCCCGTGCTCGTAAGAACGCCTTCGTCCACATTGAACGCCTTGATGTTTGAGAAGACGGCGCTTTGCGCGATGTCCGCCGTGCCATCGCCCACCTTTGAGAAGGCGCCGCCAATGATCGTGCCTGTGAAGACGCCCGTCTTGGTGTCGTCCGATTCCGCATTCAACGCGACCGTGGCGTTGTTGACGATCACGCCATTGAGCACATTGGCGCGCCCCTGAAGGACGCCGCCGTTCACCGTCTTGGCGCCGGTATGGTAGCTTTCACCTTCAATGCCACGCGAGAGGATGAGCGTGCCGTCGCCGTCCTTCGTGAAGGCGCCCGTGCCGGAGACATCCGTCCACGACGTGCTGATACCGCCGTTGACAAACACAGTGCCGCTTTCACGCAATTCGATGCGGCGGGTGGTCGTGAGATTGCCGGTCACCAGAAGCGCGCCGCCGTTGAGAATGACGTCGCGCGGATCCGCGATCGCGGCGTCGGTGTTGCCCAGATTGTTGTCGTGACTGACGCTGAGCACACCGCTGTCCACGCGCGTGTAACCCACGTAGTTGCTGCTGCCGCTGAGTGTCGCGGTGCCCGTGCCGGCATCGACGACGACAAACACGCCGCGTCCCGTGCCGGAGCCTCCGATTTCGAAACCGACATCACCGGCCCCCAGCCTGATCTCGTCGCCGTAGCCGATCACCCCGCCCGCGCTGCCCGTGAAAGTGAGATTTGCCCATTGATCGTAAGGCACATCGCCGAAGTCGCGCACGTCCGCCAGATCCAGCCAGCCGCCCGCGAGATCAAACGCATGAACAACCGATGAAATCGCTGAAGGGTCTATGTCGCGGATATACACGATGCCGCCCTCGATGCGCGTCTGGCTGTGCCCGAGCGGCGCAGTGCCGGAAAGGGTGAGCAAACCTGCGCCCGCCTTCACCAGCGTGCCGTCTCCAGCCGTCGTCGCGGTGATCGTGACGGGCTTGGAAATGACATTGGCCAATGTCACCAAGTCACCTGCCGCGAAGCCGATTGTCATATTGCCGGCGAGCACGCCGCCGCCAAGAATCCCCGAGCCGTCGCCCATGCGAAGATCGGCAACGGTGAGCTGCTCGCTGCCCGTCACGGGAGCGCCGATCCGAAGCATGCCGCCCCGCCCCACCGTGACGGTGCCGGTGACTTCGCCCTGCCCGCCAAAAACGCCGCCGTCATCAACGTTTATCGCGCCGCCGAGCCGCGTGAGCGCGAAGGCGTCATTGCGAAGCAGCAACTCGCCGCCCGCCACTTGAATCGAGCCGCCGTATGCGGAGTTGTCACCCAGCATCTCAAACGCGCCCGAGCCGGTCTTGACAAATGTGCCGCTCGCCGCCGCCGCAAACGTGCCCGTGTACCGAACCGCGTATCCGGCGGTGTCGAACGCGCCCGATTTCCCGGCGCCGATATTGATGGCTTCCGAAAGGACGATGAAATCGCCCGCCGCGCGGAGCGTGCCCGAATCGAGCATGATGCCCGCGCCATTGGTGTTGAGCTGCGCGGCCTTGGTGAAGGCGACCGCGCCGCCCGTCACCTCGATGCCGCCGTTGAACTGGTTGGCGGCGTTTTCAAATGTCAGCGTGCCCGCGCCCTCTTTGTGCAGTTTGCCCTGTGCGCTGCCTGAAATGTTGGGCGTCGCCGAGGCGGCGTCCGTGATGATCTCCGCGCCGCCGAGGAATGTGTAATCCGCCGTGCCGGTGACAACCATGTCCGAGAGCGTCATGCGTCTGCCCGCGATGGTGATCGCGCGGTTTTCCGGATGGGCCGCATCGGCCACGCCGTCGAAAACAAGCTTGTCGCCGTCGCCAAAGGAATACGAGGAGCCGCTGGCCGCTATGCGCCAGTTCCGCGTGTTGATATTCCAACTGCCGTCAATCGCGCCGGTCCACTGCATGACTTCGTTGTCCGGCATGTCGATTTTTATGAGGAGCGTGCCTGATGCCGCCGTTGACTCGTAAGTGATTTTCTGGCGCTCGCCCAAATCCTGGCCGAAGTAAGTGATCTTCGCGCCGGCGAGCGCGGAGACATTGCCCAGATTATAAACACCGTTCACGAGCTTGTCCAAGTCGATGGTGACAGCCGACGACGCGCCGCCGGCAATGTTCACGCTTCCCGCGTTGAGCGAGGAATTCACGCTGCCGAGCGGATTTGCATTGCCGGAAAGAATGCTGAAATTGAGCTGCGCGCCCGCGTTGAGCGTGAGCGCGGCGGTGATGTTCAACTGTTCCGCGACCAAAGCCTCCGGGGCGCCGACCTGCAGGGCCGCGCCGCCGAGCAATGTGACATTCCGCGCAGTGCCATGGCCGCCAAAGACCGCGCCCTGCAAAACCGTCACGGCGCCATCGCCAAGATTTGCCCCCGCGCCGAGCAGCAAACGGCCCTCGCGCACTTCGGTGGCGCCATGATGCCCGCTGTGATTCACGGCATTGATCCACAGGTCGCCCGATCCTGTTTTCGCGATTTTTGAAGAAGCCGCGGAAGCCAGTGAGCCCGAAAATTCGAGCGCATTATCTTGCGTGTCGAGCGTCGCGATCTTGTCGGCCGCGACGGAAACATTTGCCGCAAGCGCCGTGTTTGCGTCCACGCGCAAGGCGGCGTTGTTGGTGACGTTGATTCCAGCGCCGCCGAGCTGGTCGCCATCGCTGAACGCCACCGTGCCGGAGCGCAATTCGATGCCGCCCGCGAAATGGTTGCCATCATTTGCAAACACCAGCGTGCCTTCGCCGCTCTTGACGAGTTTGCTCGTGACCGCCGCCGTGGAGCCGCTGCCGAGATAAACAGAATTGTCGGCGCCCGCCGTATGACGGTCCGAGTCGCTCAATGCGTTTGTGCCCGTGATGCGCCCGCCCGCAAATGTGTACGCCTGCCCGGCGCCGGCATCGACAAGCATGTCGCCCACCGTCGCACCGGCTGAGGCCACCGTGACCGATCCCGAAGTCGCCGCGCCAAAGACAACGCTGTCGCCATCGCGGAAATTTTTCTCGCCCGATGTTTCACTCCAGTTCGCCGCATGCGCATCCCACAGCGCGGGCGCGCCGGCATCGCCACCGGCCCATGTCATGCGCAAATTGCGAACGCCCGCCGCGACGGAAAGCGTGCTCAACGCGGCGTCCTTGTACAAACGCGCATCGGTGCGGTTGGTCTGCGCATGGCCGTCCACGGTAAAAATGAAATGCGACGTGTCCAAGCCGCCGACATTGCCGGCGGTCACAAGCGTGTAGGTTGAGGATGTGCCGATGTTCGAAAGGTTGATCACACTGCCCGCGCCCGAGGAAAATGCGCCGCCGACAGACAGCGAATCATAGGCCGCCACGCCGTCGCTGTTGCGAAGATCAAAGGAAAGTTTGCCGCCGGTGACGGCAAGCGCGCCGGTGATCGTGCCGCTCCCGGCCAGCAAACGGCCTCCGGAACGGTCGAGGTCGCCGGCATACGTCGTATCATAAAGCAAAACGGCGGATGTGTTGTTTATATTGCCCGACAGCCGGCCTGCGCGAATGCCGATCGTGCCGGTAAACGCGGACGCATTGCCCAGTATGATGTCATCCGCGCCCAGTTTGAAAAGACTGCCGCCACCCGTGATGGCTCCGCTCAAGGTGGAATTGCCCTGGGACGAGATGTTCAGGCCGCCGGAGATATCGATGGCATTCGCAAAAGTTCTGCCCGTCGTAAAAGCCAGGGTGGCCGACGATCCCGTGACGCCGAGCTGGCCCGCGCCCAGCGCTCCTTGCGCGCCGAGCACAATCGATCCGCCCTCGATCCGGGTTCCGCCGGAGTAATTCGCCGCGGCGTCCATCTGCAATGTGCCCTCGCCTGTTTTGACCAGGCCGCCGGCGCCAGAGATCGCATTGCTCGCGCTGACGAGAATTTGCGCGCCACTCTGGACTTCAGCCGTCACCCAATCGCCCGCCGCGGAGCCCAAGATGATGCTGCTGTTCGGGTTTCCTCCGTCGTCCACGGTATTTCGAAGCGTGCCATTGCCCGTGAACCTGGAGCCGTTGGCCATGGCAAGCGTTCCGCTTACGCCAAAAGTCGCGCCAAAAACGCCATCGAGACCGATTTGGATTGTGCCGCCATTATCGACAAAAACATTGCGGCTTGTCCCCCAGCCGCCAAAAACGCCGCCGGACTTGACCGATATCTTGCTGGCCGCCGTGGTCCCGGCAAGCGCCGCGCTTGCGTTACCCAGCAAAACGCGCCCGCCGTGAACATTCATGACGGCGTTAAACGCGGTGTTGTTGCCGTGCAAAACAAGCGTGCCCGCGTCGCCATTGGTGCCGGAGTAGATGTTCAATACCGCCGTTGTGCCGGAGGCGGCGATCGTGTCGGCGCCCGCATAAGCGGCGCTGCCGATGGCCAGCGTGGCCCCCGTCGCGATGTTGATGTTTGCCACGGCGTTGTTTTCACCGCGCATGAAAAGAAACCCGCCCCTGGCGCCGACCGCCGCCGCGACACTGGTGCCCGAATAATTGCCTTCATAGTTCATGTCGCGCGTCGCGACGATGTTCAGCGTGCCGCGATTGAGAATCGCGCCGCCGTAACTGCTGCTGATGTTGTTGTCGAAATCCGTGTCGATCAGGTTGACGGTGGAGCCGGCCGTGATCGAAATGGCTCCGCCGCCGATGTCGTTGGTCGCGGCAGGCGTCATGTAGGTGCGGTTTCCAAAAAATACCGAATCCTTGATCAGCGCCGTGCCCATGATCTTGACCGCGCCGCCGTTGCCATTCGCTCCTATGGTGTTTCTTGTGGCGACGTTGTAGTAAAACTTGGTATTATAAATCTCGGCCCTCGCCCCGGCGTTTTGAAGATTGATCGCGCCGCCGTCGCCGCTCACCGCCCAGTTGCCCGTGCCCCGGTCAAAACCGGCTGCAAACGGATCGCCTCCGCCATACGGATTCCACGTCCCCGAATAGGAAAGGCTGCCAAACGTCGAATCCCTCACAATGAGCACGCCGGATGATGCCAGATGGATGCCGCCGCCAAAACCGCCGGCGTTGCCCTCGCGCGTCGAGAGATTCCGATAAAACTCGCCGTTTGTGATCGATACAGTCCCGCTGCCGCCAAGATAAATAGCGCCGCCGCTTTCACTCAACGTCGAATTGCCGGAAGTCAGATTGGCAAGCGCTCCAAAACGCACATTGGTCAGAAACGCCCGCGCGCCACCCTCCACCGAAATCGCGCCGCCGACCCTTCCGCGATTGCCAACAAAGACGGTTCTGCCTGTGCCACCGTCCTTTGGACCGATGGTGAGCAACACGCTGCCGCCATTGGCGTAAAGGGCGCCGCCGCGGTCCGTGCCGAGCAACCCCGCCCCTTCAAAAGTGTAGGTGACTCCGTTCCAAACATTGATCGTGTATGAGCCGGTCACCACTGAGCGGGCCGATTGGAAGCGGTTGCGCTCGACCTCGACCACCTCCTGGGCGGCGGCGGAGCCGCATAGCATCGGCAGTAGCGCGCATGCAAGCAAACCGATCTGAATGGCCGCGTTCCCGCGACACGAGGCCATGACGCCCGTCGCGCGACCGGAAAACACTCGTCCGCATATTTCGGTCACATGAAATGACACGGCGTCTTTTGGTTTTTTATAATTCATGATAAGAAAGGTCTTCTGGGTTGCTTGTGTGTTTTCAGGGTTGCTCTTGGGGCGCCCATATCATCCGGGCCGGACGCCATGCGAACGCCCGCCGTCCGGATGCGAATGCCACCGGCACGCGCCTTGCGTGCGGAATAATACCGTAACAATGCTGCAGGCAAATATCGAAGGAGGTCGGGCATGCAGGGGAAAATAGGGTTGTTATCGAGAACTGGCGGCATCTCAAAAAAGCGGCGGAGGTTTCTCAAGGTGTGCAGTAGTTTACCGTTGACTTGACCTCGCCCGGCAAACCGCGCGGGCCGGAGGCTATTCTGCCTCCAGCTCCAGCACCGTCAGCCCGAAGGCCGGGATGTCCACCTGCCACGTCTCGCGGGCCGCCGGGAGTTGCGCCGCGCGGATCGCGTCAGTTCGAAGCGCGGCGGATTTCCACGAGGCGGCATTGAGCCCCACGATGGAGGATGGAGCCGCTTTCACGCTTGTTTTCACGGCGCGCGGGCTGTTGTTCAAAAGAATGACATAAACACGCGGGCCGCCGCTTTCGCGGGCGACGACATAATCGACCTCCGGCAGTCCCGTCTCGACATCGCCCCACGCAAGCTGGACCGGCGTGCCATGCAATCTGCCGGGCGCAAAACCGAAGCACGCATGCGGGCCGACCTTTGGCGTGATGAACCCGCGCGGAAACGAGATGCCGCCGGCGGAACGCAATTCGATCTCCGAAACGAGATAGTCGGTGATCCAGCCGATCTGCCACCACGCGTGATGCGGAAACGAGCCTGCCCCCGCATTGGTGTGCAGCCAGTAATACGTCGCCACCTGTGTCTTCGGGTCGAGAAACGCATCGCGCGCAAGCGTCGCCGCGCGGGCGAGGTCGCGGAAAACCGGCTCGCCCGTGAGCCGCGACATGCGCACATAAAGGCCGGCATAGCTGGCGAGGAGGATCGGGCCGCTGCCGCTTGCCGTGCCGATCGTGCCGCCATGTTCGAAGGCGAGTCCGGTTTGGTTGAGCTGCCAGTCGGCGCGTGCGATTTTTTTCGCGCTTTTCTTCTTATTGGTCGCAAGCGGCTGCGTAAAAACGTCCGTGATGTATTGGCGCGCCGTCTCGATGGCCGCGTCGCGATAGCGCGCATCGCCGGTCAGTTCGTGCAAATCGAGAAACGCCTGCGCCGATTGCACCGTGGCGAAATCGGGCGCGAAACGCGCGTCGCCGCACACCCCGAGAAACCGCGCGGGGCCGACCGCGTTTTTAATCATCCAATCCGCACCGCGGCACGCGGCGTCGAGATATTTTTTGTCACCGAGGATGCGGTAGGCGACGATCAGCCCGTAGAAGGTCGCGCGGGCGTCGGGCAATTCGGTGAAGAGTTCCTTGTGCGTCTCGTGATCGTAGGCGACGGCCCAGCTGCCGTCGGCGCGCTGCCAGTCGAGCAGGCGCTCCGCGCCAAGGCGGAGGCGTTCGCGAAGCTCGGCGTCGTCCGGCTGGAAGAGCAGGATGTTTCCGATGTCGAGCATCGTGTAATACGTGATCGCCACGGGCTCCACGTAATCGCCCCACTCCTCGACAAAGCGCCGCGATTTCGCGAGGTAGTACTGACCGAGCGCCGCGCCCTGGAAAAAGCCGGGGGCTGCCTGTTGCTGCACGAGCTTGAAATTGCGCGCGAACGGCAGGCGGTCGCGAACGAGCTTTGGGTCGCCGGTGAGCCGTGCGAGCATCCACATCGCGCCGTAATCGGAGTTTTTCATCGCATCGTAATCGCCCGGTTTTTTCGGGTCGCGCTGAGCGCCGACAACGCCGCCATTGTAAGCCTGCGCGCCAATCGTGAGCCCGCCAAATTCCTCGGTGTGCCAAAGCGATGTCGCATCATCGGTCACGTATTTGTGCAGCGAACGCAGGCGCTGGCTGAGCGAGCGGCCGGGTTTCTTGAGTGCGAGAAAATCCTTCAGCCCGTAGATGTCGTATGCGGCGTGCTTGATCGCCGCGAACCAGCCGTCGTTGCGCAGCGAATAGCGGAAGGAAAACGCGAGTGTTTCGCCCGCTTCGAGACGCGAATCGCGGCTGCCGAGGAGCGCGCGGTAAAGCGTGGGGGCGAGCTCGCCCGCGCGGTTCATGTGCGAGAGACCGATGCGCCACAATTCGCGCGCGCCGACAGTGTCGGGCCACGGATCGACGACGCCCGGCTCCGCGATCACCGCAAGCGTGGCCCCGTTTTTGTTGGTCATGATCGATGCCAGCGTGGATGCCGCGCCTTCGTTTGCGATGACCGGGCGGTCGGGCAGGCCGTGCCCGTATGCGAACGCAAGGGGAAAGTCGGAATTGAAACGGTCGCCCTTGAAATAACCGGGAACAACCGCCCACTTCAAATCCGCGGGCGGCACTGTGGCGAGCGTCGGCGTGGGCAATGAAAACCACCCGGCCTTGCGGGCGGTGAGCGTCAAGGTCACGAGCACATCGCCGGGAAACGACGGATCGTGGCTCCAGCGCGCCGTGACATCGGCCACGTCGGTTTGGTGGCGGAACACCAGGGAGCCGTCCGCGGCTTTTTCGAGCGCGGACGGGAAAAACACGCGCTCCTCGCCGGCAAGGTTGAGCGCGGCGGGAATCGTGGCTTTCGCCCAGCGCGGCACGGGATACTTGTAGATGGGTTCGGGAAAAACGTCCGCGCGCCCGGCGAGCGAAAATGCCACGGGTGCCTTGTCCGGTTCCTCCGCGGAATAAAGTATGCGGTATTGCCCCGAAGGAGCGCCGAGCGAAACGGCTTTTTGCGCCGGCGAATCATCCAGCACATCCGCGGCGGCGAGTTTCCAGCCCTCCGCCGTCTGCCGCCATTGCAAATGGAGCGCGCTGTTGGAAAGCGAAACCTCGGACGGCGCGGCGCACGCAACGGAGGAAAACAGAAGCGCGTGCGCGAACGCGCCGCCCAGAATGCTGAGGAGTGTGTGTTTTATCATGTCAAAAGTGTCGTCACAGGGCCGAGTCCGCAGGCAAATCATCGCCCGACCAAATCCGCTTTTGCGTCCACGACAGGCTTGGCTCCGTCCAGAAGGGGTCGTCCGGCGGCAGCCCCAGTTGCAGCAAGCCAAACGTGCACAGATAGAGGCTGCCCGTGTTTATGTAGGTTTCGGCGATCTGCGGCTGGTGGCCAACCGCGCCGCGTTGCAACCAGCCTTCCGCGTCGAAGGTGCCTGGCGCTTCGATCACGCGCGTGATAACCGCGTGCAACGCGGCGCGCACGGCCCCGCGCGGCAGCGTCGGCGGGAGCTCGTCTTTCAACGCGACGAGCGACAGCGTCTGGAACGCGCCAAAACGATACGCCGATGAACGCCCGATCACCGGAAAGGCGCCCTCGGGCGAAATCATGCGCTCCTGGATTTCCGCATAGCGGCGGGCGCGCGTCTGGATTGTCGGAAGTCGATCCGCAAGCGGCAGCTTTTTTTCCGCGCACACGGCAAGCACGTCCCAGAGCATCGGCTGGATCACATAGCTGTTATAGTAATCCCAGTGCAGCGGCTGTCCGTCGCCATACGTGCCGTCGCCTTTGTACCAATCCTCGTGATCCGCGACGGCCGTCTCGATCGCGGCCATTTCGCATTCGCCCGAATATTTGAGCAGCGCGGCCTCGACGATGGCGCTGAAGAGCTCCCAGTTGTTTTTTTGCGCCTTGGTGACGCGCGAAGCCTTGAGGGAGGCGATGACATTGGCGCGTGTTTTTTCATCGAGGTTTCCCCAAAGCTGCGTCGGCGCGCGAAGGAGCGCCTGCGCGAGGAATGCCGTGTCCACGAGCGGCTGTCCGCGCTCGTTGAAAATCAAATGGGCGGGCGATTCCGGATCGGTCGAGCAGCGGATGGCTTTCACGGCGAGGCCGATGTATTCGGCGCGCAGTCTTCCCTCCGCGTCGCCGTTCGGGCCGAGTTCAAGCCACGGCGCTATTCCGGCAAGCGTGCGGCCAAGTGCCTCAAGCGGCGCGTAACGGTCGCGTCCCGCATAAACCGGCGGCAGCTTTTCCTTCAGCCTTCCCTCGGCGGCCGCGGCCAGGACGGGGCCGGCGACACGTTTCAACACAGCCACCTGATACGCGCGCTGTTCGGCGCCTTCACGCGACGCGGGCGTCCGCACCGAAGCAAAAACACCGGGCTGCGCGCGCATGAGTTTTATGATTTCCGCGCCAGCCAGCAAAAACGCCCCCGTGCCATATTCCTGCGATGTTTTCGCGGAATGTTTTCCGGGCGCCGCGCCAATGGGCTGCACATACCCGACCATGCCATCCGGACGCTGACATGACTTCAAGGCGCGCCAGCCGCGCTCGATCGCAGGCAGGTAGGTTTTTGCGTCGAGCAAGCCGTTGCGCACGCCCCACGCAAAGCCATGGATGAAAAACGCGCTTCCGCTGACCTCGCCATGCCCATGGGACGCCGGATCGAGCAAGCCCATGCGCCAGAGCCCGTCCGGCGACTGCAATTCGAGGATGCGCTCGGCAAACATTTTGAAAAACGTCCTGAACTTCTCCCGCTCCGCGCCCTCGGGCATCCAGTCAATGATGCGTGGAAGCCCCGCAAAGACCCAGCCATTGCCTAGCGACCAGAACATTTTTTTGCCGTTCCGCTCCTGATGAAGAACTTTCACCCCATTGTTCCTGATTATGAACGGGCGAAAATTTTTGTCGTGCGGCATGTAATTTTTGTCACGGAAAAACAGCCGCTCCTGCGGATCGTGGAGATAATCGACAGCCTCCCAGTAGAGGCGCGTCATTTCGTCGAGATACTTCCGCTCCCCCGTCACTTTTGCCAGCCGCGCCCAAGTCGGCGGCTGCATGTAAAGCGAATCACACCACCAGAGCAACTCCGCCCCCTTGTGCTTTTGCGCACGCAACCGGTCGAAGGTCTCGATCGTTGGCTTTATGTCTGCGCGAGCCGGATCGATTTGATAAAGTTCGAGGTATGCCTGCGACGCGATGTGATCATCGCCGTGCGTCGGACGCGGGCCGGGCTGCCATGAAGCAGCATCCGCCCATTTCCATGCGTAATCAATGTAAGCGCTCTCGCCGGTCACGCGCCATGCCTCTATGACGCCCGTCATGAATGCGCCATGCACCCAGCCGCGCGGGCCCGAATGGCTGTTCATCGGATATTTGTCCGTGCCGGTGGTGCGATGCGCAATTTGCCAGTCGAAAGCTTTGCGCATGCGCGACTGGATTTCAGCCTGGTCAGGCCGCGCCGCAAAAGCGGCGTCTGGCATGAACACGGCGGCGGATAAAACGATGTGGAATGTTGCGATGAGGTTTTTTGTCATTGGGCTCTGGGATGGGTTGAATCAGGGATTTTGCGGCATGGTAACCGGCCGAATTTCGATTGCGCCATCTTTCATTCCTTCACTATCGAGAATTTTCAAACATTGTTCCGGTGTCGTGGGCCGGGCAGACAAAGCTGGAGGGATGCACAATGTCCGCGTCACCATTTTCCGGACTCAGGGCTTGTTGCCATTCAGCGTTGCGCCCTCGCTGTCGATGAGCGTGATGCGCTGCCCGGGCGTCGTCAGGCGCGCGTCGCCGGTCGTGTCATTGCCCGTGATCGCGCAGTTTGCGGTGTTGTCGATGAGCAGCGCGATGTTTTCCTTTTCCGGCGAGACGAATTTCGCGCCGGGCGAGGACGAGATTATGTTGCCGCTCACGATGCAATCGGCCGCGCTGCGCAGCAGGATGGCATGATAATTCCAATCGGTGATCGTGTTGTTTTCTATGCGAATGTCGCGATGCAAGCGTCCGGGTTTTCCGGCGGCTTTTCCGGAGGGACGGGCGGAGGCGGATGTGTCTTGAAGGCTGCGCAGGTTTACCGAGATGCCGCCGCCGGTTGATGAGGAAGCATCGAAGGTCGAGGCGCTGATTTTGTTGCGCGCGATGAGCACGCGCTCGCTGTGCAGGCCGTTGGCCCACGATTGGGGCTCGTTCAGGAGCGTGATGGCGGAGTTCGACGAACCGGTGATCTCGTTGCCCGTGATGATCCCGTCGGTTGAGCGCACAATGACCGAGTAGCGGCGCACGGATTTGAAGGTGTTGTTCTTCACCACAAAGCCGGAGTTCTGGCGCGTGCGATTGAACAACTGCGCATTTCTCCACCAGGTTTTGTCGCCCATGGGGATGTCGGCTTTCGATGCGAGCGCCGGTTTGAAGGTCACGGCATACTGGCCGCCGTCCGCCGATTTCACGGCGGTGACGGCGCGTGGCCCGCCGGCAAGGGTGCCGTCAACCGGATTGAAAATCACAAAGGTGTCGCCGGGCTGGAGGTTCATGAACGTGCCCGCGACGGTGAACGTGTCGGGCGACGGATTCGCGTTGATCGCCATGCCTTTGTTGTAGAGCGCCACGCCGTCGTCGCCAATGCTGTCGAATGTGCATCCCTCGATCCACGGGCCGACAAGATTGGCGCGAATGTGCGCGCCGTCGGCATTGCCCGCATAGTGGCGCGTGGCATCTTTCGGCACGGAGGCGCATGAGAGGATTTTCACGTCCGAGCAATTGATCGCTATAAAATGCCCGGCGGGAGAAGCGTGCGTGACGACACGGTCGAACGTGATGTCCTCGCAATTCGCATCGGCTGAGCAAAGGCTGCGTCCGTGCTCGCGCGCAAAAATGATGACACGGTCGCCCTTCGCGAAAAATTTGCCGTAGTTGACATGCGGCACGGCGACATCGAAGAGTCCGGCGCCCGCGGGGTTGCGCGTGACCTTTGCGCCCGGAAAATTCATCACGAGCGGCGCGTTCGCCTTCATGCGCCCCGCGATGACGGGGTCGAGAATCACGCCCCACGACCAGTTTGCGATCATGTGCGGCGCGTCGAAATCGGGATAACCCGGCAGAGCGCGGAGCGTGACGGTCGCCGCGCTGCCTTCGCCGGGATTGAAGGATTCGACAACGCCGACGGAGTGCGGGAGCGGATCGTAATCAAAGCGAAACCGGCGGAAAGTGATGCGCTGGCATTCGCGCATGTTGAGCGCGCCCGCCCTGGGATTGTCGATGATGAAGAGCGAATCGTTGCCGTCTATGATGAGGTCGTCGCGTTTTTCGAGCGTGAGAAAATGCGAATCCTTTTCGCCCATTTTCAAGCGGTATGTGGCCTTGGGCGCGAAGGTGATGATCGACGACGCGGGCGCGGCGGCGATGGCCGCGCGAATCTCCGCAAGCGCGGCCCCGGCGGGAATGTTGATCTTATTTGCGGGCTCGTGGAGTTTGTACACACGACCGTCCGACCAGGCGCCGGCCTTGCCATCGGCGTTGATAGCGCGCGTGCGCCAGAAACGGGAGGAAGGATACAGCGGCTGCAGCGGCACATAGCGAGGCGTCTCGACGCGCGTGGCGGGAGTGACGATTTTCGAAAAATCAAAGTTCGCGGCGATTTCGATTTCGTAAGCGATCGCGCCGGGCACGGCGTCCCACGTGAAACCCGGATTCTGCACGATGCCCGCCTGGTTGTTGGCCGGATAAACAGAGGGCCGTTTCGACATGGCGCGCGCCTGCGATGCGGGCGCAGGCTTCAGCTTGTAAACGAACGTGTCAGTCCATTTCCCAGCCTTGCCGGAGGCATGAATCGCACGCACGCGCCAGAAACGATTTGACGGATAGAGCGGCTCCGCGGGCGTAAAGCTTGGCGTGTCAACACGCGTCACCGGCACAACGGCCTTCTTGTATTCATAATCGGCCGCGATCTCGATTTCATACGCGACCGCGCCTTCGACCGGCGTCCATGTGAAAACGGGCCGCGCGTTGGTGGATTCCTCATTGTGCATTGGCGTGAGCAGCTTGAGCGTCTTGCCTGGCTTCGCGACGGATGCCGCGGGTTTCGGCGCCGCGGCGGCCTTTGGCTCGGACAGTATGCGATAGACGTGCAGCGACGACCATTTGCCCGCCGTGCCGGAGGCATCGATCGCGCGCACGCGCCAGAACCGTTGCGCGCGGTAAAGCGGCTTGCCGGGTGTAAAACTCGTCGTTTGCACGCGCGTGACAGGGACAACGACGGTCTTGAATTCGAAATCGGCCGCGACTTCGATCTCGTAGGCCGACGCACCGTTTACAGCCGCCCATGTGAATGTCGGCGTGGCGTTGGCCGAGGACTCGTTGTGTTTCGGCGAAAGGAGCTTCGGGGCGTCCGGCGCGGCGTTTGCGGGAATCGCAATTAAAATGAACAGCGAAAACAAGGCGAGGTTTAGTCTATGCATAAGATTGAGGATTCTTTTGGGAGCTGACTTTTCGAAAAGCCGCCATGACAGGGATGTTTTGCGCGGCGGCGCACAAGACATTCACATTGGGATGCGATGCAAACAGAGATACGGTCAACGGTGTACTTGGGCACGCTTTATCAACGGATTTTCGCGCCGCCGCCGGGCCAATCCCAGTTGTCAGTCCTGAACGGATACGCGGGCAGTTTCGCCTTGTTATAAAGATTTGGATTCTCGGGATTGTTCGCCCAGGCATAACGCACCGCCGCCGGCTCGGGGACATCGCGCGATTCGAGAACAATCGTTCCCCCGGAAATCCTCGCGCGCGCCGGAAAAAAGCGTCCGTCCGCGCCGGCCAGCTCGAATCCCCTTGGCGCGTCTCCATCGGAAGTCATCAAACCGCCGCCGATGCCGCCAAACGACACAATCGCTTTCCCATTGCCGTACGCAACGGCCCGGAAAGCCGGCCCGCCCGACACGATGCCGGTCTCTCCATACGCGAGCGCCCGCGCCGCAAGCGCGAGTCGTTCGCCCACGGGCGTTTTGTTGCGCGGATGGATGTCTTTCGGATCACCGGCATCGATCGTGCACACCAGCGCGGTACCCGGGACATTCTTCACAATGCGTTCCTGCTGCTCGCGCAGCAGCGGCCAGACATTGCTGTTTTTGTAATTGGGAAGCTGCACAATGAGAAACGGAAGCTCCTCCGGCTTGTCGCGGCGGGCCTCGCGCGCCCAATCGGCACGCCAGCCGTTTATCAAATCGTCCATCAGCGCTGCGTAATCGCCGGCCCATTGGAGCGAGCTGTTGTTCTCTCCCTGATACCACGCCACACCGCGGATAGCGTAAGGCTGAAGCGGGGCAATCATGCCGTTGTAGAGGCATGTCGGACGGCGTTTGCTTTGTGGCCCCATGGGCGGTTCCGGCGCGCGCGGCGGTTTTGTTTTTTCCTTTTTAGCCTTTGCAACCGCCTGCGCGTGCCGAGCGAGTTTTTCAGCGTGGATTTTGTTTTGCGCCGGCAATTTCTCCAACTGCTCCTGATACCAGCGCCGAATGTATGCCGCACCCTTTCCGTTCCTGAAAGCGTCGCCCGGCAGCCACGCGTGCGCATTCGTGCCGCCGACCGACGACTGAATGAGTCCGATCGGAATCCCGGGCCGCGCGTGTTGCAGCGCCCTCGCGAAATACACCATGACCGCGGAGAAATTGCCCAGGCTCCCTTCCCCGGAAGCACGCCATCGCGCGCCGCCAAGGTCGCGACGCGGAGAATCCGCCGCCATCCAGCCAACCTGAAGGACCCGCACCGCGGAAAAATCTCCGGCGGCAATCTCCTTGCGCACGGTTTCCCAATCGATCGATTCGCGGGCAGTGACACCCATGTTCGATTGGCCCGAACCGATCCACACTTCACCCACAAGCACATCGTTAATGATGATTTCGTTTTCCCCGCGAATGCGCAAAACCTGCGGTTCGGTCACGACAGGCTGTGGCGGTAATTCGACCATCCAATCCCCCGCCCCATTCGCCAGGGCCGAGGCTGACGCTCGCGCGCCAAATGAAACCTCCACGCGTTCGCCGGGCTCCGCCGTGCCCCAAACAGGGAGCGGTTTGCCCTGTTGCAATACCATGTGGTCGGAAAAAATCTCCGCGGGCGTCGCCTTTGCCCTCACACCCGCCGCCAGGCAGGCAAAGAGACAGGCAAAACACAGGATGCCTGTCATCCTGTGGAAATTCGGAGCGCGGGTTTTCATCGTGGGCATCCTTAAATCTGATAAAAATGTATCAATGGCCGGGATATCTTTCTGCAAATCAAAACACACGCCTGCTGCATGCCACCCGGCAACCGGTCAATGGTTGACCGTCAAAAACATTTCTTCCGCAAACTACCCTGCCAGCATTTGCAAAAACCCTTTTCCTGCTCGAAGAACTCCCGTCCGGACAGCGCATCCCGCCTCGCGATACACATCAAACCGCACTCCCTATTATCGTTATATAATGAAACACAATCCCCTATTTTTTTGCCTCTTTGTAATCATTGCCGCCGCTTGCCACGCCGGAAATACAACAGTGGAGACCGGCATAAACCCGGCGGACTTTCGCGCGCCTCCAGAAGAATTCGGCTCCTACGTCTGGTGGCATTGGGTCGGATACAATGTCGAAAAAGATGGCATCACGAAAGACTTGGAGGCCATGAAAAATGCCGGCATTGCGGGAGCGACCTTGTTCCAGCTCGTTTCGACGGCTACCGACAGATATCCGCCGCTCGCCAATTCCTATTCATCAGGCATCGATTACTTTAACGACAAATGGTGGGATTTGGTAAAATATTCGGCATCGGAGGCCAAAAGGCTCGGCCTGAAACTGGGAATGCATAACTGCATCGGATGGTCGGTCAGCGGCGGCCCTTGGATAAGGCCCGAAAACGCCATGCAACGCATTGTTTGGTCCGAGGAAAAAGTCGCCGGCCCGCGATATTTCGACGGCTATCTGGATCAACCGCCAAGCAAGCTGGATTATTATAAAGACATCGCCGTGCTTTTGGTCCCGGACGGCGAGCCATCGATAACAAGCATCATCGACATATCCGATAAAATGCAGCCAAACGGACAATTGAACTGCGTCGTGCCGAAAGGAAATTATACAATCTACCGTTTTGGCCATACACCCACCGGGGCAACTCCGACTTCCGCCCCTGAAAATGTCGCCGCGCTCGAGGCGGACAAGATGAGCGCCGCGGCAATGGCGTTGCACATGCGGCATGTGCTGGAACCGATGAAACAGAATGTGGGTGATTATCTCGGCTCCACGATCACATACATGCTCTTCGACAGTTACGAGGCCGGCGATCAAAACTGGACGCCGTTGATGCGCGCGGAATTCTCATCGAGAAAAGGCTATGACATAATCCCCTGGCTGCCGGTTTTTGCAGGACGCATCATTGAAGGCAAAGACGCCACAGACGGTTTCAAGTGGGATCTGAAAACCGCCATTTCGGACATGTTCATTGAATACAGCTACGGCGTTCCGAAAAAAATGCTCGCGGAGCTCGGGATGCAGATTCAAATTGAGCCGTATGCCACCGGCCCAGTAAACGTGCCGCGCCCGTTCAATACATTCGACGCGGCGCATCTTTCTCCAATGCCCACCACGGAGTTTTGGACGCGCATGCGCAAAACCGACATCGACAAATGGCATGTGAACGCAGCCATACCGTTCTTCGGGATCAACCTGCTGAGCGCCGAGGCGTTTACCGGAGGCGGCGCGGAAAGCCGCTGGAGCGAAGCTCCCGCCCGCCTCAAATTCAGCGGCGATGTAGCGTTTTCCAAAGGCGTCAACCGCATGATACTGCACCATTGGGTTCATCAACCTTTTCCTGACAATATAAAACCCGGGATGTGCATGGGGCCGTGGGGAACGCACTTTGGCCGGAATCAGACTTGGTATGAGCCGGGCAAGGCATGGATCGCTTATCTCACCCGCTCGCAATACCTGCTGCAAAAGGGCCGGAGAGTATCCGACTTTATATCGTTGGATGAGCATATTCCCGGAGGCGATGTCATCTCGGAAAAAACATTGCTGAGTCTGGTAAAAGTGAAAGCCGGAAAACTCGTCAGTCCGGTTGGAAGACTATATCATTTGCTCGCAGTTCCCAACACCGGCGCGCTCTCAAAAGCCGTCCTTCTCAAGCTTGAAGAACTCGTCGCCCAAGGCGCAATCATCCTCGGTCCCAAACCGAAAAAAACCAAGGGGTACAAAGACATTGCCGAAAACAGAAACGAGTTCGAAAACATTGCCGATCGGCTTTGGGGCAAAAACACTGCGTCGCCGGTCGGAGAAAACCGCCTTGGCAAAGGCAAGGTATTGTGGGGGCGCACAGTCGGGGAAGCCTTGCGGGAAATAAAAATCTCGCCCGGCATTGCCATTTCAGGCCAGGCCGACGACTCCCTCTGTCACCTGCATCGGCGATCCGCGGACGCAGACATTTTTTATTTCTCGAATACGGAGGCGAAGGTCAAAAACATACGGGCTTCCCTGAGGACCAAGGACAAAGTTCCCGAAATCTGGAATCCCGAATCAGGCGAAATCAAGCAGCTCGCCACATGGCAGCCAACCGATACCGGCGCCGATGTGATTTTGCGGCTCGAAGCCAACCAGGCATTGTTTGTCGTATTTCAAAAGAAATCGCTCCAAAATGATTTTATAAAATCCATGGCCACCCGGCTGCCTGAAGACAGCTTTCTTTTGGACATCAATTCACGCGGCGACTGGTGCGCCAAAGCCGTTCAACCCGGCGACATTGAATTGCAGACAACCAAAGGCCGGACACTCCGCGCCTCGATAAAAGATATTCCCGCCGATATGATCCTGGATGGAGCGTGGGATGTGAACTTCCAACCGCCGCTTGGGAATGCGTTCTCCGCGACATTTGAAAAACTCGAATCGTGGAGCCGCTCCAAGGATGAAAGAATAAAATATTTCTCAGGAACCGCCACCTATTCCAAGGTATTCCGCCTGCCGGACAATATACCCGACGCCGACTTGAGCGTCATTCTCGACCTGGGCATCGTAAAGGAAATGGCCGCAATCTCAATAAACAACAAACCCGTGGCCGTCCTTTGGCATCCGCCTTATAAAGTGGATGTCACCGATTATATAAAATGCGGCGAAAACAAAGTATCCATTGCGATAACCAACACCTGGGCAAACCGGCTCATGGGCGACAATAATCATCCTGACGACTGCGAATGGGGCGAGGCAATGGGCGCCGAGGGACGCGCGCTTGTGCGTTATCCGGACTGGCTGATCGCCAGCAAACCCCGTCCATCCGGCCAAAGAGTAGCATTTTCGTCCTGGAACTATTTTAATGAAAAATCTCCATTGCTCGATGCCGGCCTCCTGAGTGAAGTGACGCTCCAGTTTCAGCGGCACGCAAAATTCGAATGAAATATTCCGCGGCAACTTGAGGCACATTGGTCGTTCGCCTTGCTGTTTTGTGATTTTTTGAACAGCGCCTGCAACCATTATTCTTTTATTAAACTTGCCATGATATCATCGCTCATGACCTTGCGTGCAACGTTGACAAAAGTATTTCCGCAAACCGCAGAGTCCCTCACGCCTTCGATCTGCACGCCCGTGTCGCAGTTTTCAAAATAATTGCTCTCCACCCTTATATTCCGCATGAGCGGAACCACCCTGCCCTTCCAAATCTGCGTTTTTACCCCAACCGCGGCGCGGGCTCCGTGTCGCGACTGCCAGCCGCAATTCATAAAACGACAATTTTTCACAAGCACATCCCGCGTAACCGGCCCCTCCTGTTCGCTAATCGCCGGACCGGCCATCACGGCGGGATACATAATATATTCATATATGCAGTTTTCCAAGCGGGCTCCGCTGTTTCGCACAAGGCTCGCGCAACCCGCGATGTTGCGAAAACGGCTGTTCTTTACGGTGTAGTCGTCCATGTTCCAGGCATATACGCACACCGGCGAATTTGAATTCACCTCAATGGGAATTCTCTCTTCGAAAGCTATCTTATAATAAAATCCTCCGCTCCCGTTTTTCAAAAGATCCGCCTGGCGCACGGTCAATTGACGCTCATCGTCGCGGCCCACATGGAATCCGATTTTCGAGCCGCTCTGGATCTGCACATTCTGTTTGCCCGCCATGCCTCCCTTGCTCTCGAAAAGCGCCGTGCTTTCATCCAGCCTTTCCTTCAACCATAAGAAAATTGCATGGGCATTCTGCCCGTCCCAACGAACGCCTTCGATGTGAAGGTTGTCCATGACCACGGTGCCTCGGTTGCATGAAAGCATAAGCCCGTCACGCGATCCGACGGCGAGTTGATTGCCTTCTGGTTTTATGACAAAATCCCTGGCAAACACATTCTTCGAGCGCGACACGGATGCGCAAAAACCGATGGCGTTCAGCGTTCGGATGTTTTCGAGATGCACGTCTTCGCTCTCAGTGACATTGAGCTGGTTTCCCATGAAGCCAAAATGCCAGCTAACGCCGTCTCCGATATCCAGCCGCGCGGCTACTTTTGCATTGGTCAAGGCCATGCGCCGCGCTGCGCCCGGCACTGTTTGGGGCAACAACGTAAGCTTATGAGCCTTTTCGTCGGCGGCGACATCCGCGCCAAAAGTCAGACTGCCGATCTTTTTGAGGGTTCTGGTCTTCAAATCCCAAGCGTTGCCGCAATAAAACACGGTCCCATCGATGGCCGGATTGCCGTCGAAAATTTCCATGACGATGCGGTCGCCATTTTTTTCCACGACTTTTCCGGCGGTTGTGTAGCGCGGCGCATTATCCAGAATAAAGTTTTTGATGCGTATATTTTTGCACTTTGCAGCGCGAATGATCTGGCGCGCGTTCATATTTGTGGAAAATTTATATTTCCTCAAAAGCACGGTCGCCGGAGATCCATCGGGATTTGTCGCGCCAGAGAAAACAAGGTCTTGGAATCCATTGAGCGCAATGGCCGCTTCCCGCCCGGGATTCTTCACATGCAGTTCGTATGTTCCCGCTTCGAAACGAATCTCCCTGATATTATTGGATCGGGCATAGGCAACCGCCTTTCGGATCGCCTCCAAGTCGCAGGCGGAATCATCGGCAACTGCGCCAAAGTCGCTCACGCGTATGCCGACAGCAGCGCCAAGAGAAATACATCCGGCGCACAAAACCGCAAGATGACAGATGCCTGTTGCGAGCAGCCTTGCGAACATATGGGGTGCCTCGCCTGCAAGAATTCGTATTATTTGATAAACTCTATCTTCACATCATCCACTGCGAGTCCGTTGCCGGTCGTGCCGGAATGTGTTGGATAATACCAGCGGATCGAAAAATATTCTCCCGCATAAACCTCGCGGCGGAACATCACCTCGGTTGCAGGAAATGTTTTCATGCACTCCGGAGCCATGCCGTTGCAGACATTGTATCCCTTCAGTTGCGGAGCCGTGAACGTCAGCCCGGGCACGTCGGTCCACCATTGTTTTCCGCGCGGCGAAAAAGTGCCCGCGGCAAACTCCTTCCCAAAGAAACGCCAGCCAACAACCAGCGTGGATGCTGCTTCGCTCTGACGCCGCCATTGACGGCCCGTGTAAGAAATGCGGACTCCCTTGATCGGGCCGCCGGTTTTGTTCTGAAAAACAATGGCCGCCGCCGCGTCACGTTCGTTGCCCTGCGTATTGCGAAACCCGATTGAGCGGTCCGTGTTTCCGTCGAGCCCGTAATTAAAAAATGCCGGCGCGTCGATATATGCGCCGCTTGCGGAAATGTCCCCTTTCGAATGCCCCACGTCGTGAAACCAGCCGGGCAGCGTGACATTGTTTTTCCATACGAGCGCATCCGCCTTGTCGGATTTCGTTGCCTGAGGCGCCGGCAACGAATTGAAGTCCTGCGCATAAGCCGCATCAACGGACACTTCGCCCGGCGACGCGGCCTTGCCCTTCACAACGGCGATCTGCGCATGAGATGCTCCAGCGGCAAAACCACAACATGCGACCATTATTAAGATTGTTTTTTTCATCGGATAACTCGGGGATCGAAGGATTGGTGTCGATAACTGCGGGACTTCCTTGAAACATGCGCCATCTTTGCGCCGCAACAATGCAACGACCGGTTTACCGTTGACTGCCTTTGCCCGTCGCGCGCGTCTCAATGTTTTGCCTTGGGCCGATGCGCGTTGCCGCGAGGCTCGCCTCGTCGCCTGCCAGCACAATGCCGCCCAGCCCTTCCCATCCCGAAAATGCATTGCCCTCCATGCGAACATTGGCGCACTGCGCCAGCTCGAACTCCGTTTTCTGGCGGCCCAGCGGCGGAAAATCGCGCATGAGTTCCATCGTGTTTCCCGAAAACTCCAGTCCGTCCACCGAGCGCGCAAACAGCACCGCGCGGTCGCACAGGCGGAACCGGTTTTCCAGAATACGAATATTGCGATGATAATATTCCGCGGCGCCGCCTGCCGGCGGTTCGATCTCGGGATCGAGGTCAATGGCGGCGCGTCCGTAACCGCAGCGCAGCGGATTTATGAACGTGTTTCCCTTGATCAACACGTCTGTCACCGGCCCCGATTCGAACCAGCTCCTCGCATCTCCCGAAATGCGAATGGCCGAGCCGGTGGCATTGAACACATTGTTTTCTATCACGACCCGCCCTGCCGTGCTCGCCAGAATGCTCCGCGCACGGTTCCCCGAGACGCGGTTGCCGCGAAAAACAACATCCGCCGTCCATGAGATGTTCTCGAGCGCGTCCATCGGGTTTGCCGCCGCGGCAAGCGGCGAGTCGAAGGTGATTGTCATTTCATCGGGCCCGCGCCGCTCGACCTTGGTCACCGTCGCTTCACCCGCCGGCAACAATGTGCCGAAACGCGCCAGCCTCATGCGGTCCCCGGGCTCCACAACGACAAACCCCTGCGCTTGAAAATGCGCCATCCGCGCCACAAGCCGCCGCCCGTCGATCCGCCGCAGCACTTGCAAATAAACGCCGTGTACATTCATCGCATCGTCGAGCATGTTTCGAAATTCCCCATCCTCGATGACTATGCGTCCGCGGCAGCCGACAAAATGCGTCGCGTCGAAATTCGTCGAGACCTGGCGTCCTTTGGCATCGTTCGGTATCACCCGCAACCGCCGCAATGTCACATCCTCGCAACGCTGCGCGATCAATCCCATGCCCGGCGCATGATGCACTGTCACGTCTTCGAGCGACACATCGCGCGACCGCTCCAGAAAAAACGCCGGGGCCCCGCGCAGATTGCATCGCAGAAAAATAATATTCCCCGCTTTTGGGACGTGCGGGAGCTTGTAGCCGCCCGCCGCCGCAAACCGCACCGTGCGTCCATCTGCGGCGTCCATTTTTTCCGCCCGGTAACGAAACCCGTAAGCATCCCCCGACCCCGCGGCCTGGCCGCTCCCGTCACCGGCAAATTCGCAAAACGTATCCATCGGCCAGCGCACGCCGTCCGCACTTATCACAAACGCGCCCCGATCTACGTCAAACGGCTCATCCGCGCGCACGCGCACCGTGAATCCGCCTCCGTCGGCCGCAAGCACCTCGCCTTCGTAGAGCAGTGGCATGGCCCAGTCGATGCTCAGGTTTTTCACGCGTACGCCCACCGAGTTTTCGATCAAAAACGGCGTGACATCGCCGTGCATCACAAAACGCGCGCCGCGCCCGTCGATCGTCACGCTTCTTGCCCCGTCAATATCAAACACAAACCGGCGCGAAGCGCGGCTGTTGTCGTGATTCGATACATAACGCGCCAGCGCCCGCGCCTGTTCCGGATAGAAATGATATTCGCCCGGCTCGAACACCATCGTGACCTCGCCCTCCACTGCGAGCGCCGCTTCCAATGCGGCACGCACGCCCCGCGTCGCATCGGCGCGCGCATCCACTTTCACATCGAAATCGGCCACGCGAATTTCAGCGACGTTTGCGCAATGACAAACGCCGCCCAGCCAAAACGCCGCCGCCGCATATGCAGAATATCCTATTTTCATTTTTTCACAGGGATAAACCTCAGCACGGCTCCGTCGCCCCGCGCCAGATCGAGGGAAAGCACGCTCTCCCGGGTCACGCGCGCCACCTCGCGCCGGCTCAACGGCGCCTCCGCGTTTGCCCCGTTCGTAATCATCACGACGCGATACGTTCCTTTGCCGAGGAAATCCAGGTCCAGTTTGCCGATCCTGCGCGGCGCCGCATTCAACGCGCCGACCCACCACTCGCCGTCGTCCGCATTTCCATGCCGGCGCGCCATCACCACGCACTCGCCGATCTCGCTCGGGGCAAGCACGCGCGTTTCGTCCCATTCGACCGGCAGCGCCTTGAGCAAGTCGAGCGCCGGCGCGCAACGCGGATCTTCGAGCAACATGGGCGGATACTCGGCGATCACTTGCAACGGCGACAAAAACACAACCGCCGTCGCGAGCTGATGCGCCCACGTCGTGGCGCCCGGATTCGAAAAACCGACCGGCGTGAAATCGCCCGGCCCCGCAGCCAGCCGCGTGAACGGAAGCGCGCAATCGTGCTCCGCCGTGATCGGGCCTTCCGCCATCCCGTTCAATTCAAGCCCGCGAATTCCCTCGCGCGAAAGCTGGTTCGGCCATGTGCGCGTCTCGCCCGTCGGCTTTTGGCATCCATGAAACAGCACGAGCAATTTTCGCTTTGCGCCCTCGCGCATGATTGCCTGTTGCAAATCGATCATTGCCTTCGTCTCCGCATTGAAAAAATCAATTTTCACGCCGGCCACGCCCGCCTCGGCAAGCCTGTCCATGTAAGCCCGCAAATCCGCGTATTCATTTTCCGGATTCATCACATCCTTCATGTGGCGCCACAACAAAATCCCGACACCCCGCTTCCGGCCCGCCTCCGTCAGCTCGCGCACCCGCGCCCACGGATCATCCCAGTCGAGCCATCCCTCATCGACGAGCGAGTATTCGAAACCCAGCCTCGCCGCGCACTCCATCATATGCATTTCCTCCGCCGGCGTGCCCGCGCGCCGTTTGCTCCACCAAAACCAGGTCGCGCGACCGGCGCGCGCCCACGTGCTGTCATTCGCAAACAACGCCGCATCCGGGGCGGGCGACAACGCCTCAAGCAAATCAGTCGTATTCACAAGGGCGTCGAGCGTGCGCGCAAATTTCACCACGCGCCACGGCGACACCACATCGCCTGCCACGCGAAATCCACCCGCACCCTCCGTGAAATCCGCGAGCGCGCTCACTCCGCCGCCGTCCGCCCGCTCGATCGCACGCAAGCGCATTCCGCTGTAATTGCGCAGACCCGCCTCGCTAAAAACAAGCCAACTGTCATTCGTCGGCAGTTCCACGACCAGCGGCGGACATTGCACCGGCCCGGCCTTGGACACACGCGGCAGATTGCCCCACTCCGTGCGCATCCAGTAACCCGCATAGCTTTTCAATTTCCAAGCGTTCGGACGCTCCGCGAGCCATGCGCGGCAGCCGTCAACCGGGCGAAACTCCGACGCCTCTCCGCCGACCAGCCTTCCCGCGGCCGCGTCGCTTGCATCCTTCGCCGGCACCACATAACGCCACGCAAACGCATCGTTCGCCATGCGCGCCTCGATGCGCCAATCGCGCCCGCTCTTCCTGTCGCGCAAGCAAACGGCAAACTCATTAAACACCATCGATACGTTGCGATGATTTCCACGCGTGGAAAAATTTTCCGCCACGCGTGCCGTCCCGGAGCCGGTCACCTCCGAGCCCGCGCCAAATGCAATCCCATCGACGGTGATTCCCATCGTCGCATCGCGGGTGACCGCGCGTCCCTCAAATTCGACACGGTAGGCGGGCGCGCCGCCTCCCGCGGCATCGTTAACCGACAACTCGACCCGGCTCTTTCCGTCCGGACTCGGCAAAACAAACAAGGTCGCAGCAAGCGCAATGGGTGTGATCATGGCAAAAGCGAAAAAATGACAAGGGGATGACTGCGCAACCAGCATGCGCGCACATTTTTCCCCTCACGACGGACAAGGCATTATACCGTTGACCAAAACGCGCCGCCCGCGGTCAACGATTGACGGCTCGCCTGTCTTGTCAGCAACCCGCCTTCCGCATTCCCTTTCTGAAGTTTCCCATGCGCCAATACGTCACCTCGCTTATCACCGCGTTTCTCGCGCTCACCTGCCTCGCGTCGCCCGCCCATGCCGCGCCCGACTATTTTCCCGTCACCACCGGATCGCTCGGAGCAGTCACCGCGCGCGACGGAGACAGCGGGTTCGACGCCGCCTATTATGCGAAACCGCGCTTCGCGGGCGACGCAGTCATGACCCGCTTTGAAACGCGCATCGACGCGACCACGACCGCGCTCGCCAGCGCCATCCCCGCCGGACGCCACGGCTCGGCCCGATGGAGCGCCACGCTCACGCCCGCACGCACGGGTGAATACCCGCTCGCACTGCGCGCGACGGGGGCCGCCACGCTCAAAATAGACGGCAAAACCATCATCCGCCGCGCCGCCGTCCTGGGCGACTTTGACACACGCTCGACCGGCAGCATCACCCTCGAAGCCGCCAAGCCCTACGACATCACGCTCGAGTTTCCGAATACCGACGCCTCCGGCCTCATCGCCCTCGAATGGAGCAATCCGCTTGCCGCGACAGCCAGCGCCTCCGCAAAAAACACGACACCCGCCGAAACCACCGCCGGCCCTCGCCCCGGCGAGCGCATCGCTTCCCCCGTCCGCATCGAAAACGCAAGCTACACAGTGGATTTGCAAGCCGACGGAACGATTGCGCTCATTGAAAAACGCACGGGAGCCCGCGCCTCTTTCGCGCCCGAATTCCTCGTCGTTTTCCAACCCGCCGGACGCGAAACCAAGCTCGACAACCGCCCCGGAAAATACACCGACGGCGGCCCAGTCAGGGGCACCAACTACCTCGTCACCTCGTGGGCAAAAGAAACCGACTTTTTCACCGCCGCCGGACCGCGCGTCCGCCTGCGGGCAACACGCATCACGCAGGAAAACAATACGCTTCGCTGGGAGTTTTCTCCGCAGCCTGACTACACACTCGCCGCCGTCCTCACCATGCCCGCCGACGGCTCCGAACCCGCCCTCGCCTTCCGGCTCACCGCCCGCGCGCCCGGCCAGATATCCATCGGCTACGCAGGCGCGCCTTCCGCATCCATCGCCGAGACCGACTGGATCTGGCAGCCCCTCGTGTGGCAGGACAAACGCTTCCCCAACCGCTCCTACCTCACGCGCGAATTTCAATGCACGATTCCCTTCGTCATGGCGGGCATCAACGGCAACGCCATCGGCGTCGGCGCCGACCCGCGCGAGATCGCCTTCCGCATGCCCATCGGCGCCGACTCGCGTTTCGGCGTCCTCGTGCGCAACGCCGACGGCCACGCGCAACCCATGCTCTTCGCGCCCGTCCTCGGCGGCCCCGAATCCCGCGTGAAAGCCGGCGACACCTACGCGTTCACGCTCCGCCTCGTCGCGCGACGCGGCCCCTGGTTCGACACCTACAAACACCTCGCCACGTCGCTCAACGGCTTCCGGGACATCCGCGAAAACACGCTCTGCAACCTCAACACAACGCTCGAAAACCTCACCGACTTTTTTCTCAACGACAAATACTGCTACTGGTTTCCCAAGTATAAAATGTGGGGCTATCAAAACGACGCCGGCCCCGACGTCGGACGCCAGCAATCCGCCGCCGATTCGCTCTCGCTCGCCCTCGTCCTCGACCGCGCCGACGTGCTGCAACGCCGCGCCCTTCCCACGCTCGAATACATGCTCTCGCGCAACACCATGCAGGGCCGCTTCACCGATCCCGCCCTCCTCGGCGAAAAGTTCCGCTATCCCGTCGATCTCGTGGCCGCGCATAATCTCACGCTCCGTCGCAATCCCATCATCGCAAAAAAAATCCTCCCCGCGCTCAAGGCTCCGAAAGTTTTCGCCGATAATTACGGCACCAGCAACCGCGCGCTTCTCAACAACCTCGCCGCCTTCCGCCTCACGGGCGACATTACCCACCTCGATGCCGCACGCGCCGCAGCCGACACCTATATCCACGCCCGCATCACACGCCCCGCCGCCACCTTCGCCGGCACGTTCAGCAATTTCTGGCCCGACCTCGCCCCCTCCTACGATTTTCTCTACGAACTCTACTCCGAAACCGGCGATCCTCGTTACTTCCACGCCGCCATCGAGGCGATGCGAGCCATGACCGCTTTCGTTTACATGGAGCCGATTCCCGATGCGCCGTTCACGGCCAATCCCGGCGGCAAATACAACGGCCAGCCCGTGCCGGAGGAAACCGTGCCATCCTGGGTCGTCTCCGCCAACGGCCTCGCCCCCGAATGCGCCGCCACCTCGCACAGCCACCGCGGCATTTTCATGAGCGCCTACTACGCCGGCTACATGAACCGCCTCGCTCGCGACGCGCGCGAGCCCTTCTTCTCCGACATCGCGCGCAACGCCGTCGTCGGACGCTACGCCAATTATCCCAGCTACGCCTATCGCAACGGCTACACCACCCTTCATCAAAAACCGGACTACCCGCTCCGTCTGTTTGAGGAGATCAAGAAATTCACCTCCGCGCACTACAACCACCCCCTGCCCATGGCGGCTTTCCTCGTCGATTACCTAGTCGCCGACACCTATGCCCGCTCCGACGCGCAAGTCGACTTCCCCTCCGAATACACCTATTCCGGCGCTTATTTTCGCAACAAAACCTACGGCAGCCGCCCCGGGCGTTTTTATGACGACCGCGATGTCCGGCTCTGGCTGCCGAAAAATCTCGTATCCACAGATTCGATACAACTCAACTACATCGCCGCCCGTGGAAACGGAAAACTCTATCTCGCGTTCGCCAACCAATCCCCCCGCGCCGTTCGCGCCGCCATCACACTGTCACCCGATCGCGTTTCGCTCCCCGGCGAGCACCGTGCCCGGGTCTGGCTCGACAACCGGCCCGCCGCGCTCATCACCGTCATCGACGGACGCGCCACGATCGAAGTCCCGCCGAAGGGACTCACCTGCCTCGCCATTGACGACGTCGCGACAAAAACCGAGGTGCAGGACGCCATGCTCGACCCGGGCTGCGCGCCCCTCCCTGTCACCGCGAGCGCAACCGTCCAGACTCCCGCCGGCCTTGCAACCGCGACCGCGTTCCGTCTGGGCCGCGGCCTCACGACCGTGCACGTCTGGCTCCAATCCGGCGCGGTTCCCGTCACGAAAGTGACGCTCCGGCACAGCGCGTCAGGAGAACCGGCCACGCTCGAATGCGCCGATTTCCCCTTCGAGTTCACCATCCCCGTTCCTGACAATGCGCCCGATTTCCGATGCACGCTCGGCATTGAATCGCACGACGGCGCCAAGTCCGCCACCGAAATTCGCATCCCGCTCAAGTAAGCGGGCAACTGCTAATGAAAAATAAGGCGATGAAGGTTTGTAACGTAATACGTTACAAACCCGCCTCGCGCCTCACCCGGTTTTTCACTTGCTCTTGCCGAGCAGGTAAGCGGGGTTGAGTTTGTGCAGCGCCTTCGGCACGAACATGCCGTCTTTGCGGATCAGCTTGTTATCGAACCAGATTTCGCCGCCGCCATATTCGGGGCGCTGCATGCAAACCATGTCCCAGTGAACCTGGGATTTGTTGCCATTGCCGCAGCCTTCATAGGCGTTGCCAGGCGTGAAGTGGAAGGAACCCGCGATCTTCTCGTCGAAAAGGATGTCGCGCATCGGATTGACGATGTGCGGATTGAAACCGAGCGCGAACTCGCCGATGTAGCGCGCGCCGGCGTCGCTATCGAGGATTTCATTGAGGCGCTTGGTGTTGTTCGCCGTGGCCTCGACGATTTTGCCTTTGCGGAAAACAAGGCGCACGTTGTCGAACGAGCAGCCGAGATAAACCGTGGGCGCGTTGTATTGGATGTAGCCCTCGACGCTTTCCTTGACGGGGCATGAATACACTTCGCCGTCCGGGATGTTGCGCAGGCCGCCGCAGGGTTCGGCGCCGATGCCCTTGATCGAAAAACGCAGGTCGGTGCCGGGGCCTTTGATGTGCACGCGGTCGGTTTGCTCCATGAGCTTCACGAGCGCGTTCATGCCGGGAACCATGCGCGAGTAGTCGAGCGTGCAGACGCGGAAATAAAAATCCTCGAAGGCCTCGGTGCTCATGCCGGCTTGCTGCGCCATCGAGGACGTGGGCCAGCGGAGCACGACCCATTTGGTTTTGTCCACGCGGTGCTGGAGCACGGGGCGCATGACGCGGGCGACCATTTGCGCGCGTTCGGGCGGCACGTCGGAGGCTTCGAAAATATTGTCGGAGCCGCGCAGGGCGATGTAGGCGTCCATTTTTTTCATGCGCGCGAGCTCGACCTCCGCAAGCGTGGTGTATTGCGACTCCTCGGCGCCGAGCGTGAGCTCGCGGGTGATGCGGGCGCGGTTGATGTTGACGTAGGGATGGGCGCCCCGGGCCTGGGCGGCGCGGATGAGCTCGATCACCATGCCATCCGGGATGTCGAACGCATCGATGAGCACGCGCTCGCCTTTTTTGAGGGAGCAGGAGTAATTGACGAGGCCTTGGGCGAGTTTTGTGAAACGAGGATCGGTGAGCATTGTATTGAAGTTTGCGCTGTTATCGCGATGGAGCGCCCTCCCCGCAAGAGGGAAAGGTAGAGAGGAAAAGTAGCGAGTAGCGGGTAGCGAGCATGACAATCCCACGCTTGCGTCCGCCTACTCGCTACTCACTACCCGCTACTCGCTACTTTTCCCTTCCCTCCTCTTACGGCAGCGCGGCGGCGCCGGGAAAGCAGATGCGCTCAACGGCTTCGTTGAAGTCGGCGGCGCCTTGGAGAATCTCGATTTCCAGTCGCAGATAATACAGCGGCACGGGACAGGGCATGTCGGGGTCGATGCGCACGGAATCCTTTTCGGTGGTCACGACAAACTCCACTTTGTTGTCCATCGCTTCCTTGAAGATGGAGTCGAGGTCGTCCTTTTGGAAACGGTAGTGATCGAGGAAACGCCGCGTGCAGACAATGGAGCCGCCGAGGTCGCGCACGAATTTCTCAAAACTCTCCGGCACGGCGATTCCAGAAAACGTGGCCACGCGTTTGCCTTTCAGGAAATCGAGCGGCTGTTTTTCGTCGGAGCCAAACCGTTTCAAATACTGGGGGCGGTGAGCGCATTCGATGATGTCCGCGCCGGGGTTGTGTTTTTTGATCAGCTCCTCGAGTTCCTCGTCCCTCTGGCCGTTTGATTTTGTCAGGAAAACATAACTCGCGCGGCTCAGGTGCTTGATCGGCTCGCGAAGGATTCCGCGCGGGAGCAGATGGCCGTTGCCAAACGGGTTTGTCTTGTCGACGAGGAGCAGGTTGAGGCGGCCCTTGAGCGGCAGGTATTGGAAACCGTCGTCGAGCACGAGCGTATCGCAGCCGAATTTCCTGATCGCATACATGCCGGCCTTCACGCGGTTTTTGTCCACGAGCACGAGCACGCCGGGCAGGTTGCGGGCCAGCATGAAGGGCTCGTCGCCCGCGTGTTCCGAATCGAGCAGCACCTGTTTGCCGTCGCTCACGATGCGCGGCGGCGGCTCCGCGGCGTGCGTGATCCAGTTGAGCCACTTGCGCCAGAACGGGGGCGACTTGCTCTTGTAGCCGCGGCTGAGGATCGCGACCTTGCGCCCCCGATCGCGAAGCGCGGCGGCAAATTTCTCGACCACGGGCGTCTTGCCCGTGCCGCCCACCGTCAGGTTGCCAACCACGACGACGAGGCAGCCGAGCGGCTGGTCCTGCAAAATCCTCCGCCGGTAAAGCCAGTAGCGCAACTGCACGATCCCGTTGAACAAAAACGACAGCGCCTGCAAAAAACCCGCAAAGAATGTCGCCGCACTCCCCTCCGCGCGACCAAAAACCACATCAATTGCAAATGCTTCGAAGCTGCGGAGTTTTCTGTTTAGCCAGGAGGACATGCAGTGGAAAAATCGGAGGATGAATGCTGTTGTAAGCGGTGGTTGAGGATTGACGCTAAGGGCGGTGTGTCGTTCGTTCACTAGCTTCTATCACGACATTGCTCCTCTCATGCAACTCAATCTGGTAAAATCCAAAATACATCGCGCCGAGGTGACTGATATGAGCCTCCACTACGAAGGCAGCCTTGCCATCGATTCCGAGCTCATGGCCATGGTTGGTTTGCGCGAGTATGAAAAAATCCTCGTCAGCAACCTCGCCAACGGCGAACGCTTTGAAACCTACGCCATCGCCGCTCCCGCCGGATCGCGCATTTTCAGTCTCAACGGCGCCACCGCGCACCTCGGCAAGCGCGGCGACCTCATCACGATCATGTGCTTCGCCCTCGTGGACGAAAAGGAGGCCGGGGAGTGGAAGCCGCGCGTGCTCCTCATGTCCGAGGCCAACAAGAAAATCGTGAAACTTTCCCACAAATAACGCACTCATGAGCTACAAACTCTTCATTCCCGGCCCAATCGCCGTTTCGGAAAAAACGCTCCGCGCCATGGCACAGCCCATGATCGGACACCGCAGCACCGACTTCGTTGCGCTCTACAACGCGCTCCAGCCGGATCTCCAGGCCCTGATGTACACGAAAGACTCCGTTTACATCAGCACCAGCAGCTCGTGGGGCAGCATGGAAGGCGCCATCCGCAACGTCGTCAAAAAGAAGGTGCTCAACTGCATGAACGGCGCCTTTTCCGACAAGTGGCTCGATGTCTCCCTGCGCTGCGGCAAGCAGGCCCAGGGCCTCAAGGCCGAATGGGGTTGCCCCGTCGATCCCGAGGCGCTCCGCAAGGAGCTCGCCACCGGCCAATACGACGCCGTCACGCTCATCCACAATGAAACCTCCTGCGGCTGCATGAGCGATCTTCCCGCGCTCATGCAGGTGATCCGCGAGTTCCCCGAAGTCATCTCGATCGTGGACACCGTCAGCTCCTTCAGCGTGGTGCCGATCAAGAAGGACGAACTCGGCATCGACGTGCTCATCACCGGTTCGCAAAAAGCCCTCGCCCTCCCTCCCGGCCTCTCGCTCATCTCGGTTTCCAAACGCGCGCGCGACCGCGCCGCCACCATCGAGGGCCGCGGCTACTATTTCGATTTCCTCGAATTCCACGCCAACTGGGAAAAAGGCATGACGCCCAGCACGCCCGTCATCTCCCTCATCTACGCGCTCCAATCGAAAATCGATGACATCAAGGCCGAAGGCATCGACAACCGCTACGCCCGCCATGCGCAAACCAACAAAATGGTTCGCGACTGGGGCTACGCCAAAGGCTTCAAGCTCTTCCCCGAGGAACGCTACGGCTCCATCGCGCTGAACTGCTTTGCCAACACGCTCAACATCGACACCGCCGCGCTGAACAAAATCCTCAAGAGCGAGCACAAGCTCGTGATCGATGGGGGTTATGGGAAACTCAAAGGCAAGACATTCCGCATCTCGAACATGGGCGACGAAACCGTGGGGACGATTGGCGCGCTCATCAACGCGCTCGACGCCGCCCTCGCCAAGACGCCCAAAGCATCGGCGTAAGGCATAAGTCAGTACCCAGAGATCAAAATGAAACGGGGAGCAGACGGAGAGCGTCCCGCTCTCCGCCACACCCCATCAGTTGCGCGGCGTGCGACTCCGCCGCGATGAGCGGGCTCCGGTCTCGGCGTTATCGCTGCCGTCTGCGTTGTCGCCGCCGCTGCTCATGAGCAGTTGTTGCAACTGTCTCTGGTCGTTCTGCTCGGATTGCATCTGGCGGAGCGCGTCGATTTGCGAAGCGTTGAGAAAACTTTGCGCGGAAGCGATCACCTGATTGCTGATTTCCACGCCCGGCGAAGCGCCGCCAAACGTGCGCGAGGAAGGCCGGTTGCCGCGACCGGATGAAGAGGCGGAATTCTCGGCGAGAAGCGCGATGAGCTGCGTTGATTGCGCCTCGGTGAGCGGCTCGCCCGTGTAGCTGAGGCGTTGTTCGAGCTGCGTGGCGATGGCCCGCTGGGGCTGCGTCTGCTCGTAGGCCTGGTATTGCGCAAATTTATCCTGCCCGATAATGTCGGTGATGCTCGCGTCGATGTCGGCGCCGGCCTGCCGGACAAGCTGGCGGATCTCGTCACGATTGGTGCGAAAATCGAGCCCTTGCTCGCGGGCCACGCTCATCACGTCGCGCGCGGCGTTTTGTTTTTCGACGAGGAGATCCTTGAGCTGCGCGAGCTGGCTCGGGCTGAGGTTGAGGGCTTTGAAGAGACCGGCGTAACGCGCGTCGAGCATGCCGCGTTGCTGCGAGGCCATGAGCTTCGCGGCCTCGGGCGATTCGAGGAGCGCGCGCATGCTGGCGCCGCGGTCCTGCCAGTTGCCGCGCCCGGGACCCTGCGCTGCGGGCGGCGGCATGTCGGGAGCGGGTTGCGCAGGCTCGCCGGAGTTGCGGCGCTGGTTGCGCTCGGAGGAAGCCTTGGCGGCCTTGGTGAGTTTCGCGATCTCGGAGCCGAGGGAATTGGCGCGTTGATATTGCTGCCAGCCGAAAACGCCGCAACCGATGGTCGAGATGGCCAGGATGGCGATGATTATGTTTTTGGAGTTCACGGAGAATGAAGACGAAAAATGCAGACGAAGGTTATGCAGGACAAAAACAAAGTCCGATGTTGTCCGGGCGCGCCGCGCTGGCCAGAAAATTAAATCTGGAACGTCTCCGGTCTTCACGCCTCTATTGCCGGAATACACATAATGCCTGCCGCTCAATTTCAAAACATCGAGGACGTCCGTCTGCCCGCAAAACCGCTTCATCTGGCCATCGGCATGTTTGACGGCGTGCATCTGGGACATCGCGCGGTGATCGACATGGCGCTGCAATCGGCGCGGCGCTGCGGAGGCATGGCGGGCGTGCTCACGTTCGCGCCGCATCCGACCGTGCTGCTGCGCCCCGACAATCCGACGCGATTGATTTGCGACCCCGCGACAAAAGCGCGGCTGCTCGCCGACGCGGGCATCGAGGTGATCATCACACAGCGCTTCACACCGGAATTCGCGCAGGTGGAGGCGGAGGCGTTTTTGCCGCTGCTGCTGAAGCATCTGCCGCAGCTCACGACGATTTACGTCGGCGAAAACTGGCGTTTCGGGCGCGGGCGGCGCGGCGACATCACGATGCTCGTCGCCGAGGCGAAAAGGCACGGCCTCACCGTGGTGAGCACCGCGGGCGTCAACGAAAACGGCAAGCCCATCAGCAGCACGCGCGTGCGCGCCTGCCTCGAGGCGGGCGAGATCGAGGAGGCGAACATCATGCTCGGCTACAGTTATTTTTCGGAGGGCGTCGTCACGCCGGGCAAGTCGCTCGGACGCGGCCTCGGCTATCCGACGCTCAACATCGTGTGGGAGCCGGAGCTTTGCCCGCGCTTCGGCGTGTATGCCGTGGAAGTGTCCGGCGAAAAATCCGCGGGCCGTTATCCGGCGGTGGCAAACTACGGCTTGCGCCCGACGGTCGAGAGCAGCACGCAGCCGCGCGTCGAGGCGCATCTGTTCGGGCCGTGTCCGTTTGCGGGCGGCGACAGGATTCGCATCGAATGGCTGCGTTTTCTGCGGCCAGAATCGCGCTTTTCGAGCATCGAGGAGCTCACCGCGCAAATCGCCAGGGATCGCGCCGGGGCCGAGGCGTATTTCAGGGGCAAGTGAGACGCCATGCGGCGATTCTTCGCCTGAATTGACCCGTCCTCAAAAATCCTGCAGCCGCCCCTCGGCGTTCACGCCTTCCTGCAGGCGCGCAAAAACTTCGCCGAGCAGATAAATCGACCCGGTCACGACAATGGGCGCTCGCTCGTCCGAAAGCGCGCAGCGGTCGGGCGCCGGAAAAAGCTCCTCGACCGTCGCGTGAAAAATCCTGCCCGTGAAGCTCCGCGGCACCAAAGCCTCGAGTTCCTCGTATGAACACGCGCGCGATTGGTGCGGCACGACCAGGTGCAGCTCGCGCGCATGCCTCGCCTCGACTTCGAGCAACGCCCGCGCGCGCAAGGCCCCGAGCGCGCCCGTCACGATGATCGGCTTGCCCTCGTCGCCCTCGCCGAGCGTGGCGCGCAAATGCGTGAGATTGTCGTCAAGCACCTGCGCGCCCTCGGGATTGTGCGAGGCGTCGAGTATCAACGCCTGCCCGCCCACGGTGATGCGCTGCCAGCGCCCCGGCCAGTCCACGCGTTGCAAACCGCGCGCGACCACCTCGTCGGTGAGCCGCCAGTCCTTCGCGGCGGCATCACGCGAGCCGTTGCCTCCGGCGCGGCGCATCAGCACGCGCGCGACGAGCGCGGCGGTGGCCGCATTCCAGCGCTGATAGCCGCCTTCGAGATTCGTCTTCGGATAATCCGCGTCCGTGATGTCCCCGCCGAATTCCTCCGCGATCGAATACACACGCGATCCCATTCCCGCGGCCACGCGCCGGACAACCGCCTCCGCCTCCGGCGGCAAATGCCCGAGCACAACCGGCTTTCCCGGCTTGATGATGCCGGCTTTTTCATAAGCGATTTTTTCCACCGTGTCGCCGAGGATTTCACAATGATCCAGGCTCACGGACGTGATCACCGACACTTCCGGCGAAACGACATTGGTCGCGTCGAGCCGCCCGCCCATGCCCACCTCGACGATGCCGATGTCGCATTTTTTCCGCACGAACTGCATGAACGCCATCGCGGTCATGAACTCGAAAAAACTCGGATGCTCATCGGGATTCTCACGCGACACCGCCTCGGCCACCGGGCGCAACTGATTCGTGTAATCGAGAATTTCCGCCTCGGCCAGGCGCGCGCGATCCACCTGCACGCGCTCGCCGAGCAGCACGAGATGCGGCGACGTGTAGAGTCCCGAGCGCCATCCCGCCTCGCGAAAAATCGCATCGAGCATCGCCGCCGTGGAACCCTTGCCGTTCGTCCCCGTGACATGGATGACCGGCGTCGCGAGCTCCGGATGCCCGAGCGCGCCGCTCCACGATTGCATGCGGTCGATGCCGAACTTGAGACCGCGTGCCTTCAGGCTGAAAAGATAATCCTGCACACTCGCGTAGTCGGTGAAAACATCACTGGCGGCAGTTCTGGAAACAATGCTCATGAAATTGGAAAATCAGGAAACATGGAGGAACCGCGCCCCGGCGCAAATCGAGAAAACAGCAGGAGCCAAAGCGGAAGCGGCGAGAAAGCGCGCCCCTACTTTCTCCACAACGCCGCCAGCAAATCCGCTATGCGATCGCGCATGTCGAGCCGCGACACGATCTGGTCGATCAAACCGTGCTCAAGCAAAAACTCAGCCGTCTGGAAGCCCGGCGGCAGCGTCTGCTTCGTCGTGTCCTTGATGACGCGCGCCCCGGCGAAGCCGATCAGCGCGCCCGGCTCCGCGAGAATCACATCGCCGAGCGTCGCAAAGCTCGCCGTCACGCCGCCGGTCGTCGGATGCGTGAGCACCGAGACATAGGGAATCCGCGCCTCCGCCAGCCGTCCGAGCGCCGCGCTCGTCTTTGCCATTTGCATGAGCGAAAAAATCCCCTCCTGCATCCGCGCCCCGCCCGACGCGCTGAAGATGATGCACGGCATTTTCCCCGCGAGCGAAGTCTCGATGGCGCGCGTGATTTTTTCACCCACCGCCGAGCCCATCGCGCCGCCGCAAAAACGGAAATCCATCGCCGCGACCGACACGCGGAAACCCTTGATCGCGCCCGTCCCGCAAACCACCGCCTCGGCCAGCCCGCTTTCCTTTTCGTAGCGCTTGATGCGCTCGGGATACGGCACGGAATCGACAAATTGCAACGGATCCGCCGAACGCACCCCCGCGTCTGTCTCGGCAAATGTTTCGCTGTCGAGCAGCGCCGCGATGCGCTCGCGCGCGCCTATCGGAAAATGGTAACCGGATTTCGGCACCACCATGAGATTGTCCTCGAGTTCCTTGTTGAAGACGATCTCGCCCGAAATCGGACACTTTGTCCAAAGCCCCTTGGGAATATCCTTCTTTTTGACGACGACCGTGGAATACTTCGGCTTGCTGAAGAGCGACATGGAGGAAATGGCGGGAAACGCGCTGGAAATTGCTGGCATGAGTGCTGCCTGTCAGCCGTGACCAAAGGTGATCACATCAATATTTGCACAACCTGCGCGCCGCAGGACGCTGGCGCAGCTGTTAAGAGTGGAACCCGTGGTGAAAACATCATCGACAATCACGTATTTGAAGCCGGCATTTATGCGCGCGCCCGGCATCAGAGAAAAGGCATTTTTCAGGTTCGCCCGGCGTGTCGCGCGGTCGAGCGATGTCTGTGAAACCGTGTCCGCGACACGGCGCAAAAGCATTTCAACGCGCACCCCCGCCGCCTCTCCGCCCGCGGCCCGCGCGACACATTCCGCGATCAGGCACCCTTGATTGTAACCGCGCTCGCGTTCCTTTCGCGGATGCAGCGGAACAGGCACAAGCACCGATTTTCGAGCCAGTTCCAGCACACGCGGGGAGTGTCTCAAAATCGTCTCGATATCGCGCAGCACATGCCGGGCTCCATGATATTTCAACTCGTGAACCAGCGCGCGCCCCGCCCGCTTGAACAAAACCGCCGTGCGCCCTTCGTTAAAAACCGGTGACAAACCTTCGCAATGTTCGCATACTTGCTCGCCTGCTAATTCCCCGTAAAACGGATGTCCGCAGGTCTTGCAGCACGGTTCGCGGACGAATTCGATGCGCGCCGCGCACTTCGCGCACACATGCCGGAGAACGGGCGGCGCATCGGAGCCGAGGGCGCTATTTCCATCGCGTTCCACAAGCCCGTCGCAATGCACGCACACCGGGGGAAACACCACATCGCCAATCGCGCGCGCTATGTGCCGGGGAATGGAAAGCATGGCAAAACAACGCCAGCAAACGGCCCGCCCATCAAGTTCATTCAGCCGCCCTGCCCCGCCATTTGCGTCGGCAGGGATGCACCCGAACCGGGCTTCCATATCGTCGCCGCGATATGCTGCTGCGGGTTTTCCTTTGTTGTCATGTAATACACGGCGACAATCGCCCCGTCTTTCCTCACGGTGGCGACGGGATAGCCAAAATCCCACGACGCGGCATCCTGCCTGAGCGCGACCTCTTTCTCCCATGTCCGGCCTCCGTCGTTGCTTATCCGTCCGTAAATACCCTGCGGTCCATTCTGCCGTGAGCCATAGATAGCGGCGATTCGCAGGCCGCCAAGCGACACCAGAGCGGCAGGATTATGGGCCCCCTTGGCAATGTCGCCAAGCGCAACCCATGTCCGGCAAAAGTCCTTGGATTCGTATATCCTGACCCATTTTTCGCGACGGATCAGCTCTCTCACCGCGCAGACATAATGGCCTTCGCCAAGACGCAACGCGGAAGGCATGATGGAATAGGCGTCGTATTTTTCACCGACATCCTTGAATTTATCGGCTTCCCCGAATGACGAAACATAATTGAAGGTTTTTCCGCCATCGTCCGTCCGCCATGTTTGCGAGCGATTGCGACTCCGCTCTTTTTTGTCTTTCTGCCTTGTCCGGGCGGTCATGAATACGAAGGCGGAATCCGCATCAGTGACGCTATAGCTGGTCCGCGACAGGAATACCCAATCCTTCTGGTTGGATGTCCAAAACGGCCCCTGCCAGGAACGCCCGCGATCGGAGGTCGCCCACATTGCCGCGTCGCGAAACTTCATCGCAAAACCCGGTTTGGAGAAATCGAAGCCGCCATCCGGTTTCGCTATATAATCCGCCTTTGCCATTTTGACGGGAACACGCACGTTTGCATGCTCTTCAAACGTCCATGTCGCCCCGCCATCCACGCTGCGGGCAAAACCGCAGCGCATCGGCACCGCGGGATCAAATGCATGATTGCTTGCGCGCGGCTTGTAGCTGCCGATCTCAAAGCAGACAAGCAACTCGTCCCCCCACGACCAGAATCCGCCGTTGGCCGGCCATCCGGCAAACTTGCCCTCCTCCTTGTAAACAATCACATGCTCGATGCCCCCTTGGGAATGTGCCGTCGGCATGCATTTGGAAACGCCGCCGCCCTGACCGGCCCCCTCGATATGCAAAAAGGGCGATGCGGGCAGATGGGACCTGTTGAAAAGCGGTGCGACGGGAGTGTTTCCCCAAGCATAGCGCACGGCGTGCGGTTCGTTGATCCGGGTTGATGATGCAATGATTTTATCCCCGTCGATACGGACATCTGCTCCCACAAAATTCAGGGATCTGTCCGCTATTTCAAAGCCCGTTTTCGTCCGGCCAGCGGAGCAATACAAGCCTTGGGCATGGGAAAATTGTATGTGAAACTCGCGCCCATGCTTTTCCGCTCTCTCAAACAGCGGCCCGGAATACTCAGCCTGTCGTCCGTATGTCTTGGCCAGAGCGATGCCAGCGAGCCTCCGACCCACCTCCTGCTTGTTGGCAGGATGAATGTTGTTATCACCAATATCGACGGTCACCACCATGCCGGTGCCGGGAAGGCGCAACGCGGCGCGCTGTGCCTCGCGCAAGAAGGCGAATTCCTCTTTGGTGGCATCGTGCTTTCGCACGGTATTCGCCAGTTGCACGTAATAGAAAGGCAGTCCGGATTGCCGAAAGGCCGCGCGCCACTGCGTTATCATGGTTGTGAACAAATGGACATATTCAGCATGCCTCACGGAATTCGTTTCGCCTTGATACCAGATTACGCCGCGGATGGATGCCGGCGTGATCGGATGAATCATCGCATTATATAATCCAGCCGGCCTCCATCGTATTTCCGTTGCGTCCGGCTTTTTCGGCTTGCGCTGCTTGTAATCCAATCCCTGTTCCCGCGCCCGGCGCGCACCGTTGTCCCAACGCACCAGTGCCTCTTCGTATGCCCGCATGCGTGTCGGGATCAGCTCCAGGCGCTCCTGCCATCGCTCAAATACCCGGGCAAACGCCGGATCTGCGCGCAACGATTCCTCGCTCATCCATGATTCAATCTGCGTCGCGCCACGACTGCTGTTGATCAACCCGATCGGCACATTCAACTGTTGATGCAATTCTCTCCCGAAATAATAAGCCGCCGCCGAGAAATCGCCAACGGTGGCAGGGCTGCAAACCGTCCATGAACCGCGCACTTCCGCCTGTGGCGTCTCGGATGCCGCTCGTGGTATATAAAATTGACGTATCCGGGGAAAAGTCGCCGCGGCCATTTCTTCTTTTGCATTCGCCGCATCCCTGACCCGCATTTCCATGTTGGACTGCCCTGAACATAGCCAGACATCCCCGACGAGAATATTCGATGCGATCACACTGTCTCGCCCCCGCACGATCAGTTCAGAAGGCTTTGCCGAGGCGGACAACGGCTCAAGCACGACCCGCCATCGCCCTGCTCCGTCCGTCGTCGCTGCAACCGTTTGACCGCAAAAAACGACCTCGATTTTTTCACCCGGGGTCGCCGTCCCCCAGATGGGCACGGACATGTCGCGCTGTAACACCGCTCCATCGCCAAAAATCGGTGCAGGCAACACCTCGCCGTGCATGGCGAGGTGTGCCCAAAATGCAAACAATAGCATCATTGCCCTGCCATGATGCAAAAAAATCCTATTAATCATTGGGACAGAGTTTATTTATATCATACACCGATACTTCGATGTCTTCCTTATTGACCGAATAAACAATCCAGAACTTCCCCTCGTGCTCGATGGCATGGGAGTAATTATAGGAATACGGCCCCTTCGCGTTTCCCTTGTAGCGAAGCGGCGGCGGATTGTCCCGTAACAGCACCGCATTCCCAAACGTCCAGCCGTCCCGGCTGAACGACATTACCAATTCGCTCCGTTTCACCGGAGTGTTGACCAGATAGAACCAGCCATTGGAAAGCCGTCCGCTGAGATTTTTGCTCACCGCGTCAGGGTAATTGGTCTGGACTGGAATCGTCCATGAATAGCCTCTGTCGTAGCTGACGGAATGATAAAGCCGCTTCGTTCTGGCCTGATCGCGAATAATCAAATGAATCTCACCGTCCTTACCGATGTAATGCGATGTCTCGCTCATCCGGTAATGACGGAGCAAATAGCCCGGCAGTTGGCTGGAGATCCATTGTGTTTCGCCGTCGCGTTTGTGAGCGCTGTAAATCCATAGATTGCTGCTGCGGCGAATGACAAAATCCTCATTTCCCACGCGCATCGGCTCAAAATAGATCAACGTGTCGTCGATGATCGCCCCCTCGTCTTTCCACTCCGCGCCCGTCCAGAGAAACCGATGGACCGCCGCATCCTTCCAGTGAACGCCCTCGCTCGCATAACGCCCTTTGTGCAGCGTGCCGTAGGCATACAGTTTTCCATCCCAGACATGCAGGCCGCCCGCCATCCATTGGAAACGCCCCTTCTCGCCATCCGGATCGGGCGCGAGGATTTTTGCTTCGCTCCAGTTTTTGCCGTCGGCGCTGGTCGCATAGCGCAGATGCTGGCTGGAGCTGTCCTCATGCACACGCCCGGACGACCAGATCACCCAGAAAAGCCCGTCATGGCGGGTGATGAACGGATGCATATTAAACTGCCATTCACCTTTTTTCGCCCGGTAAATCGTGCTTGTTTCTCCTTTCGCCCGCGGAAGCGAAGCGGGGTCTTGAAGCGCATTCTGCTGGTTTGTCAGCAGCGACAGGTCGTGCGATGTCCGCGATTGGGAAATCCATGCCGACGATTTGCTCAGCAACGCCGCTCGCAGTATCCCGGCCAAACTTCCCGTCAGCCTTTTTTTAATTGGATAATCGGGAATGACGCCGTCCTGTTTGCCATCGGAGACTTTTGCATAATCCGCGAAAAACACGCCATCAACCCTTCCGACCGTTTCCGACAAAGGCGGCGTTGAACGCGAATGTCTTACGACAACGATTTTGGCGATCTCGTGCAGGCGGGCCGCAAGGGCGGCGATGGAAGCCGGTGTGCCTTTGCAATCGACATAGGCCAGCTCCCAATCTCCGGACTTCGCCTCCGCAACGTGCCGGAGCACTCCGTCCGCGTCGGCGGCGGGAGACTCCAATTTATGGACAATGGCCTGATCCCCAAGGGCGTCGCCAAGCGTGCGCGCATCTGCATCGGTCAGTTTGTCGCTGATTAACAGGACGCGGGGCCGCCAGCGATCCTTGTCCGGCGACTCGCTCCATGTCTTCGTGGCCAGACCGGCATGCAGCCCCGCCGATGCGAGCATGGATAAAAACAATATGCAGAGTTTTTTTGTCATGTGTTTTTTGTTATATTTGGAAAATAATATTACCAGAGCCACCTCATTGTAAGCGAAAGCGTATGGCGCGCGCGGGCCGACGCCACTTCATAATCATATCCCAAGCCGAGCACGCCGTGCCTGGAAATGCTTGTCCGGATGCCCAACCCCGTCACAAAGCTGCCTCGCGCATAACCGGGATTGGCAAGCACCACCGAATTCTCAGGACTGGCTGCAAAGGATGCGATCACGTCCGGATTCGAATCATGCAGGGTCTGCCGCCAGCCGATCATGACATCAAGCATGGAAGCCCGGCCAAGCATCCTGAACTTTTGGGCGACTTGCAGGTTGAGCAGGCTTTGCAATACATGCTCGTTGAAGGCCCCCACGCGCAATGCGCCCGGCCCGTGCTCCTTGAAGTTCTTCATTTTTATACTCATGCCATGAACGCCAAAGCCCGGTTTGAACACGGCATTCTTCCATGTATTTATAATAAATCCGATTTCCGCGCTGGCGCCCCAATACTCGGCATCATATGAGCCGCGGGCCTCGCCGTCCGCCTCGACGCGCCTGCTGTCCGCCTGCACCCAGCCCGCGGAACCGTCGATGCCTGCATAAAAACAACCGAGGCGGAACGCTCCATACACGCCGCCGAACTGATGTTGCGCGTCGGCATGACCTTTGTTGGCCGTATCCAGCTTGCTGTCCGTCGCCCCGGCATAGAAGCCGAGCAGATAACGCTCATTTACCAGACCGTCGTAACCCGCGACGATTCCATAGGTCTCATCGCTGTGCCCGATCTGGCCGGGAGTGGTTTCGTAATCAGCCCGCGACGCGATACCCTTGAACCACAAGTCATTCAACACCCTGCCCGCCTGCCGTTCCGTGACCGGAAGCAGAAAGCTTTCGCTAATGCGATTATACACAGCCGTCATCGTCGCGATCATGGCGTCGAATGTGAGCGCCGCGTCCTTGGACGGATTGGCAGACTGGTTCATGGCGAGCACCGACAGCGTGTTGTCATTGGTTGCAAACGTCACATCCATGCCGTGCTGGCTTGGCAGATATTCCGGCGCGTTGGGAATGCCGCTGGTCGTTGCAAGTGTATAAATGCCCGACGCAATGGGACCATCGAAACCCACCTTGGCGCCCGTCTGAAAATCAAGCGTGCCGGCCAGCTCCAGTTTTCCCGGCGCAGTCCCGCTGGCAAAAAGCAGGGTGCCTCCCTCGTTGATGGTAATGTTATTGGCGAGAATCGCAGCGGGATTTATCGAACGATTTGCGACGCGCAACGCCGAGCCGCCGCCAATGGCAATGTCGGCCCCTGCGCCGCCCAACGCTCCCGCGCTCGCAGCGGTGAGCAGCGAGGAACCGTCCAGCCGCAACCGAGAAATGATATTATCGCCGGAGAATGCAAGCTGGCTCCCGATCACATCGACCGCCCCGCCGCCAATAATGGCAATCCCACGCATGCCGACAACCTGCCTGAACTCCAGCACGACATCGGGCGCGGCATCCACGGTCGCGATCCCGGAACCGAGCGCGTCCAGGTTGCTCACGACCAGGCGGCCGGCGGAAACCCGCGTGCCTCCCTCGTGCCTGTTTGAGCCGGACAATATCAAATCTCCATTGCCGACCTTGATTATATTTCCAGAGCCGCTGAACGATCCGGCAAATATGATTTCCTCAGCGTTGTCCAGGGTCAGTGCGGTATTGCCGATTTTTATATTACCATCGCCTGAAAATATTCTCAACGTGTCATCCTGCAATTGCAGATCGAGCGTCGCCCCGGCGGCTATCGTGACGGCATTGTTTGCGAGCGTGTTTCCCAATCCGACCCTCAATGTGCCTTCGTTGATCGCAATCGCGCCTGCATGTGCTGCGGCGAACGTGAGGGTCGCAGTTCCTGTCTTTTGCAAGGCGCTCGTGCCGGTGATTACGCCGCCAAGCGTGCCATCGAGGATTGTCTCAATCGTGAGCGCGTGACTCCCGATGGCCAGCGTGCCCGTCGTGGCAACACCCGCTGAATTGAATCGCAACACGGTGTCCGAACCGGTGATCGTGAGATTGCCTGCCCCAAGCGCGCCCGCGCTGGCCAATTCGAGCACGCCGCCTTCGAGCGCCACGCCGCCCTTGAAATTATTGACTCCGGTATTTGCCAGCGTGAGCACGCCGCCGCCTTTCTTGACAAGTTTTCCTGTCGCCTCCGCCTCCAATTCTTCCGATGCCGCATCCTTGTCCGTGACAATCGCCGCTCCCGAAAAACGATAATCTCCCGTGCCCGAAACCTCCATCCCCGAGGTAATCATGGACGCGCCAACAATCGCAATATCGCGAGATGCCTCGCGCCCCGCATCCGTCACGCTGTCGAAATAAACCATGTCGCCGGCGCCAAATGCCATGCTGCCGCTTGTCACCGTCCACTCCGCATCCTGTGTATTCCAAGACGCGGAGACTCCCGTCCAGCGAAGTTTCATGCTCGATCCGGCATCCGTATGCAGGATCAGATTTCCGCTGGCATCTTTTTCGAGCCATGCATTCTGCCGCCCGCTCAGTTCATTTCCGCCCACTTTGATGGCCGCGCTGCCCGAATCGGCGAGATACCCGATGTTTCCCAAGTTATATACACCTGTGAACAGGTTGCCCAAATTGATCGTATAGGTATCCGCGGAGCCTGAGAAATTCTGCCCTGCGCCAAGCAAAAGGCTTGTGCTGATGCCGGTGTCCAATCCGCCTTTTTTAAGCAGGTCGAACGCAAGCGTGCCGCCGGAGCCAAATGAAAAATCGCCATTGAACGCCAATACCCTCCCTGCCGGACCATCCGCCGTCGCGCCCGGAGCGCCGACAATCAAGATCGCCCCTGTGCCCAGCGCCAGCGAACCGGAAACCACCCCAGCGCCGCCAAACGCCGCCCCTGATGCAACATCTATAAAGGACGATCCAATCCCATCATCAACAATCACGCTTCCGCCGCCCACTGTAAGATCATGCGTATAACCTGCATTGTTTCCCTCCAGTCGCAAAGTGCCCACTCCCGACTTTTGCAACTTGCCCGGTCCTGCAAGCGGCACGGCGACATGCAGTGTTTTATTTGTCGCAATATCGGCCTGTATAATATCACCCGCCGTGTTGCCCAGTTTGAGCCCGCCTTGCAACAAGAGGGTCTCAGCTACACCGGCGCCCGACGCACCTGCGGTGATACCCGCGCCTCCTTCGGCGGCAACTTCGCCGCTTACTGTTCCTGCGCCGCCAAACGCCGCGCCACTGGCTATCGAGATGCCTCCCGCGCCAAAACCATTGGCGGCCAGAAGCGTGCCACTGGTGATGTTTACCGTTGCCGGACCGCTGACGGTCGCAGCCAGCGTCAGCATGCTGCCGTCCGTAATGGCAGCTTGCACGAAATCGCCGGCATTTACTCCCATTATCAGGCCTGCGGACGATGTCAGGGTGCCGCTGCCCGCCAGCGTGCCGCCGGCTGCAAGGGTCAGCGCATTCGTCAATATCAGCGCAGCGCCATCATCAACCGTGAGCGACTGCGCATTGAGCGACGCGCCCGCGTTGAGCACGCCTTTGCCGCCCACATGAAGGTTTTGCCCAAAGGCACGGGTGCCGGCCATGAGCGTAAGCGTTCCGGAAGCGCTGTACGAGCCCGCCGCCAGCGAAGCCCCGTCCTCGATCACAAGCGTGGCAACATCAACCGTGCCGCTGCCCGCCAGTATCGCCCCGGTTTTGATTGTCAGCGAAGCGGTGGAGGCGCCGCCCCCGTAAACGGCGTTTTCGCCGAGCAGCAACCGTCCCGCCTCAATCACCGTGAGTCCGCTGCTTTTGTTGAATCCCGTCAACAGCATCGTGCCCTCGCCATATTTCCTGACGGCAAAATCCCCGGCTGTTTCGAGATCGGCCCCAGCGATCGCGTTGATCGTCGTGGTTTTTTCGGCGCTGATATTCAATTGTAGTGTGCCGCTGCTGAGCAGGGTGAACGCATCTATCGTGAGATCCCTCTCCATGTTAAAAACCACGGTATTGCTGGTCTGAAGACCGATGCGCATGGACGCCAGCCTAAGCAATCCCGCGCCGGTTCCCGAAACGGTCACATTCGAGTGGCCATTGGAAATATAAAATGTGGCCAGCACCGTTTGATCATTGGCTGAGTTTTGGATGATGCTATCTTTGACGGCATCGGCAAGATTCGAGCGGCCAAAACCGAAGCGATATCCCGTCATGGTATCCACTTCGCCCCGAATTGTGAACGACGCTGCATTTTCATCAAATGTGAGGGCGCTGAGATTCTTTGTGCCCGCCGGCAGCGTGACGTCCGTATTGGTCGAGCCGGTGAATATATAATTTGAGTAGCTGTTTGGTGGCGCCGCTCCATCCACCCAGTTTCCGGCAGTGTTCACACTGGAGTCGCTTCCGTTTCCGCTCCATGTGTATGCAGAGACGGTTTCTGGATTAAGCGCGGATGCAATTCCCGTCAGAACGGCAATGACAATATTGCGAAACGAGAGTCCGAAGGCCGGAACTTTAATTTCATGTATCGGGGCTTTCATGATGTATGATTTTCAATTTTTATAAAATTTCTATGGGATTCATGCAAAACATTCAGAAGCGACCTTTTATTCCCATGCTCACACGCATACCATTGCGTTCATAGACTTCTAAATGCGAAGGACTGACCACATAATCACTCGGGGCATCGTTCAATATGTTGAACAAGTCCGCAAAGATAACATACCGTCTGCTGATCTGGTATTGGAAATTGGCGTTTAGCACACGCGTGGCTGTTTTGTAAGTCCGGTCGATGTCGATTGCATTGTATGCGCTCAGGTAGGGCGCATTGTAATTATAGAATACCCTGACCTGGAATTTTCTTATTGGCCAGGTGAGGCCAAGGTTGAACAGCCTGTCCTTGAATCCCGGCAGGGCGGTGTCGCCGCCTTTGATAAGGCCGCCGCTGGCATCCACCGAGCCGCCTTCGAACGAGCCTTTGGTCTCCATTAGAGTCGCGTTGGCGTTCAGGCGCATGGTCTTCAGCGCGGCCGGCAGGAAGGAGAGCGCCTGGTTGTAATTGAATTCAACACCCCTAACCCTGGCCTTGCTCATGTTGACCTGGGTTCGATACCTGTAGTCATGCCACTCGGGCCCCCATCCATGCCCGCCGTCCGGCCCCAGCGTCTCCCTGTAGCTCATTATATAACCCTCGATGCGGCGTTCAAATACCCCGGCTGAAAAGATGCCGGCACTGGAAAAATACCACTCGAAGGAAAGATCGAAATTATCACTATACATGGGTTTTAGGGCGATATTGTTTTGCCAGATGGTGCCGCGCGTTGCGCTCGAATTGCCGTCCTCGTCCTCATACGGGTCGGCGCCTTCATAAATCTCGGTCCTCGGTATCTGCCGGGAAATTGATGGACGGCCCATGGATCTGGACCAGCTTGCCCGCGCGACGATGTTTGCGGTCATGTCATACCGGAGATGCGCGCCCGGAAAAAAATCAGTATATCGGGCGCTCTTGGTCATTCTGTCGTATGAGATGCCGCCCTGCGCGTTCTCCCGGCTCAGGTTGCCCGTCCCCTCGATGTCGGTGTGCTCCATGCGCACCCCCGCAAGCCATGAGAACCGGCCATGCGCGCGGCCCGCCATGATGTAGGCAGAGGTTACATTTTCGGTCAGGTTGGACGACGGCAGAAAGACATTGTTCCTGAATGTGAACACCGATGTATCGCCGATGAGAGGTGTTATTTTATTAATGTCAAAATAGTCGAACGCAGGATAATAACCCTTGAACAAACCCTCGCTAGGCTTATCCTGAAGCAATTGCGAGAATCCGTTAGATATATTGTAATCATAACTGTAGGTGTTGTTATCTATCACATAGTCCTTGGAGCGCCAGGCCGCGCCCGCCTGGATGTAATGCACCCACGCAGAATGCGAAAACCGGTGATTCCAGTCGGCGGAGAGATTGAGCGTCTCGTCGCTTACGTTCTCCGGATTGCTGGTGAATCTTCCCGCGGCATAGCCGTTCACATTCGATCCTGCGAAAATGGTTCCGATGGGCGAGGTGTTGTATGATTCCGTTATCATGGGCCGCTCGCTGGACCCGGCCTCCTCATCAATGATCAACCCCCAGCCGCGGGCCTTTTGCCCGTAAAAGGTGTATCTTTCATAATTCGAATCCGATTGGCTGTGGGTGGCGGCAAATTTGAGCCATCCCCTTGAGTATTTGTACTCGGCATCCCCCATGAACCGCCACAAGTCGGTTTTCTTTTTTGTCAGCCAGACGTAGTTTTGTATCGTGGCGTCGAGCCATTCCTGCCGTGTCTCGGTGTATCCCGGCGCAATGGAGGCGCGCTGTCTGCTCCCGTTTGCGGCCACTGTATAGGCATCAGCCCCGTTGCGTATGGCTGCCTCCGAATTCATTGGGTTTCCGTTGCTGGCCGTTCCTTCATACATGACGGCCCGGTTGACGCCTGACAGGCGGGGATCGCTGCGATTCATCGTGGATTTGAAAAGATTATACATGGCCGATGCGCCCAACCACCATTTGCCCAGCCTCTTCTCGATTTTCACGCTGCCTCCGGAACGATCCCGCAGCACATCCGCCGATATGAATCGCAATTGGGTTTTTATGATGGGATCTTCCACGTTCAGGTCGGCTTCATCCATGTCAACGTGGTGCAGCGTCGTCGCCAGCCGGTCCTGGGTGTTAAACGCGCTGGAGTGGCTGCCCACGACGGTGATGCCCCAGCTTTTGCCAACACCGAAACGGTCCATGTAGCTGAAGGTCGCCGTGGGGCGCCAGTCGGAGTCGCCGCGGTAGGTGTTGTTGTTGCCGGCTATGTTGTAATTAAAACGACGGCCCTTCAGGCTGAGCGCCGATTTGGTCTTGAGGTTCACGTTTCCGCCGATGGAATCGGCCGGCATGTCCGGCGTGGGAGACTTGGTCAGCCTGACCGAATCGATCATTTCAGCGGGCACGATGTCTATGGGAAACGAGCGGTCGCCGTAGGTGCCGGCGGCGTTGGCCGCCGCCAGAGAAGAGCCGTCCATGGTGACGGTGCTCAGCGCCTGTTCCATGCCACGCACGCCGAACGAGCCGACCTCGCCGTTGATCAGGCCGGCGTTGTCCACGCCGGGGAGAAACTGGAGGAACTGGGCGAGGTTGCCGTCGGCGATGGGACCGTAGGCGTCAATGGCGATGTTGTTCATGACATTCGGCGCGTTTTTCTGCTCGACCAGCGCCGCCGCGTTTCCCTCGCGTTCACCCGTGACGACGAATTTTTCAAGTTTGTAAACATCCGATGTCATGGGAATGACGCGATCCTCTGACGCACCGGAGGCGAGGGTGATTTTCAATGCCTGCGAATCCAGCCCCAGATAAGAGACACGGAGCGTGTAATCGCCGGGGGGCAAATCAATGAACGCAAACTCACCTTTGTTCGTGGTCAGCTGACGCTCGCCACGAGGCGTGAGCTCAATCGTCGCGCCTTCAAGATAATTCCCGGTCTCCTGCTGCAGGACGCGCCCGGAGATCGAGCCGGAGACGCCCTGCCCCCATGCGCTGCACGGGCCAAGCATGGCGCAGAAAATAAAAATCAACCCGCCGCAAAAGATGCGGGGGATAAAAACCATCAGGGATTGAACAATCATAATGGGGCTTTTCATGGGATGCAGGTATGGGTTTCCAGTTATATGTGTTTATTGTTATTTTGTAAGATTGACTGTTTCAGCATCAGCAGCATGGACATGGCTTTCATTGTTCTGCCGGCGACCATATTGAAGCAGCGATGAAGTTATGCGGGATTTCCTTTGTCGTGTAATAATATACAGCCACAATTTTCCCGTCCGGCCGCCGGGTGGCGCGCGTATAACCAATATCCCACTTGCGGGCGTCGTTGCGGAGCACGATCTCAGGGGACCAGATGCGCCCGCCGTCTTTGCTGATTTTTGCCGAAACACCGCAGGGCGATTCGCGCCGGTTTCCATATATGGCGGCTATGCGCCCGTCGCTCAGCAGGACAAGCGTAGCGGGGTTGGATGATCCTTTCTCAAGCAGACTGATCTTCCGCCACGTTCTGCATCCATCCCTGGATTCAAAGATATCCGTCCATTTGGACTTGTTTATGCGCTGCCGGACGGCGCACAGGTAGCGGCCATCCGGAAGGCGCACGGCGGAGGGCATGATCGAAAACAAAATGCCGCGCGCCTCGTCTTTACTGCTAAGATTCTTTCCTATGTCATCGCCGATCCACGACAAAAACCCGAACGTCTTTCCACCATCGGTGGTTTGGAGCACGCAGGAACGCCCATATTTGAGGCCATCGCGCGTCACCCGTCCGGTCATGAACAGCAGGCATGAATTTTTTCCCGTCGCAATGTAGCTGGTGCGGGCCTCGCTGATGTAATCATAGGAAGGCAATTCCCAGGGTCCCTCCCAATTATGTCCCCGGTTTTTTGAGGTATAAAAGGTGTGTCCTCGCGATTTTAGTATAAAGTCAGGATCCTCGAAATCAAAGCCTCCCGGCGACGGACGCGGCGGCGTCCTGCCCTTCTGCTTGTGCTTGCCGGCTTCGCCCAAATATTCTGGCGGCTCCAGATCAGGATGTTTTTCCGCAGTCCATGTCCCCCCTCTCCGAGCAAAAACGACGCGACGGGGACTGTCACGATTCACGCTGTGATCATCCTTTGCTTCGGCAAAGGCGGCCACTTCGAATGCAACGAGTATTTCGTCGCCCCACGACCAAAGCCCTTCATTGGCCGGCCATCCGGCAAATTCGCCTTCCTTATCATATACAACCGTATGTGTGACGTCGGCAGAAAATGCCGCGCAGGCAAAGAGTATCAAGGCAACTGGCAGCATCTTCCGCATCATAAGGCTTTTTGGGATGGAGGTGGAAATTATGGCGAGAATCGAATATGGAGACATTATTTCCAAATCATCGCCCGCGAAAATCCCGGAGTCACTTTTTCTGTAAAGCTGGCCGCATCCGGCCGTTCGTTGATGCGTTTCGATTCATACCAGTGATTCTTTTGAAGAATCCCATACGGTGAGATTGGTGAGGTCGCGGGCCGGCGCCTTGAATATCCATGAGGCTCCATAACCGACCCCGATCATGACGATGTTCCCTATGATCGATGTATAATAAGGATCGAATACCCGCGGAAACACATCAAACTGCATCAGCATGGCATAGCTGGAAAACAACACCGTCGCCAGAATGCCGGCCATCACCGCCCTCGCGTCGCCCCGGCGGGTGAACATTCCCAGAAGGAATGCGCCCGCGATGCCGCCGCCAATGACCGCGGTTATGATAATGCTGAACTCATTAATGGTCTTTGTATTCGAATAATGAAACAAAAACGCGCCCGCGATCATCAGCACCGAAATCAACAGGGATGAGAGACGGCTCGCCATGAAATAATGCCTTTCGCCCTTGTTTTTTATAATATGGGATTTATAGATGTCTTGCACGAGAACCATGCTGGCCGAGTTGATGCCGCTGCTGAGCGTTGACATGGCCGCGGCCAGCGCGGCGGAAATCACCAGCCCAATGAAACCATTCGGGAGGGCCGTGATGATAAAATGCGGCAGTATGCTCTCGGCCTTTTGGGTTCCGGCAAGAATCGCATCGGCGATCGGATCGGAAAAGTGCTGGTAATACACCCACAGGCAGGTTCCCATGAACATGAACGACGCCCATATGGGAATGGATCCTACGCCGAGGACGAGCATGGATTTTTTCGCCTCGCGCGCGGAACTGGAGGCACACCAGCGCTGGACGGTCTCCTGGTTCAGCTTGCCCGCGATGTATTGCGTAAAGCCGACTAGCATGAGCATGATGGTTGTCTTTTCCGTGAACGAAAAACCGCCCCTGGTGGGCTCCAGGTTTCCCGTCGCCTGGTTCAGGTCATAAAAGGAAAGCTTTTGGGCCGCCCCCGCCTCCGTGATCACAGTCCGCAACCCGCCCGGGATATGGGCTATCGCAAACGCAATGATAACCAATGCGCCGACAACGAGAATCACCGTCTGGATGACATCCGTCCAAACAACCGCCTCGAAACCGCCCTTCACCGTGTATATTGCGGTGATGCCTCCTGCCAGCAATATGCTCCATTCTATGCTGATGCCGGTCATTGCGGCCATGAGCACCGCCATGAGATAAACGACTGTCGCGGTCCGGATGATTTGAGCCACAAGATAAACCGTGGCTCCATACGCGGAGATGGACGGCCCGAAGCGGAGGGCCAGATATTCGTATGCCGATGTCACCGTCCCCCTCCTGAAAAAGGGCAGAAAAAAATAAACGGATATGAGAACCACCAGCGGAAAAGCCAGATTGGGAAGAAAACGAACCCACGCTGTTTTGAATGAATCCGCCGGGATGGCGATGAATGTTATGGAGCTTATCATGGCCCCGATAAAACTGACGCCGATCGCCCATCCGGGAAAATTGCGTTTTCCCAAGAAATAGCTCTCTGTGTTCTTGTTTTTCTTGGAAACCCAAATGCCGAGCCAAAGGGTAAACACAAAATACAACACTATGACGATAGTATCGAGCAGGTGAATTCTCATCGTATTATAAAAATAAGCAGGTTTGATCAGCCAAATTGTTTCACGAGCCCGGCGACGGTTGCATTGAGGGCTGCGTCGGCCGGGAGCATCGGCGGCTGCATCCACGGCTGGCAGAGGCCCCTGGCGGCGAGCGCAGCCTTGATGCCTTGGATTATATAGCCGCCTCCAGAGAACGTGTAGAGCTTGCAGCTCAGGGTCATCAAGCGCGCCTGCAAGCGATTTATTGCCTCAAAATCGCGCGCTTTTGCGGCAGCGAAAAGATCCCTGTATAGTTCCGGAAACAGGTTTGCCCCGCCCGTCACGCCGCCGTGCGCGCCCATGAGGACGCTCTCGGCCAGAAGCTCTTCTGCACCGATCAGCATGGAGAAATCCGGACGGCGGCGGGCGATGTGCAGCAAACGCTGGAAATATACCATGTTTCCGGAGCTGTCCTTCATTCCGATGATTTTCCTGTTGTCCACAAGGGCGTCGAACGCCCCAAGGTCGATATTCACCTTCGTCATCTGGGGGATGTTATACAAGATCACCGGCAGCGCCGATCTTTCCACAAAAGCCGAGAAATACTCAATCTGTCCGGCGGGCGTGGCCGGAAAATACGGAGCCGGGGCGATGACCGCGGCGTCGGCGCCGCAGTCGCGGGCGTGCTCCGCCATGCGCAGGGAATCGGCCAGGCTGGTGTTGGTCACGCCAACATACACGGCGCAGCGTCCGGCGACGTGCGCTTGCGTGGCTTTCACCAGGTCGCGCTGTTCGGCGGCGCTCAGGCTCGGGCCTTCGCCAGTCGTGCCAAGCGCAAAAATGGCGTCCGCCCCGCCTGCGATGACGTGCGAGACCACACGCCCAAAGGCGGGCCAGTCGATGGAGCCGTCCTGGTTGAACGGCGTGATGACGGGGACGATGATGCCGGACGGCATGCCCCGGAAATACGGATCGGGCGAGGTAATCATGGATGTCTTTCAGAAACTGCCGAAAGACTGGGCATGGTTTTCCGTCCGTTGAAGGGTGCTTTTACTGTCTCTGTAAAGTAGGCTCGCCCGCCGGATTTCATTTTTTCACGCCGGGGCGTTTTGCGCCCGCCGCGTGTTTTTCCGGCGCGGCCTTCCGCATGCTGATGGTATTGCCCGGCGACCACAAGCCCTCGGCGAGCGTGCGCGTGGGCTGTGCGGGCACGCCGGTCTCGTTGCGGTGGATCATCGCGACCACGGCGTCCACCGCCATCGCGCCGATCATGTGCACGTTTTCGCTGATGCCCGAAATGACCAAATCGCCGAACGGCGTCGCGGCCACCGCCACGCCGACATCGCGCGGGACAAGCAGGCGTTTCCCGTGCAGCCAGTTGATGACCTTGTAGACGCTCGTCGCGGAGGTGATGATCACATCGGGCTTGTGGGCGTCATACCATGCGCCGAGCGTCCCCTCGTCGAAGTTTTCGGCCAGCAACTCCGGGATATGCTGCGCGGCGGAGGGCTGCAAATGCCGCCCGATCCAGAAGCCCGCCAGATAGCTGTGGTCAACACGCGCATCGACATGCCCGGGCATCGCGAGCCCGATCCTCCGGTAGCCCATGTCCGTAAGCCGAGTGACGAGGATGCGCATGTTGCGCGACTGGTGGTTCATCACCATGTGCAGCTTGGGTTTCGTGAGCGAGTAGCCCATCGCGACGGCGGAAAACTGCTCCCACTCCAGCGCGATCTCGCCGGCGGCGGGCAGCGGCGCGACGATGATGCCGCGCACGCCGCGTGAGATCAGTATCTGCGACGCGCGCCTGGCGGACAGCTTCGGATTGCCGATCCAGAATTCCTCCAGGTTGTAACCGAGTTCCTGGGCGCGTTTGCGCGCGCCCTCGAAATAACCCTCGGCCTGGATCATGCGCCGCCAGTCCTCCTTGTGCTCGAAATTGGTTATCCACGCGATGTTGCCCTGGAACGGCACCACGCGTTTGCCGAGACGGTAGGCGTTGAGCGCGGCGAGCGCGGGATCGGGGCGGTAGTTGTTCTGCACCGCGATGGCGCGGATGCGGTCGCGCACCTCTTTCGAGATGGTGGGATCGTCGCGCAAAGCGAGCGAGACGGTCGTGTGCGAAACCTTCGCGATGCGGGCGAGGTCGCGCTGGGAAAGCCTGCGGGCAACTGTCATGGCAACATTTTTCCCTCGTCATCGCGCGTGCTGCAACCCCCGAAATACTTTACACGGAAAGTAGCCGGAATGTTTTCACGGGCAAGCGCGCCGCCAAACATCACGAGCCTTCCCGATGAAAAAAATCCCCGATGGAAACGATTTTGATGTCATTGTCTGCGGAGGCGGCCCGTCCGGCGTGGCGGCGGCAATCGCAACCGCCCGCGCAGGCATGCGCGCGCTTCTGATAGAGCGCTACGGCTTCTGCGGCGGCATGGCCACGGCGGGTCTCGTGAACCCGTGGTCGGGCCATGAATATCCGGGGGCGCACAGCGTGAAAAAAGGCTCCATCATCGGCGGAGTTTTCAAGGAGGTCGCCACCCTGCTCGCTGAAGGTGGAGGCTTCGGCTCGCATCTCACTACCTATGCCTTCGATGACGAGCTCCTGAAAGGCGTTTACGATCGCATGCTTGTCAACGCGGGCGTGACCGTGCGTTTCCACAGCTATCTGTGCGGGGCTCGCGTGGAAAATGGCCGCATAAAATCCATCAGCGTGTTTTCCAAGGACGGCACGAGGGAATTCACCGCGCGAACATTCATAGACTGTTCCGGCGACGGCGACCTCGCCGCGCTGGCAGGCTGCCAGTTCAACATAGGCCGTCCCGGGGACAATCTCACACAGGCGATGACCACGAGTTTCCGCATGGCCAATGTGGACAAAAAAGAAATGTATCGCTGCGAAACGCACCGCGAGGCGCGCGCCCTCGTCGAGCCCTATTTCCAAAAGGCGATCGAGAGCGGCGGGCTGCATTATCCCTACCGGAACTTCGTGCATTTTTATGATTATCCGCGCGCCGGCGTGCTCCATTTCAACATGACCCGCATCAGCGAAGTGTCAGGTCTCTCGCCGGAGGATTTGTCGAAGGCGGAGATGGAGGGCCGCAGGCAGGCTTTCTTGCTGGCCGGATGGCTGGTAAAAAATGTGCCGTATTTCAAGCACGCGCATCTCGAAAAGGTCGCCTGCCAGGTGGGCGTGCGCGAGACGCGCCATATCCGCGGCTTATATACAATCACGCAGCAGGACATTGTTAACGGGAGCAAATTCGAGGACGGCGTGGCGCGCTCCGCATATTTTATTGATATTCACAATCCCAAGAGCGCGCAGGACCTGCACCAGATGGTCGGCGGACGCGGTGCGGTGCGCGACGGCTTCGCGCCTCCGGCGGGCGACTGGTATGAGGTGCCGTTCCGCTGCCTCATAACCAAGGACTGCCCGAATATCATCGTGCCCTGCCGCGCGCTCTCTGCGACGCATGAGGCATCGGCGGCGGTTCGCGTCATGGCAACGATGCACGCCTTGGGCGAGGCCGCCGGCATCGCCTCGGCTGAGGCGGTGCGAACGGGCGCCGATGCGCTTGATATTTCAGGAAAATGGGTGCGCTCGCAAATGCCCTGGATGGAAAGCGCCCCGGAATACGGCGCGCCTTGGAACAGCGCGGCTTTGACCGGTGCTGATGCCGTTTTGATCTGTGAAGAGGAAATCTGATGGCGGGCAGGCTGCCTCCTTCCGCACGGGAATCATCTTCCGCCATCAGCCGATTTTTGGCATGGGCCGATACACGTTTTTCCGAACGCAAAGCGGAACTTTTTTTGAGAGGAGATAAGGGAGAAACGCATGGCGGAGAGGGTGGGATTCGAACCCACGGTACCGTTGCCGGCACACCTGATTTCGAGTCAGGCGCATTCGACCACTCTGCCACCTCTCCGTGACGCGAAAGGGTCGAAAGCTACGCGTTGTGCTACAAAACGGAAGCAGAAAGTTCAAAGTTTCGCATTTTGGCCTCACCCCGCCCACATCAAAGTCAACACACACTCCCGCGCGCGCCGCTTCCCATTCCCCTCCTTGCTCATTCCAACTGTCAGCAAACACCTAGCAATCCGCGCCGCGTTTTCGCACTTTCCCTTTTCCGTCCATCCCGTTCAATCTCGCCGCATCACACCTATTCTCATGGCCGCCAAACCCACCTCCAAAACCACCACCACCTATTGCGCAGCCGTCGATCTCGGCGCGACGAGCGGACGCGTCATCGTCGGCGCATGGCAGAACAATCGCCTCAAGCTCACGGTCGCCCACCGCTTCCCCAACACCTTCCGCACGCTCAACGGCAGCGACTATTGGGAAATCGGCGCGCTCTGGCACGAAGTCCAGACCGGCTTGAAAAAAGCCGCCGAGTCCCTCCCGCGCGGCAAAAAAATCGCCTCCGTCGGCGTCGATGCGTGGGGCGTCGATTACGTGCTCCTCAACGACGCCGGACGCCTCGTGTTCCCCGTCCACGCCTACCGCGACAACCGCACGCAGCCCGGCCTGCGCCACCTCGGCAACACCCGCGCCGCGCTCGAACGCATCTACGCCGCCACCGGCATCCCCAACGTCTTCTACAACAGCTCGCTCCAGCTCGCCGAAACCATCGACGCCGCGCCCGCCATCACCGACCTCGCCACACGCTGCCTCTTCCTGCCGGATTATTTTAATTATCTCCTCTCCGGCACGATGGCCAACGAGCTCACCATCGCCAGCACCACGCAGCTCCTCGATGTGCGCTCGAACGACTGGTCGCGCCCCGCGCTCGACTATTTCCGCGTCCCCTCCTCGTGGCTCTCCAAACCCGTCCTCGCCGGCACGCGCCTCGGTTCCGTGAAAAACATCCCCGGACTCGCCGGCGCAAAAGTCATCGCCGTGCCCGGCCACGACACCGCCTGCGCCTACGACGCCATGCCCGCCGCGCCCGACGGCTCCGACCTCTTCCTCTCCTCCGGCACCTGGTCGCTCGTCGGTTTTGAAAGCGACACCCCCGTCCTCGGCCCCGACGCGCTCAAGGCCCGCGTCGCCAACGAACGCATCGGCGACGGCCGCTACCGCCCGCTCACAAACGTCATCGGCATGTGGCTGCTCGAACGCACCCTGCTCGATCTCGGCCCCACCGCCCGCCCGAAAACCCCCGAGGTGTGGGACAAGCTCATCGACGACGCCGCGCGCCTCCCCGCCTCCAAGGTCCTCATCGACGTCACCGACCCCGCCCTCGCGAACCCGCCCTCGATGAAAGCCCTGATCGACGCGCAGCTCCGAAAGAAAAAAGCCGCGCCCCCGAAAAACGTGAAAGGCTATATGCGCCTCATCTGCGACTCACTGGCCCGCGGTCACGCCGACGCCAAGACCGCCTTCGAGCGCATGACCGGGCGCGAGTTCAAGCGCATCCTCATCGTCGGCGGCGGCTCCCGCAGCCCCCTGCTCTGCCAAGCCACGGCAAACGCCGCCAAGGTCCCCGTCGTCTCCTTCAACCTCGAAGGCACCGCCGTCGGCAACATCGCCAGCCAGCTCATCGCCCTCAAGGTCGTGAAAGACAAAGCCACCTTCAGAAAACACCTCGCAGCGCATCTGGAGCAAAAAGTGTATTCGCCGGCCTGATGTCAAAATCGGGAGGCGGAAGACGCCATTCGCGGATCTGCGAATGGCCTGACAATTCCAATAATCAAATTTCGAGACAAACCATCGGCGAGTATCGCGTTTGGGTCTGCTCTCATAAAGAGCGCATTGGAGGTTATTTCTTGGGTTTTGAAACGTAGGACATAATCAGTAGAATGGTGCCGAGGATGAGAGGCCCAAAGATGAATATCCAGTGGGCAAAAGTGATGGTGTAGAAGACTTCAGGTTCGAATATCTTCTGAGCCAACCAGCACTGGAGGAAGAGAAGGCCAATTAGGATGCAGGAGGCCCCGTATGCAAAAAATGTGGTAACATACCACGATGCAGGGAGATGTTTGTTATTTTTGCCTTTCATAGAATACCTCATACGTAACAAAAATCGAGTGGTGCCGGATTCTCCGCAACCTGATGCCGGCCGCCTTTGAAAAGGATTGCTATCTCTTTAACACTAGGAGTGAAAAAAAGCTTCCCGCCGTCGTCACCAGCCAGAAGGAGGAAAATGCTCCCTATGCTCCGCAAAGATTTTTTTATCTTGGCGCTGTCCGGTCCAGCGGCTCGTGCCGGGCCACTTGTGGAGAGGCCGAGAAAGAACATCAGCGGGATGATGCCGCTTCTGAATGGTTTCATGGAGTTCGCTTTCATGATTGTTGGTTTACGGATGGCTTTGCACGTCTGTGATTGGATGGATGAGACACAATCCATGTAGCTATAGCAACATAGAGTCAAGGGCCGATTCGAGTTATTTTCAAGCCATTCGCACGCCATTTAATTCTGCCGGTTCACGCAGACGATGGTCGCCTCGGATTGAGGCAAATTCATCGACGAAATTACGCGGGGCGGCATCTTCGAAAAACGTGAGAGGCTGCATGCGACTCGCTCGCCTGCGACAGCATCGATGCCAAGCCGCTTTCGAACGCATGGGGGGGGGCACGGGTTCAAGCACATCCTCGTCGCCCGCAAGATCGCGAAAGACAATGCTGCCTTCAGAATAATGGAGCAAAAAATGTATCAATTCCTTGGAGCCAAGAGGGAAATTTTCAAAAGAATCCCAAACAAGTATAACAGCACAGTTTTATAGTCCGAGAATTGCCTTCTTTTTCAGTTCATAGTCCTTTTTGGAGATGAGTCCCTTGTCTCGCAGTTTCGCCAGCGTTCGCAGATGGCCTTCCAAATCCGAACCATCAATGGGCATCGCTGCGAATCGTGATGGTTTCGGCGCGACATCGTGTGGTCCTTCAGCTTGATGCCGGATGTCATCTGGCTCTTTTTCGAATATTGGCGGAGTGACTTTCCCGGTTTCATTATCGAAAAACGTTGGCGTTTCGTCTGACACCCTTGAAGAAACTGATTTATTAGTAAATAAATGCGCATTGGATAATATCTTTTCTCGAATAAAAAAATCAAATATCACAACCAGTATACCGATAATGAGGCCAAACAGAATGTTGAGTATACCTGTAATAACTAAACCGGCAATACCTCGATAGGCATCGGGCACAGTTGAATCGCGGCGACGTATCCGATCGGGTCTCGACCACCTTAGAATAACTAAAATGACATTCCAAGCTCCTGCAATTAGCATCGGAAAAAACAGTATGAATAATATCCCCAAGCAAAGTTGGATGATTCCCAAGACAAGCCAGATGACACAGGATATGCGTTCGTAGTCAGCAATGCTCCGGAGCAAGCCCTCTGACTCGTTTTCTTTGGTCATGATGTTTCAGGAAATTTTATCAAATTTGTCCAATCAATCGCGCTATTTGAACAAGGATGATCTTGCGCCGTTTCTCTCGTTTTTCGGGATAATTGGACAAATGATGCCGGATCATTCGTTCCAATCCGTTAATCTGGCCATTAATCGAACGCACCTGCTGGCTGAATGATAATTCTCCAAAATTAGCTGTGTTTTCTTTGTGAGCCTTCATCGGGTTTAAGTTTTTTTAGAGTTCTACGATTTTGCTGTGCGCATCCAGAAATGGACGGCAGATCTCATTCTATGTAGCTATAGCAACATGGCGTCAAGGGCCGATTTGGGTTATTTTTCAACCCATGCGCACGCCATTGAATCCCGCCGGTTACAGCGCGGCCTTGGCCGTGGTGCTTCGGCGTCGGCGCGAATCCGAAGGGCTGAGTCAGAACAAACTCGCGGCGGAGGCGGGCATTTCGCGCACAATGCTGACACATGTTGAGCGCGGACTCCGGTTTCCAACGGTGGATTTGCTCTGCCGGCTGGCGCACGGATTAAAGACGACCCCGGCGCGCATCCTCGCGCAAGCGGAGCAGGAATTGCGGCAGGGCAAGTCGCATGTGTTCGCCAGCGCAGCCCGTCCGTCCTACCTCGGCCGAAAACGCGAAAAATCGTCCGGGATCAATGCTTAAGGCTGAAGGTCGGATTCTTCCCGCTCGGCAGATGTTTGCTTTGGGATTGGCAGAACGCCGCTTCGCTCGGTAGGGGTTTTCTTAGAATGCGCATCGCATCCATAACCATCCAAAACTTCCGTAATATCGCGCTCGCCGAGCTCGCGTTCACGGGGCTGCGGCAGTTTTTCATCGGTGAAAACGCTCAGGGGAAAACCAATCTTCTCGAAGCCGCGGGGCTCATCCCGGCGCTCCGCTCCTTCCGCACGAGCGAGGAACGCGCGCTCATCGCGCACGGCAAATCCGAGGCCGCCATTGCCTGCGTGATCGAGCACGAAAAGTTCGGCGAAACCCGCGTGACCATCCACCTGCGCCCCGGCGGCAAGGAGGTGCATTGCGACGGCGAGCGCATCCGCAAGCTCGGCGATTTCCTCGGGCGCTTCCCCGCCGTCGTCTTTTCCTCGCAAGACCTGCTCCTCGTGCGTGGCTCCCCTGGCGGACGCCGCCGCTGGCTCGACCTCGCCCTCGCCGAAACCGATGCCGCCTACCTGCGCTCGCTCCAAGAATACCACCGCGCCCTCGCGTCGCGAAACCAGCTTCTGAAACGCGGGGGCGTCGGCCCCGGCTTCGACGCGGAACTTGCCGCCTTCGAGCAACCGCTCGCCCGCGCCGCCGCCGCGCTCTGCGCGTGCCGCGCCGCCGGCATCAAAAAACTGAATGCCCACGTCGCCGCCGCCTTTGCGCAAATGTCAGGCAATGGAGAAGACCCCGCCGCCGCCCTCGCCTACGCGCCGGGCGCCGCCGCGCTTGCCGATGCGGACGAGTCCGCGTGGGCCGCGCATTTCGCCGCCATGCGTCCGCGCGACACGGTCATGCGCAGCACACTTTCCGGCCCGCACCGCGACGACTGCGAGCTGACCGTCGCGGGACGCGCCGCGCGCGAGTTCGCCTCCGAGGGCCAGCAGCGCAGCCTCGCCATCGCGCTGCGCCTCGCCGAGGCCGCCTACCTGCGCGAACAGACGGGCGTGCAGCCGGTGCTTCTTGCCGACGATGTTCTGGGCGAACTCGACCCGGCGCGACGCCGCCGTTTCTGGGCCGGTCTGAACGACCCCGCCTCGCCTCCGCATCAAATCCTCGCGACGGGCACGGCTCCCCCCGACGCCGAACTCGGCGGCTGGCAGCTTTTCGAGGTGCGAAGCGGCACGTTTGCGGAAGCGCGCGGATAAGGGTTGGATTCGGTAATGACTCGGGATGGCGGGAAGGAGCCGCGAAGCGGGTCAATACAAATAACCAAGGGTGAAGTCGCGAAGCGACGAAACCCAAGGGCCGACAAACAAAAAAATACGTCCGCGAAGCGGGCGAACTTGTCTGTGGGAAAGCCAAGGTTCGCCCGCTTCGCGGACGTATCTTTTTAGCGTCTTTCCGTGGGTTCCGCCTGACGGATTCACCCACGGTTATTTATATTGAACCGCTTCGCGGCTCCCAGACTTTGCCTTCTTTACTTTGACAAAGACGATTTCTCCCAGCCCGGTTTACCAAAGTAGAACGCGAGCATTTCAAATTGAAGTATGGCCGCTTTATTTTCACGCGGAGGCGCAGAGACGCGGAGGATTACAACCGATTTTCTGCGTCTCCGCGTAAGCTTAAAACTCATGAGAAACGGCTACAACTTTATCTAAGATGCTATAGCCTTTCGATTTGGGTTTTGGACAGAATGGACAGAATTAACAGAATATGTTTTTTCCATTCTGTTAATTCTGTCCATTCTGTCCAAAAAAGCCGGCTTGCAGGTTGTGCAAGCCGGCGGGATGAGAGGATTTAATTTTATATAATGGCTGGCGCGTGATTGTTTATTTCACAGGTTTGCTATGCTTTTTATAATAGGCTTCGACTTCGCGCATGGTCACGTCGGGATAATCGGTCGCGAAGGAGGCGACGCCCAGGTCCATCAGCGCGGGATAGAAGGAGGCATCCTTGGTATAGGGCAGAACCTGATACAGAATGCCCATCGAGCGCAGGCGCTTGCCGAGTTCGACGATGAATTCCTGCCTGTGATTGAAGGGCTCGTCGGGCCTGCTCGTGCAGGGGATTTTTTTCCAATCCTGGCCACCGTCCATGCTCTTATTGTAATTCTTTCCATTGCGGTTCGGATGCACGTGGAGCTGCATCGAAGTGATGTATTTGATGTCTCCGCTCGCGACGAGACCGTCGATCATCTTCGTGGTCTCCTTCGCGCCGGTGGGAATCCAGAGGAGCGTGCCCGATTCCGGCACCAATTTCTTCCACTCGACATGATGCTTCGGATTTTTCGACGCGAGGATGACGCGGTCCTGAACTCCCGCTTCATAAACCAGTTTTGCCAGCTTCTCAAACTTCACCTTCTTGATGTCGAGATAGAGGCGCAATTCCGGCCTCTTGGCCATATACGCGAAGATGTCGGCCATCTTGGCGGCACGGCGGCCTTTGAACGCCTCGCCCTTCCACGCGCCGACATCGAGCGTTTGCAAAAAAGCCCATGTGCTTTTTTCAACAGAGCTCTTCTTGAGCGTTTCATCAGCATCTTTTATCAAACGCTCGAAATTGTTATCATGGAACGAAACGATCACGCCATCCTTGGTTTCCCGAATATCCGACTCCGGTATGGTGCCAAGCGACCATCCGAGTTGGAAAGCCTCAAGGGTGCCCTCTTCGGCCAGATCACCGGCCCCGCGATGACTTTGCACCACGAAATCCTTGAAGGCGATGTGATCGGTGACATTCCAATCACTTTTAATGGTGGTCTTGACCTGGGCGGCGCATGTGACGGCAGCCGCCAAAAAGACAATGGACAGTATGGAATAAGAACGCTTGTTCATTTTTTACTTGGTTTAAGGGATGAAGTTTCAGAGCGAGACATTATAACATACGCAAATTCTGAATATATATTCAAAACAGGTGTTATCTAAAGGAAGTGTGCTTGGGCTGAAGCCGGGCATCAATGAAAAACCGGCAAAATCTTTTTTTTAATCCTCTTGTAACGGATCATCGCGAGTCATGAAAACGGGCTTCACAGTGACAGCAAGATATGCGGCTTGAAAGGCCTTGATGCCTGCAAGGAGACAAGACAGACACTGCTGGCACAGAGCCCATTGGAATAAAACCCGGCCACCCCGAAAAAAACTTACGATTATAAAACAACATACCATGAAACATAGACTGAAACGCATTGCCCTGATCCTGCCGGCCCTCCTGGTGTTTTCCGGCGTCCAAACCGCCATCGCCGCGCCAGCCCCGGCCATCGAGCGCGACATCGTGATTTATAGCGCATCCTCCGCCGGCATCGCCGCCGCCGTGCAGGCCAAGCGCATGGGAAAATCCGTCGTTATCGTGGAACCCGGCGACCGCATCGGCGGCCTCACCACAGGCGGACTCGGACAAACCGATATCGGCAACAAACAGGCCATCGGCGGCATCTCCCTCGAATTTTACAAGGCCGTCGCCCAGCACTACAAAAAGCCTGCGTCATGGATGTGGGAAAAACGGAGCGAAAGCCGCGTGCCCAAAAACCGCATTGACGACAGAAGCATGTGGGTCTTCGAGCCGTCCGCCGCGCTCGGCATTTACGAAAACTGGCTAAACCGCGACGGCATCGAGGTCATCAAAAACGAACGCCTTGACCGCGCAAACGGCGCTGTTTGGGAAACCGGCGCAAAGGGCGGCAAGCACCTCGTTGCCTTTCGCACCGAGTCGGGCCGCGAATTCCGCGCCAAGGTTTTCATCGACGCCTCCTACGAGGGCGACCTCATGGCGCTCCTTGGCGTCAACTACACCGTCGGACGCGAGGCAAACGCCCTCTACGGCGAAACCCTCAACGGCGTCCAGACCAAGAATGCCGTTTATCACCAGCTCGCAAACGGCATCGATCCTTACGTTCGCAAGGGCGATCCCTCGAGCGGCCTGCTCCCCTTTATTGATCCCAACGGCCCCGGCGAGGAAGGCGCGGGCGACCGCCGCGTCCAGGCCTACTGCTTCCGCATGTGCCTGACCGATCATCCCGACAACCGCATCCCCTTCGCCAAGCCGGAGGGCTATCGCGAAGACTGGTATGAATTGCTCTTCCGCAATTACGAGGCGGGCGCGCCGCTCACCGTTCCCTGGATCAACTCGCCCATGCCCAACCGCAAAACCGACACCAACAACCGCAACGGTTTTTCCACGGACTTCATCGGGCAAAACTACGATTATCCCGAAGCCGACTACGCGACGCGCGAAAAAATCGCCGGCCAGCATCTGCTCTACCAGCAGGGCCTCATGTGGACGCTCGCCAACCACCCGCGCGTGCCCAAGGAAATCCGCGACCAGGTTTCCAAGTGGGGAATGACCAAGGACGAGTTTTCCGAAACCGGCGGCTGGCAGAAACAACTCTATATCCGCGAAGCGCGTCGCATGGTTGGCGCGCTCGTCATGACCCAGCATCACTGCCAGGGCCGCGAAGTCGTGGAGGACTCCATCGGCATGGCCGCCTACACGATGGATTCCCACCACGTCCAGCGCCACGTGGACAAGCAGGGCCGCGTCCGCAACGAGGGCGATGTGCAAGTAAAAGGTTTCCCGCCCTACCCCGTCAGCTACCGCTCGCTCATCCCGCGCGAAGGCGAGTGTGAGAATCTCATCGTCCCGATCTGCATGTCAGCCTCGCACATCGCCTACGGTTCCATCCGCATGGAGCCGGTCTTTATGATCTTCGGACAATCCGCCGCCACCGCCGCGTCGATTGCGATCGACGACAAGGTTTCCGTGCAAAAAGTGAATTACGACAAACTGCGCGAAAGGCTGCTCAAGGACGGGCAGGTGCTCGCCCTGAAAATAAGAACAAATGGCTCATCCCTCGCCGATGCGGTGAACGCCCTCAAGGCACGCGGTGTCATCAAGGAGACTTCCTACTGGCTGGACAATGCGCAGTCCGGAAAAACATGCGACGGCGGCTTCGTCAGGGAACTCATAATCAAGGCCGTCAGCTTGAAAAAGCCCGTCTCCTCGCTTGAAGAAGCCTGCGACCATCTCCACTCCGCCGGCCTCATGGACCGTCCGGCTGACTGGAAAAAATCCGCGCGCAAGGGCGAAACCTGTCACGGCAAAAGCGTGGCCGCGCTGATAGCCAAGCTGGACACGCTCACCAGCCGCTGAGCCGTTTCCCCGAACGAGCGGATCGAGCCGGTTGAGCAAGAGCGGATTGAACGGGTTGCGTGGCACGGGCTTCCAGCCCGTGTCTTCGGAACATGGGCAGGATGCCTATGCCACCCGAACCGCTCGCGCTGGTGCCATGCATTCCACGGAAAGTTTTTAACCGCAAATGAACACGAAAAAACGCAAATAAAAGCACCCCGTCGGATGCCACAGCACGCCAAGGGCGTGCACCCAAATCACATACCCATGCCACCCGATCCAGCAAGCCACACGGGCTGGCAGCCCGTGCCACTACACTCCGCATTTGCCACTCCTACTTCAGCAATTTCTCGTTCGGCTTTATACACATCACTATGATGGCCGAAAGCACGCACAGGAGCGCGAAAGTGAGGAAAATGATATTGATGGGAATATTGCGGTCGCGCATCGCGCCCACGCCGAGATCGGCAAAGCCGCCCAGCGTGATGCCCACCATGTTCAGGATGCCATAACCCGTCGCTCGCAGATCCGGGCGTATGATCTGGCACAGGATGGGCATGTTGTTGCAGTCGAAAAAGCCCCAGCCGACGCCGAAGAGTATCAGGAAGGCGACCGCGACGATCAACGCCCACGCGTTGCCCACGCCGAACAGCGCCGGCACGATAAGGCACATGCCGATCGCACTTGTATAAATGCGACTGCGATTGCTGCGGCGCATCCAGCGATCCGCGATCAATCCGCCCAGCACCGCGCCGACGAGCGAGGCGATGTTCACATAGAGCGCCGCCGACACCCCGGCGTGCCCCTGCCCGATGTCGAACTCGTGCTTCAGGATCGCGGGCATCCAGTCCTTGATGACCCACCCCGCCATGCCCGGCAGCGTGAAATAAACGGCCATCATTATGAAATATTTGTTGCCCAGCAATTCGCCCATCGCCCGTCCGATCGACACCTTTTTTTCAGCGGCGGCGGACTCGTTCCGGGGCGCGTTTTTCAAAAGGAAGAAAAGCGGAATCGCATAAATCACACCCACGATGCCGGCCGCATCAAAGGCCCAGCGCCAGCCGAGGCTTGGCGCGTCGGCCACGTAGCCGCTAAAGCCGCCGATTATGATGCCAATATAAATCGCCATCTGGTGAATGCCCACGGCGCGCGAACGCGTCGGGCCGGTGTGGAAATCCGCAATCAACGCGAGCGCGGCGGGAATATAGAACGCCTCGCTGACACCCATGATGGCGCGGCTCCACGCGAGCTGCTCGTAAGTCTGCGCGTGGCCCGTGGCCCAGGTGATCGCCGACCACACCAGCAGGCTCATGGTAATCACGCGCTTTTTGCTGAACCGGTCGGCGATATAACCGCCCAGCGGGCTGAGAATGGCATAGGTCCATTTGAACAAGGCCGGCAGCAAGCCCCACTTGGCCTCGCTGTCGAGCCCTGCGATGTCGTGCATGAGCGAGTATTTCATGGCCGCCATCATCTGGCGATCCATGTAATTGAGCAGTGCCACCGGCGCCAAAAGGAGGAGCACAAACCAGGCATAGCGTGAGACGGTCGAGAAGGTCGAAGGAGTCGGGTTCATCTGGGCTGTTTTTTGTTACCGGCGAAATAGCGTCGCTGGATATTCCGCCGTTTTGCCCCAAGGCATTAAAAAATAAAGCCCTCCGTCATGGCCTATTATGCATACCACTAGGCAAGCGCAGCGTGCGCGTGGATGAAACGGCGCACAAAAAAGCCCCCGCCTGATCGCGTGGCGGGGGCTTTGAAGAATCGTGCATCCCCGGGCTTTCGGGGAAACGCGATCAATTGATTGCGATCTTGCGCGGCTTGAGCGCCTCGGCCTTGGGCAGCGTGGCGGTCAGGATGCCGTCCGCAAAACCGGCTTTGATTTTTTCAACGTCAATCTCGCCATCATGGCGGAGCGCGAGCAGGAACGGCGCGTCGGCGGACTCGCGGTGAAGCGTGGTCCAGTCCTCGGGACGTTTCCAGGAGCGCTCGCCGCGGATGGTGAGCACGCCTGCTTCGTCGGTGATCGAAAGCCCCTCCTTGGCCACGCCGGGTAGCGACACGGTGAGTGTCCATGCGGAGGCGTCGTCAGCGGGAGCGGCGGTGTAGTGCGGGCGGACGGTCGTTTCCGGCCCGGCCTCGCGGACGGCCGGCGACTGCGGGCGCTTGGTGAAGGGAAGAATGGAATTGAGCAGTGTCATGGTGATTTGTCCTTTGTTTTGAGTGTTGTCAGTGTTGCAGGATCGAAGCGGCGTCAGTTGATCGAGACGGTGAATTTGCGCGGTTTGGCGGCTTCCTCTTTCGGGAGCGTTATGGTGAGAACGCCGTTTTCCGCGCTGGCGTTGATCTTGTCGGTTTGCGTGTTCTCCGGGAGGGATACGACGCGCTTGAACGAGATCTTCTCGGCGTTGTCGCCGGAGCCGGTGTTGCGTGTCGCGGAAATCTCCAGGTTGCCATCGACGACCTCGACGGCGATGTCCTTGCGGTCAACGCCGGGCAGCTCGGCGCGCACGTAGGTGTTGCCCTCATCCTCGTAGATATCGAGGGGGAACAGACCGTCCGTGTTGAATGGGCCGATGCCGCTGTTGAAGTCGAACACCGAATCGAGCAACTGCTCGATCTGGTTTTCAAAGTCACCGGCGAGCCGGTGCGCGAAAAAGGGCGAGAGCGAACGCCCGAAGTTTTGCGTGAGCGGATAAGTGTAACGTGTGATCTTCATGGTTTTGTCCTTTTGTTGTTGGTTAAGAGTGTTTTTTTTCGACGGAACGAATGATGCCAGTCCATGAGCCGGATCGATGCCGCGAGGGCCGGTTTTCCAAGTGTCTGAAATTGCAACACTTGATTTTCCCGCAGTGTGACAGGGAAAAACGGCGGGCGTGACGCGGTGTCACGGAAGCGGGAAATTTCGACACGGACAAAGCCCGCGAAGGTGAGGATTTCACATTTTCCCTTTGCGATTGCGAAGGCGCGCGTGCCAGAGTTTGCGAACACAATGAGCGCGAAACTTGCCTTTACCTGTGGAGATCCGGCGGGAGTCGGCCCCGAAATCATCGCGGCGTGGCTCGCGGCGCATCCGGAGGAGGCGCGCGATGTCGCCGTGATCGGTCCCGCCTCGTGGCTGCAAACGCTGCCCCCGGGCGCGCAACGGGTCGCCGTGGGCGCGGGCGATTTTGCGATGACTCCCGGCAAGCCGTCAGTCGGGGGCGCTCGTGTTGCGCTGGCGGCGATGGAGCGCGCGGCCGCCGGCACGCTGGCAGGCGAGTTTTCCGGAGTCGTCACCGGCCCCGTGAGCAAAAGCTGGCTGCAACAGGCGGGCTATGCGTTTCCGGGACAGACGGAGTTTTTCGCCGCGCGCTGGGGCGGCGTGCCGACGATGGCGTTTTGCGGCGGGCGCCTGCGCGTCGTGCTGCTGACGTGGCACATCCCGCTGCGCGAGGTGCCGGGGCATTTGACGCCAGGGGAAATCACGCGCGCGGTGCGGGCTGCAAACGAGCTGGCGCGGGCGGAGGGCGTTTCCGCGCCGCGCATCGGCGTATGCGGGCTGAATCCGCACGCAGGCGAAGGCGGCATGCTCGGCACGGAGGAGCGCGACACGATTGACCCGCTGCTGGATGTTTTGCGCGGCGGCGAGTTCCCGCGCCTCTCGCGCTGCGAGCCAAGCGACACGATTTTCGGCCGGGCGTTACGGGGAGAATTCGACGTGATCGTCGCGCTTTACCACGACCAGGGACTCGCGCCGCTCAAGACGATCGATTTCGACGAGGCTGTGAATGTGACGCTCGGACTGCGGCATGTGCGCACGAGCCCGGATCACGGCACGGCGTTCGGCATCGCGGGCAAGGGCATCGCGAATCCGCAAAGTTTCACGAATGCCGTGAACGTCGCGCGGCGGCTGATCGCGTTGCGCGGGGCGGCGATTTAAATCGATAGAAATCGATTTAGATCGACTTAAATCGACGCGATAGAGCGCGGCTCAGCCGGAGGCTTCGCCCGACCTTTCGATCACTCCTCGTTCGAGAAGACGTTTTGCACGTCGTCGAGATCGTCGAGGGCGTCGTGGAGCTTGCCGAGCGATTCGCGGACGGCGGCGTCGATGGCGACCGTGTTGTTCGGGATGTAGGCGATTTCGGCTGAGTCGGGTTTGATGCCGGCTTGTTCGAGCGCCTGCGAAACTTTGTCGAACGCGGCTATCGGGCAGCGCACTTCGTAGCCTTCGTCGGTCGTGATCACATCGTCGGCGCCGGCATCGAGGGCGACGTCCATGAGCTTTTCCTCGTCCGTCTTGTCCTTGGCGATGAGGAACTGGCCTGCATGCGCAAAATTGAAGGCAACCGCTCCCGCTCCCGCGAGGTTGCCGCCATAGCGGGTGAACACGCTGCGCACCGCGGAGGCGGCGCGGTTTTTGTTATCGGTGGTGACTTTGACGATGAAGGCGACGCCGCCGGGACCGTAGCCTTCATAGATGGCGTCTTCGTAGGAAACGCCGGGCAGCTCGCCCGTGCCTTTTTTGATGGCGCGGTCGATGTTGTCGTTGGGCATGTTGGCGTCACGCGCCTTGAGAAGGATGGTGCGCAAGCGCGGGTTGGCCGAAGGGTCACCGCCGCCGGCTTTCGCGGCGAGCGTGAGGTCGCGCGAAATGCGGGAAAAGATTTTGCCTCTCTTGGCGTCGATGGCGCCCTTGAAGTGTTTCAGTTTAGCCCATTTGCTGTGTCCTGCCATGTGGGGATGTGGAGTTTGAGTTTACGTTTTAAGTTTAGGTTTAAGTTGGCAGGCAGAGCTTGGAGGGATTGCGCGGGCGTGTCACTTTTTTCTGGAAGGCGTGACGTTTTTCATCGGACGCTTGCCGGCGGCGGGAGCGGCGGGCACGGGATCCTTGTCCTTCATGCGGTTGACGATGAGTTGCTGGCCGATAGTGAAGACGCCGTTGATCGTCGAATAAAGCGCGAGGGCGCAGGAGAAGTTGTAACAGAAGAGGGTGAAAATGATCGGCATGGCTTTCATCATTTTCGCCTGCGCGTTGTCCACCGTGGGCGATGGCGTGAGGCGCATCTGGAAGAGCATCGTCGCGCCCATGAGGAGCGGCATGATGTTGATCGGGATGCCCCAAATGCGCCCGATGGTATCAGGCGCGGAGAGGTCGCTTGCCCACAGAAAACCTTGGAAGCGGAGTTCCGCGGTGCTTTGCAACATCACGAAGAAGGCGACGAAGAGCGGCATCGTGATGAAAATCGGAAGGCAGCCGCCCATCGGATTCACCTTGTGCTTCTTGAAGAGCTCCATGGTTTCCTTGTTCATCTTTTGCGGGTTGTCCTTGTATTTCTCGCGGAGGGCCTGCATCTCGGGCTGGATTTTCTGCATGCGCTTGGCGGAGCGCGAGGCGGCGAGCGTGAAGGGCACGGTCACGACTTTAAGGAGAAGCGTCATGAGGATGATGGCGACGCCCCATTGTCCGACGAACTTGTGCATGAGGTTCATCAGCCAGTTCATGAAGGGCGCGATGGCGCCGCTGAACATGATGCGGTTGAAGAAATAGCGGCCGTATTGCATGACCTCGTCCTCGTTGTGCGTGGAGAACGCGCGAATGCGGGTGTATTCCTTCGGACCGCCGTAGTAGTTGAAGCCGAGGGTGGCCTCGCTGTTGGGCGCAAGCGCGGGCGCGTCGAAGGAGGCGGTGGCGGTGAGGCCGACGGCGGGCGTGGTCATGCCGCGCAGGGGCGGCAGCTCGATGCGGCGGGTGAGCATGCCGCGCCCGGGATTGTCGGGCGTGAGCAGGCCGGTGAAGAACTGGTTGCTGACGGAGGCCCAGATGATTTTCTCGGGCGTGTTGATGTAGGGCACGGGCTGGCTGGCCCCGATGCCAAAGAAGCCGCTGCCGCCGGCCAGCGCCGAACGTTCGATGAAGTGCGATTTGTCGCCGTTGTTGTATCCGCTGTCCAGATACATGCCCGTGTCGCGCTCGTTGACCGGCGAGGCGGTGCCGATGTTGAACGAGAGCACGGGAAGCGGGATGGTCTCGCCGGTGAGGTTGCGGAGGGTGAGCTCGTGGCGGATGCGGTAGGGGTCGCGGCCCTTTTCGTTCACGCCGGCGGGCTCGATCACGTAGCGGCGCAGCACCTCGATGCGGTTTTCAAAGACGGTGCGATAAACGACCTCGTTTGCCTTGCTGGAGACGAGCTCGTAGCGCACATGGCGGTCGAGTTTCCTCGAGGTGAAGGCGTCGCTCGAAAACGCGAAGATCGGGTCGGCGTGCTTGTCGTTGAACACAAAAGGCTCGGCGGAGCCCTTCTGGTCGGGATATTTTTTGAAGGCGATATCCGCGATCGCGCCGCCGTGATCGGTGAAGCGGGCCTGGATGTAGTCGTTCGACAAGGTCACATAACGCGCGTCGCCGTTCACAGCGGCGACGGGGGCGAAGTTCGCATTGCTCGCGACTTCGCCGCCGGGAAGCGCAGGCTGCGCGGCGGGCATGGAAACGGGAGCGACCGTTGAAGGCTGCGAAGGAGAAGGAGGCGGCGGCTTGGGCTGGTTCTGCGAGCTCATATACATGAGGCCGAACGCGGCAACCAACAGGAACATGCCGATGATCAGGTTTTTTTTGTCCATTATGCTAAAGGGTGTGATGTGTTGAAAATTGAGTCGGGAAAAATCAGGCCACGCGCTCGCAACGCGGGCGGCGCGGCGCAGCGGAAACCGGCGGCGGCACCGGATCGATGCCGCCCGCGCTCAGCGGCGTGCAGCGCAGGAGGCGCCAGCCCGCGAGGATCAAACCGCGGAACAGACCGTGCGTGCGGAGCGCCTCGGCCGCATAGTGCGAACAAGTCGGATGAAAACGGCAGCCAAACGACGGGCCCGCGGCGGCGTGCAAGACCGGCGAAAACACGCGCTGGTAAACCGCGATTAAAAAGAGAAACGGCGCGGCAAACAGGCGCTTGGGCGATGGGTTTGAAGGTTGTTTCACTGTTCGGCTTTTTTGCTGAAAATCCTGCGGCACGCGTCGGTGAACTTCTGCTCGATCAAGGCAAAATCCTGCCCGTTGAGCGAACGGCGGGCAACAAGCATGATGTCGTAGCCCGGCGGGACAAGCTGCTGGTTGCGCCGGAAAACCTCGCGAAGCCGGCGCCTGGCGCGGGTGCGGTCAATGGCGTTGCCGACCGCCGCGCAGGATGCGACGACTCCGAGGCGGGAAACATCCGGCTGCATGAAACGCGCCGCGGATGTTTCGGGCGCGCTTTCCAGCGGGCGTTTGCAATACCAAAACACAAAGCCGCCGCATTCGAGGCGGCGGCCATTTTCCCGCAGGTTGCGGAAGTCGCGCTGCCGCCGCACATGTTGTTGGGGGCGGAAGCGCATGATGCGGGTGGGTGTTGGATCGCGTTACAAAATCGGCGGATGTTGCGCGACGGAATCAAACGACTGTCAGGCGCTTGCGGCCAACACGGCGGCGGTTGGCGAGAACTTTGCGGCCACCCTTGGTGGACTTGCGGGCGCGGAAACCGATTTGACGGGCGCGCTTCTTGCGATGTGGACGGAATGTAGGTTGCATGATTTGTCGAAAAGGGTGAGAGGTGACCGGACATTGCGCCGAGTGTAAAGCGGAAATGTGTTTTTTTGTTGCGCCGTTCCGCGCCCTGCCCGTGCAATCAACCTCACGAAAAATGAGCAACCAGTCCATCGCCGTCGTGGGCGGAGGCATCACGGGACTCGCCTCCGCACACCATTTCGCCTGCAAGAACCGTCATGTGAGACTTTTCGAAGCCGCGGAACGGCTCGGCGGAACGATTCGCACCGAGCGCGCGCCGGAGGGCTGGCTCATCGAAACCGGCCCCAACACCGTGCTCGACAAGGCGAACGAATTCAAACGCTACCTCGACCTGCCGCCTCTCGCCGAAAATCGCCTCCCGCCCGACCCGCGCGCAAAAAAACGTTTCCTCGTGCGCAACGGCAGACTCATGGCGCTGCCCATGTCGCCCTTTTCGGCAATCACGACAAAGCTCGTGTCGTTTGATCTGAAATGGCGCATCGTCCGCGATTATTTTTTCTCGCGCCCGCGCAACCGCACTGAAGACCTGCCGCTCGCCCGGCTCGCCCGCGAGCACTACGGCAGCGAGTTTGTCGACTACGCGCTCAACCCGATGGTCGCGGGCATCTACGCGGGCGATCCCGAAAAACTCTCCGCGCGCCACGCGATGCCGTTCATCTGGGACGCCGAGCGCACGCACGGCTCGATCATTCGCGGCCAGCTCGCCCAGGCGCGCGCGCGGCGCAAGGCCGGCATACCGAAGGCCGAACTTCTGTCGTTCAGGAACGGCTTGCAGGAACTGCCCGACACCATCGCCGCCCAGCTTCCCCGATCGGCCATCGAGACGGGCGCGCGCGTGGAATCGGTCTCGCGCATGGATGCGCGCGATTCCGCGGGGACCCGCTGGCTGCTGCGCTGGACGCGCAACGGCGAGACACAAACAGAAGTGTTTTCCAAGGTGTTGTTCGCGATTCCGGCAAATGCCCTCGCGGAATTGCAGGTCGCGCCCGATCCGGCCCGACCCGGCGAACTCCACACGCCGCTCGCGCAGCTCGGCGAAATCATGTCGCCTCCGCTCGCCTCGCTTTTTCTCGGATACCGGCGCGAGCAGGTCGCGCATCCTCTCGACGGCTTTGGCGCGCTGGTGCCGGAAGTCGAGAAATTGCCTTTTCTCGGCGTGTTGTTCAGCAGCAGCCTGTTCCCAGGACGCACGCCCCCCGGTCATGTCGCGCTCACGGTCATGATCGGCGGGACGCGCCAGCCGGGACTCGCGGATTTGGGAGATCAGCAGCTCGTCGATCTCGTGACTCCGCCGCTCAGGGATTTGCTCGGCATACAGGGCGCGCCCGTCTTCCAAAAACTCTCGGCGCACACGCACGCGATCCCGCAATACAACGTCGGCCACGGGCAATATCTGGCGTTGATCGACGAGTTCGAGCAGGCGCACCCCGGCCTGGGCATCGCGGGCAATGTGCGCGACGGCATCGCGGTGCCGTCGTGCATCGCGTCGGGAGTGAGCCGCGCGGAGGCGATGTTGTGATCGCGCCCGTTTTTTCTGGCCTCTGACCGCCGGCCGCTGTCCCCTCTGTCTTCCAAATGGCGCGCATGTCAGTCAGGCAAATGTGGGCGGCAAAACTGTCGGGAAAACTTTCCCCGGCGGCCGATGTCACGCGCGGCGATTTCGCGCTGACACGCGCGCCCTACTCCGGCTGCGTGCTTGGCATCGACCCGAGCTTGCGCGGCACCGGCCTCGCGCTGATCGAATTCACGCCCAGGCGCATGCCTGTGCTCCTGCGCTGCCAGACGGTGAAGGTGCCGGCGAAATTCCCGATGCCCGCCGCGCTCGCCGAGATTCATCGCGCCGTGACCGCATTCCTGACCGGCTCCCGTGTGACCGTGCGCCACGTCGCGCTCGAGCAGACGATCTACGTGCAGAATTTCCAGACGGCGCAAATCCTCGGGGCCGCGCGCGGCGCGGCGATCGCGGCGGCGGCGCTGCAGGAACTGCCGATTTTCGAATATCCGCCGTTGCGCGTGAAGCAGGCGGTCGTCGGCGCGGGCCGCGCGAGCAAGGAGCAAATGGCCCGCACCGTCATGGGCATGCTCGGCCACGGAAACACGCTCGCCTACGACGAAGCCGACGCCGCCGGCGTCGCCCTGTGCCACGCTTTTACGTGGAGAGGGTAAAACCGCGCGCGGCGTGTCCCCGCATCGACTTAAATCGAGTTAAATCGACTTAAGTCGATTTAAGTCAGGCCGGGCGTTTGCCGGCGACGAACCGCTCGATGCGATTGCAGGCTTCGATGAGCTGCTCGTAACTCGTCGCAAAACACGCGCGCACATGGCCCGCGCCGTTTGCGCCGAACGCCTGCCCGGGCACGACGGCGACTTTTTCAGCGGCGAGTAATTCGACGGCGAATTGCTTTTCGTCGAGCCCCGTGCCGGTGACATCCGGAAACGCGTAGAACGATCCGCGCGGCGAATGGCATGTCAGGCCGATTTCGTTGAAACGACGCACGACCAGGTCGCGGCGGCGGTGGTATTGCTCGCGCATCCGGCACACGTTGTCCCATCCGCGCGTGAGGGCCTCAAGGGCGGCCTCCTGCGAGATGATCGACGCGCACATCATGGAGTATTGGTGTACCTTCATCATCGCATCGATGAGCACGGCGGGGCCGCACGCATAGCCGATGCGCCAGCCGGTCATCGCGAACGCCTTCGAAAAACCGTGCAGGAAAATCGTGCGCCCGGCCATGCCGGGCAGCGAGGCGATGCTTGTGTGCACGCCGTCGAACGTGAGCTCGGAGTAAATCTCGTCGCTCAGAACGAGCAGGTCTTTTTCGCGGCAGAATTCGGCGATTTTTTCTAGTTGCTCGCGCGTGCATGTGCCGCCGGTCGGGTTGCACGGCAGGTTGAGCATGAGGATTTTCGCGCCGGGCTGCCACGCGGCGCGGAGCGCCTCGGCGGTGAGCGCGAAATTGTCCTTCGCAAACGTCGGCACGGCGATGCCGGTGGCGTGCACGAGCTGCACGCTCGGATGATACGAAACGTAGCAGGGCTGGTGATACATCACCTTGTCGCCGGGATTGCAGAACGCGCGGAACGCCAGATCGACGGCCTCGCTCACGCCGACCGTCACGAGCACCTGGTCCTCGGGACGGTATGCGACGGAGAAATGCTCCTCGACGTATTTGGAAATGGCGCGGCGCAGCTCGATCAGGCCGAGATTGGCCGTGTAATAGGTTTTGCCGTGCTCGAGGGCGTAGATCGCGGCCTCGCGCACATGCCACGGCGTGACGAAATCGGGTTCGCCCACGCCGAGCGAAATCACGTCCTGGCCCTTCATCTTGGCGACCAGATCGAAGAAATCACGTATGCCGCTCTTGGGCAGCGAGGCCACGTGGCCCGCCACCCACTTTTTCGGGTCGGTGCTCATTGTAATAAAAGAATCCTCTCGGGTTCGGGGTTAGGGCGAAACGGTGAGGCGCGCCGAGTTGTCCGCGTCGTCGTCGAGCAGAAAACCCTGCTCCTTGTAGCAGCGCAGCATGAAATGCGTCGCCGTGGAGAGCACGCCCTCGACGGTGGACAGCTTTTCCGACACGAACGCGGCGACTTTTTGCAACGATCCGCCGCGCACGAACACCAGCAAGTCGTAGGCGCCCGACATCAGGTAGCACGATTCGACCTCGTCGAATTTCGCGATGCGCTCGGCGAAGCGGTTGAATCCGCCGCCGCGCTCCGGAGTGACCTTGACCTCGATGACGGCGCGCACCGATGCGGCTGCGGCGGCCTCGCGCGAAAGATCGAGCACCGGACGCCAGCCGAGGAAGATTTTATCTTTCTTCAACTGTTCCAGGTGCTGTTCGACTTCGGCGGTGGAAATGCCGGCGACCTGCGCCATTTGCGCGGTCGTCAGACTGCCGCCTTCGAGCAACAATTGCAGAACAGGATTCATAGTGGAGCGCGCACAATCGCGAAACTCCGCCCCGATTGTCACTCAAAAAAAGCCCGCGCGCCGAAAGCAGGCGGTTCGAACGCAAGCGGCAGGGTGTAACAGGAAATGATGTCAGGACGTGGCACGGGCGACCCGGCATGTGGGTTGGAGACAGAGTGATCAATCGCGGAAACGCGGAAGGGCGGAAAGGAAGAAGCCGGAAAAGGATGGAAGGAGTCAGGAGGCAGAGGAGCAAGCGTGAGGCATGAGGCATGGGGCAGAAGGCATGAGGAAATTAAGAAGCGGGTCGGCTTTTGTAATTTGGAATTTGTGCGTTGGGGTTTATTTGGGATTTGTCCGGTTGGGATTTGGGATTTTTCCCTGAACATGGGCGGCATGCCCATTGCCATCCCGCTCCATGCTTCCTCTTGCACTCGCAAAAGCAGGCCGCCTCCGAGCAAAGTTCGTGATTGCGCCGCGACGCTCCGCCATCCAGTCTTCGTGCCGTTCTCTTAACTGATCGCGGGCATAGTATATCGGCTATTATGTGTGCTTCCCAAGCATGAGAGGAGGGTTCGATTCCCTCTGCCCGCACCAGTTTCCCCTATGGAGAGAGGTTGAAAGAGTTGAGGCGGAGCAAGGCTGTCTTGGTGTTATTTTGGTGTTACCGCTTTCTTCGGCAAGGCTCTGGCCGTTATCACCTCCTCGAACAACGCGTGCGGCAAGGAGAACGCGTGCGACAGGGAGCGGCGGCGTCTCGCCGCCGGACGAGGCAAAGCCTCGCCCTCTTTTTTTGCCTTTCTGTTTCCGATTTTGCCAAACCGGGCGCGACGGCGTCGCGTCGGGCGGCGAGACGCCGCCCCTCCCTGTCGCACGCGTTTTTCCATAGTAAAGTCAATCAACATTGGCACACTTCAGTTCGAGAAAGGTAGGGCGAAGCCTCCGGCTGAGCCGTCTGTGGTGGCGCGAATGGTTGCGGCTCAGCCGGAGGCTTCGCCCTACCAATATGTGTCAATGTTGATAGGAACGACTATAGCACTTCAACCCATGCCGGCATCTGCGTGCATCCGCGTCCATCTGCGGTTCAAAGCCCCCGGTGTCGCCTCTCCAGGCATTGCCTCATCACTCTTTCCGGTAAACAATGCCTCTCCCTCCCGCAACGAGCCTGTCTTTGTAAACCTTCGCGGTGAAGTTCTCCGAACCATCGACATAGAAAATTATGGTGTTTCCCCTGACAGAGTAATCCCCCCTCATGGTATTGCCGCTGCTGCTGCTGAGCATCGGGTCTTTCATGACAAAATACCCTGCGCTTAGCCTGATGGTTCCGCCCCAGCCGCCCAATCCCTGATCGGAGGTGTAGAAGCCGGAGACATTCGCCCTGTCGGGCGTCCATGTGGACGATGAGGACGACGAGCGGTTTTTCTCGCAGCCGATCAGCGCGAACGCCAGAACGCCCATGCTGGCGATGACAATGGAAATAAGAAGCCGTGGTTTCATGATGGCTATGGTTTGAGGAAGGCAAAGGGTTGTCTCATTTTCTGTATGTGGTTTCTCCAATACTGATGGTCTTGCCGGAGACATGGATTGTCTGCCGGTTGCTCAAGCTGGGACGCGCTCCCAATGTGTTATAAAACTCGGTGGTGTGCCAGACGACATCCATCGCCCACTTGCCTCCGCCGGTTTTGTTCAGGGTGTAAGTGCCCGTCCTGTCAACGGCGCCGGAGCCGGTCCGGATCTCCGCCAGGATTGTGCCGCCCTCTTGTATCGTGATTGAGGACGTATAACTATGGCCGCCGTAATAGGTGTCGGTCCGCGAATAAGTGCCGATGGGAGGTCTGCCTGAATCAACCTCTGCCATAATGCTGACAAATATTACAAATATTACAATGACAACGCATATAATGGCAATGCGCTTGGATTTCACGACAGGTTTTCCGGCGTTGCCGGAAGTTTGGGGGAGTGGCGGTGGGTTTGGCATGATCTGCGAGGTTTGTGTGTGCGTTTGGTTTTATAATCCCCCCGCACTCATGAGGAAACCGGGGGGGATAGCATAACATTTTACCGAAACAACAGTCACTGTTTTCGAAGACGCTGTATCTCCCTTTGCTCCTCTAGTTCGCGGCGGCGCATATCCTTTTGCTGCCATTGCTCATCCGATCGTCTGTTGATCTGATCAACTTCTCGCATTTGCTGTCTTTCCCGTTCCTTTATTGCGTTGTCCCTTCCAATGACGTTGTCGTGGAAGCTGGAAGGGTAAGCATAAGTCATCCATCCATTTCCAATATCCGTTGTTATTACAGTATATCCATCGACAACTTGAAGCACGACGGGAAATTTATCATCGCCAGAAGAAACGATCCCCTCCGGAAGCAAAATTCCGGATTTAAGTTTATAATAATATTCCTTATCTTCAGCATAATCCAACCCGATGACAAATTTATTATTAATAAACTCAAAATGATTTTTCAACAATATTTTGTGAATCGGCCTAAGATCTCGGTTTTCCAAATTTACGATCTTCCCTTCCTGTTTGCTTGCCTTGGGAGTAAACAAATCTCCGCCAAGGCTCCAATAAAATCCGTCTTTCGAAAGAGATGGAATTGCCTGAGGAGTATCTTGCCTACCGCGTCTTGTCTTCATAACCAGATCAAAGTATTTTTCCCGGATTGGGAATAGATCTTCATTCATGATAAAATCCAATGGCGTATAATTCTCTCCATAGGGTGAATAATGAGGCGCAATAAGCGAGAAAACAACAAGGTCATTGGATGTTATTACCCACAAGACAGAACCATCATTGTCCGTCCTAAAAATCTTTAGGTTATGAAGCCCCTGTTTTATAAAATTTGTCAAAATATCTGTTATCCATAGCGAACCATTGTATGGCTCTAGACCTCGCGCCTTTCTTATTGATCCGCCAAGATTGTAGGCCAGCGATCCTTTCAATGGCCGGCTGGCAAAAGTATTCCCTTTTAATAGCTCCTTATTTGTTAATCCAGACTTCAACTCGACCTCAATGCTGATTTTTGCCCCCAAAAGACGCTCCAACATACCTAAAGAACCCTCCTCGACGCCATAAAATGAATCAAAAATAAAGTAATCGGTGGCGTTTGCTCTTTTATCCTGCTTACCCCTTTCGATAGCAGCGTCCAAATAGTGTGCTGTCACATATTTTTTCTCATTGGGTGTTACATAACCAATTATTCTTCTGTCGTTCAGAGCAGCATAATAGTTAACTGTTTTATTCCTAATATCGTATATGAGGGTTTCGTGTTTTCCGCCTTCTCCCAAATCTGACGGATAATTCGCAAACGCAATCTCTTGCCCAATGCTTTTTATATCATTAACGTTCCTCCTCTCAAATTTCGATTTGATCGTGAAAATTAATCCGGTTATTTCTTCTCCAACGGTCGCGCCGCAATTTTTCGCCACTCCAAGATTGTCATTAGGCAATGCGGCTATTTTATACCTATGCCAATATTGCGAAATATTTTCATCAAATCCGCTCGAATGATCACCTGCTCGAGCGAATAATTTTTTATACTCTTTTACGGATAAAGTTTTTTCTGATGCCTTCACAGCCGCGTTGACAACGGTTATGTAGTCAACGCCATAAAGGGATTGGGACAAAGCGTTCAACTTCTCCGGCGTTACGGAAATATAATAGTTAGAGTTACTACTGAAAGACTCACTTTTGTAAGCAATCAAATTTGAATAAGGCCCCGTTTGTATTTTCTGCCTTTCTTCTTCGCGTGCCAGGCCATCTTGCCCCGCATGCATCTCGCGATTCTTTCCACAGACCGGCAAAAGAAAAGTATATACAAGTATCAATAAAAAAGCAGCTTGCCGCATCATCGTGAGGCAACTGCTGTTTGAAGTGTTGATTGATTGAGGCTTCAAAGAAAACGAATGGTTTGTCATGGCTTGATGGTATAGTGATTGTTCACTGTTTATATTTTTATGTCATAACATTGCTGCTACCCACCTTGAGAGGCTATCGGATTGCTAAGAAGATGGAACAAGTGACGGGATGGGCGACGTCACCTGCTCACATGGCTGACAAATTTATTTTTTTATTCCTGCGAGCTCTTGAAATCGTTTCCGCATTTCATCAGGTGTGCTTGCGCCAACGAGTATTCTCAGTTTTTCTATAAATTCACTGTCTTTAATTTCTTTCTGATCTGTTTCTCCCATGATTAAATCTAGCTCTCTTGTATAGAGTTGAGTCAGATATTTAATGCGTTCATTTGGATACATAGCGATATGTGTTTTGATTGTTATTGGTTGTTGTTTGATTAGGATATCTTGATACCTTAGCCCAATATGACTTTATCTGGCTTGGGATCACGGTCTGCATCTGTTACAATTTGCTTATCAGAATCATCGGGCGCGCTCTGATTGATGGTTTTTTTAGGGCTACTTTTTTCGGCGGGAGAATTCGGCTGAGTTTGGGCCTTGTTGTCAGTATTCATGCGTTGGTCTGTGTGTTTGTTGGTTGTTGGTGGATTGGAAAGCATCGTCCTAAATGGATACCGCGCTTCCCTGAAAATCAGATTTCGAGGCTCGTGTGCCCGAATCGATGGTGCGGAGGGTGGTTTTCATGGGTGAGGAGGCGTTGTCCGTAAGAAGCGGAACGGGGGGAGGGTTTTCTTGGATTTTCGTGGCAAGAGGATGTCAATATTTCCGATAGGAAACATAGAAATGATAGACTATTTTGAAAAATCAACAAAAATCGTGCCGCTTTTTTCGATGGCCCTACAATTCCTTCCTCATGGGAAAAAACAAAAAAGGCCGTGCCACCATCTCCGCCGTCGTCGATTCAGCGGTCATCGACCTGATAGACAGCCGGCGTGAACGGCTCACCCTCTCGCGCTCCACCTACCTCACCCTTATCGTCCAATACTGGATCAAGGAAGGCTCTCCCCCGGTCAATCACGCAGAAAAGGCCATCGCCGAATTGGAAAAAATCCGCCCCTCCACGACACCGAATGAGCCAGCGGCAGTGAAAAATGGAGGCAGGAAGGGATAACCGGGCAAAAGCTGCACGCAAAAATCAGCATCCTCGTGGCATCGCTGCTTGAACTCACAGCGTTCCCATCCTTGTCCACGGTCCTCCCTGAGTGTAACAAGTGGTGTCAGGGTGGAGCGGGATGGCAATGGGCGTCCGCCCATGTTCAGGGATAAATCCCAAATCCCAATCGGACAAATCCCAAATAAATCCCAATGCACAAATCACAAATCACAAAAGCCGACCCACTTCTTAATTCTTAATGGCAGGCATCTCGCTTCGCTCGGAACTTAATTTCCTCATGCCTCACGCCTCATGCCTCTGACCTCTGACTTCTTAATTCTTAATTCTTAATTTCCTCCCCCGTCCCTTTCCTCCCCCGTCCCTGAATTTTGCCGTGGATTTTTTTCCATCGACGCATTCACTACCCCGACTCACATGGCATACGATTGGTTAAAAGGCGTCGCCGATGAATATGACGTCATCGTCATCGGCAGCGGGTTGGGTGGTCTGACCGGGGCAAACGTCCTCGCGAAGGCCGGGCACCGCGTGCTTCTGCTCGAACATCACTATCAATTCGGCGGACTCGCCACCTGGTTCACCCGCAAGGGAGGCCATATCTTCGACATTTCGCTCCACGGCTTTCCCTCGGGCATGATCAAGTCCTGCCGCCGCTACTGGAGCAGGGAAATCGCCGGCTCCATCGAGCAGCTCAAGGACATCCGCTTCGTCAATCCGCAGATGGATGTCTGGACCACCTTCACCCGCGAGGACTACACGCGCGTCCTCGTCGAGCAATTCCACCTGCCGCCCGCGCAGGTCGAAACGTTCTACGAGCATCTGCGCTCGATGAATTACTACGACAGCAACACCGAGACCACCGGCCAGATGTTCGAACGCTTTTTTCCCAGGCGTCCCGACGTTCACCGCCTGCTCATGGAGCCGATCTCCTACGCCAACGGCTCCAATTTCGACGACCCCGCCATCACCTACGGCATCGTCTTTTCGAACTTCATGGGCGCGGGCGTCTTCACCTTCCGCGGCGGCTCCGACGTGCTCATCGAAAAAATGTGCGCCGAGCTTCGCAAAAACGGCGTCGAGCTCCGCAAAAAAGTGCTCGTGGACCGCGTCCTCGTTGAGGAGAAAAACGGACGCAAAACCGTCTGCGGCATCATCGCCACAAGCGGCGGCAGCGAGCGCATCATCCGCGCCAAGGCCGTCCTCTCGAACGCCAATATCCACAACACGATCTTCCGCCTCGCCGGCGCGGAGAACTTTCCAGCCGACTTTGTCGAACAGGCTCGCAAAGTGCGCGTCAACACCAGCTCATGCCAAGTGTATCTCGGCATCCGCAAGGGCGAAACAATCCCGCACATCGGCGACCTCGTCTTCACCTCCGACGCGCCCGCCTACAGCAACGCCGAGCTCACCGACCTGCACACGACGAGCCGCACGTTTTCCGTTTATTATCCCGACACGCGCCCGCACAACACCGATGCGCGCTACACCGTCGTCGCCTCGCTCAACGGCCGCTATCCCGACTGGGAAAAAATGGACGCCGCCGCCTACGAACAGCACAAGCGGCGGCTCATCGACGAATCCATCGCCGCGCTCGAACGCTTCATCCCCGGCGTGCGCGCGAAGATCGACTGGATGGAAGCCGCCACGCCGCGCACGATCGAGCGCTACACGCACCATCATCTCGGCACGTCATTTGGCACGAAGTTCGAGGGGCTGCCCGTGTCGATGAATCTCAGTGAAAAACTCCCCGGCCTGTATCATGCCGGCAGCGTCGGGATCATCATGTCCGGCTGGCTCGGCACGATCAACTACGGCGTCATCACCGCGAACAAAATCGACAGCTACCTGCACGGACTGAAGGCGGCAAAATAAGGAACGCCATAAGCGCGCTGGATCGCAAAAGCGCGAAAGCATTGTATTGATGAATGGCGATTTGAAGCTTCCAAATCCCGACGCGTCGCCCATCGTGACCAATCAAGAAGCCACCCAATCCGACATGACTCCTGGTTCCCAATTTCAAAAGTATGAATTGCAAAAAACAGCGCCCCACTCCGTGCAGCGCCGCCAGTGTCATGCATGGCGGCTTGGAGTGTAATTCGCTTCAACACGCATTTCCACTCTCTGCTGCTCATGTTGCCTGACCCCATACGTTTGCCACCCTCACATTTACCATGAAGATAAAACTGAATAATATGATCGCAGGCGGCCTGTTGTGCACGCTGCCAGGAATGCTCGCGCCGTGCGGCGCGGCGGAAAATCAGCGGCCCAATGTTCTCTTTCTCATCATCGACGATTTGAACGACTGGCTCTCCGTTCTCGATCGCGACAACCCGATCCGCATGCCCAACCTCGAACGGCTGGCGCGACAGGGGGCGCTGTTCACCCACGCCTATTGTCCGTCCCCGGTATGCAATCCGTCGCGGGCGTCGGTGATGACCGGGCTGAGGCCTCACAAAACCGGCGTTTATGGCAACAAGACCGACTGGCGCGGCGCGCTGCCGGAGGCGCTCACCATCCAGCAGTATTTCATGCGCAGCGGTTATTATTCAGCCGGCGCGGGCAAGGTGTTTCATCATCACTGGGACGGCGCGTTTCATGATGACGCATCGTTTGATGATTTTCAACCCATGCCGAAGACGTATCCGGACTCCCCGCTGCCGGAAAAAAAACTCAACGGCCTGGAATGGTATGGCAGCCGCAACACCGACTGGGGCGCGTGGCCCGCGCGGGAACAGGACGCGGTGGATTATAAAACGGCCTCCTACGGAGTCGGGTTCCTGGAGAAAAAACACGAGCGGCCTTTCATATTGAGCATAGGCATATTCAGGCCGCATATGCCTCTCTTCGCGCCGCAGGCATGGTTCGACCAGTATAAGCAGCACGACGTGGTCATGCCACGGATAAAGCCGGACGATTGGAACGATCTGCCGTCCGGCGCCGCGAAATTGTTGAAGCCAAACCGCTGGTTCTGGAAGGGCATGGAAAAGGCCCTGGGCCAAAACCCCCGCGCATGGCAGGACATGGTCATGGCGTATCAGGCGTGCGCGAGTTTTGCCGACGCCCAGATCGGACGCGTGCTGGATGCGCTGGACCGAAGCCGCTACAAGAGCAACACGATCATCGTGCTCTGGAGCGACAATGGATTTCATCTCGGCGAGAAACAGCACATCGAGAAATTCGCGCTCTGGGAAAAAAGCACGCATGTGCCGCTGATTTTTGCCGCCCCGGGATGGATAAAAGCGGGCACCGTGATCGACAGGCCGGTCGACCTCACGGCAATTTATCCGACATTGATCGAGCTGTGCGGCCTGAAGCCGAAAAATGATCTCGACGGACAGAGCCTTGCGCCGCTGTTCGCCAACCCGGACGCTGAATTTCCGCCCGCACTCACGACCTATCTGCGCGGAAATCATGCAATCCGCTCCGGACCGTGGCGGTACATCCACTATGCCGACGGCACCGAGGAATTATACAATCACACCACGGATGCAGACGAATGGAACAATCTCGCAGGCGATCCCAAATATGAATCTACCATCAACAGACTGCGCGCATTCGTTCCTAAAAACAATGCAGAAGCGGCGGCCAACATGAAAAAACCGGCCAGTGTCGTGAATACCGAATATCAACCGAAATAAGGGCCGCTACAGGCAGGAGGAATCCAACGGGAGAGGCATTGGCCTTTTGCAGTGAGGTCAACGGCACACATCGCGTCTGACTGTGCTCGGCTCGCGGAACTCGCCTGCGCGCGGCACGTCGCGATGTTGCGTGGCGCCAAACATGGGCAGGCTGCCTATGCCACGCAATCCCACGGGCGAGTCGCCCGTGCCACTCGACTCGGTCGCGCTGCTTACGCTGCCGCCAGAAAGCGCTCGATGCGCGAGAGCACGCGCTCGCGGCCCATCACGCGGAACATGCCGGTGAGATTCGGGCCGACGTTCGTGCCGGACACGGCAAGACGTGAGACGGCCTGATAATCGCCAAAGCCGAGCCCCTTCGCGGCGGCGAGCGTTTTGATCGCTTCCTCAATGGCGAGGTCGCTCGAAAAATCAGCCGTCTTGAGCACGCCGGCGAGTTCCTGGAGGCGCGTTTTCGGGTCGCCCTTCGACATCACTTTGTCGCGGACTTTTGCGTCGATGGCGTAGTTTTCCGTGAAGAAATAAGCCGTGTAGGCGGGCAGATCCTCGATGCCCTTGATCTTGGGCTGCGAGAGCAGGAGCACTTCGCGCAGATAGGCTTCGTCGGGCGCGCCGGCGGCGAACACGTTGTGTTTTGTGAAATAGGCTTTCGCGCGCGCCACGAAATCGTCGGCGAGCAGGGCGAGCACGTAGGCCATGTTCATGTGCGCGAGTTTTTTGTCGTCAAAGCGCGCGTTGCTCTGGTTGACGCCGGACAGGTCGAAGAGGCGGATGATTTCCTCGACGGGCATTTTTTCGCGATCATCGCCGGGATTCCAGCCGAGCAGGCTCAGGAAATTGACGAGAGCCTCGGGAATGTATCCGCGGCGCTGATACTCCTCGACGAGCGCGCCCTGGTCGCGCTTGGACATTTTGCCGGGGCCGTTTTGTTTCAGGATGAGCGGGATGTGCGCGAAATGCGGCACGGGCGCGCCGAAGGCCTTGAAGAGTTCGACATGCTTGCTGGTGTTCGAGAGGTGGTCTTCGCCGCGAATGACGTGCGTGATTTTCATGGCGATGTCGTCGATGACGTTGACCAGATGGAAAACGGGATTTCCGTCGGAGCGCACGATGACAAAATCCTCGTCCTCGACGCGTTCGACGCGGCCCCGGATGAGGTCGTTGATCTCGGTGGGCGCGGCCTTGACCTTGGTGACAGTTTTTTTGCGATGATCGTCGTAAGCCTCATGGCGCTCGCCGATGAGCTTGAACCAGATCGCGCCGTCCTTCTCGTAGGCGCGCCCGGCGTCGATGAGTTTTTGGATGTATTCGCGATAGATCGGGTCGCGCTCGCTCTGGCGATACGGGCCGTAATCGCCGCCGATGCCGGGGCCTTCGTCCCAGTTCATACCGAGCCACTTGAGGCTGTCGTAGATGACATTGAGGAATTCTTCGCTGTTGCGCTCCTTGTCGGTGTCCTCGATGCGCAACACAAACGTGCCGCCGGTGTGGCGCGCGTAGAGCCAGTTGAAGAGCGCGGTGCGGGCGCTGCCAATGTGGAAAAAACCGGTGGGACTCGGAGCAAAACGGACGCGGATGCTGGACATGGCAAAAATGTAAACTCGTGGTTGTGTTTAATAAAAAGCGTCAGGCAATGGTGTGCCTGACGCCGTGTCAAAAGGGAATCGTCCCGGAGGGCGGTTACAGATCCGCGTATTCGGATTTGCTGCTGACGGGCCAGTCCTTGTTCGTGCGCTTGACGTGGCCGGTAAGCACGCCGCCGGGCCCGAGTTCAAGGAACGCCGTCGCACCCGCAGTCTGTGCGCTCACGATGCAGTCTTCCCAGAGAACGGAGGAGACGACCTGCTTCACGAGCGCGGCGCGGATGTCAGCGGGTTCGCTGACGGCCTTGCCGGTCGTGTTGGTGAAAACGGTCATCCCGGGCGCGGCAAAGGGCACGGTTTCCAGGAATGTCGCAAACGCGTCGCGCGCAGGCACCATCAGACGGCTGTGGTAGGCGCCGGCGACATTGAGCTCCATCGCTTTTTTGATGCCGCTGGCCTTCGCGTCCGCCACGGCGTCGGCGATTTTTTGTTTTTCGCCGGAAATGATGATCTGGCCGGGACAGTTGAAATTGGCGGCTTCGAGATCGAACTTCGCGCAAAGGGCGGCGACGGTCTCGCGGCTCTCGCCGACGATCGCGGCCATGCTGCCGCGGGTGGCTTCGCACGCCATCTGCATGAGGCGTCCGCGCTCCGCGACGACGCGCAGGCCGGTCGCGAAATCGAACACACCGGCGGCGGTGAGCGCGGTGATTTCACCGAGGCTGAGACCGAGGGCGTATTTCGCGCCGGCGACATCGGCATTGCCCTTTTCCTTGAGCGCGGCGAGGAGTGCGAGCCCGTGCACAAAGAGCGCGGGCTGGCAAACCTTGGTCTGCGTGAGCTCGGTGTCCGGGCCTTCAAACGAGATTTTTTTCAAGTCCCATCCAAGGACATTGTTGGCCTCGTCGTAGAGTGCGCGCGCGGCGGCGGAGTTTTCGTAGAGCGATTTGCCCATGCCGACTTTTTGTGCGCCTTGGCCGGCGAAGAGAAGTGCGAGTGACATATATGTGTTGGTAGTTAGTGGATTTGAGGCCGGCTATCGCTACGGAATGCACGGCGAAACCCAATCAGAAAATTTTTGGAAAGATTGAACGCGCTCCGCACAAACCCGCGCGCGTTCTCGCGCGCGACGACCCTAAAACCGCCGCAGCTGCGGAAAATATTTTCCGTCGTCCACGAGCGGCTTGGACGGATCGTATTTCGGGTCAATCGGCTTGATTTTCAAAGTCGTGTTTTCAGGAATGCCGCCCATCGGACGGGTTCCCTCGGCAAGGGGCGCGGTTGCCTGCGGAGGCTCTGCTTGGATGGGCGGGGGCGGGAGACGCACGATGCTCGGGCCGCTCGCCTCAAGAGTCGGCTGCATCAACTGCGCGGCGACGGCTGCGTTGTCCACTGCCGCCGCACGCGGTGATGCGCCTGCCGCCCCGGGTTGCGCCTGCGCACTGCCGGAATCGGAAGACTGGATACCAATCGCCGCGTCCGCCGCCGCGGACGACGACGCGAGCCACTTCTGCAAATACTGCACCATCGGGTCGTTTGAAGCGGCGTTATTTTTGCCCGCGGAAATCGCATCCGCCTCAAGTTCGCGTTTTTCCTGTTCCGACAATTGGGCGTAAAGCACCTCGTCCACGCGCCTGCCATCGCGCGTGATGTCGGCGGAACGGCGGCGTTTTTCCTGCGCCTCGACACGGGCGACGCCATCGACCAGCCAGTTCGACGAATAGGCCGCGTTTCCCGGCAAGAGATGCGCCGCGTTGTCCGCGTGCGCGGGAAGCACGCGCGTTTGCGGCATCCCCGGAGACGGCGCCAGCGCATCCGAAGGCGGCTGTCCGACCGCCCAGTTGGCAACGCCATCCGGCAAGAGCGCATTGCCGCCGCCCGGCAACGCGGACACCGGAAGCGGCGCGTTCGAAAGCGGCTGCAACCCCGCTCCCTCCGCCGGCGCTGGTTGCGGAGATGATTGCGCCGCGGCTTGCGGCGCCGACGCGACCGGCTGCGGCTGGGCATCGGCGGCAAACAAGGCGGCACCCGCTATTGTGAGAACGGCGGCGATGGCGGAGGATTGTGTGCGCGGAAAAATCATGGCGCTCCAATGATGCGTGGCGTCAGACAAAGCACGATCCTCGTTGCCGTGGCAAGTCGCGTAAAATTCCCCGGCAACCGCGCGGCGCATAAAAAAACGTGTCGCGTTGGCACGAATCGATGTTTTGCTTGGCAAAAATCTTTTCAAAACGTCCATGAAACTGCGTCCACTCACAGGTGCCATCACCGCCCTCGCAACGCCCTTCAAGAACGAAGCCGTCGTCTACGATGACTTGCGCAAGCTGGTCGAGTTTCAGATCAAATCGGGCATCAACGGACTCGTCCCCGTCGGCACCACCGGCGAATCCCCCACCCTGCTCCAAGACGAGCATCTCGACGTGATTCGCGCCGTCATCGAGGCGGCCCGCAAACGCGTGCCCGTCATCGCCGGCACCGGCTCCAATTCCACGCACGAAGCCGTCGAATACACCCGCCTCGCACACGAGGCCGGAGCCGACGCCATGCTGCTCGTCGCGCCCTACTACAACAAACCCAGCCAGGAGGGCCTCTACCGCCACTTCGCCACCATCGCCGAAATCACGGACAAGCCCATCATCCTCTACTCGATTCCGGGGCGCTGCGGCATTGAGATCGGCGTTCCCGTCGTCGAACGCCTCCGCGCCAAATACCCCCACGTCCGCACCATCAAGGAAGCCGGCGGCTCCGTTGACCGCGTCGATCAGATCAAGCAGGCGCTCGGCAGGGACATCACCGTGTTGAGCGGCGACGACAGCCTCACGCTCCCGTTCATGTCGGTCGGCGCCGAAGGCGTCATCAGCGTCGCCTCCAACCTCGTCCCCCGCGAAGTCGTGAAACTCACCGCGCTCGCGCTCTCAAACAACTACGCCGCCGCCGCAAAACTCCACCGCAAGCTCTACCCGCTTTTCAAGACGCTCTTCATCGAGCCAAACCCCGTGCCCGTCAAAACGGCGCTCGCCCGCGCCGGCATCATCTCCTCCGCCGCCGTGCGCCCGCCGCTCTGCGAAATGAGCCCCGCCAACGAAAAAATCCTCGCCGGCGTGCTCTCCGCCCTCGGCAAATAACCCGCGCCCTTCCACCCGTATCCAAAATGTCACTACGCATTTCCCTCTTCGGATCCAAGGGCCGCATGGGCCAGGCCATCATCGCCGCCGCCGCGCAACTCGGCCACGACATCGTCGCCGCCGTCGATGTCGGCGACGACTTCGAGGCCGGCGCAAAGGCCGGCGACGTCATCATCGACTTCAGCTCGCACAAAATCACGGGCGACATCATCCGCCTTGCTGCGGCGAACAACAAACCGCTCGTCATCGGCACGACCGGCCACGCCGACGACGCGAAAAAAGCGCTCCTCGCCGAGGCCGCCAAAATCCCCTGCGTCTGGTCGGGCAATTACTCCGTCGGCGTCAACCTCCTCTTCGCGCTCACCCGCCGTGCCGCCTCCGTGCTCGGCTCCGACTACGACGCCGAAGTCGTCGAGATGCACCACCGCTTCAAAAAAGACGCGCCCAGCGGCACCGCCGGCCGCCTCCTTGAAATCATCCTTGAGGAGCGCAAGCTCACCGCCGCCGCGCTCCGCCACGGACGCGAAGGCATCACCGGCGAGCGCGCCCCGACGGAAGTCGGCGTGCACTCCCTGCGCGGAGGCGATGTCGTCGGCGATCACACCGTCATGTTCGCCGCCCTCGGCGAACGCATCGAACTCACACACAAAGCCTCCGACCGCGCCATCTTCGCCCGCGGCGCCATCCGCGCCGCCGAGTGGGTCGCCGGACAAAAACCCGGCGTCTATGACATGCAGCGCGTCTTGGGACTGGTGTGAAATGCGGAATGCGGATTTCGGAATGCGGAATTAAAAACCAACAATCCCCGCCGAATTCCGATCATTCCACATTCCGAACTCCGCATTCCGCATTTAAAAACATTCCACATTTCCCATGATTGTTTCCATCCAAGGCACGCTTACGGAGGCCACGCCGCTTCAGGCCACGATTGAGATCAACGGTCTCGGTTATGGCGTGAGCATTCCCGTGACCACCGCCGAGAAACTGCCGGCGACCGGCTCGCAGGTGAAGCTGCACACCGTGGTGATCTACCGCGAGGATTCGCAAACGATGTATGGTTTCGCGAGCCCGGCGGAGCGTGATTTTTTCCAGTTGATGATCGACCACGTGAGCGGCATCGGCCCGAAAAGCGCGCTCACGATCATGAGCAAACTCTCGCTCGCCTCGCTTGAGTCGGCAATCCGCATGGGCGACATCGCCACGCTTTCCAAATGCCCCGGCATCGGCAAAAAAACCGCCGAGCGCCTCGTCGTCGAACTGCGCGGCAAACTCGGCGCGACCGGCACGCTCGACACGACCGCAGGCGCTCCCACAGGCGGCAAATCCGCCCCCGCCGGGGACGCGCGCATCCACGACGCCGTGCTCGCCCTGGCCGCACTCGGCTACAAAGCCGCCGACGCCGACGCAGCCATCCGCCGCGCCAACCTCGCCCTCGGTCCGAAGGCGACAACCGAGCATCTCATTAAAAAAGCGCTCGGATAATGGCAGGTTTCGGATTCCTGCCATCTTGAGAGAAAGCGGCAGGGAAATCCCGACATCATGCCGATGAGCGCCTCCCCTACATGATTTCCCTCAGCAGTCCGTTTGACGGGACGCCCCCAGCTCGCGCGGGCATGACACGGATGTCCATGCCGTCCGGGTTCGGCAAACGCGCCTCGGGATCAATTCCAAGCAATTCATAAACGCTACCAATGAGATCGCTGGGAGAAACCGGGCGGTCTTTCACCTCCTCGCCCCAGGCATCCGTCGCGCCGACCACTTGGCCGCCTTTGAATCCGCCGCCGGCCACCACGGCGCTGAACGCCCTGCCCCAGTGCCCGCGCCCGCCGTTCCAAGGCGCTTCCATCATGACTCGCGGCGTGCGGCCAAACTCGCCGCCGCACCAGACAATGGTGCTTTCCAACAAGCCGTGTTCCGCCAAGTCCTGAAGCAGGGTTGACATGCCTTGGTCGAGTTCGGGCAGCTTGCGTTTCATTTCCGCGAAGTGGTCTTTGTGCGTATCCCAGCCGGGATATTTGATGGTGACAAAAGGCACGCCGCGTTCGACCAGCCGCCGCGCCACGAGGCAGCATTGTCCGAATGTGGTTCGTCCTCCAAACGTGGTTTGAGCCGACGGGGAGCCTTGCACCACGACGGCGCGGCCATAGCGGTCGCGGAGGGCGTCGTTTTCCTCGGAGAGGTCAAATGCTTTAGCGCCATCGCCGACGATCATGTCGTAGGCTTGGTCTTGCGAGTGAACAAACGCCTCCATCGCCGGATTGCGCGGGAGCGCGTGCTTCAGCCTGTCGAGTTTGTGGAGCAATTCGCGCCGTTCGAGTTGTTGCTTGTTCGTGAGTCCTTCCGTGACGACGCCTTCCACGATGAAGCGCGATTGCGCCGGATCGCCGCCCGTTGCGAAGGGCCTGTAACGCGTCCCCAAAAATCCCGCCTCGTCGAAACGTCCCAGTGGCTCGGTCAACGTGACGTAGGGCGGGATTTGTCCCTGATAGCCGCCGTCATAACCTTTGAACAGGGAAACAACGGCCCCCGCGCTCGGATATACGAGCCGCCCGCCGGGCGCGCTGCCGGTCTGCGTCATGTAGGTCGCCGTCTCGTGCGCATCGCTGCCATGCGTCATGCCTCGAATGATGGAATACTTGTCCGCCTGCTTCGCCAGCAGCGGCAGCATTTCGCAAATGCGCATTCCGCTCACGTTGGTCTCGATGGGCTTGCGGTAGAGGCCGCAGTAATCGACACCGGCCTCCGGCTTGGGATCGAAGGTGTCGATGTGCGACGGTCCTCCGGAAAGCCAGATTTGGATGACCGACTTTGCCTTCGCCGCTCTCCCTGGCTGCCGGGTCGCGGCCAGCGCGCGCAGCGCGGCGGAGCCGGACAGGCACAGGCCGGCGGCGCCAATGAGGCCGTGTTTGATCATGTCGCGACGGGTGATGGTGTGTGTGTTCATGATGTTGTTTTTTGATGCTGGCTTTCTCTTGGAAATCAGTGCCGAAACTGGAACTCCGCGCTGTTGATCAACGCCCACGCGACATCCAAGCCGGCGCCTTGCCGGTTCTCGCTGGCGCGTTGGTATGCCTGCACGACCCCGCGCTCCTCGCTGGTGGGCAGGCGCGACAAAATCGCGAGGTAAAGCTCGTCGAGCACATTCCCGGACACGCGTGAATTTCCGAGCATGGCGCGGAGCGCGGCGCTTTGCTCCAGCTTGCCGCGCACATGGCTTGAGTTCAGCAGATGCAACTGCTGCGCGGCGGTCGGGACGGGATTGCGTTGCTCCGATTCCAAGCCGGTGTCGCGCGGCGAGCGTCCGAACAATTCAAGGAAGGAACTGCTGATGCTGGCATCCGACAACGCAATCGCGCGTTGTTCCTCGGGCATGTAAGTGAAGGGTTCCGGGATGCGGCTGACATATTTTTCCGTCGTGCCCGTGATTTGGTTGATCGCGTCAATCAACACTTCCGCCTCCAAGCGCCGCATCGGATAAAAGGCGAAAGCCGCCTCGCCTTGCGGATTGTTATCCGCGGGCGCCGAGGAAAGTTGGTAAATCCGCGAGTTCAGTATCAGTCGGAAAAGATTTTTTATGTCATACTCGGACGCCACCAGTTCCCGCTCCAGACAATCCAGCAATTCGGGATTGTCCGCTGGATTGTCAGGCCGGATGTCGTCAGGTTCATGGATGATGCCGCGTCCCAGCAGCCAATACCAAACGCGATTCGCAATGGCACGGGCGAACCACGGATTTCCCGGCTTGAGCAGCCAGTCGGCAAACACGGCCCGCGGATCTTGCACCGGGGAGAGCTTCAGCGTCGTGCCGTCCGGGAACGTGGCGGACGCGGAGCCGGGCGGCTTTGTGAGATCGAAGCATACGATTTCCTCCTTCCACTCCGCCGTGGTCTTGTAGCCCACTCGCGAAAAAAAGACGGTCATGCCGGCCAGTTTTTCGGCAGGCCAACTTTCGGTCCGCGTACCCATGAACGTAAGCGCCACGGCGCTGGCGATACCCTCCGGCGCGCGGTTTCGGATGGCGCGGTAAAAATTGACCTGCGGCTTGCGCATGTTGCTGCCGCTGGCGGTGAGCAATTCGCGCGCGAAGCGGTCGAACGGCATGTTTTCCCTGATGCTGCTGCGAATCCACTGGTGATACGATTGCGCCGCGTTGGGCCACAGGTTGATGGGAAACTCCGATTTGATGCGCAGCAGGTTTCCCCACTTCATCGCCCAGTAATCCGCGAACTCATCGCGCCGCAGGAGCTGCTCAATCAGCATTCCGCGTTTGTTCGGGTTCGCATCGGACAAAAACCGCCGCGCCTCCTGCGCGGTCGGCAGCGTGCCGATGACATCGAGAAACACACGACGGACAAACACCTCGTCAGAGCACGGATTCGCAGGCTGGATTCCGAGTTGCTCCAGTCTGCTGAAAACGAGCCTGTCGATCTCGCTGCTCTGTGAAGGCGCGGGCGTCGCCGGTGCCGCATGCAAGCTCGCGCCAGCAAGCGCTGCGACAAGGATGACTGCGGGTATCACGGATGTTTTCATGGTTCCAATCCTGCTGTTGCGCCGGTGGCTTCCGGCTCGGTTTGCGGTTTCTTGTCGCCGACAACCATGTATGGAATCGCCGGCAGGGAACCCAGCGGGACACGCACGGGATTTTTCTTGGGAGCGCCGGGCGGGGTTTTATCCTTTGCGACAAAGGCCGCGATCAGGTTGCCCGTTTGTCCGGGTTTGACTTTGGCGGCGTCCGCTTCGAGCACGATTGTGATGCGATCCCTGTCGATGGAAAAATCCTTGAGCGTGATTCCTTCCGGCGGATCGAGCAGTTGGATCCGCTCCGCGTCGAATGGAAAGTAACGGGGAACGCTGAACATCACCCGCGCGGTTCCCCGCAAGGGGATTTTCACGGGGGCCGAACTGATGAGTCGCGCCGGGGAATCGGGAGCGAATTTTTTGGCCACATGGACAAGCAAATCCCTGCTCGGAACCAGATGCTGGTAGGAAAATGCCTGCGTCATCTGTTGCGCGGGAACGGCGGGGCGGATGCGCGCCTGCCCGCCGATCGTTGCGCGACCTTCCAGCACGATCCGGGCGACCGGAGATTTTGCGAGCGAGGTGGGAGCCGTCAGCGTGCATTGCACCTTGTCTTGATTGGCCGGGATGACGCCGCCGGCCAGTTCAAACCCGGCGGGCGCGTGCTTTAATGCCAGCGTGATCTCGCCGGTGAATCCGTCGCGGCGAAGCGCGTAAACGGTGACAGGCTGCGTCGCGTTGGTGCGAATGTTGAGCGTGGAAGGCACAACGCGCAGGGCAAAATCGGGCTGCGGCGCGCTGATTCGCAGCCGGTAGCCGAATGCCTCGCCGCCGTTTTGCTGGATGTCGGCAATGTGAACGTAATAAACACCGGTCGCAGGAAGCGTGACCGCAAGGTAGGAATCGGCGTGGTGCGTGTTCAGGCCGGAGCCTTTGTCCTCATGATCGTCGTTGAATCCGATTTGATTGCCGGCGGCGTCGGAAATGATGAGCAGGGAGTCGAGCGGCGAGTCGAAACGGCGCGCATGGACTTCCGCCACGATCCGATCGCCTGCGCTGCCTTCAAAGCGGAAGACATCAACATCGCCCGGCTCATCAATGCGTCCTGCGATTACGACTGGCAGCGTGACGGGCTGGGCGTTGTCGGGAGTGTTGTTTGGCTCCCGCTCCGTCGCCGAGCCCGGCGGCAGCTTGCCGGCTGACGGAAAGACATCCGCCATCCGCGATCGTTCACCAATGTGGATGCGATACACGAAATCGTCGCGCCCCCGGTAAATGTTGTCCCTGATCTCAAGCGTGTATTCCCCGTCCTCAGGAATTTCATAATGAGAAACCGGATCGGCGTGGATTTGCACATCACCGCCAGCCGGCAGCTCCGTTCCATTTGGAGCGGACAGCGCGATGGTTGCTTGCAGCCATCCGGGAACCGTGTCGGCGAGATACGGCAAAAGCTCGCGGGCGCTGACCGCAACAAGCAGGCGCTCGCCGCGCCGCGCCTTGAACCGAAACCGATCCACCTCACCGGGCAGAATCCGGCCATTGATGGTTGCCGGCAGAGTGACGGCCATCGGCGGAGTGTTGCTGCGTCCATGTTTCACGCGACTGTCGGGGTCGTTGATCGACTTCTGTATCCGCATCCAGTTGTCATCCTGCTCCTGTTCCGGCTCGCAGCATTCCCGGAGCTGGCCAACCTGAAACAACAGCGGATTGGTCAGCCCGGTAGCGGTAAAAAGCCGCAGCTCGCGATTCCCCGGAAGCGCATCCGGGGCGATGGTAATCCGAACGGTGACCCTCTCGCCGATTGCCGGCGTGATCTTCGATTTCTCATGCAACGCCAGCCTCTGGCTGATTCTCCTGATTTCTTCGCGCGACGCGGCGTTTCTCTGCTTCCGCAATTCCTTCAACTTGCCGCGCGCGTCGGCGGCTTGCTTGCCGGAAAGTAGCGGTTCCGACGGAACCACGACGGCCCGCACGCCGGGGCCGGAGACAATCACGCCGGCTGGTCCGACGAGGTGCTGCCCGCCGACAGTCACCTCAATCGTTGTCCCTTGCTTGCCGCCCGCCGGATAAACGAATCCGATGCGCGGCGCGAATTCCTGCGCCTGCGCGACTGCGCCCCCAATCGTCAAAAGCAACCCCGCCGCCAGATGCGCGGCGTGCGATTTCATGCCGGAAAGCGCGATTGAAAAGCGGGGCGGCAACATGCGAATGCCCGATCCTGATAGGTTGTGACGTTTTAATTATTTTCCAGAGCGCGCTCAAATGCGGCCTTCACATCCGGGAAAAGCATCGGCGCGAAATAGTAGAGGTCGCTCATCCAGACCTTTGGCTCGTGTCCTCCGTCGTTGATGCGGAAGACGTGCGGGATCCTCTTCTTTGTCAGAAGCGCGCCCAGCTCCGCCATTCTGGCGCCCACAACCTCGTCGCGATTGCCGACGGAGAGCCATAGCAGCCGCGGCTGGCGTCCCGGCGAGGACAAGTCGAGTTGCGAATTGTCCGTCAGCTGGCGCGCGTTGCCGCCGGAGAACACGCCGAGCCAGGCGAATGTGTCGGAGCCGACGAGCCCGACGCCAAGCGCCAGATTCGCCCCGCGCGAAAGACCCGCCAGCGCGCGGTGTTCGCGGTCGGGGAAAACGGAATACTTGGATTCGACGAGGGGAATCAAGTCGCGCAACAACACATCGCCGAATGTCGCGCTCGCGTCCGCCTTGGCATCGCGGCTGTCGCCCGCCTGTTTGCGTGCCGCGACCGAGAGGCTCGACGGCATGACGACAATCATCGGCGCGAGTTTTCCTGCGCTATAGAGATTGTCGAGAATCGCGGCGGCGTTGATGTCTTTCACCCAGGTGTTCTCGTCTCCGCTCGCGCCGTGGAGCAAGTAGAGCACGGGATATTTTTCGCCGGGAGAAAACGACGGCGGCGTGTAAACCGTCGCGCGAAACGTGCCGCCCGCCGATTTGGATTCATACTTTAGCGTCGTGATTTTTCCCCGCGAAATGCCCTTGCGCACGACATCGAAGCCGGCCGGCGGTGCGGGCTGGTTGGGCGCAAGGGCGACTGCGGCGCCGGCCGTCCGCGGCCTGTCCTTGTCCGGGCTGCGCGGAGCCTTTGGAACCTGCGCGAAGATTGCGGACTGCAAGCCGCAAATAGCCGCGATGGTGATGATGAATGATGCGAGACGTGTTGCACGGCGGGAGGTCATGGTTTTTGCGTGGTTTCGCGCCATCATACCCGCGCCAACCTTTTGGGAACATTAGCGCCAAAAAATCGTTGTTTTGACATGGTGGCGATTTCAACAAGATGGGTGTCACGTTATCCTTTCCATGCGACTCCTCATCATCGAAGACGAAGCCGATATGCTGCGCAGACTCGCAACGATATTGCGCGCCGAAGGCTACGCCGTGGACACGGCGGAGGACGGCGAGGAGGGATTATATAAGGCGCAGGAAAACGACTATGACGCCGTCCTGCTCGACGCAATGCTGCCCAAGTTCGACGGATGGGAGCTGCTGGCGCGGCTGCGGAAAACGAAGAAGACCCCGGTGCTCATGCTCACGGCGCGCGATGCCAGCGCGGATCGCGTGCGCGGGCTGGACTGCGGCGCGGACGACTATGTCGTGAAACCTTTCGACCTTCCGGAACTGCTCGCACGCGTGCGTGCGCTCATCCGGCGCGGGGCCGCGATCGCGATTACCCGCATGGATTTCGGCGAGGTCGTGCTCGACACCGCCCAGCGCTGCGTGTGGCGAAAAGGCGAAGTCGTGGCGCTCCAGCCAAGCGAATACGCCCTGCTCGAATACCTCGCGCTGCATCGCGGCGAGGTCGTCACCCGCACCACGCTCTACAAGCACCTTTTCGACGAAAACGAAGACACGCTCTCCAACCTGCTCGATGTGCGTGTTTCCAATCTGCGCCGGAAACTCGGGCAGGATTTCATTATCACGAGACGCGGGCACGGCTACGGCATCGGCATCGAACCATGAAGCTCCGCTACTCCATTCGCGCGCGTTTGCTCGGCCACATCGGCCTGCTGCTGCTTGTTGTGCTCGCCGGTTTTGGCTACGTGGCATGGCACCGCGAGAGCGCGGCGCGAATCGCCGAGATCGACCGCGAACTCGAAAAAAGACTGAATTTGCTCATCGGCGCCTACCGGCCTGAAGCCGGGCAGCGTCTGCGTGAAGTCAGCCAGCCGCACCTTTCGCCCCGCACGCTTGAGCTTTTCGCCAACGAAGGCGGCGATCCGTTCTACTACTGGGTGTGGCTGGGCGAAGGCCTCGTGCAAGGACACTCCAACGACGCCCCTGAAACCCCGATGCCCGCGCAAAGGGACAAGGGGAGAAGTTTCCGGATGCGCGGCGATTTCCGCGAGCTGATCCACGTCGCGCCCTCGGGCCGCTGTTTTCTGGTCGGGCGGGACATCCGGAGTGAGCGCGCCGCGATGCGCGCCGACGCCGCGTCGCTCGCCGCGTTCGGCCTCGGCGTGCTGCTGCTCGGGCTCGGGCTCGCCTGGTGGATCGCCTCCCGGGTGACGCGCCCGCTCGCCAAAGTCAGCCGCACCGCGAAACAAATTGCCGACGGTGATCTCTCGCGGCGCATTGATGTTCCCAAGCCGGAGGACGAACTCGGTGAGGTTTCCAACGTGCTCAACGAAACCTTCGCCCGGCTGGAAACCGCATTCGCGCGGCAGAAGCAATTCACCGCCGACGCCTCCCACGAGCTCCGCACGCCGGTCTCGCTCATTCTCACCCATGCGCAAGGCGCTCTCCTGCGCGAGCAGACCCCCGCCGAATATCGCGAGGCGCTCGCCGATTGCGTGCGCGCCGCCCAGCGGATGAAAACGCTTATCGATTCGCTGCTCGACCTCGCCCGATTTGATGCGGGCGTCGAGCCGATCCAACGCCAGCCTTGCGATCTTGCCGGACTGGCCCGCGATTGCGCGAATCTTGTCCGCCCTCTCACCGAGGCGAAACGATTGCGCCTCGACCTCGATCTCCGGGCCGCGCCCTGCCACGGCGATTCCGCGCGGCTTTCCCAAGTCATCACCAACCTGCTCGCCAACGCCATTCACTTCACCCCCGACAGCGGAACCATCGCCCTGCGGACAAATCAAGACGGCGGCGGCGCGTGCCTCTCGGTCAGCGATACCGGCCCGGGAATTGCGCCCGATCAACTGTCGCGCGTCTTCGAGCGATTCCACCGTGCCGACGCCTCCCGCGCCCGCGCCGCCAGCGGCGGCACAGGTCTCGGCCTCGCCATCTGCGATGCCATCGTGAAAGCCCACGGCGGAACCATCACAGTCGAAAGCGAAATCGCAAAAGGAACCATCTTCACAGTTCACCTGCCGCCCGCGACCGAACCTTCACGGTTTCCACGCAGCCAACAATGAACTTGCTCCACCGTGGGAGTGGCGGTTGATACTCGGGAAAACCCGAAGCAAAATGGAATTCCTGTTCGACACCGCCAGCATCGCCAGCATCGAAAAATACGCGAAGATTTATCCCTTCTCCGGCGTCACGACGAACCCGTCCATTTTGAAAACCGAGGGCGCGATAAACCTGCGCGAGCATCTCGAAAAAATCCGCGCGCTCATCGGCGACAGGCGCGATTTGCACGCACAAGTCATCGCCATCGACACCACCGGAATGCTCGCGGAGGCAAATGCGCTGTGCCGGTTCGACCGCAACATCCACGTCAAGATTCCGACAACCAACGCGGGTCTTGCCGCCATGTCCGTCTTGAAAACGAGCGGCTGCAAAATAACCGCGACCGCCATTTACACGCGGATGCAGGCTTTTCTGGCGATCACGGCGGGCGCGGATTTTATCGCGCCGTATTTCAACCGCATGGAAAACCTCGGCGCGGATGCGGAGGCGGACATCCGGGCCATGCGCGCCCTCATCGACCGCGACAGAGCCGCCACAAAAATCCTCGCGGCAAGTTTCAAAAACACGGCCCAAATCACCCGCGCCATCGCCGCCGGCGCGCACGCCATCACAGCGTCGCCGGAACTTCTGGAAACGGCGGTCGAAACGGATGCCGTGCGCGCCGCGGTCGCAACCTTTGCCAGCGATTGGGAGCAAGCGCAGGGAACAAAGAGAATCGCCTGAAGCCATGAAAGCGCCCTCGCTTCTCGCCCCGTTGCTCAGGGGCGCGCTCATCGCGCAAACCGGACGCCCTTGGTTTGTCTCCCATGAGCCGCAGGACACTGCGAAGGAGCCCGCCGGGCTGGCTGTCACTCTTGACGCGGATGCGATCGAAAACGAGACGGCGACAGCGCAGCGACTCGCGGAGGCTTTTGAAAACAGCCGCCACTTCGCAGAGGGCGCGGCGCCCCTGCGCGTCAGGATTTCCAGCGGCAGCGGCGTGTGTGCGTTTCTTTGCGCGCCAACCTGCGAAGGCGTCGAAAAAATCCGGCGCGGCGAACGGATGCCGGCATGGACTCGCGCGCACCGCGACACGAACGCCGCACGCGCAAACGTGGTGGAAGACAAGGTGGCGCTCGTCACCGGAGGCGCGCGGGGCTTCGGCGAGGAAATCGCCAGCGGGCTCGCCGCAGCCGGAGCGTTTGTCTTCATCGCCGACCTAGACAAACAACGGGCCGATAATGTTGCCGCGGCCCTGAACGCCAGACAGGGGAAAACCACGGCCCTGTCGCTGGAGGTCAACGTCGCGGACGAAGCCTCGGTGCGGGCCATGATGGAAACCTTTGCGCTGACCGCCGGTGGAATTGACCTCTGCGTCAGCAACGCCGGGGTGCTCCGCGCCGCTTCTATTTTGGAGCAGGACATGACGGACTTCAGGGCCGTCACCGACATCAATTACACGGCTTTTGCCATCATCACCAAACACTGCGGGCGGCTCATGAAAGCGCAGCATGCCGCCGCCCCCGCATGGACGACGGACATCATCCAAATCAACTCCAAGTCGGGCCTTGAGGGTTCCGACAAAAATGCCGCCTACGCCGGGAGCAAATTCGGCGGCATCGGTCTGGTTCAAAGTTTCGCGAAGGAACTCGTGGGGTATAACATCAAGGTGAACGCCGTCTGCCCCGGCAATTTTTTCGACGGCCCGCTTTGGGCCGATCCGCGCAACGGCCTCTTTGTGCAATATCTCAAAACCGGAAAAGTGCCGGGCGCGAAAACCGTCGCCGACGTGAGGACGTTCTACGAGCAGAAGGTTCCCATGAAACGCGGTTGCACCGGGGCCGACGTCCTCAAGGCCGTGCTCTATCTGGTCGAGCAAACTTACGAAACCGGTCAGGCGCTCCCGGTCACCGGCGGGCAGGTCATGCTGAGTTAGGACAACGGGAAAATGTCGGCGAAACGGCGAAGCCGGGCGCGCGTTGCAAATCCCCTCTTGACTCTCCGAGCGCGCGGGTTTTCCGTGCGCCGTATCACATGCGAAACTTCGCGCAGGCGCTTCGACTTATCTAGACGCACGATCCGAGCGGGTCGCGTGAGCGGCTGATCGTGCGTCCATCGTTTGCCTGTCATTCCACCGCCCGCAAAAAAATGTGCGCAGCGGTTTGCGACATTTACACACGTCGCCCCTTCACGGTATTTTTTCTCTTTTATTTTTCAAATTTCGTTCGTTCCGCACTCACATGCAAAAAGCTCCGATCACCAAATACGTTCCTTTCCCTCCCGTCGATCTGCCCGGCCGGCAGTGGCCCAATCGCACCCTCACCCGCGCGCCGATCTGGTGCAGCGTTGACCTCCGCGACGGAAACCAGGCGCTCGCGCAGCCCATGAGCGTCACCGAAAAGCTGGAGTTCTTCAACATGCTCGTCCACGACATCGGTTTTAAGGAAATCGAAGTCGGATTCCCCTCCGCCTCGCAGATCGAATTCGATTTCTGCCGCCGCCTCATCGAGGAAAAACTCATCCCCGACGATGTCACCATCCAGATACTCTGCCAGTGCCGCGAGGAGCTCATCACGCGCTCGCTCGAAGCGCTGCGCGGCGCGAAAAACGCCATCTTCCACCTCTACAACTCCACCTCGCCCAAGCAGCGCGAATACGTTTTCAACAACGCCTCGCGCGACGACATCAAGGCGATTGCCGTCAACGGCACCCGCCTCCTCAAGGAGCGCGCGCAGCCGCTCATCGCCGAGGGAATGAACCTGCGTTACGAATATTCGCCCGAGAGCTTCACCAGCACCGAACTCGATTTCGCGCTCGAAGTCTGCGAGGCCGTCAGCGACGTCTGGCAGCCCGCGCCGCAAAACAAGATCATCCTCAACCTCCCCGCCACCGTCGAATACGGCACGCCGAACGTCCATGCCGACCAGATCGAATGGATGTGCGGCCATCTCACGCGCCGCGACAGCACCATCGTCTCGCTGCACACGCACAACGACCGCGGCACCGGTGTCGCCGCCACCGAGCTCGCGCTGCTCGCCGGAGCCGACCGCGTTGAGGGCACGCTCTTCGGCAATGGCGAGCGCACCGGCAACCTCGACATCATGAACGTCGCTCTGAACATGTATTCGCACGGCGTCGATCCGCGCCTCGATTTCAGCCGCATCAACCACGTCCGCGAAGTCTACGAGCGTTGCACGCGCATGGAAGTCCACCCGCGGCATCCCTACGCCGGCGAACTCGTCTTCACCGCGTTCAGCGGCTCGCACCAGGATGCGATCAAAAAGTCGATACCGCGCCAGTCCGCCGGAAAACCTTGGGACGTCCTTTACCTGCCCATCGACCCCGCCGACCTGGGCCGCAGTTACAAGGCGATCATCCGCATCAATTCGCAGTCCGGCAAAGGCGGCGTCGCCTATGTGCTCGAAACCGATTACGGCTATCAACTGCCGAAACTCATGCACAAGGAAATCGGCAAGCTCATCAACGACATCGCCGATGCGAAAGGCACCGAGCTCAGCCCGGAGCAAATCCTCGCGGCCTTCGAGGACGAATACATCAAGCGCACAACGCCGCTCCAGCTCGAGCACTTCAAGACCGCCGAAAAACGCGACAACACCGTGCGCTGCGAGGCGACCGTGCGCATCGACGGCGGCAAACCGCAAAAAATCACCGCCCGAGGGAACGGCCCGATCGACGCCTTCGTGCGCGCCCTTGCCGAAAGCACCGAGCTCCCGAAGTTCGAGCTCATCAGCTACAGCGAGCACTCACTCGGCAAAGGCGCCGAGGCGCGCGCCGCGTCCTACATCCAGATCAAGACGCAGCGCGGCCGCACCTACTTCGGCGTCGGCATCAACACCAACATCGAATTCGCCTCCATCAAGGCCATCGCCAGCGCCGTCAACCGCGCCGCGGCGCACGATGTGCGCTGATTTCCGATGCAGACGCACGCGAACCGCGCCCGTGCGCCATGACGCTCAATCCAACCACACGCTTCACCGGTCGCGTCGATAACTACGTTCGCTACCGTCCGGGTTATCCACCCGAATTGATCGCTCGTCTTGCCGCGCTCGCGAATCTCTCGCCCTCGGCAAGCGTCGTCGCCGACATCGGCTCGGGCACCGGAATCCTGACCGAACTCATTCTTCCGCTTGCCAAGCGTGTTTACGCCGTCGAGCCCAACGCAGCCATGCGCGTGGCCGCCGAGCAAAAACTCGGCGCCGACCCGCGCTTCGCCAGCGTCGATGCCGCCGCCGAAAACACCACCCTGCCTCCGCATTCCGTTGATCTCATCACGGCCGGGCAGTCGTTCCACTGGTTCGACCGGGCTGCCGCGCGCCGCGAGTTTGCCCGCGTTCTAAAGCCCGGCGGCCTCGTCGCGCTCATCTGGAATGAGCGCCTGCGTTCCGGCACTGTGTTCCTCGAAAAATTCGAAAACGTGCAACGCGAGCTCGCGCCCGATTACGCGAACACCCGCCACAAGAATCTCAACGAAACCATCTTCACCGCATTTTTCGCTCCGGGCGCGCACCAGATCGTCATGATTCCAAACGCGCAATCGCTCGACCTTGATGCGCTCATCGGCTTTGCCCTCTCGCTCTCCTATGCGCCGAATCCCGGGCATCCTAATCACGCAGCCTTTGTCGCCGCACTGAAAAAACTCTTCTCCGAGGAATCGCGCAACGGCCGCGTGGAAATGCGCTACATGGCGCGATTATATCTCGGTGTTCCCGGGCGGGAAGCCGGCGCGCAAGGCATCACTCCACCTCGCCGAGCAGATATTTTTTGAAAAACAGCACCGTTGCGTGGAATTGATAATTGGAGTTGCTGGTCTTCTTGAAACCGTGGCCTTCGTTGGCCGCGCCAAGATACCAGACGATGCCGTTCCGCTTGAGGATTTGGTCGCGCATCGTTTCGGATTCGCCGAGCGGCACGCGCGGATCGTTTTCACCCTGGATGATGAGAAGCGGCGCGCGTATTTTATCCACATTGTTCGCGGGTGAGATTTTTTCGAGAAAGGCCCGCATTTTTTCGTCGCGTTCGTCGCCGTATTCCTTACGGCGATTGTCACGCCGGTAATCCGCCGTGCTTTTCAAAAACGTGACGAAATTGGAAATGCCAACCCGGTCAACACCGCAGCGTACGATATCATTGTAACGCACCATCGTGGCGAGCGCCATGTAACCGCCATAACTGCCCCCCATCACACCGATGCGGGCGCCGTCGAGCTGTTTGTCCTTGCGTATCCATTCGAAAACAGCGCCCGCATCCTTCACCGAATCCTCGCGTTTGTAGCGGTCGTCCATCCGTGAAAACTCACGTCCATAGCCTGTCGAGCCGCGAACGTTTGGAAACACGAGCGCGATGCCCATTTCATTGACGTAGTAATTATCTCTGCCCAGAAATCCGGGGCGCGACTGGGACGCGGGACCGCCGTGAAACGAGACAATCACCGGACGCGGCCCGGGAAATTTCAGCGGATCGGGACGATAAACCAGCGCGGAGATTCGCAGCCTGTCAAAACCCTCGATGTGAACCAGCTCGGGCTCGGAAAAGCGCATGGTCGCGCCGCTCTTCCGGCTGCGCCAGTCGGTGAGTTTTCCGGAATCGGCGTTCAACGAATAGGGAGATGACGACGACTGCGCGCTGTTCATCGAGAAACCCACTTCGCGCAATTTCGGGTGCCATTCCAGGCTCCCGCCTGCGATCATGCCTGCGGGCAAATCGGGAACCGCCAGCTCGCGTTTTGTCGCGATGTCGAGCAGGTGCAATTTGCTGAAACTATCTTCGTTGACCACGTAGGCGATCGTGCGTCCATCCGGAGAAATCGCATAGCTCTCAACATCCCACCGCGTGTCGGCCACGATTTCGGTTTGTTTGCCTGTTTTCAAATCGACGCGCACCAAGGCCCGCCGCGCGCCTTCGTCGATATCGGCAATCGCATAAAGCGCCTTGCCGCCCTCGGCAAAACGCACCCTCGAATAAGCTGCACTCCCCGTCGGTTTCCGGATCGCGCGGCTGCGGCCATCGGCAACCGAGACAAGCTGCCACGTGCGCGCCGTGCCTTTTCCGACCAGCAGATGTTTATCATCCGCCGACCAATCGTGAATGCTCCAGCCGGGGCTGTCCGCCTGCACGAGTGTGCGCGTGACTTTGCCGTCGAGAGCAGTGACGAGAACATCGGTATCGCGTCCGTTGCGACGCGTCGATGTGTAGGCCACCCACTGTCCGGAATGCGAAAAACATTGCCCGGTGTTGCGCGATTTTCCGTCGGTGAGCAGGCGCGTTTTTTTGTCAGCCATATCGAGCACGCTCAGTTGGAATCGCTCATCGCCGCCGGTATCGTGCTGGTAAACGAGCAGCAGGCGGTTGCCGGCCTGGAGCATCGTGCCGGCCGCCACGGGCTCCTTGCCGCGCGTGAGCGTTTGCCTGCGCGCTCCGGGCGACGGGATGAGCGCGAGCTGGCTTGTTTCGCCGGATTTGACGGTGGCGAGCATTGCCCGTTCCTGCGGATGCCAGCCGCGAAATGACGTGCCGCCGAGCCTCGCGTATTTTTGCACATCATCGACCTGCGTCTTCGGTATCCGGGGAATGCCGACGGCGCGCATCGCTTCCGGCAGTGGCAAATAGGCTGGTTCGTCGGAAGGCGCCGCCGGAAATGTCGCAACCGACAGCGCAAAAATCGCGGCAAATCCGATGTGTTTTTTCAATCGCGCAAAATTGGAGGGCTTCATGAGTAACGAAAAGGGCCGGAATGATGGGGAGGATTTCGCATGAAGCATTTTCTTATCTGCTCACAAAAGAAAACAAATCTGCTTCCTCAGGCGTCCCGCCGCGTGGCGCGGACGAACTCACTTCACCATCACCGTGACCGTGAAAGTTTTCAGGGGCGGTTTGTCTTTTTCGGCCGTGCGGCGGTAAACGAACTCCAGCTTTTGCTCGCCCACGTGCACGGTGCGCATCACATAAACGAACCGCCCCGGTCCGCCGGACGGCGTCTGTCCGGACACGTAGCGGCCCTCGCCCAATGCCAGCCCCGCCGTGTCGGCGGGCAGCGGCAAAAGCTCCCACAGGTGGCCGGTCGTCATGTCGCCGGGCATTTCGACCAGGAGCGTGTCGCCGAGCACGAGCGTCGCTTTTTTGGCGAGTTCATCGTTCTTTTGCACGATGGTCACGGTCGAGGGCAGACGCGCGGACTTTGAGCAGCCGGCCAGCGCGAGCGCGGCGGCGAGTGCCGAAATGATGAGGGCGAGTTTTGTCATGATGATGATTGGGAGGTGTTGTGGCGTGTCGGGCGCGTCATGCCTTGGCGGTCATTTTTTCCTGTCGAGCATCATGGATGTCAACTCGCGCAGGAAAGTCGTGTCGCCCGGCAGTTTTGCGAGCGCATCGAGCGCGGCCTGCGTGTGGCGCGCCGCGTGGACGCGCGCTTCGTCGAGTCCGTAGAGGCTGACGTAGGTTGTCTTGCCGTTGCGCGCGTCCTTGCCGGCGGTCTTGCCGAGCGTGGCGCTGTCGGCGGTCGAATCGAGAATGTCGTCAACGATTTGGAACGCGAGCCCGAGCTCGCGCCCGAGCCCGCGGAGCGTGCCCATCTCTCCGCCGTCGAGAAAACCGCCGCACAGCCCGCCCATCACGAGGGAGGCGCGGATCATCGCGGCGGTTTTGTTGAGGTGGATGTATTCGAGCTGCGCGCCGGTGGCTCCGGCATTTTTCCCGGCGAGCAAATCCTCCATCTGCCCGCCGATGAGCTGCTCGCTGCCGGCGGCGGAGGCGAGCTCGCGGACGAGCTCGCGGGAGAGCTCGGAGTCGGACGAGTAGCGCGTGGACAGGAGCAGGAACGCGTGCGTGAGCAACGCGTCGCCGGCGAGGAGCGCGGTGGCTTCGTCGTATTGCCTGTGCGCGGTGGGGCGGCCCCGGCGCATGTCGTCGTTGTCCATGCACGGCAGGTCGTCGTGGATAAGCGAGTACGTGTGGACGCACTCGACGGCGGCCGCCGCGGGGAGCGGGTCATGGAGCGGGTTGCCGCGCAGGTCGGCGGCGGCGAGCAGAAGCACGGGGCGCAGGCGCTTGCCGCCGGCTTGCATGCTGTAGCGCATGGCTTCGTGCAAACGTCCGGGGCGGGTGGAAGCGGCGGGCAGGCAGGTGTCGATTCCTTGCTCGGCGCGTGTAACGTATGTGTTAAATTGCGTTGGGAAGTCCATGGGGCGCGGGCTGATCTTTGCAGTTTGTGTTTTTCCTCTAAAACAACTGCTGCATGCCAACACTTGAGCAAATTTGCAAACGCCTATTCACGGGAACCTCATGGTTTGCACGCTGCCTCATCGGGGCGCTGCTCATGGCGGTGCCGGTCGCGCATTTTTTTGCATTCGGGTATTTGTATGAACTGATCTCGCGGGCGCGTCGCGGCGAGCCGGTCGAGTTTCCGGAGTGGCAGGACTGGCGGCGGCTTTTCATGGAGGGCGTGCCCGCGTTCGCGATTTTTTGCGCGCTCGGCCTGCTGCCGCTCGGCATCGGCTGGGCGCTCACGCTGCCGTTGCGCTGGCTCGGCTACGGTGTCTTTGTCTATCTGCCGCTGGTGCCCGCGGTGATGCTTGCCGGGCCGCTGACCGCGGCGGGCATTTACCAATACCAGAAGCGCGAGGAATACCGCGATGCGTTCCGGCCCCGTGTGCTCATCGCCATGCTGCGCTCGACAAAGTCGCGCTTCCTCGTGCCGAGCTTCGCGTTCATCGGGCTGATCGCCGCGGGGTATCCGCTGATGACGTTCACGCTTTTTGTGGCGCTCGGGGCGGCGTGGAGTTTCTTCGCTGCGTTTTTCCGCGCCTGTGAAGACTCGGCTCGCAAGTTTCCGAAAAACCGTTAGCAAGGGCGGCTTTTATCATGCCAACCTACGATTACGCATGCCTGAAATGCGGCCATACATTCGAAGCATTCCAGTCGATGAGCGACGCGCCGCTCAAAAAATGCCCGTCGTGCAAGAAGACGGGCGTCAGGCGGTTGCTCGGCGCCGGAGCCGGTTTTGTCTTCAAGGGCACGGGGTTTTACCAGACTGATTTCAAGACGAAAAAAGGCGCGCCTCCCGCAAAGGAAACAAGCGCGCCCAAAGCCTGCGAGAACTGCGCCGCGGCCAAGGCAGCCGGGGCGAAACAGGCCTGACCCGCGGGCCCGGCCAAAACACTTTTCCGTGGCCAAAAAAAGCTCCCTTCGCCGGCTCGAAATCATTGCCACTCCCCTCGCGGCGCTGGCTGGCGCGGCATTGGCCGCCGTCTGCCTCGTCTTCAAACCCGTCGTGACCGCCCCGGCAAATCCGCCCTCCCGCCACTCCCGCGGCGGCGGCCCGGGCGAGGTTTATTATGCGCAAGGCTCCCGCGACCGCGTGAAAGGCGCGACCTGGGTTCGCAAACGCGCCGCGCTTCTCGCCGCCGCTCCCGGCGTGGTGACGCTCAACGAGGACGAGCTCAACACATGGTTCGCCTCCAGCACGCACACGCGCGCCGCCCGCCGCGCCGGCATGACGGCCTCCGCCACGCAGCTCGACTTCCGCATCGAAAACAATCTCCTCCAAGTCGCCGCGCCCCTGACCGTGCAGACGCCCCTCGGCCCCCGCACGCTGGTCGTGCAAATGCGCGGCGCGTTCGAGCGCGTCCCCGCAAATCCGGCCACGGGCATGCCGGGCGTCGTCATGTATGTGCCGCGCGAAGCCTCCGCCGGTTCGCTGCCCCTGCACCGCATCCCCGGCGCGACCGCCCGGCTCATGGATGGACTGATGGGCTCCCAGACGCTCCCCGCCGAAGCGCTCGCCGCGTGGCGAAAAATCGAACGCATCACCATCAACGGCCGTGAACTGGCGATCAACATTTCCGCCGCCGCCGAATAAATTTGCTGACAGCCGCGCCCCGGATGGAAAGAGTTTTCCCGGACATCCTCCGACAGAAAGCCCAACCAACACAGACATGCGATTGCCAAGACTAATTGCCCTTTTCCTGCTCATTGCCGCCCCCGCCGCGCTCCACGCGCAGCGCGAAAAACTGCCGCCCGCCGATCTTGAATACGTGGAAAAGACCTGGCCCGACGCCAAGGCCACCTCCACTGGCATGCGCATGCTTGTCCTGAAACCCGGCGACGGCGAAAAAGCCGAGCGCGGCGACCGCGTCAGCGTGCTCTACAAAGGCATGCTCCTCAACGGAACCGTTTTCGACCAGACACGCAGCCCCGACCAGCCGTTCAGCTTCCGCACCGGGCGCGGCGAGGTCATCGAAGGCTGGGAGGAAGGCATCCCCATGATGCGCGTCGGCGAAAAACGCCTGCTCATCATCCCCTTCGAACTCGGTTACGGCACGCGCGGCGATCCCCCGAAAATCCCACGCCGCGCGACGCTCGTTTTTGAGGTCGAACTGGTCAAAGTCGAGAAGCCCGGCCCGGCCATCAAAGTCGAAACGCCTCCGACCGACCCCAAGACGCGCAAAAAAGATTCCGGCCCGGTGACCAACGTCCCGCCCATGCGCAACTGACCGCCTGTCCCGAAAGCAGCAACCGGGCGCGAATGACGCGCCCCTCCCGGAAAAAGCCGACGCAAACCCCGAACCTCAAAATCGCCTTCATATCCTCCGCCCTCCAAGCCAAGGTCATATTTCGACCAAAGCGAATATTTCGGGAAGGAGAAGAAAGAGCCGAATCAATAATAGTCTGCGGCGGCCCCATGCCCAAAATGGCAACCTTCGCGAAGTGGATTGAGTGGCACTCCGAGCCCGCGAAACAGGGGCGGCAGTCCGCGCCATTCAATCCGCAATCGCGCAATCCGGGGTGAAATATTCAGGCAGGGAGCGCGCGCTGGGCGCGCCGCAAATGCCGGAGAAAAACCCCAATACTGGACCGCCTGCGTCCAGCTCACTCTGGCATTGTTGGAGCCTTCCATTCTTCCGCGCGTCCGCTCCGCACACGCAGACGCCTCGCCAAACAGCCATCAATCATCATGTCATCCGCCAATCCAGCAGATACTCCGCTTGTTCGGCAGGCCCTCGCCAAAAACAATCCCAAAACCTGCTCCCTTCAGGAACTGGAGGCGCTGGCCGTTTATCTGCATGGCGTCTATTGGGCCGCCGAAAAAAGCCTCAAGATTGACCAGCAGCCCGGCGACATGGACATCCTCCGGCACATAAAAAAAGCGCCATCCCTGAATGATATCCTGCGCGAAAGAAAAAGAAGGTTGAACCATGATTTCAAATTCACCCCGAAAACCATCGCGCGCTTTGTCAAAATCAACGCCCTCTTTGTCGATTGTCTGAAAAAAGCACATGCCGAGGCAAAACCCATCAGGCAAAGGCTGGCGCGAAGGCTCAAAAACCGGGACAGCTTCATCAAGGATTTCGAGATCGAGATACGGCTGGCGCCCTTCACACACAAACCGGGCATCCATGAAGTCCTGGAAGACATCATCCATGACGCACCCGCGCTCTTGACGCAAAACGTCCGCGAGCCGTCAAACGCCAGACGCAACCTGAACCGGCTTAATTGGAATGAATGCGACGGCTTGAGCCACGGTGAGCTTGCGGAGCATCGCATCTGTTACGCCATGCACGAACTCTACGATCATTCCTATTGGAGCCTGCCGGACATCCTGAAAATCAAACAAGTCTGGGCCGACGTGATCGTCACCCGCCAACATTTCGCCGATGTCACCGACAAGAAATGAAAATCAACCGAAAGGCAGGATTTCTCCGCAAAGCTCCTGCAATATCCCTGCAAAGAAATAGCCTGCTTCGTTCATTTTTTCTTTACCGCTACGACTTATCCATTAAAAAGTAGCCAAATCAAAAGCTCGTTACTCACCCCTCACTGCCCATTCCCTGCCCAAGCCTCTTTTCCGCGATTCTTTAAGGGCCACAACAAGCCCGGAACCAAACACCCAACCACCACAACATCATGTTCTACTATCAATGCAGAAAGTGCTTTCAAATCATCGAATCGAATCGCCAACCAAGCTCGGGCAATTGCCCCGATGGAGGCGGTCATATCTGGAATAAACTGGGAGAACTTGGTTCAACCAACTATCAATGTAGAAAATGCTATGAAACCATCCAAGCTGACCGCCAGCCAAGCTCATGCACCTGCCCTGAAGGGAGCGGTCATATCTGGAGTAAATTGTAATAGCCTACACATTCACCTACACCAAATCTTAAATTACACTCCAATATGTCACTCAAAACAAAACTTCCTTATCCACCCGAAGAAGTAACATCATTTCAAAAAATGACCGCGCTCATGGATGCATGGAAAACGAAAGTAGCGGAATCAAAAATTTTCAATAGAGACAATCCATCACAGGAATATACCGGAAAAAAACTATTCAGTTCCGACGGATTTTTCCCGCATTATTACTCACAAAAAACAAAAATATTATTCATAGGCAGGGAAAATAGAGACGTGGCTGATTCATATGGCGATTCATACCTAGACCTATTGGTTTATTGGTATAAAAAGGAAAAATTGGGATCGAGACAATTCCATCAACGCATGATATATATAGCGTATGGCATTCTCAATGGAGGCAATATTCCTTATGGCGAGATACCTCATCCGGATAAAATCATCGAGGATTTTGCGACCCCTAAAGGGATAAGTTTTTCGATTATGAATTTATCTAAATATGCGAATCCATTCAAGGGCTCGTCAACATGCGACGTAGGGTTGATAGCTAAGTTCCTGAAGGATTCGAATATTGAAGAACGCAATTTCTTTAAAGAAGAATTTTCTATTCTAGCACCTGATATAATTATTACCATGAATCTTTGGAGATTTCTGGAATGGCGTCCCTATTTAAAAAATATTTTCGAAGGACACCCGGAAAATCCGGGTGTGAACACGTGCCATCGCATTGAAATAAATGGCAAGCAGATCCCCGTAATAAATCTGTATCACTTTTCCAGTTTTACCCGCAGTAACCAATATGATTTTTATAATCCAGCAATGAAGTTATTCAAAGAATCTTTCCTCGGCAAGTAAATGCTCCATGAAACTCTATCTCGACGACATGCGGCCTGCGCCGGAGGGGTGGGTGCGGGTTTATTGGCCGGATGAGGCGATTGCGCTGCTCGAACAGGGCGCGGTTACGGACATCAGTCTTGACCACGACTTGGGCGACGACTCGCGGGGCACGGGTTACGATGTCGTCAGGTGGATTGAGGAGGCCGTCTTTGCACAAGGTTTTGCGCCTCCCCGGATTGTCATCCACTCCGCCAACCCCGTCGGGCGCGAGCGTATGCAGCGCGGCATCGACGCCATCACCGCCTTCTCCGCCCGCCACACATTGTTGGGCTCCGAGGCCTGCGCCGAGGGGGCAGGCTCCTGCCCAAGACAGGCAAGAGAAGCATCCTCTTGATGATGGACCGTGTTTGTCCTCCCTCGTCTGATAGGGTTATTAACGACCAATCAATCCACAACGCATTCAACGACGATGCCCGATGACAAACCAACGCCCGCCAGCGTGCCTGCCGTGAACGATCCGGCAATCGGCATGGCCCTGTCCGATGAGCAGATGAGCGCGCTCGGCGTGCTTTACGAGGATATAAGCGACGTGTTCCGCCTGACTCAGCGCTCGGCGACGCTCATCATCATGCACTCCCTGAAGATCAGCCACGCCGACGCCGCCCGCATCATGGAGCACTGGTGGTTTGGCTGCCGCCGGAAATACAAAGCCTTTCCCGAAAACAAATAATCATGCCTCCTGAAAAAAGACGAAAACTCCGGGCAAAAAACTCAATGATTGGGTGATCGAGTGGCATGGGCTGCCAGCCCATGTGCTGGGAAAAGGCATCGGAACACGGGCGAGTCGCCCGTGCCACCCCAACCGCCCGAGCTCATGGGCAGGATGCCCATGCTACCCGACCCATTCAAACCACAGCCCGTGCCACCCGATCCTCATTTTTGTAATTTGTGATTTATTTGGGATTTGTCGGTTGGGATTTGGGATTTCCACACACTAATGCGCATTCGCCATCGCTTTTGCCGCCTCTCGCACTTTGGCCACCAGTTCCGCTGGCGCGAGGGCTTTTGCGCCGCCGGCGTGGCTGAGCACCCAGGCGGCCACTTCGTCCAGAGCGGATACCGTCATGCGCAATTCGACGCCGCCATTTTTCAGCGAAATCAGCTTCTGCGTCTTGTGCCAGATGCGCTCGGATACCAGCGCGCCTGCGTAGGCATCGAAGGCGATGCGGACTTTGTGCGCCGTTTCCGCGTTTCCACGAAACACGCCGAAGGCTCCCTCGAAATGAGCATCCACGGAAAAAACGTCCTCGCGCTTGAAATAAACGCCCAGCCGTTTGACCTGCCGCAGGCGCGGGAGGGCAAGGTTCCAGTTGGGGCCATTTTCGTTTTTGACGATGACATACCACATGCCGCCGCGATTGCAGACGTGCAGCGGACGCGCCGCCTGCCAGCGCCGCGCCGCGCCCGGCTCCCAGGGCTTCACGTAGTCGAATGCGATTTCCTCGCGATCGAGCACGGCTTGCAGCACGGTATTGAAAACCTCGGGGTCAAGCTTTGCGCGTCCGCTGTCGCTGAAGGAAACCGCGCCGGATACGTCGGAGGCGTCGAAGCCGGTCACATTCCCCAGCGGGAGCGCGAGCTTCTTGAATGCGCGCTCCAGCATCGGCGCGTAGGGCGTGCCGTCGTAGAGGCGTATCGCCTCGCGCGCCACGAGCAGCGCGAGCAATTCCTCGTCGGTCATCTGCATCAGCGGGAATCCGGCGATTTCGCGCGTGTAGCCGTAGCGCCGTTCGGAGGGATCGTATTCGATGGGCTGTTCGAGCCGGTCGCTCATGAAGGCGATGTCGCGCTGCACGGTCTTGTGCGACACGTCGAGGACTTCGGCCAGCCAGCCGAGCGTCGGCGCCTTCGTCCCTTCGCTCCATGCCTTCGCCAGCTCATCCTGGATTTTGAGCACGCGCTCCATCGCGGTGCGCGATATGCCCCACCCTGCGGCGCGCGCATCGGCCCGCCCCGCCCGTTTTTTTGCCAGTCGTGTTTTCGAGGATTTTTTCATCATTTGCAGGCTACACCAAAATGATGGACACGCCGTGTCCATCATTATCTGTCATGATTGCGAAATCAACCAGCACACATCATCATGACATACGTTCTCTTCGACCTTGAAACAACCGGCTGCAACCGCAATCGCGATGCGATCATCCAGATCGCCGCCCTGCGCAGCGACGGGCGGGCTGTCACGGATGCGCGGTTCTGCACGCTCGTCCGCCCCCACCTGCCCGTGCCGGGGGAAATCACGCAGCTCACGGGCGTCACTGCGGAGGCCGCCGCCAGCGCGCCTCCGCTGTATGAAGCGCTGCCGGCGTTTTTCGAGTTTGGGGGCGACGGCGTGCTCGTCGCGCACAATGCGGCGCGTTTCGACATGCGTTTCCTGAAAATCTGCGCTGGACGGCTGCGTCCGATGCCCGCGCCGCGCGCCGTCCGCTATTTGGACACGCTGGCGCTTTCGCGGGCCTTGCATTCGGGACGTGGGCGCAGCCTCGACGCTGTCGCCGCGCATTACGGCATTCCGCTGCCTGCGAATCGCCACGACGCGCTCGCCGACACGCTCCTGCTCGCGGAGGTGTTTCACCGGATGCTCCGCGAAATCGGAGACCCCGCGCCTTTCATACAGGAAACCATCCTGCCGGAGCGGAATGCGATTTAAGAAAGTCACCCACGTTCATCACTAAAACACAAATCACACAGAGACGTTTAATAGCACTAAAAGGAGTTTTTATGGGCACATATCGTTATGAGGGAAAAGAAGGATTCGCCAAGTGGAAGGGCCTCGAATTTTTCATCAATTTCATTCGCAATCATGATGAAGATATTTATGATGATGATGTATTCAAGATTTTGAGAGATGTAATCATATGGGAGGATGCCTTGCCGCCCTTCAGGAGAACCTTCGATCAAGAGGAGCTTCAAAAAATAAAGCTACGAGGCAACTCGAAAGAGGATGATCGCCTCGATCCAGCCAGCTTTAATTTTAATATAGTCGATATGTTTTATAATGCGTGGCAAAGGCTACCGCGAAAGACAGTCAAGGACATCCTTGTGCAACTGCTCGAAAAGGCCATGTGCATGAAGCCCAGCGATGATTCCGACATGAAAGACATCCTGCAACAACGGCTGGAAGAATTACAGGTGACACTTTGCCTTTCCGACCTAGAGCGCGACATCTTGCTCGTTCACTATCTTGTGAGGGCCCATGTTTTGGAGACTCCCGAACCGGAGCGCATACTCAGTGCCATCCAGAAGTTAATTTTTGTCGCCAAGTGCCTGAATTGCAATGTCAACGAAGTTCGCAAGGCTATGTCGGATTCGGAAAAATTGAGACGCTTCGGTTGCATCAGTGAAGACATTCGTCTCAACAATTCCTTGGTTGGCTTTTTTGACGGAACCGATGATACGCCGCTGGAAAGCCGGTATTTCAAAAAATATCAGGATGAAACGCTGCCGTGGGAATTTTTCGGGAAACTTGCATCGGAGCACGGGGCTGTTCTGAAAAACATGATTGTCGCCCGCAAACTGGAGCACGGTCTCAACATCCTGCTCTACGGCGCGCCCGGCACGGGCAAAACCAGCTTTGCCCGCAGTCTGGCGCGAGAGCTTGAGTTGGATTGTTATGACATCGTGCGGACCGACAGAGAAAAAGAGGAATCCAAAATCGATCCGAAGATGGCGCGGCTGGCCGCTTTGCAGATTAGCGACATGAAGGTTGACCGCACACGAAGCCTGCTGGTTGTGGATGAGGCGGACGATTTACTGAGCTGGAACAAAGGCCAGTTCAACACCGTGCTCGACACCATAAAAACCCCGACGGTGTGGATCACCAACACGCCTGCCCGAGCAATCGACGAATCCAGCCGCCGGCGTTTCGATTATTCCATCCACTTCGAGAAGCTGACCTCCGCGCAACGGACGACCATCTGGAAAAACAGCGTCCGTCTGCATAAAGTGGACGCGTTGTTCGACGATGATGCGCTGGCCGAGTTTGCCCGCCGCTACCAGACCAGCGCCGGCGGCATCGCTCTGGCGTTGCGCAATGTCGCCAATTTTGCGCCGACCAAAGAAGACGCGCCTGCCATGATCGCAAAACTCATGGAGCCGCATTGCGAGTTGCTGGGCATAAAACCCGACGACAGCCTGATGCCCGCAAAGGATTATTCGCTGGAAGGGCTGAATATGAAAAGCGGCGTCCCGCTCGCGCACATCGTGGAGGCCATCCGACGTTTTCAAACGGAAGCGCCATCCGCCCCGCCCGACCGGCCCCGCATGAACATCCTGCTGCACGGCGCGCCCGGAACGGGCAAGACCGAGTTTGTTAAGTTTCTGGGCAAAACACTCGACACAAAGGTTATCGTCAAAATGGGGAGCGACTTGCTCTCGATGTGGGTCGGCGGAACGGAGCAGAACATCACCGATGCGTTCCGTCAGGCAAAAGCCGAGAATGCGATCCTGTTTCTCGACGAAATCGATGGTCTCATGCAATCCCGCGAAGGCGCGCAGCGCAGTTGGGAAGTCACGCAGGTCAACGAACTGCTGCAACAGATGGAAAACTTCGGCGGCGTGCTGATCGCCGCGACGAACTTCTCGGACAACCTTGATCCGGCATCGCTGCGGCGTTTCACTTTCAAGCTGGAATTTGCGCACCTGGACGATGCGAGTAAAAAGCACTTTTTCGGACGCATGTTCGGCGTCCCGCTCACGAGCGGAGAAGCCGCGCGGCTGGAAAAAATCCCCGATCTTTCGCCCGGCGACTTCCGCACCGTGCGCCAGAGTCTTTATTATCTCGGCGAAAACACGACAAATGCGGACCGCCTCGACGCACTTGAGCGCGAAAGCCTCGCGAAGGGGCACACACGCTATTCGTCAACGCGCCGCCGTATCGGGTTCTGAGGCGGGGGAAGGCGCGCGGATACGATTTAAGTCGATATGAATCGACTTAAATCGACGTAAATCGAAAGGACAGCAACCTCCCCGGTAATTTCACAGCAAATCCGCAGCCAGCTCGGCGAGTTTGGAGCGCTCGCCTTTTGCGAGCGTGACGTGGGCTGCGAGCGACTGGCCGCGCATCCTGTTGTGGCAATATACAAGGCCGTTGCTGCGCGAATCGACATAGGGATTGTCAATCTGTGCGGGGTCGCCAATCAATACGATCTTCGAGCCCTCGGCGATGCGCGTGATCACCGTCTTCACCTCGTGCGGCGTGAGCTGCTGCGCCTCGTCCAATATGAAAAAGCGCCGCGCAATCGAGCGTCCGCGGATGAAACACAGCGCCTCGATTTCAACCATGCCGCTGCGAATCAGGCGTTCGTAGGGTTTTATTATTCCCGTGCCGTTTCCGCCGCCGGCGTGACTTGAGGCCTGGGACATCGGTGCGGCTTCCATCGCGCGCATGGCGGCTTCGTGCTTCGCCTTCTTTTTCTTCGAGACTTTTTTCTCGGCAAATTGAGCCTCCTTCGGCGGCTTTGAGGGAATCAACACTTCGAGCGCGTCGAAATACGGCTGCAGCCACGGCCTCATTTTCTCCTCGATCGCGCCTGGCAGGAAACCGATTTCCTTTCCCACGGCGATGACGGGGCGCGAAATGGAAACGCCGTCGTAGCGCGACTGGAGCGCGCCGTGGCCTTCCTGCGTTTGATACAGCGCGCAGGCAATCGAAAGCAGCGTCTTGCCCGTGCCGGCTTTGCCGAAGCAGGTGACGACCGAGATCGAGTCGTCGAGCAGGGCGTCGATCAGAAACTGCTGTTCAAGGTTGCGAGGCCGGATCGGAATGCCGCCCGGCGCGCGCACGCTTTCGGGAATTCTCAAACGCCCCAGCACGCACGAGCCGTTGCTTGCATCCATACTCGCCACACGGGCCGGCATGGTTTTGCCGACATCGGAACGCAGGAGCACATAGTCGTTGAGCGCAAGACCCTTGGAGCCCCCGCCCTCAAGGGCAAAAAAGCCCTCCGAGCAAAAACGCTGCATTTCATATACGGTGGCGGGAATCTCGCGGTATGCGCCCTCGCGCGCCTCGGCGTCGGCGGCGGGCACCTTGTCGTTGAGATAATCCTGCGACTCCAGGCCGACGGCGCGCGCCTTGAGCTGCACGTTCACATCCTTCGTCACGAGGATGACCGGAGGCGGAAACTGCTCCTGCACATACAGGGCGCAGGCTATGATGCGGTTGTCCTTCTTGGATAAATCCGGAAGCACCGCCTGCAAGCGCAGCATCGCCGGGTTCGACCCCGAAAAATGCTGGTCCACGAGATAGTAATTTATGATGACGGAAAGCGTCCCGCCGTTGCGCAGGCGCACGCCTTCCAGCATCGCGTGCGAATCGGGCAGCAGCTCCTGCAATATCCGGTGCACACGCCGCGCATTGCGGCCGCGCTCGGTGGACTGTTCAGTCTTGATGGTATCCAACTCCTCCAAAACCTCCACGGGGATGACGAGGTTGTTGTCCTCAAACTTGAAGATCGACTGTGGATCGTGAAGGAGGACGTTGGTATCCAGAACGAAGGTTTTCACCTTCGCCTTGGATTCCTTGAGCAGTTGCGATTTGTGGGCGTTGGCCCGGCTCAGGCTTTCCATTGGTGTGGATAAGATGTGAATAACCCAGCACAGCATTCCCGCTTTGTCCAATACTATCCCGTGTTCCCCGGCTGTTTTTTTCCGCCGCCATGAGTATAAAAAGGAGGCGGTCCGCCTACCCCTAAGCGGACCGCCCATTGCTTTCTTTGTTACCCCAAATCTCCCGCTATGCGGGAGAAATCTGAACTACCTACGCCATGTAAGACGCAAGCACCCAAAAATGCTTCAAAAAAAATCCAATTATTTTTTCCGGCTTCAAACCATCCGTTTGATCGCCGTATCCGGGCTGCCTTCAATCCGCGCAAACTTCCGCATAAAGCCGAACGCATTTCCCGTCTTTTCGTCATTCAGAATATCCATGCAAAAAAGAGGGCGGCCCGCCTACCCCTAAGCGGACCGCCCATTGCTTTCTTTGTTACCCCAAATCTCCCGCTATGCGGGAGAAATCTGAACTACCTACGCCATGTAAGACGCAAACATCCCAAAAATGTTTCAAAAAAATCCGGAAATTTTTTGAAATTCTTCAAACGGGCGTTTGAATCCCTGCACCCCTTGATGCAGGAGATGCAAGACTAATCAACCACAAGAATATGGTAAACAATTATTTATGTTTTAATCAAAACCGATTCAAACACTCACCGCGAATCTTCGGCATCGTCCTGAAAAATAGACATCACGAGTTTTGAAATAATATTTACGACGAGTCCGCTTGATCTTTTGGGCATGATTTATTCCGGGCAAAACCGGACAGCCTTTCCCTCGCGGCGGTTAATATAAAAACAAAACGGAAATGCAAGTATGGCAGCCATGATCAATCCGATCCAGGCGCTGCTTTCTTTTTGGGCCGCGGGGTTGTCCATGTGCGTATTAGATATTCGGCCAGACCGCGCATGCTCATGCGGACGGGCGCGTCCGCGAGTTGTTTTGTCGCGCTCGCCCGCTCGATGACATACGCGCGCAGCTCCATGTCCAGCGCGGCGGCTGCGGTGAAGTCGTCCGCATGCGCGGCGGCGACGCTGCGAACCTTGTGCTCCCAAAAATGTTTTTCCTCGGGATTCTCCCGCACGTAATCGTATATCCGCTGCTCGGTCTGGTTTAGCGCCATGCGCGCAAAAGTTGTATGGCCGCCTTATAAAAACAATCGCAAACAGAATTTCCCTCCCATCCGCCTGCAGATGACGCGCAGCCCGGGGCGCGTGTCATTTTTTCTGTTCCACGGGACAAATGAGAGTCGCCGTCACGCCGCCGCCCTCACGGTCGGCCACGGTCAAGTCGCCGCCGAGCGTACGCAGCGTGTGGCGCGCAATGCTCAGGCCCATGCCGACGCCGACGTACTGCTTTGTGCTCACAAAGGGCTCAAACATATGGTCGCGGATTTCCGGAGCGATGCCGCGTCCGCGATCCTCGATAAAAATCGCAAACGCCTCCGCTCCGACCGGCGACCTGGCCGCGCCGGTGCGCAGCTCGATGGGCCGCGAAGCGCCGACGGCGTTGTCAGCCGCGGCGTCCGCCGGGGCATTGGCGGGGCCGTAGCTCTCCCATGCATTGATCAGCAATTTGCTCAAAATATCCTCAAAGGATTCGACGTGCACCTCGACTTCGAGGTCGCCGAGCGGGTTTGTGACCGTCACCGGCGCGGTGATTTCAAAGGCGGCCTGATAGCGCGCGATGCTGTTGTCGAGGAGCTGCTGCAGCGAAACGCGGCTCGCCGGCGGACGGGTTTGCACGACGAGCAGGTTGAGCTGTTTGATCACGCCGGCGATGCGCTTCACGGCTTTCTCGACATTGGCCGCGTTGTTCTTCACGAGCTCGGGTTTGTTGTGCTGGATTTTTATCAGGTCGACATAACCGAGAACGACGGCGAGGAGGTTGTTGAGATTGTGCGCGATGCCCTGCGTAACCGCGCCGATCAGCGCCGCGCGGCGCGATTCATCGAGGCGTTTTTGCAAGTCCACCATCTCGCGATTGATGCTTACGAGGCGAAGCTGCGTGCGCACGCGCGCGACCATTTCGTCGAGATCGACCGGCTTGGTTATATAATCGACCGCGCCCACCGAAAGGCCCTCGATCTTGTGTTCGCGGGCGCCGCGAGCCGTGACAAAAATAACAGGGATGGCCCGCGTGGCCTCGGACGCCTGCAAGCGGCGGCACACCTCGATGCCGTCCATGTCGGGCATCATGACGTCGATCAGGATCAGGACGGGCTGCTCCCTTGCCACCAGATCGAGCGCTTCCTGCCCGGAGGACGCCGTCTCGACGCCGAGGCCTTCGCGTTCGAGCTTGCGCCTGAGCAGCTGGACGTTGACCGGCTGGTCATCGACGATGAGAATTTTATCCTGGGATGAGGAAGTCATCGGCTTGCGGATTGCGGCCGTCTTTAACCGGGGCGAGGCGGCGGGCGCCGTCTATCTTTTGCCGGACTGCCGCCAGGCTTTCACGGTGTTGCTCATGAGCATGGCGACGGTCATGGGGCCGACGCCGCCGGGAACGGGCGTGATCTGGCTGCAAAGCGGGGCGACGGTCTGGAAGGCGACGTCGCCAGTCAGGCGGTAGCCGGTTTTTTTCGTCGCATCGGGCACGCGATTGATGCCGACGTCGATCACGACGGCGCCGGGCTTGACCATGTCGGCGGTGACGAATTCGGCGCGGCCAATGGCGGCAATCAACACGTCGGCCTGGCGCGTGATGGCGGGGAGGTTGGCGGTCTGCGAGTGGCAGATGGTCACGGTGCCGTTGGCGCCGGCTTTTTTCTGGAGGGCAAGGAGCGCGACGGGCTTGCCCACGATGAGCGAGCGGCCAAGGACGACAACGTGCCTGCCCTTGAGATCAACGCCGGAGCGGGCGAGCATTTCCATGATGCCCGCGGGCGTGCAGGCCACGAAGCCGGTCGGGTCTTCCTGGGCGACTTTGCCGAGGTTGATGGTGTTGAAGCCGTCCACGTCCTTTTCGGGCGAGACACGGCGGAACACGGCGACTTCGTCGATGTGCTTGGGGAGGGGCGATTGCACGAGGATGCCGTCCACCGCGAGGTCGGCATTGAGTTGGTCGATGAGCGCGAAGATTTCGTCCTGTGAAATCGTGACGGGCGGCAGAATGACGCGGCTGGTGATGCCGATTTCCTGCGATGTTTTTTCCTTTTTGCGAACGTAGGAAATCGAAGCCGCATCGTCGCCCACGCGCACGAGGGCGATGCAGGGCTTGCGTCCGTTGATGGCGGAGACTTCGGTTTTGAGTTCGGCGATGATGGCCTGTGCGATTTGGTTGCCGTCGATCAGTTGCATAAATTGTCCTTGGCGTGGAGGCGCTTTATTTTGCCTGGAGTGTTTCGGCCTTGATGACGATGTCCTGTGTATTGGGAACAGGCTCCATCGAGCCGTTCACAATCACGGTGCGGCCAATGTAGTTTTCGAATTGTTCGGTCGCGGTGATTTTGTCCAGGTCGAGATAGGCAAGGCGGGTGCCGTCGGAAGCGGTGAGTTGGAACTCGTAGGGGCGGCGGGGCATGAGGGCGCGTCGCGTCGAGGCGAAGACGCCTTCAAAGGTGCGGGGAATGGCAGCCGAGCTGGCGTCGGCGGGTTTCGCCTCGTAGGTGCGGCCTCCGCCAATCGGGGCGGCAGGCGCGCCTGTCGGGCGCGTGGTTTGCGCGGAAGAGGCTCCGGCGGCAACGGAAAGCGGTTGCTGCACGGAGGGGGCCGCGGTCTGGTTGGGAGCGTAAGGAACGGTGGAGGCTGGCTGAGGAGGAGGCGGTGTTGAAGGCGCGGGCTGGACCGCCTTGGAGTCGGGCGCAGGGGCGGCGGCTGGCTGGGACGGAGCGCCGGCGGGTGTGACGGGCGTGGCAGGCACGACGGGTGTGACGGGCGCGGATGCTGATGTGTTGATGTAGCCCGTCGTTTTTTTGGTGACGTGCATCTGCACCCATTTGCCTTGGATGCCGCGCAGTTCGGTAATGTCCCCGGCAACCATCGTGCCGACGGAAGGCGAGTCGGGATTGGGCTCGGCGCGCAGAATGGCTCCGGGTCTCACGTCGAGTTCCTTGTTGAGGTCGCTGTCGCGCACCCAAACGTCAATCGACGCGGTGATCGCGATCGCCTCCCAGCCTTCGGGAAGGGCGGCAGTGGAAGCGGATGTCGCGGGGGAAGGTTCGGTGCCGGCGCCGAGTGTGAGGAGGACGGGAGAGGCAGGATCGGGGCTGGCGTGGACGGGCGTGTCACCGGCAAACGGGGCGGCGCGAAGCACGGCAAGGGACACGGTGCAAAGCGCGAAGAGGGCAAAGATGCGCGTGGTGTGTTTCATGATGTTTTGGTTAACTGCTTGAAATCTGGTTCGCGGCGTTTTTTTCGCCCGGAAGCCGGGGAACCTTGAAGAGCATGGCGATTTCCCGGGGCGTGAGGGGCTTGACGGCGCGCATGGGGATTCCCTTCAGGGTGAAAGCCCCGATCTGGTAGCGTTTGAGGCGTTTCACGTCGTAGCCGAGCGTGGTGAAGAGGAGGCGGATTTCGCGTTTCTTGCCGTGGTGCATCTGCACGTCGAGCTGCGCGGAATCGCCGGCGGCATTGGGCGCGAGGAAACGCGCGCGTTCGACCTTGAGGCGTTCGCCTTCATAAACGATGCCTTTGATGAGGAGCGGCTTTTTTGCCGCGGGAAAGGGTTGCTTGAGCGACACGAGATATCGTTTCACGACGATGTTGCTCGGGTGCATGAGGCGATGCGCGAGATCGCCGTCGGTAGTGAGGATGACGAGGCCCTCGCTGTCCTTGTCGAGGCGTCCGGCGCAGAAGAAGCGGTGCTTCGCGAACTCGCGCGGAAGCACGGTGAAAATCGTGTCGGCGTCGTGCGGGTCGTAGTTGGAGCAGATGAGGCCTCGGGGTTTGTGGACGGCAAGGGTGATGCGTTGCGGGGCGGCGGCGCGCACGGGTTTGCCGGAGACGGTGACTTTGTCCACGCCGGGCGTCACGCGCTGGCCGATGGCGGCGCAGGTGCCGTTCACCCATACCTCGCCCTCGCGGATGAGCGTTTCGGCGGCGCGGCGCGAACACACGCCGGCGTCGGCGATGTATTTTTGGATGCGTATGGGCTCGTTGGCGTCGCTCATGATTCGGTGCAATGCGGCATTGCGACGCAAATTGGCTGGAGACGCAAGCGCGCACATGGGCGGCCGCGCCCGCGTTTATTCCCCGCCGAGCAGATTTTCGCGCAGGAAAAGAATCGTGGTTATGAACTGATAGTCGGCGTTGGCTTTTTTGCGGAAGCCGTGGCCCTCGTCGGCAGCCATGAGATACCAGACTTTGTTGCCCTGGGCGCGGAGGGCGGCGACGACTTGCTCGGACTCGGTCACGGGCACGCGCGGATCGTTTTTGCCCTGCACGATGAGCATGGGCTTTTTGATTTTTGCGATGTTGGTGGTCGGCGAGATTTTTTCGAGAAAGGCGCGCATTTCCGGATCGCGCTCGTCACCGTATTCGACGCGGCGGAGATCGCGGCGGTAATCCTGCGTGTTTTTGAGGAAGGTGAGAAAATTCGAAATGCCGACAACGTCGATGCCGCAGCGCATGCGATCGCCGTAATGAATCATGGTGGCAAGCGACATGTAGCCGCCGTAGCTGCCGCCGGTCACCGCCATGCGCGCGGGATCGAGGCGCGGATCGGCGGCGAGCGTGTCAAGAAGCGCGCCGATGTCGCGCACGGAGTCTTCGCGTTTGTAACCGTTGTCGAGCGTGAGAAAGGTTTTGCCGTAGCCGCTGGAGCCGCGGACATTTGGATACACGAGCGCGATGCCGAGTTCGTTGAGATGGTAGTTGTTTTGCGCGAGGAAGCCGGGACGCGATTGCGACTCGGGGCCGCCGTGGATGTTGAGGAGCACGGGGCGCGGGCCGGGGAATTTCTTCGTATCGGGCAGATAGAGGAATGCTGAAATGTCGAGGCCGTCGAAGCTCTTGAAGGTGATGAGCTGCGGTTGCACAAAGGTCCCGGCGGGGAGTCCGCCGGTTTCGCTTTCGGTCCAGCGTTCGAGCACGCCGGTCGCGATGTTGATCGAATAGGTGTCGGCGGGACTGCGGGCGTGCGTAAGCGTGAAGGCGATGTCGGTGTTGTTGTCGTGCCATTTCATCGAGCCGATGATTCCGGCGGGGAGTTTGGGCGAGGGAATTTCGCGACCCGTTTCGAGATCGAGGAAACGCAGCACGCTCGCGCCGGCTTCGTTGACGGTGTAGGCGAGTTTTTTGCCGTCGGCGGACTGCGCGATATTTTCAACATCCCAGCGCCCGGCGCCCGTGATGGGCGTGAGTTTTTTCGTGGCGAGGTCGAGGCGCGCAAGGGTCATGAATTCGGAGCCGGAGTCGGTGATGACGATGATCGATTTTCCGTCGCGGGCGAATCGCGCGCCTGCCCACGAAGCGGGTTCGTCGGGCGTGATGCATTCCATTTTTCCGGTGGCGATGTCGGCGATGTGATAGCGGCTTTTGTTGATCGAAATATATTCGCGGACGAGGAGACGCTTGTCGTCGAACGACCACGCGCCCGCGCTCCAGCCGCCGCCTTTCAGTTGGAGAAACAGGCGGTCGGTGCGCGCGGGGTCGGCGGGGTTCATGAGGTAGATGTCGGTGTCGGCGCCGTTGCGGCGCGTCGAGCTGTAGGCGATCCATTCGCCGCCGCGCGACCAGGAGCCGAAGTTGTTGCGCGATTTGCCGTCGGTGAGGAGTGTGATGCGCCCGTCGGAATCGTAGCGGTAGATCTGATAAAACTCACCGCCGCCGCGGTCCTGGCTGAAGACGATGAAGTCGCCGGTTTTCGGGCGATACGAGGCGCTGGCGACGGGCTCCGTGAGAAACGTGAGCTGCTTGCGCATGCCGAGCGGCTGCCGCACGAGGTGGAGTTGCGCGGTGCTGGCGAAGCGCGTCGTGACGAGGAGCTCGCGGCGCACCGGATGCCAGCCGTTGAAAACGGCAGAGCGAAATTCGAGGTAGCGCGCAACATCCTGCCGCAGTTCGGCGGGAATCGCAGGGATGCCATCGGCGGTGAGGTTGGCGGGCGCCTGGGCAAAGGCCGGCAGAACCGATGCGACGGCAAGCAAAACTCCAAGCGAAAACGCGGGGGCAAATCGTGTGTCTGGCATGATGCCGCGAATGTTGTTGCGACGATCCGCATCGACGCAAGGAAAAGCCCGGCGGGAAATGCGGGGACCGCGTGAAAATCTGCTTCCCGCCGCCGCGTTCTGCATGTCTTATCTGCGGTTTCCTCATTCCGCACACATCCGCGCCTCCGCCGCGATCCAACCGATGACACGCTTCTTCATTTCACGCCTCCTGCAAACGCTGCTCGCGTTGTTTGTCATCGTCACGGCCACGTTTTTCATGTCGCGTTTCGCGCCCGGCGGGCCGTTCACGGCGGAAAAATCCACCACGCCCGAGATCGAGGCCAACATAAAAGCCCACTACAACCTCGATAAGCCGCTCTGGTGGCAGTATCGCAAATACATGTGGGACGTGATGCCGAAAACCTTCCGCCCCGCCCTGCTCTTTTCCGACGAGGGCGTCATCGACCTCAAGGCCGGCCTCGGCATGGATTTCGGTCCCTCCTACAAATACGCCAACCGCACCGTCAACGAGATCATCGCCGAAAAACTTCCCGTCTCCATCCAGCTCGGCATCCCCTCGCTCATGATCGCGCTCGGCATCGGCATCACGCTCGGGGTGATCGCCGCGCTCAAACGCAACACGTGGATCGATTACGCTGCGTCCACGTTCGGCATGGTCGGGCTCGCGGTGCCGACGTTTGTCGTCGGGCCGATTTTCGTGCTCGTTTTCGCGCTGCAATTGCACTGGTTCAACGCGTCCGGCTGGTATGACCTGCACGACCGCGTGCTGCCGTGCCTCGTGCTCGGCCTCGCCTACGCCGCGCCGATCGTGCGGCTCACGCGCGGCGGCATGTTGGAGGTGCTCAACCAGGATTTCATCCGCACCGCGCGCGCGAAAGGCGCGTCGGAAACGCGGGTCGTTTTCCGCCATGCGCTGCGCGGCGGGCTGCTGCCCGTCGTGGCCTACCTCGGGCCCGCGACGGCGAACATCCTCACCGGCTCGTTCATCATCGAAATGATTTTCCAGATTCCCGGGCTCGGCCGCGAGTTCGTGACGAGCGCCTTCAACCGCGACTACTTCCTCATCCTCGGCACGGTGATTCTCTACGCCATCCTGATCATGACGCTCAACCTCCTCGTCGATCTCGCGCAGGCGTGGATGAATCCCAAGGTCCGTCTCGAAAACTGAACATGCGAGGACACGCCATCAATCCTTCCTCCACCGCCGAGCCGCTCGAAAAAGGCAGCTCGCTCTGGCATGACGCGTGGCTGCGTTTGCGCAAAAACCACCTCGCGCTTTTCGGAGCCGCCACGTTCGCCGCGCTCGTCCTGATCTGCATCGGCGGCTGGCTGTTCGGGCAGCCCTACTACGACCAGAATAACTACGTGGGAAATGCTGAACCTGGCACGATTGGAATCCGCGTCGTGCCCGACGACCGCCCCTACGATTTCGCGACCATCGAGATGCTCGACGACGAGGGCATTTTCACCGCCGCGCCCGAGTCGCAGGCCCTCCGCGCCGCGCTTCTCAAGGGCAAAACCATCCGCGTCGGCGACAAACAATACTCGCGCAACCTCCACATCCTCGGCACCGACAAACACGGGCGCGACCTCTTCGCGCGCCTCTGCTGGGGCGGGCTCATTTCGCTCGGCGTCGGCCTCGCCGCAACCGCCGTCGCGCTCATCATCGGCGTGTCTTACGGGGCCGTTGCGGGCTTTTTTGGCGGCAAGCTCGACGCCTTCATGATGCGCGTCGTGGACATCATGTATTCGCTGCCGTTCACCATTTTTGTAATCCTACTCATGGTGCTCTTCGGACGGCATCTCGTGCTGCTTTTCGCGGCGATCGGCGCGGTCGAATGGCTGACGATGGCCCGCATCGTGCGCTCGCAGGTCATGGCGGTGAAACACATGGAGTTCATCGAAGCCGCGCAATCGCTCGGCTTCGGCAGGCGCCGCATCATTTTTCGCCACATCCTGCCAAACATCCTCGGCCCGATCATTGTGTATATCACGCTCACGATTCCGTCGGTCATGCTCCTTGAGGCTTTCCTCGGCTACCTCGGCCTCGGCGTGCAGCCGCCCATCAGCTCGCTCGGCGTCCTCATCAAGGACGGCTCCGAGGTCATGGAGGAATACACATGGCAGCTCACCTGCCCGGCGGCAGTTTTCTCGCTCATGATTTTTTCGCTCAACTTCCTCGGCGACGGGCTCCGCGACGCGCTCGACGTAAAAACTTCAAAAGATTAACGGCTCGCCGCCTTTCCCAAATACGCTTTTTCTTCCCTTTGCATTCCGCACTCCGCATCTCGCATTCACCGTGAAGCGCTTCCTCCCATACTACTCGCATCTGCGCCAGGTCATCTGGCCGTTCATCGGGGCCATTTGCTTCGGCATCATCTACGGCGTCGCCAGCGGCTTCGGCCTGCCCTTCATGGCGAGCAAGGTCCTCCCCGCGCTTTTCCCCGAGGACGGCATCGTGCAGCCGCTCCTCCTCGTCACCCGCGAAAAACTCGCCTCGCTCCCCGCGTGGGCGCACGCGCTCGTCTCGTGGCTGCCCGACATCATCATTCCCGCATCCAAGGTGCTCGGCTTCGCCCTGCTGCTCCCCATCGTCACCTTCACCATTCGCGGCGTCAGCCAGTTTCTCAACGCCTACCTGCTCAACTACGCCGGCATCCGCGTGCTCGAAGCGGTGCGCGCACAGCTCTTCTCGCACATCCAGTTCCTCCACCTCGATTTTTTCCGCAAGCACAAGTCCGGCGACCTCATCAGCCGCGTCTCCGGCGACACCACCATCGTGAAAGGCGTCGTCGTGGACGCCACCAACGACATCCTCATCCAGCCCTTCACGCTCCTCGGCGCGATGACCTACGTCACCGTGCTCGCGCTCCAAAAACCCGACACCGTCAACTTCCTCCTCAGCCTGCTCGTCGTGCCCGCCGCGGTGCTCCCCATCCGCTACATCGGCAAAAAAGTGCAGCGCAAGTCGCAGACCATGCTCCGCCAGGCGGGCGAGCTCAACTCCATCCTCACCGAAAGCCTCCAGTCGCCCCGCGAAATCCGCGCCTACAATCTCGAACACCGCGAGGTCTCCCGCTTCCGCGAGCAGGTGCGCAAATTTTTCCGCTTCCAGATGAAGGTGATCAAGTATGACAAGATGCTCTCGCCGATCATCGAGATCATCGCCGCCGCCGGCATCACCTTCGCCATTTATCAAGTGCACGGCTCCAGCCTCGACCAGACCGCCGTCGTCTCCCTCGTCGTCGCGCTCTACATGGCCTACGAGCCGGTCAAAAAACTCGGCAACCTGAGCAACCGCATCAGGCAGGGCGAGGCCGCCCTCGACCGCATCGAGGAAATCCTCCATTCGCCCATCGAGGTTGCCACGCCCGCCAGCCCGCGCCCCATCCCCGCCGGCAGGGGCGACGTCGCCTTCGAGCGCGTCAGCTTTGGTTACGACCCCGAAAACCTGATCCTCCGCGACATCGACATCTCCGTCCGCACCGGCGAAGTCATCGCGCTCGTCGGCGCCACCGGCTCCGGCAAATCGACCTTCATCAACCTCATCCCCCGCTTCTACGACGCCACCGCCGGGCGCATCACCCTCAACGGCGTCGATCTCCGCGAAGTCGCCCTCTCCGACCTCCGCGACCACATCGCGCTCGTTTCGCAGCAGCCCATCCTCTTCAACGACACCATCCACAACAACATCCTCCTCGGGCGCCCCGGCGCCACCGATGCCGAGATAGAGGAAGCCGCCCGCCGCGCCCAAGCCCTCGAATTCATCACCTCCTTCCCCGACGGCTGGAACACCATCGTCGGCGAGCGCGGCGACCGCCTCTCCGGCGGCCAGCGCCAGCGCATCGCCATTGCGCGCGCCTTCCTCCGCGACGCCCCCATCCTCATCCTCGACGAAGCCACCAGCGCCCTCGACACCGAATCCGAATCCCAAGTCCAGGCCGCCCTCGAAGAACTCTCCCGCGGCAAAACCACCTTCATCATCGCGCACCGATTCAGCACCATCCGCAACGCGACCAAAATCCTCGTCCTCGACAAAGGCCGCATCATCGCCACCGGCTCCCACGCCGAGCTCTATCAAGCCAGTCCCATTTACAAAAACCTCCACGACCTCCAGGCCGTCAGCGCAGGCGCGGGAAAATAATCTCGCCGAACTCAAAACCCGGCTGGCGTCCCGGCAAAAATCTGCTTACTTGTCGGCATCATGAACCTCAAGACGCTCATCGATGAAACGGCCAACCGTGCGGATGAAGTCCTCGGCGGCTGCACCAACCCCTCGGAAGCCCGCTCGCTCCTCCTCGAACTCCTCGCCACGGAACACCCCGTGATCCCCCTGCCCGACCGTCAGAAAATCGCCGCGCAAGTCATCGCCATCCTCGACAACGAAGGCTTCTTCGAAAGTGGCCCCGGCGGCGCATCCTGGACCGCCGATGGCGACGATACGGAAGAAGAAGAGTGAAATGTGAAGGGTGAAAAGGAAAAATCCGAGCCCTCCGGCTTCGCTGACTTTTTTTCCCTCTTCACCCTTCACATTTCACCCTTCGTTTTTCATTTCCTTCTTTAATCCAGCGGCCACTCGCTCATTTTTTTCGCCTTTTGAAATGAGCAACCGATTTTTCCCGCACCTTCTCACTGTCGTCACCGCCTTTCTCGCACTCGCTGCCATCCAGCCTGAGCTTCAGGCCGCGCCGGCGAAACCAGCCCAAAAGGCTCCGCCCGCCACCTACAAGGGCGCCATCGTCATCAATGCCAGGGACGGCTCCGTCCTTTTCGAGGACAACGCCGACGCCGTCACCCCGCCCGCCAGCGTCACGAAATTGATGACATTCCTCATCGTCCACGACGCCATCAAAGCCGGACAAATCTCGACCGACACCCCCGTCATCGTCACAGCCGAGGACAGCGGGATCGGCGGCACCCAAGTCTGGCTCAAGGAAAAGGAAGTCTTCCCCGTCGAGGATCTTCTTTACGCCCTCATGATCCAATCCGCCAACGACTGCGCCAATGCCCTCGCCCGCACCGCCGCCGGTTCCCGGGCCGCGTTTGTCGAACGCATGAACGCCCGTGCCCGCGAACTCGGCATGAACAACACCACCTTCGTCACCCCGCACGGCCTTCCCCCTCCCAGCCGCAGAATCAGCGAAGGCGACCTCACCACCCCGCGCGACCTCGCCATCCTCGCGCGCCATCTCATCGCAAACACCGACATCATCAAATACACCTCCGCGCGCACCCGCAATTTTGGCGAAGGCCGGCGCGCGCAACCCGTCGCGATGGTCAATCACAACAAACTCCTCGGTAAAGTCCCCGGAGTTGACGGACTCAAAACCGGTTTCACCAACGGCGCCGGCTTCTGCCTCGCCGCCACCGCCGAACGCAACGGCAATCGTGTCATCGTCGTGACCATGGGCACGCCCAGCCGCCTCGCGCGCGACGCAAAAATCGCCGAACTCATCGAGTCCGCCTTCGCCAGGCTTCGGGTGCAACCTCCATCGCCCATATCGCCGGTCTCGCCCATTTTCCCGGCAAGCACAACACCCGCGCCCACGCCTGCGGACTCCATCGCCGCCCCCGCGCAATCCGATGGTGAAATCCCGCAAATCGTCTTCCCCGCTCCCGCCAGCCGAAAGCGGTGAGGCAGAAAGCCGGCAGACAAACCCTCCGACCTTCCGCTCCCGTCTTCTGACCGCTGCCCCCAGTCTTCCGCCCCCCGGCCTCTGATTAAAAGCTCGCCACATTCCGCATTCCGCATTCCCAATTCCGCATTCCATTTATGTTTATCGACGAATGTGTAATCAAAGCCCAAGCCGGTGACGGCGGACGCGGCTGCATCAGTTTCCGGCGTGAAAAATATGAGCCTTGGGGCGGCCCCAACGGCGGCGACGGCGGACGCGGCGGCGACATCGTGCTCCTCGGCGATGTGAACACCAACAACCTCGTCGATTACAAATACAAGCCGCACTGGAAGGGCGAGCGCGGCGAGCACGGCATGGGCTCCGATTGCAACGGACGCGAAGGCCGCTCCGCCATCTTGAAAATGCCGCTCGGCACCGTCGTCATCAACGAGGAGACCGGCAAAGTCGTCGCCGAGGTGATCCGGGACGGCGAACGCATCGTGCTCTGCAAAGGCGGCAACGGCGGCTGGGGCAACACCCGTTTCAAAAGCTCCACGAACCGCGCCCCCAAGCGCGCGAACCCCGGCGCGCCCGGCGAAGGTGGCGCCTTTCGCCTCGTCCTCAAAAGCATCGCCGACATCGGCCTCGTCGGCTTCCCCAACGCGGGCAAATCCTCGCTCACGAACAAACTCACCGCCGCCCGTCCGAAAACCGCCGCGTATCCCTTCACCACGCTGCACCCGCAAATCGGCGTCATCGAATACAACGACCCGAAAAACTTCGACCGCCTGCTCCTTGCCGACGTCCCCGGACTGATCGAAGGCGCGAGCGAAAACCGCGGCCTCGGCCACCGTTTTCTCCGCCACATCGAACGCTGCTCGGTGCTCATGTTCCTGATCGACATGGCCGGCGCCGACGCCCGCGATCCGCGCGACGACTACGCGACGCTCGTCAAGGAGCTCAAGCTCTACGATTCCGCGCTCCTGAAAAAAGCGCGCCTCGTCGTCGCGAATAAAATGGACATCCCCGAAGCCGCCAAGAATCTGAAAAAGTTCAAGACGCGCAACAAGGTCGATGTCATCGAAATCTCCTGCCTCACTGGCGACGGCTTGGAAAAGTTGAAAAAAGAGCTCCTCAAGCGCGTCCGCAAAATCCGCCCGAAAGCGGAGTGATTTCCCGAAAGCCGCGTGTAAAAGAAGAGCGCGCGTGCGAAAGAGCATCTCGTGCAAGAGAACGTCTCGTGCGATCAAAGAGCCGCGTGCGCCAAGGGGGGGCGGGG
>JARKRC010000060.1 GCA_029974595.1 Ereboglobus sp. | reverse complement strand
GCTATCGAGGCGATTAGTGATCCGACAGCCAAGCGTCAAGCCCAGATCGAATACGAGGCCGACACATGGGAGCGGTCGAATCCGTTCCTCCAGTCGATGTGGGCCACGCTCGGCGGTACGTCGGAAGAACTCGACGCGTTGTTCACCCTCGCGGTGACACTATGAGAACCACTCGCCACCGCGCCATCGCCCTCTGGCTGCTCTGCACGCTGGTCATCCCGATGCTCTGGCTGATGCAGGGATTGCAGGCGCTGTTTGGCTCCCCGGAGCGCTCCATCCGTATGGCCTTTGCTCAGGACGCGTGCGGCAATGCCCTGTTCGGCGGCGATCCGCGCATGAGCATCTCCGAGCGCACCGGCCTCGGCGTCATGCAGGGCAAGCGCTGGGCGCGGGTCGTCGCGCCGCTCATCGATGCCTTCTTCGGCAAGAATCACTGCCGCGACGAGGCGGTGCAGTGGATCAAGAAATACCGGTTCAACGCCTGATCGCAATCCGCCTCAATCGTTCACTTCGAGGTCGGACCACACCGCCAACGTCCACGCAAACCGCCGTGCCACATCGGCCGCCCGGTGCGTGGCGATCAGGTTGTTCAACGTGAGGCGCGCGGGCGAGATTCCCGCCATTTCGGCGATCTTGTCCAGGCGCAGCTGCAGCGCGCGCAGCGTCGGGCGTTTGCCGCGACGGGTGATGATCAGCGGCGCATCTGTATTTGCCTCGATCAAAGCCGCCGGCGCATGGCCTGCCAGCCCCTCCATCTCACGGGCCGCGGCTCGCGAAAAACGCATCGCCACACCGGATTTCAGCCGCACCGGCTCACCCAGATGACATTCAATGACGGCGGCGAGATTCAGGCCCAAAAGGTCATCCGGCGTCATGCCGGTGAGCAGCAACAGCCGTATCCAGTAAGCATCGCGCCGCATGAATCCGAAGGGCACCTCATTGCAGGTCATCAACAACCGGACAAGTTCATCCTGCGTCAATGCCTGTGCAAAGGCGAGACCCTGCCGTTTTTCTTTCGACTTTTCCGGCGGGTCGCCGTCGCCCCGTAATTCACTCATGACTTAGCGCTTTGGCGGGGGTTTCGACAGCGCCTCCGCCACCGCTTCCAGGTGATACCGCGCCTCCGGCTCCATCGCCCGGTAAGCCCCGAGCACCTTACTCTCGCCGTTGGTTACGTCAGCCGTGGAAACCACCGCGCCTTCAGCCCGCGCGAAGATCTGATAGATCTGCACACGCAAGGCCGCGGCCAGCGCTTCGAGCAATTCAGGGCGCGGCCACTGACCCCCTTCGATGCGCGACAGGTTGGCCTTGGTGGTTCCGGCCATGTCTGCGAGTTCGTCGAGGGTAAGTTTCCGATCTTCACGAAGTGCTTTCAGTGCTGCGCCCAATTTCATGCGCGCATGTTCGGAGGATGTTGCGTCTCGCGCAACACGTTTGACGAAACTTCTTGACATCAAGTTACGTCCGGCGTAACTTTAAAACATGAATTTACGCCAGACGATGTCATGACGCCCGCAAAGAAAGCCCGCGAACGCAAGCAGCTGACGATATACGAGGTCGCAAAACGGACCGGGATGTCCGCCGCATCGATTTCGCGCATCGAAAACGGCAAGCAGGGCGTGTCGAGTCTCACGGCCGCGAAACTGGCAAAAGCACTCGGCATAACAGAACAGAAGATTCTTTACCCGGAAAGGTTTTTAGGCAGGTGAGTTTCCTGCGGTCGGGCGTTGGCGCGTCCGACCGCAGGAGCGGCAGGGATACCGCAGGACTTCGCAGCTTGAGTATCCGTTGCCGCCCGACCGTTGAACAGTTGATGGATGGGAGCGATCAACAATGGATGTCTTTCAGGCAGCGTATCGCACCGCGCACGATTTCGATGGCGGTGCATCCAAGGGCGGCGGGGCGGTCAAGCTGGCCATCCGAATGGGCTACAACCCCGGCACCTTTCTCAACCGGGTCAATCCCGAACAGGAAGACCACAAGCTCTGGCTCGGCGACGCCGTGCTGATGCAGGTTGTCTCCGGCGAC
>JARKRC010000039.1 GCA_029974595.1 Ereboglobus sp. | reverse complement strand
AAATCATCATTTACCGCGCTCGCATCCGCGACTGATAGCCCCCCGCTCAAGAGCTTGGGCAAAAGTGTGTCCCGCAAGGCCGCGAGAGTGCGGGATTGGTCGGCGTTTGCTTTGATTTTCGCCATTAGCGGTGCAGTGAGTTCGTCAAAACGTCGAGCGATTTCGGGCGTTGGAACAGCAATCCAGAAAGTCTTAAAGCATTCGGACGGAACGCGCTGGCGTCCGCTGGTGCCGATCATATTTTGAATGGCATGGGAGCGGAGCGAATCAGAGCGAGCCAGCAGATAGCCAAATTGCGGCGGGAGCGGTGGCTTCGGGGCGAAAACTATGTATTCGGTGGATCCCCAGCCGATCTGACCTTCCACAAGGAAGTCCACGTAGCCAGTCTTCCCGTTTTCCAAACAGGGCGTAATTCTGGCAAGCAACGTGTCGCCATTTTGAAACTTGGCGCCGGAAGTGAACTCGCGGTCAATGACATCCTCGGCAGAGTGCCCCTGCGTGGGCAGATTTTTCATATCGAGATAAGGCGCGACGGTGCCAGATTTTAGTGAACGTCGCGGATTTACTTCAATGGTTTCTGGCAGCGGCTTGGCACTCCAACCGCTCGGAATTGGGCCGAGTTCGGAATCTTGAAATGAGTCGGGAAACAGCGCGGTAGTGGCGAGGTCAATATTGACGGGCTTGCATCCATCGGTTTTGGCGTGGACGGGGTCGAAATCCACGAACCAGCTTTTGAACAGCGCCCGCGCCATCTGCTCTAAATGATGATTTAGCTTTCGGTTATTTTCGATTTTGTCGTCCAGCGTCCCAAGTATTCGTGCGATGGCTTTTTGTTTGGGGAGGGGCGGACATGAAACAAGCAAACGATGAAGGTCGTTTCTGTTAACTCCCGGAACGCTGCTTTTATCGCTACATGATTTGAAATCAATTGTTCGTAGTAGATAAGAAACAAAGAGGGGATCGTTGCCGTGAAAATCCTTTACCCATAACGTTGTATTCAATGGCCAATAATCCTGTTTGATAAAAAACACCTGCCCTAATGTTCCGTATCGTCCGGTGACAACGCCGGGGCCCTTGACAGCAACATCGGAGTGATAGTCGCTTATCCCTGAAGAAGAAACTATCGGGACAGATCCAGATTTGCGATTTTGTATAGGTAGATCGAAACCACGCTGGAGGGTTATCACTTCTCCAAGTGGCAACTGTTTCCATTCACTCATCATACCCGAGTCCTTTCAAATTTGCTCTGATTGCCTTCTCCAATTTTGCCGATTCGGCGAATTGGGTGGTTAGCTCGGCGACGAGTTTTTGCATTTTTTCCTCGAAGGGTTCACCGTCGTCTTGGGTTTCCTCGGTGCCGACGTAGCGGCCGGGGGTGAGCACGAATCCATGCGACGCGATTTCCGCCAGAGTCGCCGACTTACAGAAACCGCCGATGTCTTGGTAGGGCATGGATTCGCCCTCACCCCGTCCCTCTCGCACAGGGAGAGGATAGCCGGAGGCTGGGAGAGGGCCGCGCTTCCATGCGCGATAAGTGTCGGTGATCTTTTCGAGGTCGGCGGGCGCGAAGTCGCGGAGCACGCGGTCCTTCATGTAGCCGAGCTGGCGCGCATCAATGAAGAGGACTTCACCTTTGCGATCGCGGGTTTTCGGCTCACCGGGACGGTTCGCCCTACCAGCTTTGTTTTTGGTGAGGAACCAGACGCAGGCGGGGATTTGGGTGTTGGTGAAGAGCTGGCCGGGGAGGGCGAGCATACATTCGACGAGGTCGGCCTCGACGAGTGCCTTGCGGATTTCGCCCTCGCCTTTGGTGTTGGACGACATGGAGCCGTTGGCGAGGAGGAGGGCCATGCTGCCGGTCGGGGCGAGGTGGTGGAGCATGTGCTGCACCCACGCGAAGTTGGCGTTGCTTTTGGGCGGGGTGCCGTAAACCCAGCGGGGGTCGCCTTCCAGCCGGCCGTCCCACCATTCACTGATGTTGAAGGGCGGGTTGGCCATCACGTAGTCGGCGCGGAGGTCGGGGTGCTGGTCGTTGAGGAAGGTGTCGGCGGGCTGTTTGCCGAAATTAAAGTCGATGCCGCGGATGGCCATGTTCATCGCGGCGAGTCGCCATGTGGTGGGGTTGCTCTCCTGTCCGTAAACGGAGATCTGGCCGAGCCGGCCGCCGTGGGCCTCGATGAAGGCCTCGCTTTGCACAAAGAAGCCGCCGGAGCCCATCGCGGGGTCGTAAACCTTGCCGGAGTAGGGTTCGAGCATGGCGACAATGACGGAGACGATGGACTTGGGCGTGTAGTATTGGCCGCCTTTCTTGCCCTCGGCCAAGGCGAACTGGCCGAGGAAGTATTCGTAAACGTGGCCGAGGATGTCCTTGGCGTTGAGGCTGGCGTGGCGGAAGGGAATGGAGGAGACGACTTCGCTGATGAGGCCGACGAGCTTGGCGGGCTCGAGCTGGAGCTGCATGTAGCGGTTTTTCTCGATGACGCCTTTGAGGCGCGGATTTTCCTTTTCGACGGCTTCGAGGGCGTCGTCGATCAGGCGCGCGGTGGAGCGGAAAGTGTATTTCCTGGTCTTGCCGTTGCGAATTTCGATCTCGGTGTCGGGCGCGAGGGCGGCGTTTTCGCGGATGGTTTGCCAGCGGGCGAGAGGCGGCACCCAGAAGACGTTTTTCTCGGTGAAGTAGTCGCGGTCTTCCAGTTCGCCGTGAATGATTTTCTCGTAGGCGGCGGCGGTCTTGTAATCGTCACGGTCAATGTAGTAGTCGCTCCGCGGGTCGCGAAAGGCGGCCTCGATCTCCTCGCGGCGGAGGTCGAAGGCGTCGGAGACGTATTTTAGAAAGATGAGGCCGAGGACGGCGTGCTTGTAAACGGCGGCGTCGAGGTTGGAGCGGAGGCGGTCGGCGGCGTTCCAGAGTTTTTTATCGAGGTCGTCGAGAAAGGCTTGTTCGGCGGTGGTGGTGGTTTTGCTCACGGGCGGAAAATCGGGTCGGATGAATGGGATAAATGGGATGCTCGGGTGTCTGGGTTGCGGCAAAGTGCTATTGCGCAAGGCAAAGCAGTTCATGGGATTTTAGCAAAAGGTTTTTCGGCAAAACCGAATAAATCACCCCGTGCTTTTGGCGCAGGATGGTTCATTTGGGGGTTCGAAAACCACGACGGCGCATCCGCGCCTGCGAATGATATTGTGCTTTGCAAGCCGCTTAATCGTTATTGTGCCTGAAAAAATGATGAACAATATCACTATGATCGTCCCCGCTGAACCGGCGATTTCCATGGGCAGGCTCGCTGTCTTTGGCGCGCCGTCGCTTTTTTGGGAAAGTAACGAATCCGTAGCGCAGGCTCCCTTTGTAATTTAACATTTGAAATGAAAATACCTAAAATAATCACCTTGTTTCTGGCTGCGTCGGCGGCCGTGTTCCTCTCATCCTGCGGCGGCACCAAAAAGACGCCTCCCGTCACGTATAAAAACCCGCTCGATGTTGCCTTTGGCGATCCGTTTGTGCTGCGGGCATCCGACGGCAAATACTACATGTATGGCACGTCGGAAACGGGAACCGGCAAAGGTTTTCGCGCTTCCGTGTCCGACGATCTTGTGCACTGGACCGACCTTGGCCGTGTTTACGAAGGAGCGAGGCCGGAATCCTGGACACTGGAAAATTTCTGGGCTCCCGAAGTCTATGAAATCAAGGGCAAATACTACATGCTCTTCAGCGCCGACTGGAAGGTGAATCCGGACAACGAAGGCGAAAACTTCCGCATCGGCGTCGCCGTGTCCGACAGCCCTCGCGGCCCGTTCAAGGATCTCATGGACCGCCCGATTTTCGACCCCGGTTATCCCATCATCGACGCAAATCTCTATTTTGAAAACGATCGCGTATTCCTCTACTATTCGCGGTGCTGTTACAAAAACCCCGTGGCGAGCGAGGTTGCGGACTGGGCGAAAAAACAAGGCTGGTTCGATGAAATCGAGGAGAGCTGGGTTTACGGAGTCGAGATCAAGCCCGATTTCTCCGGCATCATCGGCGAGCCGAAACTCCTCCTCCGCCCTCCCCTGAAAATGGACGACGAGCAAGCCGAGTGGGAAAGCCGCTCCGTCACCTCTCGCGAAGTCAACCGCCGCTGGACCGAAGGCTCGTATCTATTCAAGAAAAACGGCATCTATTACATGATGTATTCCGCCAATTTCTACGGCGGGAAAAACTATGCCGTCGGTTATGCCACGTCCGACAATCCTCTCGGCCCCTTCAAAAAGGCGGACAAGAACCCCGTGCTCCAGAAAAACACCGGCAAGGGCGGTGATGTTACTGGCACGGGCCACAACATGGTTTTCACGCACGCCAACGGCACGATGTATTGTGTCTATCACGGCCGCACCACAAAAACCGGCGAGAGGCGTGTCGTGTTTATAGACCGGCTGGAAATCACCCCCGACGGCAAGCTCATCGTCCACGGCCCGACAACAACCGAACAAGTTATCAAATAATACCAGTTGCGAACGAAATTTGCGCTTTAGGTATGTAAACCGCCGCACGATTTCGGGCGATTTGACAAAGGTTTGGGAACTTTGCCCGGTTTGGAGCGGTGGCGGCAAGGGCGATTTGACGGGGGGCGCGATTATCATCACGCCGGCATGCTTCGTGGCTTGACCGGTTTTTGCGCGGGCCGTTTTGTTGCGTGTCGAAAAAACACAGTCCCCGTAGCTCAACTGGACAGAGCAGCGGTTTCCTAAACCGCGCATCCCGGTTCAAGTCCGGGCGGGGGCGCCAAATGGCCCTGCGAACTCAGGCGATTTTGTAGTAGCGCTTGAACCAGTCCACGAATTGTACGAGGCCGTCGTCGAGGGAGGTGCGGGGCTCATAGCCCACCGCGACGCGGATACGGTCGATGTCGGCCCAGGTTTCGTCCATGTCGCCTTGCTGCGGAGGGAGGAGTTTTATGTCGGCTTTGCGTCCGAGGAGCTTTTCCAGCTTCGCGACAAACTCGAACACGCGCACGGGTTTGTTGTGTCCGAGATTGAAGACACGGTAGGGCGGCGACGGCTGGCGTTCCTGCGCGGGGAGCTTGAAGAGCACGTCGAGCACGCCGTTCACGATGTCGTCGATGTAGGTGAAGTCACGGAGCGATTTGCCGTAGTTGAAAAGCGGCACCGATTCGCCGTCGCAGATTTTTTTTGCGAAGATGATCGGCGACATGTCGGGGCGTCCCCACGGACCGTAAACGGTGAAAAAGCGCAGGCCGGTGATCATGAGGCCGTGGAGGTGTGCGTAGCTGTAGGCCATCAGCTCGTTGCTCTTTTTTGTTGCGCCGTAAAACGACACGGGCTGGTCGGTGATTTGATCCTCGGAAAACGGGAGACGCGCGCTTGCGCCGTAGATGCTGCTCGACGAGGCAAACACGAGGTGCCGGGGAGGACGCTTGCGGCAGGCTTCGAGGACGTTGAGAAGACCGGTGATGTTGCTGCGCACATAGGCCGCGGGATTTTCGGTGCTGTAACGCACCCCGGCCTGCGCGCCGAGGTGGATGACGTAGTCCGGGCGGTAGTTTTCAAAAAGCCCGGAAAACGAGGTCTCGTCGGCGAAATCCATCTGGATGAAGCGAAACCCGCCGACGCCGTCGATTTCCGCGAGGCGCGCGCGTTTCAACTCGGGCGGGTAGTAGCTGTTGAGGCTGTCGATGCCGAGAACCTCGCAGCGTTTTGTCTCCGCGAGACGCCGGCTGACGTGATAGCCGATGAACCCGGCCGCGCCTGTGACGAGGATCTTCATGTAATCAAGTGTCGGAAGTAAAGGCGCCGAGGGAAGCGGCTGCTAGGATAAAAATGCGCAGTGATGGAGAAATGCCATGCGCGTGGGAGCAGAAATCCCAAATCCCAATTTCCTGCCGAGCGAAGCGACATTCCGCCAATCCCAAAAAAATCACAAATCACAAAGTTCAAATTACAAAAAAGGCGTCTCTGCGTTGAGGCGCCTTGGTGGTGGTTGTGATTTATTGCCGCGACCGTTTTTTTCGGAAGGAGCGAGGATCAGTTGAAGTATTTCACGTAACCGTTGCGACGGAGGCGTTCGAGCCATTGCTCCTGGCTGCCGCGGGCCATTTGCTGGAGAATGATGCGCTCGATCTGGTCGCGAACTTCGTCGATGGGCTGGATGCCGGCATATTTGCGATCCTCGACATACATCAAGAATGCGCCCTCGGGCATGAGGATCGGGTCGGTGACCTCGCCTTTTTTCAGCTTGAAGAGCGGTTCGCTCAGCTCGGCCTTGAGGTCGCTGCGTTTCTGCCAGCCCCAGTCGCCGCCTTTGCTGCGGCGGGTGTCCTGGCTGAGTTCCTTGGCGAGATCCTCGAATTTCTCGCCGTTTTTCATGCGGTTGACCACGTCGTTGGCTTTGGCGATGAGCTCGCCGTCGGTCTGGCTGTTGCGCGTGAACTGGATGAGGCGCAGGTGCACCTGGTCATCCTGGAAAAACTTGTCCTTGTTCTCGCGGTAGAAGGTCTCGACTTTCACAGGGCTGACGACGCTCTGGCTCTTGCGCTGCTGCTGGCGCATGTAGCCGTTGATCATGTCTTCCTCGATTTCCTTGCGAAATTCGCGGATGGTCTGGCCCTTGGCGCGGAGGTAGGCGAGAAATTTGGAGCGGTCGTTGTCGTATTGCGTGATGATGATTTCCTCGAGCTGGTTGTCGATGTAGCTGGCGGGAATGCTTTTCTTGGGCTCGCCGTCCTTTTCCTTGTAGAATTCCTTCACGATGAGGGCGCGATCGATGTGGCTTTGCACGATGTCGTCCTGAAGCGCCTGGAGTTTGTTGAGATAATCCTGCTCGCTGGTTGACTCGCGCATGATCTGCGGGATGAGCGGCGTGATTTCGCGGCGGATGTCGTCCATCGTGATCGCCTTGTCCTCGACGACGGCGACGATGGCGTTGTGAAGGCGGAGGTCCATTTCCGGCGGCGCAGCGGGAGCCTGCTGCTGTTGTTGCGCGGGAGCGGGAGTGGGTGCGGGCGCAGGCTGGGAAACCGGCGGCGGAGCGGGCGGAAGAAGGGACGAGGACGGGAGCAACGATGAGGACGACGAATCATAACCTGCCGCGGGATCCAGGAGCGAAGGCGTTTGCGCGGCGAGGCGGGGCGCCGCAGTGGCTGCGCAAAGGGTCATCGCAAGGGCTGCGAGCGGGAGCTTGGTTGCTTGGGTGCGGAAAAATGTCATGAGTGTGCGAATCGTTGGCCGGTGGGTGAGACTGCAGCTTTTGTGAAATAGTTCAGTTTTATGATGCGATAAAGGTTGAAAGTTAAGCGCGCTCCGGAGCCGGTCAACTGCGGAAAAAAAACTCCTCGTCATCAGGCGCCACCAGCGTCGAGACGCCCGATCATGGAGCATGGAGCGCTTGCGCAGCCTCGGCAAAGGCGGTTGCGAGCGTCTGCCAGTCTTCGCGGGAAGTTTCCCAGCTGCTGCTCACGCGGATGGCGCGGGGGGCGGCGTCGGGGGGCACGCGCATCGCGGCGAGGACATGCGAGGGGCCGCCCTTCCCTGTCGCGCATGCGGAGCCGGTGGAAACCTGAAAACCGCGCTTGTCGAGTTGCGCGACCCAGCGGGTGTTGTCCTCGCGGGGCATCAGGAGCGTGACGGTATTCCAGAGGCGCTCCTCGGGCGGAAGATTTTGCCCGACGATTTGCGTGCCGGGGATTGTTTGCACGATTGCGCGCTCGAAGCCGGCGCGCCAGCGGAGGCGCTCGGTTTCGAGGTGCATCCTGCGCGCCTCGGCATCCTCGAGCGCGGCGACCATTGCGGCAATGGCGGGATAATTTTCGGTGCCGCCCCGGTGCCCGTGTTCCTGCGCGCCTCCCGCATGCGAGTCGAAGGATTCGGCCTGATCCGCGATTTTGACAAAGCCGACTCCCTTGGGACCGCCAAATTTATGCGCTGAGGCAATCAGCCAGTCTGCGGATTGCGCGAGGCCGGAACCGGGAAGTTTGCCGAGCCACTGGGTGGCATCGCAGAGGTAGGGCACCCGGGCGTCGCGGCATGCGGCGGCGATTTCGCGCCACGGGTGGATGAATCCGGTTTCGTTGTTCGCGGCCATGACGGCAACGGCAGCCGCGCCGGAAATCTGGGATTTGAGATTTTCGGTTTCCCATTCGGACGCCGAAACCGCAGCAGGCAGCCAGCGGATGCGATTCGCAAAAAAACGTCCGGCGGATTCGAGGACGCACGGGTGCTCGGCGGGATTGAGCGCGATGTGCGCGCCGGGCGCGGCGGCGCGCGCGAGCCAGGCCATGACCGCGGACGCGCCTTCCGTGGCGCCGGAGTTGAAGACGATTTGCTCCGGTCGGGCGTCGATGAGCGCGGCGAGTTTTTCGCGCGCGGCTTCGAGGGCGTTGCGAACGCGCGCGGCGGCGCGTGTGGGGCTGGAGGGGTTTTGCCAGAGTTCGTCCTGTGCGCGGAGCCATGCTTCGCGCGCGACCGGCGAGAGCGGGCTGGTGGCGTTGTGGTCGAAGTAGGGCATGGCGCGCAAAATGCCGGTCAGGCGAGGACGAGCTGATCTTTGCGCAGCGCGATTCCGGCGGCGCTGAACTGCCCGGGCGTGGCGTTTGTCACGATGCAATCGACCTCGGACCACGTGACGGCATGGTGCGGGGTGTCGCGGTTGAGTTTGGTGGCGTCGAGGAGGAAGACGTTTCCGGCGGCGCGCCCGAGCACGGCGCGCTGGAGATCCACGACCTCGGGATGCGAGTTGTAGATGCCGTTTGCGTTCATCGCCTCGCCGCCGAGAAAGACGGCGTCGAATTTCCAGCCGGCAAGCGCGGAGACGGCGTGCTCGACGAAGAGCGCGGCCTGGCGGTGCAGGAAAACGCCGCCGGGCAGGTGCAGCGTGATGCCGGGCGCGCCGCCGATCACCGAGGCGATGGCGAGGCTGTTGGTGACGACGGTGATCTGCTGGCCGGAACGGCGGGCGAGCAGGCGGGCGAGCGCGAGCACGGTCGTGCCGGCGTCGAGAAAGATCGTGCCGCGCTGCGGGGCGCGCTTGATGGCGGCGCGGGCGATGAGCGCCTTGGCGGAACGGGCGCGTTTGGCGCGTTCGCCGATCGAGGCGAAGGAGGTATTGTAATCGGCGAGCGCGCCGCCGTAGGTACGCGTGATGTGCCCGTCTGCCTCGATGGCGGCGAGGTCGCGGCGGGCGGTGGCCTCGGAAATGCCCAGGCGCGCGCAGATGTCGGCAATGGGCAGGAAGCCGTCGTGGCGGATGAGGGCGCGAAGACGTTCGCGACGGGCTTCAACGATATGCAGGGAGACGCGCATGTGTTTTCTGAAATTGGGAAGACACACAGCATCGCGATTTTATGAGCAGGGTCAATCGTATCGATAAGCGAACAGTTCACGCATCCTCCTCCGTCCCGACGGCAAACTTCCATTTGGCAAAAAATTTCAATCGACCCCCGCGCTCGCACTTCCTAAGACTCGCCCCCCGAACGTACACAACCACCACCTACACCATGGCGAAACGCGACGACATCCACAAAGTCCTCATCATCGGCTCCGGCCCGATCGTAATCGGGCAGGCCTGCGAGTTTGACTACTCCGGCACACAAGCCTGCAAAGCGCTCCGCGCCTGCGGCTACAAAATCGTCCTGGTGAACTCCAATCCGGCCACGATCATGACCGACCCCGTCATGGCCGATGCCACCTACATCGAGCCGCTCAACGTCGAGCGCCTCGAACAAATCATCGCCAGGGAAAAGCCCGATGCCCTCCTCCCCAACCTCGGCGGCCAGACCGGCCTCAACCTCTCCATCGCCCTCGCCAAGGCCGGCATCCTCGCCAAATACAACGTCGAGGTCATCGGTGTGAACCTCAACGCCATCGAGCGCGGCGAAGACCGCGAAATCTTCAAGGAAACCATGCGCTCCCTCGGCATCGGTCTCCCCGACAGCCGCATCATCCACACTGTCGAGCAGGCCGAGCAAGCCGCCGCCGAGCTGAACTACCCCGTCGTCATCCGCCCCGCCTACACCATGGGCGGCGCAGGTGGCGGCCTCGTTTACAATGTCGAGGAACTCCGCGCCACCGTCGCCCGCGGACTCGACCTCTCGCTCACCCGCCAGTGTCTCATCGAGCAATCCATCCTCGGCTGGGAGGAACTCGAAGTCGAAGTCGTCCGCGACGCCTCCGGCAAAATGGTCACCGTGTGTTTCATCGAAAACGTCGATGCCGTCGGCGTGCACACCGGCGATTCCTTCTGCACCGCGCCGATGCTCACCATCCCCGTTGACGTGCAAAACGAATGCCAGCGCATCGCCTTCAAGGTCGTCGAATCCATCGGCGTCATCGGCGGCACCAACGTCCAGCTCGCCCGCGACCCGAAGACCGGCCGCATCGTCATCATCGAAATCAACCCCCGCACCTCGCGCTCCTCGGCCCTCGCCTCCAAGGCCACCGGCTTCCCCATCGCCCTCGTCTCCGCGCAACTCGCCTCCGGACTCAACCTCGCCGACATGCCCTACTGGCGCGACGGCACGCTCGACAAATACACGCCCTCCGGCGACTACGTCGTCGTGAAGTTCGCCCGCTGGGCCTTTGAAAAATTCAAGGGCGTGCAGGACAGGCTCGGCACGCAAATGAAAGCCGTCGGCGAAGTGATGAGCATCGGCAAAAACTACAAGGAGGCCTTTCAGAAAGCCATCCGCGCCCTCGAAAACGGGCGCTCCGGCCTCGGCTTCGCGAAAAACTTCAACTCCCTCTCGAAGGAAGAACTCTGCGTCATGCTCCGCACCGCCAGCAGCGAGCGCCACTACATCATGTATGAAGCTCTCCGCAAAGGCGCCACCGTCGCGGAAATCAACACCATCACCCACGTCAAGGAATGGTTCGTGCAACAAATGCTCGAACTCGTGCAGCTGGAGGAAAAAATCCTCGCCACCAAGGGCGGCGAACTCCCCGACGCGCTCCTCAAGCAGGCCAAACTCGACGGCTTCTCCGACAAATACCTCGCGAAAATCCTCGGCGTATCCGAAAAATCGATACGCGACCGCCGCTCCGCCCTCGGCATCGTCGAAACCTGGGAGGCCGTCCCCGTTTCCGGCGTGAAGGACGCCGCCTATTATTTCTCCACCTACAACACGCCCGACCCCGCGCGCCCCTGCCCCGCCACCGCGAACCCGAAAAAAGTCATGATCCTCGGCGGCGGACCCAACCGCATCGGCCAGGGCATCGAGTTCGACTACTGCTGCTGTCACGCCGCCATGGCCCTGCGCGCCGCCGGCTACGAAACCATCATGGTCAACTGCAACCCCGAGACCGTTTCGACCGACTACGACACCTCCGACAAACTCTACTTCGAACCCCTCACCGTCGAGGACGTGCTCCAGATCCACGCCAAGGAAAAACCCATGGGCGTCGTCGTGCAATTCGGCGGCCAGACTCCGCTCAACATCGCCCGCGAACTCGCCAACAATGGCGTCCGCATCCTCGGCACCAGCATCGACTCCATCGACGACGCCGAGGACCGCGACCTCTTCCGCCATAAAATGGAAAAACTCGGCATCCCCATGCCCGAGTCCGGCATGGCCTCCACCTTCGACGAAGCCAAGGCCGTCGCCGACAAAATCGGCTACCCCATCATGATCCGCCCCTCGTTCATCCTCGGCGGACGCGGCATGGAAGTCATTTACGACGAGGACATGCTCCGCGAATACGTCGCCAAGGCCATCGACGTCTCGCCCGAACGTCCCCTCCTCCTCGACCGTTTCCTCCAAAGCGCGCTCGAATGCGAGGCCGACGCGCTCGCCGACGGCAAAGAGGTGTTCATACCCGCCGTCATGGAGCACATCGAACTCGCCGGCGTTCATTCCGGCGACAGCGCCTGCGTGATCCCGCCCGTTTCGATCAGCCCGAAGCACCTCGAAACCATCAACACCTACACACGCAAAATCGCCCAGGAGTTGAAAGTCGTCGGTCTGATGAACATGCAATACGCCATCGAGAACGACAAAGTTTACGTCCTCGAAGCGAACCCCCGCGCAAGCCGCACCGTTCCGCTCGTCTCGAAAGTCTGCAACGTGCAGATGGCCCGCATCGCTACGCGACTCATGCTCGGCGCCACGATCCCCTCGATGCAGCTCACGCACAAAACCATCCCGCACTACGGCGTGAAAGAAGCGGTGCTCCCCTTCGACAAATTCCCGGAAGTCGATCCGATCCTCGGGCCCGAAATGCGCTCCACCGGCGAAGTCCTCGGCATGTCCAGCGACTTCGGCCTGGCCTTCTGCAAATCGCAGGAAGCCGCGCAAAGCAACCTGCCCTCGGGCGGCACCGTGCTCATGAGCGTGTGGGAGCGCACCCCGCAAGTCCTCGAAATCGCGCGCACCCTCGTCGCAAGCGGCTACAAACTCCGCGCCACGATCGGCACGCGCGCCTTCCTCGCTGAAAACGGAATCCACGCCGACCTCGCCATCAAGATCGGCGAAGGCCGTCCGGACATTCCCGACGACATCAAGAACGGCCTCGTGCAGTTCATCATCAACTCGCCCATCAGCAAACGCGCGAGCCAGAAGGACGATTCCTACATTCGCAAAGCCGCGATCAAGCACCGCGTGCCCTACATGACGACACTCGCCGCCGCGAGCGCCGCCGCCAAAGGCATGGCCGTCCGGATCAAGAACCCCACGCGCCCGATCTACTCGCTCCAGGAATACCACGCCGGCATCAAGTAAAAATAGAAGCGGACCTCCCGACCGCTTTCCAGACCCTTCAAGCAGCACGGCCACCCACCGTGCTGCTTTTTTTGTTTCCCGAAATGCGAATGCCTTTCGTAGCGCAGGCCTCCAGCCTGCACGGATTGTGCTTTGCGGCTTCACCGTCAGCAGACTGGAAGTCTGCGCTACGGCCCTATCGCGGATGCACAAATACGAAACATGCGCGCGCACTCACTTCGTCACTTGCTTCAGATATACGATCTTTTTGTTCGGCACGTCGTAGATTTCCGTCAGCGGGCCGTCGGCGAGATTGTTGGCTTCGGCGTATTTTGCCAGGGCCGGATACACTTTCATGATGCCGAACAACACGGACATTTTTCCCTTGTGCGGAAATTCCGTCACCAGATAACGCCCGCGCGGAATCATCTTCACCTTGTATTTTGCCGACAAACGCGCGAGCACCGCCGCATCCTGCCCCTCGACGATGCAACCGATCTCGGAACGCAATTTCGATTTTTCCACTTTCTTCGGATTGTCGTAATAAATGCCCGCGCCCTTGGTTGTCGCGATTTTCTCGTCATTGAGCAATGCTTGGCAGACCTTGTCCATCACCGCGGGCGTCCGGCTGTAGTCGCCCGTTATCTCCTCATAGACGAGCATTTCGCCGCCCTGCTCCTCCATGCGAAAATCGATTTTCGAAAACGCGCCGTAATATGCGCCGCCGGCCAGCAGCAAGGTGAACACAGCCAGTATGATAATCAACAGTATGCTCATGGTTTTCCGTTTTTTCATCCTACCTGTTCAGGTTAAAGTTGATTGGTATCTGCATTCTTGCGGCGACCGGCTTTCCATTTTTTGTGGCAGGTTTGAATTTCCATTTCCGAACTGCGTCGATAGCCGCATCCTCAAAGCCCTTATGGCTGGATCGCACCACGATGGGATTTTCCACATCACCCTTTTTGTTAACAATAAACTGGACGGTTACCACGCCGGAGACTCCGCTTTTCTTCATTGCGAAAGGATATACAGGCGGTGGCCTTTTGACGGGTTGCGGACGCGCCTCCGGCGCGGGGTCGTATTCAGGCGGACGCAGGAGCAGCCTGATGCTGAGGTTACTTGCTATGGGTTTGCCGGCAGCGCGCGCCGGGGCGAATTTCCAAAGCGCCAAGGCGGCGTCGACTTCAGCTTTGAAGTCCTCAGCGTGCTTCCTTGTTTCTTTTGAAAACGTGCAACCGGTGACCGCACCGCTCTCATCAATCCGCAGGCCAGCGACGATCACGAGAGATTGTTTCGCGGCTCTCAGATCCTTGTATTGCTGCAACGTGACGGGGACGGGGGCAACGGCCAGGACACGCGGGATGGCATCTTCATTTTTTTCCGAGGCTGATGCGGGGTTAAAAATAGCCGTGAAGCGAATGCTGGCGCCGACGGGGTTGCCATTGAGCTTGGCGGGGTGGAATGTAGGTTGCGTCCAGCTTCCTTGGACGAGATATGCGAGGTAGTTATTCCCTCCGCCCCCTCCGATGAACTGTGGCTTGAGTGGCACACCCTTTTCGTCGACGTACAGGACTATGAATGCATGGGCGGATTCATCCAACTGCCTGAGCTTTTCGTCGGGGGAAACGTCCCATGTGCTTTTGAGTGCCGGCAGGGTGTCGAGCTGGATCGCGTCCGAAGAGTCGTCCCTCAGAATCACGGGACCAGAAATCGTGATGTCTTGGGCGGCAGCACCGACGGCGAAAAACGAGAACGAAAAGAGGCTGACAAGAAAACAGATGAGGTTACCCCTAAAGTGTAGACAGGGAAGACAGGTAAAAATAGAAAACACAAACAACAATGCCTGCAAACAAACCACCATACAGCGAAGAGTTTAAACGAGACGTATTGGCCTACCGCGCCAGCACCGCTCAAAGTC
>JARKRC010000024.1 GCA_029974595.1 Ereboglobus sp. | reverse complement strand
CTTCGCGCCGCACTCGATGGCGACCAGACTGCGCACCGCCGTCATCACGCGCACCACGGCGGAGAACACCTTGGGGATGTAATTGCGGTCCGCCAGCACCATCGCGGTGTTTGCGAAGCCGCACGCCGTATCGCCCGAGGCGATGGTGCCCGTCCGGTCCGCGATACCCACGATCTCGGTCCACAGCTTCTCCATATCGGTGCAGCCCAGCACGGACAGCGCAAACACCGATTTGGCGATGTCGCAGTACATGATCGCCTCGTCGTGCACCTCCTTACCGCCCACCGACTCGATGGCGAGCAGGTCGGCTCCCGTCCGGGCGCAGCCCTCGAACGTTTTCAGCATGTTGTCCCAATGACGGCCGTGCCACATGTGCTCGAGGTCGCTGCCCTCGCGGATGTCGTTGGGCGTGATGCGCACCGCGCCCTTGATGCCGTATTTGTCCGCGTGCTCCTTGATCGTCTCCACCACCGCCGCGCAGACCTCGATGCCCCATTCGGGATTGAACGTCATGGGCGGCAGCGTTTCGATCTCCGCCACAAAGCCGGGCACGTCCAGGGCGCGCGCCCGCTCGCAGATGCCGGTCAGTATTTCGCGGTAGTGCCGCAGCACCTCGGGCATGGTGCCCGCGTTGACCATCATCGTGGGCAGCGTGAAGTTGATCTCGGGATACAGCGTCCCCCCGCCGATCACCATGCCGTTTTTCAGCGTGACCGGATAGACGGACCGCCCATAGATGAAATCGTCGACATGCTCGTATGCCGTTTTATGAAAGCTCTGTTTGCTCACAGCCTGATACCTCGTTTCATTTTGATGGTATCAGTATAGCGCGATCGCCGCCCGCTTTCTTGAACGATCTTTTGATTTGTATCACTATTCTATTGTATTCCTATTTTTATTGTATGCTTTTTTTGGCGTCAAGGCGATATGACCACTTTTCGCCCTGTTTGGCGGCTTTTGATTGCCTTTTGGACCGTATTGTGGTTTATTGGAAGCAGCGGGCCAAGGTCCGTAAGGGCCCGCGAATGGGCCGTGCAGGGAGGTTGGAATGAGGATCGGCTATATCAATGACGGCGGCGTCGCCGTCGCGGTGCTGGAGGACGGTTTTGTCGCTTCCGTGCAGGACGCGCTGGACCTTATCGCCACGGCGTCATACAATGGCGCGGCGGGCGTCGTCATCCCGGCGGAGCGTCTTTCCCCCGATTTTTTCGCCCTGAAAACGCGCTTCGCGGGCGATATGCTGCAAAAATTCGTCAACTACGGGATGCGCGCGGCCATCGCGGGCGATTTTTCCGGGTTCGCGAGCGAGAGCCTTCAGGCTTTCATCCGCGAATCCAACAGGGGACGCCACGTCTTCTTCCAGCCCACCGTCGAAGCGGCGGTCCGGGCCATCGCGGACGCGGCGTCGCGGGAGGCCCGGCCGTGACCGCCGACGGGCGATATTGCGGTCAGGCCGATCCGGCGATCGTATAAAAATGCCTTTGTGAAAAAGGCATTTTAGCTTGTTCGGCCGACCCCAAGCTCGGAACCATGCCATAAGCGCTTTTTTGACCGCCTGAACTGCCTCGCGCGCGGTTGACTGCTCCTCGAGGCCGTAGCCCG